>JAWKIM010000008.1:0-280000 GCA_041394365.1 Acidimicrobiales bacterium
CGCGTGTGGCCCGGGTGCGGATGCCGGCCAGATCCGACCCGGCCTCCGGCTCCGAGTAGAACTGGCACCACAGCTCCTCGCCGGCCAGGATGCGCGGCAGGTGCCGGGCCTTCAGCTCGGGTGAGCCGTGGGCCGCGATCGACCGGCCGATCGGCCCCATGGTGACGTGCCCGGCGACGCCCAGGTCGGGCAGGACGAACCGCCGCCCCTCCTCGTTGAAGGCCCGCTCGTGGCGCACCGTCAACCCGCGCCCGCCGTACTCGGCCGGGTAGGTGATGCCGGCGAACCCACCGTCGAACAACCGCTTCTGCAGCGCTCGTTGCCCGGCCAGCTGCTCCACCGTCTCGACCGGTATGGCGCGCAGGCCGCGCGTCCGCGGCTGCAGGTTCGCGGTCATCCAGGCTTGCGCCGCACGGCGGAACTCCTCGACGGTGATCGTGGTGTCGGTCATGTCACCCCTCCTGCGGTCGGGTCAGGCGTCGAGCGCGTCGTAGACGGCGTCAAGGATGGCGGCGCTGCGCTCGTCGCCGACGGTGCCGTTGCGCATCACGTTCATCACGTAGGCGAACGTGAGGCGGCGATCGAGGTCGTTGACGATGAGCGAGCCGCCGGCGCCGCCCCAGAACGCGATCGCATCACCCCGGCCCATGGGCAGCTCGGGCGAGTTGAGGCCGTAGCCGATGCCGAAGCGCAGGTGGTCACCGATGACGAGGTCGGGGCCGTAGGCCTGCTCCTCGAGCACCCGGCGGGCGGTGGCCTCGGAGAACAGCTTCGTGCCCCGCACCTCGCCGCCGCAGGACAGCACCGATTGCACCGCCGCCACCGAGCGGGCGTTGCCGTGGCCGCCGGCCGCGGGGATCTCGGCGCGGCGCCAGTCGACGTCCCACGCCTGCTTGAAGTTGAGGAACGGGTTGGTCATGGTCTTGACCAGGAACGGCGGCATCACCTCGGGCCGCTCCGGCCGCCCCGGCGGGATGACCAGCGCCACCCGATCGTCGCACTCGGCGGGGGTGCCCACGTGGAAGTCGGCGCCGAGGGGCTCGGCGATCTCCCGGCGGAAGAACGTGCCGAAGCTCTGCCCGGTCACGCGGCGCACGACCTCGCCGATGAGGTAGCCCTGGCTGACGGCGTGGTAGCCGGACGCGGTACCGGGCTCCCACCACGGTGCCTGCGCAGCCAGCAGCGAGGTGATCCTCTCCCAGTCGTAGAGGTCCTCGCCGGCGATCTTCTCGTCCCAACCCGGCAGGCCCGCGGTGTGCGCCATCAGGTGGCGCACGAGGACCCCGTCCTTGCCGTTGGCGGCGAATTCCGGCCAGTACGTGGCGACGGGCCCGTCGAGGTCGATCTCCCCCCGGTCGGCCAGCAGCAGCGCGGCCACGAACGTCATCGTCTTCGTCGTCGACCAGACGTTGATGATCGTGTCGCGCTCCCACGGCTCGGTGGCCTCCGCGTCGCGGTGGCCGCCCCACAGGTCCACCACGGGCTCCCCGTCGAGGTACACCGCCACACTGGCACCGACGTCGAAACCCTTGTCGAAGTTCGCCGCGAACGCGTCGCAGGCCGCACCGAATCGCTCGTCACAGGTCCCGTGGATGTCAGCCATCGCCGCAACCTACCCCGCCGTCGACATCACCGCCGCCGCCTCGTGGCCGCGCTGTTCGTTCAGGTACGGCGGCCGGCGACCGGTGCGAGCAGGCAGCACCCCGTGCCGAGCACCAGCAGGCCCACGATCACGATGGGTTCGGTGCGGCGGCCGGTGAACGGCAGCGCAGCACCGGCGGCGACCGTGGGCGGGGTGGCGCGCTGGTCGGCCGTCGGCCCGGGCAGGGCAATGGTCGCCGAGTTGTCCGCCGGTGCCGCGTCGAGCGTGTCGGACAGCACGGTGACCGTCACGGCCGGCGCCACGCCGGCCTCCGGCGCGGTCGACGACACCTGCAGGTGCACCGACTCCTGCGACGTGGCGCGCACCGGTCTCGGCAGGGAACAGGTCACCGTCAGCGTGGCGGCGTCGAACGGGCACGGCGGTGTGGCCGCGGAGATGAACGCGTCGAGCGGGGTGAGCCCGGCGCTGAGGGCGAACACGACGCGCACGTTGGCCGCATCGGCCGGCCCGGCGTTGAAGAGGGGCAGGTCGATCGTGAACGAGCTGAGCGTGGCGACCGTCGAGATGACCGGCGGCCCCAGGATCAGCTGGGCGGTCGCGACGCCCGGAGCGGTCGGGATCGGTCCTGCGTCGTACAGGAGCGGCACGAGCCTGGTGTTGTTCGACGGGTCGGCGTCGATGCCCGTGCTGGCCAGCGTGATCGACAGCGTCACGTCGGAACCGCCGGGCAGGCCGGTGTTCACCGCCGTCACCGACGCGGAGGTGCTCACCCCGGCGCCGAGCGCGCCGCGCGAGCAGCGCACCGATCCGTCGGCGGCGGGTGCATCGCAGTCGACGGTGGCGATCGACGCCGCCACCAGCGTGACCCCGGGCGGCGGGGTGAAGGTGACCGACGCTTCGGGCGCGTCCTCGCTGCCCTGGTTGGCGATGCCCACGTCGACCCGTACCAGCGAGGTGCTCCACGGCACGTACGAGGGGCTCACCGAGGTGACCGCGAGGTCGATCCCTCCGCCCTGCGCGCCGCTGGTCCCGGCTGCGCCGGCCAGGACCCAGCCGGCCACCGACAGCGCCGCCGCGGCGAGCGCCACCCAACGGTGCCCGTGCCCACTCGCTCCGTCACCCATCATCCCTCCCGGGACCGAGCCCGGCCCTCGCCGGCCGGCTGGCGGCCTGTGCTAGCAGACGCACCGCGGCCGTGCCGGTTCGATCAGGGACGACCGGCCGTCGCCGCCTTGGTCCATCGGTGCCGCCCATGGTGCTGTCGTGAGCGCGTTGCCGTGCGCTCGGGACCGAGGTGCCGGAGCGGCGCTCAACGCTCGGCGAGGCCCCAGCCGATGGCATTGTGGACGAGCTGGAGGAAGGTGGCGTCTTCCCACATGCCGTGGAAGGTGGTCGGTGTGGTCCCGTCGGCGGTGACCGAGGGGTGGACGAACGGTTGGCCGTTGGTGGCGGGCGAGTGGGCGTGGCCGAGGGCGACGTAGGCCACCGCACCCGCGCCGACGTGGTGGACGAAACCGAGCGCTCTGGTGCCGGCGGCGTCGAGCGCTGAGGTGTCGGCCTCGTAGGCGAACCCGAACCCGGGCGGCGAGGGGTCGGCGTCGAGCCTGGTGCTGAGAAGGACCTCGGTGTGGGCCGGATCACGCAGCTCGACGAGGTAGAGCTCGTCGACCGCCTCGAAGCTCGCCGGCAGGCCGGCGGTGAGGGGGTGCGAGGTGGCGACGTGCACCGTGAACCGTTGGATGGGCGGGTGGTTGAGGAAGAAGCCACCGATGGTGTCGTGGTGGGGCTGACGCACCATCATCCGTGCCGGGCGGCCGTGGTGCTCGACCCGGGCGGCCTTGCCCCCGCTCGTGCCGTGCAGCGCCAACCAGCGTCCTCCCGCCTCGAGCCAGCGCGTCAGCTCGGCGTGCTCGCCGTCGGTCGGGACCGGCCCGGCGACATAGGTCACCAGCAGGTCGGCGGTTGGCAGCCAGCGCTCGATCCCGCGGTAGTCGGAGGCGACGGTGCTGTGACGGCCCTGCATCGCCTCGTGACCCGAGAGCTCCTGCAAGAGGCGAAGCCGCACGAAATCCATGTCGTGCGCCGCCGGGCTCGCAGGCGGGTAGCCGCCCACCACGAGATGCACGCCCGTCAGGTTCCTGCTCACATCGGCCTCCCCACGTCCTCGTCGTCCTGGCCCGTGACGCCCGGGGCGGCCGAGTCGCGGGCCCCGTTCGCGCTCACATGATCGCCGATGTCCGCGTGGTCGTGTCAGGCGGGCGGCAGGCGGACCGCGCGCCAGCGGTCGCCGCCCTCCCGCAGTCGATCTCACCGGTAGTCGGCCACGGTGCGGTCGAGGCCCCGCTCGCGCACGTCGACGAGGTAGCCCCACGCGTCGGGCCGGGAGCCATCGACGTCGGTCACGTCGTCGGTGTGCTCCATTCGGCCGTCATCTGCGCCCAAAGCTGACATCCCCGGTCAGGTTGACCGGGCGTCACGATGCCTTCGCCGGGCGGGGCGGTGGCGTTCGCCTCTGCACCGGTCGGGCGGCTCGCGGGAGACTCACGATGGCGCCCGGTCCTCCGGGGCGGCCGACGCGGGCCGACGCGGCCAGGCGCAGTGCGGAAGCGGGAGGTCGACGATGGCAGGCACGATCCCCGAGCGTCAGCGCCGGCAACACGACCACATGGTCACGCCCCGAGCGCGCCGCAACGCCCCGGAGAGCGTGCTCGTCGGCATCCTCGTGGCGCTGCTCGTCTTGGTGAGCGCAGCGGCGCCGGCCGCCGGCCGGCAAGACCAGGGCGGCCCGCAGCTGCGCATCGCCGCCGTGTCGCTCCCGCCCGCCGAGCTGATCGGCGACCAGGCCGACGCCACCATCGAGCTGACCAACGTCGGCTCGGGCGCCGCCGCCGACGTGGTCCTGAGCCTCGACCTACCGGCCGGTGTGCGCGTCACCGGCTCCTACCTCGGGGGCAGTGCGTGCGGGGCGGCCGATGTCGGTCGGCTGGTCTGCACGCTCGGCGGGCCGCTCCCGGCGGGGGGCAGCACCACCGCTGTGGTCGCCTTTCGCAACGTCTCGCTGCCCGCCGGCACCGAGGTCGCGGTCCCCGTCGCCGTGGGCGTTGACCCCACCGATCCCTCACCGGTGCATGACAGCGCGGTCATCCGCTTCGTGTTCGGCGCCGACCCGGTCGCCCTGCCGGTGGCCGATGTGGGCCTCACCGCCCTGACCGCCGTCCCGACCACCGCATCGGCTGCGGTGGTGCGAGTCGATGCGGTGCTGGCCAACGACGGCCCCCAGGCGGCGTCCGGCATCACCGTGACCTACCGCATACCGACCGGTGTGGTGGCGGTCTCGGGGCACGTGGCTCAGCAACCCTGCGCCCCGTTCGCCGGAGGTGAGCTGAGCTGCGTGCACCCCGGCCTCGTTGAAGCGGGCGCCGCGCTCAGCCGGGGGTGATGCTGACCAACGTGGGCGTACCCGCCGGTACGACCGTCGAGGTCAGCATCCGCACGCCAGCGGGACGGCATTCGTGGACCCCGATCCCAACGATGACGAGCGGCGCCTGGCCCGTCCCGTTTCGATGGCAGGCCGGTGCCCACCGTGGCCAGGTGGACCTGGCCGAAGCGATCCTGACGGCCGGGCCGCCCCTCCTCGGGCACGAGCCGGCTCGGGCCTCGCTCCGTTGGACGCTGTTCAACGCCGGACCGGCCACCAGCACCGGCGTGGTGGTGACGGTGGCCGCCGACCCGCCCGGCGCGCTCCTCGACGCCTCGATCCCGGGCTGGAGCCCACCCTGCCCACTGGACCCGATCGATCGGCGCATCCGTTGCACGCTGGTGGATGCGCTCGTGCCCGGCTTCGAGCGCACCGTCGTGGCCACCGTCGACCTGCAGGCGGCGCCCGCCAGGCCGCACCGTCACCGTGGACGCAACGGTTTCCGCCGACCAGCGGACCCCGACCCCTCCAACAACCGAAGCCTCGTGGCGGTCGCCGCTGCCGGTCGAGGCGCAGCCGCCTCGAACCGGCGGGGGCGAGCTACCGCGCAGTGGGACCGCAGTGGCGCCGCTGCTCGAGTTCGGCGTCGCGCTCGTCCTGCTGGGGGCCGCCGCGGGCTGGGCCGGCACTCGCCGCGCCCGGCCAGCCCGTCTCGTCGGTGTCGCTCGGAGCCCGGCGAAGCCAATCAGGATCGGGAAGACCGGTGCGGGTCTCGTCCACCACGTGGCGGCCGTCGTCGGAGACAGCGCCACCGCTCCGACCGGCGCCGGAGTGAACAGCGCATCCCGGAACAACCCGGCCACGAACGCCACCACGCCGGCGCCCATGAGGATCACCCCCACCAGGTACAGATCCACCCCGGTGACCGCGATGCGCAGCGAACGCCAAGATCGCTCCGATCACGAACAGCACAACGCCCAGTGCATGCATCGTTGAAAGAACACCTCCGTGGTGTGGTTCCGCCGATGGCAGCAGTCGTTTCCCCGTCCCGCGCCGACCAAACCCGCCTGCCGGCGTCGCTTTTCCGGGGGCAGGTGTGGGGTACCGGCAGGTACGCAGCCAGCGAGCCGGTCTCAGGCGGCGGGCCACGGCGACGATGGCACCGACGTAGGCCACCAGCAGCATGACCGCGTCGGGTTCGAGGGGCGGCGGATGCAGGTCTCGGTGCCGCCCACCAACGCCGCGACCGCCAGCGCCATATGCAAGCAGCATGGCGCCCACCATAACGGTGGTCTGCAACAGGTCCACCGCGGCCAGGATCGGGCCGTCGGGTAGGCGATGTCCAACACCAGCAGCACCGCCATGTTGGCCGCGTTGCTGCCGAACAGGTTGCCCACCGCCAGGTCGTGGGCCTCGATGCGCACGGCGGCCAGGGCCACCACCAGGCTCGGGCAGCAGGTGGTGACCGCCAGCAGCGTGGTGCCGATGAACGTCTCCTCCACACCGCTGGCATCGGCGATCTGCTTGGCCGACAGCGCCACCACCGGTGCGGCGACGAGGATGCCCAGCGCAGCGAGGCGAAGCGGACCACGGCCCCGCGACGCGAGCCGGTCCGGTGCTCGCCGGCCAACCCGACCGGCTCCTGCAGCGGGACGAGCAACGGTGCGTTACCGGGCACCGACCCTCGCAATGGCAACGGCGCCCGGCGCAACCAGGCCATGGCGGCCACGTACAGCCCGGCGGTCAGCACGGTGTCGAAGCCGACCCAGCCGACCGAGAGCCCCGGTGGGGTCAGCATGGCCAGTGCGGCGATGGCGGTGAGCACCATGGCCACCGCCGCCACCCGGGCGTGGCCGAGCTCGGCGGCGGGCCACACCCGGCCCCGATGGCGCAGGTCGATGATGGCGAGGATGGCCATGTTGGCCATGCTCGACCCGAACAGGTCGCCCACCGCCAGGTCGGGTGCGTCGTTCACCGCCGCGGTCACGTCGGTGGCGACCTCGGGCAGCGAGGTGGCGAAGGCCACCAGCAGCGTGCCGATGAACAACCGCCCGAGCCGGCTCTGCTCGGCCAGCTCGTCACCGGCGACGGCCAGCGCGGTGCCGATGCGCACCAGCGCGGCGGCGCCGACGAGGAACAGCAGGACGGCCAGCCCGGTGCTCACCGGCCTTGCTCCACGGCCGGGCCCACGAAGCGAGTGGAACGGTTGGCGGGTCCCGGGCCGCGTTGGTGACCGGTCATCACGACCTCCGATGTCGAGGGTGTGTGCCGACCAGGCTTCCGGCGCTCCGATGCCGACCGTAGTCCGTGACCCGGGCGTGGACCGAGAGGCCGAGTGCCCTTCGGCGGGCCCCACGGCCCGGCCGGGGGGCGGTCCGGGCTCAGCTACGCTCGGCCCGCCCCGGCTGAGGAGGTTGCACGGTGGGAGTAGTGGGATCGGTACGACACGTCAGGCGCGCCGGGGTCCGTTGATGGAGAGGCGCGCTGACCATCCCCGGGTGGGCCCAGGGCCGCCCCGGCCTCGGTCAGGGTGGCTACTCTGCCGCCCGGTTCGCCCAGGCCGTGGGCGAACCGGTGGTCATCGACCTGCAGGCCCCGATCCCACTCGAGCGCACGCTCGGGTAGCCACGATCGACGGGGGCTGGGAGGTAGCGACGGCGCCCACCGTCATCATGCAGGCCCAAGCACGAGGCCGCCGGCGGCCGCCCGCACCGACCCGGTCGCCGTGCCCGGCACGGCGGAGGCCATGAGCCACGCTTCCCCGGAAAGCGACGGCGAGCACGAGGCCGTCGAGTGCTTCTCGTGCGGGCTGCGGGAACGGACGATGGGGGTGTGGCCCGGTCCGCTGGCCGACGGCAGCGGCCGGGTGGCCGCCCGCTGGACGCCGCCGCCGTGGGTGGGCGACGAGCACGGTCTGCTCGATGACGCGGTCGCCTGGACGGCGATGGACTGCGCCCAGGGGTTCTTCGTGGGCTACGCCCCGCAGCGGCGGCGGGCGCTGACGGTGCGCTACCGGGCCGAGGTGTACGAGCCGATCCGGGTGGGGGAGCGCTACGCCATCGTCGGCTTCGACGGCGAGGGCAGCGGCTGGCAGGGCCGCAAGCGGGCGGCCGCCGCCAACGTGTTCGCCGCCGACGGTCGTCTGGTGGCCGCCGCCGCCTCGCTGTGGGTGGAGCCCCGCTCGAGCTGAGGCGTCCCGTAGCGTGCGCCACAGATCCCGGCCCGAGTTCGAGCGATCCCTGAGCGCGCTCGATCATCGCCTGACGAGGGCATACAGCAAATGGCGGTTTCGGCCGATGACGTGTCGAAGCTGGGAACGACCGTCTGCTCAGGGATCGCCGGTGTGAACCTCACAGCCACCACTGAAACCCGGACCCGCAAGGTCCTGCTGGCCCGCCAGCCGATCTTCGACACCTCGCGCCGCGTCGTCGCCTACGAGCTGCTGCAGCGCGTCGACGAGGGCGAGCAGTGGCACCCCGACGACGACGTGGTCACCCTGCAGGTCATCCGCAAGGCGGTCATGGACTTCGGTCTCGACCAGCTCCTGGGTGGCAGCGACCTGTTCCTCAACGTGGGCGCCGGCTGCTTCGCCGAGCAGCACTACGCCGTGTTCCCGCCCGAGCGCACCGTGCTCGAGGTCCTCGAACGGGTGACGGTGGACGACGTGCTCATCGGTCACGTCGAAGCGGCCCGGGCCGCCGGCTACCGCATCGCCCTCGACGACTACATCGGCGACCCGGCCTTCGACCCGCTCCTGGCGCTGGCCGACATCATCAAGATGGACGTGCAGGCCGTCTCCCCGGAGGAGTTCGATCGCATCGTCCGCCTGCTCGGCGAGCGCGCCCCGCGGGCCCTGCTGCTGGCCGAGAAGGTCGAGTCCGAACAGCAGCTGCTGGCCATGGCCCACGCCCCGATCAGCCTGTTCCAGGGCTACTTCAAGAAGCCGGTGGTGCTGGAACGGCCGGCCGCCATCAGCAACAACCAGGCGGTGCTGCTGCAGCTGGCGGCGTCGCTGCACGCCGACGACGTGGCCTTCGACCGCCTCACCGTGCTCATCTCCGGGGTGGCCGACCTCGCCTTCCAGGTGCTGCGCCTGGCCAACTCGGCCGCGCTGGGCCCGCCGTTGTGCGCCTCACCTCGCTGCACGAGGCGGTCATCAACTCCGGGTCTCAGGCCGCCTGCGTCGCATCGTGTACATCCTGGCTGGCCACCCAGGACAGCGGTGGACCCGGCTGGAGCCTGGGCACCCTCGGTCTGGTGCGGCCGCTTCTGCGCCCAGTTGGCCGCGCTGAACACGGCGACGAGGAGGCCGCGCTCATCGTCGGCCTGCTGTCGCTGATGGACGTCGCCCTGCGTCGGCCGATGGAGGAGTTGCTCGAGCAGCTGCAAGCTTCGGCGATGAGATCGGCGGCGCCATCCGGTGACGCAGGCCCGCTCGGCCGCTGGCTACCTGGCCATCGCCGAGGCGTTCGAGCGCGAGGATCGCCGCCTCTGCCGCCGCATCCGTGGGTGAGCGCCGAGCAGTGGCTCGAGGCGCGGTCGCCTGGCGAACAGCATCACCCGGGAACTGGCTCCAACCCTGAGCGCCGGACCGCCGCCGCCCGGGCTCGGCGCGCCGCACCAGGGGGCGGCCGTACGCTGGGGGCGTGGCCGCGGTTCCTCGGTGCGCTCGACCGCATCGGGGGTGGCGAGGCCGTGCGGCGCCTGTACCACCAGCGCAGCGACAGCAGCGTGATGATCCCCGCAACCCACTCGAGCGCCATGGTGGGGATGGTGAGGTACCCGAAGCGGTTCACCCAGATCAAGGTGCAAGGGTTCTCCACTGCGCAGATGTCGGTCTCGCTGCGGCAGGCGCTCGAGCAGCACGTGGTAGATCGACACGCCGGCGCCCACGCCGGCGAGCAGGAGGCCCAGCCGCTGCAGGATGGCGATGCGGCGCCACTCGGCCAGGGCGAGCAGGGGGACCAGCGGGTACATGAACCCCCGCTGGATCCAGCACAGCCGGCAGGGGATGAAGTTCGCCACCTCCGACAGGTAGAGGCTGCCCAGCGTGGCGGTGGTGGCGATGGCGAGCGCCAGCTTGGTGGCGTCGGGCCCGATGGTGTCCACCAGCCGGCTGCGGACGTTGGCGCCACCGGCCACCAGTGCCACCAGGGTGGCCACCACGGCCAGCTGCACGACCACGGCGAGCAGGGCGAAGAACAGGGTGACGGCGTCGGTGCTCACGTGGCTTCCATCCTCGAAGGTGACTGCGTTTGTACCGGGTCCACCACTACCATCGTCGGAACCGTGTCCGACATCACACCAGCAAGGTGGAGCCCGGGCGCCCAGAATGAAGTTGTAGTACGTCGCAACCGGCCGGGTCAGCGCGCCCCGTCGTCCGGACGAGCACACGAGGAGCGAGGCATGGCGAAGACGGCAACGGACCGGGTCCCGAGAGCCGGTGGCCGCAGCGGCGCGCCGGCGTCGGCCGGTGGTCGTCGTTGGGTGGTGCCCGTCGTGGCGCTGGCCGTCGTGCTGCTCGCCGGGGCGGTGGCCATCGGCGCCTCGGCGCTGGGCCGCAACGCCGGCACCGACGCCGCCCAGCCCCAGCGTGCCCCGGTGACGGTCACGGGTGAGGCGCTGCCGCCGATGCCCAGCGGTGGCGCCGCCGACGCGGCCATCGGCCAGCCGGCCCCCTCGCTGCAGGGCACCACGCTCACCGGTGAGCCCATCACGGTGCCCGGTGCCGGCAAGGCCAAGCTGGTGATGTTCCTGGCCCACTGGTGCCCCCACTGCCAGAAGGAGGTGCCGATCCTCACCGACTACCTGCCGGACAACACCCCCGCTGACGTCGAGCTGTACTCGATCGCCACCGCCACCGACTCGAGCCTGCCCAACTACCCGCCGGTCGCCTGGCTCGACCGTGAGGGTTGGCCGGTGGTCACCATGGCCGACAGCGAGAGCAACACCGCCGGCCAGGCCTACGGGGTGACCGGCTACCCGATGTTCGTGGCCGTGGACGCCGCCGGCAACGTGGTGGCCCGCCGCAGCGGCGAGCTGTCCACCGCCGAGGTCCAGTCCATGCTCGACGCCGCTGCGTCCGGCGCCCAGTGAGCGCCCGGACGACGCCGGCAGGACGCATTCCGAGGAGCGCAGCAGCATGAGCTCGAGATCGATCGCCAAGGCCCGTTCCGCCGCCGGCGGCAAGGCCAGGTACAGCGCGCCGACGATGGACGGCTTCCACCTCGCGGTGCTGATCATCGTGGTGGTGGGCATCGGGCTGGTGTCCTTCGCCCGCTCCTACCGGGTGGGGCACAAGACGGTGGACGCACCGGCGGTGGTGACCACCACCAGCGTTGTGGCCGACGCCACGACGACCACGGTCCTGACCACCGACACCACCGCCGCAGGCGGTGCCACGACGGTGGTGACCACCACGACGGCCGCGCCGGCCACCACCACGGCCGCCGGCGGCTGATCCGGCCGCCGCCCCCGGCTGCCGGCGGCCCAGGGCCGCAGCCGGCACGATCGCTCAGGCGGTCTGCGAGTCGCCGCCGGCCGGGCCGGCGCCTCCGTCGGTCCCGGCATCAGCGGGGGCATCGGCGTCGTGCACCAACCGGATCCGCGATCCGGCCGGTTGGTCCGGGCGCAGGCGATGGGGTCGGGCCAGCAGCCACACCAGCGGCACGCTGACGAACTCCGGCAGGTGGACGAACTCGCCGAGCCAGGCGGTGTTGCCCCGGATCGTGTCGGCGACCGCCGTCACCAGCAGCGAGGCGGCCAGCGCGGCGGAGATCGGCAGCACGGTCCGGGCGCGGGCCGGCCGCCAGGCCACGAGCACCAGGGCCACCGCGTAGGTCAGCGAGAAGGCGAACACATGGCGGCCCTCGTGGCCGTCGGCCAGCCGCCACATCTCCCGCAGCGACAGCGCGGTGATCTGCAGCGCCACCACCACCAGGGCGACCCGCACGTAGAGCCAGGCCCCGGCGCGCTCGTTGGCCCGCACCGTCTTGGTGATGCGGCCCGACAGATCGGGCATCGCCGCCGCCGGCCGCACCCTCGACAGCCGGCGTAGCTGTTCGGCATCGGCCCGGAACCGCTGGCAGCGGGGGCACGCGGCCACGTGGGCGTCCACCAGGGCTGGATCGACCCCGCCGTCCTCCCCGTCGACCATCGCCGAGATGGCCTCCTGCCAGCGATCACACGGCTGGAGCGTCACGGCCGGCTGCTCGGGGACATTGGGGGCGTCGCGTCGGGTTGTGACACGATGGCGCCGTGCTGCACGAGCTGGTCGAGGCGGCCCGGGAGGGCGACCCCCGGGCGACGCAGGAGCTCATCCGCCGTACCCAGGCTCGCGTCCACCACCTCTGCTCCTGTCTCGGCTCCGGCACCGACGTCGAAGACCTGGTGCAGGATACGTACCTGCGGGCGTTGCGGTCCCTTCCGAACTTCCGGGGAAGCGGTGACTCGTTCGTCCCGTGGTTGCTGACCATCGCCCGCAACACCTGTGCCGACGAGGTGCGCCGGCGGGTGCGGCGTCGCGGGCTGCTCGACCGGTTGCACGCCGGCCGGGAGCGCACCACCGACACCGGCTACACGGGCTGGGTCGAGCTCGACGGTGTGGTGGCGGCGCTGCCCCCCGAGCAGCGGGAGGCGTTCGTGCTCACCCAGGTGATCGGCCTCTCCTACGAGGACGCCGCTTCCGTGTGCGGCTGCCCGATCGGCACCATCCGCTCGAGGGTGGCCCGGGCCCGGGTGGCGATGGTCAGCGAGCTGCGCGCCGCCGAGGCCTGAGCCGCAACGGGCGCCGGCCCGACCACCGGTCATCGTGGGCGAGGAGACCATCACCACCTGAAGTCGTCGCCGCCGGCCGTCCGGTTCCCGCTGCAGCACCGGCCGCGAGCCGGCGGCTGGCGATGATCCGGTGGGGATTCCCAGCGTTCTCCAAGTTTCCGTGACGAGGATGCCCCCGCGGCACGGTTGTGTCTGCAACGATCGTGGTCACACCTCCCCCCGGCTAGCGAGCAGGAGCATCGATGTCGTTCTCCCCGTCGTCCAACCCGAAGAAGAAGAAGTGGCTGCTGCCGGTCATCGGCGCGGTCGTGGTGGTCGTGGTGGCGGCCGGTGGCTTCATCTGGTGGTTCCTGCGAGACGACGCCCCCGATGCGGTCAGCCTGGCCACGGCCACCGAGTCGCTGTCGAGCCTCTCCACTACAACGGCGGCGGCAGCGGCCGGGTCGAGCGACACCACCGCAGCCGGCGCCGCCACCACGGCCGCACCCGGAGCCACCACGACCCCCGCAGCGGCCGGTGGTTCGGCCATCGAGGGCACCTGGAACGTGGACACCAGCATCGGCGAGTTCTCCTTCGAGAACTCCACCGGCAGCTTCGTGGGCTTCCGGGTGGCCGAGGAGCTGCAGGGTGTCGGTTCCACCACCGCGGTGGGCCGCACCCCGAACGTCAGCGGGACGATGACCATCGCCGGCACCACCGTGACCGCGGTGTCGATCGAGGCGGACATGACGGCGCTGGTCACGAACGAGCGCCAGCGTGACAGCAAGGCTCGCGGCGCCCTCGAGACCGATCAGTTCCCCACCGCCACGTTCGTGCTGACCCAGCCGATCGAGCTCGGCGCCGACGCCGCCGGTGGCGCCGCCACCTCGGTCACCGCCACCGGTGATCTGACCATCCACGGCGTGACCAAGTCGGTGCAGTTCCCGCTGCAGGCCCAGCTCACCAACGGGCTCGTCGTCGTGGTCGGCTCGCTCGACGTCGTGTTCGCCGACTACGGCGTGGCGGTGCCCACCGCGCCGTTCGTGCTGTCGGCCGAGGACAACGGCCCGATCGAGCTGCAGCTGTTCTTCTCCAAGGGCTGACCAGGACGAGTCGTGCCGCCCGCCCGCGGCCGCCGAACCGGTACTGCGTCCGCCGGCATGCTGAGCGGTACGGTCCGCCGGCGGCGGCGGGACGATCAGCCGTAGCCACCGGGGGCTCGGTAGGTTCGGCGCCATGCGGGTCGCGGTGATCGGGGCAACCGGGTACGTGGGCGGGCGGCTGGTGCCCCAGCTGCTGGCCGCCGGCCATCAGGTGCGCTGCCTGGCCCGCACCCCCACCCGGCTCGACGGCGTGTCGTGGCGGGACCGGGTGGAGGTGGTGGCCGCCGACGTACTCGAGCCGGCCACGCTGGCCGAGGCGTTCGACGGCGTCGAGGCGGTGTACTACCTGGTCCACGCCCTCGGCGGCCGTGACTTCCAGCAGGCCGATCGCGACGGCGCCCACAACACGGCCGAGGCGGCGGCGACGGCGGGGGTGCAACGCATCGTCTACCTCGGCGGGCTGGGCGACGCCGCCGACTCGCTGTCGGACCACCTGGCCAGCCGCCACGAGGTGGGCTCGGTGCTGGCCGAGGGGCCGGTGCCGGTCACCGAGTTGCGGGCTGCGGTGATCATCGGCTCGGGCAGCGTGTCCTTCGAGATGCTCCGCCACCTCGTCGAGGTGCTGCCGGCCATGGTGTGCCCCCGCTGGGTCACCCGCACCCGCTGCCAGCCCATCGCCATCGCCGATGTGCTGCACCACCTCGTGGCCGTGCTCGAGGAGCCCGCCACCGCCGGGCACGTGTTCGAGGTCGGCGGGCCCGACGTGCTGACCTACCGGGAGATGATGCAGCGCTACGCCGCCGCAGCCGGCCTTCGCCGGCGCATCATCGTGCCGGTCCACGTGCTGTCGCCCAAGCTGTCGTCGCTGTGGATCAACCTGGTGACCCCGTTGCCGTACCGCCTGGCCCGGCCGCTGGTCGACAGCCTGGTCAACGACGTCGTGGTGGACCCGGCCCGCGACATCCGACGGGTGCTGGCCCACGAGCCGCTGCCCTTCGACGAGGCGCTGCGACGGGCCCTCACCCGCGTGAAGGACCTCGACGTGGCCACCGCCTGGATGGACAGCGACGCCCGCCCCACCCCGGCCTCGCCCATGCCGCAGGACCCGCACTGGGCGGGCGGCACCGTCTACGACGACCGGCAGCGGGTGTGCACCGGCGCGTCGGTGGCCGCCACCTTCGCCGCCGTCTCCGGGGTGGGCGGCGCACGGGGCTGGTACGCCGGGCGGCCCCTGTGGGCGTTGCGGGGTGTGCTCGACAAGCTGGTCGGCGGGGTGGGCATGCGGCGCGGCCGCCGTCACCCCGACCAGCTGCGGGTGGGCGATGCGCTCGACTTCTTCCGGGTGGAGGCCTACGAACCGCCGCACCTGCTGCGGTTGCGGGCCGAGATGAAGGTGCCGGGCGACGCCTGGCTCGAGTGGAAGGTGGCGGCCGACCCCGACGAGGGTGGGCGCACCGCGCTCACGCAGTACGCCCGGTTCCACCCCCGCGGCGTGGCCGGGAGGCTGTACTGGTGGGCGCTGCTGCCCATCCACGCCGTCATCTGGCGCCGACTGGCCCAGGCGTTGGTGGCCGTGGCCGAGCAGCGCGACGGCGGCGATCGGGGGGCGACGCCCCCAGGCTGAACCCGGCCGGACCGTGCGACGGCGTAGCAGCAGGGCGAAGAACGGCGTTCCCGTCATGGCGGTGAGCACCGATCGGCAGTTCACCAGCACCAGCGCGAACGCCACCAGCGCACCGAGGAACGCGGCCACCGACAGCGAGAACGATCCGAACAACGCGACGCCGCCGACCAGCACGACACTGGCGCCCACCGACGCACCCGAGGTGATGCTGAACACGTACGGATCCGCCAGCACGAGCGCCTGCAGCACGGCCCCGGTCACGGCGAGACCGCCGCCGACGCCGGCGCCCAGCAACACCCGGGGCAGCCGCAGCTCCCACACGATGAACTCCTGGGACGCGCTCCACCGCCCGCTGTCACCGACGCCCGCCGCCCGGAAAGCCACGACGCGCGCCACCGTACCAATCGGTATGCGGACGGGACCGAGGGCGAGCACGCCCATGGCGGCACGGGGGGCACCGCCGCCGCGTTGGGCGGCGCCCGGAACCGCGCCGGGACAGACGTTCTCCGAACGAGAGCATTCCGGTGGCGTGCCGTTACCCTGCCCTGCGGCGGCGGCCGTGGTGCGCCGCCGCGACATCGATCACCGCCGTGCCCTCTGAACCCCGAGGTTCCCATGCTCCTGCCCGTGCCGTCCGCCCCGTCCGTTGCCCCCGCCCCATCGGCCCCGCTGGTCCCGCCGGTCCCGCCGGCCCCGGCCGCCCCGGCCCGTTGGCGTCGGGCCGCCCGCCCGGTGATCGCCCCGCTGGCCCTCGCCGTGGCGCTGGTCGGCGGGCTCGGTGCCTGTGGCGGCGACGACGGGGCGACAGCGGCGCCGGCGGCCTCGACCGCGTCAGGGGCAGGGTCCGGCGCTGCCGACGCCCGTGCCGCGGTGGAGGTTCCGGCCGGGGCCACGTTCTGCTCGGTGTTCCTCGACCGGTACCGGCCCGCCATCGACGCCGCGGTGGCCTTCGGCCAACCCGGCTGGGAGGAGTCGGTCCAGGAGCTGGTGGAGATCGCCCGGGTGCTCGAGGCGGTGGCCCCCGAGGAGCTGCGTGACGCCGCCGCCGAGAACGTCGCCTACCACCGGGCCCAGGCCGAGCAGCGATCGGCCAGCGCGCACGTGGCCGGGTCGAACGAGCTCAGCGGGTACGGCTTCCAGAACTGCTGATCGGCGCCGGCCGGGCGCGGCGCGGCCTCGGCGCGGTTTGGGTGCCGGGCGGGCGTGACGCGCCATACTCGTGCGCGGTCCGGCCCGTCGCACGAGACGGCCGTGGCGCAAGGGGGAGCGACACGTGCAACCGATGGCAGACGCCCGGGCGTCGCGCGTCATGACGCTGCTGTGCGTGGCCGCCATGGGCACGTTCGTGTCCCAGGGCCTGCTCTACCCGGCGCTGCCGCTGTACCTGCGCAACGAGCTGGGCACCTCGCTGGGCATGGCCGGGCTGGTGATGAGCTCGATGTCGGTGGCGGCGCTGGCCTGCCGGCCGTGGGCGGGCCGGTTCCTCGACACCCGGGGCCGCAAACCGTTCCTCATCGCCGGACCGCTGGTCACGCTCGGCACCGCCATCGGGCTGCTGTTGCTGCACACCGTGGCGTCCACGTTGGCGCTGCGCATGGCCCAGGGGGTGGCCAACGCCATGTTCTACGGCGCCGCCACCGCCACGGTGGCCGACATCGCCCCACCCGAGCGTCGCGCCACCTACCTGGCCCGCTACAGCCTGTTCTTCTACCTCGGCTTCGCCATCGGGCCGGCCGTGGCCGAGCTCCTGATCGACACGTGGGGGTTCAACGCTGTGTGGGGTGCGGTGATCGGCGCCTGTGGGTGGGGTGCGGTGCTGGCGGCCGTGGCGCTGCCCGAGACGGGGGAGCGGCGCGAACCGGTGCCCATGCGCCTCATCGACCGGTTCTTCCACCCCGCCGCCATCGGGCCCGGCATCCCCTACCTGTGCGTAGGGGTGGGCTGGACGGCGGTGGGGGCGTTCCTGGCGCTCTACGCCCGGCACATCGGCATGTCCTCGTCGGGCTGGCTGTTCGCTGCGCTGTCGGTGACGGTCATGATCACCCGGTCGATGTCCGGCAACCTGGCCGACCGTTTCGGGCGGCGGGCGGTGGCCACGCCGTGCGCGCTGTCGGTGGGGGCCGGCCTCGCCGTGCTGGCCGCCGTGCACCGACCGCCGGCGGCGTTCGTCGGCGTGGTCCTCTTCGCTGCGGGTTACGCCGGCATCTTCCCCACGCTGCTGGCCATGGTGGTCGACCGGGCGCCGGAGGCGGAGCGGGGTCAGGCGATGGGCTCGTTCAACCAGTACTTCGACATCGGCGCGCCGATCGGCGGGTTCGTGACCGGGCGGCTGGTCGACTGGGCGGGGTACGGCGCCGGGTTCGGGACCATGGCCGCGGTGGCGTTCACCGGTGCGGCCCTGCTGGCCGGCGGGATCATCGGGGCCGAGGGGCGGGCGCCGAGGCGTGCCGTCGCCGCCGCCGGGGGAGCGGGATCCGGGGCCTCGGATCGGGCCGCCGGTCGCTGATCGTCTGCAGCCGCCGGTGGTGCGCCCGGCCCGCGGCGCCGACCATACCGGAGGTTTGAGCCGGGTGCGTCGCACCGAATCCGCCGAATCGGTGCGACGCCCCGCCGAATGGTCACGCTGGGCGCTCGATGAGACGCGGCGCAGCTCGAAGCCCGGACGCGGAACGACCGCCGTCACCGGGTGGCGGTGACGGCGGTCGCCGGACACGGAGGATCCGCGTGCGCGGGCGCACCGTGGCGGGCGCCCGCTTCGCTCAGTCGGCCACGAGCTCCTTCTCACGGAGCGGCTCGGCCACGTACTCGTCGAGGTCCACTTCCTTGGTCATGGCGTAGAAGTCGACGTTGCGGTACGGCGAGTTGATGGTGATGCGGCCGCGGGCGTTGCGGTAGTAGGTGGTCATGCCCGGGTGCGTCCACACCATGTCCTCGTGCTCACGGGCCACGTCGTCGTTGTACCGCGTCCACACCTCTTCCCGGACCTCCACCGCGCCGAGGCCGCGCTCGGCCATCTTGCGGATCATGTCCATGATGTAGCGGACCTGCATCTCCACCACGAAGATCAGGCTGCCGCCGTGGCCGGGCTGCAGGTTGGGCCCGTAGAGGATGAAGTAGTTGGGGAACTCCGGCACCACCGTGCCCATGTAGGCCATGGCGTTGTCGTCGTCCCACTTCTCCCGCAGGCTCTTGCCGCCCCGACCGTAGGTCTCGTAGGTGTTGATGAGGTGCAGCACGTCGAACCCGGTGGCCAGCACCAGCACATCGGCCTCGCGGGCGGTGCCGTCGGCGGTGACCACCGCGTTGGGCTCGATGTGGTCGATGCGGTCCTCGATCAGCTCCACCTTCGGGTTGCGCAGCATCCGGTACCAGCCGTTGTCCATCAGCATGCGCTTGCCGAACGGCGGGTAGGTGGGCAGCACCTTGGGCAGCAGCTCGTCGACCTTGTCGCCCAGTTCATCCTTGATGTACTTCGTGAAGTACGCCCGGTGGCCGTCGTTCTGGGCGTTGAGCGAGCGCTCGGGGTGGTCCCAGTTCGGGTCCTTGTGCAGCGCGGCGTGGATGCGGTCGTTGAACGTCCAGCCCAGGCGCACCCGGTACCAGTTGCGGTAGATCTCGCACTCGCGGAACAGGTAGCGCATCGGGTCGGGCACGACCTTGCGGAACGCATCGAACGGGGCCGCCCAGTGCTTGGAGCGCTGGTAGATGGTGAGTGAGGCCACGTCGTGCTGGATCTCCGGCGCGGTCTGCATGCAGCTCGCCCCGTTGCCGATGATGGCCACCCGCTTGCCCGCCACCGTGGCGTCGTCGGGCCAGCGGGCGGTGTGCCACTTCTCGCCCTGCCAGCTGTCCAGGCCGGGGATGTCCGGCTCAACCGGCGGGTTGAACAGGCCGGCGGCGCTGATGACCACGTTGGCCTCGCGCTGCTCGGTGCTGCCGTCGGCATGGCGCAGAGCCGCCGTCCACAGCTGGCGACCCTCGTCGTAGGTGATCCGCTCGACGGTGGTCTCGAAGGAGATGTGCCGGCGCATGTCGAACTGGCGCGACACGTGCTCGAGGTAGCCGTGCAGCTCATCGCGCAGGCAGAAGTAGTTCTTCCAGTCGTAAGAGGCGAACGAGAAGGAGTACAAGTGGTTCGGCGTGTCCACGCCGGCGCCCGGGTACTTGTTCTCCCACCACACGCCGCCGACGGTGGGGTGGCGCTCCACGATCTCGAAGGGCACGCCGGCCATCTGCAGGTTGATGCCGGCGCACAGGCCCGACACGCCGGCGCCGATGATGAGCACCTTGAAGCCCTCGGGCACCGGGATCTGGTCGTGGTCGAGGAACTTGCGCTGGCCGAGCTGGGCGGCGGTGAACTCGCCGTACTCGGCGGGCACGTGCTCGCCCATGCTCACGCTGAGCATGCGCACCAGCAACTCCTCGGACGGCTCGGGGATGGCCATCGGCCGCCCGGCCTTCCACGCCACGATCGCTTCGAGGGCGGCCTCGCGCACCTCTCGCTGGCGGTCGGGCTCCAGCCCGCCGCTGTCGTTGTCGCCCATGCCGGTGGAGCGCTGCGGGGCGTAGGGCGGCTCCAACCAGTGCAGCTCGCCCGTCAGCTGCACCAGCACCATCAGCAGCGTCGGGATGTTGGCGACGGCGATCGCCTCCTCGAACTGGCGCTCGTCTTCTGCGGTCACGGTCTTGGTCTCGGCCACGGGTCCCCCTGAGATGTCGATCCGATGATTCTAATGGAGCACCGAAAGTTGCGCCGACCGGAACGGGTGACGCCTCGGTGGGGCGTTCCCACCAACTCAGGAGGCGACCTGCTCCTGCAGCCGGCTCACCCTCGGGTACACCAGCGCGAGCACCGCCCAGCACAACGCCACCGCCACGGCGAACACGACGAACACGGTGCGGTAGGCGGTGAGCGGTTCCGCTCCGCCCTCCTTGCCGATGATCGTCACCGCCACGGCGATGCCGAGCGCCCCGGCGATGTTGCGCACCGTGTTGAACGACGCGTTCACCTCGCCGTAGAGGTCAGCGCTCACCCGGTTGACCACGCCGCTGTTGAGCGGCGGGTGGGTCAGCGACCAGCCCATCCCGAAAAGGCCCAGCGCCGGGCCGACCCGCAGGTAGCTGCCCTGCTCGGCGAGGGTCAGCACGGGCCACACCACCGCCAGGGTGGCGATGTCGGCGCCGACGCGCACCAGCCGTTCGTGCCCGAAGCGCTCCGACAGCCGGCCGCCACCGGCGGTGACGAAGCCGCTGATGATGGGGCCGGGCAGCAGTGCCAGGCCGGTCTCCAGCTTCGAGTACCCCCAGATGCGACCCAGGAACAACGGCCACACCAGCCAGGTGGCCAGACCGGCGAAGTTCAACAGGAAGTTGGCCACGTTGGCCACCGCCACCGCCGGCACGGTGAACACCTGCAGGTTCAGCAACGGCTGGGGGTGGGTGCGGCAGCGTTGCACGAACAGCGGCAACAGCACCGCCGAACCGAGGAAGGCGCCGATGATCACCCCGCTGGCCCAGCCCTGCTCCGACCCGAAGCTGGCCCCGAACACCAGCAGGGCGATGGCCGCCGTACCCACCAGCACGCCCAGCACGTCGAGCGAGCCACCGCTGCTCGCCGCCTTGGACTCGCTGAGCGAGCCGAAGCTGCCCACCAACGCGAGCACGGCCACCGGCGCGCTCAACACGAACAGCACCCGCCAGCTGAACGCGGCCAGGATCATCGCCGAGACCCCCGGTGCCAGCGCCGAGGCCAGCGGTCCGGTGGCGCTCCAGAAGGCGATGGCGCTGAAGTGGCGGTCCTTGGGGAACTCGGGCAAGACCACCGCCAGCGAGCTGGGCAGGATCATCGCCCCGCCGGCGGCGGTGACCAACCGGGCGGCGATGAGCACCTCGACGCCGGGGGCGATGGCCGACAACGCCGAGCCGACGGCGAAGGTGACCAGTCCGGCCCGGAACATGCGCCGGCGGCCGATGCGGTCGGCCAGCCGTCCGGCCACGAGCAGCAGGCTGGCCATGCCGATGAAGAAGATCGACGCCACCCAGCTGAGCGCACCGGCGCTGGCCCCGGGGAAGTCGGCGGAGATGTCACCGAAGGCGAGGTTGGTGGCCGTCGTGTTGAACGACATCAGCGAGAAGCCGAGGCTGCCCACCGCCAGCGCCCGCCAGGCCCTCGCGGGCACGGGGGAGCGCTGCTCGACGTCGTCGGCGCCGTCCGCCGGTTGCAGCGTGGTCATGCGCGTCTCACCGGCGCAGCGCGCCGCGAACGTCGGCCCGCTCACGGATGATGCGCAGCTGCTCGGCGGTGGGCAGCGGGGTGCTGGACACGTCGTCGGGCACGACCACCTCGAAACCGGTGTTGGCCCGCACCTCGTCCACGGTCACGCCCGGGTGCAGGTGCTTGAGGCGCATGCGCTTGGTGTCATCGGTGAAGTCCATCACGCACAGCGGGGTGACGCAGTACTTCGGCCCGCCGCCGGGCAGGCCGAGCTTGCGGCGGGCGTCGGGATCGCCGTCACCCCAGCCGAAGGCGCTGACGAAATCGCAGCGCGGCACGAACGTGCGCGCCGAGTGCGAGTTCAGCAGGATGTAGTACCGGCCGACGAGCGTGGACAGCGTGGCGGTGCCCACCGAGCCGGGGCCCCGGAAGCGCAGCCGCCGGTGGTCCTCGCCCACGCCGATGAGGTTGGTGTTGCCATGGGGGTCCACCTGCACGCCGCCGATGAAGAACACCCGGCGGTGCCAGTCCTTGACCCGGTCGAAGCGATGGCCGGTGTCGGCGTAGGACTCCGCCCAGCGCACCACCCGGTGGTCCCAGCCGAACTCGGGGGTGGGCAGCGTGTCGAGGTGGGCGGCGTTCATGCGGGCGCCGATGAAGATCAGCTCCATGTTGGGCCCGTGGGAGAACTGGGCCAGGCGCACCGCCACCTCGGCCACCGGCATCGCCGCCCCGATCTGCAGGATCTCCCCGTCTTGCAGCTCGGAGGCGAGGAACGCCGCCATGATCTCCTGGCGGCTCGCGCTCGAAGGGTCGAACTCGTCGCTCATGTCCTCGTTCCCCGGGGTGGCTAGTACTCGTGCAGCGTGAGCAGCTGGGTGATGCCGATGCGCTCGAGGTAGTCGGCGTGGGTGGCCGGCTCGGTGCAGTAGCGGCGCAGGTGGTCCGCCAGCGGCCCCGGCTGGTCGTGCAGGGCGGCGGCGGTGGCCGCCTCGACGTACTGCTTGGTATGGAGGCGGTCCTGCCGTAAGGCCCGGCTGTAGAACGGGTGCTGCCCCCACGGCACCCGGACCACCGCGTCGGCATCGGCGATGGTGGTGGCCGCCGGGTCGGCCCGCACCGCCTCGTTGGGGATGATCTTCTCCACCTGCACGATGGTGCGGTCCGCCGCCCGCTGCAGGAACAGGTCCAGCCAACCGGGCCCGCCCACGTGCTGCACGTTGCCGTACGGGTCGGCTGCGGCGGCGTGCAGGATGGCCACCTGGGGCACGATGGCGGGCACGGCGATGAGCGTCTCGCCGTTGATGGGGTCGGTGAACAGCTTCAGATCGGGGTTGACCTCGGGCAGCGAGGTGCCCAGCCCACCCCGCCAGGGCAGGAACGGCAGGCCCTGGGCGCCGGCCCGTAGGCCGGTGGTCACGATGCCCTCCTCGCACTCCCACACCTCGATCTCGCCCCGCTCGGCCGCCCGCCGGAACGACGGCGCCACCGCCCCGCCGAAGCCGCCGCCCACGTAGTACGCCATCGTGCGGCGCACGCAGCCGGCGGCGATGAGCAGGTCGAGGCCAGGCCGCTGCCCACCACGGTGAGATCCCGCACGCCCCGGCGGATCAGCTGGCGGATGACGGCCATCGGGGCGGGCTCGCCGATGGCGATCGTCATGCCGCTGGTCACCCAGCCGGCCGCCTCGACCTCGTCGATGATGCGTTCTCGGCGCGACGCCACCCCCACCCCGGCTCCTTCCCCTGGTCGGCGGCCAGACCGTACCCGCTGCCGCGCCCGCCTGCCGGTTGGCGGGTCCCGGCAGTGACTTCCGCCCTGGCGCGCCAGCGAGGCGGCGTCCCCGAGGCTCGGACGGTCCGTCGGACCGGGTCCGTCAAGGGGGAGCGATGCGGTACTACTCGTGCGACAGCCACGTGGTCGAACCGCCGGAGGTGTTCTCCGGCCTCGAGGCCCGCTTCGGTGACCGGGCGCCGCGCATCGTCAACGGCCACGACGGACGCCCGGGCGAGTTCGTGCTCCTGCCCGGCTCGCCGCCCATACCGATCGGTCGGTTGGGCATCGCCGGCCACCGGCTCGACGACCCCGCCACCCAGGAGCGCATCGCCCTCGGCTACCGCGGCCTCAACCCCGGCGTGCTCGACCCCCACAAGCGGCTCGACGAGCAGGCGGTCGACGGCATCGTGGGCGAGGTGATGTACCCCTCGATCAACCTGTTCACGTTCGCCATCCCCGACCGCGACGTGCTCGACGCCGTGTTCGAACGGCACAACGACTGGGTGGTGGACTACTGCTCAGCTGCGCCCGAGCGGCTGGTGGGCATCGGCTGCCTCGGCCTGCCCGACATCGAGCACGCCCTCAAGGAGATGAAGCGCACCGCGCCGAAGGGCGTGCGGGGCTTCGCCATCCCGTCGCACGTGCCGCCCGAGCGCTCCTACCGCCACCCCGACTACGACCCGTTCTGGGCCGAGGCGGAGGCGCTCGGGGTGCCGCTGACCATGCACGTGTTCACCGGTTCCACCTTCGACGGCGGCCTCGCCCCCCACTGGGGCCATCCGGCGTGGTCGATCAAGGGCTACACGTTCCTGCACATGGCGGCGGCCAACACCGCGGTCGACCTGATCTGCGGCGGCGTGTGCGAGCGGTTCCCGAACCTGCGCTTCGTGCTGTCGGAGTTCGAGACCGGTTGGATCGCCCACTTCCTGCAACGGCTGGACCACGCCACCTACCGCACGCCGGCGGAGGCGGTCGACTACCTCACGATGAAGCCGTCGAATTACTTCCGGCGGAACTTCTCGGTCACCTTCGAGGACGACGAGGTGGGGTGCGCACCCGCGACCTGATCGGCGTGGACACCATGCTGTGGGGCAACGACTACCCCACCACGACTCGATCTGGCCGAACTCGCAGGCGATCCTCGGGAAGCTGTTCGCCGGCGTGGCCGAGGCCGATGTCCACAAGCTGGTGTGGTCCAACACGATCGAGCTCTACAACATCGACGAGTCGAAGCTGTAGCGGTCGCGGAAGGCACAGGCTGCCGGCGCAGCATCAGGCGGGGCGGAAGCGCAGCAGCGTCATCCCGTCGGCGCCGTGGTCGAACACCGGCTCCACCGCCCGGCCGACCACCAGGTCCTCGTCGCCGCAGTCGACCATCGTCGTGGTCAGGCGCACGCCTTCCTCCAGCTCGACCACCGCCAGGCGCTGGGGCACCTCGTCGGCGAGCGCGGGATGGGTGGGCTGCCGCCCGATCGTCCAGGAGTAGATGCGGCCGCGCCCGGACACCACCTGCCAGTCCAGCGCGGCCGACAGGCAGTGCGGGCAGCAGGCCCGCAGGTAGTACACCCAGCTGCCGCCAGTCGGCGCAGCGCTGCAGGCGCACCTTGTCCTCGTTGAGCCCATCCCAGAACGGTTTGGTGGTGGCGATGGGTGCCGGGCGGGGCTTGCCGTCGAGCTCGGCCACGATCAACCTCCCTGCACGATCAGCGCGGTCTGCTCCGACATGATGCCGCCGGTGCCCGAGCAGTAGGCCACGTCGCAGCCGGGCACCTGGCGGTCGCCAGCCTCGCCGCGCACCTGCCGGATGCCCTCGAGCACCTGGAGTGAACCCGCCGGCCAGGCCGGTCTGGCCGAAGCTGAGCTGCCCGCCGTGGGTGTTCACCGGGAAATCGCCCCGGTAGGTCAGGTCGTGGTCGCGCACGAAGGCCATGCCCTCGCCCTTGGCGCAGAAGCCCGAGTCCTCGATCGACAGCAGCACGGTGATCGTGTAGCAGTCGTAGAGCTGCACCACGTCCACGTCGGCGCGGGCGATGCCGGCCATGGCGAGCGCGGTGTCGGCGGCCGGGCCGATCGGGGTGTGCAGCAGGTCGGGGGAGTAGGTGGGCGTCTTGTGCATCAGGTGCTCGCCGAAGCCGGTGACGAACGCCGGGCGGTGCCGGGTGCGGCGGGCGACCTCCTTGGAGGCCACCACCACCGCCGCGCCGCCGGCGCAGGGCATCACGATCTCGAGCACGTGCAGCGGGTCGGCCACCATCTTCGAGGCGAGCACGTCGTCGATGGTGATGGGCTGGCCGAAGAACACCGCGTCGGGGTTGGCGCAGGCGTTGGTGCGCTGATTGGCGGTGGCGCGCGGTCGTAGCCGAACTCGGCGCCGTAGCGGTTGGCGATCATGGCGTAGCCGCAGTTCTGGGCCAGGTTGCCGTAGGGGATGTCGAACTCCGCCTGGGGTGAGCCCATGATGTTCGACGAGGCACCGAACGGTGACCACGCCCGGGGCTGGTCGGGCGGCAGGCTGGGGGTGGGCCGGGCCGGCGTGCAGCACACGACCACGTCGCACAGGCCCAGCTCGATGGCCGCCGCCGCCCGCCACACCATACCCACCGGTGTGGCGCCGCCGAGGTCGACCCGCTCGGCGAAGTTCACCCGCCAGCCCAGGTACTCGGCCACCGTGGAGGGCACGAACTGCTCCGACTCGCGGATGTTGGCGCACACCAGGCCGTTCACGTCGCTCGACCGCAACCCGGCGTCGGCCAGGGCCAGCGCAGCGAGATCGGCCCACTGCTCCAACATGAACGACCGTTCACCGCTGTAGCGCCGCTCGGGCTTGTACTCGGCGATCCCGACGACGGCCGCGTCTCCTCGAAGTCCCATGGCGGCGGACCCTGCCGCGCCGGGCCGCGCTGCTGTGCCAGGCTGGCGGCGGCACCCGCCCCGGTGGCGCCCACACTGCGCCACCGACCACAAGCCGACCAGGAGGATGTGTGGCTGCGCCGCTCGACGACGTGACCGTGATCGAGATCGACAGTTGGATGGCGGCGCCCAGCGCCGGGGCCATCCTGGCGGACCTCGGGGCCACCGTCATCAAGATCGAACCACCGGCCGGCGACCCGATGCGGGAGATGGGCCGGCCGGCGAAGGTCGATGGTGCGCTGCGCGGCTACGACTTCCAGTTCGACGTGGACAACCGGGGCAAGCGATCGCTCACCGTCGATCTCGACCGCGCGGCGGGCGCCGCCCTCGTCCGCCGGCTGTGCCGCACGGCGGACGTGTTCCTGTGCAACCTCATCGCGCAACGGCAGCAGCGCTTCGGGCTGGACCCGGCCACGCTGTTCGCCGAGAACCCGAAGCTGGTGCACGCCACCCTCACCGGCTACGGCACCACCGGGCCGGAGGCGTGGCGCCAGGCTACGACGTCACCGCCTTCTTCGGCCGTTCCGGCCTCTACGACGCCATGCGGGGAGGGCGATGACGGGGAGGTGCCCATGGCCCGCCCAGGGCGACCACACCACCGGCCTGGCGCTCGTCGGCGCCGTGCTCGCCGCCCTCCGGCTGGCCGAGCGCACCGGGCAGGGCCAGGTGGTGGAGACCTCGCTGTTCGAGACCGCGGTGTGGACCCAGGCGTCGGACTACGCGGTGACGGCGGTCGATCGGGCGCCCGTGCGCCGGCGGGCCCGCAACCAGCTGATCACCCCGACGTCCAACCGCTACCCCTGTGGCGACGGCAAGTGGATCGTGATGAACGCGCCGGGCGAGGGCCCCTGGCGCAAGCTGTGCGAGCTGGTTGGGCGGACCGAATGGTTGACCGACGAGCGCTTCGCCACCGTCAAGGGCCGCTTCGACCACATGGCGGAGATCGTCGCCGGGCTCGACGAGGCGTTCGGCCATCGCACCCGCGACGAGTGGGGGGTGCTGCTCGACGAGGCGGGCATCATCTGGGGTCCGGTGCTGGGTCTGCACGAGGTCGCCGCCGATCCCCAGGCCGACGCCCTCGGCGTGTTCCCCACCATCGAGCACCCCGAGCGCGGACCATACCGATCGGTCGGGGCCCCGATGCGGTTCCACACCGCCGAGGTGGGTCCCAGGGGCCCGGCGCCTGCGTTGGGGGCCGACACCCGCGCCGTGCTCGCCGACCACGGCTTCAGCGCCGAGGAGATCGAGGCGCTGCGGCGCGACGGTGTGATCGGTGGCGCGGCGGACTGATCAGCGCCCGGCCGGCCGGGTCCGGGTCCCCGGCTGACGCGTCCGGGTCCCCGGCCGACGGGGACGGTCGGAGTAGTTCCGGCCGTCGTAGTAGGACGGGTTGGTGTCGGGCCGGCCGCGCCGGCTGGTCCAGCGCCAGGTGAGCGACACCCGCGGTCGCAGCTCGCCGGGGGCGCGGGGCACGCCGTGCAGCCAGTCGCGCTGGCAGGCGCCGCCCATGACCAACAGATCCCCTTCGCCCGGGGTGAGCACCACATCGGACGGATCGGCGCCCGCCGGCACCTTGTCGGCCAGCGTGGCCAGGGGGCGGCGGGGGCGCAGAACGAACGGGCGGCGGGCGCCGAGCACCACGATGGCGATGAGCGTGTCGTCGAGCCAGCGCAGCTCCCGATCGCTGTGCAGGCCCTGGAAGTCGTCCCCGTTGCGGTAGAGGATGGCCGCCGCGCCCTGGGCGGGTACCCGGTAGGTGCTGCGCAGGTGCAGGTCGCTCTGGTGCAGCAGCGGGTGGCGGCTCGGTGCGAGCGACGCGTGCAGCCGCTGCTCGGGCACGTAGCGCTCGTAGCGCAGCACCTCTTGCTGCCGCCACGCCGTGGTGGCGTGCAGGTCGTGCAGCGCCCGATCGGGGTCGCGGACGAAACCCTCCGCCAGGTCCAGCCACGAGCCGCCGTCGAGGGCGATGCGGCGGGGCGCGGTCCGATCGATGGTCAGCTCGTCCACCGCACCAGTCTGGTCGGCCCGGCGGGCGCGGGCGGGCGCGGGTGGTCGGCGCGGGTCGTCGGCGTGGGTGGTCGGCGGTCAGAGGTAGCGGCGCAGACGCGGCCACAGCCGCCAGGCGGCGACGAGGACGGCGACGTCGAAGACCACCACGGCGAGGTAGCGCGTGCGCAGGTCGTCGGAACGGGCGACGGCCGAGCGGGTGGGCTCGGCGGGGTCGTAGCGCACCTCGATCGTCCGGTCCACGTTGGCCCGTTCGAACGTGGCCTCGTCGACGTCCTGCTGACCGGTCTCGTCGGTGGCCCGGCCCTGCTCGTCGACCGCCTTGTAGGCGTAGCTGACCGAGTAGCTCTTGTCCGAGCCGGTGTCGAAGGACTCGGTGCCCTCGACGGTGGCGATCGTCGCCCGTCCGGTGTTGGCGAGGTCGCCGCTCCGCGTCCACGCCGCCCAGGTGCTGGCGTGCACCCACACGACGGCGACGGCGACGAGGGCGACGGCCACGATGGCGAGCACCCGTTGCCCGGGGGTGCGCTCCTCGATCGGCGGCAGGGGTGCCACCGGCCGGCGCTTCGTCGCCCGTTCGCCGGCGGCGATCAGTGGGAGCTCGCCGGTGGTGATGGCCGAGAGCGGTCGGGAGCCACTGTCGGGGCCGTGGCCGGGAAGGTCGGTGCCCGGGCCGGTCGGGTTGATGCCGGCCGTGGCCGCGGGCGAGCCGCTGCCGCTGGGATCGGGACCGCCGGGGTCGGGGCCGGTCGACGGCGCACCGCCGGGGCGGACGAGCCGGGGCTCCCCGGTCGGGCCGCCCTCGGCCGTCGACGCGGCGACGGCGATGGGAACGGGATCACCGCCGATGAGGGCGCCCGCCGCGTGGTGGCCCGGCGCTGGGCGTCCGGCCTCGCCCTCGGTGGCACCGGCGTCGAGCACGATGGGCTGCGAGGTGTCGTCGAAGGCGGCGAGACCCTCGAAGATCAGCTGGAAGCGCTCGGGTTGGAACTCGCCGTAGCTGACCACGGTGAGGTGCAACTGGCCGCACTCGTCGCAGCGCAGCACGGCGAACGACGGCGCCAGCCCGTTCGTGCCGGTGAGCACGGTGCGGCCGTCGAAGTCGCGGGTGCCCAGTTGGAACGCCCGGATCACGTCCTCGACGAGGTCCGCCGGGGCCGCAGCGCAGAACGCAGGCGGCCGGTGCGCGGTTGACGATGGCCGGGGGTCGATGGACAACACGTGGCCACAGCGGGGCTGCTGGCGCGATGGTCGACAAGGCCTCCAGCGCTGCGGGACCGTCGTGCAGCACCGGGTGCACCGTGGCGGAGCCCGCCGCCCGGCAGGCCGGTGGTTCGGCGCCGAGTCGCACGTTGTCCCACGGCAGGGCGGGCGTGTCGGGCTGAAGGTCGGTCCGACCGGCGCCGTACGGCACGGCGGCCGCCTCGTTGCCGATGTTGTCGCCCAAGCCCACAAGCGCAGCGTAGAAGCAGCGAACGCCGACGAGACACCTCTGGTGCTGGCCTAACTACGTGCGGTATTTCGTACGTTCGTGCGAGAAATCGATGACTCGGCGCCGAGGTTGGTCGCAACCTTACGTAGCGCGCGGGTTGGCTCGCGTCGAAGGCCATGTTCGGTGTGTTGTTGGTGACGACGCGTCTTTGCATTCGAGCGCTGGTCACGGGCAGGGCATACACCATTGCGATACGTGTTGGGATGTGCGCGGATGGCACGGCGATCGCTCGGCCGGCGGGTTGTCCGGCGTCGATACCACAAAGAGTGGCTGAAGAGCGCGATGGGCGGTGACGTTCGGTGGCGCGGCGGGCGGTCCCGGTTCGTGTTCCGCCGACGCTCGGCGGTTGCCCGGAGGTGTGTGGGGAACCGTCCGCTAGGTTCCGGACGAATTCGACGACCTCCGTGGGCGGGCACCGAACCCGAGGAGTGAAGCATGGCTGTTCCCGATCGTTGGTCGGTGCGACGGCGCCGGCGTGGGGTGGCGGCATCGGCTGCCGCGGCCGGGGTGGGGCTGCTGGCCGCGCCCGTGTTGGTGTCAGCCCTGCCGTCGGCTGCGCCGCTGGCCGTGTCCACCATCGGCGTGGAGGCGTCGGCGGGCGACGCTGCGGCGTGCGTGAGCTACTGGCTGCAGATCGGTGCGTTTCGAGACGGTGCGAACGCCTCCAGGCTGGTGGCGTCGGCGTCGACGGTGCTGCCCGCCGACGGCGGTCCGGCTTTGCTGGTGGCACAGGTCGACGTGGGTGGAGCGCCGCTGTACCGGGTGTTGAGCGGGCCTCACGATGCGGCGGCTGCCGAGGCGCGCCGGGCGGCGTTCCTGGCTGCGGGGATGCCGGTGTCGGCGAGCACGTCGACCGTGGCGTGCCCGGCGGTGACCACGACGGCGCCGCCGGTGATCTCGGCCGAGGCGCCTTCCCTGACTGCGGGCATCCAGGTTCAGGTGGGCGCGTTCCGGTCGCTCGACTACGCGCAGCGGCGCGCCGACGAGGTGAATGCGGCGCTCGGCGGCGCCGTGGTGGCCGGTGAGTTCAGCGTGGTCACCGTGGAGCATCTGGGCGCACCGCTGCATCGCGTTCGCAGCCGCGCTCACGCCCGCGCCGAAGCCGATGCGCTGCTGGTGCTGGTGCGCACGACGGTCCCCGAAGCGGCGCTGGTGACGGTCTAGGCGGCCGACGCGGTCGTGGTGGTGGGGGTGGGGTTGGTGATCGCTTGGTAGACGCCCCGTTCCACCCGGCGCACGTTGCCGAGCGAGACCTCGTAGCGCATGGCGTCGGCCAGGGTCTTGACCGGGGTGGCGCTGTGCAGCAGGTAGCCCCGGTGATGGAGCAGCGCGTGCAGCTCGGGTAGGGCCAGCGCGCCGGCGTGCTCACGCAGCACCTCGAGGCATCGGGCTCGGAGCCGCCGGCCCCAGAGACCCACGGCGTCGTGATGGACCGGGGGGAGGGCGACGGACCCGTCGGGGTACGGGCAGCGGCCGACGCGCGACAGCCGAGGCCAGAGGCGCCGGCGATGCTGGCGGAGTTGGCCGGCGAGCTCGCGGCGCTTGCGTGCGAGCTCGTGCATCTGGCGATCGAGGTCCTGGATCTGCTCGTGGACGTTGTGGAGGCGGCGACGACCTGGCACTTCTCGCCCATGGGCGGGAGCGGATTCCTGGGTCAGATGGTCGATGCGGCGGGGCATGGGTGGCTCACAGGAGGTGGAGTGGGTGGGTGCTTGTCGGTGGGAGCAGGTGGGAGGGTGGTGCGGGCGTACCCGAGTGCGTCGGTCGCAGTATCCACGCCACCTGTGACAATGAAGGGCTGGCTTCGCTGGGCAGGAAGCCGCCGCAAGCAACACAGCGCCCAGCCGCCGTCACCGGCTCGACGCCCATCGCCCCGGCGTTCGATCCTCCTCAGACACCCCCCACCCACTCCGAACCAGATCGGGACCGAATCGGTTCCGGTGGTGGTGGTGGTGGTGCGGTGGGGCCGTGGGTGGCTGCGTGGCGGTCGCTCAGCGGGAGAGGCTCGTGATGAGAGAGGGCGGGCTGGAGGCGGCCGCGTGCCAGTCGGGGCCGAAGGCGGGGCCGGCGGGCTCCAGGGCCCGAGGCGCACGCCCACACTCGCCGGTGCCTTCGGGTCAGGCGATGGTGCAGGTCACCGGCGTTCTTGCGGGCGGCCTCCGGGCAGCCGGCGCCGCCCGCCGTCGAGGCGACGAACACCGCATCCACCGTCGTGCCGAGGAAGATCCCATGCTCGACCACGCCCGGCACGGCCGGCCAGCGCAGCCGCCAGGTCCGCCGGATCCCCGATCGACGGGAACCACGCCCGCAGCAGCACGTTCCCGTTGTCCGAGCGCTCCTCCAGCCGATCGACCCGGCTCGCGCCGAGCCGTCGCACCGCATCGGCAACCACGCCGGGAGCGAAGTCGAGCACCTCCAACGGCGTCCCGAACGGCCCGAGCGCCGGCACCAGCTTGCTGTCGTCCACCACCACCACGAACCGGTCGGCCATGGCCGCCACGATCTTCTCCCGCGTGTGCGCCCCGCCGCCGCCCTTGGTCAGGTTCGCCGCCGGGTCCACCTCGTCCGCACCGTCGATCGTGATGTCGAGCCGGCCGGCCGCATCCGGTGCGACCACCCGCAGGCCGAGCTGCCGGGCCAGCGCATCGGTGCGGGCCGAGGTCGCCACACAGGTCAGATCCAACTCGGCCGCCCGCTCGCCCAGGGCCACGATCGTCCAGTGCACCGTGGATCCGGTCCCCAGCCCCACCCGCATGCCCGCCGAGACCAGCTCCGCCGCAGCGCGGCCCGCCGCCTCCTTCGCCGCATCGATCGCCGTCGTCATCGTCTCACCGCTTCATCGTCTTCGGGTCGGGCAGTTCGCCGCCGATGATCTTGCTCGCTCGCAGCGCCTCGATCCGAGTCGGGTCGTACCCGGCGACCTCGCGCAGCACCTCATCGGAGTGCTCGTCGAACAGCGGTGCCGGCCGCCGCGTCGTCGTCGGCGCACCATCGATCACGAACGGGGTGCGCAGCTCGACCACCTCACCGACGACGGCCCGCCGCACCGTCTCGAACCGATGCGCCAGCTCCGGGTTCCGCCAAGCGCCCAACGCATCGACCACCGGCTCGGTCCGCCCGCCCACCCTGGCCTGCCAACCCCCGCCCGGCGCCCGTTCGATGCCCGACTCGTCGACCCCCGGCTCCCGGTTGCCCATCCGCCCGATGTCGCGGCCGTCGCGGTCGGCCACCACGATCGACTCCGCCATCTGACACCACATCGCATCCATGTGGCTGAAGTCCACCTCGCAGCCCTGCCCGGTGCGGTCCCGACGCTCCAGGGCGGTCAGCACCCCGAGCGCCGCGTGGGTCCCCGCCACCGAGTCCGGCCAGTACGTGTCCGACACCCGCGCCCCCTCCTCGGGGTAGCCCCAACGGGCCGCGAACCCGCCCATGGCCTCGACCACCAGCGCGTACCCGGCGCAGTGGGCGTACGGTCCGCTCGTCCCGAACGCCGGCATGCGCAGCAGCACGATGTCGTCGTTGACGGCCCGCAGCTCCTCGTAGGACAGACCGAGGTTCGGCATCACCCGCTCGGTGAAGTTGCACAGCACCACGTCGACGTTGCGCACCAGGTCCAAGAAGACCTCCCGCCCGGCCGCGCCGCCGACGTCGAGAGCCAGGCCGCGCTTGTTGCGGTTCACCGAGCAGAACAGGTTGGACGCCTCCAGCCAGTCGCGGCTGTCGCTCAGGGCGGCCACGAAGTCGGGATCCGAATCCCCGTGCAGGCGCAGCAGCCGGTACCCCTCGAACGGTCGCACCGTCTCGATGCGGAGCACGTCCATCCCCAACGCACCGAGCAGGTTGCCCACGAACGGACCGGCCCAGGCCACGGTGAGCTCCAGCATCCGCAGCCCCGCCAGCGGCCGCCGATCGACCGCCCGCCCACCCCCGGCACGCGGCCGTTCCTCGGGCATCGCGGCCCCACCGTCCTCGCCGGTCACCCGCACCCGCTGGTCGGCCACCGGCACCCCGGCAACAGGAACGGTCGCACGGGCGCCCGCACCGTACCGTCCGGTGTGTCGAGCAGCCCGATGGTGGCCCGGGCGGCGAGGTGCTCATCCTGCAGCGCATCGGCGCCGGTGAGCACCATGCCCACCGTCCACGGCGAATCGAGGCAGTACTGGAAGATCTCCCGCTTGGTCCGCTCGCGGTACCACGGCTCGATGATCGACCACAGCTCCTCCACCCGCTGCGCCCGCGCCGCCCGGGTGGCGAAGCGCTCGTCGGCGTAGAGCTCCGGCATCCCATAGAAGATCGACTGCATCTCCCAGTCGACGTCGCGGAACGACCCCGGGCAGACGAACCCGTCCCGGCACGGCAAGGCCCCGCCGGGGAATCCGGCCGGCGGGAACGGGCCGGCCGGGGGCCGGGAACGGCCGGCGAAGAGGCGGTCGGCGAACTCCAGCTCCATACCGACCTGCATGGCCGCCAGCCACGACACGTCCACGTGGGCCACGCCCGGCAGCCGCAGCCCCGCCAGCACGCCCACCGCGGCGGTGGCGCCCGCCTGGTACTGCGCCTGCCAGCCCGGCAACCGCAACGGCGGCTCGTCGGGCCCGGCGTTCCCGGTGGCGGCGATGCACCCCGAGCGGGCCTGCACCAGCAGCTCGTCGGCGATGGTGCCGGGCTCGTCGGCGTCGAAGCCCCAGGCCGTGACCGTGACCAGCAGCGGCCCATCCGCGCCGCGCAGGCGCTCCGGGTCGAGCTCGGTGCCGGCCACCTGGCGTCGCACCCGATCGACGAGCACGACGTCGAACGCGTCGAGCGGCGGGCGGTCCGCCGCGGCCACGTTGCGCTTGCCGGCGTTCAGGTGCAGGTACAGCGGGCTGGTCGAGCCGGCGGCGAGCGGGACGTCGTCCACCGGCTGGCGGCGCGCCGGGTCACCGCCCGCCGGCTCCACCTTCACCACCGTCGCCCCCAGCATGGCCAGCAGCCGGCCGGCGTAGGGCCCGGCGATGCCGGCGGCCAGCTCGAGGACCCGCAGCCCGGCCAGCGGGGCCGGGTCCGGCCGGCCGGTCCCGTGATCGGTCCGGGCGGCTGCGCCCGGCGGCGGGGTGTCATCGGTGCTCATCGGACCGTTCGTCCTAGCACAGCGCCCGCCGCCCGGTCGGCCCCGGTCGGCCCCGGTGGCCGCCGCACCGTCCGGCCTGCCGCCCGCCCGCCCGCAACGTGCCGTCAGCACGGCCGCGTTGGGTACCGTGGGGCCCATGAGCGCCCCCCGGCTCACGCTGCTGCAGATTCACGCCCACCCCGACGACGAGTCCTCCAAGGGCGCCGCCACGATGGCCCGCTACGCCGCCGAAGGCGTGCACGGCGTGCTCGTGTGCTGCACCGGCGGCGAGGAGGGCGACATCCTCAACAAGGAGATGGACCGGCCCGAGGTCAAGGAGAACCTCCCGGCGGTCCGCATGGCCGAGCTCGACGAGGCCACCAAGATCATCGGCTACGACACCGTCCACCTGCTCGGCTACCGGGACTCCGGCATGCCGGACACCGAGGCCAACATGCGGGCGGACAACTTCGCCAACGCCCCGCTCGAGGAGGCCGTCGACCGCTTCGCCCGCATCATCCGCGACGAGCGACCCCAGGTCATCATCACCTACGGCGAGGACCAGTCCCGCTACCCGCACCCCGACCATCTCCGGGTGCACGACATCACCGGCCCCGCCATCGAGCGGGCGGCCGACGCCGGCTGGACCGACGGCGAGCCGTGGCAGGTGTCCAAGCTGTACTACAGCCACGGCTTCTCCCGCCGCCGGCTGCTGGCCATGCACACCTGGTTCGTGGAACAGGGCCTCGAGAGCCCCTACGCCGACTGGCTGTCCAAGATCGCCGACGACCACGACATCAAGGTGACCACCCGGGTGCGCATGGGCGACCACATCGGCACGATGCGCCTGGCCCTGCTGGCCCACCGCACCCAGGTGGAACCCACCGGCTGGTGGTTCAAGGTGCCTGAGGACGAGATGGCCCGCCGCCACCCGTGGGAGGAGTACCAGCTGGCCTGGTCGCGCGTGGGCAAGGGGGAGGCCGACGAGGAGGGCTTCGAGACCGACCTGTTCGGCGGGCTCCGCTGATCCGTCGCAACCTACGGGGCAGTATGCCGCGGCGGTCCCCGAGCGATCAGAGGTAGCCGAGACCCCGGGCCCGCTGCGTCAGCTCGTCGCGGTGGTCGGGGTGGGCCACGGCGATCAGGCGCTGCGCCCGCTCCGCCACCGACGCCCCCCGCAGCTCGGCCACGCCGTACTCGGTGACCACCTTGTCGACGGTGTTCTTCTGGGTGGTCACCACGTCGCCGGGGGCGAGTTGGGCAACGATCCGGGACACCGACCCGTGGGCGGTCGAACGGCAGACGATGAAGCCCTGCCCACCCGGCGAGTACATCGCCCCGCGGGCGAAGTCGGCCTGGCCGCCCGAACCGGAGTAGTAGCGGCCCTCGATCGTCTCCGAGGCGCACTGGCCCAGCAGATCGATATGTGGCGTTGATCGACACGAAGTTGGACTCCTGGGCGATGCAGCAGGTCGTTATCGCGCGCACCGGCCACGCTCGACCCCGCCGTTCTCGTGCAGGAAGTCGTAGAGCACACGGTGCCCAGCGCGAACGTGCCATTTCATCTTGATGCGGTTGTTCAACCCTGTACGGTGCCATTGAGCCTTGCGTCGACCAGGTCGAGCAGGCCGTCGGACAGCAACTCGGTGTGCACCCCGGTCGCGGTGGTCGCTACAGCTGCGACAGGATAGCGTTGGGGATGGCGCCGATGCCGGTCTGGATGGTGGCCCCGTCGGGGATCGCTCGGCCACCAGTGCGCCGATGGTGTGATCGGCCGGGCCCAGCTCTGCCGGCGGCATGTCCAGCAGCGGGTAGGACGCCTCGCACCAGCCCAACACCAGCTGGCGTGCACCTGGTTGCGGCCGAAGGTGTGCGGCATCGACTCGTTCACCTCCACGAACATCGGCGCCCGGCCGATGAAGGAGAACGACGTAATCGGCGTTGGTGCCCAGCGAGAAGTTGCCGTGCCGGTCGGAACGGTGACACCGAGGCGAGCACCAGCGGCTTGCGCACCCGCTGGCACATGATGGCGTACCTCCGGAGAAGTTGTTGGAAGCCACGAGAGTCGACCTCTGCCGGCCAGGAAGCGCGGCCGGGTCACCGGGGACGGGAAGTAGGCGTTGTGGCGCAGGCGATCGCCGTAGGCGCCGTGCAGGTACGGCGGTCATTGCCCGCAGGGCGTGCATCTGGTGCACCCCGCACCTGGAGCCGTCCATCGGCCGCCGCAGCCTCGACGGCATCGAAGGAGGTGACCGGCTCGCCGTTGGCGAGGGCACGATCAGGTCGGAGTCAGGCTCGATGTGCTCGAGCACGGCGTCGGGCTGTGACGCTTTCGTCGGGATGCGAGCAGGTTGGCGGTATCATCGCCCCCGACGCCGCCCGGTACCGTGAGCGCCATGCCCGCTTCGACGATGCAGGAGTATCCGCTCACCATCACCCAGATCCTCCAGCACGGGCGCCGCGTGCACGCCGGCGCCATCGTGCGGACCTTCGAGGGCCTCGTCGACGGTGAGGCGACGTTCCGGACCGCCACCTACGCCGAGGTCGCCGACCGGGCCGACCGCCTGGCCGCCGCCCTGCAGCGCCTCGGCGTGCAACCGGGCGACCGGGTGGGCACGTTCTGCTGGAACAACCAGCACCACCTCGAGGCCTACTTCGCCATCCCGTGCATGGGTGCGGTGCTGCACACCTTGAACATCCGGCTGTTCCCGGAGCAACTGGCCTACGTGGTCAACCACGCCGAGGACAAGGTGGTCATCTGTGACCAATCGCTGGCGCCGCTGCTGGCCCGGGTGCGCCACGAGCTGACCACCGTCGAGCACATCATCGTCCGCACCGACGGCTCCGGCGCCGACACCGCCGGGCTGGGCGAGGGCCTGTTGGACTACGAGGACCTGCTCGCGGCCGAGGAACCGGGGTTCCGCTATCCCGAGCTCGACGAACGGGCCGGCGCGGCCATGTGCTACACGTCGGGCACGACCGGCAACCCCAAGGGCGTCATGTACGGCCACCGCTCCACGTGGCTGCACTCGCTGGCGGTCACCGGGGCCGAGGGCCTCGGGCTCAACCAGTACGACACGCTGCTGGTCATCGTGCCCATGTTCCACGCCAACGCCTGGGGCATGCCCTACGCCGGCTGGTGGGTGGGCGCCGACTTCGTCTTCCCCCAGCAGCACCTGCAGGCGGCACCGCTGGCCAAGATCATCGCCGCCACCCGGCCCACCGTCTCCGGGGCCGTGCCCACCGTGCTCAACGACATCCTGCACAACGCCGCCGGCGAGGACCTCTCCTCGCTGCGGCTGGTCATCTGCGGGGGTTCGGCGGTGCCGCGCTCGCTGATGGAGGCCTACGACGAGCACTTCGGCGTGGAGATCGTGCAGGGCTGGGGCATGACCGAGACCTCGCCGCTGTGCGCACTGGCCCGGGTGCCCCGCGGGGAGGAGGCCAACCGCTACGACTGGCGGGCCCGCACCGGGCGGGTGTTGCCCGGGGTGGACCTGCGCATCTGCGACGACGCCGGTGTCGAGCTGCCCTGGGACGGCCGTTCGGTGGGCGAGATCGAGGTCCGCGGCCCGTGGATCACCGGGGCGTACTACCTCGACCCCACCGACGAGAAGTTCCACGACGGGTGGCTGCGCACCGGCGACGTGGGCAACGTCGCCCCCAACGGGTTCATCCAGATCACCGACCGGGCCAAGGACGTGATCAAGTCGGGCGGCGAGTGGATCAGCTCCATCGACCTGGAGAACGAGCTGATGGCCCATCCCGAGGTGCTGGAGGCCGCGGTGGTGGGCGTGCCCGACGACCGCTGGGACGAGCGCCCGCTGGCCTGCGTGGTGCGGGTGGCCGGCTCGCAGCTCGACGCCGATGCGTTGAAGGCGTTCCTCGAGCCCCGGGTGGCCAGGTGGTGGCTGCCCGAGCGCTGGACGTTCATCGACGAGGTCCCGAAGACCTCGGTGGGCAAGTTCGACAAGAAGGTGCTGCGGGCCAAGTTCGCCGCCGGCGATCTCGACGTGCTCGAACCCTGATCCCGCGCCGGCGGGGCCTGGACGGGCCGCTCAGCGGCGGCGGCCCGGCGGGCGGCCGCCGCGCTTGGGCGGGAGCCTCGGGCCCCGTCCCGAGCAGCGGTCGCAGCGCTCGGTCCACGGCGGACACGGTCGGCCGCAGGAGCCGCAGCGACCGAACCCGCTGGCGGCGACGGCGCCCGGCAACACCTCGACGATGCGCTGCGCCGCCGCCTGCTCGGCGGCCAGCAGCTCGTCCTGGGTGGCCGACGCCAGCGACGGGAACGCCCGGCTCATCGCCGCCAGGCCCCGGGCCCGGGCCGCGTCCTGCTCGGCCCAGGCGAGCACGTCACCCACCTCGGCCCCGGTGGTCACCGCCGGGTCCAGGCTGCGCAGCCGCGGTCGGCCCAATGCCCGACCCCCCTGGGTCAGGTGGCGGGCCAGCTCCACCACCGCGCCGTCGTCCTCCACCGACAGGGTGGCCAACCGCCAGGCGTCGTCCACCTCGAGCCCGTCGAGCAGGCGTTCGCGGTCGAGCAGCTCGAGGCGCAGCGCCACCGCCCGCAACGACGCCGCCCGCAACCACCCGTGGCCGGCCAGCGCGCCGCCGGCGGCGCGCTCCCACGCCTGCACCGCGGCCAGCAGAGCGCGGGCGTCGGTGGCGGGGAGATCGTGCAGCGTGGGCCGGGTCGGGGCGGCGGTGATGCCCGGCCCGGCCGAGCGGGCGCCGCCGGCCGCCTCCACCGCCTGGCGCACCAGCGACGCGTTGGCGTCCAGCCCGGCCACACCGCGCAGCACCTGGGCCCGGCCGCGCTCGGCCAGACCGTACCGACCGGCCCGGCCGACGATCTGGGCCAGCTCCCACAGGTGCAGCGACCGCCGGCGCTGACCGTCGTACTTCGAGGTCTCGGCCATCACCACCGTCTCGGCCGGCAGGTTGATGCCGTGGCCGATCACGTCGGTCACGCACATCACGTCGAGCTCACCGGCCAGGAACCGCTCGATCTGCGCCTTGCGGGCGCCGGGGGGCAGCGCGCCGTACAGCACGCCGGTGCGCTTGCCGGCGGCCTGCAGCTCCCGACCGAGCGCCAGCACCGCCTTGCGGGAGAACGCCACCACCAACGAGCCGGGCGCCACCCCGGCCACGTCCACCGTGCCGTCCCACGTCAGCTCGACCAGGCGCTGGTGGCGTCGCACCTCGAGCTGCTCGCCGTAGGCGGCGCGCAGCACCGGCTCGGCGTTGGCCGCGCCCACCAGCCGGTGGTGGCGGTACTCGGCGGCGGCCAGCAGCCGACCCCACGCCCAGCCCCGATCGGGGTCGTCCACCCAGTGGACCTCGTCGAGCACCAGCACCTGGCCGTGCAACGGCGCCAGCTCGGTGGTGCAGCACACGATCGGCGCACCGGGCTCGAGCTGCTCCTCGCCGGTGCGCAACCCCACCGAACCCGGGGGCAGCGACGCCGCCAAGCGGGTGTAGGCCTCGTGCGCCAGCAGCCGCAGCGGTGCCGCGTAGGTGCCCGCACCCACCTCGCGCAGCAGCTGCAGCGCATCGTGGGACTGCCGCTGTTGGTGGGGCCAAGGTGGGCGACCGCCGTCTCCGGTGGGTTGCGCCGGTGCGGGAGCTGGAGCGCGGCCAGCAGCTCCGCGGCTCGCGAGGCCGCCGCCGTGGCCCGATCACGCCGGGCCGCGGCGGCGGCGGCTCACTGTCCCGACGGCGCTGCGGATCCATGACCAACCTTCGTAGCGCGGCGCGCCGGGCCCGAGGCGGGGGTGTGCCTCAGGCTCCGGCGTCGGTTGTGGGGGTTCGGGTCGGTGTGGTTCAGAGGTCGAGGTCGGCTTGGTCTCAGAGGTCGAGGTCCAAGTCGTTGTGGTCGGCGTCGTCGAGGTCGACTTCGGTGACGTCAGGTCGGCCTGCAGGTCGAAGGTGTCGTTGTCCTCGAAGATGCTGTTGTCCTCGAAGGACTGCTCGAAGTCGAACGTGGTGACGTCGTTGTCCTCGGTGACGGTGTTGAAGCTGTCGTCGACGGAGAGCTCGGTGGTGTCGTTGTCCTCGAAGCTCTGGTTGAAGCTGTCGTCGATGGACACGTTGCCGGAGTCTTCGACGGAGTTGTCGGTGTTGAAGCTGTCGTCGATGTTGACGCTGTTGTCCTGCAGGGCGTTGGCGTCGTTGCCGTTGCCGAACACGAAGTTCTGGGGGCCGGTGGCGCCGTCGGCGTCCACATCGATGTCGCCGAAGGTCTGGTTGCCGTTGCCGTTGACCACCTGGGCGTCGCCGCCGTCGGTGTCGATGTCGAGCAGGTCGCCGGAGCCCATGTTGACGTTCTCGCCCTGGATGTTGGTGGCGTTGCCCCGGGCCGAGAAGGCGCCCACGGTGGAGTCGGAGATCTGGGTGTTGCCGTCGCCCACCACCGAGTGGTCGAGGTCCACGTCGTCGCCGGCCATGACGCCGGTGTTGACGCCGGTGTTGAACACCGAGCGGTCCACGTCGCCGTTGACGGCCACGCCACGACCGGTGGCGATGACCTGATCGTTGTCGATCCGCTGATCGAAATCCACGTCCTCGCTGCCGGACAGATCGTTGATGTTGACGTCGCTCATGTTGTTGTCCCCTTGGTGATCGCAGCTGCCTGCGTTGTGTCGTTCGCTGCCGTGTGGCTTGCTGAGATGGACGGTACGGGAACCCCGCCCACCCCGGATCGGGGCCACCCCCGATCTTCGCTGCCCGCCGATAGGGGAACGGGGCCCGGAGGGAACGGCGACCGGCCCGCGCCCGAGGTGGCACTAGGGTTCGTCGATGGCCGGTGAACACACCCAGGAAACGACCGAACTGCTCCAGGCCCTCATCCGCAACGCCTGCGTCAACGACGGTACGCCCGACTCGGGCGGCGAGACCCGCAACAGCGACCTGCTGCGCACCTACCTCGAGGGACCCGGGGTGGAGCTGCAGACGTTCACCTCCCGTCCGGGCCGGGATTCGATGATCGCCCGCATCGAGGGCACCGACCCCGACGCCCCCACCCTGTGCCTGATGGGCCACACCGACGTGGTCCCGGTGTCGCCCGACGGTTGGACGCAGGACCCGTTCGGCGGCGAGCTGCTCACCGGCCCCGGCCACCTCGGCCAGCCGATCACCGAGGTGTGGGGCCGCGGCGCCATCGACATGCTGAACCTCACCGCGTCGATGGCGGTGGCCTTCAAGGAGCTGGCCCGCTCCGGCTGGAAGCCCCGCGGCACGCTGCTCTACTACGGCGTGGCCGACGAGGAGGCCGGCGGGGTGTGGGGCGCCAAGTGGATGGTGGACCACCATTGGGACGCCTTCCTGGGACACAACGGCAAGCTCGACTACGTGCTCACCGAGATGGGCGGGTGGCCTCACGGCGGCGGTAAGAAGGTGGGCATCACCGTGGGGGAGAAGGGCATCGCCTGGCGCCGGCTGCGGGTCAAGGGCACCCCCGGCCATGGGTCCATGCCGTACGGTACGGACAACGCGGTGGTCAAGGCGGCCGAGGTGGTGTCCCGCTTGGCCAAGTACCGCCCCGCGGCCCGCCTCGACGAGCTGTGGGCCGCCCGGGTGGGCGCCAGCAGCCTGCCCGAGGACCTCAAGGCGGCCCTGCTCGACCCCGCCCGCATCGAGGACACGCTGGGCCAGCTCAACCCGGGCACGGCCAAGCTGTTCCATGCCTGCACCCACACGACGTTCTCGCCCAACGTGGTGCACGGCGGGGTGAAGACCAACGTCATCCCTGACAGCGTCGAGATCGACGTCGACATCCGCACGCTGCCCGGCGTCACCAACGACGACGTCGACGGGTACCTGCGCGAAGCCCTGGGCGACCTGGCCGACCAGGTCGAGGTGTCGCGCATCTTCGGCGACCAGGCCACCGCCAGCTCCGCCCGCACGCCGCTGTGGGACGTGCTCACCAAGCGCACCCAGGTGGCCTACCCCGAGGCCGAGCTGCTGCCCGAGCTGATCGTCGGCGCCACCGACAGCCGCTTCTTCCGAGAGAAGGGCACCGTCGCCTACGGCACCGGGTTGTACGCGCCGTCGGTCAACTTCGAGCAGTTCGCCACCCGCTTCCACGGCCACGACGAGCGCATCGACGTCGAATCGTTGGGGCTGTGCACCGACTACTGGTTGGGCATCGCCGAGGACGTGCTGGGCTAGCCCTCCCGGCCGCACGATCGGCGGGGCGCGTCGGGCCGGTCGCACTACGGTGCAGACCATGCGTATCGGCGTGATGATGTTCCCCACCGACAAGGGCATCCAGCCCATCGAACTGGCCAAGGAGGCCGAGGGCCGCGGCTTCGACTCGCTGTGGTTCCCCGAGCACTCGCACATCCCGGTCAGCCGCATCACCCCCTGGGGCGGTCGGGAGGGCGCCCCGCCGCTGCCGGAGGAGTACTGGCGCACCCACGACCAGTTCCTGGCGCTGGCCGCCGCCGCCGCGGTGACCTCCACCATCAAGCTGGGCACTGGCATCACGCTGGTCGCCCAACGCGACCCGCTGTGGTTGGCGAAAGAGGTCGCCACCGTGGACCAGCTGTCCAACGGCCGCTTCCTGTTCGGCATCGGCTACGGCTGGAACCACGAGGAGATGGCCAACCACGGCATCTCCGAGGCGGACCGCAAGCGCCGCCGCAAGATCGTGCGGGAGAAGATCCTGGCCTGCAAGGAGCTGTGGACCAAGGAGGAGGCCAGCTTCAGCGGCGAGTTCGTCAACTTCGACGCCTCCTGGGCGTGGCCCAAGCCGGTGCAGCAGCCCCACCCGCCGGTGGTGATCGGCGCATCGCCCACCCCGCTGCACTTCCGCCACATCATCGAGTACGGCGACGTGTGGATGCCCATCGAGGGCCGCTGGCCGATAGCCGACAAGTGGGAAGAGCTGCGCAAGGCGGCGGCCGACGCCGGCCGTGACCCGGCCACGCTGCAGCTCGGCGTGTTCGGCGCCAAGCCCGACGCCGCCCACCTCGACGGCCTGCGCCAGGCCGGGGCCACGTTCGTGGCGTTCAGCCTGCCCGCCACCGACCGGGGCGCGGCGCTGGCCACCCTCGACCGTTACGCCCCGCTGGTCGAACAGTTCAACGCCTGAGCATCGGCGACGCACGGCGGTGCGACGGCGGCGGTGCGGGGTCGCACCGCCGCGCAACCGCTGTTCCGGTGGCCCGCCGTGTCGCACCGAATCGGCACCGACTCGGCTCGACACGGCCGGGTTGAGCACGAAGAGCAATGAGATGAGCGCGGTACGAGGGGCTGTCACCGTCGACTGGCCGTAGTGGCGTCGCCGGGACTATGGTCCCGGGGCCCATCGTTGGGCTGACGCCACCGTTGGGGATCGGTACGTCCCCAACCTGTGGATTCGCACGCCGGTGTCGGACCGGTCTGTCGGTGGGTGCCGCCGTTGCCGTTGCGCTGTTCGGCGCCGCACCGGAGCGCGGGCCCGTCGGCGGTGAGACCACGCCGGCCTCCAGTGCCCCCGCGCCCGCGTCCGCGGCCCCTGCCGTCCCCTCGGCCACCGGCGCGGTCGGGCAGGACCAACCAGGCGAACGCGCCAGTGACACGGCCGATCCGGATCCGACGGCCGGTCGATCCGCCCAAGCCCCCGCCGCGCCACCCGTCACCGCCGGCTCGCCCGCCCCCGCATCGTCCTCCCAGCCGCAGCCCGGCGCCGATCCCGGCCCCGCACACGGTTCGACCGCCCCCGCCGGACCACACTCGGCACCCGCAGGCGACGTGGCCCTGGGGGCCGCCACCTCGACGCTGCCGGCTCCCGTGGAGCCCGACGTCGGCTCGCTCTCCCTCGACGAGGTCCGTGCCGCCACCCTGCAGCGGATCAGCTTCCCGTGGCAGCAGCGCCTGCCGGGTTGGACCATCGAGTTCCTGCCCGGTCGCGACGGCTACCTGGGCGCCACCTGGAGCCGCGAGCAGCGCATCGAGATCTACGTGCGGCCCGGCCAGGGCATCGACGAGCTCTCCTTCACGCTGGCCCACGAGCTCGGCCATGCGGTCGACGTGACCTACTTCGACAGCGGCGACCGCGACCGGTGGCTCGCCGCCCGCGGCGCGACCGGCGCCCAATGGTGGACCGACAGCGGCAAGGGCGACTACGCGGTGGGCGCCGGCGACTTCGCCGAATGCTTCGCCGTGTGGCAGGTCGGCGGGACCAGCCTGTCGACGCTGGCCGGTCAGCCGTCCGCCGCCGAGCTCGCCGTGCTGGCCGAGCTCGTCGCCGGCTGAACAGCCGGGGACGGGCCTGCCACGCCGGTAACGTGGCGGCCGTGGGCACCGACAGCGACGACGCCGGGCACGACGGGCAGCACCGCCACACCAACGGCCGGGCGGCCAAGCGGACCGGTGGCACGCCGGCGCCCGAAGCCGTCGTGCGGAAACCAGCGCCGGGGAGACCTGCGCCGCGGAAACCCGCGCCGAAGCCGACCAGGGCCACCCCGAGGCCCGTGGCCCCGCCGGCCGACGAGCTGCCCGGTCTGCGCCGTCGCTCGCCGCTCGCCTACTGGGTGGCGGTCCTCGTGCTCATGGGCATGGTCGCCACGCTGCTGGGCGGCGTCATCGCCAGCATCGCCCGCTGAGCCCACCGCGACGGGCGGGTCGGGGCTCGCCGAGCCCGGCGCATCAGCCCGACTTCGTCTCGGCCAGGATCTTGTCGGTCAGGTTGGCCGGCACCGGCTCGTAGTGGTCGTGCTCGAACGTGAAGCGGCCGCGCCCACCCGACAGGGAGCGCAGGTCGATGGCGTAGCGCAGCAGCTCTGCGGTGGGCACCATGGCGGTGATCACCTGCTCGCCGTCGTCGCCGGCCTCGGTGCCCTGCACCCGGCCGCGGCGGCTGTTCAGGTCTCCCAGGGCGTCGCCCTGCACGTCGGAGGGCACCACGATCTCCACCCGGCTCACCGGTTCCAGGATCACCGGGTTCGCTCGCGAGCAGGCGTCGCGGAAGCCGGTGCGGCCGGCGATCTTGAAGCTCATCTCGTCGGAGTCGACCGGGTGGAACTTGCCGTCGAAACAGGTGACCTGCACGTCGACCACCGGGAAGCCCAGGGCGCCGCCCTCGGACATCGTCTCCACGATGCCCTTCTCCACCGCCGGGATGAACTGGCGCGGGATGGCACCGCCCACGATGGCGTCGACGAAGGCGAAACCGTCGCCCCGCGGCATCGGCGCCACCTTCACGAAGGCCACGCCGAACTGGCCCCGGCCGCCGGACTGCTTCTTGTGCTTGCCCTCGGCCTCGGCCTCACCGAGGATCGTCTCCCGGTAGGCGACGCGCACGTCCTCGGTGTCCACCGCCACCCCGAACTTGCGCTGCAGCTTGTCCATGGCGCTGCGCAGGTGGGCTTCACCGATGCCCCACAGGATGGTCTGACGGGTCTCCTCGTTGCGCTCCAACCGCAGCGACGGGTCCTCGTCGAGCAGCCGTCCCAACGCCAGACCGAGCTTGTCCTCGTCGGCCTGGGTGCGGGCCTTCAACGCCGCCGGCAACGTGGCCACCGGCATGTCCAGCCGCGGCACGACCACCGGCTTGCCCTTGGGCGCCAACGTGTCGCTCGTGTGGACATCGCTCAGCTTGGCCACCGCCACGATGTCGCCACAGGGTGCGGCGCCGCCCGGTCGCTGTTCCCCGCCGAGGGTGGACAGCAGCGTGTGCAGCCGCACGTCGCCGCCGGTGCGCACGTTCAGCAGGTGGTCGTCGGGCGAGACCGTACCGGCCAGCACCTTCAGCAACGACAGCTGGCCCACATGGCGATCGGCGATCGACTTGAACACGAAGGCCAGGGCCTCGCCCTGGTCGGTGGGTTCGATCTCCACCTCGGCGCCGCCGGCCACCACCGTGATCGCACCCCGGTCGAGCGGTGAGGGCGCCTCGTCGACGAGCAGGTCCAGCAGCCGGTCCACGCCCACCCCGGCGGTGGCGCTGCCGCACACCACCGGGAAGACCGAGGCGCCGGCCACGCCGTGGGCGAGCGCGTGGGCCAACTCCGACGCCTCCGGCACGTCGCCGTCGAGGTAGCGCTCGAGCAGCGCGTCGTCGGCCACGACGATGCCCTCGACCAGCGAGTCGTGCACCTGGTGCTCGCGGTCGGCCAGCTCGCCGGGCACCTCCGCCTCGGTGCCCACCCCGTCGCGGTAGAGGTAGGCCTTGTCCGACAGCAGGTCGGCCACACCGCGGAAGTCGGCCTCGGCGCCGATGGGCAGTTGCAGCGGCGCGATGCCCGCACCGAAACGGTCCTGGAGCTGGGCGACGACGCCGTCGAAGTCGGCGCGCTCCCGGTCGAGCTTGTTGACGAAGATCGCCCGGGGCAGGTTGGCCTTGACCGCCATGCGCCAGATGAGCTCGGTCTGCACCTCGATGCCCTCGATGGCGGACACCACGAACACGGCCAGGTCGGCCACCCGCAGGGCAGCGGCCACCTCGCCCACGAAGTCGGGGAACCCGGGGGTGTCGAGCAGGTTGATCTTGTGGTCACGCCACTCGAACTGGGCCAGCGCCAGGGACATGGAGAAGCCCTTCTCCTTCTCCTCCGGATCGTGGTCCATGACCCCGCCGACCCGGTTGATGGCCCCGGCTCGCAGCAACATCGCCTCGGCCAGCGCGGTCTTCCCGGCGCCGCCATGGCCGACCAACACGACGTTGCGGATCTGTGAGGACGAGTAGGTCTTCACGCGCACCCCCTGGGTAGGTCCGACGGACCATACCCTGCCGCCGGGCGATGTGCTCGGGCGCCGGGTTCGCCGTTCGACCCCACCTGACCCGGCCCATGGTCCCGAGCGCACACGACCTCCCGCACCGGCGTCTCGATGCCGGGCGGGCCCGCGCCCGGTCTTCGGCTCGAGCGGTACCTGCGAGGGCTCGCGCCGTACCCGCTACGGCTCCCGCCACAGCTGCCAGGGGGTGCGATCCCGGGGCCCGGTGAACGGCAGCGGCTCGGGCTCGCCGGTGCCGGCCGAGCGGTACGCCGCACAGATCACGTCGAGCACGTAGCGACCCAGGTGGACGTCCACGTAGGGCGGGCGACCGGCGGCGAGGTCGGCGGCGTGCTCCACCACTTGATCGAGGTACCCGAACACCTCGAGCTGCGCCGGTTCGACCCCCCGGTGGCGGCGGGGCGGCCGGGGCAGATCCACCCCGAGCTGCTCGACGTGGGGGTCGGGGAGCAGCTCCAGGCGCAGCGTGCTCGCCGGTGTGGCCACCTGCAGGTCCCACTGCGGCTCGCTGGCCCGCCAGCTGAGCTCCAGGGCGCAGCGCGCCCCCGACGCCAGCTGCAGCCGGACGTCGGCCAGGTCGTCCACGGCGTGCACGCTCGTGTCGGCCTGGGCCAAGCGGGCCGACACCGACACCGGGCGATCGGTGCCGACCATGGTGAGCAGCACGGCCAGCGGATGGGCGCCGAGGTCGAACAGCACCCCGCCGCCCCAGCGGGCGTCGAGCGCGGTGCGGCGCACCGGGGGCTGCTGCAGCACCCGCACCTGCATCGAGGACAGTGGCCCCAGCTCGCGCACCCGGCGGACGGCGTCGCGCACCAACGGCGAGAACAACAGGTGCTCGGCGGCGGCGACGTGCGCCCCGGCGGCCACGGCCTCCACCAGCGCGTCGGCGTCGGTCAGCGTGGCGCACAGCGGCGCCTCCACCAGGGCGGCCGCACCGTTGCCGACGGCCCGCAGGGCGTCGGCGGCGTGGGCGGGCGGCGCACTGGCCACCACCGCCACGTCGACGCCACGGCCGAGGTCGTCGTGGCCGCCCACCGCGGCGCCGTAGCCGGCGGCCAGGCGCTCGGCGTGGTCGGCCCGGCCCCCGTGGACCGAGCGCAGCTCGTGGCCGTCGAGCGAGGTGATGGTCTGCGCCCAGATGGCGGCGCTCGTGCCGCTTCCGGCCAGGGCGTAGCTCGGCATGGGCCGAGCGTAGGGGCCCGGGCGGAGGCGACCGCAGCCGGCCCCCGACCGAGCCCGATCCGAGCCCGATCCGAGCCCCCATCGCCTCCCGATCGGCTCCCGACCGGGGTGGGTGACGGCCAGGGCCTAGCATCAGCGCCGATGACCGATCTGGCCACCCTGCTCACCGTGCAGGAGCTCGACAACACCGCCGGGGCGTTGCGCCACCGCCTCGCCACCCTGCCCGAACGCCGAGCGCTCGACGAGGCCCAGACGCTGGTGAACCGGCTCGACGCCGAGCTCGCCGAGCGCGACGGCCCCCGACGGGAGCTCGAGCGGGAGCAACGCCGCCTCGAGGACGAGGCCGGGGCGCTGCGCACCAAGGCCGACAGCGAGGATCGCCGGCTCTACAGCGGCACCGTGACCGGGGTGCGGGAGCTGCAGGCCATCCAGGAGGAGATCACCTCGCTGCGCAAGCGAGCCGGGCAGCTCGACGAGCGGATCCTCGAGCTGATGCTCGAGATCGAACCGCTGGCCGAATCGCTCACCGACCTCCGCGCCGCCCGCGAGGGCGCCGAGGCCACCGCCGCCACCGCCACGGTGGCGCTGGCCGAAGCCGAGGCCGCGGTCAGCGCCGAGCTGCAGCGGGTCGAGGGCGAGCGCAAGGCGGCGGCGGCGACCGTGCCGGCCGACGCCCTGGCCCGCTACGAGCGCCTGCGGCCCAACCTCAGCCCCTCCACCGTGGTGCAGCTGGTGGGCAACCGCTGCGAGGGCTGCCCGTTGCAGATGCCATCGGTGGAGGTGGACCGCATCCGCCACCTGCCCGCCGGGCTCGAGGACTGCGACGAGTGCGGCCGTCTGGTGCTGCACTGATCAGCCGGACGTCAGCGTGTTCCTCTGGTTCCTCGGATGCAGCTTCGCCGCGGTGTGGCTGGTGTTCCGCAGCCCCGCGCTCGACCACCGCATGGTCATGGCCGGCGCGGTGCTCCCGCTCGTGGAGCTGGCGGCCGGGCGGCCGCTGGTGCTGCACACCCTGGCCGCGGCCAGCGCGGCGATGACGTTGGTGATGGTCGCCACCCGGCGGCGCCGGTTGCTGCGCCGACGCTGGCTGGGCATACCAGTCGGTCTGTACGCCCACCTCGTGCTCGACGCCACCTGGACCGACAGCCACCTGTTCTGGTGGCCGTTCTTCGGGTTCGGCTTCGCCGATCGCTCGTTGCCGGAACTTCGACCGTGGCCGGTGGTGGTGCTGCTGGAGCTGGCCGGGCTGGCCGCGCTGTGGTGGATGGTCCGTCAGTTCTCGCTCACCGATCCCGAACGCCGGGCCGACTTCCTGCGCACCGGCCGCCTCGGCCGGGACCTGGTGGCCTGAGGAGGAACCATGCTCATCGCCGACGCGCCGGACGCGGACCGATGCTGATCTTCGTCCGCCACGGGCGCACCAAGGCCAACGCCGCCGGCCTGCTGCAGGGCCACGTCGACAACCCGCTCGACGAGCTCGGTGAGCGGCAAGCCCGCGCCATCGCCCGGGCGCTCGGCGACGTCGGCGCCGCACGGGTGGTGTCGAGCCCGCTGCTGCGGGCCCGTCAGACCGCCGAGGCGCTCGGCCGGCCGGTGGAGATCGAGGAACGCTTCATCGAACTGGACTACGGCGCGCTCGACGAGGTGCCGGTGCGCGACGTCGGCTCGGACACGTGGGCTCGCTGGCGCAGCGATCCCGACTTCGTGCCCGCCGGCGGCGAGAGCCTGGCCGCGCTCCAGGCCCGGGTGGAGGCGGCGTGCATCGACTACGCCCCCGACGCCGCCGAGCGCGACGTGATCGTGTTCAGCCACGTGTCGCCCATCAAGGCCGCGGTCGCCTGGGCGTTGGGCGTGGGGCCGGCGACGTCGTGGCGGATGAACCTGGGCCAGGCGACCATCAGCCGCATCCGCACGGCCCCCGGCACACCGGCTCTGTTGTCGTTCAATAACGATGCACATTTGATCGAAACATTGCGGTAGCGACGATTGCAGCCCGCTGTGAACGGTCGATTAACTACCTGCTGTGAGTGCAGTGGCTTTCGTCGTGGTGTTCATGGTGGTGGCGGGCTTCGGGCTGCAAGCCCTGTGGGCGCACCTCCGAATAGCCAACCTCAGCGGAGCCCTGGCCCTCACCGCCGACAGGGTCGCTGACCTGGAGCGATCCTCCGAGACGAGGGCGCAGCTGGGCGACGAGCACCGTTGCCAGCACCTCTCGATGGTCGACGGCACCGTGGTGGAGTGCGAGGGCACGGCGGTGGTGTTGGTGGAGACGGCGAACGGCGCCTTCCATGCGTATTGCACGCAGCACCGGCCGCCGGCGATCCCCGGTGATTGGTCGAACGCTGCTTGAGCGCAGCCTCGCCGGCTTCGACACGGGATCGTCACCCGATCGCCGGATACGGGTGTTCGTACGTCGAAGCCGTGTCGAGCACGTGGAACTGTGATCTATGGCACGGACCAGGCCGCTGTCCCTCACGTAGCGTGGGCAACGCAGTGTGGGCGAGGGCCGGGAGACGCCTAGTTGTGCGACCCCGGCCCGTGCTCACGGTGGGTGTCCCGGTCATCGGGCGCCGCTGCCGGCTCACGGCGCTGAGCCCGGCAGCGGCAGCGGCGGCCGCCTAACGTCGGTGCGGTGACGGCGGGTCACAGGCGGTGGATCCGATGGTGTGCGCTGGCCTCGCTGCTGGCGGTGGCCGCCTGTGGGCGCGCCGCAGGCGAGGTCGGCTCGGCGATGCCGGCCCCTGCCGATCAGGCTGCGATCGACGCCAACGCCGAGCGGCTGCGCACCGGCGCAGCCGGCGCATCGTTCGACCGCGCCGACCTGCGCGGCGCCGATCTGCGCGGTGCGAGCCTGGCCGGCGCCTCGCTGCGCTTCTCCCGCCTCGATCGGGCCGATCTCACCGGTGCCGACCTGCGCGGTGCCCAGCTGACCGGGGCCGAGCTGGCCGGTGCCGTGCTGCGGCGGGCCGACCTCTCCGGTGCCGACCTGAGCGGGGCGCAACTCGGTGGCGCCGACCTGACCGACGGCGATCTCAGCGGCAGCAACCTCTCCGGCGCTTCGATGCGCGGCGCGGAGACCGGTGGGGCCCGTTTCGCCGGGGCGCTGCTGTCCTGGGCGTACTTCGCCGACGTGGACCTGCGTCGCTCCGACCTGACGGGTGCCTGCTGGTCGCCCGCGCAGCCGCCCCACTGGCCGCCGGGCTACACCCCACCGCCTCCCGGGCCCACCTGCTGACCAGGCCGATCGGTGTTCCCGGCGCGTTCGGCCGGCAGGTGGCGCGCGCTGCGATCGATCACCGCCATGATGGATGGATGGAACCCGGGGTGAACCCACAAGAGGGCTGGTGGCAGGCGTCGGACGGCCGCTGGTACCCGCCGCACCAGCACCCGGATCCGGCGCACCGCGCCCGCTTCGGCGCGCCCCGGTGGAACCGGGACCCTCGTTCCCGCCGCCGGCGCAACCGCCGGCCCAACCACCGGTCGGCTGGCAGGCGCCCGGCGCCGCGGCGCCTGGTGCGGTGCCGCCCGGCGGGGCGCCGTTCGGCCCGCCACCGGTGGCCGGACCCCACGGGCCCACCCCCGCCTCGGCGCCGTTCGGTCCGCCTCCGGGTGGGCCGCCGTTCAGGTCTGCGCCCGGTGGGCCGCCGTTCCCGTCGTCGCCGCCCGGTGCCTTCCGCCGCCGGCGCGGGCGGCTGGCCCCCGGGTCTCGGTCCTCCCGGTGGGGGTGGCGGGCCCGCCGTGCCGTCGCCCCTGGCCACCACCCGCAAGCAGGGCGGACCGAAGTGGCCGCTCGTCGTGGGCGTGTTGCTGGCCGTGCTGGTGATCGGTGGCATCGTGGCCGTGCGGCTCATCCCCCGGGCCGAGCGGGCTCGCGAGGCGGTGGCGGAGGCCCGGGACCGCGCCACGGAGCGGACCGCCACCTCGCGGTCGGGCGAGCGGGCCACCACGACCGCCGCCGCACCCACCACCGCGGCGCCGGTGACCACGGCGGCACCCGTCGTCGCCCGCGGCTCCCGCCAGGACCCCGGTGCGGTGGGCGAGACGTTCGTGCTGCGCAACCCCGACGACGGCGACCTCGAGGTCACCGTGACCGGGGTCGTGCCCGACGGCCTGCCGGCGGTGCTGGCCGAGAACCAGTTCAACGAGGCGCCGCCACCCGGCCAGCAGTACGTGCTGGTGGCGCTCACGGTGACCTACCGGGCCGGCGCCGAGCAGCAGATCTCGCCGGGCTTGCTGTCGGCCATGAGCGTGTCGGCGTTCGGCCAGTCGGGCGTGGAGCTGAACGCCTACAGCTGCGGTGCCGTCGTGCCCAACCGGCTCGACGCCTTCACCGAGCTGCTCGACGGCGCCACCCTCTCGGGCAACGAGTGCATCCTGACCCCGGTGGGCGACGCCGCCGGACCGCTGCTGCTGCGGGTCAGCGAGGCGATCTGCTTCCAGGACTGCGACGAGGTGTGGATCCGCCTGCAGTGACCGGCGGCGTCGCCGAGGTCAGAGGGCGCGCAGCCGTTCGACCCGGGCCTGCGTCGTGGGGTGCGTGCGGAACAGGTTCGAGAACGCCGCCGGCCGGCCGGTCAACGGGTTGACGATGAAGTGGCTGGCCTGCGACGGCGCGATCGCCATCGGGGTGCGCGCCGCCTGCGACTCCAGCTTCAGCAGCGCGTTGGCCAGCGGTGCACCGCCGCCGGCGATCTGGGCGCCCACGCGGTCCGCCTCGAACTCGCGGCTGCGGGAGATCGCCATCTGGATCAGCGAGGCGGCGATCGGGGCCAGCATGGCCGTGATCAACAGCACGATCGGGTTGGGGCGGTCCTCGTCGTCGCCACCGCCGCCGAACATGGCACCCCACATGGCGATGTTGGCCACGAAGGAGATGCCGGTGGCCACCGCGGCGGCGACCGAACCGATCAGGATGTCGCGGTTGCGGATGTGGGCCAGCTCGTGGGCCAGCACCCCGCGGATCTCGTTCCAGTCGCACACCTCCATCAGGCCGTAGGTGATCGCCACCGCGGCGTGGTTGGGGTTCCGCCCGGTGGCAAAGGCGTTGGGCTGGCGCTCGGGCGAGATGTAGAGCCGCGGCATCGGCAGCTGCGCCCGCTCACAGAGCTCGCGCACGGTGGCGTGGTACTGCGGGAAGCGCTGCTCGTCGGCGGGTTCGGCCCGGGCGGCGCGGATGGCGAGGATGTCGCTCTTCCAGTAGGAGAAGCCGACGACGCCGAGGCCGAGCACGAGCCCGATCAGGGCGCCGCCGCGCCCGAACAACGAGCCGATGGCGACCATCAGGCCGCCGAGCCCGGCGAGGAGCACGGTGGTTTTCATGGTGTTCTTGAACATCAGGGTCGGTCCTGTTCGTTCGCCCCGGCCGGTGCCTCGGCCGGGGGTGGTGGTGTTCGGTGGGCGTGAGCGGCACCCGGCCGCTGCTCTAGGCGACAGCGGCCCGGCGACGGTGGGGCACGGATGGTTCGGTCCGGCCGGTGCAACGAGGTGGCCGCGGCCGGGGCGTCGGCGCCGGTGATCGTGCGGTGCTCGAACCCTTCGTTCGCCTGCGACGTGTGTGATCGGAGCGCGGACCGCGGCCCGGCGAGGGGCCGCGTGGGGCCGCAGGCACGAGACGAACGCGCTACGGCCGGGGTGCGGGAGACGGACAGGCTGTCGGCCTGCCCGGCGACGCCCGTGAGGGCGTGGCTCAGCCGAGCCGGCGCGCTGGTGGACCTCGGGGATCGGGCAGCGTGGCGACGCCCGGTGTGGGCGGCCACGGCTCTCCGGCCCGCTCGGTGACCGTCCGGTCGACCGCAGGGGCGGTGGTCAGCGGTGTGGTGGCCGCCGTCCGTCGGGCCCGCTGGACCCGGGCGGCGCCGCCCGGCACCGGCGAGGAGAGGACCTCGGCGTGGGCCTCCGACGAGGAGGCGACGGTCTCACCGCCGCCGAGCGACGACAGCGGGCCGCCCAGCCCGAGCAGCAGCACCAGCGTGGCCAGCCAGCGCAGCAGGCCGGTGCGGGCGCGAGACAGCCGCAGCGGGCGATCGGAGAGCGGCGAGGTTTCCACAGCGTCAGGCGAAAGGCTACCGGCCCGATCCATCCCGAGCCGTGGACCGCCGCCGCGGCCGCTGCCGGTCGCTGCCCTCGGTCGCCGGGTTCGTGCGGTCGGTGCAGTGGGGTGCCGGTGAAGCGGGGTGGCAGTGAGCGGGCCGGTACGAGTGGCGTCTGCTGTAGGACGGCGTCTGCGGTGAGGTCCCGGGTGGAACCGCTTGGACCTCGAACCGGGTCAGCGTGGCCAGCTGGCGTCGGTGCCGATGTGTGCTGCCCAGTGGGGTTCCGTAACGGTCTCCGCGCCGTCGTGCCACCAGCGGGCGAGTCGGGTGTCGGGGTCGACGATGAGGACCCACTTGATGCCGTAGTCCGTGGCGCGGCTGACGACGGCGGCCTCGTAGTCCAACTGGCGGCGGTTGGCGGGGGAGACGACCTCGGCGACGAGCTCCACGTCGTGGCCGACGAGCCGCGCGGCATCGGTGGGGCGGCGGTAGGCGACCACGTCGGGCACCTGGTACTCGGAGCGGGCGTCGTCGCACGCCGATGCCGGTGGCGTTGACGGCGAGGTCCTCGGGCGCGGTGGCGTCGAGGAGTGCGGCGATGCGACTGGTGAGCTCACCGTGCGCGAGGGAGGCCGGCGGGTTCACGACCACAAGCCCATCGAGGATCTCAACACGGACCCCTTCGGGGACGAGCTCGTCCACGGCATGCTGGGCACGAGCCAACAGTTCGCTGTCGACGACGGACATGATGGCCGTGCTACGACGGAGCGGTCCTCGTCCCCTTTCGCGACGCAGCGCCCGACGCACGTTCCAGCACCGGCGCGAGTGCCCGATCGACTGCGGTCACGGTGTCGGCCTCGGAATCCGGGCACACGTGGGGGACGAATGGAAGTCGGATGTCGACGGTTCACCATGCGGGGCAGCCAACGTGCCGCGCTGTGCACTCGTCGCTCCGCTACTCGAGGGGTGAGATCAACCGTGCGGAGGACGTGATCCGTAGGGCGTACCCCAATGGCCCAGCGGACGTCGACGCGTACGAGCGGGCGGTGAAAGTGGTCGCCGACTATCGGGCATCGCACAGCGAGCCGCTCGTGACTTGCGGTCCGTGGTGAAGACGGTACGGAAGCATGCCCCGAGTTCTGCCATGCGGCGTAGCGCGTGTTCGAGCGATGCGGCCGACGACGGCCGGCGGACACGGGTGTCGGTCCGTTGGTAGGCGTAGTCGCCGCAGGCGATGCGCCGGCTGCGGGGTCTATGCCATCGTCGCGGTCCTTGTCGACCTCGACGGACCGGGCGAAGCGTTCGGCGTCGACTTACGGGCGAACCTCTGGGCGTTGGGGCGTGGTGTGGAGTGGGCCGGTTCGGGCCGGTCGACTCTGCAGGGTGTGTTCGTAGCTGTCGAACCCGTAGGGCGAGCTGCGCGTCTCACTGGTTCGTCAACGCCGCACCTGGAGGGAGATCAGCCGTGAGGATCAATCATGATGCACTCGTCGATCCCGTCCACAAAGTAGCTGGCAATCGAATTACCTGGAAAGTCGATCTCGCCCGCCCAGGCGCCGGCACGCTCGATCACGTTGCCCTGCTCGTCAACGCGGACGACGTTGGCGTGAACGGCCACCGCCAACTGCTGACCGGGGGCCCAAGCGCCGGCGATCTCGATCGATGTCGACGGGGTCGGGATCGACGCGTCGATTCGAACCGGGAACTGACCGATCTTGGGGTTGCCTGAGTTCGTGGCGGGAATGTCAGTGACATCCGCACCGTAGGCAACGTCGACGCTCGTCAGCATCCAGCCGCCTGTCGTCTCGACATCGAGGTACAAGCGCGAGGACACGTAGGCAGGGCACTCGTTGGCGATGCTGACCACACCGACGGGTACGTCATGACGCGCCGCGAACAACGTGTGCGTCTGGGCGGGTGCGGTCTCGGCCGAAGCGGTCGCTAGGGAGCCGAAGGTGAGCGCCATTGCGATCGAAGCAACCAAAGCGGCTCGTCGCCGCCATTGCGATACTCTCATCGTGCAGCTCCTTTCGACATCACGGCCGTACTCCTCCAACACCGCGGAAACCTGCTGAGTTCCAGCTCATCTAGAACGTGGATCGACGATCGGTGATCGGGATAGAGGCGAAGGCAACACCTTCCTCCCTGCCGATGGCGGTTGCGGGCTACCACTTGCTGTTCACAGCTCGAGCGTGCAACCGCTGACTGCACCGCGAGGTCGCCGCCGCGCCAGAAGGCCGCGTGCGGGATGCGACGGGGGCGATGGCGACGAGCTGGCCCCGAGAAGCCCCACAGACAGAGGCCGTTGTTCGCGTCTCTCTCCCCGCAACGTAGGCGGGTCACACGCAGCGCGCGCCCTGAATCGCCCGCCAATAGAACCGACAGAGGAGACGGGCCTGTCGGGGGGTCGCGAGCGTTGAGCACGGGTACCCCACCGCCCTACCCGGGCCACGCTGGGCCACATCGGGGTCACAACATTGGCGTACGTAGACGTAACTACATGGCTGTAGTGCGGAACGAAACCGCAGGTCAGACCAGGTGGCAGGGCCATCGGTGCTGGTGGTGGCGGTGAGCGGGCCTGTACGCGGGGTTCTGTCCTCGGGCCCGTTGCCGGGGTCCCGATGGGTGGCCATCCATCTGTGCGGTCCACCTGGAGGCATCGGACGGGCCGCCCAACCTCCAATTCGACCTTGCTCCGGGTGGGGGTTACCGAGCCGCAACGGTCGCCCGCTGCGCTGGTGCGCTCTTACCGCACCGTTTCACCCTTGCCTGTGGGCGGACCGTCGCCGGCCCGCCCCATCGGCGGTCTGCTCTCTGTTGCCCTGTACCGTCAGGTCACCCCGACCTGGCTCTCGCCAGCACCCTGCCCGGTGGAGCCCCGACGTTCCTCAGCGCAGCGTTCCCACTGTGCCGCGACCACCCGGCCTGCTCACCGCCGCCGGGCAGCCTAGCGCCCCGCCCGCAGCACCTCGGTAGGGCTCGCTCAGTCGGAACCGGCGGGTTCCGACCGGCCCGACCGGCGCACGGCGTCCGGTCCCGGGCTGCGGGTGGCCAGCAGGCCACCCAGCGAGCCGCACACCGCGGCGGTGAAGGCGTTGAACAGCAGCCCGACGAGCGACACCGAATCGCCGTCGGCCACCAGGCGCACCGCGGCCACGCCCTGGAACACCACGAACGCCAGCACACCCGCGGCCGCACCGTGCTTGGCCGCCTCGCCGCTGTGCTGGCCCCGACCGGCCACGAACCCACCGAAGAAGAAGCCGAACAGCACGACCAAGCAGGAAGATGCCCCGCCAGCCCGGGCTGTCGATCGCCCACTGGATCAGCCCGGCGGACCCGCTGATCACCAAGGCGTAGACCGCCCCGACCACCACGGCGCACCGACAGCGAACCCATCGCCGAGCGATGGTAGTGGGGGCCGCGCCGTGGGCGGGCATGACGCCGGCCGTCCACGGGCCGGTCGACGGGTGGCCGCCGCCCACCCGAGCGGCAAGAATGCCCGGCCTGTGACGCACTCGCCCTCCTCCACCCCACCGGCGCCGTTCCCCGGCTGGCCCTCGGTGCTGCGCACGCTGTTCGCCCACCAGGACCTGCCCCGCGAGCTGGCCCGGGCCTGCATGCGGGAGGTCCTCGACGGCACCGCCACGCCGGCCCAGATCGCCGCCTTCGCCGTCGCCCTGCGCATGAAGGGCGAGGCCGTGCACGAGCTCGCCGGCCTGCTCGACGCCATGCTCGACGCCGCCACCCTGGTGCCGCTCGACCCTCGACGGCGGTGGTGGACACCTGCGGGACGGGCGGCGACGGCAGCCATTCGATCAACATCTCCACGCTGGCCGCCCTGACCGTCGCCGGCGCCGGCGGCCACGTCTGCAAGCACGGCAACCGGGCGGCGTCGTCGGCCTGCGGTTCCGCCGACGTGCTCGAGGCGCTCGGCGTGGCCATCGAGGTCAGCCCTGCCACCGTGGCCCGCTGCGTGCAGCAGGCCGGCATGGGCTTCTGCTTCGCCCCACGCTTCCACGCCTCGATGCGCCACGCCGGGCCGACCCGGCGCGAGATCGGCGTGCCCACCGCGTTCAACTTCCTCGGGCCGATCGCCAACCCCGGGCGGGTGCGGCGCCAGGTGGTGGGCGTGTCGGACCCGACGATGGCCGATCGGGTCATCGCCGTGCTCGGTGCCTACGGGGCGGAGCGGGCCATGGTGGTGTTCGGCCACGACGGCCTCGACGAGCTCACCACCACCACCACGTCCACCGTGTTGGAGCTGCGCGACGGCGAGGTGCACCGCTACGAGCTGGATCCCACCACGCTCGGGCTGGCCCGGGCACGCCCCGAGGACCTGACCGGCGGCGATGCGGCCACCAACGCCGCCCACGCCCGCGCCGTGCTCGCCGGCACCGCCGGCCCCCACCGCGACATCGTGGTGCTCAACGCCGCCGCCGCGCTGGTGGTGGCCGGCCTGGCCGACACCTTCGGCGACGGCGTGGCCCGCGCCGCCGCCGCCCTCGACGACGGCACGGCCGCCGCCGCGCTGGCCCACCTGGTGACCGAGAGCAACCGCCCCGACCCGAGCTGATCGACCGACGCCGCCGGCGGTCGCCCGGTCACGGCAACCGGGCGGCGGGCGAATACGCTCGACAGCACCGTGAACGCCACCCCCACCACGTCGCTGCGTGCCGCTCTCCAGCTGGCCCTCGCCGTGGCCCGCCGGGGGGAGCAGGAGTGGCCGGCGGTGCCCGCCCCCGCCCGGCTGCGCCCGTACCTCGGCTTCGCCAAGGCACCGAACGCCGCCCTGGAGCTGTGCCGCCGGGTGGTCGACGATGACGAGGCGTTCCGCCGGCGGGTCGCCGCCGAGGCCACGGTGGACCAGGTCGGTTCGGTGGGCTGGCTGTGGTTGACCCGGCCCGAGAACTGGGAGGCCGGCATCGCCGAGTTGCAGGCGCAGGCCGAGCGGGCGCGGGCCGAGCACGGCACCGCCCGCCACCGCGACGAGCTGGCCCGCCGGCAGGCCGCGGTGCGCGAGACGCTCGAGCAGGCCAACCAGGCCCGCCGCCAGCTCGCCGCCGAGCTCGACGGACTCCGCAGCGAGCAGGCCGACCAGCAACGACAGCTCCGCGAGCAGCGCGCCGCCCGGGAGGCGGCGGAGGCGGAGCTGGCCCGGGTGGAGGCGGAACGGGTGGCGCTGCTGCGCCGGCTCAAGGCGGCCGAGGCGCTGGTCGCCCGTCACGGGGCCGACCTGCGCGCCCTGCAGGCCGACCACGACGCCCTCCGCCGGGTCCACGCCTCGCTGGCCGAGGAACTGGCCGAGGTCCGGTCGATGGATCAGCGGGGAGACCGGCCGAGCGACCAGCCGACCGACCAGCCGACCGACCAGCCCCTGGACCGGTCCCTCGACCCGTCCCTCGAGCGGCCCGAGGCCCCGGGACCGGCCGGGGTCCTCGTGCCGCCGGGCTTGCGGGCCGCCATCGACGCCGCCTCGCAGGCGGCCGCCGCCCTGTCCGACGCACTCGGCGCCGCCGCTGCGGCGTTGGACGGGCCCGATGGTCGGGACGGGGCTCCGCCGACCCGGGTCCGGGAGCCCACTGGTCGGTGGGCGGCACCGACGGCCACGCCGCCGGGGCTGGCGGTCGGTCCGGGTCGGCAGCCGACCCGGCCCGCAGGCGGGCCCGGCACACCACCGTGCGCCGGGCGCTGCGCATGCCGCCGGGCACCTTCGAGGACACCGCCGAGGCCGCCGAGTACCTGGTGCGCATCCCCCGGGTGCTGTTCCTCGTCGACGGCTACAACGTGGCCAAGGCGGGCTGGCCCGAGCTCGAGCTCCGCCACCAGCGCGACCGCCTGGTGGAGGCCCTGGTGGCGTTGCAGGCCCGCACCGGCGCACAGACCGACGTGGTGTTCGACGGCGTCGACGACGCCGGGCTGCACGCCCGCGTCGGCCCCGGGCGGCTCCGGGTGGAGTTCACCCCGTCGCACCTGGAAGCGGACGATCGGTTGCTCGAACTGGTCGAGCTCACGCCGGCGGCGCGGCCGGTGGTCGTGGTGTCGAGCGACCGCCGCGTCCGCGACGGCGCCCGGCGCCGCGGGGCCAACACCCTGCGGTCCGAGCAGCTGCTCTGGCTGCTGCGCTGAGCGGCGGGCGCGGCCCCTGCCGGGCGAGCGGTGTCCGCCCGGCACCGTCCCCTGGGCCATCATGGACCGGTGCCCCCGCCCGCCGTCGCCGCCACCGTGCCCACCGAGGCGCTGCGCGCGGTCGGCCGGCGCGCCGGGCTCGACGCGGTCGGTTTCGCCCGCGCCGAGCCGTTCGACGGCACCCGCCGCCATCTGGAGGCCCGTCGCGACGCCGGTCTGCACGCCGGCATGGCCTTCACCTACAAGAACCCCGAGCGCAGCACCTCGCCCCAGCTGCTGCTGCGCAACGCCCGCAGCCTGGTGGTGGGGGCCCGCAGCTACCTGCGCACCGCGCCCGCCGCGCCCACCGACCAGCCGTACGGCGAGGTCGCCCGCTACGCCTGGGAGGACCACTACGCCGGCCTGAAGGCCGGGCTCGAGGCCATCGCCGCCGAGCTGCGGGCGCACGGCCACCGCGCCGCGGTGTTCGCCGACGGCAACCACCTGGTCGACCGGGAGGCCGCCCACCGCGCCGGGTTGGGCTGGTACGGCAAGAACACGAACCTGCTGGTGGGCGAGCGCGGCAGCTGGTTCGTGCTCGGCGCCGTGGTCACCGACGCCCACCTTCCCGCCGACCAACCCCCGGCCGACGGCTGCGGCACCTGCCGCCGTTGCCTCGACGGTTGTCCCACCGGCGCGCTGCCGGCCCCCGGGGTGCTCGACGCCAACCGGTGCCTGGCCTGGCTGGCCCAGCGTCCCGGCCACTTCCCGGTCGAGCTGCGCGAAGCGCTCGGCACCCGCATCTACGGCTGCGACGACTGCCAGACGGTGTGCCCACCCAACCGGCGGGAGGAGCACCGCCACCACGCCCAGCCCCCGCACGAGCGGGCCGGCCACGAGCAGCGCGTCGAGCTGCGGGCCCGCCGGGCGCCGGCCGAAGCCGTGCACGTGCCGCTGCTCGACCTGCTGGCCGCCGACGACGACGAGATCCTGCGGCGGTGGGGCCGCTGGTACCTGCCCGACCGCCGGACCACCGCGCTGCGCCGCAACGCGCTGATCGCGCTGGGCAACGCCGCCGATCCGGCCGACGCCCGGGTGGTCGGCCGGCTGGCCCGCAGCCTGGCCGATGCCGAACCGGTGCTGCGGGCCACTGCGATCTGGGCGGTACGGCGGCTCGGGCTCGACGGCGAGCTCGCCGTGGAGCTGGCGGCGCGGCGCACCGACGCCGACCCGGCGGTGCGGGCCGAGCTGGACACCCCGGTGACCGTTCGGCCCCGAACGATCCGACGAGACAGCCCTGTGACCCCGGGACGGCCATGAGGCACCTGCTGCTGACCAACGACTTCCCGCCCAAGGTGGGCGGCATCCAGTCCTACCTGTGGGAGCTGTGGCGGCGGCTGCCGCCCGACGAGACGTTCGTGTCGACCACGCCCTACCGCGGCGACGCACTCTTCGACGCCGCCCAGCCGTTCTGGATCGAACGAAGTCGGGAACCGGTGCTGCTGCCCAACCCGGTGCTGCTGCGGCGGGTCAACCGTCTGGTTGAGCGCCTGGACATCGACCTGGTGCTCATCGACCCGGCGTTCCCCCTCGGCCTGCTGGCCGGTGGCCTCGAGCGGCCCTACGGGGTGGTGCTGCACGGCGCCGAGGTCACCATCCCCGGCCGGCTACCCGGCAGCAGGGCGGCGCTCGCCCGCGTGCTGCGCGGCGCCTCGCTGGTGATCTCGGCGGGCAGCTACCCGGCGGCGGAGGCGGAGCGCTGCGCCGGACGGAAGCTGCCCATCGTCGTGGTCCCGCCCGGGGTGGACCCCGGCCGGTTCCAGCCGCTGGAGGAGGGCCGGCGGCTGGAGGTGCGCAAGCGCTACGGCCTCGATGACGAGGACACCGTGGTGGTCAGCATCTCCCGGCTGGTGCCCCGCAAGGGCATGGACACGCTCATCACCGCGGCCGCCCGGCTGCGCTGGCGGCAGCCGTCGTTGCGGGTGCTGATCGGCGGCCGGGGCCGCGACGAGGCCCGGTTGCGCCGTCGCATCATCGAGACCGGTGCGCCGGTGGAGCTGGTCGGCTTCGTGGCCCAGAACGAGCTGCCCGATCTCTACGGCTGCGCCGATGCGTTCGCCATGATGTGCCGCAGCCGCTGGCTCGGCCTCGAGCAGGAGGGTTTCGGGATCGTGTTCACCGAGGCGGCGGCCAGCGGGGTGCCGGCGGTGTGCGGCCGCAGCGGCGGTGCCCACGAGGCGGTCCAGCACGGGGTCAGCGGCCTCGTCGTCGACGACCCGACCGACGTCGAGGCCACCGTCGCCGCCCTCGACGAGCTGCTGGCGGATCCTGATCGCCGCCGGGCGATGGGCCGGGCCGCCCGGCGCCGGGCGGTCGAGCAGTTCGACTACGACCGGCTGGCGGCACGGCTGCACGGCGCCATCGCCGACACGGTGGCCGGCACCGGCCCGGACGGGGCGGTGCGGCCGTGAGCCGCCGAGGTCGCCGCCCCGATGCCGGCGATCCGCAGGACCCGGCCGACGACGCCGGCGCCGCCGACGAGGAGCGCGACCGCCGCGGCGACGACCGCCGCGGTGACGACCGCCGCGGCGACGGCGCCGCGGTGACGACCGCCCGGCGGCGTCGGCACGCCGCCCGCCGGTGCACGAGCGCCCCATCGACGCGCTGCCCACCATCGAGCAGCTGGTGCGCGGCAGCACGATCGCCACCGCGGTGTTCGTCGTGGCCGCCGGGCTCAGCGCGGCGCGGCCCGACTGGTTCGCCTGGCTGGGGGTGGCGGTGTCGATCGCACTGTTCGCCGCCGGCTGCGTGGCCTTCGTCGTGGGCTATGCCCGCGCCGTGCCCCGCAGCCGCGTCGACGAGATGGATCTGCCCGGCCTGTTCTTCCTGGTCGACTCGGTGGACAAGGCGGTGCGCAGCCGCTTGCTGCTGCTGCTGTTCCTGCAGATCGCCGTCGGCCTGGGCGCGGCCGCGGTGCGGCCGTTCACCCCCGTCGCGTTCTGCACGCTGACCCCGGTGTTCGGCCTCGGTGTGCTCGGGCTGTGCGGCGCCACCCACGGACGGTTCCCGCCCCGCCAGGCGTGAGCACCGGCCCGTCACGGGCCCCTCGGCGGCCTCCCGGCCGATGGGCGCGAACGGACCGATCGAGACGCGGTCTGACGCAGCGGACGAATGGTCAACTGGCTCTGTACGACCAATCCGGTCGACGCGTAGGGTGCGGCTCACAACGCACCGTGACCTGACGGTCGGCGGACCCGGTGTCCGCACCACACCCACGCCGCGGGCCGCCGCGCCCGCCGAGAACCTTCGGAGATGCCATGGCAGTGACGCCCCCGATCACGCGCGACGAGATCCGCAACCTCGCCACCCACCGGGCCCCCTCGCCGATGACCACGTGCTACCTCGACGTGGACGGCCGACGGTTCGCCAAGGTCCAGGATCTCCAACGCTCGGTCGACGGCGTGTTGCGCAAAGCCCGCGCCCAGGTCAACGGGGACCGGTCGCTGCAGGCCGACCTCGATCGCATCGCCGAGTACGTGCGCTCCGGCGTCGACCGCTCGAGCACCCGGGGCCTGGCCATCTTCTCCAACCACGCCGAGGACTTCTGGCAGGTCATCGCCCTGCCCACCCCGCTGCCCAACCACGTGACGGTGGGCAGCTCCCCGGCGGTGGGACCGCTCGAGGTGGCCCTGTCCGATCACGAGCCGATCGGCGTGCTCCTGGTGGACAAGACCAAGCTGCGGATGCTGGTGCTGTCGTGGGGCGAGCTCGTGGACCACAGCGAGCTGGTCACCGAGCTGCTCGAGCACGACATCGAGCGCGGCGGGCGTGAGTCGGCCCACCTCGATGGCCGGGTCGGTGAGCTCCAGGCCCGCCACCTGCGCAGCGCCGCCCGGGTGGCGTTCGACCTGCAGGCCCGCACGGGCTTCGAGCGCCTGGTCATGGGCGGCCCCGAACCGGTGGTGGCCGAAGTCGAGCGGCTGCTGCACCCCTACCTGCGCAAGATCTACGCCGGCCGGGTCGAGCTGGGCACGGCGTCGGGGCTGGACGAGATCCGCAAGGCCGTCGAAGCCGTCGACGTGGACATCACCCGTACGCGGGAGGCGGCGCTGGTCGAGCGCCTGCGCGAGGCGGCCGGCCGGCCCGACGGGCGCAGCGCCGTGGTCGGCCTGGCGCCGGTGCTGCAGGCGCTGGCCGAGCACCGCGTCGACCGGGTCATGGTCAGTGACGGCTACGACGCCGAGGGCTGGCACTGCCCGGCGTGCGACCGCTTGGCGGTGGTCGGCCCGAGCTGCCCGAGCTGCGAATCGGCCATGGAGGCGGTGCCCGACGTGGTCAGCGAGGCGATCGACCGCGCCATCGTCGAGCGGGCGCGGGTGGACGTCTGCGTGGGCAACGCCGACCTCGACGTGCTCGGCCGCATCGGCGCCCTGCTGCGCTACTGAACGTGCCCGACGCCGATCCCCCGGCCGCCGTCCGCCTCGGCATCGACGTGGGCGGCACGAAGATCCTGGGTGTGGCGCTGCCCGCCGCCGAGGGCAGCGGCGAGCCCGTGCTGCTCGCCGAACACGAGCAGCCCACCCGTGCCGGTGCCGCCGTGCTCGACGCCATCGACGAGGTGGTCGGCGCGCTGCTCGAGGGCGTGCGGGCCGACGTCGGGACGCCGGAGCTGCGCGGCATCGGGGTGGGCATGCCCGGCCTCGTCAGCCGCGGCGGCGTGCTCCGCTACGGCCCCAACCTGCCCGGCGCCGGCGACCTCGACGTGGCCGCCTGGCTGGCCCCACGGCGCCGGTGCCCGGTGGTGGTCGACAACGACGGCAACTGCGCGGCGTGGGCGGAGGCCGGGCTCGGTGCCGGACGGGGCAGCGACCACGTGGTGTTCGTCGGGTTGGGCACCGGGATCTCCTGTGGGATGGTCGTCGAGGGTCGACGGGTGCGGGGGTCCACGGCTTCGCCGGCGAACCCGGGCACATGACCATCGTCCCCGGCGGTGCCGGCTGCGCCTGCGGCCGGCAAGGGTGCTGGGAGGCGTACGCGTCGGGCTCGGCGCTGGCCCGCCAGGCGGCCGAGGCGGCCGCCGCCGGCCGGCTCGCGGCGGCCGTGGCCCGGGCCGGCGGTGCGGCCGCGGTGCGCGGCGAGCACCTGAGCGAGGCGCTGCGGTCCGGCGACCCCGAGGCGGCGGCGGTGGCCGATCGCTTCGCCGACTGGGTGGGCCTGGGGGTGGCCAACCTGGTGCACCTCCTCGATCCCGAGGTCGTCGTGGTCGGCGGGTCGGTGATGAGCGAGGTCGCGCTGTGGGAGCACCGGGTGCGGCGCGCCTACCGCCGCCACGTGCTGGGCGGCGGGCTCCGGCCCCGGACCACCGTGGCCGCCGCCCATCTGGGCCGCCGCGCCGGCGCCATCGGCGCCGCCCTACTCATCGACGCCGTACAAGCTTGAACCAACGCTCGTCGCGGTTGTGGAGCAACGTCATCGGACGTAGGTTTCGGCGATTCGCCGCGGATTCGCCCCGAGTGGGCGGGCCGGAGCACCGGTTGCTCGGCCCGCCGCCGCACGCCGTGTGCAGCGGCGCGCCAATCGCGTCGCGAATGCCCATGGTCGCCGCGTATAGCCTGGTGGCATGGAATTTCGCCGGATCAACTCGCTCCCGCCGTACGTCTTCGCCATGATCAACTCCCTGAAGGCGGACGCTCGGCGAGCCGGCGCCGACGTGATCGACTTCGGGTTCGGCAACCCCGACCTGCCTTCGCCCGACACCGCGGTCAACAAGCTGATCGAGTCGGTCCAGAACTCCCGCAACCACCGGTACTCCCTCTCGAAGGGCATCCCCAACCTCCGGCTGGCGGTGGCCAACCTCTACGAGCGCCGCTTCGGCGTGCAGCTCGACCCCGAGACCGAGGTGATCAACACCATCGGTGCCAAGGAGGGCCTCACCCACCTGATGTGGACCCTCCTGCAGCCGGGGGACACGTGCCTGGTGCCCTCGCCCAGCTACCCGATCCACATCTGGGGCCCGATCTTCGCCGGCGCCACCATCCGCGAGGTACCGATCGGTACGGGCGAGGACTTCTTCGAGGCGATGAAGGCCAACTGGGAGTACTCCTGGCCCAAGCCCCGCGTCGCGGTGATGAGCTTCCCGCACAACCCGACCACCACCTGCGTGGATCTCGACTTCATGCAGAAGGTGGTCGACTTCGCCCGCGAGCGCGACATGGTGATCGTCCACGACAACGCCTACGCCGACATCGGCTTCGACGGCTACGAGCCGCCCTCCATCCTCCAGGTGCCGGGGGCCAAGGACGTGGCCGTCGAGCTCTACTCGATGACCAAGAGCTACTCGATGGCCGGTTGGCGGGTGGCCTTCATGGTCGGCAACGCCGAGATCATCGCCGCGCTGGCCAAGCTCAAGAGCTACCTCGACTACGGCACGTTCCAGCCGGTGCAGATCGCCGCCACGGTGACGCTCAACGAGGAGCCCGACTACCCCAAGCTCGCCCGCGATGTGTACCAGAGCCGTCGCAACGTGCTGTGCGACGGCCTCAACCGCATCGGCTGGGAGATCACCCCGCCCAAGGGCACGATGTTCGGGCGCCGATCTCGGGAGGCCTACAAGGAGATGGGCTCGCTGGAGTTCGCCAGCTTCCTGGTGAAGGAGGCCAACGTGGCCACCTCACCCGGCATCGGCTTCGGACCCGGCGGCAACGGCCACGTGCGCTTCGCCCTCATCGAAAACGAGGCGCTCGCGGCAGGCCATCCGCAACCTGCGCAAGGCTGCTGTCAAGCTCGGCTGAGGCCGATCGGAGGCGGGGAGCGCGCCCGACGGGCAGGACCCTGGCCCCGCACCCGTTGGGGCAGCACGGGCTTCGCAAGCGCGGTAATCAACCGTTCGCGCGGCGTGCCTACGCTGCCGCCATGACCCCGGCCACGTACGTCGTCCGAGTGTGGATCCTCGATCGGCCGAGCGATTGGGCCGTGTCCCGGCATCGGCGCCGCCCGAGGCGATGTCGCCGGCATCGAGATCCTCGAAGCGCGGCGGCGGGCGTGCCATCGACGAGATCGTCGTCGAGCGCCTCCGCCGACCTGCTCGACACGCTCGTCCGTCAGATCAACGAGGTGGAGGGCGTCGACGTCGAAGACGTGCGCGCCGTGGAGGGCGGCCACATCGACCCGTGGCTCGACGCCCTCGACACCGCCTCGCAACTCGTCGGTGCCGGCTCCGCCGAGGAGCTGCTCGAGGCCCTCGCCGACCACGCCTATCGCGGCATCGGGGCCACCTGGGTGGCGGTCGCCGCCCTCGATGGTGCCGGCGTGCACGCCAGCCGGGGGCCCGTCCCCACCGACGGCTGGCTCCACGCCTTCCTCGAGGGCAGCCGGCACTCCGCCCGCAACGCCGAGCCGGCGACCCTGCGCGACGTGTGCTGGTCGCCCCTGCCGGCCGCCGGCGTCGCCCTGATCCTGGGGCGGGACCGCACCGCCTTCCGGGCCAAGGAGCGCCACCAGGTGGCCGCCCTGGCCCGCATCGCCGACGCCTGGTTGTGCGGGCTGCAGACGATCAGCCGCTTGTCGTGCAGGCTCGTCACCCGTCGATGACGCCGGCTCGCTCAGCCCTCGTCGGTGGCTCCTCGCTCCACCGTCTCGACCGCTCCACCGCTCGACGCCAGGACCTGAACGATGTGTCCACGTCGCGTCGATCCGCCGACGGGGTGAACGCCGCATCGGGCTGCCAGTGACCGGCGAGCTCGTCGAGGCCGGCGAACAGGCCCGCCCCGAGCCCCGCCAGCGCGGCCGCCCCCAACGCCGTCGTCTCGGTCTGCTTCGGGCGGGTCACCGGCACGCCGAGCTGATCGGCCTGGATCTGCAGCAGCAGGTCCATCGCCGCCGCCCCACCGTCGACCCGCAGCGCCGTCACCTCGACCCCCGACGCCGCCGACATCGCCTCGACCACGTCGCGGGTCTGGAACGCCATCGCCTCCACCACCGCCCGCGCCAGCTCGGCGCGACCGCTGCCCCGGGTGAGGCCCACGATCGTGCCGCGGGCATAGGGATCCCACCACGGCGAGGCCAGCCCGGCGAACGCCGGGACGAGGTACACCCCGCCGCTGTCGGGCACCGACGCGGCCAGCGGACCGACCTCGGCCGCCTCGCTGATGCCCAGCCCGTCGCTCAGCCACTGCACGGCGGCGCCGGTGACGAAGATCGCCCCCTCGTAGGCGTAGGTGGTGACCGGACCGCCGCTTCCTCGCCCCGGCCCGGCGGGCAGCGTCCACGCCACCGTGGTCAGCAGCCCGTCGACCACCTCCGGGCAGGAGGTGCCCACGTTCATGAGCACGAAGCTGCCGGTGCCGTAGGTGTTCTTGGTCATGCCGACCTCCGAAGCAGGCCTGGCCGAACAGCGCCGCCTGCTGGTCACCGGCGATGCCGGCGATCATGTCAGCCGGCAGCGGCCCGCCAGCCGGTGTGTGCCGACGACCCCGGCGGAACCCACCACCTCCGGGAGCACACCGACCGGTATGTGGAGCAGGTCGAGCAGCTCGTCGCTCCAGGCCAGCGCCCCGATGTCGAACAGCATGGTGCGCGAGGCGTTGGTGGTGTCGGTCACGAAGCTCGCCCCGCCGGTCAGCTTCCAGATCAACCAGCTGTCCACCGTGCCCACCGCCAGGTCGGCGTCGTCGCGGTCGAGCACGCCCTGCTCGAACCACCAGCGCAGCTTGGTGCCGCTGAAGTACGGGTCGAGCACCAGGCCGCTGCGGGATCGCACCAGCGGCAGGTGCCCGGCTTCGGCCAGGTGATCGCAGTACTGGGCGGTACGGCGGTCCTGCCAGACGATGGCCCGGGTGCGGGCCCGACCGGTGGAGCGGGACCACGCCACCACCGTCTCGCGCTGGTTGGTGATGCCGATGGCCGCCACCGTCCCGTCGAAGTTGGCCAGCGCGCCGGCGATGGTGGCGGCCACCGCCGACCAGATCTCCTCGGCGTCGTGCTCCACCCAACCGGGCCGGGGGAAGTGCTGGGTGAACTCGCGGTAGGCGCTGGTCAGCGGCTGACCCCGCTCGTCGACCACGTAGGTGCGCACGCCGGTGGTGCCGGCGTCGATGGCCAGGAGTGCTCCGCTCATGGACCGCACAACGTAGACGGCGGGGGCACGGCATCGCCTGCAGACAACGGTCACGCATGGCCGGAAGCGTGGGTCACGGCCTCTAGGCTGCCCGGCGATGAGAGTCTGCATCCTCACCGGTGGCGGGGACTGCCCGGGTCTCAACGCCGTCATCCGGGCCGTCGTCCGCAAGGGCGAACGCCACTACGGCGACGAGGTGCTCGGATCGCTCGACGGGTACCGCGGCCTCATCGAGGGGGAGACGGTCACCCTCGACGTCGAATCGATGCGCGGCACGTTGCCCCGCGGCGGCACCGTGCTCGGGACCAGCCGGATCCAGCCCTACGCGGTGGAGGGCGGCGTGGACATGGTGCGCCGCACGCTGCACACCCTCGGCATCGACGCCATCATCGCCGTGGGCGGCGAGGGGACGCTGTCCTGCGCCCACGAGCTGGCCCGTGACGGCCTGCCCATCGTCGGCGTCCCCAAGACGATCGACAACGACATCGGCGGCACCGAGCTGACGTTCGGCTTCGACACCGCGGTGCAGATCGCGGTCGAGGCCATCGACCGGCTGCACACCACCGCCGAGAGCCACGACCGGGTCATCGTGGTCGAGGTGATGGGCCGCCACGTCGGGCACATCGCGGCGTGGGCCGGCATGGCGGCGGGCGCCACCATGACGTTGATCCCCGAGGAGCCCTTCGACATCGCCGCCGTGTGCCAGTCGCTGGTGCGGCGCCACGAGCGCGGTCGTTTCGCCTCGATCGTGGTGGTGGCGGAGGGCGCGCTGCCGCGGGACGGCACGATGGTGATCCCCGAGAAGGTGGACGACCAGTACGGCCACGTCCGTCTCGGCGGCATCGGTGCCATCGTCGCCGGCGAGATCGAGCAGCGCACCGGCTTCGAGACCCGGGTGACGACGCTCGGCCACGTGCAGCGCGGCGGCACCCCGACGGCGTTCGACCGTGTGCTGTCCACCCGGTTCGGGCTGGCCGCCATCGATGCGGTCCACGAGCACGCCTGGGGCCAGATGGTGGCGCTGCGATCGGGGGAGATGGTGCGGGTGCCGCTCACCGACGCCATCGCCAACCTCAAGGTGGTCGACCCCCGCTTGTGGGACGACGCCGGCCAGTTCTTCGCCTGACCGCCGGGTGTCAGCCGGCGGCGTCTGCAGCGACGGTGTCGGTGGTCTCCGGGCTGCCGGCGGCGGCGCCGTCGGCGGGCACCACGTCGACCTCGCCCCCATCCGCGGGTGCGGACTCGGCGTCGTCGCAGCGCACGCCGGATTCGGTGTTGCCGGCCGACTCCTGGACCTTGGGGTCCTCGGCCCAGCAGGTCGGCCCAGTAGTGCGGCTGGCCCGAGATTTACGACGCCCACTTGTTCGCACCGGCGATGGGCACCGTGCGGGTGTGGCCGTCGACGGTGAACTGCACCGCCGAGGGCGCGCCCGGCCGTTCGTCGGTGCGTAGTCCATGGCGGTCAGCACGATCTGCCCGATGGCCAGCTGCTGGGACTCGATGGTGGGGAAGCGGTCGAAGAACTCCTTCTCGACCTCGATGCGCACCGAGGTGGTCTCCAAGGCCGCGCAGTCCACCCGCGCTGGTCGGTGCGGTGTCGCCGGTGTCGCTGTCCTGCTGCGGCCGCAGCACCGCTTTCAGCTCGCCGCCGGGGATGAGGTTGCGCAGCTGCGCCTCCCGCTCGGCGGGGTAGGTGCCACCGGCCATCAGGTTCTGCAGGATCGTCTGGAGGTTGAGCCGGCCGGCGACGGTGCGGGTCTGCCGCGACAACCGGAGCTCGCCGCCGACGTCCTTGACGAGGTACACGATGACCTGGTGCTGTTCCTCGCCCGGCGGCAGCGCCGGGGCGTCCTGCTCGGCGGGTCCGGCGAGGTCGAAGGGCACCTCGGGCCGGGATCAGCCGGGGCTTGTCGTCCTGGGGCAGACCGCACGCCCCGGTGGCAGGGTGGCCAACGGCGGTCAGCGCCAGCAGCGGCGCAGCCACCGGCTCTACAGGTCAGCTCCGATGCGGCGGCCTCGAAATCGGCCTCGGTGTCGTAGATGAGACCAGGGTGGCGGCAGGTACACCACGAAGCGAGGCACTTGACGCCGCCGTGGTGATCCTCCACCCGCACGGTGCCGCCGCGTGCAACCCGCATGTGCTCGGCCACCAGCGACAGCCAGGCCGGTGCCGGTGTCGCTGCCGCGCTTGTTGGCGGTGATGCGCGGGCGAAGCGGTCGAACACCCGGATGCGATCCGCCAGCGGCACGCCCGGCCCGCTGTCCACCACGGCGATCTCCACCCCGCCCCGCGCCCGGGTCACGCCCACCTCGGTCACGCCGCCGGCGTAGCGCTGGGCGTTGACCGCGAGGTTGGACAGCACCTGCACCAGGCGGCGCTTGTCCGCCATGATGACCGCCTCTTCCAGGTCGGGGTCGATGTTCACCGGGATGTCCTGGTCCGGGCAGGTCATGCGCACCGCCAGGCGCACGAACTCGCCGATCACCAGCGGGCTGCGCTCGAGCTTCTGGGCGCCGGCGTCGAAGCGGGAGATCTCCAGCAGGTCGCCCACCAGCTGCTGGAAGCGCTGGAACTCCTCGGTGAGCAACGCCACGGCCCGCTGGGCGGGCTCGGGCAGGTCGTCCTGGTAGCGCTCCAGGATGGCGACGGAGTTGGTGAGGGTGGTCAGCGGGGAGCGAAGCTCGTGGCTCACGTCGGAGGCGAAGCGCCCGTCGCGCTCGATGCGTTCGTGCAGGGCGGCGACCGTGTGGTTGAACGTGGAGACCAGCGGGGCCAGGTCGGGGTCGCGGGTGACCGGGAGCTTGGTGTCGAAGGACATCTCGGCCAGGGCCTCGACCGCATCGTTGACGTCGCGCAGCGGGGCGAGCACCCGCTTGGACACCCACCGGCCGACGAGCAGGCCGACCAGCGTGGTCAGCACCACCGCGCCGAGCAGGGCCAGCAGCATGGTGTCGAACGTCGACTGCAGGTCGGCCAGGCTGGAGATCTCGTAGTAGGCGGCCCAGTCCGGTCGAGCCGGCTGGGGTGGGACCGGTGCGGTGGTGGTGCTGGCGGCGTCCGGCACGCTGCCGTCGGCCGGCGGACCGGCCAGGTCGTCGCCGAGCTGGATCGGCACCCCGATGAACAGCACCGGCTCGTCGTCGATGGCGCTGCGGTACATGGTGGCCCGGCGCTCGTCGACGGCATGGCCGAACTCCACCGGGAGCTGGGTGGTGGGATCGAACGGGGCGTTGCCGACGGTGCGGCCGCTGTAGAGGACGTCGCCGGTGTAGCTGAGCACGGCGATGCCGTCGATCGGTGCCCGGCGCAGCAGGTCGTCACGGCTGACCGGCTCCACGCCGTCGCTGTCGTCGAGGATCTGGTTGCGGATCTGGCGGGCGTTGGCGAACGCCTCGTCGAGGGCGGTGGCCTCCCGTCGCTCGATCGTGTTCGCCTGCACCAGGAAGTACGTGGCGCCGGCCAGGCCGAGCGACAGCAGCAACGACAGCAACCCGAACGACGAGATGACCCGGGTTCTCAACCCGATGCGTCGACGTTGGGTTGCCACGAAACCGTCCTGTTCACCCGCGCTGCTTCAGTGGGGGCGCCTCGGAGGCCGGCGCCGCACCGCCGAACCCCACCGCCCGCGGGGCGAGGGGTCACCCGCCTCCATTCTGGCGGGTCGGACACGGTTCGCACACCGCGGCGGGTCGAGGGACCCTCCGGATGTGGCGCTCAGGTCTGCAGCTTGTAGCCGAGGCCCCGCACGGTGACGACGTGACGGGGGTTGGCCGGGTCCTGTTCGACCTTGGTGCGCAGCCGCCTGATGTGCACATCGACCAGGCGACCGTCGCCGAAGTAGCCGTAGCCCCACACCCGCTCGAGGAGCACCTCGCGGGAGAACACCCGGCCGGGGTTGTTGGCCAGCTCGCACAGCAGCTTGAACTCGGTGCGGGTCAGGTGCACCTCCTCCCCGGCCACGGTGACCACGCCCTCGTCCTGGAGGATCTCGAGGTCCCCGAAGCGCATGTGGGACAGCGTGGGCTCGTTGGAGCGGGAGCGCCGCAGCAGCGCCCGGATGCGGGCGGAGAGCTCCTTGGGGGCGAACGGCTTGGTCAGGTAGTCATCGGCGCCCGCCTCGAGCCCGGCGACGATGTCGTGGGTGTCGTCACGGGCGGTGACCATGATGATGGGCACGTCGGACACCTTGCGGATCGAGCGGCACACCTCGAAGCCGTCGACGCCGGGCAACATGATGTCGATCAGGACGACGTCGGCGGGAGCGCGGTTGAACACCTCCATCGCTTGCTCGCCGTTCTCGGACTCCTCGACGATCCAGCCCTCGGCCTCGAGGGCCAGCTTCACCGATGCCCGGATGCGTTCGTCGTCCTCGACGGTCAGGATGCGCGTTCCCACGGGTCCTATCGTGCCCTACGGCGACGCCAACTTGGTGCCTTTCGGCCGCTCGGTGTGCCGGTTCCAGCTCCGGCGAACGCCGTGAACGCGAACAGTGGTCTAGAACGCACCGCAGGCGACGAGACGTTCACGGAGGGGCCGGGCCAGGGCCGGGCTCGCCGCCACCACGAACGACGGGGAGGGCGGTCCGCCCCACAGATCGGACACCGTGGCGCCGGCCTCGGTGGCGATCAGTGCACCGGCGCCGTAGTCCCAGGCGTTGAGGCCGCTCTCGAAGTACCCGTCCACCCGGCCGCAGGCCACCGCGCACAGGTCGACCGACGCTGCGCCCATCCGGCGGATGTCGCGGATGGTGGGCAGCAGCTCGGCCACGATCCGACCCTGCTGCCGTCGGGTCCCGGCCTGGTAGGAGAAGCCGGTGGCGATCAGGGCGGTCTCCAGCGAGGTGGCGCCCGACACGGCGATGTCATCGCCGTTGCAGCGGGCGCCGCCGCCGAGGGTGGCCTCGAAGCACTCGTCGAGCCCGGGGATGGCCACCACCCCCGCCACCGTGGTGCCCTGCACCTCGGCGGCGATCGACACGGCGAACGCCGGGATGCGGTACACGAAGTTGGTGGTGCCGTCGATCGGGTCGATCACCCAGCGGACACCGGAACGGCTGGGCCGGCCGCCGCCCTCCTCGCCGAGGACGCCATCCTCGGGGCGGGCGGCGAGCAACCGGTCGATGATCAGCGCCTCGACCTGGCGGTCGACGTCGGTGACCAGGTCGGTGGCGCTCGACTTGCTGTCGGTGGCGTGGCCGCCGCGCCTGACCGCCTCGATGAGCACCTCGCAGGCCTCGGCGGCGACGTCGCGGGCGAGGCCGAGCAACGCCGTCGGTCGATCCCCGATCACGAGCGCCCCCGGTCCTGGCGGCGCCCGCCGGCCCGCCACTCGCCCATGGCCCGCAGTGTGAGCACGGCCACGATGGCCACCCCGCCGGCGCACAGCAGGGCGCCGGCCACGCCCACGCCGCTGGCGGCGAGCGTGCAGTCGCCGTCGCAGGACAGGTCGACCACCCCGAAGCCGATCAGTCCGCCGAACAGCCCGGCGGCGATCACGCTCACGAAGGCCAGGACGCGCGCGTAGAGCGGCGGGAGCGCCGAGGGCGGTGCGGCGTCGTCGGGCGGGCGCGGCGCGGGATCCATCACCGCCATTGAACCCGCCGGCACCGGCCGGGGGCGAACCGGGTGGGCGCGAGCGGGCGGCGCGCGGGCCGGGCCGGGCGCCCGCCCGATGAGGCGCCGGTCCTATCCAGATGCTCAAGATCGTCGCCGAGCAGTCCGATGTTCAGGCGGTGATCACCGTGACGGAGCTCGACACCCTCTCGCTCGTGCCCCCGGCCCGCTTCGGGCACCTCCTGGCGGATTACCGCTGGGCGAACGGCACGTCGCTGGAGGCGCTCGCCACGCTGACCTTGGGCCGTTTCGATGTGGTGGATCTCGCCGACATCGAGGCCGGTCGGCGGCAGCTGGCCGACGACGACCTCGAGCTGCTGGCTGCCGTGTACGGGGTGCACACCGAGGCTGCCGTGCACCCGCGCCGGACGCGGCTGGTCATCGATCTGGAGTCGGGGTTCCTGGCCGGCGGCCCCCGTCGGCGTCTGCTGCACCCCGACGATCTGCTCGACGACGTGCTGGTGCGCTACCTCGGGCTGATCGTGGCCCTGCGGGGCGCGGTGCCGGGCACGCAGCTGCCGTTGCGTCACGACGACCTGCTGGTGCTGAGCGATGCGCTGCTCTTCGAGCCCGAGGAGATCGAGTCCCGGTTGGCGGTGCTGATGACGAACCCGCGGGACCGGGTCGGCCGTCGGGTGCGCCGTCTGAGCCGGCGCACGGTCGTGCCGGAGGCGGGCATCCTGGTGGCCGCCACGGGCGAGGGTCTGTTGGTGCTCGACGGCCACGGCGAGCAACCCGATGGCGGCATCGCGCTGCGGGCCGAGGCGTCGGGGGCCAACGTGATCGCCCTGGCCCGTCGGGACCGGCCGGTGGCCGAGGAGTTCGCCGCCCGCTCCGCCTGAGCGGCGGTCGGGCTGCGGTCAGCCCTTGCGGAGCTCGGTGACGGTCGCCCCGGTGACCCTCACCAGGTCGGCGGGCGCCACCGCGAACACGGTGTGCGGGGTGCCGGCGGCCGCCCAGACCCGGTCGAAGCCGAGCAGGTCGGGGTCGACGTACACGGGCAGCGCGGTGCGGTGCCCGAACGGCGGGACCCCGCCGATGGGGAACCCGGTGGCCTCGCGCACCTGGTCGGCGTCGGCCCGCTTGGCCTTGCCGCCGCCGGTGGCCGCCGCCAGCTTCTTCTCGTCGAGCTGGTTGGCGCCCGACACGAGGGCCAGGGTCACCTGACCGCCGACCACGAAGATGAGCGACTTCACGATCTGGGCCACGTCGCAGCCGATGGCGGCGGCGGCGTCGGCGGCGGTGCGGGTGCCGTCGGGGTAGGTCACCACCGCCACGTCGAGACCGGCGGCCGTGGCCGCGTCGCGCACGAGCACCGAGTTCGGGTGCAGCGGCGCGGTGGCGATGGGTTCGTCGGGCGTCTCCTCGGGGGCCATGGGTGCGAGCCTGCCACGTCTTCGGAGGGTGGCGGTGACACGTCGCCCGCCAGGCCGACACGCTCAGCCCACGGCCCGGCGTGCGTCGGCCTGGCGGGCCGGGCCCGTGGCCGCGGACGGTCGCCGGCCAGCACCATCGAGTTTCTCCGGTGACGAAAGCCGGTTGCATCTCGCGGCTGAAGCAGCGCTCTTCGCGCGCGGTCAACGCAGCTCGTAGCCACGGCGCTGCGATCCGGTCGAATGTTTCGTCACCGGAGAATCGTGATGCGGGTGCCGGGAAGGGTCGGAGGGTCGCGGCGGCGGGGGACTGCGCCACGGCGGCGGTGAGCAGCGGCGTGGGGTGGTGGGCGGCGTGGCGGTTTCGTCACCGGCGCCCGGGTCGGCCGTCCGTCGGGTGGGCGCCCGCAGGCGGGATGGCGGCACTAGCATCCGGCCATGCGGCGTTGGACGGTCGGAGGGGCGTTGGTGCCGGGCCCGGACGGGTTGTTGCTGGTGGCCAACCAGCGGCGCAACGGCAGTGTGGACTGGTCCACCCCCGGCGGTGTGATCGACGACGGGGAGTCGCTCCTCGAAGGCCTGACCCGCGAGGTGGCCGAGGAGACCGGGCTCGTGGTCTCGAGCTGGGACGGCCCCGTCTACGAGGTGGAGGCGGTGGCCGAGGGGCTGGGTTGGCACCTGCGGGTCGAGGCCCACGTCGCCACCGCCTACGAGGGCACGCTGCGCATCGACGACCCCGACGGGATCGTGATCGACGCCCGGTTCGTGCCGTGGGTCGACTGTGCCGCGCGGCTGGCCAACGCCCCGCGCTGGGTGCAGGAGCCCCTCCTCGGCTGGGCCACCGACCGCTGGCTGGACCGACGCCACTTCGGCTACCGCATCGACGGCGCCGTCCTGCGCGACATCGAGGTCGTCCGGTTGTGAACCCGCCGCCGGCGCCCGACGCCGGCCCGGCGCGATGGCCCCAGGCCATCCTGCACGTCGACATGGACGCCTTCTTCGTGGCGGTGGAGCTGCGGCGGGACCCGTCCCTTCGCGGCCGACCGGTGGTGGTGGGCGGCTCCGGGACCCGCGGGGTGGTGGCCGCCGCCAGCTACGAGGCCCGCGCCTATGGCGTGCGCTCGGCCATGCCCTCCGTGCGAGCGCGCCGCCTCTGCCCCCAGGCGCTGTTCCTGCCCGCCGACCACGCCACCTACAGCGAGGCCAGCAAGCGGATCATGGCGCTGTTCGCCGAGGTCACGCCGTTGGTGGAACCGCTGTCGCTCGACGAGGCGTTCCTCGACGTCACCGGCGCGCAGCGCCGCCTGGGCAGCCCGCCCGACATCGCCGCCCGCCTGCGCGCCCGCGTGCTCGACCAGGAGCAGCTGACCTGTTCGGTCGGGGTGGCGTCCACCAAGTTCCTGGCCAAGCTCGCCTCGGAGGAGGCGAAGCCCACCCCCACCCCCACCGGTCCGCGCTTCGGCTCCGGCGTGTTCGTCGTGCCGCCGGGCGGCGAGCTGGCCTTCCTGCACCCGCTGCCGGTGCGGGCGCTGTGGGGCGTCGGCCCGGCCACGCTGTCGCGCCTCGAGCGGCTCGGGGTGTCCACCGTGGGTGATCTGGCCGCGCTACCGCTGCGCACGCTCGTGGGCGCGGTGGGCGACGCCGCCGGTCGGCACCTGCACGAGCTGGCCCACAACCGCGACCCGCGCACCGTCGAACCCGATCGGGAGACGAAGTCGATCGGCCACGAAGAGACCTTCCCCACCGACCGGTTCTCCCGCGACGAGCTCGACCGGGAGCTGCTGCGCCTCGGCGATGGCGTCGCCCGCCGGCTGCGGAGGCCAACGTGGCGGCGTCCACGGTCACCATCAAGGTCCGCTTCGGTGACTTCACCACGATCACCCGCTCCCAACGCCAGCCCGAACCGGTCGACAGCGCCCTCGCCATCACCCGGGCGGCCCGCTCGCTGCTGGCCAAGGTGGACGTGAGCCCGGGGTCCGGTTGATCGGGGTGAGCACCAGCGGGCTCGCTCCCATCGAGCACCGCCAGCTGACCTTCGATCTCGGCGTCGACCGACCGGCCCTCGCCGCGGCCACCGCTCGCCCCGTGGCGAGCTCCGGGCCCGGACCGACGTCCCCGTCGTCGTCCTCGTCGCCGTCGCGGCCCACCGCGCCGCCCGGTCCCACCGCGCCGGCGTCACCACCGCCGCCGAGGGATCCGGGGGCCTGGCAGGACGCCAACGACACCGTCGACGCCATCCGGCGCCGCTTCGGTGCCGCCGCCATCGGACCGGGCTCGCTGGCCGCCGCGGGCCGCCCGCTGGAGGTGTTCGAACGGGGTCGTCGGGCCTGGGGTCCCGATGCGCACGACGGCCCGCTCGCCGACGATGGCGACGGTGAGCCCCGCTCGCCGGGCGGGCCCCCACTCTGAGGTACACCAGGGCCCGGTCGGCCGGTAGAGTGGCGCTCGGACGGCGCGTTGCCCGCCTCGGCGGACTTCGGCCGGAGCTTTTTTCGGGAACGTCGGGTCGAGCGCTACGGCGCGAGGGGAGTTGGGGTGCCGCTATCAGAGCATGAGCAGCGGATTCTCCAGGAGATCGAGGCGAAGCTCTACGAGAGCGATCCCGCCTTGGCTCGTGAAGTCGGCTCGACCACGTTGTTCACCCACGCGCTGCGCAACATCAAGTGGGCCGCGCTCGGCTTCCTGGGCGGCATGGTGCTGATGGTGGCGGCGCTGTCCACCCACTGGGCCATCGCCTTCGTCGGCTTCCTGATCATGCTGCTCAGCGCGCTGGCGGTGGAGCGCAACGCCCGCAAGATGGGTCGGGCCGGCTGGCAGCAGCTCACCGGCCAGAGCCGCAACGACGGTGTGCGGAGCCTGCTGGGCTCCACCGGTCAGAAGATGCGGGAGCGCTTCCAGCGCAACGTCGAGGAGTGAGCACCGAGCCCCACTGTCGACCGGCGGGGCTCAGGAGGCGATCAGCCCTCAGTGCACGAGCGTGCGCTGCCGGTCCTCGGTGTCCTCGTCGGTGCGGTTCCCGTGGGTGGCGGCGTGCCAGCCCCGCCGCAGCAACGGCCTCGGGTCGAGCTCGGCCTTGATGCGCTCCCCGGTGGTGGTCTGCTCCCGCACCGCCCGCGACACGCCGTCGGCGAGCACGACCGCCCGTTGCACGGCAGCGCCGTCCGCCGCATCGGGGGCGTAGCGGGCCGATGTGGTGAGCTCGGCCAGCTCCCGCATCTGGGTCCCGGCGCGGCTGCGGTTGTCGGCCCGCACGGCGAACTCGTTGGGGGTCTCACCCACGGCCTGGTGCACACCGATGAGGTGCAGCGCATCGGTGGCGTCACGCCAGGCGACGTCGATGCGGGCGTTGCCGTCACCGGCTCGGGCCCGGCGTCGACGGCGGCGCAGCGCACGGGCGGTGGGCACGGCGAGCACGTAGGCCGCCACCAGCCCGATGATGGCCAGCACCACCCGGGCGCCGGTGGTGTTGACCGCCGGGGTGCTGCCGCCGCCGCCGCCGAGACCCTCCTCGGGCAGGCCCTCGGAGACCACCCCGCCGGCGGGGAACTCCTCGAAGGGCAGGCTGGTGGCGGTGGGGTCGACCACCGGGGCGGTCGTCGTGGTGGTGACGCCGTTGGGGGCCACGTCGCTGTCCTGCAGCTCGCTGGTGCCGGTGTAGGTGGCGTTGGCGGCGCCACGGCCGGGCGTCGGCTCGAACAGCACCCACCCGAACCCGTCGAGTACACCTCCGGGCCAGGCGTGGAGTGCGGCCCTTCACGATGTAGCTGTCAGGCCGCTCGGGGTCGGGGTCGGGTCGCCCAGCGTGAAGCCGACCGCCACCCGGGCGGGGCAGACCGATCGAGCGGGCCATGGCGGCGAAGGAGCCGGCGAACTGCTCGCAGTAGCCCGCCCGCACGTCGGAGAACAGGAACTCCTCGATGGCGTTGATGTCCTGACCGCCGGTGACCTCGACGCTGTAGGTGTAGTTGTCCCGGAAGTAGTTCTGCAGGGCCAGCGCCCGGTCGTAGGGCGTGCCGGCGCCGGCGGTGATGTCGCGGGCGAGCTGCTGCACCGAGTCGGGCAGCCGGCGGGGCAGGGCCAGGAACTCATCGGCGATGTCGCTGGGCACGACGGGCCCGGCCCCGCGGAGCTCGTCGGGGGAGTGGTCGGTCACCGACGAGGTCACGCTGTACTCGAGGCCGTCGGAGGTCTCCCGGTCGACGATGAGCGTGGCGGTGGTCGGCTCCCAGCGCACCTCGCGGTCCTCGGCGGTGACGCTGAGCGGTTCGAACGCGGCCGGCAGCCAGATCTGGGCCAGGTTGGAGATGGAGAACTGCTGCGTCACCTGGGTGTCGCCGGCGGAGGTGGCCCCGGGCAGGTCACCGTCGACCTTCTCGAAGCGCTTGGAGGACTTCCAGGTGCGGCCGTCGAACTCGTCGAGGGCGGTCAGCCGCCAGTACGCGTGCACCGGGCTGGTGACCCGGAACACCTCGGTCTCGCGCTGGTCCACCAGGCGTTGCTTGATGTCGACGAGGGGGGAGACGGTGATGCGGGTGTCGTCGTCGTTGCCGATGTCCTTCACGTCGAGCAGCGGTGCGGCGGTGGCGCCGGGCAGGAACGGGCCCACCAGCGCCACGCCCACCAGGGCCACGGCGGTGATCCCGCCGCCGACGGCCAGCTGGGCGCGGACCCCCGAGCGGCTGTCGCCGCGGACCCAGCTCGGGCTCATCTCCAGGCGGGCGAGGCGGTGCAGCAGCAGGAAGCCGACGGCGGCCAGGAAGAACAGCACGGTGGTGACCGTGCGGGACTGGTCCGCTCCCAGCAGCGAGGCGAACACGAACAGCGATCCGGCGGGGATGGTGGACTCCAGCGGCGCCCACAGCCGGAACGCCGACCAGTCGGCCAGGAACGCCACGATCCAGAACCCCACCGCCGAACCGGCCACGAACCCGCGCACCGGCTCGACCGGCGCCTGGTCCTCCCGGAAGCGGGTCACCGCCTCGCGCAGGTCGGCGGTGAACGTGTCCCAGGTGAGCGCACCGGGTAGCCCGGCGCGGGTGGTGAAGAAGTAGAAGACCCAGGTCAGCACGAGCACCATGGCCACCATCGACGCCGCAGCGGTGGCCTGCCGAGCACCGGCGGCGGCGCAAGGAGCGCGGCGAGCACGTGCGGGCCCGACCGCCAGCAACACCGGGGCCAGGAAGCTGCGCTCGTCGAGAGAGCCGGTCAGAAGCTGACCGCAGCGGCCGCAGTCACCACCCACAGGCTGAGCTCGGCGGGCAGGCGGCGTGGGCCACCTCCCGGCAGGCGCCGCCGCCTGACGGAGACCCGCCATCGGGCGGTGCCGCGGGTGGGCGGGTGGCGGTGGCGGTCATCGGGGGGCACCTCCGGAGGTGGCGGCGGGCGGCGGACCGGCCGCGGCCGACGCCCACCAGGCTCGATCGGTTCCAGAGCGTGGCGAAGTGGTCGCCGGGGTTGCAGCGCAACAGGTGGGGCAGGCCGCTGATGGCCACACCGCCCTGCTGGTCGGTGGCAGCGGCAGCGGTGGCGGTGGCGGCCGCGCTGATGGTGGGGTCGGCCCCCGGTTCGAACACGACGGTGGCCACCGTGCCGAAGCGGCGGGTGATGCCGTTGAAGCGCGGCACATCGGCGCTGTTGAGGGCACCCACCACGATGACCAGCGAACCGCCGACGCCCTTGCGGACGAGATCGTCGAGGCCGGTCTGCAGCGCGGCCCGGCCGTCGGTCTTCAGCAACGCCAGGTGGTGCAGCAGTGCGTCGAGGTGGCTGGGCCCGAGCCCGAAGCCCGAGTCGCTGCGGTTGGTGCACACCAGGCGGATCTGGTCACCGCGGCCGTGGGCGGCCACCAGCACCGACGCCGCCGCCGAGACCGCCCGCTCGAACGTGTCACCCCGATGGGCGCCGCTGCGCACGTCGAGCAGCACGGTGGTGCGCTCCTGCCAGGGCAGCTCGTGCTGGCGCATCATCAGCTCGCCGGTGCGCGCCACCGACGGCCAATGGACCCGGCGCAGGTCGTCGCCCACCACGTAGGGGCGCAGCGCGTAGAAGTCGTCGCCGACGCGACCGAGCGCGTTGGGGTGGCGGGAGGTGGCCTGCGGATCGTGGCTGGAGGCGTGCTCGAGGGCCAACAGCTCGTCGATGTGCGGGTAGACGACGAGCTGCGAGGTGCCCAGCCCGGTGGTGCGCGACTCGCACAGCCCGAACGGATCGGCCACCACCAGCTCCAACGGCCCGACGGTCAGCGCGCCGCGCTTGTCGGTGGGCAGCTGGTAGGCGGCGCGGGCCTGCTCGTGGCTGCCGAGGGGCGACAGCAGCAGGTTGGCGCCCTTGGTGCCGGTCACCGCATCGTGCAGGCGCAGCGTGGGCGTGCGCCGGCGGGCGTGGTTGACCACCCGCAGCTCCACGCGGGCGGGGCCGCCGGCGTGCACCCGCGGCGGGATCAGCGTGCGGGACAGGCCCACCTGGAGCCTTGCCAGGTTCACCGCCAGCAGGGACACCGCCACCAGCGCCGCGGCACCGGCGCCGAGCAGGTACAGCTCGAACGCGCCGAGCACACGGCCGGCCAGCACCATGCCGCCGGCACCGGCGAGCACGCCCCAGCCGGTGCGGGTCAGCACCGTCGGCCGCCGCGGGCCAGTCGTGCCGGCACGGCGCTCAGCGGCCGGTGGGGACGGGGACGGGGACCTGGGCGAGCATGTCGGCCACCACCCGGCCCGCCGACAGCCCTTGGAGCTGGGCGTCGGGGTTGAGCATCAGGCGGTGGGCCATCACCGGCTCGGCCAACGCCTTCACGTCGTCGGGGGTGACGTAGTTGCGCCCGGCGGCGGCGGCTCGGGCCCGGCAGACCCGTTGCATGGCCAGCGTGGCCCGGGGCGACAACCCCACCCACACGTAGGGGTGCTTGCGGGAGGCGTTGGCCAGGTCCACCAGGTACTCCTTGATGGCCGGGGCGACGTGCACGGCGCGGGCGGCGGCGACCATGGCGTCGAGCTGGCGGGTGGTCAGCACCGCGCCGAGCCGCTCCAGGCCGTCGGACTGGCCGTGGGTGTCGAGGATGGCGATCTCGTCGGCGCGAGACGGGTAGCCGATGGACAGCCGCATGAGGAACCGGTCGAGCTGCGAATCGGGCAGGGGGTAGGTGCCCTCGTGCTCGATCGGGTTCTGGGTGGCCAGGACCAGGTGCGGCCGGGGCAGGGCGAAGGTCTGCCCGTCGGCGGTGACCTGCTTCTCGGCCATCGACTCGAGCAGCGCCGACTGCGTCTTGGGCGAGGCCCGGTTGATCTCGTCGGCCAACACGATCGAGTTGAAGATCGGGCCCGGGCGGAACGTGAACGTGGAGGAGGACCGGTCGAACACGGTCACGCCCACCACGTCGGAGGGCAGCAGGTCGGGGGTGAACTGGATGCGGCCGAACGTGGTCTCGAGCGACGCGGCCAGCGCCTTGGCCAGCGTGGTCTTGCCCACGCCGGGTCGGTCCTCGATGAGCAGGTGGCCCTCGGCGACGAGGCAGAGCACCACCAGCTCGATGACCTCGCCCTTGCCTTGGATGACCTGTTCGATGTTGCGGACGGTCCCGGCGAACAGCTCCGAGAACGTGGCGGCGTCACCGGGGGACAGCTCGGCGGCGCCGGCGGCCGGCGGCGCGCCGTTCGAGGCCGGCGCGGACGAGGGCTCGATGCCGATCGGGGACTCGTTGGCCAACGCTGGCTCCTCGGTTCACGGCCCGCCCGGGGCCGTCGCTGTGCGGCTGAGCTCCTGCCGACGGGCCCGCTCCCCGGCGCTTGTGTGCGCAAAGACGCTTGCGTCTGCAAAGGCTGCTGTCAGGTTAGCGGGGACCGCTGCGTTGAACGGGCCGGAAGCTGTCGTTCGGGCAGGAAGCTACGGTGCGGCGGTGGGCGCGGTGCTGGCCATCGACATCGGGGGCACGAAGCTGGCGGCCGGCGTGGTCGACGAACACGGTGTGGTGCTGCGCCGGGCGCAGCGACCGACCGGTCACGCTTCGGCCGGCGCGCTGTTCGAACGGGTGGCCGCACTGGCGGCCGACGTGCTCGGCGATGCGTCGGTGGCGGCGGTCGGGGTGGGCTGCGGTGGGCCGATGACCCCGGGTGGCGAGGCGGTGTCGCCGCTGAACATCGCCGCCTGGCGGGACTTCCCCTGCGCTCGGCGTTGGCCGAGCGCTTCTCGCTCGAGGTGGTGGTGGACAACGACGCCAAGGCGTTCGCGCTGGGAGAGGGCTGGGTAGGCGCCGCCCGGGGCGAGCGGGACTTCCTGGCCATGGTGGTGTCCACCGGCGTCGGCGCCGGTCTGGTGGTCGACGGCCGGTTGCTCGACGGGGCCAGCGGCAACGCCGGGCACCTCGGCCACGTGATCGTCGAGCCCGACGGACGGCGCTGCCCGTGCGGGGCGGACGGCTGCCTGGAGGCCGAGGCCTCGGGCACGTCGCTGGCGGCCATGACCGGACGCCCCGCCGCCGAGGCCGGTGACGAGCTGCGCCGCCGCACCGGCCGGCTGGTGGGTCGCGCCGTCGCCTCGGCGGTCAACCTGCTCGACCTGCGGCTCGCGGTGGTGGGCGGCTCGGTGGCCCTGGGCTACGGCGAGCCGTTCCTGGCCGCCGCCAACGCCGAGCTGGCGGCCCGCAGCCGGTTGTCCTTCGCCCGGGGCGCACGCATCGTGACCGCCGGTCTGGGTCACGACGGCCCGTTGGTGGGGGCGGCGGCGCTGGCGTGGCGGCGCCTCGGTGCGGCCGGAGTGCCGGGCTAGCCTGCGTCGCCGTGCGCAAGGGAACGACCATGCCGTTGCGGGTGCTGGCGGCGGTGGCCGTCCGGGTGGCACGCCGGCCGGGCTTGTGGCCCGCCGGCCTGCGCCAGCTGCGCTCGATGGCGGCTCCCGGCTGGTGGCGGCGCCCGCCGTTCCTGCCGCTGCCGCCGGCGGACTACGCCGCCTTCCGGGCCCAGACGATGTGGGGCGGCGCCGGGGTGCTGCCGTCCGGCCCGGAAACCTCGGTCACGGCCGACCAGCTCGTGCACTGGCTGGCCTGGAGCGGTGAGGAGCGCCGGGCCCGGGGCCGCTGACCCGGGGCGCTCCCGACCGGGACGGGCATCGTACCGATCGGTCTGCTGCCATGCCGTACTGTACGGCACGATACCGTACCGTACGGCATGGTGCGGTGCGGCTGGATCAACCGGGTCGGTAGCGCACGTCCACGTCCCCGCCCGAGGAGCTGACCACGATGGTCCGCTCCGCTGCCGGATCGGTGCGCACCCGCACCTGTTGCGAACCGCCGCTGGAGCGGGCGTCCACCCGGTAGGCGTCGACGCCGTCGGGGAGCTCCACGGTGACACCCCCGCCGGAGGACGACGCCCGGACCGAGGTGGGCGCCTCGGCGAACTCGGCGGTGACGCCGCCCCCCGACGAGGCCAGCGACACGGTGGCCGATGCGCTGTCGCGCAGGCGGATGCCGCCCCCGGAGGACTCGGCCGACACCACCGCGGTGCCGCCGTCGATGGTGATGCCACCGCCGGAGCTGTCCAGCTCCACCACGCCGCTCGGGCGTTCGAGCGTGATGCCACCACCGGAGCTGGAGATCGACAGGTCGCCGCCGAGGTCGACGCCGCGGAAGCCGCCACCCGACGAGTCGGCCACCACGTCCATGCCTCTCGGTATGGACAGCTGGTAGGTGGCGTCACAGGTGATCGATACGGGGCCGCCGCAACGGCTCGTCAGCACGAGCGTGTCGCCTTCGACGCGCTCGTCGTGGGTCGGCTTGGTCAGCCCGCCCCGCAAGCGCACCGTGCCGCTGATGGCACCGGCCCCGCGGTCGTCGCCGATCACCGTCACCGAGCCGCCGGCGCTGTCCAGCCGCAGCCGGCGGACCCCGTCGAGCGCGGGCAGCGTGAGCTGCTCGGTGCGGGTGGTGGTGGTCAGCAGCTCGATGGCGGTCAGGGCGCCGTAGCCGAGCAGCAACGCGGCGACGGCCCCGCCCACCACCAGCCACAGGCGCCGGCCCGAGCTCATGACGATCCCTCCAGGTAGGTCAGCACGGCCAGCACCCGGCGGTGGTCGGTGGCGGTGGCGGCGAGGCCGAGCTTGGCGAAGATGTTGTTGACGTGCTTCTCCGATCGCCCCGCCGGACACGGCCAGCGCGGCGGCGATGCCGTTGTTGGAACGGCCCTCGGCCATCAGCGCCAGCACCTCGCCCTCCCGGGGGTGAGCGAGTCGAGCGGCCCGGCCCCGGCGTCGGGCCAGCAGCTGGGCCACCACCTCGGCGTCGAGGGCGGCGCCCCGCCCGCCACCCGTTCGAGCGCCTCGATGAAATCGCGCACGTCGGCCACCCGGTCCTTCAACAGGTAGCCCACGCCGGCGGGGTTGTCGGCCAGCAACTCGGTGGCGTAGCGCTCCTCCACGTACTGCGACAGCACCAGCACGGCCACGTCGGGGTGGCGGCGGCGCAGCTCGATGGCGGCGCACGCCCTCGTCGGTGAACGACGGCGGCATGCGCACGTCGACCACGCAGACGTCGGGGCGGGCGGCGTCCACCGCGGCGAGCAGCCTGTCACCGTCGCCGGCCTCGCCCACGACGGTGTGGCCGGCGTCCTCGAGCAGCCGGATGAGCCCGGCCCGCAGCAGCACGGCGTCCTCGGCGATCACGACCCGCACGGCACCTCCACCCGCAGCAGCGTCGGCCCGCCCTCGGGGCTGACCACGTGGAGCCGGCCGTGCAGCGCGGCGAGGCGGTCGGCGAGCCCGTCGAGGCCGCCACCGGGGACCCGCCGGGCGTCGCCCCGCCCGTCGTCGCCCACGTCGACGACGAGGGTGTCGCCCTCGTAGCGGATGTGCACCGCCGCCCGCTGCGCCTCGGCGTGGCGGGCGATGTTGGTCAGCGCCTCGGCCACCGCGAAGTAGGCGGCGCTCTCCACCGGCGGCGGCGGTCGATGGGGCAGCACCACCTCGATGTCGACGGGGATGGGGCTGCGGGCCACCAGCGCCGACAGGGCGGCATCGAGGCCGCGGTCCTCCAGCACGGAGGGCCGCAGGCCGCGGGTGATGCTGCGCAGCTCGGCCATGGTCACCTTCAGCTCGCGATGGGCCTCGTCCACCAGTGACCGGGCGGCGTCGGGGTCGGTGTCGAACTTCTCGCGGGCCATGCCCAGGCCCATGGCCAACCCCACCAGCCGCTGCTGGGTGCCGTCGTGCAGATCCCGCTCGATGCGCCGCCGTTCGGCCTCGGCGGTGTCTATGGCGGCGGTGCGGGCGGCGTCGAGCCCGCTCACCCGGCCCTCGAGGCCGCTGACCCTGCTCTCGAGCTCGATCGTGCGGCTGGTGCCCAGCAACGCCCGGGCCAGCAGTTCGTGCAGCCGCACGGCGAGCAGGCTGCCGGCCAGGCCGCTGACCAGCGCGGCGGCGCCGGCCACCACGGCGAACAGCAGCCCGATGCCGGGCAGGTCCCCGCCCACCCCGCTCAGCCAGCGGGCGTACAGCGGCAGGGTGACGCCGACGGCGCCGATGGCCAGCAGCCCGTAGACCACGCCGGTGGTGACCCAGCCCAGCACGAACTCGACGAACCAGAAGGCCACCGCCTTCCAGCGGTAGGGGTCGAGCACCGGGGCGGCCAGGCGGCCGAACGTGCCCGAGCGGGGCCGCACCGGCGGGGGTCCCGGCAGCTCGGCCCCGGTGGCGAAGCGGAGGTGGGCGCGCTGCACCCGCCCGAGGGCGACGGCCAGCAGCATCGTCAGCCACAGGCACACCAGCCCGCCGATGACGGTGACCGCCAACCCTGCGGCCATCGACGTGCCGGTGACCACCACCACGAAGCCGGCGGTGCCGACGAACGGGTTCAGGGCCAGGAACACCAGGCTGGTGGCCACCTGGCGGGGCAGCGACGGTTGCACGCCGGTCACCCTAAGGACCGCGCGGTCGGTTGACCATCCGGCGGGCAGCCGCTCCGGGGGTGGGGTTCTCCTCACCATGCTGGCCGGTATGGCGCCGGTCCGCAGGGCGGCCCGGTCGGGTGGCGGGCGCCGGCGGCCGGCGGGTTCAGCGATCGGTGCGGGTGCGGTCAGCCCGGCGGCGGTGGCGGTCGAGGGCGAGCTCGATCAGCCGGTCGATCAGCTGCGGGTAGCCGAGGCCGCTGGCCTGCCACAGCTTCGGGTACATCGAGATCGGGGTGAACCCGGGGATGGTGTTCACCTCGTTGAGCAGCGGGCCACGGGCGGGGCCGTCCTCCTCGTGGAAGAAGTCGACCCTGGCCATGCCCTCGGCCCGGCAGGCCCGGAAGGCGGCCACCGCCAGCTGCCGGAACCGCTCGGCCACCCCGTCGGGCAGCGGCGCCGGGATCAGCAGCTTGGCCCGGCCGTCGTGGTACTTGTCCTCGTAGTCGTAGAACTCGGCGCCGGGGATGATCTCGCCCGGCACCGACACCTCCGGCCGCTCGTTGCCGAGCACGGCGAGCTCGATCTCCCGCCCGACGATGGCCTCCTCCACCACCACCCACTCGTCGTAGGACAGGGCCAGCCCAGCGCGGCGCGCAGCTCGCCGGCGTCGTGCACCTTGGACACCCCCACCGAGGAGCCGAGGTTGGCCGGCTTCACGAAGCAGGGGAAGCCGAGCTCGTCGCCCACGACCGACGCCGGATCGGCGGGGACCTCGTCGGCCCGCCACGACAGCCAGCGGGCCTGGGGATGCCGGCGTAGGCGAACACCTCGCGGGCCTTCGCCTTGTCCATGGCCAGCGACGAGGCCAGCACGCCGGCGCCGACGTAGGGCACGCCGGCCAGCTCCAGCAAGCCCTGGACCGTGCCGTCCTCCCCGAAGGGACCGTGCAACAGCGGCAGGGCGACGACGGGTGCCGGCGTCGTCGGCTGCGCCCCATCGGCGCCGCTGCGCAGCACCGGCAGCGGATCGATGTCCGGCCCGCCCACGTGCAGGGCGTCGGGCAGGGCGTCGGGGCCGTCGGCCAGGGCGGCGAGCGCCTCGTCGGCCAGGTGCCAGCTGCCGTCGCGCCCGATGGCGACGGGCACCACGTCGTACCGGGCGGGATCGACCGCCCGCAGCACGTGGCTGGCGGTGACCCGGGACACGTCGTGCTCAGCGGAGCGACCCCCGAACAGCACGATCAGCTTGATGCGGGACGGCACGGCGGTCACGCACGGCCACGGTACTGGCTGGCATCGGGCGGTCCGGGGATGGCAGCGCCGAGCGTGCGGTCGCGGGTCGCAGGGTCGGGGGAGTCGCGGGGATCGCGGGGGATCGGCCCCGCAACCAGGGCGACCGCGGGTGCGCCGCTCGAGCCGGTGCGGGCGCCAGACTTGGCCGGTGCGTTTCCAGCTCTCCGACGTCGCCGCCGCCACCGGCGGGCGCATCGATCCCGCCGACGGCGCCCTCGTGATCGAGGGTGCGTCCATCGACTCCCGGGCCATCGGCGCCGGCCAGCTCTTCGTGCCGGTGGTGGCCGAGCGCGACGGCCACGACTTCATCGCCGCCGCCGCCGCGGCCGGCGCCGGCGCCACCCTGACCGCCACCGACGCCGGCGCCGCGGCGGCCGCCGCCGCCGGCCTTCCCGCCGTCGCCGTGGCCGACACCGCCGACGCCCTCAGCGCCGTGGGCCGGGCGGCGCGGGCCCGCATCGACGGCCCGGTGGTGGGCGTCACCGGGTCGGTGGGGAAGACCTCGGTCAAGGACCTGACCGCCGCCGCCCTGCGGGCCGCGTTCGCCACCGCGGCGTCGGAGCGCAGCTTCAACAACGAGCTGGGCGTGCCGCTCACGCTGGTCAACGCGGCCGACGCCGCCGAGGTGGCGGTGGTGGAGATGGGCGCCAGGGGCGAGGGCCACATCGCCGCGCTGTGCGCCGTCGCCCGCCCCACGATCGGCATCGTCACCCGGGTGGCGCCCGCGCACCTGGAGCTGTTCGGCAGCGTCGAGGCGGTGGCCCGGGCCAAGGGGGAGTTGGTCGAGGCGTTGCCCGCCGAGGGTGGTGTGGCGGTGCTCAACGCCGACGACCCGCTGGTGCTGGCCATGGCCGGCCGAGCCTCCGGTCGGGTGCTGACCTACGGCACCGATGGCGATGTGCGGGCCGAACGGGTGGTGCTCGACGAGCGAGCCCGACCGTCCTTCGAGGTGGTCACGCCGTGGGGGTCGGCGCCGGTGCGGCTGGCGGTGACCGGGGCGCACATGGTCGCCAACGCGCTGGCCGCCCTGGCTGCGTCGCTGGCCGCCGGCGCGTCGCTCGAGCAGGCCACCAGCGGGATCGCCACCGCGTCGCTGTCGCCGTGGCGGATGGAGGTGGCCGGCACCCCCGAGGGGGCGCTCGTGCTCAACGACGCCTACAACGCCAGCCCGGTGGCGGTGCGCGCCGCGTTCGACACGCTGCTGGCGCTGGCCCCGTCGTCGTCCGGGGCCGCCACCGCGGCTGCGCCCGCGGCGGGTCGCCGGCTGGCCGTGCTCGGTCAGATGGCCGAGCTGGGCGAGACGGCCGCGGTCGAGCACCGGGCGCTGGCCGAGCTCGCCGCCACCCGGGGCATCGAGCTGTACGCGGTCGGCACCGAGCTCTACGGCGTGCCCGGTGAACGCCGCTTCGACGATGTGGCCGGCGCCGCCGCCGCGCTCGGCGCCCTCGGCCTGACCGCGGGCGACGTGGTGCTGGTGAAGGCGAGCCGGGTGGTCGGCCTGGAGCGGCTGGCCGCGTTGCTGGTGGCCGGGGCCGACGGGGCGGGCGCAGCCGGGCGGGTCGGCCCGTGACCTCGACGCCGGGGAGCACGCCTAGCCTGGTCGCCACGACCACGCACTACGACACCCTCGGGGTGGCGTCCACGGCCAGCGCGACGGAGATCCGTCAGGCGTACCGCACCCTGGCCAGGGAGCTGCACCCGGATCGGCACCTGCAATCGGCCCCCCAGCAGGCGCAGGCCGCGGCGCGCCGCATGCGCGAGGTCAACGCCGCGTGGTCGGTGCTGTCGAACCGGGAGGCGAAGGAGCTCTACGACCTCGAGCTCAACCTGGCCGCCGCCCGCGCCCGCGGTGGGCCGACGGTGGCCCGGCCGTCCGGCCCGGGGCCCTCGGGCACGGCCCGGGTGGCGAGCCGGCCCGCCACCGAGGACGACGAGCCGTGGCGCTACCGCAGCACGACCGACGGCCACCCCGTGGTGCGCGGCCTGTTGTGGCTGGTGGTCCTGGGCGTGCTCGCCGCCATCTTCGTGTTCACCGCCTACGCGGCCGGCGGGGGCGACGACCCCGGCGTGCAACCCGGGCCGTCGCGCACGCCCACCACCGTCGCCGCCCGGGTGGTGAGCGGGGACTGCGTGCGCGAGCTGGCCGGCGCGCTCGACCTGGTCGACTGCAGCGCCGAGCACGACGCCCTCGTCACCGAGCTGGTGCCGATCGGTCGGCCGTGCCCCTTCGGGGCGCGCGAGGTGTACCTGCCCGACCAGCAGGAGAGCGCCTGCCTGGTGGCCGGGTGAGCGGCGAGGCGCCGGCGGCGCACACCGGGCCGGGCCGGCCGGTGCCGTCGCCACGGCTGTCGCGGGCGGCGACGGTGCTGGCCCGCGCCGCGCTGGGTGCCTACTTCCGGGTGGTCGAGGTCCAGGGCCGGCCGGAGCTGCCCGCCGGGCGGCCGGTGCTGGTGGTGGCCAACCACGCCAACGGACTGCTCGACCCGCTGCTGGTGGTCCACGGCCTCGGTGCGCTGCCCCGCTTCGTGGCCAAGGCGGGGCTGTGGCGCTTCCCGGTGCTGCGGCCGGTCCTCGACGGGCTGGGGCTGCTACCGGTGGTGCGCCGTCAGGACCGCGCCCGTCACCACGCCAGCAACACCGACACCTTCGCCCGGGCCCAGCGGGCGCTGGCCGACGGGGCGACGGTGGCGATCTTCCCCGAGGGCACCGCCCATGACGAGCCGCACCTGCTGCCGTTGCGCAGCGGCGCCGCCCGCCTGGCGCTCGGGGCCCGGGCCGAAGGCGCCGCCGGCCTGGTGCTGCTCCCGGTGGGGTTGGTGTTCGACGACAAGCTGGCGCTGCGCTCGCGGGCGTTGGTGGTGGTGGGCGAGCCGATCGGGCTCGATGCCTGGTTGGCCGACCGGGGTGAGCCGACGGTGGACGACACCGACCGGCGGGCGGTGGAGGACCTCACGGCGCGCATCGCCCGCGGCCTGAACGACGTGGTGCCCAGCGCCGACACGCTGGAGGAGGCGTGGGCCCTGGCCCGGGCGGCGAACGTGCTGGCCGCCGACACCTCCGACGCCGTCGGCACGGCGGGCACGGCGGGCACGGCCGGCACCGTGCTCGCCGCCGAACCGTCGCTGGCGCGCTCGACCGCGGTGCGCCGGGCCCTGGACGCCGCGCCGGACACGGCCCGCGCCCGGGTGCGCCAGGCGTCGGACGCCTACCGGGCGGCGCTCGAGCGGGCCGGCCTGCGCGATCACGATCTCGTCTCCCGGGAGAGCTCGGGCCGGTTGGTGCTGCGGGCGATCGGCGCCGGTGGGCGGACGTTGGTGCTGGCGCCGTGGGCGGTGGCCGGCGCCGCCGTGAACGCGGCGCCGTTCGCTGCGGTGCGGCTGGCCGGCCGCTTCGCCGGCAAGCCGGCGGCCCGGGGCACGATGCGGGTGGCGGCGGGGGCGGTGGCCTTCCCCCTCACCTGGATGGCGGCGGGGGCGCTGGTCTGGCGCCGGCGTTCGCCGTGGGCCGGCGCGGCGGTGGCCGTCGGCGCGGCGGCGAGCGGCTACGTGGCGGTGCTGGAAGCCGAGCAGGTGCTGGCGTTGCGGCGGGCCTGGCGGGGCCGGACCCGCCGGCTCGGCCTGCGAGCCCGGGCCGACGAGCTGCTCGCCGCCCGCCGCCGGTTGCTGGCCGTGACCGGCGAGGCGTTGGCCGCGGCATCGGAGTCGCAACTCTCGGAGGCGACGCGCTAGGGTGTCCGCTCGTCCTCAGGGGCGCTTAGCTCAGTTGGTTAGAGCGCAGCCTTCACACGGCTGAGGCCACAGGTTCGAGTCCTGTAGCGCCCACTCCTGTCGGTCCCGGTCAGAGGCCTTGTGCCGTCCGGTCGGAGGACCTCCCGGACCGCCGAGCACACGCCACCTGGTCCGGCGCGGTCGGGTGCGGCCAGCGGCGCCCCGTCATCGTGCGGCATCCCACCTTCGCACAGCGAAACGATCCCGAAACTCTGGGGCGCCGAAGCCGACAGCGATCTCGTGCGCAGGCAAGCTGGCAGCATGCCGGCGATGCTCCAACGCCCCTTGCTCTGCGGTGCCGTGGTGTCGCCGGCGCCCGGCGGGTGCCGAAGCGAACGGGATCGTGGGGGCCGGGCCGCCGAAGGCGGTACCCCGGTCGCTCGATGGGCTCGGTGCCGATGCCCCGGCCGGAGCAGGCGCCGATGAGGCCGATCACCCGCCGCCAGATGCTGCGCTGGTCGAGCTCGGCCCTCGCCATCGGGGCCGGCGCCGCCCTCGGGCCCGGCATCGCCCTCGCCGCCTGCCGTGGCGCCGAGACCGGGGACGGGCCGACGGTGGGCACCGCCGCCGCACCGGCCGGCGGCGACGTCGCACCGGGCGCCGCCGCCGCCCGCTTCGTGGCCGAGCGCACCTCCGACGCCGCCGTGGCCCTGGTCGCCGCCGTGCGCCGCACCGGAGACGGCACCTTCGGCGCCCACCTCCTCGATCTGGTGCGCATCGGGTTCTCCAGCGCCGCTGCCGAGCACGCCCTCGACGGGCTGGCCGAGCTGTCGGGCATCGCACGGCGAGGTGGAGCCATCGGCGACTACCTCCAGTACGGCGACTGGGTGCAGCACCGTGCGCCCGAGCCCGCACGTGGCTACCAAGAGTTCAAGGCGGCCGTCTACTACCAGGTCGACGACGACTTCGTGCCCTTGCTGACCCAACTCGACGACGCCCGGCTCGCCGCTGCGCTGCAGTGGGGCGGTGTGGCCGTCGGCGCCATCGAAGACCTGCGCCAGCCGCGCCGGGCCGCCGCAACGGCCATCGAGTGGGCCGAGCCCGAGGAGCAGCTGTTCACCCTCGTCGGTGCCGCCGGCACCGTGCTGGCGTACCCCGAACGCATCATCGCCCGCCACGAACTGGCCAACGACACGCTCGACGGCCTGCCCATCGCCGTCAGCTTCTGCACGCTCTGCCATGCGGCGCGCGCCTTCGATCGGCGCGTCGACGGGCGCACGCTGACCTTCCGCACGTCGGGTTTGCTGCTGGCCTCCAACAAGGTGATGGTCGACGACGAGACCTCGACGTTGTGGCAGCAGCTCACCGGCGAGGCCCTCGGCGGCCCGCTCGCCGGCGCGCAGCTGGTCGAGCTCGAACTGGCCTCCACCGATTGGGCCACCTGGTCGGCGGCGCACCCGACGGGGTCCGTGGTCGAGCGCCCCCACCCCACCGTCATCGACCGTGAGACGGGGGTGCCGATCGGCTACGACTACCTGCCTGACGCCGCCCTCGCCGACTACACCGCGACCGAGGGGCTGTGGTACCCCGCAGCGGCCACGCCACCCGGGCCGCTGCGGGCCAAGGCCGTCGTCGCCACGCTGACGGTGCAAGGCGCCCACCTCGCTGTCGGCCTCGAGGAGCTCGCCGCGGCCGGCGCGATCGAGCTGGTGCTCGGTGGCCACCGCCTGCGCCTCGAGCGGGCGGTGCGGGGCGTGACGGTCACCGACCTCACCATCGGGCGCCCCGTGATCGCCGGCCAGGCGTACTGGTTCGCCTGGTACGGCGCCCACCCCGACACCGCGGTGTGGCCGTCAGCGTGACGGGCTCGGCGTCGGCCCCGGACGTCTCGGTGCTCGCCCGCGGACAGGGCCGGCACCTCGGATAGCCTCGGTGCCCGATGCAGGTGCCGTGCCGTCATGGTGTCCCTGACGAGCAGGTGGGCGAACTCGACTGGTCCCGGGTTGACGATCCGACCCGACTGACGTTCCTCCGTGCGTTGGACGAGACGGCAACGGCGGCATCCGGCTCGCTGCATCGGGTGACCCGGGTGGCGGCCACGGCCACGGGCAGCGCCTTCGCCCAGATCTCCTTGGTCGGCAGCGACCAGTTCGTGCCCGCGGCCCACGGTCTGAGCTATGCGCCGGAACAGCAGCACACCCCGGTCCATGACAGCCTCTGCTCGGTGACCATGGCCAGCGGCGGCACCTTCGAGGTGCCCGACACCCGGTCGCACCCATGGACCGCGCACCTCCCACCGGTGACGACGGGCGCCGTCGGCTCCTACCTCGGGGTGCCGCTCCACGAGCCGCAGGGTCGTCCGATCGGCGCGCTCTGTGTGTTCGACGCCGAGGCGCGCCGCTGGTCGGCGGCCGAGGTGGCGATGCTGGAAGACCTCGCGCAGCTGGTCACCCGGGAGCTGCACCTCATCGCCGCCCTCGAGAGCGCGTCGGTGGCCGAGGTGCGGTTGCGCAACGTGATCGCCGAGCTGGTGGACCGCCCACGGCTCGGGACCAGCGCGCCGCTGCAGGCGCGGGCCCATTACACGTTCGCCGCCGGCGCGCCGGCCGGCGGGGACTGGATCGATTGGATCGAGGTCGGCGATCACGTCGCCTTCTCGATCGGCGACGTCGCCGGGCACGGTTTGGAGTCGATCGCTGGCGGAGGAGCTTCGCCATGCGCTGCGGGCCTATGCCGTCGATCGCATCGGACCGGCGCACGCCCTCGTGAAGGCGAGCGAACTGGTCCGCACCCTGCACGGCCACGAGATGGCCACCGCCATGAAGGCGGAGTTCGACCCGTCGACCGGGCTGGTCCGCTTGGCGGTGGCCGGTCACCCACCGCCGATCCACCTCCGCGATGGCGTGGCGCAGATCGTCTCCGTGCAACCCGGTCCACCGCTCGGGGTGCTCACCGTTGCGCCGGCGCTCACCGTCCTCGCGCTGTCGCCCGGCGACCGGTTGGTGCTGTACACCGACGGCGTGATCGAGCGGAGGGGCGAGCCGCTCGACGTGGGCATGGCCCGGCTCGCTCGCGCCGTCGAAGCGAGCGCGGGCGAGGATGATCTCGCGGCCGCCGCACGCGCCATGGTCGAACGCCTCGCCGAGAGCCCGACCGACGACGCCTGCCTCCTGCTGATCGAGCGCACCCGTCGCAGCTGAGCCGGCGGGCGGGGGAGCGGTCCCGCTCAGCTGCACCGAACCCGGTCTGTGCAGCGGGTGCTGGTCGGTTGGTGCCATGCCGGGAGGTGCCACGCCGGGAGGTGCCATGCCGGGGGGTATGGGCGAGCTCCTTCGCGCTCGATTCGATGTCGATTCGGAACTGGTCGTGAGACATGAAGTCCGGCCACCATCGGCGTGGCGGTGCCGCCTGACCGGAGGTTGAGGCCACCGGCGGCGGGCGGCCGGACCCAGCCGGTCGATGCCGTCGAATCGACGTCGAATCGCCGCCGAAGCACGGCGCGGGTGGGTCACCGGCCGCCGAAGCACGGCGCGGGTGGGTCACCGGCCGGCGGAGAGCGCCGGCCCCGCACGCGGGTGCCAGGCGCCTGCGCGCCCAGGGGTCCGAACCCCGGGGGTGGGGCGGACCGGCAGCGCCGCCATCGCGCGGGTCCCGGGCCCCGGGGGGGGGTGCGACGGTCGGCTCGGTTGAGCCAGGTTCAGTCGAACAGCCAGCACGACATGGTCGTGCCCAGCACCCGAGCTCGGAAGATCGTGCGGGCCGGCGCATCGGTGGCCGCGCCGGCCGCCACCATGAGCGGCACCAGGTGCTCCTCCCGGGCATGGGCCTGGCGGGCGAACGGTGCCGCCGTCCAGTCCGCCAGCGCCGCCCACCGCTCGTCGTTCGGTCGGGCCAGCACCTCGTGGAGCCAGCCGTCGAAGGGCACGGCGAAGTCCTCCCGTCCGAAGTTGCCGAAGTGGTGGAAGCTCGACCCGCTGCCCACGATCAGCACGCCCTGTGAGCGCAGCGGCGCCAGCGCCCGGCCCAGCTCGAGATGGGCTCGGGGATCGAGGTCGGCCCGCACCGAGAGCGCCACCACCGGGATGGTGGCGTCGGGGTACATCACCTTGAGGGGGATGAACACGCCGTGGTCCCAACCGTGGGTCGGGTCGACCCGGTGGGCGATCCCGGCGCCCGCCAGCAGCTCGGCCACCTGGGCGGCCAGGGCGGGCGATCCCGGCGCCGGGTAGGTCAGCTGGTAGGTGTGCGGCGGGAAGCCGCCGTAGTCGTAGATCAGCTCCGGACGCGCCGCGGCGCCGATGGCGAACACCTCGGACTCCCAGTGGGCGGTGACCACGAGGATGGCGGCGGGGTCGCCGCCCAACGACGGACCGATCCCTTCGAGCGCGGCCCGCAGCCCGTCCCATTCGTGCGGCGGGTTCCAGTCCATGAAGAAGCACGGACCCCCGCCGTGGGTGAGGTAGGCGGCGGGGAGCAGCTCGGCGACCATGGCGCCGCACGCTACCGGGCAGCAGACTGCCCCCGTGCTGCGCACCGTGCTGTGTGACCTGTTGGACATCGAGGTGCCCGTCCTCAACGCCCCCATGGGCGGTGGGGTGGCCGGCGGGCGGCTGGCGGCGGCGGTGTCGGCGGCCGGTGGGTTCGGCCTGATCGGCGGCCAGAGCGCCGGCGGTGTGCCCTGGCTGCGCGAGCAACTGGCCGTCGCCCGCGCCCACGGCGATCGCCCGGTGGGGGTGGGGTTCATCTCCCACCTGCCGCCCACCGCCGCCCTCGTCGACGCGGCCCTGGAGGCGGGCGTGCGGGTGCTGTGCCATTCCTTCGTCGATCCCGCCCCGTGGGTCGAGCCGGCCCGGCGCGCCGGGGCGATCGTCCTGGCGCAGGTGCAGTCGGTGGCGCTGGCCCGGCGGGCGGCCGAGGCGGGCGTGGACGTCATCATCGCCCAGGGCACCGAGGCGGGCGGCCACACAGGTGCGGTCGGGCTGCTGGCCCTGCTGCCCCGGGTCCTCGACGTGGCCGGCGGTCCCGACGGCATCCCGGTGATCGCCGCCGGCGCCATCGCCGATGGCCGCACGATGGCCGCCGCGCTGCTGCTGGGCGCCGCCGGCGTGCTGGTGGGCACCCGCTTCGTGGCCACCGACGAGTGCGACGGCCGGCGGTCGGTGGGCCGTCGCCTCGCCGCCGCCGATGCGGACGCCGACGACACCGTCCTCACCGAGGTGTTCGACCTCGCCGCCGGGTTGCCGTGGCCGGAAGGGGTCCGGGGGCGCTCGCTGCGCAGCCCGTTCACCGAGCGCTGGCACGGCCACGAGGACGAGCTGCGGGCCTGGGGTCGCGACGAGCGGGCCCGCTACCGTGCCGCCGCGGAGACCGACGACGACCTCGCCGACCGCTACGCCGGCCAGGGGGTGGGCCTGATCGACGCCGTCGAGCCGGCCGGGGTGGTGCTGCGCCGGCTGGCGGACGAGGCCGAGGCGGTGCTGCGGAACCGCCCCGCGGCCGTGCTCAGCGACCCCGCCCGGCGCCGATCGGGTTAGCGTCGACGGCCATGTGCGACGACCCGTCCCACCACCACGGTCACGAGGCCGCCCGGGCGGTGGCCCACGCCGCCCCCCGTCCCATCACCGGCGAGGCGGTCGACCCGATCCCGCTGCAGCCGGTGGACCGGGTCACGATCACCGTGCTCATCGACAACAGCTACGACGCGCTGCTCGGGCCCGGGCCCCACGTGCGGCGCGGCCGCTCCACCGCGGAGGTGGCGGTGCCCACCTACGAGGGCGGCGTCGGCACCGATCAGCTGCAGGCGGAGCACGGCTTCGCCGCGCTGGTGACCGTGGAGCGCGACGGCGTGGCCCGACGGCTGCTGTTCGACACCGGGGTGAGCCCGCTGGGGATGGTGGAGAACCTCCGCCGTCTCGATCTGGACCTCGGCGACATCGAGATCGTCGTGTGCTCGCACGGGCACTACGACCACACCGGCGGCTTCGACGGTCTGGTGCGCCGGCTGGGCCGGCCCAGCCTCCCGGTGCTCATCCACCCGCAGTTCTGGCGCCAGCGGCGGTCAGCATCGCCGGCCGTGATCCGATCGAGCTGCCGTCCACGTCGCGCCGGGCGCTGGAGGGCGTGGGCTTCGAGATCATCGAACGGCGGGAGCCGTCGTTCCTGCTCGACGGGTCGGTGCTCATCACCGGCGAGGTGGACCGCACCACCGATTTCGAGCTGGGCTTCCCCGGCCACGAGGGCTGGGACCACGAGGCGAAGGCCTGGCGGCCCGATCCGCTCATCCTCGACGACCAGGCGCTGATCGTGTCGGTGGCCGGGCGTGGCCTGGTGGTGCTCACCGGCTGCGGGCACGCCGGGGCGGTCAACATCGTGCGCTACGCGCAGCGCCTCACCGGCACCGATCGGGTCAGCGCGGTGATCGGCGGCTTCCACCTGGGCGGCCCGGCGTTCGAGCCCATCATCGAGCCGACGGTGCGCGCCTTCGCCGAGCTGGCGCCGGAGCTGGTGGTGCCGTCGCACTGCACCGGCTGGCGGGCCACCCACCGCCTGGCCGCCGCCCTGCCCGACGCGTTCGTGCAGACCGCGGTGGGCTCCTCGTTCGTGCTGCAGGCCCCGCCCGCCGACGCCGCCGCCTGAGCGGGGCGCCTTCAGCGCAGCACGAAGCCCTCGTAGCCGTTGGCGACGATCTCGTCGCAGCGGGCGCGGTAGCGGCCGAGGCCGCCGACGTAGGGCAGGAACACCCGGGGCTTGCCGGGGATGTTGGCGCCCAGGTACCAGCTCGAGCAGCCCGGGGCGACGTACATCGTGCCCTCGGCCACCTCGCGGACGTGGTCCATCCACGCCTGCTCCGCGTCCTCGGTGGTCTCGATGGTGGCGGCACCGCGGTGGCGCAGGTGGGCGATGCAGTCATCGATCCACTCGACGTGCTGCTCGATGGCCACGATCACGTTGCTCAGCACCGAGGGGCTGCCCGGACCGGTGACGGTGAACAGGTTGGGGAACCCCGCCACCTGCAGGCCCAGGTAGGTGCGCGGTCCGTCCGCCCAACGCTGCTGCAGCGAGACCCCGCCGCGGCCGCGGACGTCGATGCGGGCCAGCGAACCGGTCATGGCGTCGAACCCGGTGGCGAGGACCAGCACGTCGAGCTCGATGTGCCGTTCGGTGGTGCGCACCCCGGTCTCGGTGATCTCCACCAGCGGCTCGGTGCGCAGGTCCACCAGGGTCACGTTCGGGCGGTTGAACGTCTCGTAGTAGCCGGTGTCGAGCACCTGGCGCTTGCACCCGAGCGGGTAGTCCTTGGGCAGCAGGCGCTCGGCCACGTCCGGATCGCGCACCACGGCGCGGACGTGGTCGCGGTACAGCTCGCAGGCGAGCTCGTTGGCGTCCATGTCCTTGTACACGTCGCGAAAGCGGTCGAACGTGCGGAAGCCGTAGCGCTCCCACGCCTCGCGTCGCTCCTCGACGCTGAGCTCCTTGAGCATCGGCCGGCTGGTCCGGGGACCGGCGCTCGACTTCTTGGGCGCGGCCTGGACCGGGCTCCAACCGGAGAAGCCGTTGACCGAGTGCCGCTGCCGCTGCCGCACCTCGTCGTAGTGCTGCTTGTAGGCATCCTGCACGTCGGGCCGCAGCGGCTTGTTGTTGGCCGGGAACGTGAAGGTGGGGGTGCGCTGCAGCACGTAGAGGTGCTCGGCCGCCTCGGCGATGACGGGGATGGCCTGCACCCCCGACGAGCCCGTGCCCAGCACCGCCACCCGGCGGCCGAGGTCCACCGGTTCCTTCGGCCAGCGCCCGGTGTGCAGCACGTCGCCGGTGAAGCGGTCGAGACCCGGCAGATCGGGGGTGTTGGTGGCCGACAGCGCACCGGTGGCCATGATGCAGAACGTGGCCCGCAGTTGCTCGCCCGAGTCGGTGGTCAGCAGCCAGGTGTCGTCGGTCTCGTCGAAGTGGGCGGCGACCACGGTGGTGGCGAAGCGGATGTCGCGGCGCAGATCGAAGCGGTCGGCCACGTGCTGCGCGTAGGCGAGGATCTCCGGCTGGGGCGACATGACCTCCGACCAACGCCATTCCTGCTGCAGCTCCTCGGACCACGAGTACGAGTACTCCATGGAGGGCACGTCGCAGCGGGCGCCGGGGTAGCGGTTCCAGTACCAGGTGCCGCCCACGTCGGAGGCGGTGTCGAGCACCCGCACCGACAGGCCCCGGCCGCGCAGGCGGTGCAGCAGGTACAGCCCGGCGAACCCGGCGCCCACCACCACGGCGTCGAACCGCTCGAGGCCGGCGGCGTCGCCGGGACCCCGCTCGGCGGCCCGGGGGCGTGCGGAGGGCGACGGGTCGGAGGCGGGCTGCGTCAAGGGCACGGCGCTCATGGGCGGAGCGTACCGGGCCGGCGGCCGACGCTTTCGAATCCGCGGTCGAATGCGCGGTCCGGTGGTGTGACCGGGCGGGTGGGGGAGCGCCGCGCCGCTCCCCGTCGTGCCGTTCCGCCCGGTGTGACCAGGTGCTCTCCGAGTGACGGCAGCCACAGCTCTGTTGTGGACGTGCGCGCTCGCCGTACCGAAAAGATCGCGAAAATGTCGCGGGATGACCGAAGCAGGCCTTGACGAGGGGGTAGAACTGGGTCCGTGCATGGATCTACCACTTCGCTCGATGTCGGAACCCCGGCCGGCGCGCTGCGCCCCGACGCTCCCACGGCGCGGGAAGGCGGTGGTCGTCCCGGCCGCTTCGTGGTGATCGGTGCCGGCCCCGCCGGCCTGACCGCCGCCCGCCAGCTGCTCGCCGGCACCCGCCGCCGCGGCACCGAGGCCGACCTGCTCATCGTCGAGGCCGACGACATCGTGGGCGGCATCAGCCGCACCGTCGAGCGCGACGGCTGGCGCTTCGACATCGGCGGCCACCGCTTCTTCACCAAGGTGCCCGAGGTCGAGGCGTTCTGGCACGAGGTGCTCGCCGACGGCGAGTTCCTGCGGCGGCCCCGGATGAGCCGGATCTTCTACGGCGGCAAGTTCTACGACTACCCGCTCAAGGCCATGAACGCGCTGCGCAACCTCGGCTTCGTGGAGTCGCTGCGCTGCGTCGGGTCCTACGCCTGGGCCCGGGTCCGTCCGCCGAAGGACCAGAGCACGTTCGAGGGTTGGGTGGCCTCACGCTTCGGCTGGCGCCTCTACCGCATCTTCTTCAAGACCTACACCGAGAAGGTGTGGGGCGTGCCGGCCAACACCATCCAGGCCGACTGGGCCGCGCAGCGCATCAAGAACCTGTCGCTGGGCAAGGCGATCGTCAACGCGCTAACCCCGCGGCGCAACCAGACCGACGTGACCTCGCTCATCGAGGAGTTCCAGTACCCGAGGCTGGGCCCGGGGATGATGTGGGAGGCGTGCCGTGACCAGGTGGTCGCCGGGGGTGCCCGCATCGTCATGGAGACCCGGGTGGATCGCATCTGCCACGCCGATGGCGCCGCCCACACCGTGTGGACGGTCGACGCCGCCGGCAACCGCAGCGCCCAACCGTGCGATGCGGTGGTCTCGTCGATGCCGCTGGGGGAACTGCTCGAGGCGATGGACCCGGCGCCGCCGGTCGAGGTGTTGCGGGCGGCGGCCGGTCTGCGCCACCGCGACTTCCTCACCGTTGCCCTCGTCGTGCCCGAACAGCACGCCTTCCCCGACAACTGGATCTATGTCCACAGCCCTGATGTGAAGTTGGGCCGGATCCAGAACTTCGGCTCGTGGTCCCCCGAGATGGTCAAGCCCGGCCAGACCTGCCTGGGTCTGGAGTACTTCACCAACGTCGGTGACGAGTACTGGTCCATGCCCGACGACCAGCTGATCGAGCTGGCCAAGCGAAGCTGGCCTCGCTCGGTCTGGTGCCCGAGGAGGCCGTGTCCGCCGCCTATGTGGTGCGCATGCCCGCCGCCTACCCCGTCTACGACGCCGAGTACGCGGAGAACGTCGCCGTGCTGCGAGTGGCTGGAAGCCCACACCGCCAACGTGTGGCCCGTCGGCCGCAACGGCATGCACCGCTACAACAACCAGGATCACTCCATGCTCACCGCCATGCTGGCGGCGGAGAACATCCTCGAGGGCGCCGGCCACGACCTGTGGAGCGTCAACGTGGAAGAGGACTACCACGAGGAGGTGCAGGCGACCGACCGCGGCGATCGAACCGGCGCCGCCACCGGCACCGGTCGTGCGGCCCCGGTGACCCGCTGATCGCCCGCCGGCCACGCCCGGCGTCGCTCGTCCCACTCGGCCCGTCCCTGCAGGGGCGGGCCGAGTCGCGCCCGGCGAGACCGGCCCGCCCGGCGAGGCCGGCCCGCCCGGCGGGGCTCAGGCGGCGTAGCTGAGCAGGGCGCCGTGGTCGAGGTGCACGCCCGGGCGGTCGGGGAGCACCACCGCCTCCGCCGGTCGCAGCTCCCGCAGGGCGGAGCGCAGCGCCCGGCAGCCGGGCTGCGTGGGCGGGTAGCCGGCGCTCCACACCAACCACACCCGTGCCTCACCGGCGCGGCGCACGGCGTCCTCGGCGAACGCGGCGGGCACCGCCGACTCGTAGCGGTGCGTGTAGTCGATCCAGTCGACCCGGCCGGGATCGGACCAGTCGGGGAACGTGCCGAGCTGCAGGCCGGTGACGCCCTGGTGGTCGAGCTCCCGCACGGTGGCGGGCCCCAACTGATCGGGACAGAACAGCACCACATCGCCGGGACGGGCGGAGGTGGCGAGGGTGGTGGCGATGTCCCGACCGGGCGTGCGCACCGAACGGATCTCACGCACGACGAGCGTGGCCGACAACGCCGCCAGCACCACCACCACCACCGCCATCGTCACGGCCACCGCCCGGAGGCGGGCCAGGCCCAGCGCGATCAGCGACACGAACAGCGGCAGCAGCACCGAGGTGTAGCGGCCGGCCAGCGCACTCCCGCTCTGCATGGCGCCGGCCACCGCGATCACCGCCGCCAGACCGCCCACGAAGCCGAGCAGGGGGGCCGCCGCACAGCGCGGCCCGAGCAGGCGATCGGCGCCGAGGCGCTGCAACCGGGCGCCGAGCGCACCATCGGTGGGGGCCAGCGCCACCAGCACCGCCACGCTGAACACGGCCAGCGTGACGAAGGCCTGGTTGTTGTGCCCGCCGGACTGCACCAGGGGGATGTCGAACACCTCCCACGGCTTGGGGGGCTTCGTCCACGGGGTGGCGGTGTGCTCGGCCTGGAAACGGAACGTCGGCAGCCACGGCACCCAGAGGACCCCACCGGCCACCAGCGCGCCGGCGATGCGCAGCCAGGCCCCCGCCGATGCGCCGCTGGCAGCAGCGGAGGGGCGGCGGGTGTGCGCCCGCCGGGCGGCGAGCAGCACGGCGATGCCGGTGGCGGCCAGCAGGTACAGCGACCAGTAGTGGGTGTAGAGCAGCGCAGCGGTCAGCAACGCCACCGCCGCCAGCCGGACCGGTTCCGGCCGGCGGAGCGCGGCCGGCAGCGCCACCATGGCGAGACAGACCTCGAGCACCACCAGCGCGTACATCCGACCCTCCGCCGCGTAGCGGATGGCGAAGGGGTTGATGGCCAGCAACGTTGCCGCCAGCCACGCGGCGCGCTCCCCGGCCAGACGCCGCACGGCCAGCCACAGCACGGCGATGGTGGCGATGGAGAGCACCACCGACAGCCAGCGGATCGCCGCGTCACCGTCGCCGAAGGCGCGCATCCAGACGTGCAACAGCAGGTAGTACAGCGGGGGAGCGCCGTCGGTGCGCAGCGCACCGGGGATGTCGAACAGCGGCAGGCGGGCGAAGGCCACGCTCTGCGCCTCGTCGAGCCACAGCGCCGAGCGCGGCCACGCCCGGGCGAGGACGCCGGCGGCGATGGCCAGCGCGGCGAGCAACGGCAGCAGCCGCGCCGGTCCGGCGGTGGGTTCCGCCCGCCGGGGTGCGTCCGCTCTGGTACCGGGCGCCGGGACGGCGTCCGTGTTCCCGGGGGCGACAGTCATACCGCCGTCATTATGGCCGCCGCGGCCCGGCGACCGGCAGCGCCCCCGCCGCCGTGCGGGCCGTCACTCCCGGTCGGTGAGCGAGTCCCGCAGGGCGGTGAGGAAGGGGATGTCGTCGAACTGGTCCGGTTGCACCGAAGCCCACACCACACCGCCCGGTATGGGATAAGCGGTGCCGGTCTCGATCGCCTCGTCGGGGGTGATGATCCAGTGCAGCGGGTTGTCGTGACCGGCCATGGACACCCTCGACGGTTCCACCACCTGCACGGCGTGCACCGTGGTCACCACCGGCGTGTCGGGCTGGACCCAGCCGAGCTCGCGGAAGATGCCCAGCTCGAGGTCGGCGAACCCGCCGCCCTTGCCGGTGCGGCCGCCCGCCCGGGTGACGGCCACGCAACCGACGACGCACACGTCGAGCGGTTCCATCTCCTCGAAGCGCACCAGCGTGCCGTGACGGAGGAACCCCTCCGCATCGGCCACCTCCTCGAAGGCGATGCCCCGGGCGGTGAGCTCGGCCGGGTCGAGCCGCACGTAGGGCAGCGCATCGCTGAGGTACGGCACCGGCGTGTACAGGCGCTTGCCGTCCTGCAGCGCCCGCACCCGCACCGGTGCCTGCGGCGGGTCCGGGTTGCACTTGACCACCGTCGCCGCCGCCCAGAACGGCAGGGCGGCCAGGCGGGCGGCAGCCTGGTCGGCGCCGACGAAGTCGGGGATGTGGCTCCACGTCGGCCCCACGGCGGCGCCGCTGCGGTCCAGCGCGTCCCACACGTCGTGGCGCACGGTGTCCTTCAGCGGATCGCGGCCGGCCCAACGCCCCCGGCCGGTGTCGTCGTGGTGCGCCGCCTGCGTGACGGGCTCGCTCATCGTTCCTCCTGTGCTCGGGCGAGCACCGACAGCTCGCCCAGTCCCGCCCGGGTCACCAACTCGGCCGCGGCCGGCTTGGAGTCGAGCACCAACGCGGCCACGTCCGCTCCCACCAGCTCGCCGCCGGCCACCCGCTGCACGCCGTCCACCCACACGTCGGCCACGTCGCGCGGCGAGGCGCAGTACACGAGGCGCTCGTAGGGGTCGTGCACGTTGGCCAGACCCGGTCCGAGGCCGCTGAAGCGCACCAGATCGGCTTTCTTGCCCACCTCGCTCGACCCGATCTCCCCGTCGAGCGCCAGCGCCCTGGCCCCCTCGATGGTGGCCATGCGCAGGGCATCGGCCGCCCGCATGCGGGTGGCGTCGAGGTGGTGCAGCTTCTGGATCAGCGCCGCCATCTTCATGGCCTCCAGCATGTTGTTGGAGTCGTTGGAGGCGGCGCCGTCGGTGCCGATGCCCACGGTCACCCCCTCGCGCCGCAGCCGCGGCACCGGGCACACCCCCGATGCCAGGATCATGTTGGCCACCGGGTTGTGCGCCACCTTCACGTCGCGGGCGGCGAGCAGGCTGATGTCGCTCTCGTTCACCCAGACGCAGTGGGCGGCCAGCAGCTCCAGGTCGAGCAGACCATGCCGGTGGGCATGTTCGAGGGTGTTGACGCCGTGGGCCAGGCGGCTGGCGGTCAGCTCCTCGCGCACCTCGGCGAGGTGGGTGTGCACCGCCCACCCCTCGGCCGCGGCCCGTTTGATGCCGCGCGCGAACAGCTCGGGGGACTGGTCGAGGATCGTGCTGATGCCGTAGCGGAAGCTGACCAGCGGGCTGGCGGCGCAGCGGTCGGCCAGCGCCTCGTGCTCGGCGAAGATCAGCTCGTGCACCGCCCCGTCCACCGGACCGGGTGCACCAGCTCGACATCGGCGGCGCCGAGGCTCTCCACCGCCCGGACCCCGAGCTCCTCCAGCGCATCGACCACGCCGAGCGTGGCCCGGGCGGCGTAGTTCTCGTAGCAGAACATGTCGTTGACGCAGGTGACCCCGCTCAGCAGCATCTCGGCCGCCTTCACCCGGGTGCCGAGGTAGGCCATGTCGCGGTCGAGGACCCGGCCCACCGGCACGATCAGCCGCTGACCCCACTCCCACAGCGTCAGGTCCGACGCCATGCCGCAGATCAACGCCTCGGACAGGTGGTTGTGGCAGTTGACGAGACCGGGGATCAGCACCCCGTGGCCGTCGCCCCGCTGATCGGCATCGGGGAAGCGGGCGACCAGCTCCGGCCACGGGCCGATCGCGACGATGCGGTCGCCGTCGAAGGCGACCGCACCGTCGCGGAGGTCACCCGCCGGGCCCATCGTCAGCACGTGGGCGGCCCGAACGAGCGTGGTCACCGGCTCAGCTCGCCATCCCGATCGACGGATCGATGTAGTCGTTGGTGACGAGGTCCTCGGCCGTGAGGCCCTTCTTGAAGCCCGACTGCCCGTTCTCCTCGAAGATCGGCAGCAACAGGTCGATCATCGACTGCACCCGGGTCTCGTCGAAGTTGCCGAGCGTGTCATCGGGGCCGTTGCCCACCAGCTCTGCCGACTTCATGATGTCCACCGCGGCGGCGTTGAGGCCGAGCGACGTCTTCCAGAACGGCGCCCCCAGGTCGTTGTCGTTGTAGTCGGCGAGCAGTGTGTTGATCTCGTCGGGGTTGGTGACGTAATCCATCTGGGCCTGCTGCACGAGGGGGATGAACTTCTCCAGGCAGGGGGCGAGCTCCGCCTCGCGGTCGGCGGCGACCGACAGCGCCATCGGGTAGGCCTGGTAGCCGAGATCGTGGATCAGCACGTAGCCGACGGGCTTGTTGAACTGCTCGGTCTCGCGCTCGAACGTGTAGATCTCGTTGGAGGCGTAGCCCTGGTTGATGATGTCGCCGCCGCCGGTGATGAACTTGTCCTTGTCGCCGGCGTAGCCCTCGATGAACGCATCCTCCGGCACACCCTTGCCGATGAGGAACTGCACGTAGCTGAACGACTTGGTGGTGACGTAGAGGTTCGCCCCCTCGTCGACGGCGGCGATGATGTCCTCCACCGAGCTGATGTCCCACTTCTCGGGATCGAACATCAACATCTGCGGGTTCTTCTCGAACTGGGCCAGCACCTGCTTCACCGGGAACTTCTCGGAGAAGAGGATGGCGTCGTCGGTGGACACGAACGCCAGGTCGGGTTTGGCCCCCGCCACCGAGTTGCCGGTGTACAGCGTGGCCGCGTACGGAACGCCCTGGTCGCTGCCGGGCCCGCCGTCGAGGATCTTCAGGTTGATGCCGGTGCTGCCGAGCGGGCCTTCGTAGATGTACTGGGACATCTTCCCGCCGCCGCCGATCAACTGGTAGAACGCCGCGTGCTCGGCCTCGGCCAGCCAGTCCTTCTGGACGACCAGCTCGGCCGGGCACACCGACTTCAGGTCGGTGGTGTACTGCTCCTTGGCGAAGGCCCCCACCTCGCCGCTGAACGGCTTGGCATCGCTGCGATCCTCGGTGACGTACGCCGCCGCCGGCCGCGGCCGTCGACCCGGTGGACCCGCCGGCGCTCGTCTCGGTGCCGCCCGCGGCGGTGGTGGCCGACCCGCCGGCATCCTCGCCGCCGTCGTCACCACCGCAGGCGGCGGCGACCAGGCCCAGGCCGAGGGCGATCGCGAGCAGGCGACGCTGTGCTTTCCTCAAGGAATCCTCGCTTCTGTCGGACGCGGGCGGCCGCCGTTCGGCCGTCCACGCCAGGTTTTTCGGGGGTTCGGGCCGCCGACGGACCGGCTGCTCGCCGGCCGTGCCCGGCGGGCGCACCGCTCAGTGCTGGGCGGACTCGTGCCAGCTGCGCAACACCCGGTTGGACAGCCAGCCGAAGAAGACGAACACGACGATGCCGAGCAGCGACGACATGATCAGACAGGCGTAGAGGCGCTCGTACTCGATCAGCGTGCGGTACTGCGTCAACCGCTGCCCGAGGCCCGGATCGCCCTTCTGGAAGAACTGCTCACCGACGATGGCGCCGATGACCGACAGGCCGGCGGAGATCCGGAAGGCGGCGAACAACGAGGGCAGGGCGTTGGGCAGGGCGAGCTTGCGCAGCTTCGTCGTCCAGCTGGCGCCGTGCAGGTCGAACAGGTCGAGCATGCCCCGGTCGACCGACTTCATGCCCAGCAGCAGGTTCGTCGGGATGGGGAAGAACGAGATGATGATGCACACCACCGACTTGGCGAAGAAGCCGTAGCCGAAGGCGATCTGCAACAGCGGTGAGATGGCCAGGATGGGCACCGCCTGCAGGGCCACCAGGTACGGGAAGGTCATGCGCTCGTACCACTTGAAGCGGTACATCAACACGCCGACGGCGCCGCCCATGATGATCGACACGAGCAGGCCGAAGATGGCGAGCTTGGTGGTCAACCACCCGCTGGCCAGGATCTCGCCCATGGCCTCGCCGTTGAGGAACCCGTTGGTGACCACGTCGTGCGGCCACGGCAGCAGGAACCGCCGGCTCGGCTCGAGGCGGGCGCTGAGCAGGTACCACATGCCGACGATGAGGGCGAAGCCCACCGGCATCGGCCACAGCGCCGTGAGCGGACGCCGGCGCCTCGGCACGGTGGTGACCGGGGCGGGCACGGCCTCGGCGGCGATGGCGGCGTCGCCGGGTCGGTCGAGCTCGGAGGGGGCGACGGCGGTCATGCGTGGGCTCCTCGGAGGGCGGCGGAGACGTGGCCGGTGAGCTCGCTGAAGTGGGCGTCGAAGCGCAGGTCCGGCGAGCGGGGGTAGTCGAAGGGGATGGTGAAGTCGCCGACGATGCGGCCGGGACGGGCCGACATCACCAGCACCCGGGTGGAGAGGAACACCGCCTCATAGATCGAGTGGGTGATGAACAGCGCCGCGAACCGTTTGGCCACGAACAAGTCCAGCAGCTGGTCGTTGAGGCGCTCCCGGGTGATCTCGTCGAGTGCGCCGAAGGGTTCGTCGAAGAGGAAGACCGACGGGTCCAACACGAGCGAACGGGCCAGCGACGCCCGCATCCGCATGCCGCCCGACAGCTGCTTGGGGAACTTGCCGGCGTGGCCGTCGAGGCCGACCTGGGCGATGGCATCGTCGGCCTTGCGGGTGCGTTCCGCCTTGGCCACCCCGTGCAGCTCCGCCAGCAGCTCGACGTTGGCCTGCACCGTGCGCCACGGCAGCAGCGTGGCGTCCTGGAACACGTAGCCGATCGAAGCCCGGTCGACGCTCACGCTTCCCCCCGTGGCGTTGGTGAGGCCCGAGGCGATGCGCAGCAACGTCGACTTGCCGCAGCCCGAGGGGCCCACCACGGTCACGAACTCGCCGGCCCGCACCTCGAAGGACACGTCCTCGAGGGCGACGGTGCCGTCGGGAAAGGTCATGCCGACGTGGTGGAAGCCGAGCAGGGGGACCGGATCGGCCAGGGAGAGCCCGGCGCTGCCGGACAGGGGCGCAGTCATACGGGCGCCAGCTAACCCGGGACAGGTGTCCGCGCTGCTTCGACGGTGTGAACGGCGTGTTGGCGGTGCCTTTTCCGATCCTGTCGCCACTCGGCCCCCGCCGGTCCTAGGCTCGCGACCCGTGCACGTGCCCGGCGCTGAAGAGCTCGTCCTGCAGGTGGTGGCGCTGTCCACCCCGTGGCCGACCATCGACCCGTTCCTGTTCTGCGTCCACCACGACGACGCGTACCCGCCCGGCAACGGTCGTCACGGCCCCGACGCATCGCTGGCCGGCCGCTCCATCGGTGCCGACTTCTCCGGCCGGGACGGCTGGAGCATGTACCACGGCGACGCCGTGCCCGGCTTCCCCCGTCACCCCCATCGTGGCTTCGAGACGATCACGTTCGTGCGCCGGGGTTTGGTGGACCACGCCGACTCACTCGGTGCGGCGGCACGGTACGGCCGCGGCGATGTGCAGTGGATGACCGCCGGTGCGGGCGTGGTGCACGCCGAGATGTTCCCGTTGCTCGACCGCGAGGGGCCCAACCCGCTCGAGTTGTTCCAGATCTGGCTCAACCTGCCGGCGGTCGACAAGATGGCGCCGCCGTCCTACACGATGCTGTGGGACGAGTCGCTGCCCCGGCGCTCGGTGACCGACGAGCAGGGTCGCACCAGTTGCGTGACGGTCGTCGCCGGCGCGTTCCGCGCCGGGGTGCCGGCCCCCGGCTCACCCGATTCGCCGCCACCGCCGCCGCCTGATTCGTGGGCGTCGCGGCCGGGTAGCGATCTCGCCATCTGGCACCTCGAGTTGCCCGCCGGTGCCTCGCTGACGTTGCCGGCGGCCGCCGGCGGCGCCGAGACGGGGCGGGTCTGCTACGTGTTCGAGGGCGACGCGGTGCACATCGGGGGCGTCGAGGTGGCCAACGACCACGCGGCCGTGGTGCGGGCCGACCTGCCGGTCACCCTGACCGCCGGCCGGCGGCCGGCCGAGGTGCTGGTGCTGCAGGCCCGCCCGTTGCGGGAGCCGGTGGCCCAGTACGGACCGTTCGTCATGAACGACCGGGCCGGCATCGAGCAGGCGTTCGCCGACTACCAGCGCACCGGTTTCGGGGGTTGGCCCTGGCCCGACGATGCGCCGGTCCACGGCGGGGACCCGGCCCGTTTCGCCCGCCACGCCGATGGCCGGGTGGAGGTGCCGCCCGGCGACGCCGCCGCTCGCGCAGACGCGTCGATGTGATCGTTCGGGTCCGCACGCTCGTCGCTGTTTGACTACGCTGCACGATCCTTGCCGGCTCGCGGGACCGCCGGCACTCTGACCCCCCGACGGCGGGATCCCATCGCGCTCCGGCGCTGTGGGATCCCGCCGTGTCGCGTCCGGTCCACGGCGTGCTGCCGTCTCGATGCCCCCGACCCGTCCATACCTATGAGTATGTCAGCGGTCGATCGTCGGCGACCGACGACCCGGCTCAGGCCTTCGGGGCCAGCAGGAGCCGCTCGGCCACGGCGATGGCCGCCTCTTCGGCGGCGGCGGCATCGAGCTGAGCCTGGGCCCAGGCCGTGCGGGCCACCGCCCGGCCGCTGCCACCCGCGGCGGCGCTGCGGCCCCCTCGGTGGGGCCCGTCACCGGGCCCGCTGCGCAGGTCGATCACCGTGTCGTCGAGGTCACCGCGGCGACGCAGGGTGCGCGCCAGCTCCCACCAGATCCGGGCATCGAAGGCCAAGGAGCGGTCGACGGCCAGCGCCTGGCGGGCCACCGCCAGCCGTTCGCTCACGGTGGGTTCCTCCCGCCAGCGGCGGCGCAGCACCGCGGTGAGCAGCCGGTGGGCGCTGGCCAGCTCGGCGGTGCGCAGCCGCAGCCGGTCGAGGCGGGTCATCGTCTCGGCGACGAGCGTCGCCCGGCAGGCCACCCGGCGGCGGCGCACGGTGGTGATCGTCGGGGCCGAGGCACCGTCGTCGACGCTGATGAACCCGTCGCGCCCGCCGCGCCCGTCGCCGTGCAGCACCACGGAGGGCACCGGGTCGTAGGCGATGGTGCCCCGGCACGACGCCCGCAGCAGGAACAGCAGATCGGAGGCGTCCGCGGCGGCGGGGTCGACGTCGCGCAGGCGCTCCCGGCGCAGCAGCGCGGCGCCGAGCCAGGCCCGGGGCGGATCGTCGAGCGCTCGCCGGCGGAAGCGGCGACCGGGTTCCTCGAGGGCACGGTCGATCCCGTCGAGCACGACCGCCCGGCGTGCGGGGCGTCCGGCATCGATCGCATCGTTCCCGCGCTCGGCGTCGCCGGTGCCCTCGCGCCCGGCGAGCTCGTAGGCGCTGTGGGCCAGCACGGCGCGGGGGTAGGCCTCGAGCAGCGCGCAGGTGCGCCGGAGGTGGTCGGGCCGCAGCTCGTCGAGGTCGCTCAGCAGCGTGACGAACGGGGCCTCGCCCAGGCCGAGCAGCGCGCCCAGGGCGGCGCCGTAGCCGGCCGCCACCGTGCCGCGGTGCAGGCGGAGGCGCGGATCGCCATAGCCGTCGACCATCGCAGCGGCGCTGTCGTCCTCACCGTCGTCGAAGATGTAGAGCTCCCACTCGGTGACCGTCTGGGCCCGCACGCTGTCGATCGCCCGGCGCAGGCACGCCGGCCCGTGCTCGCTCGCGATTCCCAACGTGACGCGCGTGCGCCCCGTGCTGCTGTCCGCCATAGCCGCCATCTCTCCCTCCAGACGCGGCGGACGCTAGCACCGGTCCATCAGGCGTAGCGCGGCTAGGGAAACCGCGGAACGCGGTCGTCACGGAATCGCGACACGGTCCGACCGCTGGCGGTGGCGGCGCCGGCCGCACGGCCGGGGCGGTCAAAGCGGCCGGGACGGCCGAAGCGGCCGGGACGCCGGTCAGCCGAACCAGATGAGCTCGCCGTCCTCGGTGATCTCGTCCATGAACGTGCTGTCGATGCTGGCGGCGGCATCGACCTCGCCCTCCTCGAGCACGCCGAGCGACACCAGCGCATCGAGCTCGGCCTGCAGCGCCTCGGCATCGATGGAGCCGACCGCCTGACCCGCCGGCGTGGAGGAGGTCACCAGCTCGCGCTCGGTGTCCCACCGGAACGTCTCGCCGGCCTCGCTGAGGAAGAGGTTCTGGTCGGTGCGCTCCAGCGAGGCGGCCACCGCCTCGGCCGGGTTGGCGTTGGCGTACTCGAAGCCCTTGAGGCTGGCCCGCAGGAAGTCCGCCACCGCGGTGGGGTGCTCCTCGGCGAAGGACTTCGACGTGGTGAACACCGCGAAGCTGGCCGGGATGTCCTCGTCGCGAGGATCGAAGGCGGTGTACTGACCGGCGTAGCCGTTGGCGTCGAGCTGGCCCGGCTCGTTCGACTTGTACACCGGCAGGGCGACGATGTCGGTCTCGAACAGCACGACCGGGTTGAAGTCGACCTCGATCTGGGTGATCTTCGTCTCGTCGACGCCGGCCTTGGCCAGCAGGGCCCGCAGGCTGTAGGGGATGGCGCCCTTGATGCCCATCTTCTTGCCCTCGAGCTGCTTGAGGTCGGTGATGCCGGCCTCGTTCTTGACCAGCAGCTCCTCGACGGAGGTGTGGCCCTCCACCGCCACCGCCACCAGCTCGGCCCCCTGAGCGTTGGCCACCGCCACCTCGGAGAAGCTGCCCAGCGACGTCATCTGGGCGGTGTTGGCCGACACCGCGGCCACGTTGGTGGAGGAGAACCCCGGCTGCAGCTTCACATCAAGGCACATCGCCTCGAAGTACCCCTGGTCCTCGGCGGCGACCACGTCGATGATCGACGCCGCCGCGGCGTAGTCGAAGCTGGTGAGGAACGTGATCGTGCCCGCGGCCTCGTTCTGCTCGCAGCGCTCGGCCGGGAACCCGCCGGCTGCACCGGCACCGCCGGCGCCGGTGGTGGCGGAGCCCTCCGCCCCGCTGCTCGCCGTGGCGGCGGCGGTGGTGGTGCTCGACGAGCTGTCGTCACCGCCGCAGGCAGCGGCGGCGAGCGCCAGGACGACGGCGGCGGCAGCGACGGCGGGACGGCGCATCGGTTCTCCAGGCTCTCCAGGGTGCGGTTCGGCGCACCGGGGGGACGGCGCCGAGAGTTGGGCGGGCGACCGCAGGGCCAGCAACGGCTCGTTCCAGCAGCGGCTAGTTCCGCAGGCGCGCGGGCCGCCACCGTAGCAGTCGCCGTTCGAGAAGTCCGATTGCCACCAGACCGACCACACCCATCATGGCCAGCACGAACACGGCCGCCCACATGCGGTCGGTGAGCAGGCTCTTCTGCGATCGGGAGAACACGTAGCCGAGCCCTTCGCTCGATCCCTGCCACTCCGCCACCATGGCGCCGACCAGCGCCAGGCCCACGCACACGCGCGTCGCCGCCGCCAGGTAGGGCAGCGCCTGGGGCAGCCGCAGCTTCAGCAGGATCTCCCAGCCGCTGGCGTGCACCGAGCGCATCACCTCCAACGCCTCGGGCTCCACCGACTGCAGACCGGCGATGGTGTTGACCGTCAGCGGCGCGAACGTGATCAGCGCCGCGACCAGGATGCGCGGTCGCAGGTCGAAGCCGAGCCCGATGACCAGGGCGGGGGCCAGCGCCACCACCGGGACCAGCTGCACCACGGTGACCACGGGCAGCAGCGCCCGTTCGATGACCGGCGCCGCCGTGGCCGCCACCGCCAGGACGAGCGCGGCCATCAGCGCCAGCACGAAGCCGCCGAACGCCTCCTGGCCGGTGACCCAGGCGGCGGCCAGCCACCCCGACCAGTCGGCGTTGATGGCCTGGGCGATGCGGGACGGCGCCGGCAGCACCAGCGGCTTGATGTCGAAGCCGCGCACGATCAGCTCCCAGATGCCCAGCAGCACGGCGAAGGCGATGGCGGGCGGGATGACCGCACCGCCGCGCCGGCGCCGGCCGCTGGAGCCGATGGTGGCCGGCCCGCTCATCGGCTGGCGCCGTCGCGCAGGGCGGCGCGCACCCGGCGGGTGTGCTCGAAGAACGCCTCGGTGTCCTCGTGCTCGGCCCGCCGGGGCCGGTCCAGCCCGATGGCGATGTCCTCGACGATGCGACCGGGCCGGGCCGACATGACCACCACCCGGTCCGCCAGCAGGACCGCCTCCTCCAGGCTGTGGGTGACGAACACGACGGTCCGGGGCCGGCGGGTGCGGCCGTTGCCGTCGGCGGCGGCGCGCCCGTCGCCCCGGCGCAGCCGCCGGGCGTCGGTCCCCGAGGTCCGGGGCGTACCGGCGGTCCCGGCTGCCGTGCCGGCGCGGCCCTCCCAGATGTCCAGCAGCAGGAAGCGCATCTCGTCGCGGGTCATCTCGTCGAGGGCGGCGAACGGCTCGTCCATCAGCAGCACCGGCGCCCCCAGGGCGAAGGCCCGGGCCAGGGCCACCCGCTGCTGCATGCCGCCGGACAGCTCATGGGGGAGCGCGGCCTCGAAACCGCGCAGGCCGACCGCACCGATGAGGGTGTCGACGTCGACGGGGATGAGGTGCCCGTCGCCGTGGGCGCGCCCGCCGCGGCGGTTCACCTCCCGCAGCAGCCCGATGTTGGCCCGCACCGTCCGCCACGGCAGCAGCGCCGGCGCCTGCGGCACCAGCCCGAACCACTTGGCGTCGCGGGCGGCCTGCGGTGCCAGGCCGGCCACCTCCACCTTGCCGTCGTCGGGTTCCACCAGGCCGGCGATGATGCGCAGCAGCGTGGACTTGCCGCAGCCGCTGGGCCCGATCACGGCCACGAACTGGCCTTCGGGCACGTCGAGGTCGACGGCGGCCAGCGCCCGGGTCGACTCACCGCGGCGCCGGAAGCTCTTCGTCACCCCGCGCAGGGCGATGCCGCCGTCAGCCACCGCTGTCGGGCGCGGCGGCGCCCGGGGCGTAGGGGGCGAGGAGCTTCTCGACGTGCTTGGCCAGGATGTCGACCTCCACGTCCACCGGGGCGCCCACCGCCTTGTGGCCGAGCGTGGTGACCGCGGCGGTGTGGGGGATGATGGCGAACGTGACGGTGGTGGTGCCGGCGGCGGCGTCGTCGGCGATGGACACGATGGTGAGGCTGACGCCGTCGATCGTGATCGAGCCCTTCTCCACGCAGTACCGGCTCAGCGCCAGCGGGATCGTCACCGCCAGGTCGGGCGGCACGGCGGCGATGGTGCCCACCGCGTCGACGTGGCCGAGCACCACGTGGCCACCGAGGCGGCCGTCGGCCTGCAGCGGTCGCTCCAGGTTCACGACGTCGCCCTCGCGCAGCGCCCCCAGGCAGGTGCGGGCCAGCGTCTCGGCCGACAGGTCCGCCTCCCACCACCCGTCGCCCTGCTCCACCAGGGTGAGGCAGCAGCCGTTGACGGCGATGGAGTCACCCAGCTTGGCGCCCTGCAGCACGACCGCACCGGAGAAGCGCGAGCGCTCGCCCCGCCGTTCGAGGAACGTGCCCAGCTCTTCGACGATGCCGGTGAACATGGGTCTCCATCCTCCGTGGGGCCGGCGGCAACGGTCCAGTCGGCCGCGACGTGCAGGCATGCTAGGCGCATGGCGGTAGCGCTGTTGCCAGCGGCGGGCCGGGCCACACGGCTGGGTCTCGACGCACCCAAGGAGCTGCTCGTGCACCGGTCACGGCCGGTGATCGACCACAGCATCGCCCACGTCGTGGAGGCCGGGGCCGAGGCGTTGGTCCTGGTCAGCCGGCCGGGCAAGGACGCGGTGGAGGACCATGTCCGCCGACGTTGGCCCCGGCTGACCCTCGAGGTGGTCCACCAGTGGGGGCCCATCGGCGCGCTCAGCGACGCCCTGCGAGCGGCGGCGCCCGCGCTGGGCCGCCACGACGTCTGGTTGCTGTTCCCCGACACCTACGTGCAGCCCAACCCGTTCCTCGGCGCCGACGGGCCGGGGGCCGCGGCCGCCGAGGTCCACCTGCTGTGCCACGACGCCGCCGCCGGCGAGCGTTGGCGGCACTTCGGGGTGGTCGACGTGGCCGCCCGACGGGTGGTCGAGAAGCCGGCGACGCCGCTCGGGTCCACCTGGTGCTGGGGGGCGGCGTGGTGGACGGCGGCGTTCACCGACCGCCTGGCCGCGGCGCCGACGATCACCGACGCCATCAACGAGGCGCCGTGGATCGCGTCCTGCCCGATCGAGCGCTACGAGGACATCGGCCTGCGCCCCGGTCTGACCGTGCCCTGAGCGCCGACCGCTCAGGTCAGGCGGCCCTGCTGGCGGCGTTTGGCCCGCGACTCCCGCCACGCCAGCGCCGATGACCAGCACCGCGCCGCACACCGCGAAGAACAGCACCTCCTGCATCCACCCGCCGCGCTCGCCGGCATCGCGCGGGGCGCGGCCGCTGTTCGGCTGCGGGATCATGTTCGGGGTCACGTCGACGTCGTCGGGGACCGGGGTGGTCACATCGGTCGCGGGAACGGTGGCGGGAACGGTGGCGGGCGTCGACGCGGTGGCGGTGGACGGGGTCGTCTCCTGGGCGCCGGCGGCGCTGACCGTGGCGGTGGCGGATCCCATCGCCAGCAGCACCACCACCACGCACGGCAGCACGTGGCGGACGGTGCGGACAGCGCGGTGACGGTGGCGGTCCGGGGTCGGGGCGGGCGACGGGGTCACGGGGGACAGCAGCATCACCAGCCAGCCTGCCAAACGGGGGGTCGTTGTGCCGAGCGCGGTCGGGGACCAGAATGACTGTCGGTGGCGACGATCAAGCTCAAGAGCATCACGGACAAGCCGTGGACCCAGATCCTGGTCGTCGTCATCGCGGGGTGGGCATTGCTGCAGGTGGTGGCCGACGGGGACAGCGATCCGCAGCTGGCCACCGTCAACGACAGCGACAACGGGCCCCGCCGCATCGACTACATCGGCGCCAACCTGGCCCGCAAGGACCTCAACCGGCAGAACCTGGCCCAGGTGGACTTCACCAGCGCCAACCTCACCGCCGCCGACCTGAGCCGGGCCGTGCTCACCGACGCCGATTTCACCGGGGCCAACCTGTCGCGGGCGGTGCTCATCCGGGCCACGGCCAGCGGCGCCACGTTCCAGGCGGCCACGCTGTGGAGCGCCGAGCTGACCCGGGCGCAGCTCGATCGGGTCGATCTGACCAACGCCACCCTCAACGACGCCACCCTGATCGGCGCCAACCTGGAGGGCGCGGCGTTGACCGGCGCCAAGCTCGACCGGGCGGCGCTCGGCGACGCCCACCTGCGCGGCGCCCGCTTCACCAACGCCAGCCTGCAGCGCGCCGATCTCACCCGCGCCGATCTGCGCGGCGCCGATCTCACCAACGCCGACCTCACCCGGGCCAGCCTGGTCGGGGCCGACCTCAGCGGCGCCGTGCTCGACGGTGCCGATCTCACCTCGGTCGAGCTCGAAGACGTCGTCTACGACGACGCCACGGTGTGGCCGGTGGGGTTCGACCCGGCCACCGTCAAGCGCTGAGCGCTCCACCCGGCAATCCGACCGGCGCCCGTGATCAGCCGGCGCAGGCGGCGACCATCCGTTCGAGGACCTGGTCGAGCACGGCCCGCGAGGTGGCGAAGTTCAACCGCACGAACCCCTCGCCGGCGGCGCCGAAGTCGGCCCCGTCGTTGAGGCCGACGCCGGCCTGCTGGAGGAAGAACGTGGCCGCGTGGTCGGCCCGGCCGGTGGCGAGCAGCTCCCGGCAGTCGAGCCACGCCAGGTAGGTGGCCTCGGGCGTCACCGTCGACACGCCCGGCATGCGGCGGTTCACCGTGTCCACCACCCGCTCGCGGTTGGCCTGCAGGTAGCGCACCAGCGCTTCCAGCCAGGCCTCGCCGTCCCGCCAGGCGGCGATCGACGCGGCCACCCCGAACGCGTTCGAGCCACCGAGCAGGAACCGGGGGATCGTGCGGAACCGCTCCAACATCGCCTGGGTGCCGAACACGGCCACGGCCAGGCGCAAGCCGGCGATGTTGAACGTCTTCGTCGACGAGGTCAGCGTCACCGTGCGCGCCGCCACCTCGGGGCCCAGCGTGGCGAACGGGATGTGCGTGGCCCCCGGGTAGAGCAGATCGGCGTGGATCTCGTCGCTGACCACCAACCAGTCGCGCTCGATGGCCAGCTCGGCCAGGCCCAGTAGCTCCCCGCGGCTGAACGCCCGGCCGCTGGGGTTGTGCGGTTGCACAGCAGCACGATGCGGGTGCGCTCGTCGGTCACCTCGGCCAGGCCCTGCAGGTCCATCGGTAGCCGTCGGCGGCGGGGCCGAGGGGTTCTCGACGATGCGCCGGCCGATGCCCTCGGTGGCCATGATGAACGGCGGGTAGATCGGCGTCTCAGCACGACCCCGTCGCCCGGCTCGGAGAACAACTGGATCAGCGCCTGCAGCGGCTGCAGCACGTCGGTGGTCACCACCAGTAGCGAGGGGTCGAGGGCCCAGCCGTAGCGCCGCGCCGCCCAGGCCGCGAACGCCTCCGCCACCGGGTTCGGTTCGGCCATGGCCGGGTAGCCGAGCGCCCCCCGGCGCAGCACGTCCTGCACCGCCGCGCTCACCGGTGGGGCGGGCGGGAAGTCCATGTCCGCCACCCAGGCCGGCAGCACGCTCTCGCCGTACTTGGTCCACTTCGCCCCGCCGCGCGCCCGCAGCTCGGGCACATCGACGGCGTCGAACCAGGCGGTGGGATCTGCGGGGGCGTCGCTCATGAGCGGTCAGTCTTGCCGCCCGGAGCGCCCGATAGCGTGACGGGCCATGGACTTGACCCCCGAAGAGGTCCGCGTGCTGGGGTGCCTGATCGAAAAGGAGCTCACCACCCCGATCAGTACCCGCTCACCACCAACGCCTGCGGCTGGCCTGCAACCAGAAGACCAACCGCGAGCCGGTGGTGGACTACACCGAGGTGGCCGTCGACCAGGCCATGTTGCGGCTGCGTCAAGCCGGTCTGGCCCGCACGGTGAGCGGTCAGGGCATGCGCTCCGCCAAGCACCGCCACGTGCTCGGCGAGGCCTGGGATCTCGACCGTCGTGCCCAGGCGGTGCTCGGCGTGCTGATGGTGCGGGGCCCCCAGACGGTGGGCGAGCTGCGCACCCGTACCGATCGGGCCGCCGGCTTCGAGTCCCTGCAGGACGTGGAGACGGTGCTGGCCGCCCTCGCCGGCCGCTCGCCCGAGCCGCTGGTGGTGCGCCTCGAGCGGCGCCCCGGCCAGAAGGAGGAGCGCTGGGCGCACCTGCTCAGCGGCGACGACATCGACACCTCCCACCTCGACCAGCCACGCCCGCGGCCGATCAGCTCCCCGTCGTCGGGCGCCGGTGGTGGTGCCGGCGGCGCGGTGGCGGAGCTGACCGGCCGGGTCGAGCGGTTGGAGCGGGATCTCGAGCGCCTGTCGGCCCGGTTCCGCGCCCTGTGCGCCCAGTTGGGAGAGGAGCCCCCCGAGCCCGACGGCGAGCCCGTCGACGCCGGGAACGACCCACGGCTCGACACCGGCGAAGGGTGAACAACACCCGAACGCAGGGGGAACGGTCGATGTCGATCCGTTGAACAGCGCGGGGTTAGGGTGCGCTGTCACATCGGTACGACAGGCAGGCCGTGCGCATGCGTTTTCGCTTGGTCCCCAGCAACGACGAGTTCTTCGAACAGTTCAGCAGGGCGGCGGTGAACCTGCAGGGCTCGGTCCGATCGCTGCGCGACCTCGTCGAGGACTTCAACGACATCGAGGCCAAGCACGCCCGGGTCCGCGAGCACGAGAAGATCGGTGACCAGATCACCCGTGAGATCCTGCACAACCTCGACACGACGTTCGTGACCCCCTTCGACCGCGAGGACATCCACGCCGTGGCCGAGGGCATCGACGACGTGGTGGACGGCACCTACCACCTGTCCGAGGTGCTGACGCTGGTGCCGATCCGGGAGATGCTGCCCGAGTTCCGTGAGCAGGTGGCGATCCTCGAGGCCGCCGCCGCGGTGCTCGTCGAGCTGTTCGGTGGCCTGGCCCCCATGAAGGGTCTGAAGCCCCTGCTGGAGCAGATCGACGGGTTCGAGACCGCCGGCGACCAGGTGTACCGGCGCACGCTCGGCCGGCTGTTCTCCGGGGAGCTCGACGCGCTCGAGGTGCTCAAGTGGAAGGACCTCGTCGAGTCGGCCGAGGACACGCTCGACAAGATCGAGGACATCAGCGACGTGGTCGCCGCCATCCTCGTCAAGCACGCCTGATCGACGGACCCGCCCCACCATGACCCTCGGTGCCCTGCTCACGATCGCGGTCGCGCTCGCGTTCGACTACACCAACGGCTTCCACGACGCCGCCAACTCCATCGCCACCGTGGTGGCCACCCGGGTGCTGTCACCCCGCTACGCGGTGCTGTGGGCAGCCACGTTCAACTTCGTCGCCTTCCTGGTGTTCCACACCGCGGTGGCCTCGACGATCGCCAAGGGGGTGGTGGACCAGGACGTGCTCACCGTCGGCGTCATCTTCGCCGGCCTCGTCGGCGCCATCGGCTGGAACCTGGTCACGTTCTACCTGGGGCTGCCCACCAGCTCCTCGCACGCGCTGGTCGGCGGCATCGCCGGCGCGGCCGTGGTGCGATCGGGGGTGGACGTGCTGGTCAGCGACGGGCTGCGCAAGATCGGCGTGTTCATCGTCATCGCCCCGCTGTTGGGCCTGGCGCTGGGTCTGATCCTCAACCTGCTCATCCAGCGCCTGTTCCACCGGGTCAAGCGGGTGGACGTGCTGAACAAGGGGTTCCGCAAGGGCCAGCTCCTGTCGGCGGCGGCCTACTCGCTGGGCCATGGCGGCAACGACGCGCAGAAGACGATGGGCATCATCCTGGCGGTGCTGATCGCCTCCAACGAGCTGCCCAAAGGGGCGGACGTGCCGTTGTGGGTCGTGCTCAGCTCCCACACCGCCATCGCCCTCGGGACGCTCTCGGGCGGATGGCGCATCGTCAAGACGATGGGCAGCCGCATCACCCGCCTGCAGCCGGTCGGCGGCATGGCGGCGGAGACCGGGGCGGCCCTGACGCTCTTCTACACGTCCCAGGCCGGCATCCCGGTGTCCACCACCCACACCATCACGGGGTCGATCATCGGCGTCGGGGCGTCCCGGCGGCTCTCGGCGGTGCGGTGGGGCGTGGCCGGCCGGGTGGTGGTGGCCTGGGTGGTCACCATCCCCGGCGCCGGTCTCATCGCCGCCGCCACCTCCGTCCTCGTGCGGTTGGGCGCATGACCCGCCGCCTCGACCGCCGCATCCCGTTCTTCGCGGCGATGGCCGCGGTGTGCTTCGCGCTCGTGCCGCTGGCCGAGGCCGGTCTCCGCTACGTGCCCGCTGCGCTCGGCTGCACCTACGTCGTGCTGGCCCTGCTGTTCCTGGCCGAGCACGTGGCCGGCTCCCGCCGCTGAGCCCGCGGCGCCGGGCGCCGCGGGCCGGTCCTGCCCTGCGAGGACGTCAGAAGCCCATCTTGCGACCGATGATCTCCTTCATGATCTCCGTGGTGCCGCCGTAGATGGTGGTGATGCGGGCGTCAACGTAGGCCCGGGCGATGGGGTACTCCATCATGTAGCCGTACCCGCCGTGCAGCTGCACGCAGGTGTCGACCGTGCGCTTCTGCAGCTCGCTGCACCACCACTTGGCCATGGCCGCGTCCTCGGCCGACAGGCGCCCCTCGTTGAGGGCGATGACGCACTGGTCCACGTACTGGGTGCCCACCTCCAGCTCGGTGCGCATCTCGGCCAGCTTGAACCGGCTGTTCTGGAAGCTGCCGATCGGCTGGCCGAACGCCGTGCGGGTCTTGCAGTACTCCACGGTCCAGTCGAGCGCCGCCTTGGTGGCGCCCATGCCGGCCACCGCGATCGACAGCCGCTCCTGGGGCAGGTTGGTGACCAGGTGCATGAACCCGCCGCCCTCGGTGCCCAGCAGGTTGGCCGCCGGGACCTGGACGTCGTTGAAGAACAGCTCGGCGGTGTCCTGGCTGTGCACGCCCACCTTGTCGAGGTTGCGGCCCCGCTCGAAGCCGGCCATGCCGCGCTCCACCACCAGCAGCGACATGCCCTTGTGCTTCTGCGACGGGTCGGTCTTGGCCGCCACGATCACCAGGTCGCTGTTGATGCCGTTGGTGATGAACGTCTTCGAGCCGTTGAGCACGTAGTGGTCGCCGTCGCGGATGGCGGTGGTGGTCATGCCGGCGAGGTCGGAGCCGATCCCCGGCTCGGTCATGGCGATGGCGGTGATCAGCTCGCCCGAGCAGATGCCCGGCAGCCACCGCTGCTTCTGCTCGTCGTTGGCCAGGTTCAGGTAGTAGGGCAGGCAGATGTCGTTGTGCAGCGTGATGCCCGCCCCGGCACCGTTGACGCCGCCGTACTGGATCTCCTCGGAGATGATCTGGTTGTAGCGGAAGTCCTTGACCCCGCCGCCGCCGTACTCCTCCGGCGCGTCGATGGCCAGGAAGCCGTTGGCACCGGCCACCTTGAACAGCTCCCGGTCCACGATGCCGGCCTCCTCCCATTCGAGGAAGCGGGGCTTGATCTCCTTGGCCACGAAGGCCCGGAAGCTCTCACGGAACAGCTCGTGCTCGGGCTCGAAGATGGTGCGGTCCATGGCTGCAGCGTATTCGCCGCCCCGGGGGCCGGCCCATCCGGCCCCCGGCTCACGAGCCGGCTCGGTCGCCGGGCTTCGCTGGGCGCTGTTCGTGCTGCCGGCTCAGCCGCGCCGGCGCCGGCTGAGGAACGGCGCCAGGCCGATGCCGGCCAGCAGGCAGGCGACGGCGATGGTCAGCACCACCCACAGCAGGGTGGTGTTCGAGGCCCCGCTCGTGCTGGTGCTCACGACAGCGGCCACCTCGGCGGTGCTGGCCGGGCTCGCCGCGGTCGTGGCCGCGGCGCCGCCGGCGGTGGTGGGCGGGGACGCACCGGACCCGTCCGATCCCGCCCCGCCGGTGCTGCCCGGGGCCACGGTGGCCACGGGGCCGGCGGCGGGATCGGCGATGCCGGCGGCGAGGACCACGAGGGTGGCCCGCATGCGGGGGTGGATGGCGCAGAAGTAGCTGTAGCTGCCCGGCTGCTGGGGGGCGACGAGGGCACCGCTGGCACCGCTGTCGAGGGTGCCGGTGTCGAGGGCGACGTCGTCGAACGTCGCGGTGTGCGGCGCCTGGCCGGTGTTGCGGTAGGTGATGGTGGCACCGGGGGCCACCGTCAGCTCGGCGGTGTCGAAGGCGAAGTCCTCGATGGCCACCTCTGCCGTGCTCGGCGGTGGGGCGGCGGTGGCGGGCGGCGCGGTGCTCGCCGGTGGCGGCGCCGTGGTCGCGGTGGTGGCCGGCGCGGCGCCGGTGACCACCAGGGTCCCGAGCATCTGCTGCGGGTGGATCTCGCAGAAGAACTCGAAGGTCCCGGGCCGATCGAGCACCAGCGTGGTGTGCGAGCCGGCGAAGCGGCCCTTCTCCGGTCCCGGCTGGAGGATGCCGGTGTTGTAGGTGCCGTCGAAGGTGGTCAGCGAGTGGGGCTTGCCGCCGACGTTGGCGAACACGAGGGTGGTGCCCGCCTTCACCTGGATCTGCGGCGGGTCGAAGCGCAGCGTCTCACCCTCGAGGTTGGCGTCGTCCACGGCCTGCACCCGCACGGCGGGGGCGTCGCCGCGGGGTTCGACCACCACGGTGGCGTTCATCTTCGACGGGTTGATCCGGCAGAAGATGAAGTAGGTCCCGGGGGTGTCGAAGGCCACCGAGCCGCTCTGGCCGGGGTTGAGGGCGCCGGTGTCGAACGTGCCCCCGCGGTCGGTGGCGGTGTGGGGCCGCTCGCCGGCGTTGGTGAACGTGACGGCCGTACCAGCAGGTATGGTCGTGGTGCGGGCGTCGAAATCGAAGTCGACGATCGTGATCGGCGTGGGCGCCGCCTGGGCTGCCGCCGGCGAGGCCATGGCGGCCCACAGGGCGATCAGCCCGACGATCCCGGCGGCGACCGCAGTGGCGACGGCGGCCGCCACCCGTGCCGGTCGGTGGGCGGGTCGGCGCCGAGGTCCGCTCGGTCCGGGAAGCTCGGCTGGTTCGGTCAGCCCGGTCGGTTCGGTCAGCTCGGTCGGGGGCATGGCGATCACCTCGAGATGTAGTCGGCGACGCTCGTCGCCCAGATGGCCAGGAACAGCAGGAACAGGGCGCTGCCGGTGACGGGCAGGTAGCGCTGCCCGGATCGGGAGAACTTGAGCAGCGAGAGCTTGACGACGAGCACGGCGAACAGGGCCGAGCCGAACAAGGAGTGCAGCAGCACCCGGGTGGGCGAGGTCGGCCCCGCCGGCCCGGCCACGCAGGACAGCCCCACCAGGGCGGCGCCCACCAGCACCGCCCGACCGTTCCAGCGGTGCACGACCGCCGCGGTGTCCGGTTGGAGGCGCAGACCGCCGACCCCCCACAGCCGGGCGGCGAGGGCCAGCTGCAGCCCGGCGAGGGCGATGACGCCGCTGCACAGCGCCACCTTCCAGCCCAGCAGGTTGTTGCCGGTCAGGTCGTTGAGCAGGCCGATGACGTCCATGGGTCAGGCCCCGATCTCGATCGTGCCCGTCATCGACGGGTGGATGGCACAGAAGTAGACGAACCGTTCCTCGACGGTGAGGGTGAAGGCGCCGCCCGCCTCCACGATGCCCGAGTCGATGTTGGGATCGATGTTGTCGGCGGTGGCGGTGACGGTGTGGGCCTGCACGTCATCGTTCTGGAACAGCACCGTCGTACCTTTCGGTACGGTCAACACGCCGGGGGAGAAGCGGGTCCCGGCCATGCTCACCGTCGTGCCGCCACCACCGCCGTCGCCGCCCGGCGTACCGCGCAGCATCTTGTAGGGGCCGGCCACGGCCAGCAGCGCCAGGGCGGCGAGCACCACCGCCCAGCCGGCGCGCCGGCGGCGCCGGGTCTTCGGGCCGTGCGCTGTCGGCGGCCATCGAGACGCTCGGCGATGATCCCGGCGTGGCGATCGGCGCCGTCATCGGGGAGCGGCGGCGATGGTGGCCGCCGCAGGGGGCGGGCGGTGCGACGGCGGGCGCCGGCGAAGCGTGCGGTGCGGGTCCCGGTGCGGCGGTGGCCACGGTGGGGGGCGGGAGGAGGTGCAACGCCGGTGCGGCAGCGGGAGGGGGCGGCCGGCGGCGGCAGCAGGCCGGCCGGCCGCCGCCCGGGCCGCCAGGGCGGCTCCGGCGGCCACCGCATGGGTGGGCGAGGCGTCGAGGATCGGGATCGGCCCCAGGCGCTCGGCCAGCGCGGACCGCACCGAGCCCATGGCCGCAGCACCGCCGACGGGCAGGACGGCGGCGAGCTCGTCGGGGCGCAGGCCGGCACTGCGCACCACCCGCACGAGCGCCTCGACGCCGTCGTGCAGGAGCGGGGCGGCCATCGCCTCGAGCTGGTGGCGGTGCAGCGCCACCGGCAGGGACACGCCCGGCAGCTCCACGGCGATCTCCACGCTCTGGCGGGTGTCGAGCGCCTCGCGCGCCGCGGTGCAGGCGCGGCGCAGCTGCAACATGGGGGCGGGCAGGACGGGTCGCCCGGGTCGGTCGGCCAGCGCTCGCCCACCGCCGCCCGCACGTGTTGCAGGATGAGCTCGTCCACGTCCTGGCCGCCGAGTCCGTCGATGGTCACCGGCTCGCCCAGCGGCTCGAAGCCGGTGGCGCTGCGCCGCACGACGGCGGCGTCGAGCGTGGTCCCGCCGAGGTCGTACACGGCCAGGGCGGCGCCCGCCGGCAGGTCCCTAGGCCTGGCGGCACCCTGCCGCGGCGGCCACCGCCTCGGGCACGGCGACGGCATCGTGCAGCCCTGCGGCGCCGAGGCCGCCCGCAGCGCGTCCAGCAGGTACGGGCCCCAACCGCTGGGGTGGCCTACGGCCACCCGTCGCGGGCGCTGGCCGAACCGCTCGGTGGCGGTGTCGACGACCGAGGCGAGCAAGGCGCCGTACAGCCGCTCGACGCCGTACGGCTCAGTACGGAGCAGGATGGGGGCCGGGTCGCCCAGGCGGCGTCGCAGGTGGCGCACACCCCCGGCCGGGTCGGTGGCGTTGGCCCGGGCGGCCGCATCGCCGGTGCTCAGCGCGCCGTCGCGGTGCAGGTGCACCGCCGCGCCATGGACGCCGAGACCGAACCGAGCGGTACGATCGCCGTGCCGCCCGGGGCGCCGGGCACGCGGTCGGCGTCGGTCGCGGCGTCGAGGCACGCTGCCGCGCTGGTCGTGGTGACGCCGACGTCGATGCCGAGGTCGTAGGCCACGCGTGCTCCTCCACCTGCTGCGCCGGCGCCCGATGCGGCCGGCTCCTGCGATGTCCTACGTCGCAGGAGCGCGATCGGTTCTCGGTGATCCGCGAACCGTCATCGGCGGTGTCCGATCGGCGCTGCCCGCAGGCCGCGCGTGCGTGCGGGTGGGCCGGGGTCCCTTCCGCTCGCGGACGGAAATATTGCGCGATCTTCGTTTCGGCGCGAGCAGTTTCGATCGCGGTGGTGCAGACTACGGATGCTGCATGCAGCTCCCGGCCGGGGCGGTCGACGGCAGGGCGAATTCCGGGGGTACGGGGAGGGTGGCAGTTCCTGTGCGCCGGCGCTTCTGCTGATCGCGTTCCATCTCGGGATTCGTTCCGGACACGAAGGAAGAGGGGCTTCCCATGGCGGAAGTGAACATCAACGAGATCCAGGCCGACGGTGATGTCGATTTCGATCAGAAGATCGACAGCGACACGCTGATCGCCGCCGGGGGCGGCGTGGTCGCCAACGGCGACATCAGCGACTCGGCCATCAACACCGGTCGCAACGACGGGATCATGGCCGGCGACGACGTCGACCTCGAGGACTCGGTCGTGGGTGACGGCAACACCCAGATCAACGACTCGACGGTTGGCGCCTTCGCCGCCCGTGGCAACGCCACCAACATCACCGGCGAGAACATCAACATGGGCTCGGGTGACCTGGTGGACCTCGACACCGGCGGCGGCGACGCCCAGCTGGTGAACGGCAACGGCAACCAGACCTTCGGCGACATCGACGTCGACGCCGACGGTGCCTCCGGCCCGCAGAACTTCGTGTTCGGCAACAACAACGACGCCAACGCGCTGCAGGACAACTCCACCAACATCGACGACTCGTTCAACACCGACAACTCGATCGAGGACAGCTTCAACACCGAGATCGATGACAGCTTCAACACCGTCACCGAGGACAACGACACCACCGAGCTGAACGTCGACGACAGCTTCAACACCGTCACCGAGGACAACGACCTCACCAGCTTCGACATCTCGTCGAGCTTCGAGGACAACAGCATCTTCGAGGACAACGACAGCTTCGAGGCCGCCCTCGACATCGAGACCACCGAGGTGGACCTCGATGACAGCGACAACAACGACCTCGATCTCGACAACTGATCAGCTGATCAGCTGACCGGTTCGAACGTGCACGGCCGCCCCGCAGGGGGCGGCCGTGGCGCGTCCCGACCCCCGCCGCCGCCGGTGGGTCGACCGGTGGCCACCATGGCGTGCTGGGCCCGGCGCTTGTCTAAGGTGGCCCGCCATGTCGGCCGGCACCACGGGGCAGTGGGCGATCAGCGAGGAGTTCTCCCAGCGGCTCGGCTGCGGGGTGATCACCGCCGTGCTGCTGCCGCTGTGGTTCCTGCTGCTGCTGTTCGTCGTGCCCGCCAACCTGGCCATGTCCGTCAGCGCGGTGCTGTTCGTGCTGTCGAGCGGCTTCGCCCTCGCCGCGCTGCGCCGGGCCCGCCGCCTGCCGCGGGTGGTGCGCCTCGAGGAGGACGGCCGCCTGTCGACCGAGTCACGCCGCGGAGTCGAGAGCCGCCCGGTCAGCGCGCTGCGCTCGGTGGACGTGGGCACCTCGCTGGGGGTGTGGCCGATGAGGCTCACGTTCGCCGACGGCGCGGTGCTGCGCCTGCCGACCCACCTCGACGACCTCGACGGCTTCCTCGCCGCCCTCCGGCGGGCCCAGCCCGACCTCGTCATCACCGACCACAACCCGCCGGAGCCGCCACCGCCGGCCGGTGACGGCGGACGGGGGCGGTGAGCGCCCCGGTGGCCGACCGCGTGCTCGTCTTCGCCGGCGGCGATCGCTGCCGGCCCGAGGACCTCGATGGCCTGCCCGCCGACGCGTTGGTGGTGGCGGCGGACTCCGGCGCCGAGCATGCCGTCGCCCTCGGCTGGTCCGTCGACGTGCTGGTGGGCGACCTCGACTCCATCGGCCCCGAGCTGGCCGCCCGCCTCGAGGCCGCCGGCACCCGGGTGCTGCGCCATCCAGAGGCCAAGGACCAGACCGACCTGGCCCTCGCCCTCGACACCGCGGCTGGCCTCGGCGCCCGCTCGATCACGGTGGTCGGCGGGCACGGCGGTCGCCTCGACCACCTGTTGGCCAACGTGGCCCTGCTCGCGGCCGACGAGTACGCCGGCGTCGCCGTCGACGCCCGCCTGGGCCCGGCCCGGGTGACGATCGTGCGGAACGGTCGCCGGCCCCTCACCGGTCGCCACGGTGACCTGGTCACCTTGCTGGCCACCGGCGGAGCGGCTCTGGGCGTGAGCACCGGCGGCCTGCTGTTCCCGCTCACCGACGCCGAGCTGCGGCCCGGTAGCAGCCGCGGGGTGAGCAACGAGCTGCTCGATCCCGCCCGCGCCTGGGTGGAGGTGGCCGAGGGGACGGTGACGGTGATCCAACCGGGTGTCCGGGGAGCGCTCGCCGATCGAGCACAATTGGACCGCCCATGAACCGGACCCGCCGATGAAGCCCGTCACCGCCTCCCTGCGCTCCCCTGTGAACCGGGGAGCTGTTCCGCTGGGTCGAGGACCTGTCCCACTACCCCGCTGGCTCGACCTGGTGCGCCGGGCCGAGCCGCTCGCCGTCGGCGAGGGTGCCGGGAGCCGACGTGGACGGTGGTGCTGGCCGCCCAGATCGGCCCGCTGCGGCGTTCGAAGCAGCTCACCATGGTCCGCACCGTGCTCGAGGAGGGCCGTCGGGCCCGCTTCGAGCGCCGCGAACCCGACGGCCGCGACCACGCCGCCTGGGTGTTGCAGGCGGAGGTGCGGGCGCTCACCCCCGACGAGGCGGCCGGCTCGTCGGGGGTGAGCGCCGGCGCGGTGCCGGCGCGCTCCGAGCTCACCATGACGATGCACTACGACGGCCAGTGGTGGGCGCCGCTCGTGGAGCGGGTGCTGGTCGAGCAGATCGATCGGGCCCGGCCGCGGCTGCTGGCCCTGGTGGGCGGATGACGGGTCGATGAGCATCGCCCCACCGCCCCTCGGCGCCCACTGGAACGGAGCGGGCACCACTTTCGCGGTGCACGCCGAGCCGGCCGAGGCCGTCGATGTGTGCATCTTCGACGCGGAGGGCCGCGAGCGCCGCATCCCGCTCGAGCGCAACGGCCACACCTGGTGGGCCGCGGCGGAGGACGTGGGCCCCGGCACCGAGTACGGCTTCCGAGCCGCCGGGCCCGGCCCCATGGACCCGGCCAAGCTGCTGGTCGATCCCTATGCCCGGGCCATCGGGGGCGAGGTCCGCTGGAGCCGGGAGCTCTACGAGCGCGGCGTCGACTCCGCCCGGCTCGTGCCCCGTTCGGTGGTCGCCGCCTCGGTCTTCGACTGGGAGGACGACCGGCGCCCGCACACCCCGTGGGCGGACACCGTCGTGTACGAGCTGCACGTCAAGGGGTTCACCATGCGGCACCCGGCGGTGCCCGAGCCGTGGCGTGGCACCTATCGCGGGCTCGCCCACCCGGCGGTGGTGGACCACCTCCGCGGCCTCGGGGTGACCGCCGTCGAGCTGTTGCCCGTGCACCACTTCGTGCACGACGAGCGCCTGGTGCAGCTCGGGTTGCGCAACTACTGGGGCTACAACACCCTGGGCTTCTTCGCCCCCCATGCCGGCTACGCGGCCTCGGCGGCCGCCGGCCGGCAGGTGGCGGAGTTCAAGCAGTTGGTGAAGGCGCTGCACGCCGGCGGGCTCGAGGTGTGGCTCGACGTGGTGTACAACCACACCGCCGAGGGCGGCGCCGGCGGGCCGCTGCTCAGCTTCCGGGGTCTCGACGAGCCCGCCTACTACGTGCTCGAACACGGCCACTACGCCAACGACACCGGCTGCGGCAACACGTTGAACGTGTCCAGCGCGGCATCGGTGCGGCTGGTGCTCGACAGCCTGCGCCACTGGGTCACCGAGTACCACGTCGACGGGTTCCGCTTCGACCTCGCCACGGTGCTCGGTCGGGAGGGCCCGGGCCGCGGGTTCGATCCGGGCGCCGCCCTCTTCGATGCCATCGCCGCCGACCCGGTCCTGGCCGGGGTGAAGCTGGTGGCCGAGCCGTGGGACGTCGGCGCCCATGGCTACCAGGTGGGCCGCTTCCCGGTGGGCTGGGCCGAGTGGAACGGCGCCTTCCGGGACACCCAGCGCGACTTCTGGCGGGGTCAGCCCGGCATGCTCGGCCGCTTCGCCGCCTCCCTCACCGGGTCGGCCGAGCTGTTCCGCCGGCCGGGCCGCACGCCGCACGCCTCGGTCAACTTCGTGACCTGCCACGACGGCTTCACCATGGCCGACCTGGTCAGCTACGAGCACAAGCACAACGAGGCCAACGGCGAGCACAACCGCGACGGCACCGACGACAACCGGGCATGGAACTGCGGTGTCGAGGGTCCGTCCAACGACCCGGCGGTCCGCCGCCTGCGCAGCCGCCAGCAGCGCAACCTGCTGGCCGTGAGCGTGCTGGCCGCCGGGGTCCCCCTGCTGTGCGCCGGCGACGAGCAGGGCCGCACGCAGCTCGGCAACAACAACGCCTACTGCCAGGACAACGACGTCTCCTGGGTCGACTGGGAGCACGTCGACGTGGGTCTGCGCAGCTTCGTGCGCTGGCTGCTGGCCTTCCGGCGCGACCACCCGGTGCTGCGCTCGGTCCGTTGGCCCACCGGCCACCCCGATGGTCGCGGGGTGCTCGACGTGGGCTGGTACACGCCCGAGGGCACGGTGATGACCCCTGAGGACTGGCAGGCCGGCTACGCCCGCTCGGTGGCGGTGCTCCTCGACGGGCGCGCCGTGGACGGCCGGGCGGCCGACAGCGTGTACATCGTGTGCAACGCCCACGACGGTCGGCTGCTCTACCGGCTGCCGCCGACGGCCTGGCCGGCGGTGTGGCGGCGGGTGCTCGACACCAGCGAGCCGCTACCGGCGGAACGGCTGCGCCGCTACGCCCCGGGCGAGCGGGTCCGGGTCGAGGGCCACTCGATGGTGATCCTGACGGGCATGGCCCGCTCGGGGAGCGTCGCTCCCAACGAGTAGCGCGGTCGGCGACGGTGCGATCCCCACACGCTGCGCGCGATGCGGACGGGCGGTGCGTGCCGGCGATGACAATCGTGTGTCATGGCTCGGAACGTACGGTTCCGAAGCCGTATGGTGCCCGGGCGCCCCGGCAAGGATGGGCGCAGGCGCTCCGGCAACGACGGTGCACCAACGCCCACGGATGGGCGGCGGGGTGAGGGGCCCGCGCGGCGGACAGGAGAACAGCAGGCGGATGGGAACAGCGCAGACGCTTCCCCGCGTCGACGTGCTCGGCGTGCACGTGAGCGCCATCTCCCGGCAACAGGCGGTTGCGGAGATCGGACGGTGGGTTCGCGAGCGGGAGCCCCACTACGTGTGCGTCACCGGCGTGCACGGCGTGATGGAGTCCCAACGTGACCCGGCCTTGCGTCGGATCCACAACGAGTCGGGCCTGACCACACCGGACGGTATGCCGCTGGTGTGGTGCTCCAAGGCCGCCGGGGTGGGTTCGGTGACCCGGGTGTACGGGCCCGATCTCATGCTCGACGTCCTCGAGGCCGGCCGCGGGGAAGGTTGGCGGCACTCCCTCTACGGCGGCGCCGAGGGCGTCCCCGAGCTGTTGGCCGAGCAACTGGCCGCCCGCCTACCGGGCCTGCAGATCGCCGGCACCTACTCGCCGCCGTTCCGGGCCCTCACCGATGAGGAGTCGGCCGAGGTGGTCGAGCGCATCAACGGCAGCGGGGCCGACCTCGTGTGGGTGGGCCTGTCCACCCCGAAGCAGGAGCGGTGGATGGCCGCCCACCGGGCCCGGCTCCAGGCGCCGGCACTGCTGGGCGTGGGCGCTGCGTTCGACTTCCACGCCGGCAGGGTCCGCCAGGCCCCGGCGCTGCTGCAGCGGGTCGGTCTGGAGTGGGCGTTCCGGCTCGCGGTCGAGCCCCGGCGCCTGTGGCGACGGTACTTCCGCAACAACCCGGCGTTCGTGGCGCGGATCGTGCGCCGCCGGCCCCGGCTCGTCCAACCGTCTGGTTGATCTTTCTGGTTGATCTTTCTGGAGCTTTCCGCCCGCTGTCCTCGGGCGGCGCCGCGTCCTCGTTCCACGGTGTTCCACTCATGGGCGAACCCGTCCGTTCCGGCTGGTTCCCCGCCCGGGGGCGGCTTCCTCGCTCGTTGGTGTAGCAATATGCGTTACTCGTCATGCTCAGTGATCGAACGTGCGCCATGCGTGCCGATCGAGGCCGGCGAGCTGGATCTGCACATCGCGTTCACCGAGTGGCTTGAACCACCCCTGGTGGCCGTTCAGCTGCGGATCAAGAGAATCTTCGCCGGTGCCGTGCAAGATCAGCGCTGGCTGTCGTCGTCTCAACACAACTTGTTCTTTCTTTAGGAAACGGGCAGTGAGATTTTTTTCGCCACAGAGTGCGCACGCGCCGAGCGATTTGGTAGACATGGATCGACAACGACGTGCCACCACGCACATCGGGGTCGTTCCAGGGCAATCTCAGTCGGCGTCGGCGGACGTAAGAGGAGCGGACGTGCCCACCACTGCTGCGCGGCAACTGCAGCTCGTCTCACCGCGCGAACCCATCAACCCCAACCCCGGTCCCGGCCCCGAGCCGGCCCCGTGGCCGGCCACCCCCCGGCCGGGCCCCTACGCCCGGCTGTGCAAACCCGTGGCGGACCGCCTCGGCGGCGCCGTGCTCACCGTGCTGAGCGCCCCGGTGCTCGCCGTCGCCTGCCTGGCCGTGCGCGCACCCTCGGCCCCGGCGTGCTGCTGCGCCAGCCCCGCGTCGGCAAGGACGGCACCGTCTTCCCGATGTACAAGATCCGCACGATGAAGCCGGACCGGCGCCTGAACCAGGTGCCGTTCGAGGGGCCCGAGCGGCGGCAGTCCCACAAGCGGGACGACGATCCCCGCCACACGCCGGTGGGTCGGCTGCTGCGCAAGTACTCCATCGACGAGCTCCCGCAGTTCTGGAACGTGCTGCGGGGCGACATGAGCCTGGTCGGCCCCCGGCCCGAGCTGGTGTCGGTGGTGGACCGCTACGACCTGTGGGACCACCCCCGGCATCGCGTGAAGCCGGGCCTCACCGGTCCGTGGCAGGTCTCCACATACCGCTCGGTACCCCTGCACGAGAACATGCACCTCGACATCGACTACGTGCGCGAGCAGTCCCTGCGAGGCGATGTGGCGGTGCTGCGCGCCACCGTCGTCGCGCTGACCCGCGCCCTCGGGTCCTGAGCGCGTCCGCCGCAGCCGGCTCCCGTCGCTTCGTTTCCCACCCCCCCCCCAACTCGTACGCAGAAAGGCAACTGCCCATGACCAGGGTGCTCGTCACCGGCGCAGGCGGCTTCATCGGGAGCCACCTGGTTCGCTACCTCAAAGACCGCGGCTACTGGGTCCGCGGCGTCGACATCAAGGCGCCCGAGTACTGGGACAGCGCCGCCGACGAGTTCAAGCTGCTGGACCTCCGCCGGTGGGACGCCTGCCTGGAGGCGTTCGAGGGCATCGACGAGGCCTACGCGCTGGCGGCGGACATGGGCGGGATGGGCTTCATCTCCTCCAACCACGCCACCATCCTCCGCAACAACGCGCTGATCAACCTCCACAGCATCGACGCCGCCCGCACGTTCGGCGTGCAGCGCTACCTCTACACGTCCTCGGCGTGCATCTACCCCGAGCACCTGCAGACCGACGCCAACGTCACCCCCCTCAAGGAGGAGGACGCCTTCCCGGCGAACCCCCAGGACGCCTACGGCTGGGAGAAGCTGATCACCGAGAAGGCGTGCGAGTACTACACCGGCGAGTTCGGGCTCGAGACCCGCATCGTGCGCTTCCACAACATCTACGGCCCCTACGGCACCTACGACGGCGGCCGGGAGAAGGCGCCGGCGGCCATGTGCCGCAAGGTGGCCGAGGCGGATCCGGGGGGCGCGATCGAGGTCTGGGGGGACGGCGAGCAGACCCGGAGCTTCTGCTACATCGACGACTGCGTCGAGGGCATCTACCGGATCATGCGTTCGGACTACCGCGAGCCGCTCAACCTCGGCACCGAGGAGATGGTCTCGATCAACGAGTTGGCCAACCTGGTGATCGACCTGTCGGGCAAGCCGAACGTCTCGCTGCACCACATCGAGGGCCCGCAGGGCGTGCGGGGTCGCAACTCCGACAACACCCGGTTGCGCGACGTGTTGGGCTGGGAGCCCACCATCTCGCTGCGCGAGGGGATGGAGCCCACCTACCGCTGGATCGAGAAGCAGGTCGCCGAGCGGGGTGACGCGTGAACGCCATCAACGTCCCGCCGCTGCGCCTGCCCGACGACCAGAGCGCCAGCGGTCGGTCCTTCGGCGACGAGGAGCTCGCCCTGCTGGCCGAGGTGATCGGCTCCGGCACCCTGACCTCCACCAAGGGCGTGCACGTCAAGGCGCTCGAGCAGGCCTTCGCGGCTCGGGTCGGCGCCGCCCACGCGGTGGCGTGCGCGTCCGGTAGCGCCGCGGTCCACGTGGCGGTGGCGGCGCTGGATCCGGCGCCCGGTGACGAGATCGTCACCACCTCCATCACCGACATGGGCGCGCTGACGCCCATCGTCTACCAGGGCGCCATCCCCACCTTCGCCGACGTCGACCCGCGCACCGGCAACGTCACCGCCGACACGATCGCCGCGGTGCTGTCCCCCGCACCAAGGCCATCATCGTCACCCACCTCTTCGGCGTGCCCTGCGAGATGGACGCCATCATGGCGCTGGCCGCCGAGCACGGCCTGCCCGTCATCGAGGACTCGGCCCAGGCCTTCGACGCCCGCTCGGCGGGCCGCCACGTGGGCACCATCGGCACGATCGGCTGCTTCAGCCTGCAGCAGGGCAAGCACATCACCACCGGTGAGGGCGGGCTCGTGGTCACCGATGACGAGGCGCTCGCCCGCCGCATGCGGGTGTTCGTCAACAAGGCGTGGCCCTACGGCGAGCCCAACCCCGACCACGAGTTCCTCGCCCTCAACTACCGCCTCACCGAGCTGCAGGGCGCGGTCGCCCGGGCGCAACTGGCCAAGCTCGACGGGTTCATGAGCCGGCGCCGCGCCGCGTTCGACGTGTTCGCCGCCGCGCTCGCCGGGCTCGACGGGGTGCAGCTGGTGCAGCCCCGCGACGGCGACGACGCCGCCTGGTGGCGCCTGCCGCTGCTCATCGACGAGGCGACCGTACCGGGCGGTCCGGTGGCGGTGGCCGCCGCTCTGCGAGAGGTGGAGATCCCCTCGGCGCCGCGCTACATCCAGAAGCCGGCGTTCGCCTGCGCGGTCTTCCGCGACCAGCGCACCTTCGGCGACAGCCGCTGGCCGTTCACGCTCGCCCGGCCCGAGGCGGTCGACTACGACCTCACCCGCTTCGAGGGCACCACGTCGTTCCTGCGAGACGTGCTCGTCCTGCCGTGGAACGAGAAGGTGACCGACGAGCTGGCCGCCCGGCTGGCCGCCGAGGTCCGCCGCGCCGTCGAGGGCCTCGTCGCCCCGTCCGCCGAGCCCGCGGCCGCGACCGCCACCGGGAACGGAGCGGCCCGATGACGCTGCGGATCGGCCTCATCGGTGCCGGCGGCATCGCCGGCGCCTACCCCGACATCTTCACCGGCATCGAGGACGCCTCGGTGGTCGGTGTGGCCGACACCGACGCCGCCCGGGCGGCCGCCCTGGCGGAGCGCTTCGGCTGCATCGCCTTCCCGTCGCACGGCGCCATGGCCGCCAACACCGACCTCGACGGCGTCATCGTGTGCACCCCTCCCGCCACCCATGCCGCCATCGCCCGGGGCTTCCTGGCCGACGGCGTGGGCGTGCTCTGCGAGAAGCCGCTCACCATCAACACCGCCACCGCCCGGGGCTGCTCGAGACCGCCGCGGCCCGTGCGGCGGTGCTGACCATGGCGTCGAAGTTCCGCTACGTGGCCGACGTGATCGAGGCCAAGGCCCGCATCGAGCGCGGCGACGTGGGTGAGGTCGTGCTGGTGGAGAACGCGTTCACCTCCCGGGTGGACATGCACCAGCGCTGGAACAGCGACCCCGACGTGGCCGGCGGTGGCGTGCTCATCGACAACGGCACCCACTCGTGGACCTCATCCGCTACCTGCTGGGCCCCATCGCCGAGGTGATGGCGGTCGACATCAAGCGGGTGCAACACCTGGCGGTGGAGGACACCGCCCGCATGTGCTGCGCAGCGAGTCGGGGGTCATGGCCGCCGTCGACCTGTCGTGGAGCATCGACAAGTCCTCGGAGGACTTCCTCACCGTCTACGGCTCCGAGGGTGAGCTGCGCATCGGCTGGCGCCGGTCGGAGGCCCGCCGGCTCGGCGGTGCGTGGGAACGCTTCGGCGACGGCTACGACAAGATCACCGCCATGCGCGGCGCGGTCCGCGACTTCCTCGATGCGCTGCAGCAGCAGGGCGTGCGCCAGACCACCCGCTCGACGCGCTGGCGTCGGTGGCGGTGATCGAGGCGGCCTATGCGTCGATGGCCGCGCGCCTGGCGCCCGGTGTCGGCCGAGACGGTCGGCACCGCGGGGAGCGGGTCGCAGGGTGACGGTGCGGATCCACCCCACGGCGCTGATCGAGGAGGGGGTCAGCATCGGCGAGGGCACCGCCGTGTGGGACGGCGTGCACGTGCGCGGCCCCGGCACCTCCATCGGCCGGCGCTGCGTGGTCGGCGAGAAGACCTACATCGCCTACGGCGTGGACATCGACGACCTGGTGAAGATCAACGCCTTCGTCTACATCCCGACGATGGTCAGCATCGGGCGCGGCGCCATGATCTCGGCCCATGTGACCTTCACCAACGACCGCTACCCCCGGGCCGCCACCCCCGAGCTCGACGACCTGCGGCCCTCCGAGCCCGACGACGAGACGCTGGCCACCCGGGTCGGCGCCGGCGCCACCATCGGCGCGGCGGCGGTCATCGGGCCCGGCATCGAGCTGGGGGCGTTCTGCATGGTCGGCATGGGCTCGGTGGTCACCCGTTCGGTGGCGCCGTTCACGCTCGTGGCCGGCAACCCGGCCACGGTGCTGGCCGCCGTGTGCCGCTGCGGTCCGCCGCTGCTGCGCGCCGTCGACGGCCGCCTGCCCGATGCGGCCGACGTGGCCTGCGACCACTGCGGGCGCCGCTACCGCATTGCCGACGGTCTCGTGCACGAGCACGCTGCCGGGGGCCCGGCGGCCGCTGACCACCGACCGGCGCAGGTGGCGTGATGGCAGCGCGATGGTGCGTCGTGGGAGGCGGCCTGCTCGGCCTCACCACCGCGCTGCGTCTGGCCGGCGAGGGTCACGAGGTGGAGCTGTTCGAAGCCGCTCCCACCATCGGCGGCTTGGCCGGCTCGTGGGAGCTGGGCGGCCATCGCTGCGATCGGCACTACCACGTCATCCTGCCGTCGGACCGGCGCACGATCGGCCTGCTCGGCGAGCTCGGCCTCGAAGGAGCAATCGACTGGCGGCCGGTGCGGACCGGGCTGTACGCCGCCGACGGCAGCCTCACCGACGCCACCAACGCGGTGGCGTTCCTACGGCGGGCGCCGCTCCGGGCCGGCGACAAGGCCCGCTTGGCCGCCACCGTGGTGGCCGCCCTCGCCCACCGCGACGGTCGGCGGCTGGAACAGGTCGGGGTCGAGGCGTGGCTGCGCCGCTGGTCGGGTGGACGGGCCTACGACACGTTCTGGGCGCCGTTGCTGCGGGCGAAGCTGGGCGACGCCGTCGGGGAGGCGTCGGCGGCGTTCATCTGGGCCACGCTGCGGCGGCTGCTGTCGGCGCGGCGCAGCGGTCTCGACGCGCAGCAGGTGGGCGCGCTGGCCGGCGGGTGGGGCCCCGCGCTCGACGCGCTGGCCGATCGCTGCCGGGCGGCCGGCGTCACCATACGGACCGGTACGGCGGTGCAGCACGTGCGTCGCGCCGCCGGTGGCGCCGGCCTCGATGTCACCGACGCCACGTGCCACGTGCAGCGCTTCGACGCCGCGGTCGTCACGCTGGCGGCGCCGGCGGCGGCGCGCCTGTGCCCCGATCTCGACGCCCTCGAGCACGATCGGCTCGCCCGGGTCCGCTACCAGGGCCTCGTCTGCGTCGCCGCGCTGCTCGAGCAACCGTTGGGCGGCTACTACCTGACCAACATCACCGACCCGCAGGCGCCGATCACCGGCGTGGTGGAGCTCACCGCCCTCACCGACCCGTCGCAGTTCGGCGGCCGGACCCTGGTGTACCTGCCCCGCTACCTCGACCGGGACGATCCGCTCTACGGCGCCGACGATGCGACCCTGACCGCCCGGTTCGTCGACTACCTGTGGCAGGTCTTCCCCGACCGGCGCAGCGAGGTGGTGGCCAGCGCGGTGTCGAGGGTGCCCGAGGTGTTCGCCGTGCCCACCCTGCGCTACTCCGAGCGGATGGCGCCGATGGTCACGTCGGTGCCCGACCTCTACCTGGCCGGCTCCGCGCAGCTGCCGTTCTCGCCGTTGAACGTGAACGACACGCTGGGGCTGGTCGACCAACTGCTCGAGGCCGCCGCCGGCGCGCCGGCCGGGCGGCAGCTGGAGCGGGTGGCATGAGCGCCACGCCCGTCGCCAGCCTGTCGATCGATGTCGACAACCTGTGGACCTACCAGATGGTCCACGGCAACCCCGACTGGGAGCGCTACGGCACCTACCTGCCGGTGCTCGTCGATCGGCTCGTGCCGATGTTCGAGCGGCACGGGTTGCGCATCACCGCCTTCGTGGTGGGCAAGGACGTCGAACGCCCCGAGAACGCGGACGCCATCTCCCGGCTGGTCGAGGCCGGCCACGAGATCGAGAACCACTCGTACCGCCATCAGCCGTGGCTGCACCGCTACAGCAGCGTCGAGCTGCACGAGGAGCTCGAGGCGGCCGAAGCGGCCATCATGCGTTGCGGCGCCCCGCGGCCGCGCGGCTTCCGCGGGCCGGGCTACAGCCTGTCCGAGGACACGCTGCGGGTGCTCGACGCCCGGGGGTACCGCTACGACTGCTCGACGCTGCCCACCGTGATCGGGCCGCTGGCCCGGGCGTACTACTTCCGCTCGGCCAAGCTCGACGCCGAGCAGCGGGCCGAGCGGGCCCACCTCTTCGGTGACTGGCGGGAGGGGCTGCGGCCGCTCGGCGCCTACCGGTGGGAGCTCGACGGGCGCCCGTCGCTGGTGGAGCTGCCGGTGACCACCATGCCGCTGGTGCGGGTGCCGATCCACGTCAGCTACCTCCTCTACCTGCGCGGGGTGTCCCGGGAGCTGGCCCGGCGGTACCTGCTGGCCGCGCTGGCCGTGGCGGAACGGCGCGGCGTCGACGTGTCGTTGTTGCTGCACCCGCTCGACGTGCTCGGCCCCGACGACGCCGAGGAGCTGTCGTTCTTCCCCGGCATGCAACTGCCGCTGGCCACCAAGGTGGACCTGGTGGAGCAGGTGCTCACCGATCTCACCGCCCGGCGCACGGTGGTGCCGATCGGGCGGCACGTCGAGCTGATCGGCGGCCGGGAGCTGCCGTTGCGGCCGGCCAGCGGGGCCGGTCCCCGTGTCGGGGCCGAGCCGATCGTCGCCGGGCGGGGCGGACCGCACCGGCCTGCGCCGCTGGAGGGGGCGCGCCATGGCTGATCTCATCTCCATCCAGTCCCAGGCCATGTTGCGCCAAGGTGCGGTCACCGCACCGGGCACCGGTGCCGGCGTGGCCGCGGCGCCGGTCGGCGAGGTGCCGCTGGTGTCGGTCATCGTGCCGGCCTACAACGAGGAGGTGGTGCTCGGCGCCAACCTGGCGAGGCTGCACACCCACCTCAGCGGCCAGCACGAGCGCTACCGCTTCGAGCTCATCGTGGTCGACGACGGCTCACGGGACCGCACCGGCGCCATCGCCGACACGTTCGCCGCCTCCCACCCCCACGTCCGGGTGTTGCACCACCGGGTGAACGGCAACCTCGGCGCCGCCCTGCGCACCGGGTTCCGCCACAGCCTCGGCGACGTGGTGGTCACCCTCGACTGCGATCTCACCTACGACCCCGCCTACGTCGACCGTCTGCTCGACGCCCTCGACGAGCAGCACGCCCACGTGGCGCTGGCCTCGGCCTACCTCGACGGCGGCGAGGTGAGCGGGGTGCCCTGGCTGCGCCTGTTGCTGTCGCGCTCGGCAAACCGCTACCTGTCCACCGCGGTGTACGGCGAGCTGGCCACGCTGACCTGCATGGTGCGGGCGTACCGCGGGGACCTGATCCGCAGCCTGCCGCTGCGCGCCAACGGCACCGACATCAACACCGAGATCATCCACAAGGCCCGCATGACCGGTGCCCGGCTGGTCGAGATCCCGGCGCACCTCGACTGGGCCACCGCCACCAAGGAGGCGCCGGGCCGGGTGTCGTCGGCCAAGCTCGCCCGATCGGTGTCGTCGTACCTGCGCGCCGGGCTGCTGCTGCGGCCCTCCGCCCTGCTGGTGCCCACCGCGGTGGCCTCGTTCGTGCTCAGCGCGCTGGCCGTCATCGGCTTCGGCATCATCGCCGTGCGCGACGGGCTCGGCCACGCCCTGATCGATCAGCTGGCGCTCGTGGTGGTGGGCACCGGTTCGGCCTTGGGGGCACGGTGCTGGTCGCCACCGCCTTCGTCGCCCGGCTGCTGAAGCACTACTTCGAGGAGCTGTTCGGCCTGACGACAGCGCGCTCGTGGGGCGCACGATGGGGTCGCGTGGGAGGACAGCAGCGAGCAGCAAGCGGGCGACGAGGGTTTGGACCCGGGCGCGCCACGGTGCGTTCGTTCGGGCCGCGGTGAGCGCAGGAACCGTCGCCCTCCGCCGCATGCCCGAGGCAACGCCTCGGGCGATCGCGCTCGCCACGCTTCGCGCTCGGCTTCGTCGATGTCGCCGGGTCGTCCCTGGCGTCGTTCTCGCTCGGCATCTACGCCACCCGTGCCCTCGACGCCGAGCTGCTCGGCGTCTACGCCCTGTTCTTCACCGGGTTCCTGCTCGGTGCCGTCGTACCAGCGCAGCTGCTGTGCGTGCCCGCCGAGCTGGAGGCGGTGCGCGGGCCGCTGTCGGGCCAGTTCCGGGGCCTGCGCAGTCTGGCCCCATGGGTCCTGGCCGCCGGCGCCGCCACCGCCGTGCTGACCGTCGCCCTGATCGCGCTCACGGTGGGGACGTCGCGACCCGGGTTCTGGCCGCTGGCCCTGACCATGGTCCCCACCGCGGCGCTGTCGCCGTTGCAGGACCACATCCGCCGGCTGTGCCACCAAGCGCACCGGTCGAACATCGCCGCCGGTATGTCGGCGGTGCAGGCGACGGTCACGCTGATCGGCCTGGTGCTGCTGGGCACGGGCGGCGGCGGCCGGGCGCTGGCGCCCTTCGGGGCGCTCTTCCTGGCCAACGTCGCCTCGAGCACGCTCGGCTTCACCCAGCTACGCCGGGAGCGGCTCGCGCTCACCGGGCGGCACCTCGACGCCGCCGAGCTGATGCGCACCGGTCGCTGGCTCACCGGCGCCGGCACCGCCCAGGCGGCTGGTGGCCTCGGGTCGCTCCTGCTCGTCTCCCGCCTGGCCGGCGTCACCGCCGCCGGCCTGTGCGAGGCGGTGCGGGTGCTCAGCCAGCCCGTCTACGTGGTGTCCACCGCCCTGCTCGCCGTCCTCAACCCGGTCCTCTTCCGGGCGCACCTCAGCGGCGACCACGAGGGCGGACGGCGGGCGCGGCGCCAGTACGGCCTCGTGTTGACCGCGGTCTCGGCCGTGTTGCTGCTCGCCTCGACGCGGGTCAACCCGCTCAACCCGTTGCCCGGTTGGTTCCCGGCCGCGTACGAGGAACCGTGGTTGCTCGAGGTGGTGATCATCTCGCAGCTGCTGTTCCACCTCCCGCTGTCGACGGTGTCGTCGCTGCTGGGCCGGCGGCGGGTGAAGCCCGCCGCGCTGGGACAAATTGCCGGCTTTCCCCCACAGCTGTTGCTCGCGTCCACTGCAGGGATCGCCGGCGCCTGGGCCTACGCGTTCGGGTTCATCGGTGCTGCCGCCACCCGCATCGTGGCGATCGGTAGCCTGCAGCAGCGTGATCGAACGGCGGAGGCAGCAGGCGGTGGTGCCGCGGCACCACGCGCGCTGCGTCGAACACGGAAGGGTTCTGACATGACCGACCCGCATCCCATCGAAGAACCGTCCGTGATCGGGGCGGCGCTGCGCCACCCGCTGGTGGTCGGGTTGTCCGTGGTGGGCGGCCTGCTGCTCGGCGGGGCCGGGGCCGTGGCCGCCGGTGACCGCTACGAGGCGTCCACCGAGCTGACCGTGCAGGACCCGCGCCTGACCGCGCTGTTCCAGGGCTCGCCCAACCTCGATGCCAAGCGGTATGTCGCGGACCAGGTGGACCTGCTGCAGTCGCCGGAGGTGCTGCGGGCGGCGGCCAGCCGGCTGTCGGGCTCGCGCTGGGGCGAGATCACCATGGACGACGTGGCCGACGGCCTCGCCGTGCGCAGCAGCGACGCCTCGAACACGTTCACCGTCGCCTTCGGCGATGCCGACGAGGCGTTCGCCGCCGCGGCCGATGAAGCCGTGGTCGTGGCGTACATCGACGCCGCCGAAGCGGTCACCCGCACCGAGTTCGACAACACGATCAACGCGCTCGAGGACCAGATCGACGAGCTCGACACCAAGGTCGCCACGCTCGACCGGGAGATCGCCTCCTACCAGGACGCCGGCGCCACGATGGTCGACGCCCGCCTCGACGCCGCCATCGCCACCAGAGCCCGCCTCTACGACGAGCGCACCTCGCTCAGCATCCGGATGCGCGAGGTCACCATCGATCTGGCCCGCAACCCGTCGGGGGTGACGCGGCGCTCCACCACCTACACCGAGAGCGCGGCCGGCGGCGCGCTGCGCTTCGTGCTGCTCGGCGGCTTCGTCGGAGGCCTGGCCGGTACGGCGGCGGCCTACGTCAAGGCCCGGCGGCGTCGCACGTTCGAGTCGGCGTCGGAACCCGAGCGGCTGCTGGGCCTGCGCTACCTCGCCACCATCCCCGCCCACGGCCGGGGCACGCCCACCGCCGCCGTCGTGCGCCAGCGCGAGTCGGTGCTCGAGTTCCTCGCCACCGTGGTGGAGGGCGAGGCCCGCCGCCGGGAGATCTCCCGCTTCGGCTTCGTGTCGCCGTCCTCGTCGAGAGAGCTCGCCCCCTCGGCGGTGCGCTCCAGCACATGCTGGCCGGTACGGCGGCGGAGCACGACGAGCCCGCGGCGGCGACCCCGGCGTTGACCATCGACCTGCGCGACGGTCGCGACGGCCTCGACGGCGAGGTCCGCACCGCCAACGGGGCGGCGGGGGTGAACGGCTCGCACGGCACCGCGCCGGCCGGCGAGGTGCGCAACGGTTCCGTGCAGAACGGCTCCTCGGCCGGCTACGACCGCCACGACCCGGCCCCGTCGGTGCAGGGTGCAGCCTCGGGACGATCCGCCACCGCCACCGCCACCCGGTGGTCCGGCGGCGGGGTCGACCGCAGCGGCGAGGGAGACGGCGACGGTGGCCCGCCCGACGACGTCGAGCTGACGGAGCCCCTGCTGGACGGGGTCGAGCCGGACGGGGTCGGGCTCGACGACGCCATGGCGGACGACGGAGCGCTGGACGGGCCGGCGGGCCTCGACGACCAGCACGGCCCGTTCGACGGGACCGATCTCGATTGGCTCGACCTCGACCTCGACCTCGACGGAGATCGGGACCCCTCCACGGGCCTCGGCGTCGCTGCGGATGAGGACGCCCGATCGGAGGGCCCGGCCGTGGCGCCGGCCCGCGGTGACGACGACGGTGCCGCCGGTGGGATCCGTCCCACCGCCTCGTACGGCAACGGGAACGGGTCGATGACCCAGCGCAGCGAACCCGGCGGCACCGGGGCCGGTGGGTCCGGCGGGGCCGGCGAGGGCGACACGCTGGTCCTCGTCGAATGCCCGCAGTACGCCCGGGATGACGCCGACGGCAACCAGATCGACGCCATCGTGGTGGTCATCGATCACCACGAGTCGATCGCGGCGACGGCCGAGGTCGCCCGCCGGGTGCAGGTGCTCGGCTGGGACCTCCTCGGCTACGTCTACGTGACCGACCGCAACGCCGGCTGATGGTGGCGCCGACCGCCGTCGGCCGGCGGGTGGTGGCCGCCCCCCACCCGGGTGCCGCCCGGGGATCGTCGCCGGCGATCGGCCCCGAGGTGGGCGAAGCCGGGGGCGCCTCACCCGTGGCCGACGCGTCGGCCGCCCCGCCGTCGGTGTGGGACCGCCGCTGGGGTGCGGTGGCCACCCTCTGGGCGGTGATGCTGTTCGGCTACGCCATGTTCGACAAGGGCTTCGCCTACCTGCACCTGCCGGGCACCCCGCTGTTCATCGGGGAGCTGGCCCTGCTGCCCGTGGTCGCGCTGCTGGCCACCGACACCCGCTGGTTCCGCGGCCACCGCCTGCTGCCGTTCTCGGCGCTGACCGCCTTCGTGGGCTGGGCGGCGCTGCGGCTGGTGCAGTCGCTGCCGGCGTACCGCATCGACGCCCTGCGGGACTCCGCCCTGTGGTACTACGCGCTGGTGGGCGCATTCGTGGTCGCCTGGTTCCGCCGGACGGGGCCCGAGCAGGCCTTCGCCCGCTGCCTCCGCTTCGCCTCGGCGCTGACGTGGCCGCTGCTGGTGTGGGCCCCGTTCGCCATCCTGGCCGAACGGGCGGGCGGCACCACCGTCGGGCCCAAGGTGCCCTTCACCGACGTGTCGATCCTCACCCACAAGCCGTCCAACCTGGCGCCGCTGCTGACCATGGTCGCCCTGCTCGCCTGGCACGATCGCTGGTCCGGTGCGAGCGAGCGCCGGCGCACCGTGATCTTCACCATCGCCGTCATCGACATCGCCGCGGTCGGCACCCAGACGCGCGGCGGTTTCCTGGCTGCGGCCTTCGGCATCGTGATCGGCACCACCGTGCTGCCGTCGTCGCTGCGGTTGGGCCGGGTCGCTCGGCGGGCGCTGGCGGTGTGCCTGGCCTTCTTCGTGATCAGCTTCGCCCTCGATCTGAAGGTCTCGGCCGGGCGCGACCTGGGCGTGCGCCAGCTCACCAACAACACGCTCAGCCTGGTCGGGCTCAACTACGAGGACCGCAACGATCCCGTTCGCGGCACGCTGGAGGGCAACGCCGAATGGCGGGAGCGCCTGTGGGCCACGATCATCGACAAGACGTTCCTCAACGAGCGGGAGGTCTCGGGGTGGGGGTTCGGTCCCAACCTGGGCGACGAGCTCGGCTTCGAGAACCAACTCGGTGACGGCTCGCTGCGCAGCCCGCACAACTCCCACCTGTCGGTCTTCGCCCGCATGGGCGCCATCGGCTTGATCCTGTGGCTGTCGTTGTGGGCCACGTGGGCGGCGTCGCTGGCCGCGCTGGCCCGCCGCCGTGATTGCCGCGAGCAGCGGGTACGGGTGGCCGCCGCCGTGCTCATCGGCATGATGGTGGCGCTGCACATCAACGCCTACTTCGACCCCGCCTACGAGAGCCCGCAGGCGGGCGCGTGGATGTGGGCGGTGTTCGGCGCGGGGTGCGGCCTGTTGCTCGTCCGCCGCAACGTGGTCACCCCGCCGACGCTGTTGCACTACGCCCAGCAGCCGCCGTGGCCGGCGCAACGGCTGCGCCGCTTCTTCGGTCTGCCCGTCGCATGAGCACAACCGCCCGTGGCCGGCCGGCGCCGGCGTTGCTCGGTGCCGTGGTGGCCGCCTTCGCACTCGGTCTGGCCGTGATCGTGGTGGGCACGGTCGGTGCCTATGACCGCGAGGCCAGCGGCGATCGTTCGGCCACCGGCGCGTTGAGCGACTACCGCGACGCGTTGTACCAACCGGTGCGGGCGCTGGCCGGGGGCGGCAACCCCTACGACTACGAGCGGTACCTGGCCACCATGGCCGTGGACCAGGAGCTGCCGCCGTACTTCCCCATCAACTACCTCCCGTTCGCGCCGCTGTCGGCGCTGGACCTGCCGGTGGCGGCCGGCCTGTTCGTGGTGTTGTCGGTGGTGGTGGTGCTGGCCACCGGCGCCCTGGTGGCCGTCACCGCCGGCCTGGGTGCCGGTGGGGCACACCGCCGCTCGCCGATGCGGTGGTCCTGGCCGGTCGCCCTGGTGGCCATGGGCTACGCGGCCGTGGTGATGACCAGCCGGGGCGGGTTCCAGGCCCTGCAGTACGGCCAGAGCGGTCCGTGGGTCGCCCTGTGCCTCGCCGCCGGCGTGCTCGGCGCACGGCGGCACCGACCGGGGTTGGTGGCGCTGGCGGTGGCGGCGGCGTGGGCCAAGCCCTCGGTCGGGCTGCCCGTGGCGGTGCTGCTGGCGGTGGCCGGTGGGCACCACCGATGGCTGCGGCCCGCCGTACTGTGGGGTACGGTCGCGGCCTGGGCCACCTGGTTGCCGGTGGGCCTGCTGCTGCTGCGGACCGACGGCCCGGTGCAGCTGGTGCGGATCATGCTGGAGGACCTGGAGTACTCCGCCGGGCACCCGTTCGGCCTGCTGCGCTCGCCCAGCCGGCTCGACGCCACCTCCGTGTTGGCCAAGTTGGTTGGTGCGGACCCGCCGCCGTCCTTGGAGCTGCTCATCGGTCTGGTCGTGCTCGGGGTGACCGCCTGGGCGGCCCGCCGCTGCAGCGATCCGGCGCACCTGTTCGCGGTGGTGGTGCTGGGCACCCTCGTCGCCCTGTGGCGCCAGCCCTACGATCTGGTGCTCGCGCTCCCGGCCGTGTCGGTGATCGTGGTGGAGCGCTGGCGGCAGACCGGGGGGCCGGCCGGTACCTCGTGGCGTGACCCGGTGGTGCTGCTCGCGGCCGGGCTCGCCGCGGCGCTGTTCAGCTGGCCGTTCGGGCATCGCGGTGGCGAGCTGCTGGGGTTGGGTGACACCGGCACCGTGCGGCTCAGCATGCTCACCGGTACGGCCGCGCTCCTCGCCTGGGCGGCGTCGGTGGTGCTGGCCCGGCGGTCACCCGTGGAGGCGGCGACGGCGGGGACCGCGGCGACGGCGGGGACAGCGGAGGCGTCCCCCGAGCGGCGTCGACGTGCACCGGCCGGCGGCGCCGGCGTCAGCTGAACCCGACGGCCTGCCAGGCTGCGGCGTCGAGCTCGGTGTCATCCCACACGAAGTTGCCGGCGGAGCTGCCGGTGTAGGTGTTGGCCCGGAAGGCGATGGCGGCGGCGAACGTGTCGTAGGCGAACGTGTCCCGAATGGCCCCCGTGACCCCGCTGTCGGCGATGGCGTTGCCCTCCACCACGATGTTGTCGAGCACGTAGGTGCCCTGTGAGCCGCCGCCGCGGGGCTGCTGGATCAGCAGGATGCCCTGGCGGTTGCCGCTGAGCTGGTTGCCGGTCACCACCACGTTGCGGGAGGCGGCGATCTGGATCCCGGCGTTCCAGTACCAGCCGCTGTCGACCGTGCCGTTGCCGCGCACCACGTTGTCACGGATCTCGGCGCCGTAGCTGATCTCGTCGAAGATGCCGGCGAGCTCGTTGCCGACCACGGTGTTGCCCACGGTGACGGTGCCCACCGCATCGATGTCGGTCCACAGGCCGCTGCCGCGGTTGCCGTAGACCAGGTTGCCCTGCACCCGGGCACCGGTGGTGGAGACCAGCTTGAGGCCACCGCCCTCCCAGGTCGGGTCGACATCGTCGCGGGTGCGGTTGTAGGCGATCTCGTTGCCCACCACGGTGATCCCCACGCCGGTGCCGCCCACGCCCAGCTGCCCGTTGTGGTGGATCACGTTCTCCCGGATCACCATCCCGTCGGCGGTGCGGATGCCGCTGGCCCCGTTGCTGTGGATGTCGCACCACTGCACCACCCAGTTGCGGCCCATGCCCAGCGACGGGCGCGTGTCGACGTGGGGGTGCACGGCGCCGGTCTGCAGCTGGCCGGTGGTGTAGTTGCGGATCTCGAGGCGGGCGTCGCGCGACGCGCCGCTGATCACCACCGAGTCGGGGATGGGGTGGCCGTCGCGCACCGCGTAGAACGCGTGGGCCAGCACGCCGCCGCCGTCGAGCACCGCCCCGGGCTCGGCCAGGAAGAACTGGCCGGTGCGGGGTTGCACCGAGAACCGCTGGTGCACCCCGCTACCCAGCACGATCACGGCGCCCTCCGGCGCGGCGTCGACCACCCGCTGGGCGTCCTGGCCGGCAGCGAGGCGCACGGTGGGCGCGGCGGCGGGTGGCACGGCGGCCGGAGACCCGGTGGCACCGGTTCCGGAGGTGGTGGCGGCCGCCGCCCCGCCCGTGCCGTCGGTGGGGCCCGCGTCGGTGGCGGGGCCGCTTGTGGCACCGCTGGTGGTGGCGGGTGGCGCGACGGTGGTGACGGTGCCGTCGAGGACCGCGCCTCGGGGCGTCGGCCGGTTGGAGGACACGCCGGCGGGTGCGGTGGTGCCCGTGACGGTCAGCCCGCCGGGGCCGAGCGCCAGGCCGTTGAGGCCGGTCTGCGGGTGGAGGTCCCCGCCGGCTCCCGGCCGGCCGGCCGGCTCCGCGCCGGCCTCGACCCGCTCCGCGGGCGCCGTCGAGAATCGGTCGCGGTCAGTGAACGAGGCGATCGCCACCGCGGCCACCAGCAGGATGGCGAGGCCTCCTCTCGACGGCAGACGCATGGTTGCCAGTATTCCAAGCCGATCGTGCTCATCGGCTTCACCGGGCGGGTTGGATCGCCGCTGCCGGGTGACGGCGTGCGCCGGCGCGCCGCCAACCGCTACCGAGCGCGGCGCGCCGACCAGCGCCCGTCGTGGTGCTGGACATCGAGGGCCATGCCGAAGCAGGCCGACAGCCGGTCCGGCTGCAGCGCCTCGGCGATGGCCCCGGCGAAGGACACCGTGCCGTCGCGCAGCAGCAGCGCATGGGTGAACGACGCCGGGATCTCCTCGACGTGGTGGGTCACCAACACCATCGGGGGGCTGTCGGCCTCGGCGGCGATGGCGTCGAGCGTCTCGATCAGCTGCTCACGGCCGACCAGGTCGAGCGTGGCGCCGGGTTCGTCGAGCAGCAGCAGCGAGGGCCGGGTCACCAGCGTGCGGGCCAGCAGCACCCGCTGGCGTTCGCCGCTCGACAGCGTGCCGTAGGTCTGCTCGGCCAGCGCCGCGCAACCCACGCGGGCCAGCTGGCGGCGGGCCAGCTCGTGCTCGTCCTCGGTGACCTGGGTCCACCACGGCACGAGCGAGCCGTGCAGCGCGGCCGACACCAGCTCGAGGGCGGTGAGCTGCGGGCGCAGCAGGTCGGTCAGGGCGGGGGAGTTGAAGCCGATGCGGGGGCGCAACGTGCGCACGTCGACCCGGCCGGCGCGATGGCCGAGCACGTCGACCGTGCCGGCGGTGGGGAACTCGTAGAGCCCGGCGATGCGGATGAGCGACGTCTTGCCGGCGCCGTTCGGCCCCAGCAGCACCCACCGCTGGCCGTCGCCCACCTCGAGATCGATGTCGTGGAGCAGGTCGCGATCGCTGCGGCGGAACCGCACCCCGCTCAGGCGCAGCACCGTCGACGGATCGGGATCCGGCTCGGCACCGGGCGGCGGGGGAGGGGTTGGGCTCGGGATCGGCTGCGGGCACGCGCTGCAACCATACCGGGCGGCCCGCGACGGGCTCCCTACACTGGCCGTCCATGGCCGAGCCCCCGCTGCGCTGATGGCGACCGCCGTCCGCATCGCTCTCGTGGTGGCCCTGCTGGGGGCCAACGCCTTCTTCGTTGCCGTCGAGTTCGCCCTGGTGGCGGTGGACCGGGTGGCCATCGAGGCCGACGTGCAGGCGGGCCGGCGAGGCGCCCGCCCGGCCGCCGGGCTGCTGTCGGAGCTCAGCTTCCACCTGTCGGCCGCGCAGATCGGCATCACCGTGTCCTCGCTGCTGCTCGGCTTCATCGCCGAGCCGGTCATCGGCCAGCTGCTCGCCCCGCTGCTGGGCGGCGAGGACCGCAGCGGCGGGCTGGCGGTGTTCCTCGCGCTGTTCGTCGCCACCGTCTCCCAGATGGTCCTCGGGGAGCTGATCCCCAAGAACGTGGCGCTGGCCCGCTCCCGACGCACCGTGCTGCGCCTCGCCCCGGTGGTCCGGCTCTACGGTGCGGTCGCCTCGCCGCTGGTCCGGGTGCTCAACGGGTCGGCCAACGCACTGCTGCGCCGGCTCGGCATCGAACCGAGGGAGGAGCTGGCCACCACCCGCACCATCGAGGAGCTGCGCATCGTCATCGAGGCCGCCGCCCACGAAGGGGCGCTCGACGAGGGCGCGCGCGACCTGCTCGAGCGCTCGATCCGCTTCGCCGGCAAGACGGCCGCCGATGCGCTCGTGCCCCGCGGCGATGTGGTCGCCCTCGATCGCGAGGCCACGGTGGCGGACCTGGTGGCGTTGAGCGTGGCCAGCGGCCACTCCCGCTTCCCGGTCTACGGCGACGGCCCCGACGACGTCGTCGGCATCGCCCGGGTGCAGCGCGTCTACGAGGTCGATGCCTCCGAGCGGGATCGCACCCCCGTGCTCGCCCTGGTCGAGGACGCCTTCGTCCTGCCCGAGAGCCGCTCGTTGGACCGCGTCCTCGTCGATCTGGCCGGCGGCGGTCGGCAGCTGGCGGTGGTGGTGGACGAGCACGGCGGCACCGCCGGCATCATCACCGTCGAGGACGTGGTGGAGGAGATCGTCGGCGACATCGTGGACGAGCACGACCCCAGTCGCCGGCCCCCGGTGGAGCTCGCCGGTGACGGCTGGGTGCTCGACGGCCGGCTGCACCCCGACGAGGTGGCCGACGCCACGGGGTGTGCGCTGCCGGAGGGCGGCTACGAGACGCTGGCCGGCTACCTGCTGGCCCGCTTCGGCCGCATCCCCGCCGTCGCCGACGCGGTCGAGCTCGACGGCTGGCGCTTCGAGGTGGTGGCCCTCGACCGCCTGCGCATCGCCCAGGTGCGCATCACCCCGCCCTCCGGCCTCAGCTCCGGGCGGCCCGGTCCCGCAGCGGTGGGGCGGCCGTGATCGCCATCGTGGTCGGCGTGGTGCTGCTCGCCGCCAACGCCCTGTTCGTGGCGGCCGAGTTCGCCTCCATCGCCGCCCGCCAGAGCAGCCTGGAGGCCAGGGCCGCGGCCGGCAGCCGGCTGGCGTCGGTGGCGTTGGACGCCACCCGCAACATCCAGCTGCAGCTGGCCGGCGCCCAGCTGGGGATCACCATGGCCTCGCTCGGGCTCGGCTCGGTGCTGGAGCCGTTCGTGGACGAACAGCTGCGCCGGCTCGCTGCGGCGGTGCCCGTGGTGCCCGAAGGCGTCGCCCACCCCGTGGCCTTCATCGTGTCGTTGCTGGTGGTCGTGGTGCTGCACACCACGCTGGGTGAGACGGTGCCGAAGAACCTGGCCATCACCGCCCCCGAGGCCACCTTGATGGGGCTGGCGCTGCCCTACCGCGCCTACCTGTGGCTGTTCCGCCCGGCCATCTGGGTGCTCAACGTGGCGGGCAACCTGGGCACCCGTCTGGTCGGCGTGACGCCGTCGCGGGCGCTCGAACAGCCGTCGAGCCCCGCAGCCATCGCCGCCATGGTGGAGGCGTCCCACGAGGAGGGGCTGATCGAGGAGTTCGCCCACGGACTGCTGGCCGCCGCCCTCGACCTGGCCGGCAAGCCGGCGGTGTCGATCATGACCCCGTGGTCGGAGGTGGTCTCGGTGGGCCTGGGTGCCAGCGTGGCCGATGTCGAGGCCGTCGCCGCCGCCACCGGGCACTCCCGCCTGCCGCTGGCGCCCGAGGGGCGGGACGCGGTGCGCTGGTTCGTGCACACCAAGGATCTGCTGGCGGTGCCCCTGGCGGAGCGGTCGCTGCCGGTGCCGCCCCGGTTCTGGCGCAAGCTGCTGCTGTGCCGGCCGGAGGACAGCCTCGAGCTGCTGTTGCGCGACATGCGCCGCGGTCGCACCCACCTCGCCCTGCTGGTCGCCGGTGGCGCCGATGGGGGTGCGGACGGCGCCCCGCTGGGCGTGGTGAGCCTGGAGGACATCCTCGAGGAGTTGGTGGGCGACATCCGCGACGAGCGCGACCTCGCCGCCGAGGCGGGGGAGGCGGGGGAGGTGCAAGCGGCGGGGGAGGCGGCGCCCCCGGACCCCGCCGGGCCGGCGGGCCCGCCACTAGCCTGACCGGCCTGTGACGAAGAGGCCCCGCCCGCTCCGGGCCCGCTGGCTCGCTCTGGGGCTCACCGCCGCCACGGCGGCGTGGGTGGGTGGCGGCGGCGCGCTCGCCCCGGTGGTCGGGGCCGACGCCGCCGAGCTGGAAGCCGCCCGGGCCGAGGCACAGGCGGCGGCCGACGCCTTCGTGGCCGCCGACAACCTGCTGCAGGACACCCAGGCCCGGGTGGCGCAGACCGAGGTGTCGGTGCAGGCCGCCCGGGAGCAGTACGAGGCGCTGCGCCGGGTGGTGGCCGACGAGCTGGTCGACCAGTACATCCGGGCGGGTGTGGGCGAGACGCCGCTCGTGGGCGAGGATCTCAACGCCCAGGCCCGGGCCAACGCGCTGTCACGAGCGGTGCGGGGTCGGACCACCAGCCGGGCCGACGAGCTGGGGGCCACCAAGGTGGCGCTGCAGCGCCAGCTCGACGACCTCGCTCGGCAGGTGGCTGACGCCGAGCGCCAGCGCGAGGAGCTGCTCGGCCGCCAGGACGACCTCTACGCCCGGCTGCGCGAGCTCGAGGTGCTCGAGGCGCAGCGCCAAGAGGAGGAGCGGCTGGCCGAGCAGGCCCGCCGGGAGGCCGAGGCGGCCGCCGCTCAGGCCGCCTATGAGGCCGCCGTGGCGGCGGAGGCGGCCGCGGCCGCCGGGTCGGGTGGTGGCGGCTCGGGCGACGGCGGCGCCGCGGCGCGAGCGGCCACGCCGCCCCGCCCGGTGGTGCCGGTCGACTGGCTGTGCCCGATCACCGGCGCGTACTCCTACAGCGACACCTGGGGCGCGGCGCGTTCCAACGGCCGCAGCCACCGGGGCACCGACATGTTCGCCGACTACGGCACACCGCTGGTGGCCGTCGTGTCGGGCACGGCGGTGAACTACGGCTGGGAGGACGCCGGCGGCAACGGCGTGTTCCTCCTCGGCGACGACGGCAACCGCTACTTCTACGCCCACCTCGACGAGTTCGGTCAGCTGGGCCGGGTGTCGCAGGGCGACGTGGTGGGGTACGTGGGTGACACCGGCAACGCCACCGGCACGCCGCACCTGCACTTCGAGATCCACCCCGGCGGCAGTGGCTGGACGAACCCGTACCCCACGCTGATCCAGTACTGCTGAGCGTCCCCCGGGGCCGCGGGCGCTCACCGGTGCCGCCGCCTCGGGGGAGCTGTCTCCGTACTAGACGGTATGCCCATCGGTCGGTCGGGTGATGTGGAGCAAATCTTATTCCTTGCGCGCGCAAGCAGAGTTCCTTAAGTGGAGACTAGCGCCGTTCGCTCAACTGTTTCGTGATTGGGATAATCGCGTTCGTCTAACGGGATACTTGTTCTTTCTTGATTCGACGGCGCGTGGGCCAACCTGATCGCCGGTCGGGTGTTAGCGGTCCGTGGTGTTGCTCGTGCGATGCGTCGGCACCTGCATGATCGTTGATATCATCGCAACTTCGCGTGGTCATGAAGATTCGCCAAGTGGCGTCGTGGCCGCCTGAAACCACGAAGCGCGTTTATTGTGACACCCATTTATTCTTGATGTTTCTTGGTCGACAGTGCCCCTTGCTACGCACCCGTCAGCTGAAAATGGTGCGAAATCGGGTGCTGTCATCACTCCCTGCGTCGGCTCCTTTGCAATCCTGTTTCCTGGTGGGATGCAACTGGAAGTGCTGCTAGGAACTCCTCGAGGAGCGCCTAGGAGGGGTTGCTCCCGGAGCGGACGGATGGAAAAGACGTGGCGGCTCATCGAAGCAACCTGTCTGCCGTTTCCTTTGCCCGAGGGTCAAGGAGTGACTCTGCTGGCGAGGAGCTCGAGCTGGCTGGTGACGCCCCCGACGCGGCCCGGACCGTGCTGGCGCCCATCGAGCTCGACGATCTCCTCTGGCAACGCATCGGCGTGTTCATCCGGCGGACGCCCTACGAGCGCTTCGGCAAGCCGGCACTCGACCGTGTGATCGCCCTGCTGCTGCTGATCCTGCTCTCCCCGGTGCTCGTCGTCGCGCTGTTGTGGGTGCGCCCACAGATCGGGCCCGGCGGTGCGTTCTTCCGCCAGCAGCGCATCGGGCTCGGCGGCCGCCCGTTCACCATCTACAAGGTGCGCACGATGCAGGTGGATCGGCGCCTCGGGGCCGGCGGGTACGGCGGGCCGGATCGTCGCAACGAGCACAAGACCGCGGCCGACCCCCGCCACACACCGCGCGGTACGCTACTGCGCCGGCTCAGCATCGACGAGCTCCCGCAGCTGTGGAACGTGGTGCGGGGGGACATGAGCCTGGTGGGTCCCCGCCCCGAGCTGGTGGAGTTGGTCGAGCGCCACGGCCTGTACGGCCATCCGCGGCATCGGGTCAAGCCCGGCCTGACCGGGCCGTGGCAGGTCTCGCCCGACCGATCCGAGCCGCTCGTGCTCCACCTGGCCCGTGACGTCGCCTACCTGACCCGCATCACGTTCTGGGGCGACGCCGCCATCCTCGCCCGCACCGTGCTCGCCGTGGCCAGAGGAGCGGGTCGGTGACCGCGTCCGAACGCGCAACCAGGGAGGAATGCACGGAATGAGCCTCATCGTCGTGACCGGAGCCGGTGGTTTCATCGGGGCCCACCTGGTGGCCCACCTCAAAGCGGCCGGCCATACCGTCCGTGGCGTCGACATCAAGGAGCCGGAGTTCGTCGACACCGCCGCCGACGAGTTCGTGCTCGCCGATCTGCGTGACCCGCGGGCCTGCCTCGACGCCCTCCGCGGGGCCGACGAGGTCTACGCCCTCGCCGCCGACATGGGTGGCATGGGCTACATCTCCTCGCACCACGCCGAAATCCTGCGCAACAACGCCCTCATCAACCTCCACACCCTGGAGGCCGCCCGATGCCACGGCGTCGGGCGCTACCTCTACACCTCCTCGGCGTGCATCTACCCCCAGCACCTCCAGGAGGACGCCGACGTCGCCCCGCTGCGCGAGGAGGACGCCTACCCGGCCGACCCGCAGGACGCCTACGGCTGGGAGAAGCTGTTCACGGAGAAGGCGTGCGAGTACTACGGCATCGAGCACGGCCTCGACGTGCGGGTGGTCCGCTTCCACAACATCTACGGTCCCAACGGGACCTACCGGGGTGGGCGCGAGAAGGCGCCGGCGGCGCTGTGCCGCAAGGTGGCCGAGGTGACCGACGGCGGCGAGAACGAGGTCTGGGGAGACGGCGAGCAGACCCGCAGCTACTGGTACATCGACGACTGCGTCGAGGGCATCGAGCGCATCATGCGCTCGCCGCATCGCCAACCATTGAACCTGGGTTCCGACGAGATGGTCAGCATCAACGAGTTGGCGGCCATGATCATCGCCATCTCCGGCAAGCGGGACATCAGCATCCGTCACGTGGAGGGACCGCAGGGCGTCCGTGGACGCAACTCCGACAACACCCGCTTGCGCACGGTGTTGGGTTGGGAACCGCCGACCCGCCTGCAAGCGGGGCTCGAGCCGACCTACCGCTGGATCGCGAAGCAAGTGACGTCGGTGTGAGCGGCGGCGGCACAACCGGTAGGCCGTCCGACCTGTCGCCGGTGAGCGTGCTCACCCGGCTGCACCTGTGGCGGCCGGGAACCGACACGCGGCGCTTCGCGGTGACCCTGCTGGGAGCGGCGGGCGCCATCGTGGCCGTGGTGTGGCCGGTGCTCGCCCACTCGGACCTGTGGGCCGGAAACGGTGGACCGATCCTGTTCCACTTCAGCCACGCGCACGCCCTGCACATCGCCGATATCGGTCTGGTGCTGTTCATCGCCGCGTCGTCGTGGGCCCTCGCCACCCTGGTGGTGTCCCGCCGGCCGCCTGCCGGCGGGGATGATCAGGTGGCCCGGTGAGCGGCCGCGCCCGGCGCGCGTTGCTGAGCGCCGCCCCGATCGAGCGGGGGGTGAACACCGTCGCCACCGTGCTGCAGCGCCGGCTCGAGCGTCGCGCTGTGGCCATCGGACCGGAGGCGCACCTCCGCCGCACGTTGGTGCTCGCTCCGCACCCCGACGACGAGGTCCTGGGCTGTGGGGCCGCCATGTGGCACAAGCGGCAGGCCGGCACCGAGGTCACCGTGGTGGTGGCCACCGACGGCCGCCACTCGCACCGCTCGGCCCACCTCAGCGCTGACGAGCTCGCCGCCGTGCGGGAGGAGGAGTCGCAGCGGGCCTGCGCCCGGCTCGGCGTGCACGACGACGCCATCCGCTTCCTCCGCCACCCCGAACGATCGTTGGTGGAACGACAGGGGGAGCTGCGGGCCCAGTTGCTGGCCGTGCTGGAGGAGGTCGAGCCCCAGGAGGTGCTGTTGCCCTGCGGGATCGACCGCCTCGAGGACCACCGGGCCCTCAACCGCGCCGCCCACGCCGCCCTCCGCGCCCTGATCGGGAGCGGGGCACCGCCCCGATCGCGGTGTACGAGTACCCGATCTGGCTATGGGACGTCCGCGCCTGGGTGGACCGCGAGGCCACGCCGGTGGCGCAGTGCGCTCAGCTGGTGGTGCGTCCACTGCGCACCCTGCCCCGCCTGCGGCCGGCGACGGTGGCGATGGGGGCGGCACGGGCGGCCAAAACGGCGGCGCTGGCCGAGTACCGCAGCCAGATGACGCGGTTCACCGGCGAGGCCGACTGGGCGGTGATGGACCCCCGCTTCGTCGAGCGGTTCCTCGGTCCCGTCGAGCTGTACCTCGAGGTCTCCTGCGCACCGGCCGCATCGGTCCGCGATCCCTCGGCGGCCGTGGCGTGATGAGCGAGCTGCGGGTGCTGCACCTCCTGCCCGACCTCGCCACCGGTGGCGGTCAGGTGATCGTGCACAACCTGGTGACCGCCCCGGCCGAGGGCGTGCACCATGTGGTGGCCGCGCTCGGCGGGGGGCCGATGGAAGCCGCCTTCGACGCGGCCGGTGTCACCGTGGTGCGCTGCGACGCGAGAGGTCCGTTCGGGCCGGTGCGCGCCGGGCTCGCGCTGTCGCGGCTGGTGCGCGGCGAGGGCTGCGAGGTCATCCACACCAACAACACGCCGCGCGACCGCATTGTCGGCCTGGTGGTGGCCGCCCTGACCGGCAGGCCGCTGGTCAACACGCTGATGGCGGTGGCCACCTCGCATCAACCCCGACGGCCAGGCGAGCCGGTGGCCCGCTTCGCCCGGCGACGCCTCGGCAACCTGGTCAACCGGCTGCTGGCCCGTCTCGGCCCGCTGCGCATCACCGCGCTGTCCGACACCGTCCGCCGCTCGCACGCGGCCGCGCTGCGCCTGCCTCCCGAGCGCATCGAGGTCATACCGCCTGGTATCCCGACTGGTGCGGTGCCCGACCAGGCCGCGCTCGAGGCGCTTCGTGACGAGCTCGGCCTGCACGGCGCCTACCCGGTGCTGATCTCGGTGGGCCGGCTCGAGGAGAACAAGGGCCAGCGCGACCTCGTCGAGGTGCTCGGCGCGCTGGCGACACGCTTCGAGCACGTGCGCTTGCTGCTGGCCGGCGACGGTCCCGATCATGAGCGGTTGGCGGCCGGGTTCGAGGCGGCCGGCCTGGGGGATCGGGCGCTCCTGCTCGGCCGTCGAACCGACATGGCCGAGCTGTACGAGGTCAGCGACATCATGGTGAGCACGGCCCGGCTGGAGGGCTTCGGCATGGCCGCGCTGGAGGCCCTCGCCGGTGGCTGCGCGGTGGCCGGTTACGTCAACGAGCACGTCGCCCTGGGCGAGTTCGTGGCCGACGGCGACACCGGCCGGCTGGTGCCGGTGGACCCCCCGAGCCTGGCCCGGGCGATCGCCGAGCTGGCCGCCGATCCCGCCGACCTGGACCGGCGGACGAGGCGCTGCCGGGAGGCCGCCGCGGCCCACAGCGCCGAGCGCTCGGCCGCCACCATGGTGGAGCTGTACCGCACGATCACCGCCGACCCCGGGCGCGCCCGTCGCCGGCGGCTCCCGACCGTACCGGTCGGTCCCCTGCAGGGTGCACGGTGACCGGCCCCGTGGACACCGACCGACCCACCCCATCGGAGGCGGTGCCCGTCGCGGAGGTCGCACCGCACGGCGAGGCCGCACCGGCAGGCCCGCGGGCCGTGGTGCGCGACCGCTTCGAAACCCTGCGACCGAGGGGCCGAGTGCTCGGCTCGGCGGCCGGTGACGGGTCGGTCCGCCACGGGGCCGACGTGGAACGGGTGCTCGAGATCGACGAGGGCGGGCTCCGGGTGCGCACCATGGCGCAGAGCGGCTGGGGCAGGACCTCGCTGGTGCACGGTCCGTTGGAGCCCCTACCGGGACGACTGCTGCACGTCCACCTCCTCAACGGCCACAACACATCGGACTCCTCCGCCGTCGGCCCCCTTTGGCGTCGGCTGGCGCGCTGGCTGGTGGGCAGCGAGACGGTCCCGGTGTGGCGGCGCGTGCTGCGCTACCCACGATCGCGGCCGCGCGAGTGGCTGCCGCGCAAGCTGCGCTACTGGCTGCACAACCGCGACGAGGCCCCGGCACCGTTGCTCGAGAACCTGTTGGTGGGCTGGTCCGCACCGCGGCTGCCGTCGCCCGCCAGCCCCGGCACGTCGGCGTTGGTGGTGCGCGGCACCGGCCCCCACAACGGCGAGCTCAACGTCTCCGCCGGTGGCCTGGCGGTGCCGCTGTTCCAGGGGCTGCAGAACCTGCCGTTCCACCACGTCGCCGTGGTCCGGCCGGGCGGGGTGCTGCACCTGGCGTGCTCGGACTACGCCGGCGCCAAGGGGTTGCCCGCCTTCCCCGCGTTCCGACCGCTCGCCGTGGACGGCCGACCCCTGGTCGGACCCGCCTACGCCGGCGTGCACCAGGGTGCCACCGGACAGATCGGCTTCAGCTGCGACAGCCGGATCTACAGCATCGAGGTCCTCGACGACGGGCGCTTCGCCGACTGGTGCGGGGGCGCCTGCCTGGCCGACGCCTTCGCCGCCCGCCCGGGCGGGACACCGCGCCGCGCCGAGCGCGGGGGATGGTGGCACGGCACCGCCGGCGTGGTGGTCGACGAAGGCGGCGCCGGACCGACAGCCGACACGACCGCGGGTGCCGGCGCCGCGGCGGCCACCCTGTGGTCGGACGGGCCGCCGGGCCCGTTCGGCCTGCTCCGCCTGGCGCTGTCGGGGCTCGGGCCGCCGCCCCAGCGGCTCACGCTGACGTGGGGGCCCGCCGGTGCCGATCGGCGCCGGGCCGAGCTGACCGCCACCGGCCTGCGGCTCACGCTCGGGGACGCGGCGGGCGGCGCCGCGGTGGTGCAGCACCACTGGGCGCTGTCGCTGGACGGCGGCCACCACGACCTGCAGCTCACCGAGCACGCCGGCGAGGTCGTCGCGGTGGTCGACGGCATGCGTCCGACGGTGGTTGACGAGCCGGTGGTTGACGAGCCGGCGGTTGACGAGCCTGCGGTTGACGAGCCGGCGGTGGGGGCGCCGGCGGACAGCCCGGTCATCGGGGCGGTCGCGGCGGCGAGCGCCGGCACCGCCGGGGCCGATGCCGCCTGCACCATCACCTGGGATGGCGGGGCGACGGCGCGACTGGCCCGGATCGAGGCCTACCCGGCGACGCTCCCGCTGGCCGACCTGGTGACCCGCACGGTCGGCCCCTCGAGGCCGGCGGCACCGTGGTGCTGGAGGAGACGTTCCCCTCGCCCACCCCCGATCTGGCCGCCGGCGCCGCCGGTTCGCTGCCCTGGCGCCGGGCCCAGGGCCCGGGCCGCATCGAGGTGCCCACGGCCGGCGCGGCCCGCTGCGGCCGACATCGACCGGCCGGTGGCGGGGCGCACGATCCACCTCGTCGGCTGGGATGATCCCACCTACTGCGATCTCGAACTGTCGGCCGCGGCCTCGCCCGACGACGGCCGGCCCGGGCGCCGCAGCCGGGCCGGGTTGACCGTGTGGCAGGACGATCGCAACTACTTCTCGGTGAGCATCTGGCTCGACGAGGCCTGCGCGTCCGCCTCCGTCTCGGCGTTCTTCACGTTCCGGGGCTTCGAGGACGTGTACGGCGCGGTGTGGTCCAACGTCGGGGACCTGGTCCGCTGGGACCGGCCGTTCCGGCTGCGGCTGCTCTGCGACGGCCGGCGATTCGTGGCCCTGGTGGGCGACGAACCGGTGCTGTACCGGGCCCTGCAGGACGTGCATCCGAACACCCGCTCGCTGCCGATCCGTGAGGTGGGGATGGTCTCGGCCTGGGAGTGGGGCCACGACACCGGCAGCGCCCTGCACCGCTTCGTGGCCCGCGGCCGGGCGGGCGACACCGCGAGGGCGTCACGATGAGGGCGATCAGCCGGCTGCGCCGCGCGCTGGCCGCAGCGGTGGTGGACGCTGCGCTGGCCTCGCTCGCTTCGTTCACGGTCGGGCTCTACGCCACCCGCCACCTACCGCTGCCGGTGCTCGGCGCCTACGGCGTCGCCTACGCGGCGACCTTCCAGCTCGGGTCGATGACGGTCACGCAGCTCTACTGCACCCCCGTCGAGGTCACCCTCGTCTCCCGGGCCGCACGGCGACAGCTGGCGGCCATCGGCCCCTCCGCCGGTCTCGCGTTGCTGCCCGCCGCCGTGCTGGCCGTGCTGACCTCGCTCGTGTGCCTGCCGCTGCTGTCGGCACTGGCGTGGCCGGACCGGCTCGTGCTGGCCGCCGGGGCTGCCGCCGTGGCCACCATCTCGCCGGTCCAGGACCACGTCCGCCGCCTGCTGCACCAGGCGGGGCAGTCCGCCGTGGCGGCGCGCACGTCGGCCGTGCAGCTGACCGCCGCGCTCGGCGCCGTGTTCGGCCTGCACGCCGCCGGCGTCGCCCCGCTGGCCATCCCGCTCACCGCCCTGGCGGCGGCGAACGCGGCGTCGGCAGCGTTCGGTGCGTGGCGCGCCCATCGGGCGGCGGGCGGCGAGCGCGCCGCGTCGAGACCGCCCCCGCGTCAGCTGTTCGCGTTCGGCAAGTGGATGGCGCTGTCGTCGCAGTTCGAACAGCTGGGCGGGTTCGTCGGCATGGTGCTGCTGGCCACCATCGCCGGCTCGGCCGCGGTCGGCGAGCTCGAAGCCGCCCGGCAGCTGGCACAGCCGTTGTTCGTGTTGGCCGGCGGCATGCTGGCGGTGCTGCGGCCCCGGGTGATGGTGGCCGCGAACCGGCGGGACCGTGCCGTCGCGGCGCGCGTGTCCCTGGCGTACGTCGGCGTGTTGCTGAGCTGCGGCGTCCTCGCTGCGGCGTTGCTCGGTTGGCCGTGGGCCCTCAACCCCCTCGCCGACTGGTTCCCCAACGCCTACGCCCACGCCGGGGTGCTGGCCGCGCTGTTCATCGCCACCAGTGCCGCGTTCTCCACCTACATCCTCGCCGCCCAGTTGATCAGCGCCCGACGCGAGCGCGCCCTGGTGCGGATCACCTCGCTCAACCAACTCGTGTACTGCGGGGCCGTGGCCGCCCTGGCGGCGCCGTTCGGCGCCATGGCCATGCCCATCGCCTCGCTGGCCCACTCCGCCGCTTGGTTCGGCCGGGCGCGGCCGGTGCTGCGCGGCATCTACGGGACGCCGACGCCGGTGGTGTCGGTGGGGGTGGAACCGGCGGTGTCGGGATGAGCGCACCATCGGGTGCGGCGCGCCAGCGCACCGTTCGGTCGCGGCGCCGCTGGCTGGTGGCCGGCGCGGCGGCCGCCGCCGGGTGCGTCGCGCTGGTGGCACGGGCCAGCGGCGAGCCGGCCGAGGTGACGATCGGCATCGACGACGATGCTGCCGACGTGGTCGCCGCCCACCCCCCAGGCACCCACTTCGTGTTCGCCACCGGCGAGCACCACCTCGTGATGATCGAGCCACGCGACGGCGACCGGTACCGGGGCGAGCCGGGCGCCGTGCTCAGCGGCGACGCGCCGGTCGAACGGTGGCGGTCCGATCCGGCCGGCTGGGTGGCCGAGGCACCGGTCCCGCGCCCGCCCGCCGGAGAGTGCCAGCCGGCGTTTCCCGCCTGCGCGCTGCCCGAGGAGCTCTTCCTCGACGGGCGGCCGTTGCGTCGCCAGTTGGCCGGCGCCGCGCTGACCGCCGACGCCTGGGCTCTCGACGAGGAGCGGGGCCTGCTGGTGCTGGGCGCCGATCCGACCGGTCGGGAGGTGACGCTGAGCCGCGCCACCGCGGCGTTCGGCGGCGCGGCCGACGACGTCGTCATCGCCGAGCTCGCGTTCCGTCGTTACGCCAACCAGGCCGGGGTCGGCGTGCTGCACATGGCCGATGGGGCCGAGCGCTGGACGATCGATCGGGTGACGGTTACCGACTCGCATGGACCGGGGGTGGTGCTTGGTGGCGGCAGCACCGTGCGCGCCAGCGTGCTGCGCGACAACGGTCAGCTCGGCCTGGGCGGGACCGGTGCCGACATCGCGGTGGTCGGCAACGTGATCGAGGCCAACAACCGGGCGGGGTTCAGCGCCGGCTGGTCGGCCGGCGGCGCCAAGTTCGCCCGCACCGAGCGCTTGGAGGTGCGCGACAACGTGGTGCGCGGCAACGACGGGCCGGGGTTGTGGACCGACATCGACAACCTCGACACCCGCTACGTGGACAACACCATCGAGGACAACGCCGGCGCCGGCATCCGCCACGAGATCTCCTGGAGCGCGCGCATCGAGGGCAACCGGCTGCTGCGCAACGGGCGCGGTGCCAACGGCTGGGTGTGGGGGGCGGGCATCGAGGTGATGAACTCCAGCGGCGTCGTCGTGCGGGGCAACGTCGTCGAAGGCAACCGTCACGGCATCGTGGGCATCGATCAACAGCGCGGCACCGGGGCGCTGGGGCCGTGGCGGCTGGCCGGGTTCGTGGTCGAGGACAACGACATCGTGGACAGCGGCCAGACCGGTGTGGTGCAGGACCACGGCGCCGATGAGGTGTACAGCGGGCAACGCTTCGAGGCCAACCGGTACCGCGGCGAGGTCTCGTGGACCTGGCAGGACGCCGAGCGCGACTTCGCCGCCTGGCAGGGCTTCGGTTTCGACGCGCTCGGCTCGTTCGAGGTGGCGCGATGAACCGGACCGCGACCGCCGCCCGCCCGACGCTCGCCATCATCGACTACGAGACGGTGCCGACCAACCCGGTGGGCAGCGTGCACCGCCGGGTCATCGCCGCGCTGGCCGATCGCTACGACATCACCGTGTTCTCCGTCCGCTTCGACAACCCCCGGCCGGACCGGGTCCGCTGGGTGCGGGTGCCGGCGGTGCGACGACCGCTGCTGGCGTTGTTCTGCAGCTTCCACCTGATGGTGCTGCTGCGCTACGGGTGGGAGCGGCTGCGTCGCCACCGCTTCGACGTGGTGCAGTCGATCGAGAGCTTCTCGCTGCTCGGCGCGGTCGTGCACGCCCAGTTCTGCCATCGCTTCTTCGTGGACCACGCCGAGCTGGGCTCGTGGGCGCCGGGGTACCGGGGCTGGGTGCGCCAGGTGTTCGAGCGGGCGGCGGGACTGCTGGAGCCGCTGGCGTTCCGGCGGGCGGCGCTCATCGTGGTGCCGTCGCTCGGTGCCGGGCGCTCGATCACCGAGTACCACCCGTCGGCCGCCGCCAAGCTCCGGCTGGCGTACAACGGCGTCGACCTCAATCGGTTCGTGGCGCCGCCCCGGTTCGACGCCGTGGCCTGCCGTCGCGAGCTGGGCGTGCCCGGCTCTGCGTGCGTGCTCGTCTTCGTCGCCCTCGGTCACTTCGAGCGCAAGGGCCTGCCGGTGGTGCTCGACGCCATGCAGCAGCTCGGCGACCCCGTGGTGCACCTGCTCGTGGTCGGCGGCACGGCCCAGGCCACCGCCCCGTACCGTCGTCGGGTCGGTGCCTGCGGCCTCGAGGACCGCGTGCACTTCTGCGGCGCGGTCGACGACGTGCGCCCGTTCCTGTGGTGTGCGGACGCCTTCGTCCTGCCGTCCTCCTACGAGGGGTTCCCGCTGGTGGCGCTGGAGGCGGCGGCCGCCGGGCTGCCGCTGTTGGCCACCCCGGTGAACGGTGTGGAGGAGATCCTCGTCGACGGGGACACCGGGCTGGTGCTGGACCGCGATGCCACCGGCGTGGCGGACGTGCTGCGCCGCTTCCTCGCCCTTGAACCGGCCGCCCGCCGTTCGATGGGCCGGGCCGCCCGTCGAGCGGTGGAGCGCTACTCCGACGAGGCGATGGTGGCGGCGTGGAGCCGAGCATACGACGAGGTACGGGGACGGACGGCGGCCCGGGTTCCGTCCCGGTCCACCGACGGACGCAACACGGTGAGGAGATGACCATGGACGTGCGACGCCAAGTGCGGGACATCGTGGGCGCGAGTACTACCGGCGGCGGCCCCTCGAGTCGTTGCGGCTGCTCGACAGCCGTCGTCGCTTCCGCAGCGGCCGCACCGACGTGCGCACCATGGTGCAGCGGCTCGGCATCGACGCCGGCGTGCTCGACGAGCTCGACGAGTGGCGCCCACAACTCGCCGCCATGGACGACGCCATCACCGGGGCCGAGCTGGACCAGGGCCCGTTGTCTCGCGCGGCCGTGAGGTGCTCTACGCCGTGGTGCGGTCCCTCCGCCCGGCGGTGGTGATCGAGACCGGCGTGGCGGCGGGTGCCTCCACGGCCTACTTGGCCGCCGCGCTGGTGCAGAACGGATCGGGTGACCTCTACAGCATCGACCTGCCCGCGTTCGACAGCCGGGTGGGGACGGCTCGCACTACGACTGGATCAGCCGGCCCGTGGGCTGGGCGATCCCGGCCGAGCTGCGTGAGGCGATCGGGGACCGCCTGCACCTCGTGCTCGAGGACGTGCGCACGTCGTTGCCGGCGCTGCTCGATCGGGTGGGCCCGGTCGACCTGTTCTTCCACGACGACCTCCACACGCCCGATCACATGCGCTGGGAGTACGACCTGGTCTGGCCGCCTCTCGCCCGGGGGTGCTCGCCTCCGACGACGCCAACCACGCGTGGCTGCACTTCACCGGGGCCGCCGCCGGCGGTGCACTGGTGGCCAACGTGGATCGGCTCGTCGCCGTGCGCAAACCGCCAGCCGCCGCCGTGGCGTCATGAGCGGCGCCGTCCCGGCGCCGTCGGCCGTCGCCGGGCTGCGGGAGGTGACACCGGAGGAGCGGTTCGACGGCGCACCGGTGCACCGGATCCTGCTGGTGGCGTTCTCGTGTGGCCCGGGGTTCGGCTCGGAGCCCGGCGCCGGCTGGTTGTGGGCGCTGGCCGCCGCCGAACGCCACCAGGTCTGGTTGCTGACCTCGGAGGAGCACCGCGACGCCATCGACGCGCACCTCGCGGCGTGGCCGGTGCCCTCGCTGCGGGTCCACTACGTCCCCCAACTGCGCCGCCTACCCGGCGGGCCGCTCGATCTGCGGGCGCTGCGGTTGCGATACCTGGTGTGGCAGGTCGTCGCCCGCCGGCACGCCCGCGCCCTGCACGCCGAGCTCGGCTTCGACCTCGTGCACCACATCACGCTGTCCTCGGACTGGATGCCTGCGGGGGCGGCGGGCATCGACGGGGTGCCCACCGTCTGGGGACCGGTCGGCGGCTACAGCCGACCGTCGTGGTCGCTGGCCCGCTGGTTCGGTCCACGCTGGGCGCTGAGCGAACTGGTGCGGCGCTCGTGCACCGGCGCGCTGCGGATGATGGCCCTGCGCTGGACCCTGCCCCGGGTCCACACCGTCATCGCCCAGAACGACGACGTGGCCGCACGGCTGGCGCGGGCCGGTGCCCGGCACATCGTGATCGAGCAGAACATCGCGCTGCAGGCCCCCTCCACCTCGGCACCGGCACCCGCGGGTACCGGGCCGGCGGGCACCGGCCGGGCGCTGTTCGCCGGTCGGCTCGTGAGCTGGAAGGGGGTGGCGCTGGCCCTGCACGCCCTGGCGCAGCCACCGCTGCTGGGCTGGACGCTCGATGTGCTCGGTGACGGCCCCGAGCGCGGTCGGCTGCAGCAGCTGGCAACCCGGCTCGGGGTGGGGCCACGGGTGCGTTTCCACGGCATGGTCGATCGGGCCGACGTGCTGGCGGTGATGGCCACCGCCGATGCGCTCGTGTTGCCGAGCGTGAACGACAGCGCCGGCTGGGTCGTCGCCGAGGCGGCGTCGGTCGGGTGCCCGGTGGTGTGCCTCGACCGGGGCGGCCCACCCCTGCTCGCCCGGGCCGGTTGTGGGGAGGTGGTCGACATCGGCGAGGGCCTGCCCCTGCGGCTGGCCGAGGCGGTCGCCCGGGCGAGTCGCCCATCGACGCCGGTGCGACGGTGGGAGGTTGATCGCCTGCCCTCAACGATCGAGCACTGGTACCGCCGGTCGATCGACGCCCAGCGGACGGGCTGACCCGGAGACGTCGCGGTAGATGTCGAGGAGCGCGCTGATGACGGCATCGGGAGCGAACGTGGACTCGTACCGGGCGCGCCCCGGGACCGTACCGGCCGGCATCCCGGTGGGCGACGACCAGGGCGTCGGCGAGATCCCGCACGGTCGGCTCCACCAGCCAGCCGGCACCCTGGGCCTCCCCCCCGACGATTGCGGGCAGGTTTCCGCACCGGGTGGCGAGCACCGGGCGGCCGACGGCCAGCGCCTCCACCGCCACCAGACCGAACGGTTCGGGCCACACCGAGGGCACCAGGACGACGGCGGCGGCCGCGAGATGACGGGCCACCTCGTCGCCCGGTACGTGCCCGACCCATTCGACGTCGGCGCGCTCGGCTGCGGCGGCTTGCACGAGCGGCCGCAGCGGCCCATCGCCGAGGACCCGCAACGTGCCCAGGGAGCCGACGGGGTGCCGGCGCCAGGCATCGAGCAACAGCGACAGGCCCTTCTCGGGCGTGAGACGGCCGGCGAACAGGAAGCCGTGCCCGGACCCCGCGGCCACGCCCGGATCGGGCACGGCGTTCGGCTTCACGGTGATGCGGCGGCGCTCGACGCCGTCAGCGGCCAGGTGCTCGGCGATGAGCGGGCTGATCGCCAGGAAGCGCTCCACGCTGCGCCAGGTGCCGCGGTGCGCCACCATCGCCACGGCCATGGGCACCGTCTGCAGGCGGGAGCCCCGATAGCAGGCGTGCTGCACGGCGGGCCATGGCGCCCGACGCCCGGCGCATCGGTCACAGGGCGCGCCGTTGCGGAAGTGGTTGCCCGAGATGCACACGTGGCGGAAGTTGTGCACGGACTGCACCACCGGGATGCCCAGGGCGTGGGCGGCACGCACCACCCACGGCGACAGCAGCGGGTACGGGTTGTGCAGGTGCACGACGTCGGGGCGGCGGTCGCGCAGCACCCGGGCGAGGCGCTGGTGCGACGAACCGGAGTAGATCGGCGCCCCGCCCACCAACACCTTGCGCACCGGCGACATCAGCTCGATCTCTTCGGAGCTGCGCAGGAACAACTCCACATCGACGCCCGCGTCGCGGAGCTGTTGCGCCTCGCTCGCCACGACCTCGTTCTCTCCAGACGGGTGCGCGGACGAGTATCGGTTGTGTGCAATGAGGACTCTCACGGGCGATCCCCTCCACAGGTGGGGGATTGCCGGTGGCGCTCCCCTCGGTAGTCATCCTCCCATGGCGGGACCGTGTTGCGTGTTGCAGAAAGAATAAGAATATCGATGGAAAGACAAACCGATCGGCCTGGAGCATTGGTGGACGCAGCGCGCCCCGGGTTCGTGCCCTGGTTCGACGTGGCTCGGGCCATGGCGTGCCTCGCCGTCGTCGTCTACCACGTCATCGGTAGCTTCGGCTTCGAGTTGGCGCCGGCGCGCGTGATCGAGCTGAACTCCAACTTCGTCGTGCGCCTGCGCAACGTCCTGCCGGTCTTCTTCTTCCTCTCCGGTGTGCTCGCCGCTCGTCAGTTGCGCCGCCCGACGATGGAGTTCATCCGGACCACGTCTTCACGTCTGCTCTATCCCTATGTGCTGTGGTCGGTCATCAGTGTGCTGGTGTCGGCGTATGTCGCCGGCGATGCCGTCAACCGCAACCTCGAAGTCAGAGATCTCCTCGTCATCTTGTGGAGACCGGTGTTGCAGTACTGGTACCTGTTGGCGCTGCTGCTCTACCTCATCATCGTGCGGGCCATGTGGGCGCTGCGACTTCCGACGTGGAGCGTGCTCGGCCCCGCGGCCGGCGGCCTGGCGCTGGTCGCCACCGACCACGGCATCGACGCCTACTTCCCCCGCATGTTCGCCATCCACGGCATCTACCTGGCCACCGGCATCGTGGCGGGGGAGCGCATCACCGGCCTCGTCGAGCGGGGCTCCGACCGCCGGTTGCTCGGTGTCGCCGCAGGCGGCACGGTGGCGGTAACCGCCATCTCCTGGCCGGGGCTGAGCCGCGGCCTCAGCGGGATCGGCGCGGTCGCCGGTGGCTTCATCGTGCTCGCCGCGCTGTTGTGTGCGGCGGCGCTGCTCACCCGACGCCACCGGCCGAGGTGGCTGCTGGCGCTCGGCTCCAGGACGCTGCCGGTGTACGTGGGCCACGTCATCCCCGCGGCGGGCACCCGCATCGTGCTGGTGGAGCTGGGCGTGCGGTCGTTCCCGGTGCTGCTGCTGTGCTGTCTCACCGCAGCGGTGGCCGGCCCCCTGCTGCTCGACGCGCTGGTGCGGCGCTACCGGGTGCCGTTCATGTTCAGCCTGGACCGGCCGGGTGCGCTCACCGCGTCGCCGGCCACCTGAGCGGGCACGGGCCGCGGGTCGCGCACCGGGTGGGGCGTCGCACGGCGCCGCGGTGGCCGGCGCCCGCCGGAGGGGGCGAACACCCCCCGATCACGGCGCGCCAGCGGTGCGAGGCTCAACCCGATCAGCAGGTAGTAGGGCAGCGAGTTGTACGGGGTCTCGTAGTAGTTGCCGAACAGCCCGGTGACCGTGGCGAAGGTCCACAGCATGATGCCGAACGGGTTGCCGGTGCGCCGGTGCACCGCCACCAGCGCACCCAGCACCGTCGCGTGCAACAGGCCGAAGGCCACCACCCCCGTCCAGCCGCCGTAGCCGAGGGCGAAGAAGAAGACGTTGTGCGGCGAGCGGAGGTCCTCGGTGATGAACGTGGTGAGCTCGCTGAGCGGATGGCCGTACCCGAGCCCGAACAGGGCGGTGCGGTCGCTGCTGTGCACCGCGGCCCAGATGGCCTCCCAGAAGTTGCGACGCCAATCAGCGGTGCCGGCGAACACCTCGGCGTCGCGGGCGTAGCGCCGACCAAGGTCCTCGCTGAACGGCGCCACCATCCGACCGAAGATCTCCCCGGCGCTCAGCGACCCGCCCCGATAGCGCGACGCCTCGATGCGCAGCTCGAGCGCGGCGATGACTGAGAACAGGACGCCGACCGCGGCCACCCCGCCGGCCAACTGGCGGTAGCGGCCGGTCAACAGGGCCCACACCACGATGGCGGCGATCACCCCGAGCCAGTCGCCGCGGATCTGGAAGTACAGCCACGAGAGCAGGCACACCGCAAAGGCCGGCAGACCGTGCGACAGCTTCGGACGGAAGCAGATGAGCGCCAACATGGCGATCGGGGCGCCGGCGCCGGCGTAGAGGCCGATGGCGGAGCTGAACGGCAGCGAGACGTTGATCCCCGCGGCGCTCACCGCCAGGAACCCGGCCACGCCCCACGGCACGAGGCGGACCACCCGTTCCAGCACGTCGGGCACCAACAGACCGATGGCGACACCGATGAACAGGTAGGCCACGTAGTAGTGGAAGGCGAACACCTTCAACGCCTCGATGGGATCGGCACCCGACACCAACGCCCGCCCCGTCTGCGCCGCCCCGTAACCGACGAACACCGCGGCGGCCCAGGCGAGCAGGTGGAGGGGGCCGGGCAGCACCAGAGACCGCAGCGCACCGTGCAGCCCGGCGCGCGTCCGGCCGTCGAGCACGGCCAGCACCAGCAGGACCTCGCCGAGGAACAGGTTGACGGCCCCGACGCCGATCTGCGCGAACGAACGACCGAGCACGAGGTAGCCGAGCAGGATGACCACCACGACCCGACCGAGCGTGCGGTCGGCGGGGTGGGTGGCGACGCCGGGCTCGTAGGGCTGGAGTTGGAGGAGCGGCGGCGAGGACGGCGCCGGTCGTGGCCTTGAGCGACGAGCGGCGTCGATGCCGCGACCGATGGGGCCGCTGGGGTTCCGCCGGGCCACGTTGCTCATCGCCGGCCGGAGCCGTCCGGAACCGTCGCGGCCACGCCGGCGGCCGCCCGCTCGCCGCCGTCCCCACCGTTTCCGACGTTGCGCCCGTCGCCCTCGTCGCCGACGGTGCGCAGATCGAGACCGTCGTAGGCGTGGCGCCGTGATGAGCCGGTCCAGCCGAAGTAGTTGTACGGCCCGGGCAGCAGGGCCTTGCGAAGCTTGTCGGGTCGGGCGAGGAGCGCCACCGCCGCCGCCGTGGCCCGGGCGCGCTGCGGTGGTGGCAGCGGCGCCGTCGCTGCGATGCGGACGTAGGCCACCGCCGCCCGCACGGCGGCGGGCACCGGGTCGGCGTCCACCGCCCCGCGGGTCCAGCGTTGCTTCGCCCAGGCGTCGAGCACGGTGGACTGCTCGTCGTGGCAACGCCGCCGGAACGCCGGGGCGACCTGGACGAACCGCCCGTGCAGGGCCAGCTCGGCGAGGAGCACCTTGTCGGCACCGTAGAACGGTCGCAGCAGAGCGGTGCGGCGCAACGCCTCGATGCGCAGCACGCCGAACACCGGCATGCACCAGACCTCCTGGCGCAGCACGTCGCGGTAGCGATCGAGGGCGCTCGCCGCCCCGGCGATCGGGTAGCCGTCCACGGGCTGGGCGAGCAGGTCGCCACCACCGTCGATCAGGCGCGGTGTGCCGTGGGCGAGCACCACGGTCGGGTCGTCCATGGCGGCGAGCGCGGCCGGCAACAAGCCCGGCTCGAGCAGATCGTCGACGGCCGCCCACTTGAAGAACTCCGTGCGGCAGTCGGCGGCCAGCGAGTTGAAGTGGCGTTGGCCCCGACGTTGTGGGGCTGGCGGCGCACCATGATGCGCTCGTCGCGTCCGGCCGCGGCGAGGGCGATGTCGACGGTCGCATCGGTCGAGGCGTTGTCGCTGACGACGACGCAGACGCGGTCGAGCTCGTCGGCCAGGAGGTTCTCCAGCATGGCGGCCAGGAACGCCTCGCCGTTGTGCACCGGCACCCCGATGGTCAGATGGCCCCGGATGAGCGCACCGTCAGTCATCGCGCCGGCTCTTGCCCGACGGGCGAGGGCGCGCCTGCCCGGCCGACCCGCCCAGGTCTCCGATGGCGTCACCGACGGTGGCCCCCTGGGCATCGCCGGCCACCTCGCCCAGCGGGTCGTTGGGCACGGCGCCCGCCGCCGTGGCGCTCGCCGCCGTCGCTGTCGCCGGCGCTGCGGGCGTGGTCGTTGTGCGGTCGGGGGAGCGGGTCGGGTCCGGGCCGTCGGCGGCTGAGCCGCTCTCGGGCCGGATCACCCGGTCGGCCGCCCGCGCCCTCGTCGAGATGGCGTCGCGGCCGTCGCGGCGCTGCTCCGCCTGACGTTGCCGACGCAGGCGTCGCTTCGCCCAGCGCCGCCGGTTCATCGGTCGACCACCGAGGTCGTAGTGCAACGCGGAGACCGACGAGGTGCGCTCCATCCGCAACGGCGCCCGGTTGTAGATGAATCCGAGCACCGTCACGTCCAGGAAGTGCAGCCGCTCCGCCACCTCCTCGATGCCGTCGGCCGCGGCCCCTGAGGCGGTCACCACCACCACACCGTCGAGCAACCGCAGCAGGTGCGGTGCGTAGGCCACGTTCAACAGCGGCGGCAGGTCGACGATCACCGCGTCGTAGCTCGCCGAGGCGGTGCGGAACAGCTCCTCCATGGCCGGCGTGTCGAGGAGCGTGCGCAGCCGGGCGGCACCGGTGCCGGCGGTGAGCAGCTCGAGGTCGGTGCCGTCGTCGAGCTTGACGAGGCGGGTGGCCGCTTGGAGCTCGGCGGACGATTCGATCACGTCGATCATGCCGCGCCACTGGGTGGACCAGTTCGCCTGGCGGCGCATCAGGTGCGACATCACCTGACCTTCGAGGTCGGCGTCGATGGCGAGCACCCGGCGCTTCGCTCCGGCGAGCGCCATCGCCAGGTTGGTGGCGATGGTCGTCTTGCCGTCGCCGACGCCGCCGGAGACCACGCCGATCAACGCACCCCGGCCGGTCGCACCGCGCATGGTCAGGGCGACGGCGGCCATGCGGATGGCCTCCGCCGAGTAGCTGCTCGGGCTCTTCAGCACCGGCAGCTGGCCCCGGATGCGCTCGTGCTTGAAGTCGGGGACCTCGCTCAGCAACGGCGCGTCGAGCAGGAACGCCACCTGCTCCGCGCTGTCGACGGTCGGGCGGCGGAGCTCGAGCGCATAGGCCGCCGCACCACCGATGATGGCGGCGAAGACGAAGCCGACGAAGCCGAGCTGCAGCGCGCCGAGCCCCTCCACGGCCTCGGCGTCGGTCGCCGGGCTGGACAGTGCGATCGGATCGTTGCCGCCGTCCACGTTGATGGTCAGCGAGTCGAGCTGCGCCTGCAGCTGGTTCAGCCGGTCCCGCAGCTGGGTGCGGCGGGTGTTCAGGTCCGCCACCGCACCCTGGTTGAGGCCGACCCGCTGGACCTGCTCGATGGCGTTGATCTGACTCACCAGATCGTTGATGCGGTTGGCGGCCGCGGCGCCCTGGGCCGGGCTGTCGATCAGCTGGCGTCCCGCATCGACCAGCTCACCGAGGATCTCGCCGTACTGCGACTCGAGCGCCTGGCGGTCGGGGTTGGCCAGCACGAGGGCCGTCAGCTGGCTCTCGACCTCGACCAACTGTCCGGAGACGACGTCGATCGCCTGCTGGGCCCGGGCCTGGGCGGCGCCGCGCTCGGTGCCGACCCCGGTGCTGTTGAGCTGCTGGTACGCCTCGACGGTGGCGTTGGCGACGGTGACGGCCTCTTCTGCGCTGGCCGCGGTGAAGGTGACCTGCACCACGTTGCTGTTCGAACGGGGGTGCACCACCAGACCATCCCGTATGGTCTGGGCATCGAGCGCAGTGACAGCAGCCGGGCCCTCACCCGTCGGCGGGCCGATGACGACGTCGCCCTGACGTTGCAGCACCTGCGCCTCTAGGTCGAACAGTGCGCGCTGGGCCGGATCGATGTCGAACGTCGCGGTGTCGGTACCCGATCGGGCGACGAAGGCGCCGTCGAGGCGAAGGAGCAGCCGGGACTCGGCCACGCCCACGAGGTCGCCCGAGCCCGGTCTGGTCAGCGGTGCCCCGTCGCCGCCGACGACGACCGGGCGCAAGGAGGGCTCGATGCGCACGGCGTTGTCGCCGAAGGAGACGAGCACGGTGCCGGCGTCGCTGCGCGCCAGGCCGGCGATGGAGGTGATCGATCCGTCGTCACGGTCGGTCTGCTGGGTGGGCCCGAGGTCGATGACGGTGCCGTCGGCGGCGACGGCGACGGGCGACGCCGTGGCGGGCGCGACGATCACCAGCCCGTCCTCGCGGACGATGACCGTGTCCGACGCGGCAGCGGTGACGGGGTTGCCGTCGGGGCCCTGCACGGGGCGTCCGTCGGCGTGCAGCAGCGCACCGGCGCTGGTCAGTCGAAGGCCCCCGGCGCTGTCCACGGCCATCGTGCCGTCGGCCTCGACGGCCACCCGCCGGTCCGATCGACGGAGCTGGATCGAGCCGTTGCGCCCCAGCACCACGGGGTCGCCGCTGTTGACCTCGACCGTGCCGGTGGCCCGGAGCCGGGCCTGCGTGCGCAGTTCGTCGGCCGCCAGGGTGGCGGCGGCGTCGAGCAGCGTGTCGAGCTCGAACAAGGCCACCTGGTCGTTGACGTAGCGATCGGGTGACACTGCCGCGCCTGCGCTCCGGTGCCGGCGTCGAGCTGCGGCGTCTGCACGACGAAGGTGGACGTGGCCGCGAAGGCGCCGCCGCCCCGCAAGGAGAACACGATGCCGAGCAGCATGCCGCACAGCACGACCGCCAGGAACGCCGGGAGGCGTTTTCGGACAGCGGTCGGCACCGTCGTGCCTGCCACTCGTGCGTTATCGGCCACCCGGTCCCTCCGCCGTGTCCTACCCGTCTCGGAGCGTCAAGCGGCGTGGTCGGCCGGACGGCGACGGTGCGGGGAGCCTACCGCCACGCAGCGCCCGCCTGCGGGTACGCAGCGGAAGATCGAGCAGGGTTCGCAGAAGGATTGGAGTAATCGTCTGGAGCTTCGTCGATCGCTGGCACGTGCGTGTGCCAATAGTGGCACGCCAACTGCACGGAGGGAGGTGCAAACGTTGTATGTGGTGAGGTTGTCACGCTCCGATGGCGTGGTAGCCGCCGTCGACGTGGATGATCTCCCCGGTGGTGGCGGGGAACCAGTCGGAGAGCAGCGCCACGCACGCCCGAGCCACCGGCTCGGGGTCCTTCACGTCCCAGCCGAGGGGGGCGCGCGGCGCCCAGGCGTCCTCGAAGGCGGCGAACCCGGGGATCGACTTGGCTGCCATGGTCTTGATCGGCCCGGCGGCGACCAGGTTCACCCGGACGTTGCGCGGCCCCAGGTCGCGGGCGAGGTAGCGGGCCGTCGACTCGAACGCCGCCTTGCACACGCCCATCCAGTCGTAGGCCGGCCAGGCCACGGTCGCATCGAAGTCGAGGCCCACCAGCGAGCCGCCCTCGCTCATCAGCGGTGCGCAGATCTCGGCGATCGTCTTCAGGGAGTACGCCGAGATCTGCATGGCGACGGCCACGTCCTCCCACGGTGCGCCGAGGAAGTCGCCGCCGAGGCAGCTCTGGGGGGCGAAGCCGATGGCGTGCAGCGCGCCGTCGACGCGGCCCCACTTGGCCTGCAGCTGCTCGCGGACCTTCACCGCGTGGGCGGCGTCGGCCACGTCGAGCTCGAGCACCTCCACCGGCTCGGGCAGCTTCCGCGCCGTGCGGGTGGTCAACGAGAGGCCGCGCCCGGCGCCCGTCAGCACCAGCTCGGCGCCCTCCTGCTGGGCGAGGCGGGCCACGGCGAAGGCCAGGGAGGCATCGGTGAGGACGCCGGTGATGAGGATGCGCTTGCCTTCCAACAGCGGCACGGGGACTCCTGGGGTTCGACGGGCGGAACGACGGCACGCGGTCAGACCGTGTGCTGCGGCGCAGACGTTACGCGGCAGCCGGCTCGCCCTTCGTGGACCGTTCCTGCCGGCCGTGGGCTGCGGCTCGGCGCAACGGCGGCGAACGCTACTGTGGCGCCCGTGAGAATCGGCGTACTCGGGGCCACGGGCCCAGCAGGCAGTGGCCTGGCGGCGCGGTTGGCCGCCAATGGCTTCGATGTGGTGATCGGCTCCAGGTCCAAGTACCGCGCCATGGAGGCGCGGGACCAGCTGCTCGAGAAGTGGGACGGCCACGCCCTCGCCATCGACGCCGCCGACAACGTCGGTGCCGCGGCGGCGGATGTGGTGGTCGTGGCCACGCCGTGGGATGCCGCCACCTCCACCGCCCTGCAGGTCGCCGATCAGCTCAAGGGCAAGGTGGTGATCTCCATGTGCAACGCCTTGGCCCGGGTGGGCCCCGAGTTCCAACCGCTCGTCCCGCCCCGTGGCTCGGTGGCGGCGAACATCCAGGCGGCCGTGCCGATGGCGAGGGTGGCGGCCGCCTTCCACCACGTGCCGGCCAAGGAGCTCGGGCACATCGACGAGCCGGTCGAATCCGATGTGCTGGTGTGTTCCGATCACCGTTCGGCCACCGAGACCGCGTCGGAGATCGTCGCCGCGCTGCCCGCCCTGCGACCGCTCGACGCCGGCCAGCTCTCCAACGCAGCACCGATCGAGGCGTTCGCCGCCGTGCTGCTGCAGCTGAACATCCGCTACAAGACGCGCGCCGCGGTCAAGTTCACGGGCATCTGATGGATCCGTCGAACACCGAGCTGCACGCGGCCCCGGGCCGCACCATCGCCACCGATCCGGCCACCGCCATGCAGCTGTACGACACGGCCCGGCGGGCGGTGGTGCCGTTCCTGCCCGCTGACACGGTGAGCATGTACACGTGTGGCATCACGCCCTACGACGCCACCCACCTCGGGCATGCGGCCACGTTCATGACCTACGACATCCTGCAGCGCCGCCTGCGGGATCAGGGTCACGACACCCGCTGCGTGCGCAACGTCACCGACGTGGACGATCCGCTGTTGGCCAAGGCCCGCGAGCTGGGCATCCACTACCTGGATCTCGCTGCTCGGGAGGTGAAGCGCCTCGAGGAGGACCTCGAGGCGATGCACTTCCTGCCCGTGCACAGCGCGCCCAGGGCGACGTCGGCCATCGCCGAGATCCGCAAGGTGGTCAGCCAACTGATCGACGCCGGGCACGCCTACGTGGCGGAGGGGCGGTGTTCTTCGACATCGGCTCCTACCCGGCGTTCGGTTCGCTGTTCAACCTCGGCGAGGAGCGGATGCTGGCGTTCGCGGCCGAGCGTGGGGGCAACCCCGACGACCCGCGCAAGCGTCACCAGCTCGACTTCGTGCTGTGGCAGGCATCGGTCGACGACGAGCCGGCGTGGGAGTCGCTGTGGGGCCCGGGCCGGCCGGGTTGGCACATCGAGTGCACGGCGCTGGCCCAGCGCGAGCTCGGCGACACGCTCGACCTGCACGGCGGGGGCGGCGATCTCATCTTCCCGCACCACGAGTGCTCGGCGGCGCAGTCGGTGTGCCTGACCGGCAAGCCGCTGGCCCGGCACTGGCTGCACGGCGCGCTCGTCTGGAAGGACGGCGCCAAGATGTCGAAGTCGTTGGGCAACCTGGTGTTCATCTCGGATCTGCGCCAGCAGTTCGATCCGAGGGCGATCCGGCTGATGATCCTGGCCAACCACTACCGCTTCGACTGGTCGTGGAGCGACGAGGGATGGCGACGGCGGTGGGCCGGCTCGAGCGCTGGACGGAGGCGGGCGACGGCGACGGTGGCCTGGATGAGGTGCGCTGCACTCGATGACGACCTGGACACGCCGGCTGCCCTGGCGGCGATCGACCGTGCCGTGGCGGCAGGGCACGGCGTGTCGCGCTCGGCCGCGCTGCTCGGGGTCGACTGCTAGCCGGCCTCGAGGTCGGGTGAGGTGGCGGCGTCGGTGAGCAGGTAGAGCCGGTCGACGAGGAGCCGGCGGGCGACCGGTTCGCCTCGGCGGATGCGGCGCCGGGCGGTGGCCAGGAGGTGGCGGACACGGGCGAGCTCGGTGGCCGGGTCGGCGGGGAGCGCCAGCGGGCAGCGGCGGCTGAGCGCGGAGCACGTCCGGCAGGTCCGGCCTTCAGCGGTTCCCCGGCCGAAGGGCTGGCGGCGGCGGAGCGCGAGGGCGGTCGTGCCGCACAGCGTGGGGCGACGATCGTTGCGGTCGGGTGGGCCGTCGGGTCGTAGGGCGTGGATCCGCTTGGCGCCACGGCCCGGTTCGTAGCAGTGCGGGCCGGGATGCTGATCACGGCGTCCGGCAGCGGGCAGCATGAACGCCAGCTCGGCGGTCGGTAGACGGTGGTGCTCGGCGCCGCGCCGGCGGGCTTCGTACGCCCGTTGACGGCAGGTGCGCGAGCAGTAGAGCGGCCGGCGGCCGACGTGGTGTCGGCGGGGGAACGCTTCGCCGCATCGCTCACAAGCGAACATGGATCCGGAGAGGTGCATGCGAACACCGTACGCAGGCCCTGTGACAGCCAAGGGCGGGGCGCCGATCGTCCGGGTTGATGACGCCCCCGGAGGATGGCGCCGCGGCCGATGGCCCTGGCCGACCCCTGCGCTCCGGGGCCGCCCGTCAAGGCCCCCGGACGGCCGCACCACACGGTGTTTCGTTGGCTGCCGGCCCGCCGCCGTCACCACGGGCCCCACCCCCGGACCACCCATCACGTTGCTCCGGTGACGAAACGCTGGTGCCCTCGGCAACCGCGCTCACCGCGGCAGAGCCATCCCGTTGCGAGAGACCTACGGTCGACCCGCTGATCTCTTCCGGGCCCGGCTGCAGGAGCGCTCGCGTTCGCAACGGCAGAGGTGGTCGATCAACGCCGTACCGTCGCCAGCGCTGAGGCCCGAGGACGTCACGCGCAAGCTCGACCACCCGGCGCCGTTCGTTTCGACACCGGAGAAACCCGATGGTGCGGGGAGGGGGCCCAGGGCCGCGGAAGTGGGCCGGCGGGGCGAACTCCGAGCCGGCGGGGGCCGGACGGGAGCGCACGGGATGGGCGGCGTCGGGGGCAGTGAGCCGGGTGGGGACGGTCGATCGTCGCCCGCCGGTCGGCCTCGGTCACAGCCGCGCTGGTCACGCCCCGATCAGGGCATCGGCCTGGGCCACATCCTTGTGGAACCGCTTGTGCACGTGCAGCCCGGTGCCGGCGATCTGCGTCTTCCACCACAGCCCGGTCGCCGGGCCGAGCTTGGTCTGACGGGGCAACGAGGCCACCAACTGCTTCGGGCTGGCGAGCGTCAACCGACCGCCCTCGAACAGCGCGATGCGCCGATCGGTCACCGCCACCGTGTAGTAGCGGTTCTTGGCGATGAAGAAGATGAACCCCAACAGCGCCAGGTACTGGCTCGCCGTCTGGCCGACGAACACCGCCTGCACCTGCTCCCCGGGTTCCAACATCGGGGTCACCTTCTGGACCAATTTGTCGCGAATAGCCATATCGGAGCTTACGGTCGTTCCAACGCCGTTCTTGACCCCCGAGTAGATTGCGCGGCGAACCGGGAGACGCTCGTGGGCAGACAGGCAGGCCAGCTCAACACCGTGGCCCGCAAGGTGGTCGGGCCGTTGTTCCGCACCCTGTGGCGCTTCGAGGTCGAGGGGATCGACCGCGTCCCCGAACGCGGCCCCGCCATCCTCGCCCCCAACCACACCTCGGTGATCGACAGCTTCTTCCTGCCCTGTGTGCTTCCCCGCCGCATCACCTACGTCGGCAAGGCCGAGTACCTCGACGACTGGAAGACCCGCTACCTGTTCCCCGCTCTGGGCATGATCCCCATCGATCGCAGCGGCGGCGACGCCGCCGAGGCCGCGCTCGCCGCCGCCGAGTCGGTGCTGCGCCGGGGCGAGCTCTTCGGCATCTACCCCGAGGGCACCCGCTCCCGTTCCGGCAAGCTGCACAAGGGCCACACCGGCCCCGCCCGCCTCGCGCTGCGCACCGGCGCCCCCATCGTGCCCGTCGGACTCATCGGCACCCGGGACATCCAGCCGCCCGACACGCCGCTGCCCCGACCCTTCCGCCCGGTCACCATCCGCTTCGGCCGTCCCATCGACGTCACCCGCTACCTCGACCGAGCCGACGACCGCCGCGTCCTCCGCCAGATCATCGACGAGGTCATGTTCGAGATCCGGGAGCTCACCGGCCAGGAGTACGTCGACACCTACGCCTCCAAACCGGCCGCGCACGCCACCGCCACCACCGAGCTGGCCGGTGAGAGCGAGGCGATGCCCCGGCGCAGCTCGGCCGAGGTCCTGCGCCCGCTCGCACCCGAGCACGGGCCCGACAATGAGCTGGGGCGGTCCGCCATCGGCCGGTAGGCTTCGCGGTCGCTATGAGCGACATCACGATCACCCTGCCCGACGGTTCCCAGCGCTCGCTCCCCGAGGGCTCGACCGGTACCGATCTGGCCGCGTCGATCGGATCCCGCCTGGCCAAGGCGGCCGTCATCGTCAACGTCGACGGCGTCGAGCGCGACCTGCGCGACCCGCTGCCCGACGGTGCCACCGTGGCCGTCATCACCGCCGAGCACGAGCGCGGCCTCTACACGATCCGCCACTCCACCGCCCACGTGCTGGCCCAGGCCGTGCTCGACCTGTTCCCCGGCGCCACCTTCGCCATCGGCCCACCGGTGGAGAACGGCTTCTACTACGACTTCGAGCTGGCGGACGGCGGCACCTTCCACCCCGAGGACCTCGACCGGCTCGACGCCCGCATGCGCGAGATCATCGCCGAGGGCCAGCCGTTCCTCCGCCGTGAGTGCCCGGTGCACGAGGGCCTGCAGATCTTCAAGGACCACAAGTACAAGCGCGAGATCATCGAGGGCACCGTCGATGACCCGACGTCGGTCACCGACTCCGGCACGGTCCGGCTCTACGAGAACCCGCCGCGCTTCATCGACCTGTGCCGCGGCCCTCACGTGCCCGCCACCAACACCTTCCTCGGTCACTTCAAGCTCATGCGGGTCGCCGGTGCGTACTGGCGGGGCGACGAACGCCAGCCCATGCTGCAGCGCATCTACGGCACCGCCTGGGCGTCCAAGAAGGAGCTCGACGCCTACCTGCACCTGCTGGAGGAGGCGGCCAAGCGCGACCACCGCAAGCTCGCCACCGAGCTCGACCTGCTGTCGTTCCCCTCCAAGCTGGGCGGCGGCCTGGCCGTGTGGCACCCCAAGGGCGCCATCGTCCGCAAGCTCATCGAGGACTACTCGCGCCAGCGCCACCTCAAGGGTGGCTACCAGTTCGTCTACACGCCGCACCTCGCCAACGGGCAGCTGTACGAGACCAGCGGCCACCTCTCCTTCTACAAGGACGGGATGTACCCGCCCATGGAGATGGACAACGGCACGTACTACCCCAAGCCGATGAACTGCCCGATGCACTGCCTGATCTTCGACAGCCGGCAGCGCTCCTACCGCGAGCTGCCGCTGCGCCTGTTCGAGCTGGGCACGGTGTACCGCTACGAACGGGCCGGCACGCTGCACGGCCTGATGCGCATCCGCGGCTTCACCCAGGACGACAGCCACATCTACTGCACCGAGGACCAGCTCCAAGAGGAGATCGCCTCGCTGCTGCAGTTCGTCATGAGCGTGCTGCGGGCGTTCGGCTTCGACGAGTTCACCGCCAACCTGTCGACCAAGGATCCCGACAAGTACGTCGGCAGCGACGAGATCTGGGACAAGGCCACCGACGCGCTGCGCCTGGCGCTCGAGCGCTTCGGCCTCGAATACCAGGTCAAGGAGGGCGACGCCGCCTTCTACGGCCCCAAGATCGACATCGACGTGCGCGACGCCATCGGCCGTACCTGGCAGTTGAGCACCATCCAGTGCGACTTCAACCACCCGGAACGCTTCAACCTCGAGTACGTGGGCGCCGACAACCAGCGCCACCGGCCGATCATGTTGCACCGGGCCTTGATGGGTTCCATCGAGCGGTTCTTCGGGGTGCTGCTCGAGCACTACGGCGGCGCCCTGCCCACCTGGCTGTCGCCGGTGCAGGCCCGGGTGCTGCCGGTGCGTGGCGACCACCAGCCCTACGCCGAGTCGGTGGTGACCGCGCTGGTCGACGCCGGGTTCCGCGCCGATCTGGTGGAGGCCGACGAGCCCCTCGGTGCCCGCATCCGCAAGGCCAAGCTCGACAAGCTGCCCTACGTGCTCGTCGTCGGCGACGACGACGTGGCGGCCAGCACGCTGGGCGTCAACCCCCGCGGCGGCGAGGTGGAGCGCGGCGTGCCCCTCACCACGTTCATCGAGCGGCTGCAGGCCGAGACCGACGCCTCGCTCGCCGCCGCCGAGCTGTAGCGGGCCCGCGCAGCCGTGCTGGAACGACTGTGGGCGGGCTGGCGGTCCGCGTACCTGGACACGATCGACGACGGCGCCCCTGCGAGCGGCGCGCCACCGGCCGACGACGGCCGCTCCCTGTTCGAGGCCATCCTGGCCAGCGGCCGGCCCGACGACGAGACGCTCATCGTGTGGCGCGGCGAGACCTGCTTCGCGCTGCTGAACCTGTATCCGTACACGTCCGGCCACGTCCTGGTCCTTCCGAACCGTGCCGTCGAGCACCTGGAGGACCTCGATGACGAGACCGCGGACGAGCTGTGGCGCACCGTGCGCCGCGCCGTGGTCGCGGTCAAGGCGGCGTACCACCCCGAAGGCGTCAACGTGGGCGCCAACCTGGGGCGCGCCGCCGGTGCCGGCATCCCCGACCACCTCCACGTGCACGTGCTGCCCCGCTGGTCGGGCGACACCAACTTCACCACCACCATCGCCGAGACGCGCGTCGTGCCCGAACCGCTCGACGTCACCTGGAGGAAAATCACCCAGGCCTGGCCGCGCTGATCGAGGTCAGCGCCCTGCCCGCCGATGGGCCACCGCGTTCGCCGGGGAGCGGCGAGCTGCGCAGCGGTAGCCTGATCGTGCCGGTGAACCTGGGAGGGCTCGTGGACACGCGTGGGTCGAGCAACGACGCGCCGACCTCGCGCGACACCGTGCTGCTGGCGTTCCTGTTCACCGACCTGGTCGGTTCCACCGCGCTGACCGCCTACCTCGGGGTCGAGGCGGCCGAACGCTTCCGCCGGCAGCACTTCGCCATGTTGCGCCTCCAGCTGGACCGCTACGGCGGCGAAGAGGTCAAGAGCGTCGGCGACGGGGTGATGGCCACGTTCGCCTCGGTGCACCGCGCCCTCGACGCCGCCTGCGCCATGCAGATGTCGGTGCACCGCGCCGGGGGCGTCGGTGGTCATCCGGTGACCATCCGGGTCGGCCTGACGGTGGGCGACGCCGTGCCCCACCGCGGCGACTACTACGGCCTCGCCGTCAACGAGGCCGCCCGGCTGTGCAACCACGCCCAGGGCGGCGAGGTGCTCGTCAGCCAGGCGGTGGCCCTCATCGGGGCACCCACCGACCACCGCTTCGTGCGCCGCGGCGCCGCCGAGCTGCACGGCCTGCCCGGCCCCACCGAGGTGTTCGAGCTCGACTGGCCGCGCGACCGCCACCGCGTCGACTTCCCGCTCCCGGCGCGGGTCTCCGCCGAGGTGTCGTTCCGGTTCGTGGGCCGCGAGCGGGGTCAGCTGCACCTCTCCGATGCGCTCGACGCCGCCGCCAAGGGCAACCGCCAGCTGGTGCTCATCGCCGGCGAGCCCGGCATCGGCAAGACCGCGCTCGTCACCCAGGTGCTGCGGGTGGCCGCCGAGGCCTCCGAGCTGGCCGTGCTCTACGGCCAGTGCGACGAGGACCTGCCGCGACCGTACGGACCGTTCGCCGCCGCCATCGGCCACGTCGCCGCCTCCGCCACCTCCGAGCTGCTCGAGGACCTTCGCGACGCCGTCGACCCGGCGCTGTTCCGGCTCGCCCCACAGCTGGCCGAACGGCTCGGCGAGCCCGACGAGCGCCGCGGCGACGGCGAGGGCGAGCGGGCGGTGCTCTTCGACGCCGTCGTCGGCTTCTTCGACGTGCTCACCAGCCGCTGCCCGGTGGCGCTGGTGGTCGACGACCTGCACTGGGCCGACACCGCCACCCTCGCCCTGTTCCGCCACCTCGGCCGGGCCACCGCCTCGATGGCCCTCACGCTGATCGGCACGTTCCGCGACACCGAGATCGACGAGGCGCACCCGCTGAGCGACAGCCTCGCCGTGCTCGCCCGCCTCGACGGGGTGCGGAACATCGCCCTGGCCGGCTTCGACGACGACGAGGTCATCTCGCTGGTCGCCGCCGCCGCCGGCTACGAGCTCGACCACGATGCCCGCCAGTTCGCCCGCGACCTCGGCCGCGAGGCCGCCGGCAACCCGTACTTCATCGTCGAGATCCTGCGCGACCTCGTCGAGCGCGGCCTGATCGTCCAGGACGAGGGCGGTACCTGGCGCGGCACCGGTGCCCCGTGGCAGGCGATGCTGCCCCGCACCGTGCGCGACGTCATCGTGCAGCGCGTCCAACGGCTGGGCCAGCCGGTGCTGCGCTGCCTGGGGGCCGCCGCCGTCTACGGCAACGAGTTCGACCCCCTGCTGGTCGCCGCCGCCGCCGACGTCGCCCTCGACGACGTCGTGGAGGCGCTCGACAAGGCGGCCGCCGCCGCGCTGGTCACCGAGGCGGTGGGCGTCGGCGGCCGCCTGACGTTCGCCCACGGCCTGGTGCAGCGCACGCTGTACGAGGCCCTCGGCGTGTTGCGCCGTCAGCAGCTGCACCGGGCGCTGGCCCGGGCCCTCGAGGAGAGCGTGAGCGCCAACCGCGCCCTCGAGCCGGTGCTGGCGGCCGACCTCGCCCGCCACTGGACCGCCGCCGGTCGGGTGGAGACGATGGACCGCGCCTTCGCCTGGGCGCTGCGGGCCGGCGACGCCGCCCTCGCCGCCCTCGCCCCGGAGGACGCCGAGCGGTGGTTCGCCTCCGCCCTCGAGCTGCTCGACCAGCTCGTCGTGGTCGATCCGACCGATCGGGTGCGCACGCTGCTGCGCAGTGGGGTGGCGCAGCGCCAGGCCGGTCGGGCGCACTTCCGTGAGACGTTGCTGGAGGCGGCCCGCCTGGCGTTGGAGGCCGGCGCCGACGAGTTGCTGGTGGACGCGGTGCTGGCCAACAACCGCGGCATCCAGTCCTCCACCGGCAGCGGCGACGACGAACGCCTGGCCATGCTCGACGCCGCGCTGGCCGCATCGGCCGGCATCGGGCCGCGCCCCCGCGCCCGGCTGCTGGCGTTGTCCGCCCTCGAGCGGTTGCACATCGCCCCGTTCGAACAGCGCCTGGCCCTGGCCGACGAGGCCCTGGCCGTGGCCCGCGAGTCGGGCGACGCGGAGACGATCGCCCAGGTGCTCACCGTGCGCCACAACGCCATCCGCGTCCCGGCCACGCTCGAGCAGCGGCTGGCCGACACCGCCGAGGCGATGGCGCTGACCGCCCACTCCGACGACCTGTTGGCCCAGTACTGGGCCACCGAGCACCGGGTGCGCAGCGCCAGCGAGGTCCCCGACCTCGCTGAGGTCGACCGTTGCCTCGATCGCTGCGCGCACCTGGCCGACCGGCTGGCCCAGCCGGGCCTGCGCTACTACCTGGCCATGCACGCCTCCTGGCGCCGGCTGCTGGCCGGGGACCTGCGCGGCGCCGAGGACGCCGCCAACGCGGCCCGGCACATCGGCCACGACACCGGTCAGCCCGAGGCCGATTCGATGTTCGTGGCGCAGCTGCTGGCGGTGCGCCGCGAGCAGGGCCGCCACGGCGAGCTCGCCCCCCGCCTGTACCAGGCGCTCGACGCCAACCCGGGCATCGCCGCCCTGCGCTCGTCGGTGTCGTTGCTGCACGTGGTGGAGCGGCGCCTCGACGATGCCGCCGCCGTGTTCGCCACCGACGCCCGGGCCCGCTTCGAGACCATGCCGTACAACACGCTGTGGAGCACGGCGCTGGTGCAGTACAGCGACGTGGCCGCCGCCCTGCACGACGTCGACGCCGCTGCCGTGCTCCTCGAGCGCCTCGCCCCCCACAGCGGGCACTTCGCCCACAACAGCGCCACCTGCGCCGGCCCCATCGACCGGGCCCTCGGCATACTGAGCGGTGTGCTCGGCCGCATGGACGATGCCGAGCGGTACTTCCGGCGGGCCGAGGAGACCTGCGAGCGCATCGAGGCGCCGCTGCTGCTGGCCCGGGTGCTGCTCGCCTGGGCCCGCACCGTCCCCGATCCCGGCGCCGAGGGGCGGGGCCGCCTGCGCCGGGCCGAGGAGCTGGCCCGCGCCTGCGGTGCCGAGGGCCTGTCCACCGACATCGCCCGATCGATCGAGGTCCTGGAGAGCCCGTGAGCAGACTGGAGCATTGGTGAGCGAAGGCCACAACGGTCCCCCGCAGCGGGTGGCGATCATCGGCGGGGGCGTCGCCGGCCTGTTCAGCGCACTGATGTTGAGCGATCCCCGCCTCGGCGGGCGCTTCGACGTCACCATCTACACCCGGGGCTGGCGGCTCGGCGGCAAGTGCGCCAGCGGTCGCAACCCCCACGAGCACGAGCGCATCGAGGAGCACGGCCTGCACCTGTGGTTCGGCTTCTACGAGAACGCGTTGGGCTGGACCCGGCGGGCGCTCGAGGACCTGCCTCCGGAGTTGCGGGCGCGGTACCGCAGCTTCGACGAGGCTTTCCTCGGCATCGACGACGTCGTGCTGTTCGAGGAGTGGCCCAACCACGAACAGGTGGAGAAGGTCTCCGCCATGCGGCTGCACTTCCCCGTCGACCCCCACAGCGCCGGCGGCCAGGCGGTGCCCACGCTGGGCGCCACCGTGCGCCGGGTGGCCGACGTGCTCGCCGAGACGGCCAAGGTGATGTTCTCCGGCGCCATGCCGTTCGGTCCGAGCCGGGCGTTCGCCCGCCTGGTGGGCGTCGGCGCCCGCCTCGGCGCCCGGCTGGTGCCCCGGCACCTGGGGGCGGTGCCCGGCGCCCGCCCCGGGCCGGTCACCGGCCTGCGGCTGTGGGTGCTGCTCCGCCTGCTCGGGTTGTCGCGACGGGTCACCTGGGCGCTGTTGCGGCCGGCTTCCGGTTCGGGTGAGGGCCGCCGCCGCCAGATCGCCACCGGGGTCGACCTGCTGCACGCCGCCTTGAAGGGCATCGTCGAGGACGACCTGCTGGTCGACGGCTTCGGCAAGATCGACGGCGTCGAGCTGCGCGAGTGGCTCGCCGGCCACGGCGCCTCGCCGGTCTCGCTCAACTCCGGCTCGGTGCTGTGGGCGCTCTACGACCTCGTGTTCGGCTACCACCGGGGCGACAGCTGGATCCCCGAGCTGGCCGCCGGCAAGGCGCTGCTCGCCCTGCTGCGGTTGCTCGGCGGCTACCACGGTCACTTCGGCTACCGGATGGCCTCCTCGATGGGGGAGGTGGCCATCGCCCCCATGTACGACCTGCTGCGTGATCGGGGCGTGCACGTCGGCTTCTTCCGCGACCTGCGGGCGGTGCACCTCGACGGCGCCGGCGACCTGGCGTCGGTCGAGCTGCACGAGCAGGCCGACGTGCCCGTCGACGGCTACGACCCGTTCCGCTGGACCGGGCCCGACGGCGGCCACTTCTGGTCGATCGAGCCGGATTGGTCCCAGATCGACCTCGACCCCTCGACGGTGACCGCCGACGCGCTCGAGAACGGCCTGCCGGTGCGCCCCGACGAGCCGCGCCGGACGCTGCGGGTGGGTCACGACGTGGACCACGTGCTGCTGTGCGTGCCCATCCCGGTGCTGGCGGCCGACCCGGTGCTCAGCGAGGAGCTGCGCCGGGTACCGGCCTGGCAGCGTGCCATCGAGCACAGCGCCAGCGTGGCCACCGCCGCCTACCAGATCTGGTCCGATGCCGAGGGGTCCGTCCCGGTGGTGCTCAACGACCGCTTCGGCGGGGCCATCGTCAGCTCCTACGACCAACCGTTCTCCACCTACTGCCCGATGGACCAGCTCGCCGCGGTGGAGTGCTGGCAGGGTCCCCGCCCGGTGCGCATCGGCTACGGCTGCGGCGTCTGGCCGGAGGACCCCGCGCCCCCGGCCGATGCCGCCGACGCCGTACCGATAGGTACGTCCGAACCGGGCGGCATCGCGAGGCTGAGCGGTAGCTCCACCTCGCGTACCATGCCGAATGGTATGGAGCCCGCCGCTTCGCTGGGCAGCGTGCAGAAGGAGGCGGCCACCTCGCTCGACGTGCTGGAGAAGCTGCCGGACCCACCGAGGGACGGGCTGCGGGCCCTGGTGCGCCGCGCCACCGCCGTCGCCCCGCCGTCGCGCATCGATCCCACGCTCCCGCCGGCCGCCGGTGCCGATGCGCCTCGGGTGGCACGCTTCCTCGAGGGGCCGGAGCCGGCCCCGCCCGGCCGGGACAGCAAGGCGTTGTCCAGCCGGGCGCTCGACCCCGGCAGCGGCGAGCACCACACCCTGTGGGTGCGGCTCAACGACCAGCCCGCCCACCGCTATGTGACCACCCCGCCGACCAACCCGTGGTACCGCATCGAGCCCGACGACACCGGGGTGGGGCACCTGTGGGCGGCGGGGGACTGGACGGCCAACCTCATCGATGGCGGCTGCGTCGAGGGCACGGTCATCTCGGCGCTGCGGGCATCGCGGGGCATCGCCCGCGCCGCCGGCGTGGCCGACGAGGTGATCGCCGACGTGCTGCCCGTGGTGGGCGAGGGCACCTGGCTCTACCAGGGCGGGCGCGGCGGTCCGCCCCCCACCGTGCGCGACAGCGCCTTCGAGGCCCCGGCGCTGGCCGGTGCGCTCACCGCGGTGCCCGGCCCGTACGCGTCCGACTCGACCACGCTGTACACGTGGCTGGCCGAGGTCGACCCGCAGCGGGCGGCGGCGGTGGCCCGGCGCTGCTTCGACGAGCTGACCGGCGGGGCCGTCCGGGTGGAGCCGATCGGCTCGCTGGCGCTGCTCACCGCCGGGGACATCAGCTCGGTGTCCTCCGAGTCGCCCGCCTACCGGGCGCTCGGCCGGCTGTCGGAGAAGCAGGTCGTCGTGTGGCTGCCGTGCCGCGTGCACTGGGATCCCACGGCCGCCCACCGCCGCCCCGAGCCGCCGGCGTTCGCGCTGTTCGTGCCCTACATCTGGGTGGACAACCCGATGTCGCTCACCACCGGCCGGGAGGGCCTCGGCTGGCCCAAGGCGATGGCCGACTTCGACCCGGTGGACGGGCTGTCGCTCCCGCTGTCGCTGTCGGTGTACGGCCTGGAGCGCTACAGCCCCGACAGCGCCGCCCGCGGCGGCCTGCCGCTGCTGTCGATCACCGCGTCGGCGGGGAGGGCGCCGGTGAGGTGGCCGACGAGGTGGTGTCGGTGGCCGAGCTCGGGGTCCGGTTGGCCGCGGCCGCGGCCGAGGCGTTCGGTGGTCACGGTGCCGAGGCGATCGGCGCCATCGTCGAGGCGCTGCGGGAGCGGGGCCTGCCGCAGCTGTTCGCCAAGTCCCTCATCGCCGCCGACGACGACGCCCGCAACGACTTCAACGAGATCGTCACCGCCCAGGCGACGGTGCGGTCGTGGGGTGAGACCAGGCTGCTCGGGCCCTGCGAGCTCGTCGTGCACGACGTGGCCAGCCACCCGTTGCGCACCGACCTGGGCCTGCAGAGCCAGCGGCTGCCGTTCGGCTTCCGCATCGAGCTCGACTTCGTGCAGGAGTCCGGTGCGGTGCGCTGGAGCTCGTGGGCGTCGCCGGCCCAACGGCGGGACCGGGCCCGGTTGCTGCGTCGAGCCCGGGCCTTCGGCCTGCGCGGGGTCACAGCACCGGGAACGCCGAGCTCAACCCGTCGAGGTCGATGATCTGGATCTGCCGGTAGCGGGTGAGGACGAACTTGCGGTTGCGCAGCGACCGCATGGCCCTGGCCACCGACTCGCGTGACGCCCCCACCCAGCCGGCCAGCTCCTCCTGGGAGATGCGCAGCATCAACGGTCCGTCGGGCTCGGCCCGCACGCCGTGACGAACGGCGAGGTCGGTGAGGCAGCGGGCCACGCGGGTGGTGGCGTCGTGGACCACCGTCTCCACCCGCATGCGCTCGGCGTCGGCCAAGCGGGCGCGCACGTTGCGGGCCAGGGCCAGGCAGGCCTGGGGTCGCTGGCCGAGGAAGTCCAGGAACGTCACCGCCGACAGGACGCGGGCCCGGCTGGGCTCGAGCGCCTCCACCGTGGCGCCGCGGGCGGCGTCCTGGCCGCCGAGCGCCGCCAGCTCGCCGAGCACGTCGCCCGGCCCACGGATCGCCAGCAGCAGGCGGCTGCCGTCGGGGGCCACCCGGTACACCTTCACCTGCCCCTCCAACAGGAGCAGGACGTGGTTCGACGGGTCGCCCTCGAGCAACAGGAACGAGCCGGGCATGAACCGGCGCTCCGCACCCAGCGTCAGCAGATCCGCCAGATCGTGGTCGTCGAGGTAGCCGAGGAAGCTCTCTGGGTGGGCGTCGATCATGGCCGTGGCGTCCCGTTCCGCGGCCCGACGAGCGCCTGGAGGCCGCTGCCGCGGCAGGGGTGCGTTCGGACCGGTCCCATGGATGGGACCGACTATGCCACACCGGCCGGGTTGCGCTCTTCGACTCATGGGCGACCGCCCCAATGTTTGTGTCAGATGACATCATCGAAGTGGTCGAATGGTGGAGAGTCCCAGCTCAGGTGCCATTCATGCTGTGCGGGACAACATTCCAGGCCGGCGCACCAGCCGGCCTTCGTGCCGGGAGGGACGGCATGATCGCCGAACATCGGGGCAGCGTCATCCTGCCCCCCGACCAGGCCGAGATCGGGTTCGCACCCCCGATCGACGCACCGATCACCACCACGCCGATCGAACCGACCGCACCACGGTCGACCGGCGCCACCCCTTCACCGAGCGTGATGGGGTCGACCATGCACCAAGCGTATCGGTCGGCCACGTCGCCCGACGCCGACCGCGACGCAGCGGCCGCCGCCGGCGCCGCCGACCGGCCGGGCCGACGACCGCGCCACGCCGGCCAACGCGAGTTCCTCGACGGGCTGGAGCCGCTCGTCGTCGCCGCCCGTTCCGGCCAGCCGGGGGCCATGACCGAGCTCATCCGACGGTTCACCCCGCTCGTGCGCGCCGTCGTGCGGCGCGCCGGGATCTACGGCGCCGAGGCCGAGGACGTCGAGCAGGAGACCTGGCTGCGGCTGGCCACCAACCTCGACCGGGTGCGCGAGCCCACCGCCCTGCCGCGGTGGCTGAGCGTGACCGCGGGGCGGCTGTGCACCAGCCTGTTCGACAAGCGGCGGCGGGTGCAGCCGGCGGGCGACTTCAGCGAGGACGTGTGGCCCTCGGGCGAGCGCCTCGCCGATCCGGCCGACATGGTGTGCCTGCGCGATGAGGTCGTGCGCCTCTACGACGCCATCGACACGCTCGGCCCCCGCGACCGGACCTTGGTCAAGCTGCTGATGGAGGCCACCCCGTACCGGGAGATCTCCGCCACCATCGCCATGCCGGTCGGTTCGATCGGCCCCACCCGCGAGCGGGTGCTGCGCAAGCTCGCCGGCAGCGCCCCGCTGCGCAGCACCGCCACGGGCCCGGCCCGTCCGCTGGCCGTGCCCGTCGCCGCCGCCTGACCGGGCGGCACAGGACCCCACCCAGCCCGGTGTGCGGCGCGACCCCGGTCGCGCCGCACACCGGGTCCCCCTGCCGCTCGGGGCCCGGCACGGTGTCGTCCGCTGGGTCGCCCGGGGGAGCTGGGCGCAGCCCGACCGGGGGCGGTACGGTCGTGCGGTGGCCGATCACGATCAGGAACGAGCCGGCGGCGCCGGGGTCGAGGTGACCGACGACGAGGTCGTCGACGAGCTGCCCGACGAGCTGCAGCCGGCGCTGGTCACCGGGGACTACATCTTCCCCAACAACAGCCGCCGCCGCATCCCCGCCGTGCTCTACGCCCTGACCGCGGTGGGCTGCGTGGCGGTGTACTCACCGCCGGCGACTCGCCCCTCGTCAACGGCGGCTGGATCGGCGCCGCCGTGTTCCTGGGGGCGTTCGCCGTCTACTCCTGGCTCGCCGGGTCGAACCTCGACGTCGACGAGCGCGACGCCCTGGTGGCGGCCACCGCCGACGTCGGCTTCGCGGTCGGCCACGCGTCGGCCCAGCTCGGCTGGCGGGGGCTGCTGTGCCGCCCCACCTGGCGGGTGCTGCTCTACTCGGCGGAGGACCCGCCGCTGCGGCGCGGCCTCGTCTTCGTCGACGGCATCGATGGCCGGGTCATCGAGCGCATCGTCGAGGACAACCCCGAGGACTGGACCGAGCTGGTGGCCACCAAGTCCTGACCGGATCGGGCGCGGCCGCGGGGCTGCGTCAGTTGGCGGCGCGGCGGGCGTCGGCCACGGCGCGGGCCAGCAGGTCCAGCGCGGTGCGCCCGTAGGCGATCAGCTCGCGGAGCAGCTCGTGGGCCGTCGATGCCGCACCGCCCACCTGCGCCGGGCGGGACCAGTCCCGCGGTGCGGTGCGCTCCACCAGGCCTGCGGCCTCGAGCACGGTGGCCTCGAGCTTCGCCAGGCCGGGGCCCACCTCCACCGGTGCGTGCCCGGCGGCCGCCCGGGGTGGGGCGCTCGAACAGCGCCGGCAACGCGGGCTCGTCCACGGTGAGGCTGCGGCCGAGCCCGGCGGCCACGGCGGCGAGGTGCCCGTCGATGGCGGCGAGCAGCGCGCCCACGCTCCAGCCGTCGCGGCCGACCGCGGCCACATCGAGGTCCTCGCCCTGTGCCTCCGCGGGGCTGAACAACTCCCGGAACCGGCGGGCATAGGAGCGCAACGCCACCACCGCATCGGGTGCCGAGAGGTTCATCAGCTGGTGGCGGTCCATGCCGGGTCACTCTAGGACGGGACGGGAGGTTGCTAGCATCGTCGGCACGCCCGTCCGGGCCATCGTCCCAGCGGGGACCGATCCGGCCCGCTGCCGCGGTGACCGCACCCGGGTGGGTAGAGGAGACAGGTCATGTTCGACGGCCGCTGGCGAAGCACAATCGAAGAGGGGCTCAAGCCGGTCGGTGCCGGCCTGCGCCGCACCGGCATCACCGCCGATGTGGTCACGGTCGTGGGCATCCTCATGGCCGGCGCCACCGCGGTGGCCATCGGCGCCGGCCACTTCCGGCTGGCCTTCCTGCTGCTGGTGCTCACCGGCGTGCCCGATGCGCTCGACGGCGCGGTCGCCAAGGCCTCGGGCACCGCATCGAAGCGCGGCGCCTTCTTCGACTCCGTGGCCGACCGCTTCACCGACTTCCTGCTCTTCGGCGGCATCGCCTGGTACCTCGCGCCCCGTGGCCGGATCATGCTGCTGCCCTTCGCCCTCGCCGGTGCCGCCTCGCTCGTGTCCTACCAGCGGGCCAAGGCCGAGGCCCTCGGCTTCAACGCCCGCGGCGGTCTGATGGAGCGGGCCGAGCGGTTCATCGTGCTCGGCTTCGCCCTGCTGTTCTCCGAGCTGCTGGTGCCGGTGTTGTGGGTGATGTTCGCGCTCACGGCGGCCACCGCCGTCCAGCGTTTCGTGAAGGTGTGGCGCCAGGCCGACCGGCCGGTGCCGCCCCGGTCCCGGCGTCGGTCGCGGCCCCGCCCGCGGCGTCCGGTGGCGGAACGGGCCGAGCGGTGGCGCAGCCAGCTCGAGTCGCGACGCGCCGCCCGGTGAGGCAGGGAAGCCCGCGGCTGTCAGCGGCGCGCCCACGAGTCGTCGTGCCCGCGTCAACACCGCATGAGCAGGGGCCCGGCCATCAAGCCTGAGACCGCCACCTTCCTGTACACCCGGGGCGCCACCCTCGCCCGGGCGCTGCCCCGGGGGGTCGCCCTCCGCGTGGCCACGGCGGGAGGCTGGGCATCGGCGCTGGTCATGCGGGAGGGACGCTTCCTGGTGGCCCGGAACCTCGAGCGCGTCGCCGGCGAGCCGGTCGGGCGCTGGCGGTTGCGCCGCCGGGTGCTGGCCAGCTTCGCCCACTACGCCCGCTACTGGGTGGAATCGGCCCGGCTGCCCACCACCTCCGACGCCGAGGTGGATGAAGGCCACGACGTCATCGGCTACGACCACGTGCAGCGGGCCCTCGACGCCGGCACCGGGATCATCCTGGTGCTGCCCCACCTGGGCGGCTGGGAGTGGTCGGCGTTCTGGCTGGCCCGCATCAACAACGTGCGCGTCACCGCGGTGGTGGAACCGCTGCAGCCGCCCGAGCTCATGGAGTGGTTCGTCGAGTTCCGCCGATCCCTGGGCATGACCATCGTGCCGCTGGGCCCGACCGCCGGTCAGGAGGTGCTGGCCGCGCTCAAGCGCAACGACGTCGTGTGCCTGCTCGCCGACCGCGATGTCAACGGCACCGGGCTCGACGTCACGTTCTTCGGCGAGAAGACGACCATGCCGGCCGGGCCGGCCACGCTGGCCCTGCGCTCCGGCGCGCGTTGTGCCCGACGGCGGTCTACTTCGACGGCCGTTACGGCCACCGCGGTGTGGTGCGCCCGCCGATCGACACCACCCGGACGGGACGGCTGCGCACCGACGTGGCCCGGGTCACCCAGGCGGTGGCCGACGAGCTGGAGGGGCTCATCCGCGAGGCGCCCGAGCAGTGGCACCTGCTGCAGCCCAACTGGCCGAGCGACGAGATCGCACTGGCCGACTTCCGCCAGCAACGCCAGCAACGCCGCCCGAGCCCGCGCCCGCGCCTCCGGCCGGTCCGGTAGCGGCGCCGGCCATGCGCGTCGGTCTGGTGTCGCCCTACAGCCTGACCCGACCGGGCGGTGTGCAGGGTCAGGTGCTCGGTCTGGCCAAGTCGTTGCGGCTGCTGGGCCACGACGTGCGGGTGATGGGCCCGTGCGACGGCTGGCCGCCGGAGCCCCACGTGATCGCGCTGGGCAACTCGGTCCCGATCGAGGCCAACGGCTCGGTGGCGGCGCTGGCGCCCGACCCCTCGGCCCAGCTGCGCACCATCCGGGTGCTGTGGGACGAGAACTTCGACGTGGTCCACCTGCACGAGCCGTTCGCCCCCGGGCCGACGTCGACCGCGCTGCTGGTGGAGGACGCACCGATGGTGGCCACCTTCCACGCCGCCGGCACCAGCACCAGCTACCGGATGCTGCAACCGGTGCTGCGCTACTTCGCCGACTGGCTGTCGATCCGGGTGGCGGTGTCGAAGGATGCCCGCGCTCTCGCCGCGGCCACGATCGGCGGGCAGTTCGAGCTGCTGTTCAACGGCGTCGACGTCGAGCACTACGCCTCGGCCGTGCCCTGGCCCCGGGAACGCCCGACCATCGTGTTCATCGGCCGCCACGAGCCGCGCAAGGGGCTCGCCCAGCTGCTGGAGGCCATCCAGGGCCTGGAGGGCGACCTGGCCGTGTGGGTGCTGTCCGACGGCCCGCAGACCGAGGAGCTGCGCGCCCGTTACGCCCACGATCAACGGGTGCAGTGGCTGGGGCGCGTCTCCGAGGAGGAGAAGGCCAGCCGGCTGGCCGGCGCCGACGTGTTCTGCGCGCCCTCGCTCGGCGGCGAGTCCTTCGGGGTGGTGCTGGCCGAGGCGATGGCGGCGGGCACCGCGGTGGTGGCTTCCGACCTGGCCGGCTACCGGAACGCGGCCCGGCCGGGCCGCGAAGCGCTGCTCGTGCCGCCCGGCGACATCGGCGCCCTACGGGAGGCGCTGCGCGCCGTGCTCGCCGACGCCGAGCGCCGGGCCGAGCTGGTCGAAGCGGGCCGCGCCCGGGCCGAGTTCCTGTCGATGGACCGGCTGGCCGCCTGCTACGCCGAGCTCTACCTGGAGGCCCTGCAGCGCGGGCCGGCGGTGCGCCCGTGGGGCCAGCGCCGCCACCGCCGCCGGCAGGCCTCCCGCGCCGGGCGCTGAGCGACCACTACGATCGTCCACGTGCTCGTCTTCCTCCTGATCATCGTGGTGCTGGTGGTCGCAGTGCTGTTGTACGTGGTCGCCACGTACAACGGGCTCGTCAAGCTGCGGAACCGCATCGAGGCCGCCTGGGCGCAGATCGACGTCCAGCTCAAGCGGCGCTACGACCTCATCCCCAATCTCGTGGAGACCGTGAAGGGCTACGCCGGTCACGAGCGTTCCACCCTCGAGGCGGTCATCAACGCCCGCAACCGGGCCATGGCGGCGCCGAGCGGCAGCCACGAGCAGGCCCAGGCCGAGAACGTGATCAGCGGGGCGCTGCGCCAGGTGTTCGCCCTGTCGGAGGCCTACCCGGACCTCAAGGCCAACCAGAACTTCGCCCAACTGCAGGAGGAGCTGACCTCCACCGAGGACCGCATCGCCTACTCCCGGCAGTTCTTCAACGACTCGGTGCTGAAGTACAACTCCAAGATCCAGGCCTTCCCGGGCGTGATCCTGGCCAACTCGATGGGCTTCAAGCCGCGCGAGTACTTCGAGGCCGACGACGAGTCCCGGGGCCCGGTCCAGGTCAAGTTCTGATCCATGTACGACCAGGTCGCCCAGAACCGGCGCCGGTCGATGCTGTTGATCGCGGTGTTCTTCGTGTTCACCGCGTTGGTCGCCATCGCGGTCGCCTACGGGGTCGGCCTCGGCGCACCCGGCATCGCCATCGCCGTGCTGTTCGCCGGCGGATCGGCTGCGCTGTCCTACTGGAAGAGCGACAGCATCGCGCTGGCCGTCAGCCGCGCCCGCCCCGCCGATGAGCGCGAGTACGCCCGGCTGCACAACCTCGTCGAGGGGCTCTGCATCGCCTCGGGCCTGCCCAAGCCGCGCCTCTACATCATCGACGATCCCGCCCCCAACGCGTTCGCCACCGGCCGCAACCCCAACCACGCCGCCATCGCGGTGACCACCGGGCTGCTGGACAAGATGAACCGCGTCGAGCTCGAAGGGGTGCTCGCCCACGAGCTCTCCCACGTGAAGAACTACGACATCCTGGTGTCCACGCTCGCCATCGTGATGCTCGGCGTCATCACCCTGCTGGCCGACCTCAGCCTGCGCTTCCACTGGCTGTCGGGCCACAAGCGCAACCGCGACGCCGGCCCCGGTCCGCAGGCGCTGCTGGCGGTGGTGGGCATCGTGCTCATCATCGTGGCCCGATCGTGGCCCGGCTGATCCACTTCGCCATCAGCCGTCGCCGCGAGCAGCTGGCCGACTTCTCGGCGGTGGAGATGACCCGCTACCCGCCGGGGCTGATCTCGGCGTTGGAGAAGCTGCGGGCCGACTCCTCGGTGGTGCGCTCCGGGTCGCGGGCCACCGCCCACATGTGGATCGAGGACCCGATGGCCCAGCGGCCCGAACAGGGCAACCTGGCCAAGCTGAACCGGCTGTTCAACACCCACCCGCCGCTCGAGGAGCGCATCGCCGCGCTGCGCGAGCTCTGATCCGGCCCGGGCGTCCCCGCAGCGGCCGCCACCAGCGGCTTCGACCTGCGAAAGCGAGTACCTGCTGCACGCCACCGGGCGGATACGATCGGCGGTATGACGCAGGAGTCGAGCGGTAGCAAGCGGACGGGCACCATCGAGGTCAAGCGCGGCCTCGCCGAGATGCTCAAGGGCGGCGTGATCATGGACGTGGTCACCCCCGAGCACGCCAAGATCGCCGAGGACTCCGGTGCCGTCGCCGTCATGGCCCTCGAGCGCGTCCCCGCCGACATCCGGGTCCAGGGCGGCGTGGCCCGCATGTCCGACCCCGACATGATCGAGGGCATCAAGGCGGCGGTGACCATCCCGGTCATGGCCAAGGCCCGCATCGGCCACTTCGTCGAGGCCCAGATCCTCGAGGCGCTCGGCGTGGACTACGTCGACGAGTCCGAGGTGCTCACCCCGGCCGACGAGGCCCACCACATCGACAAGTTCGCCTTCACCGTGCCGTTCGTGTGCGGCGCCACCAACCTCGGCGAGGCGCTGCGTCGCATCAGCGAGGGCGCCTGCATGATCCGCTCCAAGGGCGAGGCCGGCACCGGCAACATCGTGGAAGCGGTGCGACACCTGCGCTCGATCATCGGCGACATCCGCAAGATCACCCAGGCCGACGGCCCCGAACTGTTCGACTGGGCCAAGCGCTTGCAGGCCCCGCTGCCGCTGGTGCAGGAGATCGCCGAGACCGGCTGGCTGCCGGTGCCGCTGTTCTGCGCCGGTGGCATCGCCACCCCGGCCGACGCCGCGCTGGCCATGCAGCTCGGCGCCGAGTCGGTGTTCGTGGGCTCCGGCATCTTCAAGTCGACCGAGCCGGAGAAGCGGGCCAAGGCCATCGTCGAGGCCACCACCCACTTCCGCGACCCGCACATCCTGGCCAAGGTCAGCCGCGGCCTGGGCGAGCCCATGACCGGCATCGGCATGGACCAGATCACCACCAAGCTGGCCGACCGGGGCTGGTGACGCGCCGGCGCCGTGCGCGGCGCTAGGTTGGTGCGCCGTGTTCGCTGAACGGAGGCCCCCAGGTGCGCGTCGGAGTGCTTGCGCTGCAGGGCGCCTTCGCGCGCCACGTCGCCGCCTTCGCTGAGCTCGGGGCGGACGTCGTCGAGGTCCGCACACCGGCCGACCTGACCGGCGTGCAGGCGCTGGCCATGCCCGGCGGCGAGTCCACCGCCATGTCCCGCCTGCTGGTCACCTCCGGCCTGTTCGACGAGCTCGACGCGGCCATCAAAGGCGGCCTGCCGGTGTTCGGCACCTGTGCCGGCATGATCCTGCTCGCCCGCGAGGTGGCCGACGGCCGGCCCGACCAGCGCAGCTTCGCCGCCATCGACGTGTCGGTGCGGCGCAACGGCTACGGCCGCCAGATCGACAGCTTCGAGGCCGACCTCGATGTCGCCGGTCTCCAGGGCGGTCCGTTCCACGCCGTGTTCATCCGGGCCCCGGTGGTCACCGACGCCGGCGCCGGCGTCGAAGTGCTGGCCCGCTACGACGAGGTGCCGGTGCTCGTGCGCCAGGGCCACGTCACGGTGGCGTCGTTCCACCCTGAGCTCACCGCAGATCATCGACTGCACGCGCAGTTCCTCCAGGAGGTTGGTTGAGTCATGTCCGGCCATTCGAAATGGGCGACGATCAAGCACAAGAAGGGCGCGGCGGACAAGGCCAGGGGCAAGCCAGCCAAGCTGATCCGCCAGGTCGAGGTGGCGGTGCCGGCGGCGGTGACCTCGACGCCAACCCCACGCTGCGCACCATGGTCGACAAGGCCAAGGGCGCATCGGTGCCCAACGACACGATCGACCGGGCCATCAAGCGCGCCACCGGCGAGCTGGAGGGCGTCAGCTACGAGTCGGCCACCTACGAGGGCTACGCGCCCGAGGGCGTGGCCGTGTTCGTGGAGGCGCTCACCGACAACCGCAACCGCACCTCGGCCGACGTGCGCCACCTCTTCTCCAAGAACGGCGGCTCCATCGCCGAGCCCGGTGCGGTGGCGTGGCAGTTCGAGCGCAAGGGCATCATCACTGTGGACAAGGCCGTGTCCGAGGACGACCTCATGCTCGTCGCCCTCGACGCCGGCGCCGAAGACATCACCGACGAGGGCGACACCTGGCGGGTGACCAGCGAACCGTCGGACCTCACCGCGGTGCGCACCGCGCTCGAGGGCGCCGGCATCACCTACAGCGACGCCGATGTCACGTTCCTGCCCAAGGCCACCGTGGCCCTCACCAGCGCCGAGGCGGCCCGCAAGGTGTTGCGCCTCATCGACGCCCTCGACGACCACGACGACGTGCAGGACGTGTACGCCAACTTCGACATCCCCGACGAGATCCTGCAGCTGGTGGAGACGTGACCGAGGGGGCGCTGCGGCCGGGCACCCCGGCGCCCGACTTCGCCCTGCCGGGCACCGACGGCACCGTCGAGGGCCACCGCACCTACCGGCTGTCGGACTACCGGGGCCAACCGGTGGTGCTGGTCTTCTACCCGGGCGACGACACGCCGGTGTGCACCCGCCAGCTGATCGCCTACACCAAGGACTTCGGCGCGTTCACCGCCCTGCGCACGACCATGCTGGCCATCAGCCCCCAGGACGTGGACAGCCACGACCGCTTCGCCACCGGCAACGGCGGTTTCGCCTTCCCGCTGCTGGCCGACGAGGACAAGGCGGTGGGGGAGGCCTACGGCATCCTGGGTCCGTTGGGCTTCTACCGGCGCTCCGTGTTCGTGGTCGATGGGGAGGGCATCATCCGCTACGCCCACCGCTCGCTGACCGGGCTGGGGTTCCAGTCCTCGGAGAAGCTCCTCGAGGCGGTGCGCGCCGCCCGCGGCTGAGCCGGGCTGACGCTCGCGGGCCGCCGCGGGCCGTTGCGGAGGGGCTCCGGCGCATCCGCGCCGGCCGCGCACAGCACCGGTACAGTCGCACACGTGTTCGTACTGGGCATCGATCCGGGCGTGTCCCGCTGCGGTTACAGCGTGCTGGAGCGCGTCGGCGCCCGCACCCGGCCGGTGGCCATCGGCGTGTTGCGCACCTCCCCGCAGGAACCGCTGCCCGACCGCCTGGCCGAGCTCGCCGGCGAGATCGCCCAGCTGTTCGACGAGTACCGGCCGGCCGCGCTGGCGCTGGAACGGGTGCTCTTCCAGGTCAACGTGCGCACCGCCATGTCGGTGGGCCAGGTGTCGGGGCTGTGCATGGTGGAGGCCGCCCGCCGGCGGGTGCCGGTGAGCGAGTACTCGCCGAACCAGGTGAAAGACGCCGTCGTCGGGTACCGCAGCGCCACGAAGGAGCAGGTCCAGCGCATGGTGCAGACGATCCTCGGCCTGGCCGCGCCGCCCCGGCCGGCCGACGCCGCCGATGCCGCCGCGGTGGCGCTGTGCCACCTCTCGCACGCTGCGCTGATCGGGGCCACCCGGTGATCGGCTCGCTGCGCGGCGTCGTGCTCGAGCGACGCAACGGCGAGGTGCTGCTCGAGGTCGGCGGCGTCGGGTACCGCGTGCAGCTGGTGGCGTCGGCGTTCGGCCGCCTCCCGTCGGGCGGGGCGGAGGTTTTCGTCTACGTCCACCACCACATCCGTGAGGACCACCAGGCGCTGTACGGCTTCCTCAGCGCCGCCGAGCGGGACTGCTTCGAGACCTGATCGCCGCCCACGGTGTGGGCCCCACCCTGGCGATGGCCATCCTCGCCGTGCACCGACCCGACCAGCTGGTGCAGGTCCTGGCCGACGGCGATGTGGCCGCCCTGTGCCAGGTGCCCGGGGTGGGCAAGAAGACGGCGGCGCGGCTGCTGGTGGAGCTGCGGGCCAAGCTCGACGTGGACACGTTCCTGGTCGGTCCCCTCGACGGCGCGGCGCGGCCGGGCGCCGGGCCGGGCGCCGCCCGGTGGCCGTGCTGGACTCGCCCCGGGCGGTCGTGCGCCAGGCGCTGGCCGAGTTGGGCTACGGCGCCGAGGAGATCCGCACCGCGCTCGACGGCCTGGGCGGGCTCGACGGTGCCGCCGCGGAGGATGGCGGCGGCATGGACGAGGCGACGCTGCTGCGGGCGGCGTTGCTGCGCCTGGCCGGAGGGCGATGACCGGTGCGAGACGAGTTCCTGGAACCGGGCTGACGCCGGGGAGGATGCCATCGACATCGGCCTGCGGCCCCGCCGGCTGGCCGAGTTCGTCGGTCAACGCGAGCTGCGCGAGCACCTGGCGGTGATGTTGGAGGCGGCTCGCCGGCGCGGGCAGGCGGTGGACCACCTGCTCTTCGCCGGCCCGCCCGGTCTGGGCAAGACCACCCTGGCCGGCATCGTGGCCGCCGAGGTGGGCGCCACGCTGCACGTGACCTCGGGACCGGCGTTCGAGCGGGCCGGCGACGTCGCCGCGGTGCTGACCAAGCTGGAACCCGGTGACGTGCTGTTCATCGACGAGATCCATCGCTTGGCCGCGCCGTGGAAGAGGTGCTCTACCCGGCCATGGAGGACTTCCAGCTCGACATCGTGCTGGGCAAGGGCCCGGCGGCGCGGACGCTGCGGCTGGAGCTCCCGCGCTTCACCCTGATCGGGGCGACGGCGCGCACCGGGCTGATCACCGGCCCGCTGCGCGACCGCTTCGGCCACGTCGCCCGGCTCGACTACTACGACCCCGACGAGCTCGAGGCGATCGTCACCCGGGCGGCGGACATCTTCGGGGTGGCCATCGCCCCGGAGGCGCGTTCGAGGTGGCCCGCCGGGCCCGGGTACGCCCGCATCGCCAACCGGCTGCTGCGCCGGTGCGCGACTACGCCGAGGTGCGCCGGCGGGGTGATCGACCTCGACGTGGCCAAGGCCGGCCTGGCCCTGTTCGGCGTGGACGAGCTCGGCCTCGACAAGGTGGACCGGGCCATCCTGGCCGCCCTCTGCGAGCGGTTCGGCGGCGGTCCGGTGGGCTTGTCGACGCTGGCCATCGCCGTCTCGGAGCCGACCGAGACGGTGGAGGACGTGTACGAGCCGTTCCTCATCCAGTGCGGGCTGCTGACCCGCACCCCCGAGGGCGGGTGGCCACCGCCGCCGCCTGGCGGCACCTCGGTCTGCCGGCACCCGAGACGGCGGCGCCGTCCGGTGACCGCGGCGACGGCGAGATCCGGCTGTTCGAGTGAGGCCGACCGGTGCGTCGGTCCCTGCGGCCGTCCCCACCCTGGCGACGAACGAAAGCGGCCGGGAGCGGGTGCTCGCCACCCGCTCCCGGCCGGTCCGATCCCTGCTGTGCCGGCCGTCGCGCTGTTCTGAGGTTGCAGCTCGACGGCGGGTGGGTAGGACACCGCCCATGGCGGCGCTCACCCGGGTCTGCTCAGTAGGCGAGCAGCTGGACGAGGAACATGCGGCTGTGCCCGAACGAGATGCCGGTGCCGGCGGCGAAGGCCGCGCCCACCCGCATGTTCTCGAGGTGGCCGGGGGAGCGCTCGAGGGCCCGGTGGGCGTCGATCAGGCCGAGCGACGAGTAGGCCACGTTCTCGCCGACCCAGCGCCAGCCCCAGCTGAGCGGGACCTGCAGGGCCTGGTGGTAGAGCCGGTTGTCGCCGGCCAGCCGATCGGCGTGGATGCGGGCGAGGATCGTGAGCCAGGGGTCCTGCCCCACAGCGCCCAGGCCAGCGGCACCGCGGGTCTGGTTGATGAGCCACACGGCGTCGTACTCGGCGGCGGGGTACTCCGAGGCGCCGGCGTTGGCCGCCCCGCTGACCAGGAACGTCGTGCTCAGGACGAGAACGGTCGCGAGCGAGGCCAGCAGTGATCGCAGGGCGTGACGTGCAGCAGGGCGCATAGTGCTCTGCTCCGTCGACACCCGGGCCACTCCTCTGGAGGGGACCATGGTCCCACCGTTCACTCCCACCAGTTCCGCTCCCCGCTCCGCTGCGCTCTCGGTAACCCGAATGTAACCGGACCGTCGTCGGGCCCCACCGCTGACGACGTTCAGATTCCGGCGATTTGCGGCGGTTGTTGGTCACCCCAACGCGCGGAACGCGCGCAAATCGGTGCGTCAGGCGCAGGAACGCCGTGAAATACACTCCTTCTGCGCGCTATGGATGTCGAAACGTATGACTACGAGCTGCCGACCGAGCTGATCGCCCAGACGCCGGCCGCGCCGCGTGATGCGGCCCGCCTCCTCGTCGATGTCGGCAACGAAATGAGACCGCAACATCGTTCGGTGGCGGAGCTGCCCGAACTGTTACAGCCGGGCGATCTGGTCGTCATCAACGACACCCGGGTGCTGCCCGCCCGGCTGCACCTGCACCGCCGTTCGGGCGCAGCGGTCGAGGTGCTCCTGCTGGAAGAGGTCGGGCCCCGCCGCTGGGAAGCGCTCGTGCGGCCCAGCCGCCGGCTCCGCGAGGGCGAGACGCTGGTGGCCGGCCACCCCGACGCCCCCGTCGAGCTCGCCGTGCTGGCCGCCGGCCTGGGGGAGGGGCGCTGGGAGGTCGCCTTCGCCGGCGACGAGCCCGTCCAGGCGTTGCTCGAGCGGTGGGGCCGGGTGCCCCTGCCGCCCTACATCACCACCGAGCTGGCCGATCCCGAGCGCTACCAGACCGTCTTCGCCCGTCATCCCGGTTCGGTGGCCGCGCCCACCGCCGGGCTGCACCTCACCCCGGCCATCTTCGATCGACTGGCCGAGCGCGGCATCGAGGTGGCCACGGTCGAGCTCGCCGTGGGGCTGGGCACGTTCCGGCCGATCACCACCGCCCGGGTCGAGGACCACGTGATGCACGAGGAGCGCTACCACATCCCGCCGGCCACGCTGGCCGCCCTCGAACGGGCGGAGGCGGTGGTGGCGGTGGGCACCACGGTGGTGCGGACGTTGGAGACCTGGGCGGCCACCGGCAGAGCGGCCGGCCGCAGCGACCTGTTCATCCGGCGGCCCTACCCCTTCGCCGTGGTCGACCGGCTGCTGACCAACTTCCACGTGCCGCGCTCCACGCTGCTGGTCATGATCGATGCGTTGGTGGGGGACCGCTGGCGCGTGCTGTACGACACCGCCGTGCAGGAGCGCTACCGGTTCCTGTCCTTCGGCGACGCCATGCTGCTGACCCGCGACGACGGTCGACGCGGCGCGCTGGTGACCGGCCAGGGCAGCTGATCGAGCCCCGGGCGGCTCCGGGCGGCTTTACTGGCCCGCTGTGCACCTGAGCATCGACGCCACCGACGGCTCCGCCCGAGCCGGCACCCTGCACACCCGCCGGGGGGACCTGCCCACCCCGCTGTTCATGCCGGTCGGCACCCGGGGGGCGGTGCGCACGCTGGACACCGCCGACCTCGAGGCGCTCGGCGCCCGCATCGTGCTGGGCAACACCTACCACCTCATGCTGCGGCCCGGCGCCGACGCGGTGGCCGCCCGGGGCGGGCTGCACCGGTTCATGGACTGGTCCGGGCACCTGCTGACCGACAGCGGCGGGTTCCAGATCTTCTCCCTCGAGCCCAAGGTCGACGAGGACGGCGCCACGTTCCAGTCGACCTACGACGGCTCCTACCACCACCTCGGGCCCGAGCGGGCCGTCGAGGTGCAGGCGTTGCTCGGCGCCGACATCCAGATGGCGCTCGACGTGTGCCCCGGCCTGCCGGCACCCGACGAGGTGATCCGCGCCGCCACCGAGCGCACCCACCGCTGGGCGGCCCGGGCCCGCCGGCGCTGGCACGAGCTGGGCGACCGCGGCGAACTGCGGCCACCGCACCAGGAGCAGTTCGGCATCGTGCAGGGTGGCGTGGACCCGGCGCTGCGGCAGGTGTCGGCCCGCGCCATCACCGACATCGGCTTCGACGGCTACGCGCTCGGCGGGCTGTCGGTGGGCGAGACCCGCGAGGAGATGGTGCCGGCCATCGCCGCGGCCACCGAGCTGCTGCCCGCCGACCAACCCCGCTACCTGATGGGGGTGGGCGACCCCGCCGGGCTCGTCGAAGGCGTGGCCAACGGCATCGACCTGTTCGACTGCGTGCTGCCTACCCGCCTCGCCCGCCACGGCACCGTGCTCACCGACGCCGGCCGGCTCAACCTCCGCAACGCCCGGCACGCCACCGACGACGGCCCGCTCGATCCCGACGCCGCCTGCCCGCTCACGTCGCGCTACTCCCGGGCCTATCTGCGCCACCTGCTGACGGTGCACGAGCTGACGGCCATGCGGATCCTGACGCTGCACAACCTGTGGTGGCTCGCCCGGCTGATGCAGCGGGCGAGGGAGGCCGTGGTCGAGGGACGCTTCGCCGCCTTCCGGGATGACGTGTTGACCGTGTGGGGCGGTACTAACGTACGACGGCCATGACCTTGCTTTTCCCGATCCTGCTGCTGGTCGTCCTCTACTTCTTCATGATCGTGCCGCAGCGGAAGAAGCAGAAGGCGCAACAGGAGCTGCTGTCTCGCATCGGCGCCGGTGACGAGGTGCTGACCGTGGGCGGCATCTACGGCGGGGTGACCGAGGTCGACGGCGACGCCGTGTACCTCGAGGTCGCCCCCGGCGTGGAGATCAAGGTCACCAAGCGGTCGGTCGCCGACGTCGTGTACCGGGCCGAGCGGGCCGAGTCCAAGGCCGCCCCCGCCGTGCCCGAGCCCTACGAGGGTGACGACACCGAGGACAAGCCCAAGAAGAACAAGTCCTGATCGTCAGCCCCCGAGCCGCCGCCACCACCCCGAGACCGATCCGTAGAACCTGACCGTGCGTCGTTCCGCCACCTCTACCCTCATCGTGTTCATCGCCCTCGTGCTGGCGTCGGTGGCCACCGTGCTCGTCGCCGGCTGGAGCCCGTTGCTCGGTCTCGACCTGCAGGGCGGTGTGGCCGTCGTGCTGCGCCCCACCACCGAGGCCGACGAAGGCCAGATCAACGAAGCGGTGTCGATCATCCGCCAGCGCGTCGACGCCATCGGCGTGGCCGAACCCGACATCAGCGTCCAGGGCGGCAACGTCGTGGTGCAGCTCCCCGGCGTCAAGGACCGGGAACGGGCGCTCGAGCTGGTCGGCAGCACGGCCGAGCTGCGGTTCCGGCCCGCCCTCGGCGGCTACACCCCCCCGGCCGAGGGCGACGGCGCCACGCTCACCACCGACACGACGCTCACCACCGACACGACAGCCGCGGGCGGCACCGCCACCACGGCGGCGACCACCGCCACCACGGCGGCCGCATCGAGCACGACGGCGGCCACCGGGACGAGCGGTGAGCAGGGTCTTGCGCCCGTCGGCACCGGCGAGCAGGCCCTCGGCCCGCCCCGCCAGCAGGCCACCACCACGACCACCGCACCGACCACCACGGCGGCGCCGACCACCACGGCCGCGCCGACCACGAGCACGGCGGCCCCCGACGGCACGGCCACCACGGCGGCGGCGACCACCGACACCACGCTCTCCACCACCGACACCACGCTGTCGACCACCGACACGATCCCGACGACGCCGGCCACCACGCCACCGGCGCCGCCCATCACCCCCCGGGAGCAGGACACCAAGGACGCCGAGGTGGTGCTGCCGGAGTACGACGAGAACGGCGTGGAGACGTTCCGCTGGCTGCTCGGGCCCACCATCGTCACCGGCGACGCCCTGGTCGCCGCCGACACCCAGGCCACGATCAACCCGAGCACCGGCGAGTGGCTGGTGCAGATCCGCTTCAAGGACGGCGACGAGAACGTCGGTGCCTGGCGCCGGGCGGCGGCCGCCTGCTTCCAGGGCGCCGACCCGCTGGTGTGCCCCACCGGGCGCCTGGCCGCCGTGCTTGACGGCGTGGTCATCTCCGCCCCGCAGGTGAACGACACGTTCCAGGGATCCAACGAAGCGGTGATCACCGGCCAGTTCGGCCAGGACGAGGCCCAGCAGCTGGCCCAGCAGCTCCGCTACGGCGCCCTGCCCGTGCAGTTCGAGCGCCAGCAGAGCCAGGACGTGTCCGCCACCATCGGCCGCGATGCGCTCACCGCCGGCATCGCCGCCGGCCTCATCGGCCTCGCGGTGGTGGCCATCTACATCCTGCTGTACTACCGGCTGCTCGGTCTGGTGGCGCTGGCGTCGCTGGCGCTGAGCTTCGGCTTGCTCTGGTCGATCATCTCGTGGCTCGGTTCCTCCTACGGGCTGGCCCTGTCGCTGTCGGGCGTGGTCGGCATCATCGTGTCCATCGGCGTGTCGATCGACTCGAACATCGTCTACTTCGAGCACGTCAAGGACGACATGGCCACCGGGCGGACGTTGCGCTCCTCCGCCCAGCGGGCCTTCACCGGGGCGATGAGCACGATCGTCAAGGCCGACCTGGTGTCGTTGATCGGTGCCGCCCTGCTGTACTTCCTCACCGTCGGGCCGGTGAAGGGCTTCGCCCTCTACCTGGGCCTGTCGACGCTGCTGGACCTCGTCGCCTCGTACTTCTTCATGCGGCCGGCGGTGGTGCTGCTGGCCGGCACGGACCTGGCCACCCGCAACCCGAGGGCGTTCGGCATCCCTACGCCGAACCCCGTCGCTGCCAAGGCGGTGTCATGAACGCCCTCCGCCGCCTGTTCCGAGGCGAGAACGACTACGACTTCGTCAAGCACTGGCGGACCGGGCTCGCGCTGTCGGGCGTGCTGATGGTCCTGAGCGTGGTGCTGCTGGTCGTGCGCGGGTTGTCGCTCGGCCTCGACTTCGAGGGCGGCACCTCCTGGGACGTCCCCACCGCGCAGCTCAGCGTGGCTGAAGCCCGCGACGCGCTGCGGCCGCTGGGCCAGGACAACGCCAAGATCCAGACCGTGGGCAGCGACCTGCTCCGGGTCCAGTCCGCCGCCACCGAGCAGGCCACCGTCGACGGCGTCCGCGAGGCGCTGGCCACCGCCGCCGGCGTGACCGCCAGTGAGGTGGCGGTCACCACGGTGGGCCCCACCTGGGGCGGTGAGATCTCCGACAAGGCCCTGCGGGCCCTGGTGCTCTTCATCTTCGCCATCGCCGCCTACATCACGTTCGCGCTGCGCGACTGGCGTATGGCGGTGGGCGCACTGGCGGCCGTGGTGCACGACATCGTCTTCAGCGTCGGCGTGTACGCGCTGCTGCAGATCGAGGTCACACCCGCCACCGTCATCGCCTTCCTCACGATCCTCGGGTTCTCGCTCTACGACACCGTGGTGGTCTACGCCCGCATCCGGGAGAACTCCCCGATGGTGTCCATCGCCGGCCGGATGACCTACACGGAGATGGTCAGCCGCTCGCTCAACCAGGTGTTGATGCGCTCGATCAACACCACGATCACCTCGGTGTTGCCGGTGCTGTCGATCCTGGTGGTGGGCTCGTTGATCTTCGGCGCCACCACGCTGCAGGAGTTCGGCGTGGCGCTGCTGGTCGGGTTGATCATCGGCGTGTACTCGTCGATCTTCGTGGCCACGCCGATCGTCGCCTACCTCAACGAGCGCCAGCCCACCTACCGCAAGGTGCGCGAGCGGCTCGCCGCTCGACCCGAGGGCGAGCCCCGCCGTCGCGTCGCCACCACCGCGGCGTCGGCCTCTGACGAGGCGGCGCCACCGGCCCCCGGCGGCGGACGCCGGCCGGCACCCGCCGAGGAGCCCGCCGTCGACGACGGTGCGCCGGCGCCGGCCAAGGCGGCCACCAAGCCGGCGGCCAAGGTCCCGGCGTCCTACTCGGCCAGCCACCCGCCCCGGCCCCGCAAGAACCGGCGACGCTGAGCGTGGGCGGGGCCAGTACCGGGCACTTCGTGGTCGGTGGCGCCGATCGGTACGGTGGAGCCGTGCCCCCCGCCTCCGGTTCCGACGTGCCGCCCGATCCCGCCCAGCTCGACCGCCTGCGCTCGTTGGTGCGGGACATCCCCGACTTCCCTCGCCCGGCATCCTGTTCAAGGACATCACCCCGCTGCTGGCCGATGGCGCCGCCTGGCGGGTGGCGGTGGACCACCTGGCCGGCCTGCACGGCATCGAACCGGTGGACCGGGTGGTCGGCATCGAGGCCCGAGGCTTCGTCATGGGCGCGGCGGTGGCCTACCGGCTCGGCGTCGGGTTCATCCCGCTGCGCAAGCCCAACAAGCTGCCCCACACCACCCGCAGCGTCACCTACGCCCTCGAGTACGGCAGCGACACGCTCGAGATGCACGTCGACGCCGTGCAACCGGGCGAGCGGGTGCTGATCATCGACGACGTGCTGGCCACCGGCGGAACAGCGGCGGCCGCGGCGCGGTTGCTCACCGATGCGGGCGCCACCGTCGCCGGGTTGACGTTCCTGCTCGAGTTGGGCTTCCTTCACGGGAGGGATCGCCTCGACGGGCTGCCGGTGTCGTCGCTGCTCGTCTTCTAGCCGGAGGCCCGTGTCGTGGAGCTGGTGTGGTGGAGCTGGTGAGGCTCCGATGGTGATCGTGTGGTGAGCGCAACCGGACCGGCCGCCCCGGGCCGGAGAGAGGCGGGTGGCTGATGGTCACGGTCGATCGGGTCCTGCCCTGGCGGCGCGACGTCAGCAACCGCGCCGCGGAGATCGAGCCGCTGGTCGTCGGCTTCAAGGGCCGGCAGGCCCGCACCCAGGCCGCGCTGGTGGCCAAGGCCTGGGAGCTGGCGTCGGGGTTGCACGCCGGTCAGATGCGCCGTTCCGGCGAGGCCTACATCTCCCACCCCCTGGCGGTGGCGCAGATCGTGGCCGAGCAGACCAACGACCCGGTGACCATCGCCGCCGCCCTGCTGCACGACGTGGTCGAGGACACCGCCGTCACCCTGGCCGATCTCGAGCGCGAGTTCCCCGTCGAGGTGGCCACCATCGTGGACGGGGTCACCAAGCTCGACCGCATCCACTTCGCCTCCAAGGAGGCCCAGCAGGCGGCCACCATGCGCAAGCTGTTCGTGGCCATGGCCAACGACCTGCGGGTGCTGATCATCAAGCTCGCCGATCGGCTGCACACCATGCGCACCCTGGCCGCCATGTCGGTGGAGGCGCAGCACCGCATCGCCCGCGAGACGCTCGACGTGTACGCCCCGCTGGCCCACCGGCTCGGCATGCAGGACATGCGCCAGCAGCTCGAGGACCTGGCCTTCGCCGCCCTGCATCCCCGGCGGTATGCCGAGATCGACACGATGGTGTGGAACCGCACACCGGAGCGCGAGCTCTACCTCACCCAGGTCATCGAGGAGGTGCGCCAGCGGCTGTCGGAGCTCGGCATCCAGGCCGAGGTGACCGGACGCCCCAAGCACCTGTGGAGCATCTACGAGAAGATGGTGGTGAAGGGCCGCGAGTTCAACGAGATCTTCGATCTCGTGGGCATCCGGGTGCTGGTGCACACGGTGAAGGACTGCTACGCCGCCGTCGGCTGCATCCATGCCGCGTGGAAGCCGGTGCAGGGCCGGTTCAAGGACTTCATCGCCATGCCGAAGTTCAACAACTACCAGTCGCTGCACACCACGGTCATCGGGCCGCAGGCCAAGCTGCTCGAGGTCCAGATCCGCACGCTGGACATGAACATGCGCTCGGAGTTCGGGGTGGCGGCCCACTGGCGCTACAAGAGCGCCCCGGCGGACCTGGAGTGGCTCGACCGCATCGTCGACTGGCAGGGCGACATCTCCGATCCCAAGGAGTTCATGGCCAACCTCAAGGTCGATCTCGACCAGGACGAGGTCATGGTGTTCACCCCCAAGGGCGAGGTGCTGTCGCTGCCGGTGGGGGCCACGCCGGTGGACTTCGCCTACGCCATCCACACCGAGGTGGGCCACAGCTGCATCGGGGCGAAGGTCGATTCCCGCCTGGTGAGCCTGGACACGCCGCTGCACTCGGGCGAGACGGTGGAGATCTTCACCGCCAAGACCAACACCGCCGGGCCCTCCCGCGACTGGCTGGACACGGTGGTCACCCCCAAGGCGCAGTCCCGCATCCGACAGTGGTTCGCCGCCCAGGAGCGGGAGGACGAGCTGGAGAACGGGCGCGAGGAGGTCACCAACGCCCTGCGGGTGGCCGGCCTGCCGGTGCCGGAGCTGCTCGGTTCCGGGGCGCTCACCCAGGTGGCCGAGGACCTCAACTTCGCCGAGCTCGAGGCGCTCTACCGGGCCGTGGGCAGCGGCAAGATGCCGGCCCGGCTGGTGGCCTCCCGAGCCCGGCGCTGGCTGTCGAAGGGCACGCCCGACCAAGAGGTGCAGCTGTCGGGCAAGGTGCTCGACCCGGCCCGGCCCGACCGGCGGCGCCCGTCGGTGGGCGTGCACGTGGAGGGCATGGACGATGTGCTCGTCCGCCTGGCCCGCTGCTGCACCCCGGTGCCCGACGACGAGATCATCGGCTTCCACACCCGCGGCCGGGGCGTGTCGGTGCACCGGGCCGACTGCGCCAACGCCGTGTCCCTGGCCGGCGCCCAGGCCGGCCGGCTGGTGGAGGTGGAGTGGGGCAACGAGCACACGTCGCACTTCCTGGTGTCGATCGAGGTGAAGGCCATCGACCGCACCCGGCTGCTGCGCGACGTGGCCACCGTGCTGGCCGACTACCACATCAACATCCTCGCCTGTCAGACGCTCACCGGTCCGGACCGGGTCTCGAAGATGCGCTTCGACTTCGAGGTGGGGGACCCGTCGCACCTGCAGTCGGCCATCGCCGCGGTCCAGGCCATCGAGAGCGTGTACGACGCCCGCCGGGTGATGCCCGGCGGCGAGCAGCGCCCCGGCAACGCCGGGCGCATGGCTCGGCCGAAGGCGAGCTGAACGGTCCCATGCCGATCGGTATGGTGTTGGTCGGGGGGTGACGCAGACGGCGTGGGTACCCGGCGGTATGGACGCCGTACGTCGGGTTTGGTTGCGATGTTCGCCGGGGTAGCTGCTGGCACAGCAGCGCCGGGACGCCCGACCCGGCCGGATCGCACCGCAGGAGGAGGTTCAGCCATGGACCTGTGGACCTGGCCCGACATCGCCCTCGATGATGCCCGCGGCACCGCCGACAACGTCGATCGCAGCAGCCTGATCGGCTACGACGTCGAGGCCGTCGACGGCAGCATCGGCAAGATCGACGAGACCACGCAGGAGGCCGGTGCCGGCGCGCTGGTGGTGGACACCGGCTGGTGGATCTTCGGGCGCAAGCGCCTGCTGCCGGCGGGCACGATCACCTCGGTCGACCACGATGCCGCCAAGGTGTACCTGCGCTGCAGCAAGGACCAGGTGAAGGCGGCACCCGACTACGACGCCGGCTGGCTGGGCGACACCGTCTACCGCGAGTCGCTCACCTCGCACTACCGCTGAGCGCCGGCCGAACCCCCGCCCCGGGGTGGGCGGGTTCGAGGTCGAACCGGCGACGGCCGCGCCGGTAACGTCGAGCGCCGTGGCCGACACCTTCCAAGCCCCCCGCGGCACCCGTGACATCCTGGCGCCCGAGTCGGAGCGGTGGCGGGCGCTCGTGCAGCGCTTCGCCGACGCCGCCGGCCGGGCCGGCTACGCCTCGGTGATCCCGCCGATGTTCGAGGACCTGGGCGTCTTCGAGCGGGTGGGCGAGGCCACCGACGTGGTCCGCAAGGAGATGTTCCTGCTGGCCGAGCGGGAGGGTGAGGCCCGCCAGGCCCTTCGGCCCGAGCAGACCGCCTCGGTGTGCCGCATCTTCGCCCAGCACCGGCCGGCCACGCCGTGGAAGGCGTGGTACGCCGGTTCGAACTTCCGCTACGAGCGGCCGCAGAAGGGTCGGTACCGCCAGTTCGACCAGGTCGGCGCCGAGGTGTTGGGCACCGACGACCCCGATGTGGATGTCGAGGTGATCGCCCTCGCCTGGCGCTTCTACGAGTCGCTGGGGCTGCGGCAGGTCAAGCTGCTGCTCAACTCGCTCGGCGACGGGGCCGGGCGGGTGGCGTACACCGCGGCGCCAGGCCGCCACTTCGAGGCCAACCTCGACGTCCTGTCGCCCCAATCGCGAGACACCCAGGTCAACCGCTGCGCGCGCTCGACTCCAAACGCCCGGAGGACGCCGCGGTGGTGGCGGCGGCGCCGGCGATGGTCGACCACCTCCGACGAGGACGGCGAGCACTTCGGCCGGGTCCGGGCCGGGCTCGACGCGCTGGCCATCCCCTACGAGCTGTCACCCCGGCTGGTGCGGGGCCTCGACTACTACACCCGCACCACGTTCGAGTTCGCCGCCGAGGCACTCGACGCCGCCCAGAACGCGGTGGGCGGCGGCGGCTGCTACGACGGGCTGGTGGCCGACCTCGGCGGCCCGTCGGTGCCGGGTGGGTTTCGCCTGGGCGTGGACCCATCCTGCTGGCCTGTGACGCCGAGGCGACCTTCCCGGCCCCGGCGTCCGCGGTCGACGTGTTCGTGGTGGCCACCGTGGCCGGGACCGACGCCCTGGTGCTGGTGGACGAGCTGCGTCGGGCCGGCATCGGCGCGGACCGGGTGTTCGACGGCCGGTCGATGAAGTCCCAGATGAAGGCGGCGGATCGCAGCGGCGCCCGGGTGGCGTTGATCGTCGGCTCGCAGGAGCTGGAGGCGGGGGTGGTGGCCGTGCGGCCACTGCGGGCCGGCGGGAGCGGTGGTGGCGAGCAGCGGATGGTGCCGCGGGGCGAGTTGGTGAGCGCCGTGCGGGCGGCGCTCGACGGCGACGCCTGACAGGGGCCGGTTCGGCCCGCTGCTACCGGTCGGTATCGGCCGGAAACCGATCGGCGGCGCGCGAGCCTCCAGCCGCTAGCGTCTGGCACCGTGACCGACGCGGCCCAGACCTCCATGCGTTCCCATTACTGCGGCGAGCTCGGCGCGGCCGACATCGGTACCGCCGTGTCGCTGTGCGGCTGGGTGGCCCGCCGCCGGGAGCACGGGGCCAGCCTGGCCTTCGTCGACCTGCGGGACCGCACCGGCGTGGTCCAGTGCGTGGTCGACGGTTCGGTCGACGTGCGCAACGAGTACGTGCTGCGCGTCACCGGCGTGGTCAGCCGCCGGCCGGCCGGCAACGAGAACCCCGAGATCCCCACCGGCGAGGTCGAGATCACCGAGTGCCAGGTGGAGGTGCTCTCCGCCGCCGAGCCGCCGCCCATCCCGCTGTCGGACCGCATCGACGTCGATGAGAACCAGCGGTTGCGGTACCGCTACCTCGACCTTCGCCGCGACCGGCTGCAGCGCAACCTGCGCACCCGGGCCAAGGTCAACTCGGTGGTGCGCGCCACCATGGAGGCGCAGGGCTTCCTGGAGATCGAGACGCCCATGCTGATCGCCTCCACGCCCGAGGGCGCCCGGGACTTCGTCGTGCCCAGCCGCCTGAAGCCCGGCTCGTTCTACGCCCTGCCCCAGTCACCCCAGCTGTTCAAGCAGCTGTCGATGGTGGGCGGGATGGACCGCTACTACCAGATCGCCCGCTGCCTGCGCGACGAGGACCTGCGCGCCGACCGCCAGTTCGAGTTCACCCAGCTCGACGCCGAGGCCTCCTTCGTGTCCGGCGACGACGTGCGCGCCTTCATCACCGAAGCGGTGCTGGCCGCCGCCGAGGCGGTCACCGGCGCACGCCCGGCGTTCCTGGGCGACATGACCTGGCACGAGGCCCAGGAACGCTACGGCTCGGACAAGCCCGACGTGCGCTTCGGCATGGAGCTGATCGAGCTGACCCCGCTGTTCGCCGAGACCGCCTTCAACGCCTTCAAGGCACCCTGCGTCAAGGCGGTCCGCGAGCCGGGCGGGTCGTCCCGCACCCGCAAGCAGCTCGACGAGCTCACCGAGAACGCCAAGCGGTGGGGCGCCAAGGGCCTGGTGTGGATGCGGGTGGAGGAGGGCGGCACGCTCAACTCGCCGGTGGCCAAGTTCCTGTCGGAGAGCGAGCTGGCCGCCATCGTCGCCACCACCGAGGCGCAGCCGGGGGACCTGCTCTACCTGGTGGCCGACGAGCGCCCGGTGGTGTGGCACGTGCTCGGCCTGCTGCGGTTGCAGCTCGGGCGGCCGCCGGTGAACGAGGGCGGGCTGAACTTCCTGTGGGTGGTGGACTTCCCGCTGTTCGAGGGGGTCGACCCGGAGACCGGTGGGCCCATCCCCGCCCACCACCCCTTCACCATGCCCCACCCCGACGACATCGGCTCGCTGGGCTCGCTCGGCGAGGCGGTGCCGGCCTCCGACGTGCTGCTCGCCGCCCGCTCCCAGGCCTACGACCTGGTGCTCAACGGGTGGGAGCTCGGTTCGGGCAGCGTCCGTATCCACCGCGGCGACGTGCAGCAGCGCATCTTCGAGCTGCTCGGCATCGGGGCCGAGGAGCAGCAGCGCAAGTTCGGGTTCCTGCTCGATGCCTTCCGCTACGGGGCGCCGCCGCACGCCGGTTTCGCCTTCGGCATCGACCGCTTGGTCGCGCTGCTGTCGGGCGAGGAGAACATCCGCGAGGTCATCGCCTTCCCCAAGACCCAGTCGGGACTCGATCCGCTGACCAACGCCCCCACCGAGATCGATCAGCGCCAGCTCAACGAGCTGGGGCTGCGCCTGCTGCCCAAGGCCTGACCGGCGGTCCCGGCGGGCCGTACCGCAGCGAGTCCCCCGTCCATCGGGCCGGTTGGCGAGCAGCGATCAGACGACGCTGAACTCGATGACGATGCTGCGGGGATCGGCGCCGGGGAAGGCGAGGCGCCGGTCGCGGATGACCCGGTTGGGCTCGGTGAAGATCGACACGGCGATCTCGAAGCCGTCGCGGAACGCCCGGGCCTCGGTGTAGGACAGCGGCTCGATGTCCATGCCCAGGCGCTCGAGCTCGTCGACGACGGACACCGCCACCTCCCGCGGCTCGTAGCCCTTGGTGTGGAAGGCCATCCGTTCCCGCTCGTCCTCGCCGTCGAGGTGGAGCCGTTCGAGCTCGCACGGCAAGGACACCCCGGCGAGGAGCCGGTCCAGCGCGCCGCTCTCAGCGTTGACGGGATGGGTGATGACGGGTTCGGCGTAGACCTCGTGCACCCCTCGCCGCGGGCTGAGCTGGTACACCTGCGCCGGCGCATCGAACGTCAGATACCGCGGACCGTCGTCACTCTGGCGCTTGCGGCGCGACCCGAGGAACACCATGGCGCTGAGGGCGAACATCGTCAGCATCGATGCCAACAGCCAGACCAAGCCGATGCGCCCGAGCCACGTTCCCACAGGTTGACCATTCTTATCGTTCGTCGAGCGGATCGGGCGCCTTCGCCGATCCTTTGCGGCCGAGTCGTCGCAACATCGCCACGTTGCACCACCGCGCACCGTTGCCGTGCACCCTGGCGGCCGCCGGGCCCGGTGCCCGCGGCGACCGCCCGCCGGGCGTCGATCGGTGGCCGCGGTCAAGCCCGAAGCGGGACGACTGCCGTCGAGGGTACCGCGGACGACCCCCGGCCCCGGCGCGCCCCGTAGGATGCGGCCCCGTGAGTGGCCCCGACGATCTCTTCGGTGCCGCCGCCGTCCGCCAGCTCGACCGCCGGGCCCGTTGGCCGAGCGGCTGCGGCCCCGCCGCCTCGACGACGTGGTCGGCCACGAGGCGCTGCTCGGCCCCGGCCGGCCGCTGCGGGCCCTGGTGGACGCCGATCGCGCCATCTCGCTCATCCTGTGGGGTCCGCCGGGCACCGGGAAGACCACGATGGCCCGGCTCATCGCCGAGGCCTCGAGCTCGGCGTTCGTCCAGCTGTCGGCGGTGACCGCCACCGTCAAGGACGTTCGCGAGGTGATCGCCGAGGCCCAACGGCGCCTGGGGGAGCACGGGCGGGGCACGATCCTGTTCCTCGACGAGGTCCACCGCTTCAACAAGGCCCAGCAGGATGCGCTGCTGCCCGCCGTCGAGTCGGGCCTGCTCACGCTGATCGGTGCCACCACCGAGAACCCGTACTTCGAGGTCAACCCGCCCTTGCTGTCGCGCTCGTCGCTGTTCCGGCTCGAGCCGCTCGCCCCCGCCGCCATCCGCCGTCTGCTGGAGCGGGGCATCGCCGAGCTCGGGGTGGGGGCCCAGGACGAAGCGCTCGACCATCTGGCCACCGTGGCCGACGGCGACGCCCGCCACGCGCTGGGGGCCCTCGATGTGGCCGGCGCCCTGGCGGTGGCCCGCGCCGGCCCCCGCCAGCGCCTCGACGGCGTCACCATCACCGTGGCCGATGCCATCGATGCGTTGGGTACCAAGGCGATCGGCTACGGGGTCGACGAGCACTACGACGTGGCCAGCGCCCTCATCAAGTCGATCCGCGGTTCCGACGTGGATGCCGGGCTCTACTGGCTGGCCCACATGCTCGAAGCGGGCGAGGATGCGCGCTTCATCGCCCGCCGGCTGGTCATCCTGGCCTCGGAGGACGTCGGCATGGCCGACCCGATGGGCCTGGTGGTGGCGGATGCGGCGGCCCGGGCCGTCGAGTTCGTCGGCCTGCCGGAGGCACAGCTCAACCTGGCCCACGCCGTGGTGTACCTGGCGTCGGCGCCGAAATCGAACCGGGTGACCACGGCGTTGGGGGCCGCGCAGCGCGCGGTGCGCAGCCGTCCCACCAGCGGCGTGCCGGCCCACCTGCGGGGCAGCGGCTACCGCGGCGCCGAGCAGCTCGGCCACGGCGTCGGCTACCGCTACCCCCACGACGATCCGTCGGGGTGGGTGGCCCAGCAGTACCTGCCCGAAGGGATCACCGAGCGGTTCTACGAGCCGTCGACCCACGGTCGGGAGCCGCAGCTCGCCGCCCGCCGGCCCGGAGCCGAGCCGCCGTCGGCCGGAGCCGCGCCCGCGGGAGCCGCGCCCACCGCGACTGCGCCGCCGGGCGACGGGTCGGGGGAGCGGCCGTGAGCGCGGCCGACCTGGCCGCCGTCGTGGTCGTCATCGTCGCCACCGTCGCCGCCACCGTGGCGGTGTACGCGGCCTGGCGGCTGCTGGCCGCCTCCCGGCGGCTCGAGGCCACCGCGGCGGAGCTGGACGCGGCGGCCGGCGAGCTGCTGGCCGAGCTGGAGGGGTTGGCCGTCGAGGCCCGCCGGTCGCTCGGGCGGGCCGAGGACCAGCTCGAACGGGCCGGGCAGGTGGTCGACACCATCGAGCACGCCTCGCGGGCCACCTACCGAACCGTGGCATCGCCGGTGATCAAGGCGGCGGCGGTGGCCACCGGGGTGAAGCGGGGGGCCGGGCGCCTGCGCCAGGGTCCCGACGTGGAGCCCGCCCCTCTCGGCGGTGACCGAGCCCGCCCGCGCCTGCGCCTGCGCCGAGACGCGCGACGATGAGCACGAGCGATCACCACGAGCCCGCACGACGAGCAGGCCGGGGAGGGCCCACGTGAGGAGACTGTTCTGGATGGCGGTGGGCGCCACCGCCGCGACGGCGGGGTCGCGCTGGACCCGGCGCAAAGCCACTGAGGTGGTCGAGCAGTACACCCCGGTGGCGGTCGGCCGGCGGGTGGCGGACAACATGGGTCGCCGCCTCGACGCCGCCAAGCGGGAGGGCCGCGCCGCCATGGAGGACACCGAGGCCCGGCTGCGCGCCCGCCTGCGCGGTGCGCCCGGGGTCCCGCCGGGGGACGAGCCCGCTTCCGGAGACGGGGAGATCGCCCCGGTGAGCTCAGGGACCAGTGAGCGTCGCGCCGCGGTCCGTGGCTGAGGACCGCACCGGAACCCCGACCCCCTGGAGTAGGCTCGCCTGCGACTATGCAGGCCAATCAGCTTCGCCGCGCCTTCGTCGAGTTCTTCACCGAGCGCGGCCACACCGCCGTCCCGTCGGCCAGCCTCATCCCGGTCGACCCCACGCTGTTGTTCACGGTGGCCGGCATGGTGCCGTTCAAGCCGTACTTCCTCGGCGAGGAGGTCCCGCCCTACAAGCGGGCCGTCACCGTGCAGAAGTGCGTGCGCGCCGGCGGCAAGCACAACGACCTCGAAGAGGTGGGCCGCACCAAGCGCCACCTCACGTTCTTCGAGATGTTGGGCAACTTCTCCTTCGGGGACTACTTCAAGGCCGAGGCCATCTCGTGGGCCTGGGAGCTGTTCACCGACAAGTTGGGCCTCGACCCCGAGCGGCTGTGGGTCACCGTCCACGTGTCCGACGACGACGCCGAGCGGATCTGGCACGAGCAGGTCGGCGTGCCGATGAGCCGCATCCAACGGCTCGACAAGGACAACTTCTGGCAGGCCGGCGATACCGGTCCCTGCGGCCCGTGCAGCGAGATCTTCTGGGACAAGGGCCCCGAACACGGTGCCGACGGGGGACCTGCGTTCGGCGGCGACGAGCGCTTCGTCGAGATCTGGAACCTCGTGTTCATGCAGTACGACGGCCAGCCCGATGGCACCCGGGTGCCGTTGCCCACGCCGTCGATCGACACCGGCGCCGGTTTGGAGCGCGTGCTCACCGTGCTGCAGGGCGTCGACTCGGTGTGGGACATCGACGAGTTCGTGCGCCTGCTCGACGTGGCCCAGGCGGCGTCGGGCGTGGTGTACGGCAAGGACCCCAACCGGGACGTGTCGCTGCGGATCTTCGCCGAGCACGCCCGCACGATGACCTTCCTCGTGTCCGACGGGGTGTTCCCCTCCAACGAGGGCCGCGGCTACGTGCTGCGTCGCATCATCCGCCGCGCCGTGCGCCACGCCTACATCCTCGGCCTCGAAGACCTGGTCATGCCCCGCATGGTGGACGCGGTGGTCGACGTGATGGGCACCGACTACCCCGAGCTGCAGCGTTCGCACGATTTCGTGCGCGGGGTGATCACCCGGGAGGAGGAGCGCTTCCGCCAGACGTTGAAGACCGGCTCCACCATCCTCGACGACGCCCTGGCCCGGGTCCCGGCCGGCGGTCGGCTCGACGGCTCGGTCGCGTTCCAGCTGCACGACACCTACGGGTTCCCGCTCGAGGTCACCCAGGAGATCACCGCCGAGCGCAACGTCGCCGTCGACGTGGACGGCTTCGAGGCCGAGATGGCCGCGCAACGCAAGCGGGCCAAGGACGCCCGCAAGGACGTCAGCGCCAGCGAGCACCTCGACGACTACCAGGAGCTCGTCGAGCAGTTCGGCCTGACCGACTACCAGGCCCGCTCCGACCTGATGGAGCTGCCCGCCCAGATCCTCGCCGTCATCGGTGACGCCGTGTTCCTCGATCGCACCCCGTTCTACGCCGAGGCCGGCGGCCAGGTGGGCGACACCGGCACGATCACCACCGAGACCGGCACCATCGAGGTGGGCGACACCACCTACGCCCTGCCCGGCCTGGTCCGCCACCACATCGCCCGCCTGGAGGGCACGGTGTACCCCGGCCAGGCGGCCACCGCGTCGGTGGCGGTCGAGCGGCGCAACGCCATCCGCCGCAACCACACCGGCACCCACCTGCTGCACTGGGCGCTGCGCCAGGTGCTGGGGGACCACGTCCGCCAGCAGGGCTCCCTGGTGGAGCCGGGCCGGTTGCGGTTCGACTTCAGCCACTACGAGTCGGTCACGCCCGAGCAGCTGGCCACCATCGAGGACCTGGTGGCCCACGAGGTCTTCGCCAACCACCCGGTGCGCGCCTTCGAGACCACCAAGGAGAACGCCCAGGAGCTCGGTGCCCTGGCCTTCTTCGGCGACAAGTACGGCGACATCGTGCGGGTGCTCGAGGCCGGACCGTCCGTCGAGCTGTGCGGCGGCACCCACGTCCGCCAGACCGGTGACATCGGTGCGGTCAAGGTGGTGGCCGAGGGTTCGATCGGCTCCAACATGCGCCGGGTCGAGGCCGTCACCGGCTTCGACACGCTCACCCGGCTCCGCGACGCCGAGGCCAGCCTGCGCTCGGTGGCCGGCGTGCTCAACGTCAGCCTCGACGAGCTGGTCGACGGCGCCGAGCGCAAGGTGGCCCAGATCAAGGCCCTGGAGAACGAGCTGAAGGCGCTCAAGCGGCAGCTGTCGGCCGGTCGGGCCGACGAGCTCGCCGCCGCCGCCGTCGACGGACGCGTGGTGGCCCGCATCGACGGCCTGCCGCGCGACGACTACCGCGAGCTGGCGCTGTCGGTGCGCAACAAGGCCGGCGTCCACGCCGCGGTCATCGGCGGCGAGGCCGACGGGGGCGGGGTGGCGATGGTCGCTGCGGTGCGCAAGGACAGCGGCCTCAACGCCGGTGCCCTCATCGGCGAGGTGTCCCGGCTGATCAAGGGCGGTGGCGGCAAGGGTGAGGAGCTGGCCGTGGCCGGCGGCAAGGACCCCGCCGGCATCGATGCCGCCCTCGACGCCATCCGGACCGCGCTGCATGGTGGCTGACCGGCATGGCGGCTGACCGGCGCACGGTCGCGCTCGATCTCGGCTCGCGGCGCATCGGGGTCGCCCTGTGCGACTCGGCGGGCACGGTGGCCACGCCCTACGAGGTCCTGCCCCGCAGCGGTGACCGGGCCCAGGACCACCGCGAGATCGCCCGCCTGGTCCATGAGGCCGACGCCGTGCGGGTGGTCGTGGGCCTGCCCCGCGCCCTCGACGGCACCGTCGGCATCGCCGCCGAGGGGGTGCTGGCCGAGGTGGAGCAGCTGCGCGAGGCGCTGCCCGTGCCGGTGCACACCTGGGACGAGCGCCTGACCACGGTGACCGCCGAGCGGTCGCTGCGCCAGGCCGGGGTGGCCGGCCGCAAGCGCCGCCAGGTGGTGGACCAGCTCGCCGCCACGGTCATCCTGCAGGCCTGGCTCGACGCCGAGGCGGCCGGCACCAACCCGTCGGCGGCGTCGAGCGGACCGCCGGGAGAACCCACAGGAGCGAACGCGTGAACGATCCGGTGGATCCCAAGGACCGCACCGCCGAACGACCGGCGCCGCCCTCCAGCGGCGGTGCGGTGCTGCACGACGACGACGGCTACGACGACTTCTTCGACTTCGACGGCCGCTCGCGCGACTACGTGCGCATCCCTCGCCGGGCGCCCCAGCTGCCGTCGTTCCTCGGCTGGCGGCTTGTGGTCAAGCTCGCCGTGCTCGTTGCGTTGATCGGTGCCGGGTTCTGGGCCTACTGGCAGGTCAACCCGGCCGGCGAACCGGACCAGGCGGTGGTGATCGAGGTGCCCGACGGCGCCGATGTGGCCACCATCTCCGACGTGCTCGACGATGCCGGGGTCATCTCCAGCTCCCGGCTGTTCCAGGAGTACGCCCGCTTCAAGAGCAACGGGCTGATCAAGGCCGGCTCCTACGAGATGTTCCGGGACATGGCCCTGTGGGAGGCGTTGCGGGTGCTCGAGGCCGGCCCGGCGCCGATCGGCTTCGCCACGATGACCGTGCCCGAAGGGCTGCGCCTGACCGAGATCTTCACCGCCATCCCGCAGTCGCTCGGGCGGTCCACGCCTGAGTCGCTGGCCGAGGCGGCGGCGAGCGGCCAGGTGACGTCTCGCCACCCGCCGCCGGGGGCGACGTTGGAGGGGCTGTTGTTCCCCGACACGTACCAGGTCAGCGATGACATGGACGAGGTGCAGGCGCTGCAGCTGATGGCCGACCAGTTCGACGCCGTGGCCGCCGAGCTCGATCTGGAGAACCGCGCCGCCGCCCTCGGCTACACCCCGCACCAGATCGTCACCATCGCCTCGATGATCGAGGAGGAGGCCAAGGTCCCCGACGAGCGGGCGATGATCGCCCGGGTGATCTACAACCGGCTCGGTGCCAACACCCGGCTCGACATCGACGCCACCACCCTCTACGCCGTCGGCAAGGAGGGCAACACCCTCACGCTGACCGATCTCGACAGCGACTCGCCCTACAACACCCGCAAGGTCGCCGGCCTGCCCCCGGGGCCGATCTCCGCACCGGGCCGGGCCTCGCTCGAGGCGGCCCTCGCTCCGGCGGACGGGTCGTGGTTCTACTACGTGCTCGCTGACGCCGACGGCCGCCATGCCTTCACCGACGACCCCGACGAGTTCGAGCGGTTGGTGGCGGAGGCGGACGAAAAAGGTCTGCTCGGATGACTTCGAACGCGATCGATTCATGACGCAGGGTGCAAGGCTGGACGCCCTGCGGACAGGGCGGCTGCCCTCCGGGGCCACTCGGGTTGCTGCGGTGATCGGTGATCCGGTCGCCCACTCGCTCTCGCCGGTGCTGCACAACGCGGGGTTTCAGGCCGCTGACCTGGACTGGGTCTACGTCGCCCTGCCGGTGCCGGCGGGGCGGGCACCCGAGGCGCTGGCGGCCATGCGACTGTTCGGCCTCGGCGGACTCTCCGTGACCATGCCGCACAAGGAGGCGGTGGCCGCTGCGCTGGACGGCAGACTGAGCGCGAGCGCACAACTGCTGGGTGCGGTCAACTGCGTCCGCTGGGACGGCGATGACCTCGTCGGTGAGAACACCGACGGTGGTGGCTTCGTCGACTCGCTCCGCCTCGAGGCGGGGACGGACCCGGGTGGGGCCCATGTGGTGCTCCTGGGTGCCGGCGGCGCCGGCCGTGCGGTCGCGGTGGCGCTCGCCGAAGCCGGGGTGGATCGGCTGACGATCATCAACCGGGACCCGGCGAAAGCCGCGCGAACGGCCGCCCTCATCGGTGATGTGGCAACGGTCGGTGAGATGGAGGCCGTGCGGAGCGCTGACATCGTGGTGAACGCCACGTCGGTCGGCATGGGCCGGCCTGCGAGCGATGGGGTGCTGCCCTGTCCGGCCGGGCTCCTGCACGGCGACCAGGTGGTGGCCGACCTCGTCTACCAGCCGCTCGAGACGGGGCTGCTACGGGCGGCGGCCGAGCGGGGAGCACGCACGGTGAACGGGGTGGGCATGCTGCTGTACCAGGCGGTTCGGGCCTTCGAGCACTGGACGAACACCTCTGCTCCGGTGGCCGCTATGCGTGGCGCGGTTGACGCTCTCATTGCGTAGTCCATACCCATATCGATCGTCATCCATGACAACTGTATGTCGATTCTCCTCTCTCTGAGGGAAACTGACGGCCGGACACTCCATGCGTCGTGCGGCAGGCGTCGCATGGCGTACATCCCGGTACAGTTGCTGGAAGCCGCCAGCTCCATCTGTCAAGTTCACCGGACCACGGGGGTTCCCGAGGACGGGAGGCCATTGTGTCGTTGCAGGGATCGATCGAGACGTTCGCCATCGCCGATGTACTTCGGCTGTTGGCGGCGACGTCGAAATCAGGGCGGTTGCACGTCCAGGGGCCGTCTCGGGCGGGCACGGTGTGGGTGGACAGCGCCCAGATCCTCGCCGCCGAGAGCCCGTCGACGCCGCATGCCACCGGCCCGGTCGACATCATCTTCCAGCTGCTGCGCTTCAGCCGCGGCTCGTTCCGCTTCGAGCTCGACAAGCTGCCGGCCGAGCCGGGCGAGCCGCTCGACATCGAGACGACGCTCAGCGAAGCCGAGTCGATGGTGCTCGAGTGGCGTGAGCTGGAGCGGCGGATCACCTCGCCCGAGGCCTGGGTCCAGCTGACCGAGGCGCTGCCGGGGCCGTCGGTGACGCTCGAGGCCCGGGACTGGACCACGCTGGTGGCCATCGCCGGTGGTCGCACCGTGGCCGAGATCGGCGACGTCCTGGCCGCCGGTGAGCTGCAGACCGCCCGTGCCATCGCCCGCCTGCTCGACGCCGGCCTCGTCGACCTCGCGGCCAAGGCACCGGCCGGCGCCACCCGGGCGGTGACCGCCACCCCGGTGCGCACGGTCGAGACCCCGCCGGTGGCCGAAGCCGATCGCAACGGTGCCGCCACCAAGCCCGTCGAGGTCACGCCGGCGGTCGCCGCGGCGCCGCCCGCTCCGCCGGCCCCGCCCGCACCCCCGGCACCGCCGATCCTCGAGGAGCCCACCTCCGCCGCGGTGGACGCCGCGTTGCTCGAACCACCGGCCGTCCTCGAGCCGCCGGCGGCCGTCGAGCCGTCCGCGGACGCGGCCGCCACCCCGGCCGCCGAGGCGCCGGCCGGCGCCCCCGCGGGAACCGATGCAGGCGACAGCGCCGGGCCGGTGGACAAGCCCTCCGATCTCAACGGCGCCGCCGTGATCCCGCTGTCGGCTGCCGCGCCGCCCCCGCTCGCCCCGCCGGCACCCCCCGCCCCGCCGGTGGCCCCGGTGTGGACCACCGCCGACGCCGGCGGTCCCTGGACGTCGCCGGACTTCCCGTCGCTGACGCCGCCGCCCGAGCCCGCCCCGCCGGCGCCCACCTTCGGGGAGGGCACGCGGGCCGAGGCCGGCCTGCTGCAGCCCAAGCCGGTCGAGGCCGAGTTCCTGCCGCCGCCCGAGACCGAACTGGACGGCGCGGCGCCCGATCCGTTCAGCTACGTGCCGAACGCCGACCGCAGCGACATCTACACGTACCCGCCGCTGGCCGACCCGCCCCCGGTGTGGGAGCCCTCCGTCGGCAGGGCCGAAAGCACCAACGGCGCCGGCGACGGCTATCCGCCACTGCCGCCCCGCGCGCCGGTCTACGGCACCACCAGCGCGGTCCCGACATACCGCCACAGCCGCCGGCGTGGACGCCCGGCGGCGAGACCACGGGCGGCGAGGCCGCCGAGGCGAAGGTGGATGCGGCGCCGGTCGCCCCGGCCCCCGAGGTCGTGGCCCCGTTGCCGCCGAAGGCCGACAGCTGGATCGGGCCGCTCGCCGACGCGATCGCCAAGGCCGACACGCCGTCCGGCGAACAACCGCCGACCCCGGTGGTGCCCGCCGCCGAGCAGTCGAAGCCGGCCGAGGCGGCCGACACCACGGACGCGGTGACCCCGCCCGCCACGGTCGCCGCCGTCACCGATCTCACGGTGCCGCCGCCGCCTCCCGCCCCGCCGGCGCCGGTCGGGGCCTGGGCGTCGCCCACCTCGCTGTTCGACGCCGGCCTGCCCGAGCGCCTCGCGCCGCCGCCCCCGCCGCCCCCGCCGCCGGTCGCCACCGCACTGCAGAGCCTGGCCGACCCGTCGGTGTCGGTCAGCCCGACGCTGCTCACCGGCTCGGTCACCCTGACCGACCAGCCCGCCGCCGACCTCACCGAGGACGCCGACGACATCGAGCGACAGCTGTTCAACCTCAGCCCGCGGGCGCGGGAGGCGGTCAAGCAGTCGAGCGGTCTCTACGACGGCCGCGGTCGCCGCTGAGCGGGAGCGGTACCGCCCCCGTCGTCGCCTTGATCGGGGCGACCGGCCTGCTGACCGGCCCCCTGGTGGCTCTGATGGCCAGCGCGCTCGCCACCCGCGAGCCGCTGGCCGTCGCCGTTCGGGGCGCCCGTGCCGAGGTGCGCGGACGGCCCCTTCGCACCGCGGCGTGCGCCGTGGTGCATGGCGCGCTGTGGGCCACCGCCGCCCTGCGTTGGGGGCCGACGTGGGCGGGGCTGGTCATGGCCGGCCTGTTCTCGTTGCTGCTGGTGGTGTCGGTGATCGATGTCGAGCACTCGCGCATCCCCGACCGCCTGTCCCGCCCGGCGGCCGCCGCCGGGTTGGCGCTGGCCGGCCTCGGTGCCCTGGTCGGCCGCGACGCCACGCCGCTGCTGGCCGCTCTGGTCGGCTCGGCCGCCTTCGGCGCCTCGCTCGGCGTCGCGCACCTGGCGTCCCCCCGGGGCATGGGTCGCGGTGACGTCAAGCTCGCGGTGCTGCTGGGGCTCGCCCTCGGTTGGGTCGCCCGCAGCCCGGTGGCGGCGCTGGCGGCGGTGGTCGCCGCCGTGATCGTGGCCAGCCTGGTCGGTACGGCGGTCGGGCTGCTGCTGCTGATCCGACGGCGTCGCAACGCGCCCTATCCGTTCGGCCCCGCGCTGGTCGCCGGCACGGTGGTGACCCTGCTGGCCGCCGAGCGCCTGCTCGCCGCCTGATCCGGCCGCGGCCGGCGGCGGTGCGACGCAACGGTGCCGGGCCGGTGCCCGTGCGGTCGGTACGCTGAGCGGCGCATGCAGGCACAAGCTCCGACCGCGCCGATCGTGCTGATCGGCCTGATGGGGGCGGGCAAGTCCACCGTCGGCCCCTTCGTCGCCCGCCGAGCGGGACGGCGGTTCATCGATGCCGACGTCGCGCTTGAGCAGCGCAGCGGCCGGCGCATCGCCGACATCTTCGCCACCGACGGCGAGGCCGCCTTCCGGGCGCTCGAGCACGACGTGCTGGCCGAGTTGCTGGCCGATCCGTCCGGGCCGGTCATCGGCGCGGGCGGTGGGGCGGTGCTGGCCGAGGCCAACCGGGCGCTGCTGGTCGACGCCGGCGCCGCGGTGGTGTGGCTGGACGCGGCGCCGGCCACGCTGGCCGCCCGGGTCGGGGAGGACGTCGATCGGCCGATGTTGGCCGGCGGTGCGCTGGCGGCGCTGACCCGGCTGGCGGAGCAGCGCCGCCCGGCCTACGAAGCGGCCGCCACCGTGCGGGTCGACGCCGGCCGCGGCGTGCCCGAGCAGGTGGCGGAGGGCGTGCTGCGGGCCCTGCGCACCAGCGCCCCGGCCGTGCTCGCCCCCGAGCCCGCCCAACGGGTCACCGTGGGCCTCGGTGAGCGCAGCTACCCCGTCGTGGTGGGCGCCGGCGCCCTTCGTGAGCTGGCCTCGCTGCTGCCGGCGGCCGCCCGCAAGGTCGCCGTGGTCAGCCAGGCGGGCGTGCTCGACGGCGCCGGAATCGACCCCGCCGCCGTGCTGCCGGTGGAGCACCGGGTGTTCCTGCTCGGCGACGGGGAGGAGGCCAAGGTCCTGGCGTCGGTGGAGCACCTGTGCCGGCAGTGGGCGCAGTGGGGCCTCTCCCGGCTCGACACCGTCGTGGCGGTGGGGGGCGGGGTGGTGACCGATGTGGCCGGCTTCGCCGCCGCCGTCTACCACCGCGGCGTACCGGTGCTGCACGTGCCGACGACGCTGCTGGGCCAGATCGACGCGGCCATCGGCGGCAAGACCGGCGTGAACCTGCCCGAGGGCAAGAACCTCGTCGGCGCGTTCTGGCAGCCGGCCGCGGTGCTGTGCGACACCGACACGCTCATCGGCCTGCCCGAGCGCGACTACCTGGCCGGCCTCGGGGAGCTGGCCAAGTACCACTTCCTCGGCGGGGGAGCGCTCGATGCCGCCAGCCTGCCCGAGCGGGTGTACCGCTCGGTACGGATCAAGGCGGAGGTGGTGTCGGGCGACGAGCGCGAGGATGGCCGCCGGGCGATCCTGAACTACGGCCACACCTTGGCCCACGCCCTCGAGATCGCCGGGACGTTCGGCCTGCGCCACGGCGAGGCGGTGGCCATCGGCCTGCCGTTCGCCGCCCACCTCGCCCACGGCCTCGAACGGATCGACGGGGCCCGGGTCGACGAGCACTACCGAGTGCTGCGGGCCTACGGCCTGCCCGACCGCCTGCCGGAGGGGATCGACGTGGAGGAGTTGCTGCAGCTGATGGGACGGGACAAGAAGGCGCTGCGGGGTCTGACCTTCGTGCTCGAGCGGGGCTCGCCCACCACCGGCTACGACGTCGAGGTGGTGGAGGGCGTCGACGCCGACCGGGTGCGCGCCGCGTTCTCGGCGATGGCCGCGCACCACCACGCCGACGCCCACCGCGGCCGATCGGCGGTGCAGCCATGAGCACCGTGCTGCTGCTGTCGGGCCCCAACCTGAACCTGCTCGGTCAGCGTGAGCCGGCGGTGTACGGCACCGCCACGCTCGCCGATCACGTGGCGACGCTGCGCTCGGTGCTCGAACCGGCCGGTGTCGAGGTGGAGCACGTCCAGTCCAACCACGAGGGTGTGCTCATCGAGGCGGTGCACCAGGCCCGGGGCCGGGCCGACGCCATCGTCATCAACCCCGGTGCGTTCACCCACTACGGCTGGGGCCTGCACGACGCGCTGGCCGCCTTCGAGGCCCCGATCGTCGAGCTGCACCTGTCCAACCCGCAACGCCGCGAGCGCTGGCGGCACACGTCGGTGGTGGCACCGGTGGCCACCGCCATGCTGTGCGGTCTGGGTGGGGCCGGCTACCGGCTCGCCGGCGAGGCCGTGCTGGAGCTGTTGGGACGGGCCCGGTGAACCCGGCCGTGCCGGCGCCGACCGCGGCGCCCCCGCCGCCGGTCCTCACCCCGCTCGACCGGGCGGCGTCGCTGCCCCCGCTCGAGCACGCCCACCGCCTGCGGGCGCTGCAGGCCGCGCTCACCACCGCCGGGCCGGCCGAGCCCGATGGTGCCCCCTCCGCGGTCGACGCCCTGGTGGTCACCAAGCTGATCAACGTGCGATACCTGTGTGGTTTCACCGGCTCCAACGGCGTGCTGGTGGTCCACCCCCACGGCGCCACCCTGCTCACCGACGGGCGCTACCGCGACCAGGCCGCCGCCCAGCTCGACGCCGGCGGGGTGGACGCCGGCCTGCGGGTGGAGACCATCGACCTCGACGGCGCCCTGGCCGAGCTGCTCGCCGAGCACCGCACCGTCGGCCTCGAGGCGGCTGCGGTCACCTGGGCGGCGCAGCGCCGCTACGCCGAGCGCAGCCCTGCCGTGCGCTTCGTGCCCACGCTGAACCAGGTCGAGCGGCTGCGGGTGCGCAAGGACGCCGGCGAGCTCGCCCGCATGGAGATCGCCGCCGACATCGCCGACCGGGCGCTGCACGAGACGATCGCCCTCCTCCACGAGGGCCCCACCGAGGCGCGCTTCGCCCTGGCCCTCGACGATGCCATGCGACGCCTGGGCGCCGAGGGCCCGTCGTTCGAGACGATCGTGGCCGGCGGCCCCAACGGTGCCCTGCCCCACGCCCGCCCCGGCCACCGGCACATCGAGCGCGGCGACCTCGTCGTGCTGGACTTCGGCGCCACCTTCGACGGCTACCGCTCCGACACCACGCGCACGGTGTGCGTCGGCCGGGCCGACGACCGGCAGCGCCACCTCTTCGAGGTGGTGCGTGACGCCCAGGCCGCCGGCCGCGACGCGGTGCGGGCCGGGGTCCCCACCAAGCACATCGACGCGGTGTGCCGGGCGGTGATCGGCGACGCCGGCTGGGCGGAGCAGTTCTCCCACGGCACCGGCCACGGCGTCGGCCTCGAGATCCACGAGACCCCGTTCCTGTCGCGCACCACCCCCGGCGAGCTCGAGGCGGGCAGCGTCGTGACGGTGGAACCGGGCGTGTACCTGCCGGGCCTCGGTGGGGTCCGGGTGGAGGACACGGTTGTCGTGGACGACGCCGGATGTCGTAGCCTCACCCGGTTTCCCAAGACCCTCGAGCTGCTCGCCTGACCTCGGCCGCGCACCGGCTCGCCCCACGACGACACCGCACGACGACACCGCACCGCTCTACGACCGCACCGCTCGACGACCCGCTCTACGACCTCGCACTGTGACGCGCGGGCGCGCCGCCCCCGCCTCGGGAAGGACTGCTGACCATGGTGATGATCTCCACCAGCGATCTGCGCAACGGCATGACGCTCAACCTCGACGAAGGCCTCTTCAACGTGGTCGAGTTCCAGCACGTCAAGCCGGGCAAGGGCGGCGCCTTCGTGCGCACCACGCTCAAGAACGTGCGCACCGGGCAGGTGGTGGACCGCACCTTCCGCCGGCGAGAAGTTCGACCGCGCCGTGATGGCCAAGCGCGAGATGCAGTTCCTCTACCGCGACGGCGGCGACTACGTGTTCATGGACAACTCGACCTACGAGCAGATGAACGTGGGCCCGGCCGCCCTCGGTGACGCCAGCAACTACCTGGTGGAGAACTCCACCGCCATCCTGGTCATGTTCGAAGACGAGATCCTCGGCACCGAGCTGCCGGCCGCGGTGGAGCTGACCATCGCCGAGACCGAGCCGGGCGTGCAGGGCGATCGCGTGTCGGGCGCCCGCAAGCCGGCCACGCTGGAGACCGGCCTGGTCATCCAGGTGCCGCTGTTCGTCAACCCGGGGGAGAAGGTGAAGGTGGACACCCGCAGCGGGGAGTACCTGACCCGCGCATGACCACCCCGGCCGGTGGCGGGCGCCGCGCCGCCCGCGAGCGCGCCCTGTCGCTGCTCTACGAGGCGGAGACCAAGGACGCACCCATCGACGAGGTGCTCGCCGCCCTGCCGCTCGCCCCCGACCCGTTCACGGTGGCGGTGGTGCGGGGCGTGGCGGGCGGCCGGCCGCAGCTCGACGAGCTGATCGTGCGCTTCGCCCGGGACTGGCGCCTCGAGCGCATGCCGGTGCTGGACCGCACGGTGCTGCGGATGGCCACCTTCGAGCTGCTGCACCGGCCCGACGTGCCCACCGCAGCGGTGATCTCCGAGGCCGTGGAGCTGGCCAAGCGGTTCTCCACCGACAACTCGGGCCGCTTCGTCAACGGCGTGTTGTCCTCGATCGCGGCCGAGGTCCGCCCGGTGAGCGGCTGAGCGGCCGCGTCCCGGCGCCGGCGTCGGTCGCCCGCCGCCCGAACCGGTTTCCGGCTTCCCGGCGGGGCCACCCCGGCGGCTAAGGTGCCCTTCTGACCGTGAAGCGGGTCCCGTGAGGCCCGTACGGACAGGAGCACCATGGCCACCACGCCACCGCAACCCACGAGCACGCCCGCGCCCCCCGATGGGGGCGTTTTTTCTGCCCCGACCCAGGTGATGGACGCCGGCGACGTCAGCCGGGCCCTGCGCCGCATGGCGCACGAGATCACCGAGCGCAACCACGGCGTCGACGGCGTCGTGCTGGTCGGCCTGGTCACCGGCGGGGTGGTCCTCGCCGAGGAGCTGGCCGCCCGCCTCGCCGAGATCGAACCCGCGGCCCCGCCGGTCGGACGGCTCGACGTGGCGTTCTACCGCGACGACATCGCGCTGCGGCCGGTGATGCCGCACGCGGTGACCGACATCCCCGTCGAGCTCACCGGCCGGGTGGTGGTGCTGGTGGACGACGTGCTGTTCACCGGCCGCACCGTCCGGGCCGCCCTCGACGCCCTCAACGACCACGGCCGCCCCCGTGCGGTGCAGCTGGCCGTGCTGGTCGACCGGGGTCATCGGGAGCTGCCCATCCGGCCCGACTTCGTGGGCAAGAACCTGCCGACCTCGCGCGAGGAGGACGTGCGGGCGGGCCTCGACGGGGTGCAGCTGCGCCGCCGCCTGCCCGCCGGCGCACCCGGGAGCACCGGTGCCGCCGGGCCGGAGGGCGGGCGATGAAGCACCTGCTGGGGGTGATCGGCCAGCCCCGCGAGCTGCTCGAGGAGCTGCTGCAGCTCAGCGACTCCTTCGCCGAGGTCAACGCCCGACCCATCCCGAAGGTCCCCGCGCTGCGGGGCCGCACGGTGGCCACGCTGTTCTTCGAGGACTCCACCCGCACCCGGCTCAGCTTCGAGACGGCGGCCAAGCGGCTGTCGGCCGACACGCTGAGCTTCTCGGTCAGCTCGTCGTCGGTGAAGAAGGGCGAGACCCTGCGGGACACGGCGTTGACGCTGGAGGCCATGCGCATCGACGCCATCGTCGTGCGCCACGCCAGCTCGGGGGCGCCCTGGCAGCTCGCCCGCTGGCTCGACTGCTCGGTGATCAACGCCGGCGACGGCTGGCACGAGCACCCCACCCAGGCGCTGCTCGACTGCTACACGCTGCGCCGCCACTTCGGTTCGCTCGACGGGTTGCGCATCGCCATCGTGGGCGACATCAAGCACTCCCGGGTGGCCCGCTCCGACGTGTGGGCGTTCACCACGCTGGGCGCCGAGGTGACCCTGGTGGCCCCTCGTACGCTGCTGCCGCCCAGCCTCGAGGGGTGGCCGGTGCGGGTCAGCGAGGACCTCGACGCGACGTTGGCCGCCACCGACGCGGTGTACCTGCTGCGCATGCAACGCGAGCGCCAGCACGAGGCCCTGGTGCCGTCGCTGCGGGAGTACACCGCCCGCTTCGGGTTGACCCGGCAGCGGGCCGACCGCCTGGCCGAGCGCACGGTGGTGCTGCACCCCGGTCCCATGAACCGCGGCGTCGAGATCGCCCCCGAGGTGGCCGACCTCGATCGCTGCCTGGTGCTCGACCAGGTGGCCAACGGGGTCACCGTCCGCATGGCGGTGCTGTTCAAGCTGCTGGCCGGTTCCGGTGCCGACGCCGTGGCCGCCCCCACCCTGGGAGGGGCCGATGCCTGAGCCCGAAGCGTTCGTGATCCGCGGTGCCACCGTGCTCGACGCCGCCGGCCGCCGGGTGGCGGACGTCGCCGTGCGCGACGGCAAGATCGCCGCCGTCGGGGCGCAGCTCGACGGCGACCGGGTCCTCGACGCCGGTGGCTGCCTGCTGACCCCCGGCCTGGTCGACCTCAACGCCGGCGTGGGCGAGCCCGGCCTCGAGGAGGCCGAGACGGTCGCCTCGGCGGCGAGGGCGGCGGCGCTCGGTGGGTACACCACCATCGTGGCCCGACCCGATGGCGATCCGGTGTGCGACAGCGCCGCCGCCGTGCGCGAGCTGCGGGCCATCGCCGCCGACGCCGCCTGTCGGGTGCTGCCCGCCGCCTCCGTCTCGGTGGGGGCGAAGGGGGAGCGGCTCAGCCCCATGGGCGAGCTGGCCGCGCTCGGGGTGCGGCTGTTCTCCGACGACGGCCACGGCATCGGCGACGCCAGGCTGCTGCGCCGGGCGTTCGAGTACGCCGCCGGCCTGGGTGTGGTCATCTGCCAGTTCGCCGAGGATCGCGCCCTCGCCGCCGGGGGCCACCTCCACGAGGGGGTGTGGTCCTCCCGGCTGGGCATCGCCGGCATCCCCGCCGAGGCGGAGGAGGTGGTGGTCATGCGGGATCTGGCGCTGGCCCGGCTGACCGGTGCCACGCTGCACTTCCGCACGTTGAGCACCGCCGCCTCGCTGGCCATGGTGCACTCGGCCCGCCGGCGGGGCCTGGCGGTCAGCGCCGAGGTGGCGATGGCCAACCTGCTGCTGGTCGACGCCGACTGCGCCGGCTTCGATCCCGCCACCAAGTTCCGCCCGCCGTTGCGCAGCGTCGAGGACCGCGCCGCGCTGGTGGGCCACCTGGCCGCCGGCGAGCTCGATGCGGTGGTGAGCGCCCACACGCCCCATTCGGTGGAGGACAAGGAGGTGCCCTTCGACGAGGCGGCACCGGGGGCGTCGATGCTGCAGTGGACCCTGGCGCTCGGCCTGACCGAGCTCGCCCTGGGCGGTGAGCGGCAGGCCGGGGAGGTGCCCGGCGCGGCCCCCGTCGGCCCCGGCCCCGGCGCCCCGGTGGCCGTCGGGCTGGCCGAGCTGATCGGGGCGCTGTCCTGGAAGCCCGCCTCCATACTGTACGGTACGGCATGGCGCGGGGTCGTGGAGCCCGGCGCCCCCGCCGACCTGGCGGTGATCGATCCCACCGTCACCTGGACGCTCGACCCCGGGCAAGGGGCGAGCCACACCCGCACCACCCCCTTCGCCGGGCGGCGCCTGCGCGGCCGGGTGCGCCACACCATCGTGGGCGGCGAGCCGGTGGTGCTCGACGGGGTCGCCCGGCGATGAGCGACGCAGCACCGGGTGCGCCCCGACCCGTCCACCCCGAAGGCCCAGAACCTGCCGAGGAGCACGAAACGATGACAGCAGCCACCGCCGGCGGAGCGGAGCCGGCCCACCTGGTGCTGGCCGACGGCACCACGTTCGAGGGCGAGGCCGCCGGCTGGTCCCCACCGGACGGTGTCGCCACCGGCGAGGTGGTGTTCAACACGGTGCTCTCCGGCTACCAGGAGGTCATCACCGACCCGTCCTACGCCGGTCAGATCATCACCTTCACCTACCCGCACATCGGCAACTACGGCACCAACCTGGCCGACATGGAGGCCGCCCGCCCGTTCTGCCGCGGTGTCGTGCTGCGCGACCTGGCCCGGCGGCCGTCGAACTGGCGGGCCCAGCGCTCGCTGGCCGACTTCCTTCAGCACTTCCGCATCCCCGCCATCAGCGGCGTGGACACCCGGCGCCTGACCCGGGCCCTGCGCGACCGCGGCGCCATGCCGGGCGCGTTCGGGACCGCCCCGGTGGCCGAGCTGCTGGAGGCGGCCCGGGCCGCCGGCGGCACCGACGGCATGGACTTCGTGCAGGAGGTGACCTGCAAGGCCCCGTACCACAAGGCCGGCAACGCGGCCCGCCGCGTGGTGGCCTACGACTTCGGCATCAAGACGTCGATCGTCGAGCAGCTGGCCACCATCGCCGACGTCGAGGTCGTACCGGCCGGTACGCCGGCGGCCGAGGTGCTGGCCCGCCGGCCCGACGGGGTGTTCCTCTCCAACGGCCCCGGCGACCCCGCCGCGCTGCCCTACGCGGTCGAGGCGGTCGACGGCCTGGTGGGCAACGTGCCGGTCTTCGGGATCTGCCTCGGGCACCAGCTGCTCGGCCAGGCGCTGGGCGGCACCACGTTCAAGCTGCCCTTCGGCCACCACGGCGGCAACCACCCGATCCGTCGGGAGTCGACCGGCGAGATCGAGATCGCCTCCCACAACCACAACTACGCCATCGATCCGGCCTCGCTGCCCGATGGGGTGGAGATCACCCACCGCAACCTCAACGACGGCACCGTCGGGGGGCTGCGCCATCGCGAGCGGTGGTGCTTCTCGGTGCAGTACCACCCGGAGGCGGGGCCCGGCCCCCACGACCCCCGCTACCTCTTCGAGGAGTTCGCCTCGCTCATGGACGACTGGAAGCAGCGTGGCCCGGCGGCCGCGCCCGGCAACGGAAAGGACGGCGCCAGTGCCGCGTCGTGACGACCTGCGTTCGATCCTGGTGATCGGCTCCGGGCCGATCGTGATCGGCCAGGCCTGCGAGTTCGACTACTCCGGCACCCAGGCCTGCCGGGTGCTGCGGGCCGAGGGCTACCGGGTGGTCCTGGCCAACTCGAACCCGGCCACGATCATGACCGACCCGGAGTTCGCCGACGCCACCTACATCGAGCCGCTCGACGCCGACGTGCTCGAGCGCATCATCGCCCGGGAGCGGCCCGACGCGCTGCTTCCCACCCTCGGAGGGCAGACCGGCCTCAACCTGGCCATGGAGCTGGTCGAGCGCGGCGTGCTCGATGCGTACGGCGTGGAGCTCATCGGCGCCAACGCCGAGGCCATCGCCACCGCCGAGGACCGCGAGCGCTTCAAGCAGGCCATGATCGAGATCGGCCTGTCGGTGCCGCTGTCGGGCACCGCCCACACCATGGCCGAGGCGCAGGAGGTCATCGCCGAGATCGGCCTGCCGGCCATCATCCGCCCGGCGTACATCCTCGGGGACGGCACCGGCATCGCCTCCACGCCGGAGGAGTTCGCCCGCATCGCCGAGCGCGGCCTGCAGGCCAGCCCCATCTCGGAGATCCTCATCGAGAAGTCGATCGCCGGGTGGAAGGAGTTCGAGCTGGAGGTGATGCGCGACCGCAAGGACAACTGCGTGATCATCTGCTCGATCGAGAACGTCGACCCGATGGGCGTGCACACCGGCGATTCGATCACCGTGGCTCCCGCCCAGACGCTGACCGACGTCGAGTACCAGGCCATGCGCGACGCCGCCTTCGCCTGCATCCGCCGCGTCGGTGTGGAGACGGGGGGCTCGAACGTCCAGTTCGCGCTGCACCCGGAGACCGGCGAGATGGTCGTCATCGAGATGAACCCCCGGGTGAGCCGCTCCTCGGCGCTGGCGTCGAAGGCCACCGGCTTCCCGATCGCCAAGATCGCCGCCCGCCTGGCGGTGGGCTACACGCTCGACGAGATCGTCAACGACATCACCCGCAAGACCCCGGCCAGCTTCGAGCCGGTCATCGACTACGTGGTCACCAAGGTGCCCCGCTGGGCGTTCGAGAAGTTCCCCGGCGTGCGGCCGGTGCTCGGCACCCAGATGCAGTCCGTCGGCGAGGTGATGGCCATCGGCCGCACGTTCACCGAGAGCCTGCAGAAGGCGATGCGCTCGCTGGAGCAGGGCCGTGCCGGCCTCAACGGCGACGCGGGTGAGCTGCTCTTCGATGCCGTCGCCGACGACGAGCTGCTGACCCGCCTGGCGGTGGCCACCCCCGACCGGCTCTTCGAGGTGGAGTCCGCCCTGCGGCGCGGCCTGCCGGTGGAGGCGGTCTACGAGGCCTGCAAGATCGATCCGTGGTTCCTCGACCAGATCCTGCAGATCTGCGAGCACCGCGCCGTACTGGCCGGTATGGCCGGCCCCGGTGATGCGGCGCTGACCCCGCGGGTGTGGAAGAAGGCGAAGCAGGCCGGGTTCTCCGACGCCCAGCTCGCCTACCTGTGGTCGACCGACGAGGAGGCGGTGCGGGCCGCCCGCATCGCCGCCGGCGTGCTGCCCACCTACAAGACGGTCGACACCTGCGCGGCCGAGTTCGAGGCCGAGACGCCTTACTACTACTCGACCTACGAGGACGAGGACGAGGTGCCGGCGTCGACCAAGCCGAAGGTGATCATCCTCGGTTCGGGGCCGAACCGGATCGGGCAGGGCATCGAGTTCGACTACTGCTGCGTGCACGCCTGCTTCGCGCTGGCCGCCGCCGGGTTCGACTCGATCATGGTCAACTGCAACCCCGAGACGGTGTCCACCGACTACGACACCTCCGACCGGCTCTACTTCGAGCCGCTGACCTACGAGGACGTCATGAACGTCATCGAGGTCGAGCGCCGCCATGGTCAACTGGTCGGGGTCATCGTCTCCCTCGGCGGGCAGACGCCGCTGAAGCTGGCCGACCGCTTGCCGCCCGAGCTGATCCTGGGTACCTCGCCGGCGTCGATCGATCTGGCCGAGGACCGCGAGCAGTGGAACGCGCTGTGCGCCCGTTCGGAGATCCCCCAGCCGGCCGGGGGTACGGCCACCGACTGGAGGAGGCCCGGGCGATCGTGGCCCGGGTGGGCTACCCGGTGCTGGTCCGGCCGTCGTACGTGCTCGGTGGCCGGGCCATGCAGATCGTCTACGACGACGACGGGCTGGCCGCCGCGCTGGGGGAGAGGGCCGCCGCCGGCTCGCTGGGGGGGGAGGGGGGGCTGTCGGCCAGCCGGCCGGTGCTGGTGGACCGCTTCTTGGAGGACGCCACCGAGGTCGACGTCGATGCGCTGCGCGACGCCACGGGCGGGTTCCTCATCGGCGGCATCATGGAACACGTCGAGGAGGCGGGGGTGCACTCGGGCGACTCGGCGTGCGTGCTGCCCCCGGCCACCCTGTCGGCGGACACCCAAGCGGTCATCACCGAGTACACCCACCGACTGGCCGACGAGCTCGGCGTGGTGGGCCTGCTGAACGTGCAGTACGCGGTGAAGAAGGGCCAGGTGTTCGTGATCGAGGCCAACCCGCGGGCGTCGCGCACCGTGCCGTTCGTGGCCAAGGCGACCGGCGTGCCGCTGGTCAAGGTCGCCGCCCGGCTCATGGCGGGAGCCGCGGCCGCCGGTGCCGCCGATGCCGTCACCACCCTGGAGAGCTTGCGGGCGGAGGGGCTGCTGCACCCGCCGGTCGACGGCAACCACGTGGCGGTGAAGGAGGCGGTGCTGCCGTTCAACCGCTTCCCCGACACCGACGCGGTGCTCGGCCCGGAGATGCGCTCCACCGGTGAGGTGATGGGCATCGACAGCAGCTACGCCATGGCCTTCGCCAAGAGCCAGCTGGCCGCCGGCACCCGGTTGCCGCAGAGCGGCACGGTGTTCCTGTCCCTCGCCGACCGCGACAAGCACCTCGGCGTGGAGGCGGCGCAGATCCTGCACGAGCTCGGCTTCCGGATCGTGGCCACCGAGGGCACGGCCCGGGCGCTGGAGGCGGTCGGGGTGCCGGTGGCCCAGGTGGTGGCCAAGGTGGGCGATGAGCAGGGACTCGATGCGCTCGACCTCATCGCCGACGGGCGCATCGCGCTGGTGGTCAACTCGCCGCGGGGTCGCGGGTCGCGCGCCGACGGCGCCCACATCCGCCACGCCGCCGGTGAGCACCGCGTGCCGCTGGTGACCACCGGGGCGGCGGCGCTGGCCGCGGCCCGGGGTCTGGCCGAGTGGGCGAACCAGAAGCTGACCGTGCGCACGCTGCAGGAGTTCCACCGCGGCGAGCTCGGCGACCAGCTGGCGTTGCCGCTGTGAGGTGCCGGCTGGTGGGGAGCCGGCCGCTGCCGGGGCTCGACCGATGAGCCGGGCCGCCGCCTCCCCGGCGCCGCGCCCGACGACGGTGGGTTCGCTGCGGCTGCGCCACCCGGTGCTCACCGCCGCGGGCACCGCCGGGCACGGCGCCGAGCTGGCGTCGTTCTTCCCGCTCGGCTCGCTGGGGGCGATCGTGGTCAAGTCCCTGGCCGCCGAGCCGTGGGCCGGCAACCCGGCGCCGCGCCTGCACCCCACGGCCGCCGGCATGCTCAACAGCGTCGGGCTGCAGGGCCCCGGCGTGACCGCCTGGCTGGACGCCGAGCTGCCCGCCCTCCGCGAGGCCGGGGCCACGGTGGTGGCGTCGATCTGGGGCCGCACGGTCGAGGAGTTCGGTCGTGCGGCCGACCTGCTCGCCGATGCCGGGCCGGAGGTGGTCGCCGTCGAGGTCAACGTGTCCTGCCCGAACCTCGAGGACCGCAACCGCATCTTCGCCCACGATCCGGAGGTGGCCGCCGCGGTCATCGCCGCCACCGCCGGCTGCGGGCGCCCCGCTGGGCGAAGCTCAGCCCCAACACCGACCGGTTGGTCGAGGTGGCCGAGGCGGTGCACGCCGCCGGGGCGGAGGCGGTGACGTTGATCAACACGGTGCTGGGCATGGCCATCGACACCGAGACCCGCCGGCCGGTCCTCGGCGCCCAGCGGCGGCCTGTCCGGTCGGGCGATCCACCCCGTGGCGGTGCGGGCGGTCTTCGACGTGCACCAGAGCGCGGCCCGAACTGCCGATCGTCGGCGTCGGCGGGGTGGGGAGGGCGACGCCGTCGAGCTGCTGCTGGCCGGCGCCAGCGCCGTGCAGGTGGGCACGGCCACCTTCGCCGACCCCGAGCCGCTCACCGGGTGGCCGTCGAGGTCGACCGCTGGCTCGACGCCCACGGCGTGGGAGACGTCGCCGAGGTGGTCGGCGCAGCCCATCGGCCCTGATCCGGAGGTTGTCCGGGCGCCGGGTGGTGGGCCCGGCACCGGGCGCCCGGCCGGCCGGCCGGCGATCGGTGTCAGCGGCGTGGCCGGCCGCGGCTGCGTCCGGCGGCCGCCCATGGCTGCATTCGGGTGCTTCGCCTCCCACCGTCCGTGCTGGTATCCACCGTCCGACCAGGATGAACAGGTACAATCTCGCCCATGCCCAACCCCCGCTCTATCGGAAGAGCAGCGCGCCGCGCGCTGGAGAAGGCCGCCGAAGCCCGTCGGGTGCGCGCTGAGTTGAAGGAACGCCTCAAGATGGGCTCCATCAGCCTGGCCGAGGTGTTCGAGAAGGCCGAGTCCGACGATGTCGTCGGCAAGCTCAAGGTCCTCGCCCTGCTCGAGTCGTTGCCCGGTGTGGGCAAGGTCAAGGCCCGTCGGAAGATGGACGAGATCGGCATCAGCGACACCCGCCGGGTGCGGGGTCTCGGTGAGCAGCAGCGCAAGGCGCTGCTGTCCGAGTTCGCCTCCTGAGGGGCCGTCCTGATCATCGTCATCTCCGGCCCCGGAGGCGCGGCAAGGGCACCATCGTGTCCCGGCTCATCCCGCGACGGGCCCTGTGGTTGAGCCGCTCGTGGACCACCCGTGATCGCCGTCCCGGTGAGGACGAGGACGCCTACGTCTTCGTCTCCCGGGAGGCGTTCGAGGCCCGCGTCGCCGCCGGCGGCTTCCTCGAACACGCCGAGTTCCTCGGCAACCTGTACGGCACCCCCACCCCGGAGGCCCCGCCCGGCCGCGACCTCGTGCTCGAGATCGACGTGCAGGGCGCGGCCCAGGTGGTGCAGCTCCAACCAGACGCCCTGCTGATCTTCATCGAGGCCCCCAGCCCGCAGGCCCAGGAGGCGCGCCTGCGCCACCGGGGTGACCCGGAGGACATCATCCAGGCCCGGTTGGCCAAGGCTGCGGCCGAGGCGGCGCGCTCCCAGGAGCTCGGCGCGCACGTGGTGGTGAACGACGACGTCGAGCGCGCCACCGGCGAGGTGCTCGACCTCATCGTCGCCGCCCGAGCCGCCCAGCGGACCTGACCGCCGCACCGTCGTCCGGTGCCCCGCTGCGCCATGGCGCGTCGCGGTGCTCCCCATCGTCTATACTGACCTGCTGCTTCGCGGGCGATCGGGCGTTTGCGCCCACCCCGCTGTGCACCCACCGGCTGGCCCGCACTGGAGATCCCCCTTGGCCGAGCGTCACGACACCATGATGAACCCGCCGATCGAGCACCTCTTGGGCCACACCGGCTCCAAGTTCCGCTTGGTGACGGTGGCCTCCACCCGGGCCCGCCAGATCAACGCCTACTTCGGTCAGCTCGGCGAGGGTCTCGGGGCCATGGTCCCCCCGCAGGTCACCTCGCTGGCCCGCAAGCCGCTGTCCATCGCCTTCGAGGAGATCGACGCCGGCAAGATCGTCGGCGTGGATCGGGTGCCGGTCGACGAGCTGTTCGATGCCGCCGCCGAGGACGGCGCCGCCGACAGTGACCACGCCCCTGCCGACGAGCCCGTCGGCGACGGCAGCTGAACCGATCGCCCACCCCTGCGATCGACATGACCGACCTCGCCGGCCGGCGCATCGTGCTCGGGGTCAGCGGCGGCATTGCGGCCTACAAAGCGGTCGAGGTCTGCCGTCGCCTCGTCGATCTCGGTGCCCACGTCTCCCCGGTGCTGACCCAGGGCGCGCTGCGCTTCGTGGGTGAGACCACGTTCTCCGCGCTCGGCTCGGAGCGGGTGCAGACGTCGTTGTGGGATGAGGTCAGCCCCATCCCGCACACCCGCCTCGGCCAGCAGGCCGACCTCGTCCTCGTCTGCCCGGCGACGGCCCGGGTGCTGGGCACCTACGCCGCCGGCATCTCCAACGACCTGCTGACCGCCACCCTGCTCGCCACCCGGGCGCCGGTGGTCGTCTGCCCGGCGATGCACACCGAGATGTGGGAGCACCCGGCGGTGCAGGACAACCTGGCGCTGCTCGTGCGGCGCGGTGTCCACGTGGTGCCGCCCGGTGAGGGCCGGCTCGCCGGCGGTGACATCGGCAAGGGCCGCCTCGCCGAGCCGGTTGACGTGGTTGCCGCCGTGCAGCGCATCCTCAGCCCCAAGCCGCTCGCCGGCTGGCGGGTCGTGGTCAGCTCGGGCGGTACCCGCGAACCGATCGACCCGGTGCGCTTCATCGGCAACCGGTCCTCCGGCAAGCAGGGCCACGCCCTGGCGGCGGAGGCGTTCGAGCGCGGCGCGTCGGTCACGGTGGTGACCACCGTGGATCGGCCGCTTCCCGCCGGTATCGTCCAGGAGCGGGTCGAGACGGCGGAGCAGATGCGCCGGGCCATGATGGCCGCCGCCGCCGACGCCGATCTGGTGGTGATGGCCGCAGCCGTGGCCGATTTCCGTCCGGTCGACCCCGCGGCAGGCAAGATCAAGAAGGAAAAGGGCGTACCGCAGATCGTGCTCGAACCCACGCCGGACATCCTGGCCGGGCTGGGCGCGGCCAAGCGGCCGGGTCAGGTCCTCGTCGGCTTCGCGGCCGAGACGTCCGACCTCCGCGACAACGCGCTCGGCAAGCTGACCCGCAAGGGCGCCGACGTGATCGTGGCCAACGACGTGTCGGCCCCCCAGGTCGGCTTCGAACACGACACCAACCAGGTGGTCATCCTCGTGCGCCGGCCCGGCGCCGACGCGGTGGAGGCCATCGACGTGCCGCTCGACGACAAGCGGCGCATCGCCGCCGCGGTGCTCGACGTGGCCCAAGCGCTGCGCACCGGTGCACCGCCGCAGCAGGCGCTCGACTGAGCGCGAGCAGATCTCAGATAGCGTGGCCAGGCGGCATCGTCCGAACGGCTCGAACGAGGGGACAGGGGGTCCCCGCAGACAAGGAGAAGCGCGTGACGACCTGGACCTTCACCTCGGAATCGGTCACCGAGGGCCATCCCGACAAGATGGCGGATCAGATCTCGGATTCGGTGCTGGACGCCCTGCTGGAGCAGGACCCGATGAGCCGGGTGGCCTGTGAGACGTTCCTCACCACCGGCCTGTGCGTGGTCGGCGGCGAGATCACCACCAAGGCGTACGTCGACATCCCGTCGATCGTCCGCAAGACGATCTGCGACATCGGCTACGACAAGGGCGCCTACGGGTTCGACGGCAACACCTGCGGCGTCATGGTGGCCATCGACGAGCAGTCCCCGGACATCGCCCAGGGCGTCGACGCCTCCGAGGAGGTGCGCGGCGGCACCGCCGGCGAGCAGACCGACCTCGACAAGCAGGGCGCCGGCGACCAGGGCATGATGTTCGGCTACGCCTGCGACGAGACCGACATGCTCATGCCGCTGCCGATCCACGTGGCCCACCGCCTGGCCGAGCGCCTGGCCGAGGTCCGCAAGTCCGGCGAGATCCCCTACCTGCGGCCCGACGGCAAGACGCAGGTCACCTTCGAGTACCGCGACGGCGAGCCGGTGCGGCTCACCACCGTGGTGGTGTCCACCCAGCACGCCGACGGCATCGACCGCGACACCATGATCCGGCCCGACCTCATCGAGCAGGTCATCCGCCCGACGATCCCCGAGCGCTACCGCGACGACGACTACACCGTCTACGTCAACCCGACCGGCCGCTTCGTCATCGGCGGCCCGGTGGGCGACGCCGGCCTGACCGGTCGCAAGATCATCGTCGACACCTACGGCGGCTACGCCCGCCACGGCGGCGGCGCCTTCTCCGGCAAGGACCCGTCCAAGGTCGACCGCTCGGCCGCCTACGCCGCCCGCTGGGTGGCCAAGAACGTGGTGGCCGCCGGCGTCGCCCGCCGCTGCGAGATCCAGGTGGCCTACGCCATCGGCGTGGCCAAGCCCATGTCGGTGCTGGTGGAGACGTTCGGCACCGCGGTGGTGGACCCCGACAAGGTGGCCGAGGCGGTGCAGCAGGTGTTCGACCTGCGGCCGGCCGCCATCCTGCGCGACCTCGACCTGCGCCGGCCGATCTACCGCCAGACGGCCGCCTACGGGCACTTCGGCCGCAGTGGCGACTTCCCGTGGGAGCAGACCAACCGGGTGGCCGAGCTCAAGTCCGCCCTCGGGCTGTGAGCTGAGCCCGAGCACCGCAGCGCACGGTCGGCGTCCCGACGACGGGGCCGATCCGCTGTTCGATCCGAACGATCAAGGCAAGGACCCCGACCTCGTGGTCGGGGTCCTTCCCGATGTGCCCGCCGTCGACCGGGTCCTCGACTACCGGGTGCCCGCCCGCTGGGCTCCGATCGTGGGGCTGGGCACGGTCGTGCGCATCCCGCTGCAGGGCCGGCGGGTGCGCGGTTGGGTGGTCGAGGTGGCCACCACGCCACCGGCGGGTCTCACCCTGCGGGACATCACCGCGGTCAGCGGCATGGGTCCCGGCGCGGACCTGCTCGACCTGGCCGAGTGGGCGGCGCGACGTTGGGCGGCGCGACGGCTGACCTTCGTGCGGGCCGCCTCCGCCCACCGCAACGTGACGGCCCTGCCCCCCCGGCCCGGCAGCGTCGAATCGGCGGGAACCGCCGCCGCGGCCCCGACGGGCCCGGACGGGAGCACCCGACCGATCCTCGCGGTGAGGACCGCAACGCGGCCGAGGCCCTCCGCCTCACCGAGGCGGCGCTGGACGGTGCCACAGGATCGGTGGCCGTGCTGCGCTGGCCACGCCGGCGCCGAGCGGCTGCCGGTGGCGCTGGCAACGGTCCGCCGGGGCCGGCCCTGCTGCTCACGCCGGCCCAGGCCGACGCCGATGCGCTCGCCCGCCGGCTGGCGTCCTCGGGGGTGTGGGTGGCCCGCCATCCCGAGGACTGGGCGGCGGGGGCGGCCGGGGCGACGGTCGTCGGCAGCCGGGCTGCGGCATGGGCGCCGGTGGCGGGCCTGGCGTCGGTGGTGGTGTTCGACGAGCACGACGAGCGCTTCCGAGACGAGCGCGTCCCCACTGGCACGCCCGCGACGTGGCGATCGAGCGGAAGCGGCGGGCCGGGGTGCCCGCTCTGCTGGTGTCGCCGGTGCTCAGCCTGCAGGCCCGCTCGGCGACCCCGGCACCGGGCTCGGCCGCCGCGCCGCCGGTGGCACCGTCGCGGTCGATCGAGCGCCTCGGTTGGCCGTTGTTGACCGTCGTCGACCGACGCGGCCTCGATCCCCGGCAGGGCCTCTACCCCCCGCCGATCGTCGAGGCGGTGCGCGCCGGGGGCCGGGTGCTGGTGGTGCACAACCGCACCGGGCAGGCCCGGCTGCTGGCCTGCACCCGCTGCGGGGAGCTCTGTCGCTGCGAGCGTTGCGGGGGCGATGCGCAGCGACACGGCCGCCCGCCGGGGGCGCTCGGGGCAGGCCGGGCGCCCGACGGTGGCGCGCCCGACGGTGACGGGCCGCCCGACGGTGGCGTGCCCGATGGGCGGGGCAGTGGCGAGCAGCCCGCCGGCGACGGCACCGGCAGGGTGGCTGCGTTGCTCCACCGACCCCGGCCACCGGGCCCCGCCAGTCTGCCTGCTGTGCGGCGCCGCGGCTGGCAGTGTTGCGGCCGGGGTCAGCCGCATCCGCGAGGAGCTCGAGGCGCTGGTCGGAGGCCGGTGGAGGAGCTCACCGCCGCCAGTCCGCCCGGAGCGAGGCGACCCGGGTGGTGGTGGGCACCGAGGCGGTGCTGCACCGGGTTCGGCGCCGACGCCGTGGTGTTCCTCGATCTCGATCAGGAGCTGCTCGCCCCCGGCTCGACGCCGGTGAGCGGGCCCTCGCCCAGCTGGCGCTGGCCGCCCGGCTGGTCGGCGGCCGCCGGCGTGGGGCCGGCTGGTGGTGGCCACCCGCCAGCCCGACCACCCGGTCATCGACGCCGTGCTGCACGCCGACCCCGAGCGATGGGCGACCCCCGAGCTGGAACGCCGGGCTGCGCTGCGGTTGCCGCCGGTGGTGGCGTTGGCGTCGATCGAGGGCCCGGCGGCCGCGCGTTCGCCGAGGTCCTGCGCGGCGCCGGTGGCGTGGAGGTGGCCGGACCGGTCGATGGGCGCTGGTTGGTGAGGCCGACGATCCCGACCGTCTCGCTGCGGCGCTCGCCGATGCGTCGGCCGGCGGTCCCGGCCGGCCACCGGTTTGAGGATTGTGGTCGATCCGACGGGGATCTGACTTTGGTTCGGCGGCACTCCTGCCGAAGACCCGTCGACGTTGTGAGCGCGAGGCACGGGAGACCTTCCCGCGTGCGAACACGTGGCAGGGAGGCCGCCCGATGAGCAGCGACATTCGAGACCTCGTGGCCGTGCTCGCCCGTTTGGGCGCCCACGCCTTGCTGCTCACCGTCAACGAGCAGGAACGGCCCTTCGCCACGGCGGTGCGGATCAGCTGGATCGAAGGCCAGTTGATCGTGCCGGTACCCGCCGACCAGCGGGCGGTGGGCCACCTGCTGGAGCGCCCCTTCGTGAGCCTGCTGTGGCCGCCCGAGTCGGACGGCGGCAGCTACGTGACCCTCGAGTGCCTCGCCGATCTGCTGGGCGATCAGCTGCTGATGACGCCGCTGAAAGCCCAGCGCCACGGCCCCGACGAGCTGATCTTCGAAGCGGCCTGAGCCCGCCCGCCCCGGGGCGGCGGGCAGGACGCCCTACAGCCCGCCGACGCCGCGGTGGCGACAGTGGGCCGGATGGCCGGACACGGTGGTTCGATCGTGCTGCGCGTCCGCCTGGGCGGGCGCTACGGGACGCCGGTGGTGTTGCGTGCGAGCCGGGGCCACCGTGGCCGAGGTGGCGGCGGCGCTGGGACTGCCGGCCGGCGTGGCCGGTGCGCATCGACGGCCGCCTGGCTGCGCCGACCGACAGCGCCGAGCACGCCGGCCTGCTGCAGAGCAGCACCGTCGAAGCAGTCCCGCCCGCCGATGCCACACCGCCCACCGACGCCACATCGCCCACCGACTCGGCCTCATGCCCCCGGGGTATCGTGGCGATTCGCCGTCGATTCTTTCCGACGCCTCTGTCGAAGTCACCGTGTGTGATGGTCTCGACGCAGGTAGGACCGTCGCACTCGGACCGGGCGACCACCTGATCGGCCGGTCGCCGGCGCGGCGCTCACCCTGGTCGACCCTGCCGTCGAGCTCCTCGACACGGTGCTCGGCATCCGCACCGCAACCGGGGGGCGCACCCCCACGCTCGGGCGAACACCGGTCGGCCGGTCGCTCGCCAGCGCCGGACACGACGGTGCCACCCCGGCGCCGGCCGGCGGCACGCACGCGGCGATCGCCCAGCCGCTGGGGCAGCGCTGGCGCTGTGGCGCAACGGCGCTGTCCGCCGCCGCCGTCGAGCGGCCAGGTGCGGCGGTGGGCACCGGACCCCGGAGTCGATCGGCGGAGCGGACCGAGCGGGCGACCATCGCCTTGAACCGGCCGCCGCGCCCCCAACCGGCGGGTCCACCGGCTGCGGTGCCCGTGCCGGTTTCGATCCCACGGCCGCCCGCCCGCCCCTTGGCCGTGGCCGCCGTCGTCCTGCCGCTGGCGTTGGCCGCCGTGCTCGTGGCCGTCACCGGCTCCTGGCTGTTCGCGGCGCTGACCGTGCTGTCGCCGCTGCTGGCCCTCAGCTCCTGGCTCGGCGCCCGGCGCCAGACCCGTCGGGCCGGCCGGGCGCACGATCGACGGCACCGCGCTGCCCTCGCCGAGTTCGAGTCCGCCCTGCTCACCGCCCGCGCCCGGCACGAGGCCGCCCGCGACGAGCGCGTGGTCGACCTCGGCACGGTGGCCGAGCGGATCCGCAGCGGTGTGCGCCTGTGGGAGCGCCGCCTGGACCACATCGATGCGCTGCGCCTGTGCGTCGGGCAGGCCGAGCAGCGCTGGTCGCCCTGTCTGGCGCCGGCCGGCCCTGCACCGCAGGCCGGCTCGGCGTTGCCGGCCGGTTGCGAAGAGGCCGTGACCCGCATCGGTGCGGCCCGGTCCGGTCCGCTGGAGCTCGATCTGGCGACCGCCCGGGTGGTCGGCGTGGTCGGTGATCCCGACGCGGCCCGCCGCGTCGCCCGCAGTCTCGTGCTGCAGGTGCTGGCCCATCACGGTCCCGCCGACGTCGCCGTCGAGGCGGTGGTCGAACCGGCCCGTCGAACCGACTGGGCCTGGCTGCAGTGGTCGCCCCACGCCGTCGAGGCGCCGGCCGTCGGTCAGCCGGGTCAGCCGGGTCAGCCGGGTCCGGCATCGGGCCCATGCCGGCTGCTGGTCGTCGACGACGCCTCGGTGGCCGGTGGTCGCGGCGCGACCCTGCGCTCGGCGCTGCGGGGCGAGGCCGGGCCGGTGCTCGGCATCGTCGTCGCCACCGCCGAAGACCGCTTGCCGGCGTCGTGCTCGGTGGTGGTCGCGGTCGACGCCGCCGGTGTCGCCTCGGTGACCGACCTGCGCGGCGGTGCCGTCTGCCCGGAGCCCGGCGGCCGGTTGGACAACGTCCGCGCCCTCGGCGCCGCCGCCGAGGTCGCCGCTGCGCTGGCCGCTGATCTGGCCCGCTTCGAGGACCCCGATCGCGCCCGGGGCGATGCGGCCCTGCCCGACCGGATCGGCCTGGCCGAGGTCCTCGCCGCGGCCGGAGACCAGACCGTGCAGTATGGCGATGCGGCGGCGGGGCTGCGCTCGCTGAGCGTACCGATCGGTGTGGCCGAGCACGGCCCCCAGCAGCTCGACCTGGTGGCCGATGGTCCCCATGCCCTGGTGGCCGGTACCACCGGCGCCGGGAAGTCGGAGCTGTTGCGCACCTGGATCACCGCGCTGGCCGTGCGCTATCCACCCTCGGCGCTGAACCTGGTGCTGATCGACTTCAAAGGTGGGAGCGCGTTCGATGCGTGCGCGGCGCTACCGCACACCGTGGCCGTGGTGACCGACCTCGACGAAGCGCTGGCCGAGCGGGTGCTGCGCAGCCTGCAGGCGGAGCTCGCCCGGCGGGAGCTGCTGCTGCGGGCGGCGGGGGTGGGCGACGTGGCCGACGCCCCGCTCGGTGCCGACGGGCGACCGGTCGCCCCGCGGCTGGTGGTGGCCATCGACGAGTTCGCCACCCTGCGGGCCGAGCTGCCCGACTTCCTCGACGCCCTCGTGGGCGTGGCCCAGCGGGGCCGGAGCCTGGGTGTGCACCTCATCCTGGCCACCCAACGGCCCGCCGGGGTGGTCAGCGAGCACATCAAGGCCAACACGAACATCCGGCTCGCCCTCCGGGTGCAGGATCAGGCCGACTCCCGTGACGTGATCGACCGGCCCGACGCCGCCTGGCTCGACCGCCGCCGGCCCGGGCGGGCGTTGCTGCGGTTGGCCCGGGACGAGTCGGTGCTGGTGCAGACGGCCTACGCCGGCGCGGTGGCGGTGCCCCGGGGGCCGGCCGCCGTCCGGCTCGACGGTCCGGCGCTGCGGCCCTGGGCGGACCTCGAGGCGGCGGCCGGGTGCGCCGGCGACGTCGCCCACCGGTACACCGGCGAGGACCCGGGGGTCGCAGCGGCCGACGGCGCGCTCGCCGAGACCGACCTCCACCGCCTCGTCCGCTGCGCTCGCCGCGCCGCCACGGAGGCCGGCCTGCCCGCCCCCGCCCCGCCGTGGCAACCACCGCTGCCGGCGCACGTGCCGCTCGACGACGTGCTCGCCGCCGCGGCCCACGCCGTCCCGTCCGCCGGTCCGTCCGCAGTCCCGCCCACCGTCCCGTCCGACGGCCGCGCCTCGGCCGCCGGCATCGGTGCGCCCGACCGGTCCCGCTGGCTCGACGACGTGCCGTTCCTGATCCTCGACGACCCCGACCACCAGCGGCGGGTGATCGGTGGCTGGCGGCCGACGCTGGGCAACCTGCTCTGCTACGGCGCGGCGGGCAGCGGGACGACCACCGCGCTGGTGTCGTTGGTGTGCGCGCTGGCGGCGCGCACCCCGGCGGAACGGACGCATGTCCACGTGGTGGGCGACGCACCGGCCCTTCGGGCACTGGCGGCCCTGCCCCACGTGGGCAACGTGGTGGGGCGGGCCGAGGACGAGCGGCTGCACCGGCTCCTGCTGCTGCTCGAGGACGAGCTGTCCCGCCGCCGTACCGAACGCTCCGAGGACACCGTCGCCATCGTGCTGGTGGTCGACGGGCTGGCCTCGCTGCTGAGCGTCGAAGCCGCCGGTGGTGCGGACCTGGCCGAGCGCTGGAGCCGCGTCGTCATCGACGGCGCCGCGCTCGGCGTCTTCACCGTGGCGACCGCGGGCCATGCCGGCGCCGTCCGCCACGCGGTGGCGGCCGGTGTTGCCCAACGTCTGGTGTTCCGCCTGGCCGACCCGCTCGACGCCCGCCAGTTGGGTGCTGCCCCGGTGGGCGGCCCGGCGGGCCGGGTCTGCGCCGTACCGGGCGGTCTGTTCGCCCAGGTGGCGACGGTGGCCGGTGGTCCCGGTGCCGATGCGGCCGACGTGTCAGCCGCGGTCGCCCGCCGTGCCGCTCGCCTCCCGTCCGTGCGCACCGCGCCGGCGGTGCGAGCCCTGCCCGAGGTGGTCACCTTCGCCGAGCTCGGGCCCCGGGACGGGTCGTCGCCGGCGCGGGATCTGCTCACCATACCGATCGGTCTGGGCGGGCCTCGGGCGGACACGGTTGGCCTGCGCCTGCACCGGGGCGACGGCGTGCTCGTGGCCGGCCCCGCCCGTTCCGGCCGCTCCACCGCACTGGCGTCGATGCTCGCCGCCCTGGAGCTGACCGCCGGGGAACGGCTCCACGCCGTGGTCCTGGCGGGGGAGCGCTCACCGCTGCGCGCCCGTGCCATCGGCGAGACGGCGCTGGCGGAGGTGCTGCGCACGGCACCGGATCCCCGACGATGGGCGGTGCTGGCGGTGGACGATGCCGACACGGTGCTCGACGACGCCGGTCTCCTCGCCGGGGCGCAGGCCGCGGGGTGGGTGGTCCTCGCCGCCGGGCGCAACGACGGCCTGCGCGGCGCCTACGGCCACTGGACCCGCTCGGTGCGCTCGTCGAGGATCGGTCTGCTGCTGCGACCGGAGGTCGACCTCGACGGTGATCTGCTGGGCATCCGCCTGCCGCGCCGTGCGGAGGCGCCGCTGGACCGGGCCGGCCGCGGCGTGCTGGTGCAGGACGGCGAGTTGGCGGTCGTGCAGGTTGCCGTGCTGACGGAGGCCCGTCATTGCCCTTGAATGTATTTCATTCCCCCTGATACCTTCTCGTTGCTGCCCGCCGCTCGGCGGCCGGACCACGGAAGGCAGGCGGGCATGTCCGCGATCATCAAGTCCACCCCCGAGGCGATCCAGGCGATCGCCACCATGCAGTCGATCATCGACGGCGGGCTGCAGGAGGGGATCCACGCGCTGGCCACCGCCGGTGACACCGCCGGCGAGCCGAACAACTGGGAGGGCCCCGCCGCGCAGCAGTTCCGCGACGTGTGGACCCAGACCAAGGGGTCGCTGCAGCACCTCCAGGCCGATCTGCGGGAGCTGCGCGAGCGCATCAGCCAGATCCAGGCATCGATCCAGGCCGCCGGGGGCGCTGAGGTGGGTGCCGCCGAGCCGGCGGCGCGCCGCTCAGCCGGGGGAGGGCGGTGCGGCCGTCCACTCCTGGCGGCGCGCCTCGTAGAGGGCGATGGCGGTGGCGGCGGCCACGTTGAGCGAGCCGACCTTGCCCACCTGCGGGGCGAAGGCGAACGCCGAGCAACGCTCGAGCGCCACCTTGGACAGCCCCCGCTCCTCGTGGCCCACCACCAGCGCCACGTCGGTGCGCAGGTCGAGTGCGAACAGCGGCACGGCGGAGGGGACGAGCTCGATGCCCACCGGTCGGAAACCGGCGTCGACCGCTTGGCGCAAGGCCTCGCCGGTGGTCGCCACCACCGCCCAGTCCACATACCGGTCGGTACCATCGCGGTCTTTCGCACCCTCGGGTGCTCGAAGGCATCGGGTTGGCCCACGAGCCAGGCGCGCTCAACCCGGTAGGCGGCGGCGTGCCGGGCGATGGTGCCGAGGTTGAACGGGTTCTGGACGCCGTCGAGGATCAGCGCCAGGCGTCCGGTGGTCTGGCGGCGCCACGTGCGGTGCAGCCGCTTCAACCCGGTGGGGTTGAGCGGCCTGTTCGCGGTGTCGGCGCGATCCGCGATCGGAGCGATCCGCGGTCGGTGGGGTCGGTCACGGGGTGCGCTCCTCGGTGGCGTCGTCGCCGGGGTGGCCCGTCTGGTCGGCGGCGCCGGACGGCTCGGCTGTGGTTCGGTTCGGCTCGGCGTCGGAACCGGTCGGCGCCGGCGGTCGCACCGCCAGCAGCGGTAGCCCAGCCGCGAGCTGAGCCGCTCCACCCGGAACCCTCGCCCTGCAACCAACGCTGCAGGGAGTCCGAGCCGAGGTGCTTGTGCACCACCAGCACCGCTCGCCCGCCCGGTTCGAGGCGGCCCAGCCAGTGGCGCAGCAGCTCGTGCAGGGCGGCCTTGCCGATGCGGATGGGCGGGTTGCTGTAGATGGCGGCGAAGGTCATACCGGCCGGTACGTCCTCGGGGGCGAAGACGCGCACGTTGGTGAGCCCGGTGCGCTCGACGTTGGTGGCGCACAGCGCCCGCGCCCGCTCGTTCACGTCGACGGCGATGATCCGGGCCCGCCGCAGGCGGTGGCCCAGGGCCACCGTGATGGGGCCGTAGCCGCAGCCGAGGTCGAGCACGCAGCCCTCGTCGCCGGTCGCCGGCATCGGCGCCTCGAGCAACAGGTGCCGGGTGCCGACGTCCACCGCGTCGCCGGAGAACACGCCGCGATCGGTGGTCAGCTCCACCCGGAGGTCGGGCAGGGCCAGCGTGACCGCACGTCGTTCCGAGCGCCCCGCGGGCGCCTCGCTGAAGTAGTGCTGGGGGCGCTCGGCGGGCGGCATCGGCGCCTCACGCTAGTGTCGAGCGGTCGTGGACCAGCCGTTGCCCGTTCCCCCGCCGTCGGTGCGGCGCATCGTCTACCTCGGTTCGCCGCCGCTGGCGGTGCCACCGCTGCGGGCGATCGTCGACGCCGGCTTCGAGGTGCCGCTCGTCATCTCCCGCCCGGATCGGCGGCGCGGTCGCGGCGCCGCCATGGTGCCCAGCGCGGTGAAGGCGGCGGCGGTCGAGCTCGGCATCGCCACCTCCGACGAGGTGAACGCGGCGGCCGACGTGGGCGCCGACCTCGCCGTGGTGGTGGCCTACGGCCGGTTGATCAAGCCGGACCTGTTGGCCCGGTTGCCGTTCGTGAACCTGCACTTCTCGCTGCTGCCGCGCTGGCGCGGCGCCGCCCCGGTGGAGCGGGCGCTGCTCGCCGGCGATGCCGAGACCGGTGTGTGCGTCATGGCCATGGAGGAGGGGCTGGACACCGGCGGGGTGTACCGGCGTGCCGCCACCTTCATCGAGGAGACCGACACGTTGGCGTCGCTGCGCGACCGGTTGGTGCAGCTGGGCGTCGAGTTGCTGCTCGACTGCCTGCAGCACGGCTTCGGTCCGGCCGAACCCCAACACGGTGAGGTGGTCTACGCCGCCAAGATCGATCCGGCCGAGCTGCACCTCGACTTCGCCCGGCCCACGGTCGAGTTGCTGCGCACCATCTCGCTGGGGCGCACCTGGACCACGTTGCGCTCCAAGCGGCTGCTGGTGCACCGGGCGGTGGCGGCCGAGCCCGCGCTGGTCCGCGCCGCCGGGTCCCCCGGACCGGGCGAGCTGGCCGTGGTCGGTGAGGCGGTGGTGGTGGGCACCGCCGACGGGGCGCTGCAACTGCTCGAGGTCCAGCCCGAGGGACGGGCCCGCCAGGACGCCACCGCATGGCGCAACGGCAGCCGCCCCCAGCCCGGTGAGCTCCTCGGGCGATGAGCGGTCGTCGGCCCTCGCGGCCCGGGCCCCGGCGGCCACCGGTGTCCGACGCCCGTCGGGTGGCCATCGAGGCGCTGGTCCGCATCGATGCCGACGGTGCCTACGCCAACCTGGCCCTGCCCGCCTTGCTGGCCCAGCGGCCGCTGGCGGAGGCCGACCGGCGCTTCGTCACCGAGCTGGTCTACGGCACCACCCGGATGCGTCGGGCGTGCGACGTGGCCCTCGAACCGTACGTCCTGCGCGAGCTCGACGTGCCCACCCGGGCCGCACTGCGACTCGGCGCCTACCAGCTGCTGGTGCTGGGCACGCCGCCGCACGCCGCGGTGAGCGCCACGGTGGCGGCGGTGCCGCCGCGCACCCGTGGCCTGGTCAACGCCGTGCTGCGCCGGCTCGCCGGCACCCCGCCGATCTGGCCCGATGACGCCTCCCGCCTCAGCTACCCGGACTGGATCGTCGAGCGCCTCGTGGCCGATCTCGGCCCCGCCGATGCCGCCGGGGCACTCGAGCGGATGAACGTGGCCCCGTCGGTGCGCGAGCGCGAGGACGGTTACGTGCAGGACCTCGCCTCCCAATGGGTGGCCGACGCCGTCGACGCCGCCGGGGCCGCACGGGTGCTCGACGTGTGCGCGGCGCCGGGTGGCAAGGCGTCGGCCATGGCGGCTGCCCGCTCGGGCGACGCTGCGCCGGTGGTGGCCTGCGACGTGCGTCCGGCGCGGCATCGCTGACCGCCGCCAACATGGCCCGCATCGGTGCCCGGGTGGTGACCTGCGCCGCCGACGGCACGCAGCTGCCCTTGCCGACGGTCGCTTCGACCGCGTCCTGGTCGATGCCCCGTGCAGCGGGCTGGGAACGCTGCGCCGTCGGCCCGATGCCCGCTGGCGGATCGATCCCGATGCCCCGGCCCGCCTCGCCGCGCTGCAGCACCGCCTGGTGGACGAGGCGGTGCGGGTGCTCGCCCCCGGCGGGATGCTCGTGTACAGCGTGTGCACGCTCAGCGCCGTCGAGACGCGGGGCGTCGACGAGCACCTCGCCGCCGCCCATCCCGAGCTTGCTGTGCCCGAAGGTCCCGAGCTGCCCGGCGGCCCCTGGCGGGCGCTCGGCCGCGGCGCCCTGCTCCTGCCCCAGGCCGCCGACACCGACGGCATGTACGTTCTGCGGCTATGCCGGAGCTGAACCCCACCGATGCGCCGTCCACCGCCACCCCGCCGGCCGCGCCGCCGGCGGCCGGTCTGGCCGCCAAGGTGCTGACCGCCTCCGACGGCGTGGTGCACGGCACCCGGGTCGACCGCTCGGGCGAGGTGCTCGACGGCCTGCTGCGCGAGGCGGGCTTCGAGGTGGTGGAACGTCGGGTGGTGGCCGACGGGGTCGAGTCGGTGGGCGGGGCCCTGCGGGCGATGGCCGACGGCTTCGCCGGGCTCATCGTGACCACCGGCGGCACCGGCTTCGCCCCCCGGGACCTCACGCCGGAGGCCACCCGCACCGTGATCGACCGCGAGGCGCCGGGCATGGCCGAGGCGATGCGGGCGGTGAACCCGGGGCCCGGTCGGTTGTCGCGCGGCATCGCCGGCACCTGTGGCCGGGCCATCATCCTCAACACCCCGGGTTCGCCCAAAGGCGCGCAGGAGTGCCTCGAGGCGGTGCTCGACGTGCTGCCCCACGCCCTCAAGCTGCTGGCCGACGCCCCCACCGAGCACTGAGCGCCCGCCGGCCGGGGAGCCCGGTGGGCGGCCGCAGCCGGCCGGGTCCGCTCAGCGCGAACCCCGCGGCGGGCGCCACATCGCCTGCAGCGGCGGCCCACCCTCGGGGCGGATCTCCCACAGCACCTCGAAGCCGAGCCGCCGGTAGAAGCTGACGTTGCGGGGGTTGGAGCTCTCGAGCGCAGCCGGCAGCCCGTCGGCGTCGCAGCGCTCGAGCACCGGGGCCACCAACTGCACGCCCAGGCCACGGCTGCGCGCCGCGGCGGTCACGCCGATGAACTGCAGGTGGAAGCACTCCTCGGTGGGGAAGTGCCGCTCGTGCATGGCCAGCACCAGGGCCCGCAGCCGTCCGCCGGCGCCCTCGGCGGCGCCGGCCAGACCGTCGGCGATGGCACCGCGGTCCTCGTCGGCGAAGAACGACGTGCCGGGCGGGTTCCACAGCGCCGCCCCGGCGACGGTGCCGTCGGAGCCGGGAACAGCCAGGCCCCAGCCGGTGCGCAACACCGCCGCAGCGGCCGGGGCGAACATGGCCGCCCGCAGGGTGGCGGCCCGCAGGAGGGGGTCGGGGTGGCCGGCCAGCCAGACCATCACCGGGTCGTCGAGGAAGGCGTCGGTCAGCGCGTCGGCCACGGCATCGACGTGGCGGCGCAGGACGAGATGGGCGCTCACCGGCCGGACTGTACCGAGCCGGTGGCCGTCGACGTGACCGGTTGGGCTGACGTGACCGGTTCGGCTTCGGTGCGGACGGGCCCGGCCGGTAGCGTGGCCCGCCGTGCTGAAGCTGGTCCTGCCCAAAGGTTCGCTCGAGCGAGCCACCCTCGAGCTGTTCGAGGCCGCCGATCTCACCGTGAGCCGCAGCTCCTCGGTGGACTACAAGGCCACCATCGACGACCCCCGCATCGTCGACGTGCGGATCCTGCGACCGCAGGAGATCCCGGTCTACGTGGCCGAGGGCCTCTTCGACGTGGGCATCTGCGGCCGGGACTGGGTCGAGGAGACCGGTGCCGAGGTGCACTCGCTGGGCGAGTTGCAGTACTCGAAGGCCACCTCGAACCCGGTGCGGATCGTGGTGGCGGTCCAGCAGGAGTCGCCCGCCGCCTCGGTGGCCGACCTGCCGCAGGGCTTGCGGGTGTCCACCGAGTACCCCAACCTGACCCGCCGGTTCTTCGAGCAGCGGGGGATCGAGGCCGACATCCGCCTCTCCTACGGTGCCACCGAGGCCAAGGTGCCCGACATCGTCGACTGCGTGGTCGACATCACCGAGACCGGGCGTGCCCTGCGGGCCGCCGGTCTCAAGATCATCGACACGATCGTGACGTCCTACACGGAGCTGGTGGCCAACCCGGCGGCGTACGCCGATCCGGCCAAGGCGCACGCCATGAACCAGCTGCGCACGCTGCTCATGGGCGCGCTCGATGCCCGCGGCCGGGTGCTGCTGAAGATGAACGTGCCGAAGGACCGGCTCGACGCCGTCATCGCCGAGGTGCCGGCGGCCAAGGCGCCCACGGTCAACGAGCTCTACCAGGGCACCGGCTACGCAGTGGAGTCGGTGGTGCCCAAGAAGGGCATCAACACCCTCATCCCGCGGCTGCTGGAGCTGGGTGCCAGCGACATCCTCGAGCTGCCCATCCTCAAGATCATCCCGTGAGCGCCGGCGGGTCGGTGCAGCGGGCCACGGTGGTGGCCTTCGACGAGCACGTCGGCCTGGGGCAGCTCCGCACCGACGACGGCGCCGCCCACGGGTTCCACTGGGTGGCCATCGCCGATGGCTCGCGCTCGATCGAGGTGGGCACCGTGGTCAGCTTCGAGCTGGCCGCGGGGTTGCACGGCCGCTGGGAGGCGGTCGCCGTGCGCCCGCTCGACGTCGCCGCCGCGCCGGGCGCCTAGCCTTCCGCGGCCTCGCCGGCGGGCCGGCCGCCCGCCTGCACGATCTGGACGAACACCATCTGCAGGCTGGTGCGGGCCTGGGCCAACGTGGGCTCGTCGGGGCCGAGGCGACCCTTGCAGGCGTCGAGCACCGCGGCGAGCGCATCGATGGCCAGCCGGGCCGCACCGATGTCGGGCGTCTCCCGGTTGAGGTGCACGGCGGCCAGCTCGTACAGCCCCATGACGTGGTTGGCCACGACGAGCTCGGGCGGCGCGGCGGCCAACTGCTCGCGGATGCGGGCCACCTCCTCGGCCGCAGCCGACAGCTGTGCCGCCTGCTCCTCGGTCAACGGCGGCTGCTCGGCGGGGTCGGCGGTGGGGCTCGTGGGGCTCGCGGCGTTCGCCGTGTCGACCGGGTGCTCACCGCCGGGTGTCCAGAGGCTGCTCATGGTGCTACTCTAGGCAGCCAGGCCCGGCCCGCCCTCGGGTGGTCGGGTCAGGGACAAGTGAAGAAGACCATCTTCGGAAAGTGGGGATCCTCGGTCCAGGGGCCCCCACCCGGCCACCGGGCGGTGCGCCGGGTCGATGTTTGCCAGGGCATGTCCGCCACGCCGGTGTAGCCGGGGTCGTGTGGCATCGCCGTTGCGGGCGTCGGTTTTCCGGCGTCCGTTCGTCGTTTTTCGGCGGCCGGGCCACTGGGCCGGCAACCACCAACCAGACGCCGATCGATGGAGGAAAGCGCGTCGCTTATGAGGAGTGATCAGCAATAGCACCGCCAGTGAACGAGCCGAGAGTCAACGAACGCATCAGGGCGCGGGAAGTCCGCGTGGTCGGGCCCGACGGGTCGCAGATCGGGATCAAGCCCCTGCCCGAGGCGCTCTCCCTGGCTCGTGAATTGGACCTCGACCTCGTCGAGGTGGCGGACAAGGCCACACCACCCGTCGTCCGCATCATGGACTACGGGAAGTTCAAGTACGAGGCGGCCCAGCGCCAGCGGGAATCCCGCCGGAACCAGACCGCCGTGGTGCTCAAGGAGATGAAGTACCGCCCGAAGATCGGGAAGGCGGACTTCGACACCAAGACCCGCAACGTCGAGAAGTTCTTGCACGAGGGCCACAAGGTCAAGGTGACCATCATGTTCCGCGGTCGCGAGATCTACCACCCGGAGATCGGGCGGAAGATCCTCGAGGACGTGGCGGACGCGGTGGGCCACGTCGGCCGGGTGGAGGTGCAGTCCAAGCTCGACGGCCGGAACATGACGATGGTGCTCGCGCCCGACAAGAAGGCGCAGGCAGCCTGGGAGGCCCAGAAGCGCAAGGCGCCCGAGTCGGAGGGCGGCGACGCCACCGACGGCGAGCCGGCCGCTGCCGCGGCACCGCCGGAGCAGGCCAACTGATCATCTGACCCGCAGGGCACCCGCCCGTTGCGGGTGCCCTCGGGCAGCGCGCTGCCCCGGAACCGAGAGAAAGGTTTCATCCCCCCATGCCCAAGATGAAGACCCACCGGGGCGCGGCCAAGCGCTTCAAGGTCACCGGCACCGGCAAGATCATGCGCCGCCGGGCCTTCCGCAAGCACCTCTTCGAGAAGAAGCCGACCACCCGCACCCGGCGCCTGAAGCCGATGGTCGTGGTCAACCCGGGCGACGAATCCTCGATCAAGCGCCAACTGGGCATGTAGCCCGACCGGCCGGCGCCCATCCGAGCCGCGCCGGCCGCCCCCCATCAGACCGTTCGAACCGAGGAGGCTTCCCCCATGGCCCGTGTCAAGCGCGCCGTCCACTCCAAGAAGCGCCGCCGCGTCGTCCTCGAGCGCGCCCGCGGCTACTACGGCCATCGCAGCCGCAACTACCGCGCCGCCAACGAGGCGGTCATGCATGCGCTCCAGTACTCCTTCCGGGACCGCCGGGCCCGCAAGGGTGACTTCCGACAGTTGTGGATCACCCGCATCAACGCCGCCTGCCGCCAGAACGGCATGAGCTACAGCCAGTTCATCGCCGGCTTGCGCCAGGCCGGCATCGAGGTCGACCGCAAGGTCCTGGCCGAGGTGGCGGTCAGCGATGCCGCCGCCTTCGCCTCGTTGGTGGAGGCCGCCCGCAGCGCCCGCGGCTCGCAGGCCAAGGCGTCCTGATCGCAACCCGGTGACCGAGGCGCTCTCGGGCCGGAACCCGCGGCTGGCCGAGCTCCGCCGGTTGTCGACCTCACGGTCGGCCCGCCGTCAGCGCGGCGTGCTCATCGTCGAAGGGCCTCGGCTCCTGGCCGAGGCCCTCGCCGCGTCCGCCGTCGTGCGCGAGGTCTACGTCGAGCAGGCCGAGCGGTGGCCGGGCGCCACGCTGGTGCGGCCGGGCACGCTCGACCGCCTCGGGGACGCCGAGACCAGCCAGGGGGTGCTGGCGGTGGTCGACAGCCCGGTGCTGTCCCTCGCCGGGCTCGCCGGCCGCTGCGGGCTCGACGGGTTCGAAGGGCCCGGCGGGGCCGACCGTTTCGTGGTGGTGCTGGTCGACGTGGCCGACCCCGGCAACGCCGGCACCATCGTGCGCAGCGCCGAGGCGGCCGGTGCCGGCGCGGTGATCCTGGCCGGTCACAGCGTCGATCCGACCAGCCCCAAGGTCGTCCGCGCCGCCGCCGGGGCGCTCTTCCGGCTGCCGCTGGCGGTGGAGACCGACGTGGCCACCGCGGTGCACTGGCTCGACGAGCACCGTTTCACCACGTGGGCCACCATCGTCCGGGGCGGCGCCGACCTCTACGACACCGAGCTGGTCGGACGCAGCGCGGTGTGCTTCGGCAGCGAGGCCCACGGCCTGCCCGACGAGCTGCTGCGCCACCCGGGCCTGCGCCACCTGAGCATCCCGATGGCCGGCGGGGTCGAGTCGCTCAACGTGGCCATGGCCGTCACCGTCACCTGTTTCGAGCGGCAGCGCCGCCGGCGCGACGGCCGAACGGCCCTCCCGGCACCGTCACCGACGCCCGCGGCGTCGGCGCACACGGCAACGGCGGACCTCGAATGAACTTGGCCGCTCCCGTCCCCGAAAGGCAGGCTCTGCTGCCATGACCGCTGAGCTCGACGCCGTCTCCCGCGCCCGTGCCGACGCCCTGGCCAAGGTGGCGGCCGCCCTCGCGGTGGCCGACCTCGCCGCCGTCGAGACCGAGGTCCTCGGCCGCCAGTCGACCATCGTCGAGTTGCGCAAGTCCCTCGGCAAGCTCGACCCTGACGCCCGCCGTTCGGTGGGTCAGGCCGTCAACGAGGCGATGACCGCCGTCACCGACGCCGTCGCCGCCCGCCGCCGGGAGCTCGAGGCCGCAGACCGGGCGGTACGGCTCGAGGCCGAACGGCTCGATCTCACCGAGTTCGCACCGCGCCGCCGGCGCGGCCACCTGCACCCGTTCACCGCCGCCTGGGAGCGCCTCGAGGACGTGTTCGTGGGCATGGGCTTCGAGGTGGCCGAGGGTCCCGAGATCGAGACCGAGTGGTTCAACTTCGGTGCGCTGAACTTCCCGCCCGGCCACCCGGCCCGCGAGAGCCAGGACTCGCTGTGGGTGGACTGGGGCACGCCGGGCAGCACGTTGCTGCGCACGCACACCTCCCCGGTGCAGGTGCGCACGATGCTCGCCCACGAGCCGCCGATCTACGTGGTCTGCCCCGGACGGGTGTTCCGCCAGGACACCCCCGACGCCACCCACATGCCGGTGTTCCACCAGATCGAGGGCCTCGTCGTCGACCGGGGCATCAGCATGGGCGACCTCGCCGGCACGCTCGACTCGTTCGTGAAGGCCTTCTTCGGGGGCGACTTCTCCTCCCGGCTGCGGCCGTCGTACTTCCCCTTCACCGAGCCGTCGGCCGAGTTCGACGTGCAGCGCCCCGACGGGTCGTGGCTGGAGCTCGGTGGGTGCGGCATGGTCCACCCCAACGTGTTGCGGGCCGGTGGCATCGACCCCGAGCAATGGTCGGGCTTCGCCTTCGGCTTCGGCATCGACCGCTTCGCGCTGACCCGCCACCAGGTGGACGACCTGCGCGAGTTCTGGAGCGGCGACAGCCGGTTCCTCAGCCAGTTCTGATGCCGGTCCGCAAGCCGGTCCTGACGCAGCCGTGATCTCGGAGGCAGCCACCGTGACGTCGAAGGAAGCAGTGCAGCGATGAAGGTCCTGTTGTCGTGGCTGCGGGAGTTCGCCCCCATCGAGGGCGAGCCGCAGTTCATCGCCGATCAACTCAGCGCCCTCGGGCTCGCCGTCGAGGACATGACCGTCATCGGCGGCAACCTCGACGGCGTCGTGGTGGCCAAGGTGCTGGCCCTGCGGCCCCACCCCAAGGCCGACCGCATCCAGCTGGTCGATGTCGACGCCGGCGACGGCGAGCCGCTGCAGGTGTGCTGCGGGGCGTTCAACATGGCCGTGGGCGACGTCGTGCCCTTCGCCACCCTGGGCACCACCATGCCGAACGGTATGGTCATCGAGCGCCGCAAGCTCCGGGGCGAGTGGTCCAACGGGATGTTGTGCGCGGCGAGAGAGCTGAACCTGGCCGATGCGGTCGACGGCATCATGATCCTGCCGCCCGACCTGCCCCTTGGCGCCGACTTCACCGCGGCCATGGGCATCGAGACCGACGTGCTGTTCGACCTCGACGTCACCGGGAACCGCCCCGACGCGCTGTCGGTGGCGGGCGTGGCCCGGGACCTCGCCGCCTGGCTGCGGGTGCCGTTCACCATGATCGACCCGCAGGTCGACGTCGACGCCTCGTGGCGGGCCCAGGAGCTGGCCGCGGTCGACATCATCGACGGCGACCTGTGCGGCCGCTTCCACGCACGCGTCCTCGACGGCATCACCGTGGGGCCGTCACCGCAGTGGTTGGCCGACCGGCTCACCGCGCTGGGCATGCGACCGATCAACAACGTGGTCGACGTGTCCAACTACGTGATGCTGGAGCTCGGTCAGCCGTCGCACACGTTCGACCTCAACAAGGTGGCCGGCCGACGCATCCGGGTCCGCTGGGCTCGCGACGGCGAGACGGCGGAGACCCTCGACGGCCAGACCCGCACCCTCACCGCGGCCGACGGCGCCATCTGCGACGGTGACGACGCCCTCATCGGCATCGCCGGGGTGATGGGCGGCGCCTCCACCGAGATCTCGGGCACCACCACCGATGTCCTGCTGGAGATGGCGTGGTGGGACCCGCTGTCCATCGCCCGCACCGCCCGCCGCCTGGGCCTGCGCTCGGAGGCCTCGACCCGCTTCGAGCGGGGCGCGGACCCGGGCATCGTCGAGGTGGCCATGCGCCGCTTCGTGCAGCTCCTGCGCGAGACCACCCCGGTGCGCCTGGCCGCCGGCGAGGTGGTGGCCGAGGGGAACCTGCCGGCGCCGGCCACGGTGACGTTGCGCACCGAGCGCACCAACTCGATCCTGGGCGTACGGCTGGAACGCGACGAGATCCGGGCCCTGCTCGAGCCGATCGGCTTCCGCTGCGAGGCGGCGGGGGAGGACCTCACCGTGACGGTGCCGACCTTCCGCATGGTCGACACCACCACCGAGATCGATGTGATCGAGGAGGTGGGCCGCCACTTCGGCTTCGCCCGCATCGAGCGCACCGTGCCCCGGCCCACCGGCCAGGCCGGGGCGCTCAGCGTCCGCCAGCAGGAGCGGCGCGCCCTGCGCCATGCGTTGGTCGGCTTCGGGCTCACCGAGGTCATGCCGCTGCCGTTCCTGGCGCCGGGCGATCTGGCCCGTGCCGGGCTCGACGCCGACGGCATCCGGGTCACCAACCCGCTGGTGGAGGCGGAGTCGGTGATGCGCACGTCGCTGCTGCCGGGGATTCTCAAGACGCTGGCCTTCAACGCGTCGCACCGCAACCCCGATCTGGCCTGCTTCGAGATGGGCCACGTGTTCCTGCCCACCGACCGCAGCGCCGAGCTGCCCGACGAGCGCGAGCACCTCGGTGCGGCCATCGGTGGGGCCGAGGCGCCGGCGGCGCTCGACGTCTGGCAGGTCGTGGTCGATGCCCTCGGGGTCGGTTCGTGGCGGATCGTCGCCGATGCGCCGGCCGGTCTACACCCCACTCGTAGCGCCCGCATCGAGGTGGCCAACACCACGGTGGGAGCGCTCGGTGAGATCGACCCGCAGGTCCTGGCCGACTACGGCGTCGATCGCCGGGTGGCGTGGCTGCAGGTGGACCTGACCACGTTGCTGGGCTTGCCGCACGGCCCGCAGCCGTACCGCCGGGTGAGCCGCTACCCGTCCTCGGATGTCGATCTGGCGTTCGTGGTGCCCGAGTCGGTGCCGGCATCGGAGGTGGCCCGCAACCTGCGCAAGGCGGCCGGTGCCCTGCTGGTCGAGCTCACGCTGTTCGACGTCTACCGGGGTGACCGGGTGGCGGCCGACGCCCGCTCGCTGGCCTACCGGCTGCGGTTCCAGGCACCCGACCACACCCTCACCGATGCCGAGGTGGCCGATGTCCGGCAGTGCTGCATCGATGCGGTGACCTCGGCGTTGCCCGCTCAGCTGCGCGGCTGAACGCGGGCTCGGGCCGCCTCTTCCAGAGCGCCGCGGAGCCCGGCGGCGTCGACGCCGGCCTCCGCCAATACGAAACAGGCCAGGCCTTCGCCCTCCCGCAGGATCGCCAGAGCGATGTGCTCGGCGGTGATGACGTTGTGCTTGAGCCGCAGCGCCTCGCGCAGCGACAGTTCCAGCACCTTCTTGGAGCGAGGAGCGAAGGGCAGGTGGCCGGCGGCCGGGCTCCGCTGTTGCGGGTGGGTGCCGGCCCGCCGCCGACGTCGTGGCCAGCGCGGCCGGCGCCGGCGCGGCGTGGCGAGCGCAGCGCGGGTGAGGGCACCGGCGCCGAACGTGTCCTCCACCGCACGCCGGACCTCGTCGAGGTCGATGCCCAGCGCAGCGAGGGCGGTGGCATCGGCGTGGGAAGCGAGGTCCTCGGCGCCGGCGCGGGCCCTGGTACGCCTCGACCGCAGCGTCGACGCGCTCGTGGTCGATGCCGATGGCGGCGAACACGTCGCGGACCGGACCGGGCGCGCCGAGCAGCGCCAGCAGCAGGTGCTGGGTGCCGATGACCCGGTCGTGCCGGCGCCGGGTCTCGTGCTGGGCCGCGGTGACCACCGCCCGGGCGTCAGCGGTGAAGCGCTCGAACATCGTCGCTCACCGCCGCCCGTGCTTGCGGTGCACGGTCTGCTTGGTGACACCCAGCGCGCCGGCGATGTCCTGCCAGGACCAGCCCTGGGCCCGGGCGTTGTCGATGTGGAGCGATTCGAGCGTCTCCAGCAGCCGCCGGAGGGCGGCGACGGCGCGCAGGCCCTCCTGCGGGTCGGGGCTGGACACCTGCTCGGCCAGCTCGGTCACGGCGGTGCCATAGGCGTCAGCATATGTTGACGTCGTGCCGATCGTCAACATATGCTGACGCCAGCCTTGATTGCGCCGCCCACCCGCTCACGCCGAATCGCCGGCGAATCGGCGTGAAGTGGGTGTGGGTCTCATTCTTGATCGGCGTCCCGGAAGGCGGGCCGTCTGGGGGCGTCGCGGTCGGCGTCTGTACGGAAACGGCCACGACGCCCTTGCGCCGTTCGCTCCACCAGCAGCGTTGCATCATGAAATGATGCCTGGATGGTCGTTTCCGTACCGACCTCGCCAGCCGAGTTGCCTCGGGAGCCATGAACGCAGAGCGAACCATCGCCAACCGCGGCTCGTCGGCTCGGTCTCGATCTGGGTGCCGGCGGCTGCCGCGGCCGGTTCAGCGTTGCTCGAGCAGCGGATCCCCGTAGTGGGGGTCGAAGACGGCGTGCCAACCGCCCGTGTGCCAGAACAGCACCGGCCCACCGTCGAGCTCGCCGGAACGGGCCATCGCCACCAGCCCGGCCAGGCCCTTGCCGCTGTACACCGGGTCGCACACGATGCCCTCGGTGCGGCTCAGCAGTCGGATGGCCGCCACCGCCTCGTCCGTCACCGCACCGTAGGCCGGCCCGGCGTGCTCGAGCCGCACGTCGATCTCGGCCTCGTCGAACGTGCGGGCCGCACCGACCTCGGCCGCCGCTGCGGTGGCCAGGGCGGCCAGCCCGGCGGCCGGCTCGGTCAGCACCCGGCCGGCGTCGATCCCGATGACCCGTGGGCCCCGGCCCAGCAGCGCCCGGCCGACGACCAGCCCGGCGTGGGTGCCGCCGGAGGTGGTGGTGTGCACCAGCGCCCGAACGGCGTCGGGCCCGGGCGCCGGCGCGGGTCCACCGGCCGACCCCTGCTCGAGCTGTTCGACCACCTCGAGGTACCCCAGTGCGAACCCCAACGCCCCCAGCGGCGAGCTGCGCCCACCGGGGCGATGAACGGGTTCCGGCCGGCGGCGCGCTCCTCGGCCGCCACCGCTTCCAGGATCGGACCGAGCTCCTCCCAGCCGACCGGGCCGGCGAAGCGCACGTCTGCGCCGAACAGCTCGTCGAGCAGCAGGTTGGCCCGCCGCTCGGGGGGCGGGGCGCCGGTCAGCACGAGCACGCAGCGCAAGCCCAGTGCGGCGGCCGCCGCCGCTTCCGTCCGGGCCGAGTTCGACTGGGCCGCACCGGTGGTGATCAGCGTGTCGGCCCCGGCGGCCCGCGCGGCGGCGAGCACCAGCTCGAACTTGCGCACCTTGTTGCCGGCCAGGCCCGGCGCCCCTATGTCGTCCCGCTTGCACCACACCTCGACCCCGATCGCCTCGGAGAAGCGGTCGAGCCGGTGCAGCGGCGTCGGCAGCAGTGCCAGGCGGACACGGGGCAGCGCCAGCAGTCGGTCCAGAGCGGCGGTGTGGGGCACGACGGCACCGTACGCCGAAACCGCCTCGAATATCTATGCACCGTGTCGTATAGTCTTGCCCCGTGCTCACCGCCGCCATCATCGGTGCGTCCGGCTACACCGGTGCAGAACTGCTGCGCCTGCTCGCCGCGCACCCCACGTTCGACGTCACCGTCGCCACCGGGGACTCCCAGGCCGGGACCCCGCTGCGCGAGCTGTACCCCAGCCTGGCCGCAGCCTACGGCGACCGGCGCTTCGACGAGGTCGACGTCGCCGCCGCCGCCGAGGCCGACGTGGTGTTCCTCGGCCTCCCGCACGGCGCCTCGCAGGGCATCGTGCCGGCGCTGCGGGCCGCCGGGGCCAAGCGCATCGTCGACCTCGCCGCCGACTTCCGCCTCAAGGACCCGGCGCTCTACCCCCGCTGGTACCACGACGAGCACCAGGCGCCCGAGTTGCTGGCCGACTTCGTCTACGGCCTGCCCGAGATCTACCGCGAGCAGCTGGCCGGCGCCTCGCTGGTGGCCACGCCCGGCTGCTACCCGACGGCCGGCACGCTGTCGCTGCTGCCGGTGGCGCGCGCCGGGCTGATCGACCGCAGCGGCATCATCGTCGACGCCGCCTCCGGGGTGTCCGGCGCCGGGCGGCCGCCGAAGGCCCACACCACGTTCTGCACCGTCGACGAGGACTTCACCGCCTACGGCCTGCTCGACCACCGCCACACCCCCGAGATGGAGATGTTGCTCGACGCCACCGTGCTGTTCACCCCGCACCTGGCGCCGATGAACCGCGGCATCCTCGCCACCAGCTACGCCCGGCCCGCCCCCGGGCGCGAGGCCGAGCTGTCCACCGGGGCGCTGCTCGAGCTGTACCGGGAGTTCTACGCCGACGAGCCGTTCGTGGTGGTGACCGATGGTTCACCGTCCACCAAGGCCACGCTCGGCTCCAACGTGGCCCAGGTGACCGTGCGCCACGACGAGCGCACCGGCTACGTGGTCGGCATCTGCGCCATCGACAACCTGACCAAGGGCGCCTCCGGTGCGGCGGTGCAGTGCGCCAACCTGATCTGCGGCCTGCCCGAGACCACCGGCCTGCCCATCGTGGGGGTGTACCCGTGAACCCCGTCGACACCGCCGAGGTACTGGTCCAGGCGCTGCCGTACATCCAGCGCTTCCGCAACAAGATCGTCGTGGTCAAGTACGGGGGCAACGCGATGAGCCCCGACGGCGGTGCCGCGCAGTTCGCCGAGGACATCGTGTTGATGCAGTCGGTGGGGCTCAAGCCGGTGGTGGTGCACGGTGGCGGCCCGCAGATCACCGACCTGATGAAGCGCCTCGGCAAGCAGACCGAGTTCCGCAACGGCCTGCGCGTCACCGACGCCGAATCCCTCGAGATCACCCGCATGGTGCTGGTGGGCAAGGTCAATCGTGAACTGGTGTCCGACATCAACCGGCACGGACCCCTGGCCGTGGGCGTGTCCGGCGAGGACGCCGGGCTCATCACCGCCACCCAGCACGATCCCGAGTTGGGCTTCGTCGGCGACGTCGCCTCGGTCAACCCGTCGATCCTGCACCGCCTGCTCGAACAGGACCTGATCCCGGTCATCGCCACCATCGGGGTCGACGAGGCCGGTCAGGCCTACAACATCAACGCCGACACCGTCGCCGGCGCGATCGCCGTCGCCCTCGACGCCGAGAAGGTCGTGTTCCTGACCGACATCGAGGGCCTCCGCCGCGACGTGGCCGACGAGACCAGCCTGATCTCGCAGATCACCGCCGCCGAGCTGCGCCTGCTCATCGAGGACGGCACCGTCGCCTCCGGGATGATCCCGAAGGTCGAGGCCTGCCTGCACGCCGTCGAAGCCAACGTGCGCTCCGCCCACCTCATCGACGGCCGCCGCGACCACGTGCTGCTGCTGGAGCTGTTCACCGACACCGGCATCGGCACGATGATCACCCGCTACCCGGTGTAACCCCCGCCGTCGCCGCGCCGAGCCGGGCGCAGGGACTCGCCGATCACGCCGGGGCGAGCTGCGGGGGCGATAGCCTCGACCGTCGCCATCGGCGTCGGTCGACCAGCCCCCGGGCCTCGTCCACCCGCCGGCGCCGCCCAACGCGGCGCCCGCCACCGCACCGCCACCGCACAGCACCGCATCCGCAGACCACCGCCGTCAAACCGTCAGCCTGGGGGAACCATCATGTCGACGCACGCCACCGCCATGGGAGCACCGCCCGATCTCGAGCGCTGCCCGATCATGTCGAACTTCGCCGCACCATCGGTGATGTTCGTCCGTGGTCAGGGCACCGAGCTGTGGGACAACCACGGCAAGCGCTACCTCGACTTCCTCGGTGGGCTCGCCGTGGTCGCCCTCGGGCACGCCAACGAGGAGGTGGCCGAGGCCATCGCCACCCAGGCCCGCACCCTGCTGCACGTCTCGTCGATCTTCGCCACCGAGCACGCCTGGCACGTGGCCCGCACCATCGACCGGCTCATCGGCGACGGCAGCCCGGCCGGCGGCCAGGTGTTCTTCTGCAACTCGGGCGCCGAGGCCAACGAGACCGCCATCAAGCTGCGGCCTGGGGGCGGGCCACGGCCGCTTCGGCGTCATCACCACCTATGGCAGCTTCCACGGCCGGACCCTGGCCACGCTGGCCGCCACCGGTCAGCCCACCAAGCACGAGCCGTTCGCCCCCATGCCCGAGGGGTTCCGCCACGTCGCCCTGGGCGACATCGAGGCGTTGGAGGCCGCCATCGACCCCACCGTGGCCGCCATCCTGCTCGAGCCCATCCAGGGCGAGGGCGGCGTCAACCCGGCGTCCACCGAGTTCCTGCAGGCCGCCCGGCGGCTGTGCGACGAGCGCGGCCTGCTGCTGATGCTCGACGAGGTGCAGACCGGCTTCGCCCGCACCGGGCGGTGGTTCGGCTTCCAACACCACGACATCCGGCCCGACGTCGTCTGCCTGGCCAAGGCGATGGGCAACGGCATGCCGATCGGCGCGCTGTGGGCCCGCGCCGACGTGGCCGCCGCCTTCCAGCCGGGCGACCACGGCTCCACCTACTCGGGCCAGCCGATGGCCACCTCGGCCGTGCGCAAGGTGCTCGAGATCATGGAGCGCGACGACCTGCCCGCCCGCGCCACCGAGCGCGGCGCCTACCTGACCGCCAAGCTGCAGGCCCTGCCCCAGGTGGCGTCGGTGCGCGGCTCGGGCCTGATCCTCGCCGCGGAGCTGGTGGACGGTGTCGACGCCAAGGCCGCCTACACCGCCTGCCTCGACGCCGGTCTGGTGGTCAACGCCATCACCGGTACCGCGCTCCGCCTCACCCCGCCGCTGACGGTCACCGAAGCCGAGATCGACGAGGCCGTCGACCTGCTGGCCAAGGCCCTGAGCGCGCTCTGATCGCCGGCCGGCACCCCCGATGAAGCCCATGCACCGCCACCTCCTGGAGATCGACGACCTGAGCGCGGCCGAGCTCGCCCGCGTGCTCGGCCTCGCCGCGCAGGCCTCGCCGCCGCCGTTGCTGGCCGGCCGCGGGGTGGCGCTCGTGTTCGAGAAGCCGTCGGCCCGCACCCGCCACTCGATGGAGATGGCGGTGGTGCAGCTGGGCGGCCACCCGGCCTACATCAGCGGCACCGAGGTGGGCCTCGACGAGCGCGAATCGGTGGAGGACGTCACCCGCACGCTCGCCGGCTACCACCACGTGATCGGCGCCCGGGTGTTCGCCCATCGCACGGTGGCCCGCATGGCCGTGGTCGACCGGCGCCCGGTGATCAACCTGCTGTCGGACCGGTCCCATCCGATGCAGGCGCTGGCCGATCTGCTGACGATGCAGCAGGAGTGGGGGTCGCTGCGCGGCCGTACCGTGGCGTATGTCGGCGACGGCAACAACGTGTGCCGGTCCCTGGCGTTGGGCGCCGCACTGAGCGGTATGGAGATCCGGGTGGCGAGCCCGGCGGGCTACAACCTGGCCGACGCCGACGCCGACGCTGTCGCCGCCCTCGGCGGGTCGCTGGTGCGCACCGACGCCGCCGCCGAGGCGGTGGCCGGGGCGGACGCCGTGTACACCGACGTGTGGGTGTCGATGGGCGAGGAGGCCGCCGCCGCCACCAAGCGCGACGCTCTCAACGGCTTCGGCGTCACCGAGGCGCTCATGGCCGAGGCGGCGCCCGGTGCCATCTTCCTGCACTGCCTGCCCGCCCACCGGGGCGAGGAGGTGGCCCCCGAGGTCATCGACGGGCCGCGCAGCCGGGTGTGGCAGCAGGCGGAGAACCGCATGCACGCCGCCCGCGGCTTGCTGTGGTGGTTGCTGGCGGAGGCCGGCGCCGGATCGGGCGGCGCGCCGTGAGCCTCTCCAAGGCGCAGCGCCAGCACCGCATCAGCCGCCTGCTCGAACAGCACAGCGTCACCAGCCAGGCCCAGCTCGTCGACCTGCTGGCCGAGCAGGGCGTGGCCGCCACCCAGGCCACGGTGTCGCGCGACCTCGAGGAGCTCGGCGCAGTCAAGGTCGGGTCCGCGGCGGGGAGGCGGCGTACGCGATCCCGAGTTGCCCACCGAGCAGGTGGCGCCCCACGAGCACCTGCGGCGGGTGCTGGGGGAGTGGGTGGTCGAGGTGGCCGCCTCCGGCAACCTGGTCGTGCTGCGCACCCCGCCCGGCTCCGCCCATGTCGTGGCATCGGCGCTGGACCGCTCCGGTCTCGACGGGGTGCTCGGCACCGTCGCCGGGGATGACACGTTGTTGGTGGTGGTGGCCGAGGGCGCGACCGGCGCCGGCATGGCCACCCAGTTGGCCGACCTGGCCGGCTTGTCAGCTGAGGGATCGAGACGATGAGCAACGAAAACGCCACCCCGCCCCCCGCCGGCCCCGGCGGCGCGGCGCCGTTGTGGCACGGCCGCTTCGATCAGGGCCCGGCCGACGAACTGTGGGCGTTCACCGTGAGCCTGCCCTTCGACCGGCGCCTGGCGATGGACGACATCACCGGCTCCCGGGCCCACGTGAAGGGCCTGGCCCGGGTGGGGCTGATCAGCGCCGCCGAGGAGGCGGCCGTGCTCGACGCCCTGGACCACGTCGAGCGCGAGCTGACCTCGGGACAGTTCACGTTCCTGGTCACCGACGAGGACATCCACACCGCCGTGGAGCGGCGCGTCACCGAGCTGGCCGGCCCGCCGGGAGCGAAGCTGCACACCGGCCGCAGCCGCAACGACCAGGTCGCCACCGACCTGCGGCTGTACACCAAGCGCGAGCTGGTCGACATCGCCCGCCGGGTGACCGTCCTGCAGCGCACGCTGCTCAACCGGGCCAAGGAGGCGGGGGAGACCTACGTCCCCGGCTACACCCATCTGCAGCGGGCCCAGCCGGTGCTGCTGGCCCACCACCTGCTGGCGCACGGGTGGGCGCTGTTCCGCGACGTCGACCGCCTGCTCGACTGCCGGCGGCGGGCGGACGTGTCCCCGTTGGGGGCCGGCGCGCTGGCCGGCAGCTCGCTGCCGCTCGATCCCCGCTTCACCGCCAACGAGCTCGACTTCGCCCGGGTGTTCGACAACTCGCTCGATGCCGTGTCCGATCGCGACTTCGTGGCCGAGGCGCTGTTCTGCTGCTCGTTGCTGGCGGTGCACCTCTCCCGCATCGCCGAGGAGGTGGTCATCTGGTCCAGCGAGGAGGTCGGCTTCCTGCGCCTCGACGACCGGTACTCCACTGGGTCTTCGATGATGCCGCAGAAGAAGAACCCCGACATCGCCGAGCTCACCCGAACGAAGGCGGCGCGGCTCATCGGCCACCTCACCGGGCTGCTGGCCATGCTCAAGGGCCTGCCGCTGGCCTACAACCGGGACCTCCAGGAGGACAAGGAGCCGCTGTTCGACGCCGTCGACCAGCTGAAGCTCGCCCTGTCGGCCATGAACGGGCTGTTGGAGACCTCCCGCTTCGACCGCAAGCGGATGGAGGCGGCGGCCGACTCGCCCTACCTGGCCGCCACCGACCTGGCCGAGTGGCTGGTGCAGCGCGGCACCCCCTTCCGCGACGCCCATGCGCTGGTCGGCTCGCTGGTGCGCGACTCGTTGGAGCGCAACGTGGGCCTGCCGGAGCTGGTGGCCGCGCACCCCGCTCTCGGCGACGCCGCCGCAGCGCTGTGCGCGCCCGGTCAGGCGGTGCAGCGGCGAACCTCGCCCGGAGCCGGTGGCCCGGAGCAGGTGGCCAAGCAGCTGGCCAAGTTCCAGAAGCAGCTCGACGCCACCCTGACCAGGTTGCAGGACGCGTGATCGACGGCGGGCCGGGTCCGGTGCTGGCCCGCTCGTTCTTCGCCCGGCCCGCGGCGGCGGTGGCGCCCGACCTGCTCGGCCTGCTGCTGGTGGCGGGCGACGTCGTGGTGCGGCTGACCGAGGTGGAGGCCTACGAGCCCGACGACCCGGCCAGCCACAGCTACATCGGCCGCCGGCCCCGCAACCGGGTGATGTTCGGGCCGCCGGGCCACCTCTACGTGTACCGGTCCTACGGCATCCACTGGTGCGCCAACGTGGTCTGCGCCGACGAGGGGGTCGGTGCCGCCGTGCTGCTGCGGGCGGCGGAGGTCTGCCGGGGCGAGGCGGTGGCGCTCGGCCGGCGCGCGACCGCGGTGGGCGCCCCGCACCTGCTGTGCGCCGGTCCCGGCCGGCTGTGTGCGGCGCTGGCCATCACCGGTGCCCACGACGGCGCCGACCTGTGCGATGACCGCTCACCGCTGCGCATGGCCGTGCCCCACCACGTCGCGGGCGGCGAGGTGACGGCGGCGGCGTCGTGCGCCGATGGCGGCCGCCCGCCGTGGGCGCCCGACCCCGGGCGGGTGTGCCGCACCACCCGGATCGGCATCACCAAGGCGGCCGAGGCGCCGCTGCGCTGGCTGGAGCTCGGCAACCGCACGGTGTCGCGGCCACCGGCGCGCCGGTAGCCTGCCCCGCCGTGGTGCCGCTCGAACCCGCTGATCTCACCCCTCGTCCAGCCTGGCCCGAGCCCGCTCGGGTGGCCGGTGCCCCGGCCGGCGACGCCGTGGTGGAGGCGTTCCGGGCCCGCATGCTGACCTTCGTCGACGCCCACCCCGATGCGCTGCTGCGCACGTGTGCACGAGGGCACCTGACGTCCTCGGCGCTGGTGGTGCACGCCGATCGGCGCCGCGTGCTCCTGCTCGAGCACCGCAAGCTGCGCCGCTGGTTCCAGCCCGGTGGCCACGCCGACGGCGAGGCCAACCTGGCCGCCTCCGCTCGGCGAGAGGCCACCGAGGAGAGCGGCATCGCCGGGCTGACCGTGCTGTGGCCGGCGATCGATCTCGACATCCACGAGGTGCGGCCGCCGGCGGAGCCGGCACACGACCACCTCGACGTGCGCTACCTGGTGCTCGCCCCGCCCGACGCGGTGGCCGCGCACAACCACGAATCCACCGGCCAGGCCTGGGTCACCGAGGGCGGCCTCGACGGCTTCGGCGCCGATGACGGCCTGCGCCGCCTGGTCCGCCGGGGGCTGGCGATGGCGGCGGCGCTGCCCTGAGGCCCGCTCCGCGGCTCGTCGCCGCTCAGACGTCCCCGGGCGTCGCGCACGAGCCCATGTCGTTCACGGTGGCGAAGTTGTCCATCGACTTGGTGTAGTCCTGCCCGTTGCGGGTGGTGAGCCGGAACAGCGCATCCTCGCCGGTGCTCAGCGTGTCGGCGTAGGCGTTGCGGTCCACCAGGTACTGGTCCCAATCGGTGAGCCACTTCGTCACGATGTCGCGGTCGAAGTCGTTGGTGGGCTCGATGGTGCGCAGCCGGGTGACGAGCCCGGCGAGCGCCTCGTTGGCCTGGCGCAGCGTGTTGGCGCGATCGATCGGATCGGTGGCCGCGGCCGCCGGTTCGAGGCCGTCGATCACGGTCCGGGTCTCGGCGCAGATCGGCTCGGCCGCGGTGGCGAAGGCCGGATCGCTGAGCGTGTCGGGCGGGTCCCGCCTAGCGGCGCCGGAGAAGGCGTAGGTCCACAACCCGAACGAGCCGGCCACCACGATGGCGGCAGCGATGCCCGACGGGCGTTGGTACCAGCGCCGCGACCGGCGGCCGGCGGCGGTATCGGAGGTGGGGGAGGGCGTCGTCATGGTCACGGGGCTTCGCCTTTCGCGACGGGGGGAGGGACGGCTCGGCGCTGCCACCGGGCCACGGCGGGTACGGCACGGCGGCCGGGTGCCGATGGGCACGCTGGGGTGGGTGTAACCGCGGACGGGGCTGCGCTCGCAGTGGTCGGTGCGGTCATCGCGACGATGCGGCCGTCGGTGCGCTGTCGTCGTCGGTCCCGCTGCCTGCAGCGCCGCCGCCGGCCCCGCCCGAGCCCGAGCCCGAACCGGCACCGCCGGCGTTCCCGGACCCGGTGCCGCCGGACCCGGTGCCGGCCCCCGCCCCGGGATCGGAGGCGACGGTGGTCGAGGTCACGGCCGGGGTGCCGCCGGGGGCGGTGCCGGTGGGGGCGGGCGTGGTGCCGGTGGGCCCGCCGGGGTGGACGGGCGCCGGCTCCGGTGGTGGTCGTCGTGGCGTTCGGATCGACGACGGTCGTGGTCGGCCGATCGATGAACGAACGCACCGGCGTGCTCGGTGCGGTGAACTCGACGGCGGCCTCGCCGGCGGTCGCCTCGCTGCTGAAGCGCTGCCAGATCTCCGCCGGCCACGAACCCCCGGTGACGGTCAGCGGCGTGGTCGGCGGCACCATGGCCAGGCGTTGCTGGGCGTAGCCCACCCAGACCGCCACCGCCAGGTGCGGCGTGTAGCCGACGAACCAGGCGTCGCGGTACTCCTCGGCGGTCCCGGTCTTGCCCGCCACCGGCCGGCCGATCTGGGCGGCGGTGCCGGTGCCGCGCTCGATGACCTGCTGCAGCACGGCGTTGATCTGGTCGGCCGTCTCCACCTCGAGCACGCGGGTCTGGGACTGGGGCGCCCGGTACAGCACCGTTCCGTTGGCATCGGTGATCAGGCTGACGAACTGCGGCGGCACCCGCAGGCCGCGGTTGGCGAAGGTGGCGTAGGCGTCGGCCATCTCCAGCACGGTGACGTTCTCCGTGCCCAGCACCAGCGACGGCACCGGGTCGAGCGGGGACTGCACGCCGAGCTCGTGGGCCATGGCCACGGCGGCGTCGGGGCCGGTCTCGAGCATCAGCTGGGCGTAGACGGTGTTGTACGAGCGGATCGTGGCCTCGACGAGGTTGACCGATCCGCCGCCGGCGCCGCCGTAGTTGCGCACCGTCCACTTCTCGCTGCCCTGTTGCAGCTCGAAGGTCATCTCCGGCGACGCCCGGTAGACCTTGCTCAGCGGCGTGCCGGACTCCAACGCCGCGGCCAGCACCATCGGCTTGAACGTGGAGCCCGCCTGCCGGCCTGCGCCCATCGCCAGGTTGACCTTGGCATAGGGGCTGTCACCGAAGAAGTCGCGACCGCCCACCATGGCCAGCACCGCGCCGGTGGCCGGATCGAGCGCCACCAGCGAGGCATCGGGCTGGCTGACCGGGTCGGGCAACACCTCGGCGATCACCCGCTCCCCGAGGGCCTGCAGGTCGAGGTCGATGGTGGTGTAGATCCGCAACCCACCGCCGAAGAGCAGGTTGCGTCGCTCCTCCTCGGTGGCGCCGAAACGGGTGTCGGTCAGGATGAACTGCTTGACCTCCTCCACGAAGTGCCCGGCGGGGAAGCGGTCCTCGGCGCTGAACTCCGGGGCGAGCTGCAGCGGCGCGGCCTCGGCGGCGAGCTCCTCGGCCACCGTGATCCGGCCGCCGTCGAGCATCTCGGTAAGCACCAGGTTCCGGCGCTCGACCGCGGCCTCGGGGGCGATGTAGGGGTCGGTGGCGCTGGGCGACTGGATCAAGCCGGCCAGGAGTGCCGCCTGGGCGAGATCGAGCTGGCTCACGGGCACGCCGAAGTAGGTCTGGGCGGCGGCCTGCACCCCGTACGCGCCGTGCCCGAAGTAGATCGTGTTGAGGTACAGCTCGAGGATCAGCTCCTTGGACGTGGTCCGCTCGAGCTGCCACGCCAGCGACATCTCCTTCAGCTTGCGGTTCACCGTCTGCTGCGGGTCGAGCAGGGCGTTCTTCACGTACTGCTGCGTGATGGTCGAGCCGCCCTGGGCGATGCCGCCCTCGGTGGCGTTGGCCCAGCGGCACGGAGGACGGCCTGGAGATCGACGCCGTTGTGCTCCCAGAAGCGTTTGTCCTCGATGGCCACCACGGCGTCGATGAGCGTGCGCGGCAGCTGGTCGTAGGGCACCGCCTGACGGTTCTGCTCGGCGTGCAGCACGGTGAGCAGGGTCCCGTCACCGGCGAAGATGCGGGAGGACTCCGACATCTGCGGGATCACCGGCGTGATGTCGGAGCGCCGATAGGTGCAGGCGGCCAGCAGCCCGGCGCTACGCGACCGCCAGCAGGGCGCGGCTGCGTACGGGAACGGCCATGGCGACCATCATCGCGGCTGGCGGCCGGCAAAGCCCGTTTCGATGCCGTGCCGGCCGACCGCGGCGGCGGCGGCCGCACTCGGCCGGGTCGAGGTCGGCCCGGTGGGTCGCCGGCATCGACCAATGCAGTTGGAAGCGCCCCCGGTGACGCGGCAACCTTGGCCGGTGAGCGACAAGGGATCCGCCGTCATCGATGACCTGCTGGCCAGAGGGCTCGTGCAGGACAGCACCGACCTCGACGCGCTGCGCCGACGCTGCGACGAGGGGCCGATCACGCTCTATTGCGGCTTCGACCCGACCAGCGACAGCCTCCACGCCGGCAACCTGCTGATGCTGCTGAACCTCCGGCGCTTCCAGCAGGCCGGTCATCGGGCGATCGCGCTTGCCGGTGGCGCCACCGGCATGATCGGCGACCCGAGCGGCCGCTCCGAGGAGCGGAACCTCCTCGACGACGAGCAGCTGGCCCGCAACCTCGAGGGCATCGTGCCCCAGCTGCGCCGGTTCCTCGACTTCGATGGACCCAACCCGGCCCGGTTGGTCGACAACCGTTCGTGGACGGTGGCCACCAGCGTGATCGACTTCCTGCGCGACGTGGGCAAGCACGTCACCGTGAACCAGATGCTCGGCAAGGAGTCGGTGCGCAGCCGCCTGGAGGGCACCACGGGCATCTCCTACACCGAGTTCAGCTACATGCTGCTGCAGGCGACCGACTTCTACGAGCTGCACCGCCTGGAGGGCTGCGAGCTGCAGATCGGCGGCAGTGACCAGTGGGGCAACATCGCCACGGGCATCGATCTGATCCGGCGCCGCAGCGGCGCGCACGCGCACGGCCTGACGAGCCCGCTGCTCGTTCGCAGCGACGGCACCAAGTACGGCAAGTCCTCGAGTGGCGAGAACCTGTGGCTGAGCGCCCAGCGCATGAGCCCCTACCGGTTCTACCAGGGGTGGATCGGTGTGCCCGACGAGGATGTGCGCAAGCTGCTGCTGCAGCTGACCCTGCTGCCGCTCGATGAGGCCGAGGCGATCGCCGCCGAGCACGCCGCCCGGCCGGAGCTGCGGGTGGGCCAGCGCCGCCTGGCCCACGAGCTGACCGCGCTGGTGCACGGGGCCGAGCAGGCCGCCCAGGCGGTGGCCGCCACGGCACTGCTGTTCGAGGCGGGCGATCCACTGGCGGCCGATGCCGGTTCCTGGGCGGTGCTCGCCGGGGAGATCCCGACCGCTGCGGTGGCGCGCTCCCGTTTCGTCGACGGCGCCGTGCCGGTCGAGCTGTTCGCCGAGCTCGGGCTGGCGTCGTCGCGGGGCGAGGCCAGGCGGTTGCTCGAACAGGGTGGGTGGCAGGTCAACGGCGAACGGATCGGCGCCGACCGCCGGCTGGGCGTCGACGATCTCATGGCGGGGCGGTACACCCTCGTGAGAAGAGGCAAGAACCGATACCATCTCTTAGTGGCGGACTGACCGCGGTGGGCACCCTCCGAGATTTCTCGGGAAAAGGGGGTTGACGGATCCTGCCCGGTCCTCTAGTGTTTCTCCTCGCCCCACGGGAAACCGAAACGGGCACAGCAGCTCTGAATCGCCGAAAGGCCTTCAACTGCAACGAGAAACAACGAGCCTAGCGGCTCTGCGTTCCTTGAAAACGGAAGAGAGGACGAAAACGGCTAGTGCGGGGAAGCCGGCACCGGGCAACCGGAGCTGGTGGAACCAAGTCGATTCCGAGCGCCTCATGTTCGACCTTCGGGTCGGCAGGAGGCATCGCAGGTCATCGCGAGCTACGAGTGCGATGACCGGCTCTCAAACAAGATCGTTCGATCCGGTTCGCCGGGTTGACACGGTTTCGATGGAGAGTTTGATCCTGGCTCAGGACGAACGCTGGCGGCGTGCTTAACACATGCAAGTCGAGCGGGGGCCATCCAGTGGCAACACTGGGGAAGCTCTAGCGGCGAACGGGTGAGTAACACGTGAGGAACCTGCCCCAGACTCTGGGATAACTCGGGGAAACCCGAGCTAATACCGGATATCGTCCCCGAAGGGCATCCTTTGGAGACGAAAGAATTTTGGTTTGGGAGGGCCTCGCGGCCTATCAGCTTGTTGGTGGGGTAACGGCCTACC
>JAWKIM010000008.1:282500-468438 GCA_041394365.1 Acidimicrobiales bacterium
AGAGCACTGAATGGGTTAGGGGGCCCACAAGCTTACCGACCCCAATCAAACTCCGAATGCCGTGGCTCCAGAGCGCAGCAGTGAGACCATGGGGGATGAGCTTCATGGTCGAGAGGAAACAGCCCAGACCGCCGGCTAAGGCCCTAATTCTGGACTAAGTGGTAAACGATGTGGGATTGCACAGACAGCCAAGAGGTTGGCTTAGAAGCAGCCACCCTTTAAAGAGTGCGTAATAGCTCACTGGTCGAGTGATCCTGCTTGGACAATGTAACAGGGCTCAAGTCAGAGCCGAAGCCGCGGATTGCGTAAGCAGTGGTAGCGGAGCGTCGATCGTGGGTTGAAGCGGCGGTGGAAACCGTCGTGGACTGCGGTCGAGTGCGAATGCAGGCATGAGTAGCGAAAGAGGGTGAGAAACCTCTCCGCCGAAAGCCCAAGGGTTCCTGGGGAAGGCTAATCCTCCCAGGGTAAGTCGGGAGCTAAGGCGAGGCCGAAGGCGTAGTCGATGCACAACGGGTTGATATTCCCGTACCACCGTGTCCGCCCGAGCCAAACCATTGGTGCTAAGAGCCGTTCCTTCGGGAAGGGCTCGACCCTCGATGGGGCGGCTAGCAACGGGGGGACGCAGGAGGATAGGTGATCCCAGGCGTTGGTTGTCCTGGGGTAAGTGTGTAGGGCGAGGACCAGGTAAATCCGGGCCTCATCAAGCCTGAGACACGATGCCGAGCCGCTTCAGGCGAAGTCACTGATTCCATGCTGCCGAGAAAAGCCCCTAGCGAGCTGGCACGGTGCCCGTACCCCAAACCAACTCAGGTGGGCGGGTAGAGAATACCAAGGTGATTGGGTGAACTGTGGTTAAGGAACTCGGCAAAATACCTCTGTAACTTCGGGATAAAGAGGACCTTATTAGGGTGATGGACCTTGCGTCCGGAGCTCGAGAAGGTGGCACAAACCAGGGGGAAGCGACTGTTTACTAAAAACACAGCAGTGTGCCAAGCCGTAAGGCGCTGTATACACTGTGACGCCTGCCCGGTGCCGGAAGGTTACGGGGAAGGGTTAGCCGCAAGGCGAAGCTCTGAACCTAAGCCCCGGTAAACGGCGGCCGTAACTATAACGGTCCTAAGGTAGCGAAATTCCTTGTCGGGTAAGTTCCGACCTGCACGAATGGCGTAACGACTTCCCTACTGTCTCAACCACAGACCCAGCGAAATTGAAGTACGAGTAAAGATGCTCGTTAGCTGTAGAAGGACGGAAAGACCCCGTGGACCTTTACTACAACTTGATGTTGGGTTTTGGTATGCGTTGTGTAGGATAGGTGGGAGACTAGGAAGCTGGCACGCCAGTGTCGGTGGAGTCAACCTTGAAATACCACCCTGCGTATGCCCGGGACTCTAACCTGGGCCCGTTATCCGGGTCAGGGACAGCGTCAGGCGGGTAGTTTGACTGGGGCGGTCGCCTCCTAAAGAGTAACGGAGGCGCTCAAGGTTCCCTCAGCCTGGTTGGCAATCAGGCGTCGAGTGCAATGGCACAAGGGAGCTTGACTGCGAGACCCACAAGTCAAGCAGGTGCGAAAGCAGGACATAGTGATCCGGCGGTTGCGTGTGGAAGCGCCGTCGCTCAACGGATAAAGGTACCCCGGGGATAACAGGCTTATCTTCCCAAGAGTCCATATCGACGGGAAGGTTTGGCACCTCGATGTCGGCTCATCGCATCCTCGGGCTGAAGCAGGTCCGAAGGGTTGGGCTGTTCGCCCATTAAAGCGGTGCGCGAGCTGGGTTTAGAACGTCGTGAGACAGTTCGGTCCCTATCCTCTGCAGCCGGAGGGGATTTGAGAGAAGCTGTTCCTAGTACGAGAGGACCGGAACGGACGTAGCTCTCGTGTGCCAGTTGTTCTGCCAAGAGCATGGCTGGTTAGCGACCTACGGAAGAGATAACCGCTGAAAGCATCTAAGCGGGAAACTCGTCTCGAGATGAGATCCCCCACTGGGTTAACCAGGTAAGGCCCGTGGTAGGTCACCACGTTGATAGGCCGGAGGTGTACGCACGGTGACGTGTTCAGCCGACCGGTACTAATCGGCCGAGGGCTTGGTTTCGACGAAGTTGTTCGTGCTCGCTATGGAGTTCTCACCGGCATCGCGCCGTGGTGAACAACAGATTTCGGTGGCTATAGCGGCAGGGTCACACCCGTTCCCATTCCGAACACGGAAGTTAAGCCCGCCTGCGCCGATGGTACTTGGGTGGATTCGCCCTGGGAGAGTAGGTCGCCGCCGGATTTCGCTCTGAGGGGGTCCCGTTTGGGACCCCTCTTCCACGTTTTGCCGTGCTCGAGCTCGGGCGTGGTCGGTTGCTTCGACGCAGTAGCCTGGCCGGCCATGCCCGCCCCTCGGTCCTCTGATCCTTCGCGTGGACGCCGTGCGCCCGGCCGTCCCGACGGTCGCCCAGGTGGTGGTTCGGCGTGGTGTGGCCGGGGCCAACGGTCCTCGGCGCGGTCCCCGTCCGTCGTCGTTCGGCGGAGGGTCCCGGCGTTTCGGTGACCGGCCTTGGCCTGACCGTGCGGAAGGCGACGGTGGCGATCGGCCTCGGCGCACGAGCCGCGATGGGTCGTCGGCCGCGGGTCCCTCCGGTCGTGGCCGCGGGCTGGCTCGCAGCGGTGACGCAACCCGGGGCTCGGGGGCGGGACGTAGCGCTGCGGGGGGCCGCGGGGAAGAGCGTCGCGGCAGCTCAGGCCGCCCTGGCGGAGACGGTGGCCGGGGGCCGCGTGGCGGCTTCGATGATCGGCCGGGCGGCGGTCGGACCGGGGGCCGCCGGTTCGAGAATCCGGCTCGCCTAACCGTGCCGGTGATGGCGCGTGGCGCACGGGCGGGTTCGGCCGTGGCCGCCGTGACGACCAGGTCGAGGGCGAGCGGGCTGCCGGTGAGCAGCGCCGATACCGCTCCGAGCCGGGCGCACGCGATGGCGGCCGGGCCGGTGAGGGCCGGGGTGCCGCTCGTGGTAGCTGGCGCGGAGAGCGTGCGACCGGCGGCCGTGCCGGGGATCGGGGGCGGGAGCGCGCAGGGTCCCGAGGCGGGTGGAACCGCGACCGGGACCGCGACCGCGACCGCTCCGGTGACGGTGACGGTGAGCGCGCCCGCTTCGACCGATCGTCGGGCGCCGGCGGTCGGTTCGGGGCCGGTGGTGGCGGGCGTCGTAGCTTCGGCGCGGGTGCCGGTGGCGCGCGCTCGTCGAGCCGGGGCGATGATCGCGGCGGACGCTGGAACGGTACGCCGGATGATCGCGGTCCCCGGCGCCCGCCGGCGGCGACGGAGTGGAACGGCCGGCTCGTCGGTGGGCTCGCGGCCAAGGCGGCCGGACGGTTGGTCGAGCGATCTCTGCCCGCAGCTCGCGCCGGCAGCGGCGCCGGCCAGGCGGCTCCTGCTGGTCGCCCCGACCGCCCCAGAGGCCGCGACGAGCAGCGGGGCGACCGCGCCGATGCGTCCACGCCGAGGCCGGTGCCCAACTGGGCGCCCAGCGCCTCGGCCCCCGTCAGCGTCGAGGCCGAGGTCGTCGAACGCCAGCGCGGCGCCGCGCCACGGTCGAAGCGGGTCCCCGCACCGCCGCCCGAGGCGAGCACCCCGGTCCACGTCGACAAGGAGGAGCTCGTCAAGGCGGTTGGGCCGCAGCAGGCGCCGCGCTTCGAGCGCAAGCTGCGCGAGGCCGCCCGGGCGTTCGACCGCGAACGTTTCGACGAGGCCCTGCCCACCCTGCGGATGCTCGCCCGGGAAGCGCCGACGGCACCGTCGATCCGCGAGCTGTTCGGCCTCACCCTCTACCGCATGGGTCGGTGGAGCGATGCGATCCGCGAGCTCGAGGCGTTCACCCAGATGACGCAATCCACCGAGCAGCACCCGGTCCTGGCCGACTGCTACCGGGCCCAGCGCCGCTGGGACGACGTGGAGCGGGTGTGGATCGAGCTGCGGGAGGCCTCGCCGTCGTCCGCGCTCGTCAACGAGGGCCGGCTGGTGGCCGCCGGGGCCCTGGCCGACCAGGGCCAGCTCCCGGCGGCGGTGGCGCTGCTGGCCAAGGGGTTCCGCAAGCCCCGCCACCTCGAGGATCACCACCTGCGCCGGATGTACGCGCTGGCGGATCTCTACGAGAAGGCCGGCGACCTGCCCCGGGCGCGGACGCTGTTCCGGGAGGTGGCCGCCGCCGATCCCGACTTCGTGGACGCCATCGACCGGGTGCGGGCCCTCGGCTGACGCGGCGGCCGCCCGCCACCCCGAGCGACACGTTGGGTGGGCGCCGGCCGGCTGTCGTAACGTCGCCCGCATGTTCAGGGCCCTGGTTCTCGAAGCAACCGACGGCGCACCCAGCGCCACCGTGCAGGATCTCGACGAGTCGGCGCTGCCGGAGGGCAGCGTCACCGTCGACGTCGCCCACTCCACGGTGAACTACAAGGACGGGCTGGCCGTGGTGCGCGGCAAGCCGGTCGTCCGCGCCTTCCCGATGGTGCCGGGCATCGACTTCGCCGGCACCGTCAGCGCCAGCAGCCACGACGACATCGCCGTCGGCCAGCGGGTGGTGCTCAACGGCTTCGGCGTGGGGGAGGTGCACTGGGGTGGCTTCGCCCAGAGGGCACGGGTGCCGGGCGAGTGGCTCGTGGCCCTGCCCGACGCGCTCGACACCGCGCAGGCCATGGCCATCGGCACCGCCGGCTACACCGCCATGCTCTGCGTCATGGCCCTCGAGAAGGCGGGCGCCACCCCGGCCGACGGCGACGTGCTGGTGACCGGCGCGGCCGGTGGCGTGGGCAGCGTGGCCATCGCCCTGCTGGCCGATCTCGGCTACCGCGTCATCGCCTCCACCGGTCGGCCGGCGGAGGCCGACTACCTCAAGGGCCTCGGCGCCGCCGACGTGATCGACCGGGCCGAGCTGTCGGAGCCCTCCAAGCGGCCCCTCGGCGCCGAGCGCTGGGCCAACGCGGTCGACGCCGTCGGCTCGCACACGCTGGTCAACGTGCTCGCCGGCACCCGCTACGGCGGCACCGTCGCCGCCTGCGGCCTGGCCCAGGGTGGCGACCTTCCCGGCACCGTCTACCCCTTCATCCTGCGTGGCGTCACGCTGGCCGGCGTCGACTCGGTGATGGCCCCGCTGGCGCTGCGCCGCCAGGCGTGGTCGCGGCTCGCCACCGACCTCGATCTGGCCAAGTTGGCGGCCATGACCACCACCATCGGGCTGGCCGACGTGCCCGGCACCTGCGCGTCCATCCTCGACGGTCAGGTGCGCGGCCGCGTCGTCGTCGACGTCAACGCGTGAGCCGAGGAGGGAGGCGCGCGCACCCAGCGGGTAGCGTGTCGGGGTCACACCAACCAAGAGGGAGACGGCAACGTGGCTGACATCGCATCTCTGTTGGGCGCCGAGGCGGATGCACTGCTCGGGCACACGTCCAAGGGCATCCCCAAGGAGGATCTGGTCCTTCCCGGCCCGGATTTCATCGACCGGGTGTTCATGGAGACGGACCGCTCACCGCAGGTGCTGCGCAACCTCGCCCAGCTGTTCAGCTCCGGCCGCCTCGGTGGCAGCGGCTACGTGTCGATCCTGCCGGTCGATCAGGGCATCGAGCACTCGGCGGCGGCCAGCTTCGCCCCCAACCCGCGCTACTTCGATCCGAAGAACATCGTGGAGCTCGCCATCGAGGGCGGCTGCAACGCGGTGGCGTCCACCTTCGGCGTGCTCGCCGCCTGCTCGCGGCGCTACGCGCACCGCATCCCGTTCATCGTGAAGGTCAACCACAACGAGCTGCTGACCTACCCGAACAAGTTCGACCAGATCATGTTCGGGTCGGTGGAGCAGGCCTACGACCTCGGCGCCGCCGGGGTGGGGGCCACCATCTACTTCGGCTCCGATGAGGCGACCCGGCAGATCCAGGAGGTGGCGGAGGCGTTCGCCACCGCCCACTCGCTGGGCATGTTCACGGTGCTGTGGTGCTACCTGCGCAACAGCGACTTCAAGAAGGACGGCACCGACTACCACGTCTCGGCCGACCTGACCGGCCAGGCCAACCACCTCGGCGTCACCATCGAGGCCGACATCATCAAGCAGAAGGCGCCCGAGAACAACGGCGGCTACAACGCGTTCAGTGGCTACGGCAAGACCAACAAGGCCGTGTACGACGCGCTCACCACCGACAACCCGATCGATCTGACCCGTTGGCAGGTGGCCAACTGCTACATGGGCCGCGCCGGGCTCATCAACAGCGGTGGCGAGTCCAAGGGAGCCGGCGACCTCGCGGCCGCCGTGCGCACCGCGGTCATCAACAAGCGGGCCGGCGGCATGGGCCTGATCTCGGGCCGCAAGGCGTTCCAGCGGCCGATGAACGAGGGCGTGGATCTCCTCAACGCCATCCAGGACGTCTACCTCGACCAGTCGGTCACCATCGCCTGATCGGACCGTCACCGCCGAACGGCCCGGCTCGTTCGGCTCCCACCTCACGTCGCTCGACGGCGGCGGCTCCACCCGGGCCGCCGCCGTCGGCGCGTCGGAGGCATCCGGAACACTCCGCATGCCTCCGGACGCCTCCAGCGAGACAGGCGCGAACGGCGCTGCCACGGACCGGTGCACAGGCCCGGATGGGTCCCGCGAACGGTCGCGAACGCACCTACCGACCGTCAGGTACGGCGTCGTTGACCCATCGTCACCACAGATGACGGCATCAGTGCCCGTTCACCAGGCCGGATAGTCGTTTTGTCCTGCGCGGTGCTGATACGGTGAGCGTGAACGGGCGTTCCGCACCGCTGCGGGCGCCGTGAACCACCCAGAAAATACAGGGGGAGTCTCGTGACGGATGTCCAAGCGCGTCCGGGCACGTCGGGCGATATCGAGCCAGTCGATCATGTTGTCATCCGGTTCGCGGGTGACTCGGGCGATGGCATGCAGCTCACCGGCGAGCGTTTCACCACCGCCAGCGCCATCTTCGGCAACGACCTGGCCACCCTGCCGGACTTCCCGGCAGAGATCCGGGCCCCGACCGGCACGATCTTCGGTGTGTCGGCCTTCCAGGTCCAGATCGCCGACCACGACATCACCAACCCCGGCGATGCGCCGAGCGTGCTCGTGTGCATGAACCCTGCCGCCCTGGCGTCCGAGCTGCACCGCCTGGAGCCCGGCGGCACGATCATCATCAACTCGGACGAGTTCGATGAGCGGAACCTCACCAAGGCCGGCTACACGGAGAACCCGCTCGAGAACGACAGCCTCAACGGCTACACCACGATCCTGGTGCCCATGACCAGCCTCACTAAGGAGGCGGTCAAGGAATCCGGCGTGAAGCCCCGCGACGCGGAGCGTTCCAAGAACTTCTTCGCGCTCGGGCTCATCTCCTGGATGTACACCCGCCCGGTCGAGTCCACGCTCACGTGGATCAAGGAGCGGTTCGGCAAGAACCAGATGGTGTTCGACGCCAACACCATGGCGTTCAAGGCCGGCCACGCCTACGGCGAGACGGCGGAGCTCGCCGCCACCCGCTACGAGATCAAGCCGGCCCCCCAGAAGTCGGGCGTGTACACGTCGATCAACGGCAACACCGCCCTCGCCTGGGGCCTGGTGGCCGCCGGCCAGCTGGCCAAGCTGCCGGTGTTCCTCGGTTCGTACCCGATCACCCCGGCGTCGGACATCCTCCACGAGCTGTCCAAGCACAAGAGCTTCGGCGTGCGCACCCTGCAGGCCGAGGACGAGATCGCCGGCATCGGCACCGCGCTGGGCGCGGCGTTCGGCGGCAACCTGGCCGTCACCACGACGTCGGGTCCCGGCGTGGCGCTCAAGAGCGAGACCATGAGCCTCGCCGTCAGCCTCGAGCTGCCCCTGGTGATCGTCGACATCCAGCGTGGCGGGCCGTCGACCGGTCTGCCCACCAAGACCGAGGCCGCCGACCTGATGATGGCCATGTACGGCCGCCACGGTGAGGCCCCGCTGCCGATCGTCGCCTCCTACAGCCCGTCGAACTGCTTCGACATGGCCATCGAGGCGTGCCGCATCGCCCTCAAGTACCGCACGCCGGTGATCCTGCTGTCCGACGGCTACCTGGCCAACGGCTCCGAGCCGTGGCTGATCCCCGATGTGTCCACGCTGCCCGACATCTCCACCACGTTCGCCACCGAGACGAACCACGTGAACGAGACCACGGGCGAGCCGGAGCACTGGCCCTACGTCCGTGACCCGGAGACGCTGGCCCGCAGCTGGGCGCTGCCCGGCACCCCCGGCCTCATGCACCGCATCGGTGGCATCGAGAAGGAGGACGGCTCGGGCAACATCTCCTACACGCCGGAGAACCACGCCCACATGGTGGCCACCCGCGCCGCCAAGATCGCCGGCATCGCCAAGGACATCCCGCAGGTCCAGGTGACCGGCGACGCGGACGATGCCGACCTGCTCGTCCTCGGTTGGGGCTCGACCTGGGGTGCGATCGTCGCCGCCGTCGACCGTCAGCGGGCCAAGGGCCGCAAGGTCGCCCAGGCGCACCTGACCCACCTCAACCCGTTCCCCTCGAACCTCGGTGACGTGCTCGAGCGCTATCCGAAGGTCCTCGTTCCGGAGATGAACACCGGGCACCTGGCCAAGCTGGTCCGGGCCGAGTTCCTCGTCGATGCCCGCACCGTGTCGAAGGTGCGCGGCGTGCCGTTCACCGCTGCCGAAGTCGAATCCGCCATCGAGGCCGAGTTGGAGAGGGCCCTCTGAGATGACCGACGTCCAAGTCCCGCTCACCAGCCGGAAGGATTGGCAGAGCGACCAAGAGGTCCGCTGGTGCCCCGGCTGCGGTGATTACTCGATCCTCACCGCTGTGCAGCTGCTCATGCCCGAGCTGGGTGTGCAGCGTGAGAACACCGTGTTCGTGTCGGGGATCGGGTGCGCCGCCCGCTTCCCGTACTACATGAACACCTACGGGATGCACTCCATCCACGGTCGTGCCCCCGCCATCGCCACCGGTCTCGCCGTGGCCCGCCCCGACCTCGACGTCTGGGTGGTCGGCGGCGACGGCGACCTGCTGTCGATCGGTGGCAACCACCTGATCCACGCGCTGCGCCGCAACGTCAACCTGACGATCCTGATGTTCAACAACCAGATCTACGGTCTGACCAAGGGCCAGTTCTCGCCGACCTCGGCGCTGGGCAAGGTGACGAAGTCGAGCCCGATGGGTTCGCTCGACGCCCCGTTCAACCCGATCTCGGTGGCGCTGGGCGCAGGGGCCACGTTCGTGGCCCGTACCCACGACATGGACCGCCAGCACATGCAGGCCATGATGCGGCGGGCCCATGACCACAAGGGCGCGGCGTTCGTGGAGATCTTCCAGAACTGCAACGTGTTCAACGACGGTCAGTTCGAGACGCTGACGGCGCGGGCCAACCGCGACGACATGCTGATCCCGCTCGAGCACGGCCAGCCGGTGCGCTTCGGCAAGGACAAGGAGAAGGGCGTCGTCATCACCAGCGACGGCGCAGCCAAGATCGTCGACGTGGCCGAGGTGGGCGAGGACGCCATCCTCGTGCACGACGAGGCCCGTCCCGAGCCCGGTCTGGCCTTCATGCTGGCGCAGCTGTCCCAGAGCGTGACCCAGCCCACCCCGGTGGGCGTGTTCCGGGCCGTTTCCTCGCCCGAGTACGCCGCCGCCAACGCTCACCAGCTGGCCGTCGCCCAGGAGCGGGGCAAGGGCGATCTGACCGCCCTGCTGCACTCGCTGCCGACCTGGGAGGTCTGAGCCCCGGCTCGCCACCCAGCTTCGGGTCACCCGGTTGATCCTCTGTGGGAGGGCCGTCCACCTCGGTGGGCGGCCCTTTCCGCGCCCGGGCGACGGGTCCGGGCGACGGGCCGTGCGAGGTGGGCCGCTCTAGGGCTCGACCTCGGCCGGTGCGGCTGGTCGGACCGCGTCGTGCACGTCGCGGTCATGGGGCAGGGAACCGCGATCGGCCCGCAGGTAGCCGTAGGGCGTCTCCAGGCCGAGGTTCGACACGCGCGACGTGTACACGTCGGCGTGGCGCTCCACCTGGCGGGCGTAGAGGCTCTTGTCGCTGCCGGCTCGCATGATGGGACCCCAGCGGTCGTTGCCCAGCGACGACGCCGCCCTCGCCAGCGGGGCGATGCGGGCGTCGAGCGCGGCCGCCCGCGATGCGGCGTTGCGCAGCTCGCTCTCCACCGCCCCCGGGGAGCGCGGCGGCAGCGTGGCGGCGTGGCGCTTGAGGCGCTGGCGGGCGAGACGCAACCGGGCGATGCGCTGATCGAGGGCCACCTTCTCCGCCATGAGCGCCTCCAGCTCGGCGTTGCGCTCCCGGAACGCTCGGGCGGCGGCGATCTCGGCCTCGAGCTCGCGCACGACCAGGCCGGTGCGCCAGCGCAGCATGGCCTTGGACACGTGCACGTCGCCGAAGAGGTGGTCGCCGAGGTACAGCAGCTCGCTGCCGGACAGACCCAGGCTGGCCTCCACCTGGGCGGCGTCGCCACCGACGTACACCTCGCCGCGCTGCAGCGGTCCCCGGTGCGGTTCCAGGAGTCCGGCGTCGGGGTCGACCAGCCGGTAGGTGGCGTGGCGGTCGGAGAAGAAGGCCGGCTTGTTCGCCTCGACGATCACGATGTCGAACAGCTCCCGCCACGAGCGGCCCGGGCCGAGCAACGGGTCGAACGTGTGGCCCATCATCGCCCGGGTGTAGAACCAGTCGGAGTTGGTGATGAGCAGCAGCACCTTGCCGGCCGCCCGCAGATCCTCGAGCGTCTCGGGCAGCGCCGGGTCGATGTCGACGAACCGGGTGGGGTCGGCGACGATGCGGCGCTTGAGATCGCCCTGGGTGTGGGTCTCGTCGAGCGCTCGGAGCAGCCGCCGATACAGCTCGGGGTAGCCGCTGACCCCGGGCAGGTTGCCGGCGTCGTGCTCATCGACGAGCTGGGCGAACAAGCTGGCCTCCGACAACGAGAACAGCGTGTTCATGAACCGGAAGCGGCCCTCGGCGAGGTCGACGATCGTGCCGCTGTAGGTCTGGCGCAGCTCGTCGTAGCTGAGCAGCCGGCTGCCGTGGGCGGCGCGGATCACGTAGCCGAAGCGGGTGGCCTTGACCAGGTTGCCGGCCTCGAGGTCGAAGGCGAGGCCGATGGTGACCGACGTCGGGTCGAACCGCAGGTGGCCCACCGGCCAACCGCCGGCCAACAGCAGGCTGCGGGCATGATCGAAGGCGGCGGCCTCCCACTCGTCGCTGTGGTAGTGGACGAGCGTGTAGTCCATGTCGAAGCCCACCGCCCGCAGCGAGCGGAGGTTCATCGTGCGGTTGGCGTACACCCGCCGCTCGGGGGCCGGCGGCGCGAAGAAATCGGGGTCCTCGAGGGAGACCGGTTGGTCCGACTGCACGGTGGGCCCCTCGTCGGCGGCAGGCCTCACGGCGCGGTGGCGCCGGCCTCGGTGCCGGTGTAGCCAGCGTAGTTCCGGTTGAGGAACCAGCGCTGGTAGTCGCCGTTGGTGATCGGCTCGTAGCGGGCGGGGCGCTCTGCGCTGACGCAGGTGGGCAACGCCTCGATCAGCGCATCGTCATCGGCGCCGAAGAAGAACGGCATGGCATACCGATCGGTACCGGCGGTGTTGCGCACCCGGTGGGCGGTGGAGAGGAAGCGGTCGTTGGTCCAGCGCCGCAGGATGTCGCCGGAGTTCACCAGGAACGAGCGGGCCAGGGCGGGCGGCTCGATCCAGTCCATGCCCTCGGGACGGATCCACAGCCCGGGCACGTCGTTGGCCGGCAGCAGGGTCATGAACGTGGAGTCGGTGTGCGGCGCCAGGCCCCACTCGTCGGCGTCGTGCTCGAGCACCGGGTAGTGCGACAGCCGCAGGGTCATCGACGGTGCCCGGAAGAACGGCTCGAAGTGATCGGCGTCGAGCTCGAGGGAGCGGGCGTAGAGCGGCAGCAGCGATCGGGTGAACGCGGCCATGGCGTCCAGGTAGCGACCGATGGTCGGCTGGAACCCGTCCAGCGGCGGCCACTGGTTGCCGGCCCGGTAGCCGTTGCGGTGCACGAAGAAGGCGGCGTTGAGGTTGGGCTTGCGGACCTCGCCGGCGATGGCCGATGCGTAGGAGGTGCCGCCGCCGAGGCGGAGGTACCCGCCCTTGTCGGCGCTCATCGGGATCGCCTCTTTGGCTTCGAGCGGCAGCGCGTGCAGCCGCGCGGCCTCGCGGTACACGTCCTCCACCAGCGACCACTCGATCGGGTGGTTGACCACGAAGAAGAAGCCGACCTGCTCGAGCGCCCGGCGCAGTTGGGTGGCGAGCTCGGCATCGGCGCCGGGTGCTCCCTGGCACCAGGCGCCGAGGTCGAGGACGGGGACGACGTCGGTGGCGGCGGCGGTGGTCCTGGGTGGATCCCCTCGAAGCGGGTCGCGGGCGGGTCGGGGCCGGTGGTGGCCGCTCGACAGTCTCGCGCACGGGGCCGGGCCGCGGCCGGGGCCGGGGCCCTGGCCGTGGCGGGGCGCGGGGTAGGGTGCCGCCATGGCCAACCAGGTGCGCATCACCAAGGTGCTCGTCGGCGCCGATCCGTCGCCCGGGGCGCGCGTCGCGCTGGAGTGGGCGGCCGGGCTGGCGGCACACTGCGACGCGGAGATCGTGCTGGTGCACGCCCGCGGCCTGCTCGAGGCCTCCCAGCACGCCCCGGACGGTGAGCTGCCGCAGTGGCTGGCCGATCTCGTCGGCACACTGGACGCCGGGCTGGCGGTGAGCCTCGAAGTGGCGGACGGCCCGCCGCCGGAGGCGCTGCTGCGTGCCGCCGAGCGGGCCGGTGCCGACGTCATCGTGGTCGGTCGCCGCGGTGCCGGCTCGCCGTTCGAGCTGACGTTGGGCTCCACCAGCCGGGAGGTGTCGAGCCGGGCCACCGTGCCGGTGCTGGTGGTGCCCGCCGGCTGAGCGTTCTCGGTGCCGCGCTTTCGGTGCTGCGCTTGCGGTGCTGCGCCGCCAGAGTGTGGTCAGCGCAGCTCGATGGTGGCGGCCACGAACTCCACGTCGAACGCGTCGCACCACACCAGGGCGGTGACCGGGCCGTCCAGCTCCGTGCCGGCCGGGATGGCGTAGGTCTGATCGCCGACGTTGCCGCGCAGGGCACCGAGGTCGATCGCCCCTGCGGTGGGGTCGTAGCTGTCGGCGCCGGGCACCAGGTAGACGCGCAGGTCGGGCCCGTTCTCGATGTCGAAGTTCTCGAAGCGCAGGACCTGGCTGCCGTCGGGGAGCCGGAAGACGGCGGCGTCGCCGCGGCCGTCATGGCCGGCCAACCCGATGAACGTCCCGGCGCCGCGCAGGACCGGCTCGGCGGGCGGGGCGGTGGTGGTGCTCACCGCAGGGGCCGTGTCGCCCGTCGACGGCGGGACGGCGTTGCTGGCTGCCGGAGCGGTCGCGCTGCCGGTCGCTGCGGCGGCAGCCCCTGCGGTCTCCGTGGCGGTGGCGCCCCGGGTTGCGTCGGCGATCGACACCTCGAACGTGTCGGCCACCACCTCGTCGGTGAAGTAGGGCGACAGCAGCCACCAGTTCACGGCCAGGAACGGCACCGCCAGCACGGGGAGGCGAACGGCGGCCGCACCCGGAACCGCAGCATGGCCAGCAGCGCCAGCGCCGCGACGACGGTGCCACCGACGGTGAAGGCGAGGGCGCGCCCGCTGGCGAAGGGCGCTTCGAGTATGTCGGGTTCGAGGGCCACAAGCACCGTCAACGCCAGGGCGGCCACTACGGCGGCCCCGATCTCCCACGGGGTGATGCGTCGCAGCAGCGTCATGGTCGTCCTCCGCCCGGCGGTCACCGACCCTCGGTGACGTTCGCAGGATGTGACGCATGGCAACCCCGGGTGGTTCGCCGCCATTCCATGACCCCTCCGCCGGGGGCATCACGTTTCTCCGGTGACGAAACGGTTGGCGGGCGGCATCACGTTTCTCCGGTGACGAAACCGCCCGGCGACCGGGTGGTCCATTCCTCCGGTGACGAAACGGCAACGGGGGAGCCGGGCCCGGTTTCTCCGGTTACGAAAACGGTGGCCGGGCTGACGCCGGGGAGCGCAGGATGGGCGACGGTGCGGGTCAGGCGACGGCGCGCCGGGCGGCGACCGGCTGTTCGGCCGGCGCGGTCGGGCGCAGCTCCCGCACCCGGTGCGGTGCACCGGTCCGCCGCCGGTGCACCCGGCGCCACCACAACAGGGCGGTGGAACCGGTGGCGATGGGAAGCGCGAACGTGCTCGCCCGGTACACGACCAGCGCCGCCATCACCACCGGGGCGGGTGCGCCCACGTGGACCAGGCCGGTGAAAAGTCCCACATCGAGCACGCCGATCCCACCCGGCAGCGGGACGAACGACGCGGCCACCCGGGCCACGGCGAACGCCTGGAACACCTCGAACCAGCCGGCCTGGTGGGCGCCCAACCCCCACAACGTCACCGTCAGCAGCAGGGCGAGGCACACCTGGCTGGCGAGCCCCACCGCGACCAGGCGGGCAGCGCGGCCCCGGGCGAGGGCACGGGCGTCGGCGCGCATGCGCTCGGCCAGGTCCTGGGCGTCGAACCGGGCGAGCGGCCGTTGCAGGCGCCGCAGCGGCCCCCGGCACAGCGGCCGCGCCCGACGGGCCACCGCGTTGGCGCCGCCGGCCAGCCGGCGGGCCAGCCCGTGCCGCTGCAGCAGCAGGCACCAGAACGCGCCGTGGCCGGCCAGCGCCACCACCGACGCACCGGCGAGCACCACCTGGTTGGTCGACGCCGTCCCGGCCGCAACCTCCGGGGCGGTGTGCAGCAGCGCCATCAGCCACATGGCGACGGCCGGCACGATGGCGGTCACGGTGATCGAGGTGGCGATGGCGCTGTTCTCCACGCCCCACGAGCGCAGCATCGCCGTCTTCACCCCGGTGCCGACCGCACCGCCGCCGACCAGGCTGTTCGAGCAACCGGCGTACGCCTCCGAGGCCAGCAGGGCCCGGCGCCAGCTGATGCGTTGCAGGGAGCTGGCCAGCAGCGCGGTCTGCAGCAGGCGGTAGAGCACGGCCACCGCGCCCAACACCGCCAAGGCCGCCGGGGACAGCTCGGTCAGCGCGCCACCGGCCCGGCGGAGCAACCCGGCGTTGAGCACCACCCCGACCACGAACAGCGCAGCCATCGCGGCGGCGGTCAGCCGCCGGCGCGATGGCCCGGGCGCGGCCGTTGCCGCGTGGCGTCCCAACTCCGTCACGGCGTCCAACCGTACGGGGGTCGAAAGTCCCCGCCAACGCCCGCGTTGGGGTGTTCCCAAGTCGTCATGTGGGACCCGACCGCCCGGCCCCACCGCGACGCCGTACGCCGGTAGCGTGCGGGACCGTGCACGGACCGAGGCGCCATCTGCTCATCGACGCCGCCTTGGTGGGGCCGGCGCTGCGGGCGCTGCGGGAGGAGCTCTCCGTCGCCGACGACCACCCGCCCGAGGTGCTCGCCGAGGCGGCGGACGCGGCCCGGCGGGGCCCGGCGCTGCCGCCCGGCGCCGGCGACGGCTGGGTGGACGCCACCGAGCTGCCCCTCGTCACCGTCGACCCGGCCGGCAGCCGCGACCTGGACCAGGCGTTGCACCTCGCCCGACGCCCCGGCGGCTACCGCGTGTCCTACGCCATCGCCGATGTGGCCGCGTTCGTCACCCCCGGCGGGGCGATCGACCGGGAGGCGTGGCGGCGGGGCACCACGCTGTACCTACCCGACGGCTCGGCCCGGCTGCACCCGGCGACGTTGAGCGAGTCGGCGGCGAGCCTGCTGGCCGACGGCGTCGTCCGCCCGGCCCTGCTGTGGCAGCTGGACCTCGACGCCGACGGCACGCTGCGCGCCACCGACGTGCGCCGGGCGCTCGTGCGCAGCCGCCGCCAGCTGTCCTACCCGGAGGCGCAGGCCATCATCGACCGCGCCCTGGGGGGCCGCAGCCGCGTGGACGGGCGCGCACCGCTCGAGGACGGGGTGATCGAGGCATCGCCGGGCGGCTTGGCGCTGCTGGCCGAGATCGGCCCCGCCCGCCAGCGGCTCGAGGTGGCCCGCGGCGGGATCAGCCTGCAGCTCCCCGAACAGGACGTCGTGGTCGAGGGCGGCTCCTATCGTCTGCTCTACCGGCGCAACCTGCCCGTCGAGGGCTGGAACGCCCAGCTGTCGCTGCTGGCCGGGATGGCGGCCGCCGACCTGATGGGTGCCGCCGGCGCCGGCATCGTCCGGGTGCTGCCCGGGGCCGAGCCCGACGCGCTCGAGGGGCTGCGCCGCCGGGCTGCCGCCCTCGGTGTGGCCTGGCCGGCCGAGGAGCCCTACCCGGTGTTCGTCCGGCGGCTGGATCCGGAGCACCCGGCCGAGGCGGCGGTGCTGCACCAGGCGGCCAAGACGCTGCGCGGCGCCGGTTACGAGGTGCTCGATGCCGCCGATCGCACGAACGGGGTGCCGCGCCATGGTGCCCTGGCCGCGGCCTACGCCCACGTCACCGCGCCGCTGCGGCGCCTGGTGGACCGTTACGCCGGTGAGGTCGCGGTGGCGTTGTGCGCGGGGCGTCGGCCGCCGGGGTGGGTGATCGAGGCCCTCGATGGCCTCCCGGCCGCCATGGCCGCTGCCGGGCAGCGCTCCTCGAGGGTCGACGGGGCGGTGCTGGACCTGTTCGAGGCGCTGGCCCTGCAGGGCCGCGTGGGCGACCGGTTCGACGCCACCGTGGTGGACAGCAACGCCCGTCAGGCGCGGGTCCAGTTGCGCGATCCGGCCGTGGTGGCGGCGGTGGGCCGGCCGCTGCCGGTGGGCGCCCGGGTCACGCTGCGGCTGGTCGAGTCGGATCCGGCCGCGCGGACCGTGTGCTTCGACGCCGTCGACCGCTGAGCGGGTCAGCCGGCGGTGAGCCCGGGCCGGCCGGCGTCGTCGACGTCGTCGACGTCAGGGGCATCGTCGAGGTGCTCGAGCAGCCCGGGCCGCCCCCAGGCCAGGTAGAGCCCGGCGGCCAGCAGCGCGGCGCCGGCGGTGGCCACGGTGACCCTGGGGCCGACCCATTCGGCGACCTGGCCCTGGACCAGGCCACCGAAGGAGTAGGCCAGCGTGAAGGACATCACCCGGCAGGCGAGCACCCGCCCCCGCATGGATTCGGCGACGATGATCTGCACGGCGGTGTTGGTGGCGGAGATCACCGCCAGGAAGCCGGCGCCGGCGGCCACCAGGGCGATGAAGCCGAGCAGGAAGCCGTCGGACAGGCCGAACAGCGTGACCGCCAGGCCGTAGAGCGGCAGCGCCCAGCGCACCACCGTGGCCCGGGCGACCACCGTGTCCCAGCCCGACACCAGGGGCGCCGAGACGAGCGGCCCACCCCCATGGCCGCGGCCAGCAGGCCGTACTGCAGGTTGCCCACGTGGTACACCGACTCGGCGAACACCACCGCGAACTGCACGATCGGGTTGCCGAGGAAGGCGATGAGCAGTGCCATCACGATGCCGAGGCTGATGCCGGGGCGTTTGGCGGCGTAGCGGACGGCGGCGGCGAACTGCCGCATCACGCCATCCTGGGCGGGACGGTGGCCGCCGCCGCGGGGCAGCCGCACCTGCAGCAGGGCCACCAGCACGCATAGGTAGCTGATGGCGTTGAACAGGAAGGCGTTGGCCGGGCCCAACTTGTAGAGGACGAGCCCGGCCAGGCCCGAGCCGATGGCGCGGGCGGCGTTGAACTGCAGGGAGTTCAGCGTGATGGCCGACAGCAGGTCCTCGCGGGGCACCAGCGCCGGCACGAACGCCTGCCAGCTGGGGATGTTGACCCCGCTCAGGACACCGGTGGCGGCCACGAGCAGCAGGATGGCCGACGGGCTGCGCAACCCGCCGATCCACAGCAACCACAGGGCGACGGCGGCCATGCCGAGCAGGGCCTGGGTGAGCAGCAGGAAGCGGCGACGGTCCAGCCGATCCGCCAGCGAACCGCCCAGCGGCCCGAAGATGACCCCGGGGATGAACTGGGCGAACGTGGCCAGGCCGACCCAGGCCTCGCTGCGGGTCAGCTGGTACAGCACGTAGGGCACGGTCGCGTTCTGGATCCACGAGCCGCTGTTGGAGATGAGCGCGCCGGTCCAGAACACGGCGAAGTTGCGGTGCCGCAGCGCCCGCACGGAATGCCGGAACCCGGCCTTGGTCGCCGCCCCCGTCCCCTCGGTGGCGGCGATCGGTCTGGTCACGTCGCCGGAGGCTACCGCCTGTCCCCGGCCGCGCTGCACTCCACCCCTGCGGGAGGTTCTTGATCAGTTGCGCCCATCAAGGGCGGCGACGGCGACGCCGATACCTCCTGGCATGGCGACGACGGCGCGCTCGGCAGGCGATCCCGTTCGACTGGGCCGCTGGAGGGTGTGGCAGCGACTGGCCGCCGGCTCCGGCACGGTGGTCTATGAAGCCGCTGACGGTCGCGGCGCAGCCGCTGCGGTCAAGACGGTGGCGCCCGGCGGCAACGCCAAGGACATCGCCCGGCGCCTCCATCGGGAGGCGGCCATGCTGCGCCGCGCCGGGGTGAGCGGTGTGGTCCGCCTCCGCGAGGACGGCTCGGACGCCGCGGTGCCATACCTGGCGTTCGAGCTGGTGCGCGGCCCGTCGCTGCGCGAGCTGATCGCCCGGCGGGGTCCGCTGTCGCCGGCGCAGACCGCGGTGCTCGGCGCGTTGCTGGCCGACACGGTCGGTCGGGTGCACCGCCGGGGGGTGGTCCACGGCGATCTCAAGCCCGCCAACGTGCTCTGCCCCGACGCCGGTCCGCTGCTCATCGACTTCGACGCGGCCACCTCCTTCGACGTGGCCGCCGCGGCCGCACCCCCGCAACGGCTGGCCGGCGGTGGCACCGCCCGGGCCGCTCGACAGGGCCCGGCGGTTCCGGCTGATGCCGACGCAACCGTCGAGATGCCGCCGGGCGGCGCGGCCGGCGTGCTGCGGGCCTCACCGCGGTGGTTGGCGCCCGAACAGGTCAGCGGTGCCCGGGTGGACGGCGCCGCCGACGTGTTCGCCCTCGGGGCGCTGCTGACGTTCCTGTGCACCGGCCGCAGCCCGTTCGGCGACGGACCGGCCGACGCGGTGCTGGCCCGGGTGCTGGCCGGTGAGGTGGACCTCGACGGCGTACCGGCCGGTCTGCTGGCGCTGATCGGGGCGTGCCTGCAGGCCCGGCCCGCCGATCGGCCCTCGGCGTTCGAGCTGGCCCGCGAGCTGTTGCCGCAACGGCGGTGGCCGGCCGCCGCCTTAAAGCGTGCGTTCGATCGAACGCGTGTTTGCAAACACGTGTTCGACCGGATACGGTGGCGGGCATGGCAGCTGCGATCGTGCACGAGGCCCTGCCGCTGTTCGGGCAGGGCGCCCTGGCCCCGGATCGGACCTTCGGCGCCGCCGTGCGCCATCGGCTCGCGGCGTCGAGCTGGGTCGAGCACCAGCACGGGTGGCTGTCCGGCTCCGACACCCTGTTCGACGCGCTGGTGTCGGCGGTGCCGTGGCAACAGCATCGCCGACCCATGTACGACCGGTTGGTCGACGAACCCCGGCTGACGGCGTGGTACCCGGCCGGGGCGACGTGGCCGCATCCGGTCCTGGCCGAGCTGGCGAGCGCGCTGTCCGAACGGTACGGACAGCGCCTCGCCAACCTCGGCTTGAACCTCTACCGGGACGGCGCCGACAGCGTCGCCTGGCACGGCGACCGCATCGGACGGGCCTACCCGGAGCCGGTCGTCGCCATCGTGTCGCTCGGTGCCCCGCGCCCGTTCCTGCTGCGGCACCGCGGTGGCGGTGGACGCTGCCGGCGCTTCACGCTGGGTTGGGGTGATCTGCTGGTCATGGGCGGTCGCTGCCAGCAGGAGCTCGATCACGCGGTGCCCAAGGTGGCCGCCGCCGGGCCCCGCCTCAGCGTCATGTTCCGGCCCCACGACGAGGGTTGGGTGCAGCGGGTGGTGGTGAGCAGCCGGCGGATGACGCCCGCCTAGCCCGGCCCGGTGCCGGCGGGCGCGGTGCCGGCGGGCGCGTCGAGCATCGCCCGGACGAGCTCGACGCCCTCGTCGAGGGTGGTGATGCGGCCGTCGAGCTGGGCCTCGAAGCAGGCGTCGAGCAGGGGCTTGAACGATGGACCGGGGCGCAGACCGAGCTCGATGAGGTGGCGGCCGAGCACCAGCGGCTGCGGCGGCGCGTCGAGCACGGCCAGCGCCTCGGCGGTCTCCAGAAGCCAGCTGGCGGCGGGGAAGTCGTCGCGCGGGCTCGGCGGTCGGCCGTTGCGGTCGGCCTCGGCCACCCGCAGCAACCGGTCGAGCCGGCCGACGCGCCGGGCCAGCCGCCGCACCGCCGACGCGCCCGCGCCCTGCTGGAACAGCTGGTCGGGTTTGAGGTGGTCGGCGACGAGCGGTAGGACCTCGTCGACGAGGCGGTGCTGGTTGGTGAGCCGGGCCAGGAACGTGCGCGTCGGTGCCAGCCCGGCGTCCTCGTGGCCGGGGGAGCGCCAGCGGCCATCGCTCCACGCGGTGGTCGCCGGCTTGCCCAGGTCGTGGCAGAGGCAGGCGAAGCCCACCACCAGGTCCTCCCACTCGTCGCCCAGCCGGGCCTCGGCGAAGCAGTCGAGCACGTGGCCGGTGTGCACCCACACGTCGCCCTCGGGATGCCAGACGGGGTCCTGCGGGCAGCCCCGCAGGGCGTCGAGCTCGGGGTAGTGGCGCACCCAGCCGGTGTCGACCAGGAAGCGCAGCCCGGCACCAATGCGCACCCCCTGCAGCAGAAGCTTGCGCCATTCGTCGAACAGCCGCTCGGCGGCGAGCCCCTCCGGCTCGATCGTGCGGCACAGCGCCACGGTGGCGCGGTCCGCCTCGAGCGGGAAGCGGGCCACGAACTGCATGCCGCGCAGCACCCGCAGCGGGTCCTCGGCGAACTGGTGGCTGGTGTGGCGCAACACACCGCGCCGCAGGTCGCCTAGGCCGTCGAAGGGGTCGACGACCGCCCCGGTGAGCGGGTTCCAGGCCACGGCGTTGACGGTGAAATCCCGCCGGGCGGCGGCCTCGGCCGGGTCGAGGTGGGGGTTGGCATCGATCTCGAAGGCGCGGTGGCCGTGGCCCACCTTGCGCTCGCGCCGCGGCACCGACACGTCGATGGGCAGCCCGTGGACCTTGAACACCCCGAAGCTGGCACCGACCAGGCTGAACGGGACGATGCCGCCCAGCAGCGCCTCGATGCGCTCCACCGGCAGCCCGAACACCTCGATGTCGACGTCGGTGATCGGGCGGCCCATGGCGGCGTCGCGCACGCAGCCGCCCACCAGGTGGGCGACGCCGCCCTCGTCGCGCACGGCGCGGCACAGGGCGCCGACCACCGCAGCGACGCGGCGGTCCTCGAGCGGCACGGAGAACGCAGTCATGACCCCGCCAACGCTACCGAGCACCCGGCGTCCGGCTCGCGAGCTCGCGCGGTCGCCCGGCCTCGCTGCGCTCAGTCGTTCTTGTTGCTGGGGGCTGCGCCCCCAGACCCCATCGGCGTCCGGCTCGCGAGCTCGCGCGGTCGCCCGGCCTCGCTGCGCTCAGCCGAACGTGGGGCGATCGGGGTTGCGCAGCTCGCTGAGCGATTCGTTGCGCTGGCGGATCGGCACCAGCAGCTCGGGGTGGGTGACGATCCAGAACTTGTTGCCGTAGATCGCCCGCACCACGAGGTCGGCCACCTGGGTCGGGTCCATGCCCGACGCGACGTTGGCGGCGATGTCGGCGTTGCGGCTGCGGGCCTCACCGGCGACCTTGTCGGCACGGCGCAGGTGGTCGGGTCGGTTGCGTTGCGAGGTGGCGATGTTGGTCGACACGTAGCCGGGGCACAGCACCGACACGCCCACCTTCGAACCGGCCGCGCCGAGCTCGTGGTACAGCGTCTCGCTGATGCCGACCACCGCGAACTTCGACGCGTTGTAGGGGCCGATGCCCGGCCCGGCCACCAACCCGGCCACCGAGGCGGTGTTGACGATGTGCCCCTCGTCACCGTTGGCGTCGAGGATGGGCAGGAACGCGGAGATCCCGTGGATGACGCCCCACAGGTTGACGCCCAGCACCCACTGCCAGTCGACCAGTTGGGCCTTGGCGATGCTGCCGCCGCCACCGACGCCGGCGTTGTTGCACAGCACGTGGCAGGTGCCGAACGCCTCCAGCGTGCGTTCGGCCAACGCCTCCACCGAGGCGAACTGGCTGACGTCGGTGACCACGTCGATGGCGTCGACGCCCTCGTCGCGCACCAGCGCCAGCGATTCGGTCAGCGCGGTGTCCTCGATGTCGGCCAGCACGACGCTGGCGCCCTCGCGGGCGAAGCGCAGCGCCATGGCCCGCCCGATGCCGGAGCCGGCCCCGGTGACGACGGCGACTCTCCCCTTCAGTGTCTGCATCTGTCCCTGCTCGTTGTCGCGTTCAGCTCTTCCAGGCGAATTCCTGGGGCTTGCGGTTGGCCTTGGTGTCCAGCGTGACGTGCACCAGGGCCGGCCCGCCCCACTCGGCGGCGGCGTCGAGGGCGGGCTTGATCTGCGCCGGCTCGGTGCAATACCACCCCTTGCCGCCGAAGGCCTCCATCACACCCTCGTAGCGGGCGCCGGGCAAGAGCATGTTGGGGGGCGCCTGGCGGTCGGTCGGCATGTCCGAAAGTCCGCCGCCGATGCCGTTGTTGTTCAGCACGATCACCGTGATGGGCAAGTTGTAACGGCAGATCGTCTCGCACTCCATGCCGGAGAACCCGAACGCCGAGTCGCCCTGCACCGCCACCACCCGCTTGCCCGGGTTGGTCACCGCGGCGGCCACCGCGAAGCCGAGCCCGATGCCCATCGTGCCGTAGGTGCCGGCGTCGAGGCGGTGCCGGGGGTGCACGTTGGCCATCTGCGTGCGGCCGATGTCCATGGTGTTGGCGCCTTCGCCGATGATGATGTCATCGGGGCGCAGGAACGACTTGATGTCGCGGAACGCCCGGTAGTAGTTCACCGGGCCCTCGTCCTGGTTCACCTGCGGGGCCACGGCCGCCTCGTTCTCGGCGATCTTCTCGGCGATGGCGCTGCGGAAGGCGCTGTCGGGCGCGTAGCTCCACGGCTGCTGGTCGAGCAGCTGCAGGAACTGCTGCATGACGGCCTTGCCGTCGCCCACCATGGCGGCGTGGGCCCGCACGTTGTGGCTCATCTGGTCGGCGGCCACGTCGACCTGCAGCATCTTCACGTCGGGGTTGAAGCGCGGCGGCAGGCCGAAGTGCAGGATCCAGTTCAGCCGGGCGCCGAGCAGCAGGATGGCATCGGCCTTCTGCAACGCCAGCGAGCGGGCGCCCCCCACCGACAGCGGGTGGTCGTCGGGCACCACGCCCTTGCCCATCGGGGTGGCCAGGAACGGCAGCTGGGTGTGCTCGATGAACCGGCGCACCTCGCTCTCGGCCCGCGACCACGCCATGCCCTTGCCCACGATGACCAGCGGGTTCTCCGCGCCCTTGAGCGTCTCGAGGGCGGCGGCCACGCTGGTGGGGTCGGCCAGGCTGCGCGGCGGCTCCGGCAGCGGGGCCACCGGCGGCACGTCCTCCTCCTCGATGCGGCCGAGGATCACGTCGTCGGGCATGTCCAGGAACGCCGCCCCCGGCCGCCCATACCAAGAGGTACGCAGGGCCTGCTCCACCAGGAACGGGATCCGCTTGGGTGACTCCACCCGGGCGGAGTACTTGCAGTACGGCCGGCACAGCTCGACCTGGTGCTCCTCCTGGAAGTCCATCATGCCGTCGCGGCCCTGGGCGGAGGCGCCGCCGATGAGCAGCATCGGCCAGCAGTTCTGCTGGGCGTTGGCCAGGCCGGCGAGTGCGTGGATGACGCCCGGGCCCGACACCACCAGGCAGGCCTGGGGCCGGCCGAGCAGGTACGAGGCGGCCTGCGCGGCGTAGGAGGCCGACTGCTCGTTGCGCATGCCGATGTAGGTGATGCCCTCCTTCTGCGCCTCGATGGCGATGGGCACCACCGGGAACCCGACGATGCCGAAGAGGTACTCGACGCCGTGCTTCTTCATCTCGCGGGCCAGCAACCTGGCCCCGGTGACGCTCGCCATCTCGATCTCCCGTACGTCGCGGCGGTCCTGCCGGCCGGACACTAACCGGGCGGAGCGGGGCGCGCCTTCGGCCTTCGGACGCAACGGCGGCCCGGTGGCTACGATCCGGCCCCATGGCGAACGACTCCATCCGTGACGAGGTGCGGGCCTGGCTCGACGAGCACTGGGACCCGACGCTCGGCGTCGTCGAGTGGCGCAACAAGCTGGCCGACAGCGGCTGGGGCTGCGTCACCTGGCCGGTCGAGTGGTACGGCCGCGGGCTGGCCGGCTCCTACGAGGCCGTGGTCCGCGAGGAGTTCGACAAGGCGGGCGCGGTGGGGGTGGCCGCCGGCGTGGGCATGTCGCTGGCCGCGCCACGATCCTCACCCACGGCAGCGACGACGTGAAGTCCCGCTTCCTGCGCGCCACGCTCACCGGTGAGTACAAGTGGTGCCAGCTGTTCAGCGAGCCGGGCAGCGGGTCGGACCTCGCCGGTCTCACCACCAAGGCGGAGCTCGACGGCGACGAGTGGGTGATCACCGGTCAGAAGGTGTGGAACTCCGGGGCCCACAAGGCCGCGTACGGGATCCTGCTGGCCCGTACCAACTGGGATGTCCCCAAGCACAAGGGCATCAGCTACTTCGCCATCGACATGCGCCAGCCGGGCATCGAGGTGCGGCCGTTGCGCCAGGCCAACGGCTACAGCACGTTCAACGAGGTGTTCCTCGACGAAGCCCGGGTGCCGGCGGCCAACATCGTCGGCGACCGCGACAACGGGTGGGCCATCGCCCTCACCACGCTGATGCACGAACGGGGGGCGAACACCGCTCGACGCCCCAAGTTCCGCAACGTCGCCGCCGGGCGCTGCGTGGCCGAGGCCGCGCAGGAGTCCGCCGAGTACTTCTCCACCTACTCGTGGTACCCGCAGCGCGCCGGGCGGCCCGACCTGGTGCCCGTCCAGGTCCGTGAGACCGGCCAGGAGCACGATCCGGTGGTGCGCCAGCAGGCGATGATCATCGCCACCCAGGAGCGGCTCAACCGCTGGACGGTGCAGCGCTCGATCGCCGCCCGCAAGGCGGGTCGCCCGCCGGGGCCCGAGGGCTCGCTGGCCAAGCTCAACGGTTCGTTGCTCGCCCGGTTGTGCAACCGGGCCCACAGCGAGATCGTGGGGCCGGCCGGGATGCTCATCGGCGAGGAGGGCCCGCAGAACGGGATGGTGAACGAGGTGCTGATCTCCACGCCAGCGATGTCGATCGCCGGCGGCACCGACGAGATCCAGCACAACATCATCGGCGAACGGGTGCTCGGCCTGCCCAAGGAGCCCGGCACCGACGCCGACCAGCCGTTCCGCCAGGTGCGCACCAACCTCGGCTGAGCTGTGCTTGTTGGCGGCTTCGCCGCCCCGGATGGGGCACCAACCCGTGTCGCCCGACCCCGTGGCGGGCCGTGAGCGAAGCCGGGTGGCCTCGCGAGCCGGCGCTGTCAGCCGCGGGCAAACCCATCAGCGCCGGGCTTCGGCGGCGATTCGACGTCGATTCGACGGCATCGACCGGTTGGGTTCGGCCGCCCACGGGTGGTGGCCACGACCTCCGGTCGGGCGGCACCGCCACACCGATGGTGGTCGGACTTCGTGTCTCACGACCAATTCCGAATCGACGTCGAATCGAGCGCGAAGGAGCTCGCCCAGACCCCTGGCGCGGCGTCCACCCAACACGAACCACCCAACACGAACCACGAACCACCCAGCACGAACCACGACCCACCCGCCGCCCGCACCGTCCAGTTCGGCTGAGGGGTGTTCTTGCCGGCAGCCCGGCCGGGGCGCGCGATCGCGCGACTTTCGCGAAGCCGGCGGCGTCTGACCGGGTGTGCGAGTGACGACGTCATCGGAATACCAACCACGGGCGCGGGCGTTGGCCGCAGACGTGGTACGACCTGCACGCCGCGCCCGGCGCCTGGGCCGCTTCCTGGCCGCTTCGGCCCTCGTGGTGGTGGCCGCGGTCGCGCTGTCCCTCGCCTCGCTGCTGGCCGGCTGGTGGTCACCGTTCGGGACCGACACGGTCGATCGATCGGCGCCCGTCGTGCTCCACGAGCTGCAGGACATCAGCCGCTACCGCGCCGCCACCGGCGAGTTCTCCGAGTTGGTCGACGTCGAGGACGACGTCCGCTATGTGCCGGACTTCCTCGCCGGTGAGCGGACGGTGATGGTGGCCGTCGGCTCGGTCGACGCCGAGGTCGACTTCAGCCGACTCGACGGTTCCCACATCGTCGTCTCCGAGGACGGGCGCAGCGTGGTGGTCCACCTGCCGCCGGCGGAGCTGCGCAGCCCGCAGCTCGACATGACCCGCACCCACATCGCCACCCGGAGCCGGGGCCTGGCCAACCGGGTGGGTGAGGCGCTGACCTCCAACGCGCAGGACGACGCCGCCCTCTACCAGCGGGCCCAGGACCAGATCGCCGAGGCGGCGGCCGCCACCGAGCTGCGCAGCCGCGCCGAGGAGAACACCAGGGCGATGCTGACCGGGCTGCTGCAGGGGCTCGGTTACGAAGACATCACCGTCGTGTTCGACGCGCCGACGGTGTAGACGCCGTCCTACATTGTCCGCCATGGCCGAGCTCGACCTGCCCGACGCCCAACAGGTGTTGCGTCGCGCCGTGCAGCTCGAGCGGCCGCGTCACGCGCTCGAGGGCCTCAGCGCCGGTGCGCTGGAGCAGGCGGCGGCCGAGCTGGGCGTGAGCCGCCAGGCGGTGGCGATGGCGCTGGCCGAGTCCCGCGCCGGGGTGGTCCCCCGCGAGCCCCGCATCGGCGAGCGGCTCATCGGCCCGCGCGAGGTGACCGTGGTGCGCTCCACCGAGCTGCCGCCCGAGGAGATCGAGCGCCTCGCCGCCGACTGGCTCGAGCGTGGTCACCTCCTGCGGGTGGTCCGTTCCGACCCGGGCGTGGCCGTGGCCCGCCGGCGCACCGATGCGGTGGCCAGCGCCGGACGGGCGATGCGTTCGCTGCACGGCGAGGGCGGGCTGTCGAAGGTGCGCGAGGTGCGCAGCGCCGTTGGGGCGCTCTCCGACGGCACGGCGGCGCTCTGCGTGCGAGCCGATGTGGCCGACAGCCGCAACGGCGCGGTGGCCGTGGGCTCCTCGGTGGGCACCCTGGCCATGGCGGGCGTCACCGTGGGCTCGCTGGCCCTCAGCCCGTTCGTGGTGTTCGCCGCACCGTTGGCGGTGGCGGCCGGCGTGGCGGTGGCCCGTCGCTCGCATGGCGACACGGTGAAGAAGGTCCGTCGATCGCTGGAGGAGACCTCCGATGCGGTGGCCACCGGTACGCCGCCACCGTCGGCGCTGAGCACGCTGAGCCGTGGCCTGCGCCGTTTCACCGGTCGCTGAGGGTCCGCCGGCCGACGTCGCAGGGGTTCGGGGCCGCAGGCGGCGCTGCTAGCCTGCCCGGCCCAGGGTGTGATCCGCCCGCGAGCGAAAGCAGCGTCATGCGGCACAAGAAGTTCCGATTCTCGCATCTCCGGCTGAACGGGATCCCGGTGGAGGTGCACTACGGGGACCTGCTGGTGGCGCAGGGCGAGGTGGCCACCGGCGTCGACTGGGAGGTCGTGGTGACCACCGCCGATGAGCTGCACCTCGAGCCGGCGCCCTATGACGTGCACATGGAGACGGCCGATGCGCGCCAGCTCTGGGGCCCGGGGCTGCTGGTCCGTTCCGACGGTCGCGCCCACGTGTTCCGCGGCGGCGGCTCGCTCGACGGCTTCTCGGTCGACGAGTTCCCGGCATGAGCGCGGCGAGCGCATCCGCCGGTTCGACGGCGGGGGGCGACGAGGAGCTGTGCGATCGCCCGGCGGTGGAGCTCGCCGGGCTGCTGGCCTCCGGTGCGCTGGGCGCCCGGGAGCTGCTCGCCGCCCACCAGCACCGCCTCGATCGCCTCGACGGCGACGTGAACGCGGTGGTGACGCGCACCCCGGAGCGGGCCGAGCAGATGGCCGCCGCGGCCGACGAGCACCTGGCCCGCACCGGCACACCGCTCGGTCCGCTGCACGGGCTGCCGGTGGCTCACAAGGATCTGGCCCTCACCGCCGGGGTGCGGACCACGTTCGGCTCACCCATCTTCGGCGACTTCGTGCCCGATGTCGACGATCTGGTGGTGCAGCGGCTGCACTCGGCCGGTGCGGTCATGGTGGGCAAGACCAACACGCCGGAGTTCGGCGCCGGCTCGCAGACGTTCAACGCCGTGTTCGGCGCCACCCGCAACCCCTATGACCTCGACCGCACGTGCGGTGGTTCCTCGGGTGGCGCGGCGGTGGCGCTGCGCTGCGGGCTGGTGGCCGTGGCCGACGGCTCCGACATGGGCGGCTCGCTGCGCAACCCGGCGAACTTCTGCAACGTGGTGGGGCTGCGGCCGTCGCCCGGTCGGGTGCCCTCCCATCCGGCGCGGTACCTGTGGGGCACCCTCGGGGTGCAGGGACCCATGGGCCGTACCGTGGCGGATGTCGCGCTGCAGCTGTCGGTGATGGCGGGGTGGGATGCGAGGGTGCCGCTGTCCGACGGCGACCGTTTGCCGGGGCCCGGCACGTCGCTGCGGCCGGCGTCGCTGCGCAACCTGCGCATCGCCGTCAGCCCCCGCTTCGGGGACCTGCCGGTCGATCCGCAGGTGGCGGCGGCGGTGCTGGCGGTGGCCGATGTGGCCGAGGAGGCCGGGGCCCGGGTCGATGCGGTCGATCCCGGGTGGGCCGGCGCCGATGAGGCGTTCGAGACGCTGCGCGCCTTCCAGTTCGAGATGGGCTTCGGCTCGCTCTACGACCGCCACGCCGAGCTGATGAAGGACACCGTGCGGTGGAACATCGAGGCCGGGCGGGCGCTGTCGGGCCCCGACGTGGCCCGGGCCGAGGTGCGGCGCGGCGAGGTGTTCAGCCGGTTCGCCGCCTTCTTCGAGCGCTTCGACCTGCTGCTGCTGCCCGTGAGCCAGGTGCTGCCGTTCCCGCTGACCCAGGAGTGGGTGGCCGAGGTGGACGGGGTGGCCATGGGCAGCTACATCGAGTGGATGCGCTCGTGCAGCCGCGTCACCGTGACCGGCTGCCCGGCGCTGTCGTTGCCGGCGGCCTTCAGCACCGAGGGCCTGCCCATCGGCGTGCAGCTGGTCACGGCATACCGCTCGGAATGGCGACTGCTGGAGCTGGCCGCCGCTTTCGAGGAGCTGCTGGGCGCCGGCCTGCGCCGCCCGCCCCTGGTCGAAGCGCTGGCCTGAGCCTGCGATCCGGGCTGCTACTCGAGCACCTCGGACACGGCCAGCTCGGCGATGCGGTCCCCGTCGTAGCCGAGCACCTCGCTGAGGATGTCGAACGTGTGCTCACCCAGGCATGGTCCGGCCCGCTGCGGTTCGATGTCGCTGCGGCTGAAGCGGATGGGTGTGGCCCCCACCGGCAGCTGGCCGATCCGTCCGTGGTCCACGTTGACCAGCCAGTGGCGGGCGGCGAGCTGGTGGTCGCCGAGCAGCCGGCTGCCGTTCTGCACGGTGTGGGCGGCGACGCCTGCGGCCCGCAGCTCGGCCGCCGCCTCGTCGGGATCCCGCCCGGCGCTCCAGGCGGCGATGAGCCCGTCCAGCTCGTCACTGCGCTGGTGGCGCTGCGGCGTGGTCAGGCCGGCCAGGTCGGTCCGGCCGAGCAGTGCGGCCAGCGCCCGCCAGTCGGCGTCGGTGCGGCACACCACGGCCACCCACTCGTCGTCGCCGGCGGCGGGGTAGACGCCGTGGGGCGCATGCTGCACGTCGGCGTTGCCGCGCCCTCCCAGCAGCCGCCGTTGACCTGACGGTCGAGCAGGCCGAGGGTGAGCAGGTGCAGGCAGCTCTCGCCCTGGCCGAAGTCGACGCGCAGCCCGCCACCCTCGCGGCGGCGGTGCTCGATGGCGGCCAGCAGCACGGCGGTGGCGAAGCGGGGCGAGATGATGTCGGTGTAGGCGCCCATCGGCCCGGCGGGCGGCCGGTCGGCCCAGGCGGTGGTGGCGGCGAAACCGCACAGGGCGGACGCCATGTTGCCGTAGCCGGCCAGCTCGGAGAACGGCCCGCTCTGGCCGACCATGGCGGTGGACAGCGCGATGAGATCCGGGTTGAGCTCGGCCAGGCGGGCCTCGGTGAGACCGAGCCGGGCCAGCGCGCCCGGGGCGAACGATTCCACCAGCACGTCGGCCCAGGCCACCAGGTCTTCCAGCACCGGGCGGGAGGCGGGCTTGGACAGATCGAGGGCGATGCCGAGCTTGCCGGCGTTGTAGTGGGCGAAGCAGGCCGAGGTGTCGTAGCCGAACCCGCCCAGGAACGGACCGGCGTTGCGGGCCAGGTCTGGCCGGTGCTCGGACTCGATCTTGACGATCGTCGCCCCCAGGTCGGCCAGGTAGCGGCCGATGGTGGGCCCGGCGAAGGAGATCGTGCAGTCGAGCACCTTCAGCCCCTCCAGCGGGCGCCGCCCCGCCGCCGACGTACCGGAAGGTATGGCCACCATTTGTCGCTCGGCGATCAGCGCGTCGACCGTGCTCGAGCCCAGCACCGGCGCGGCGCCAGTGGGGGCGAGCAGCAACGGCTCGCCCCCGAGCTGCGACAGCTTGGCCGGCGCTCCCGGGCGCAGCACGGGCCGGTCGCGCCCGTCGGCGCGGGCCAACCCGGCGTCGCGCCAGAACCCTCGCTGGTGGAACTGCTCGCTGTCGAGCACCTCGTCGAGGGTCAGCACCGGTGCGATCAGCAGGCGCCGGGTGCGGGCCGCCTCGAGCAGCTCGGCCTTGGTCTTCGAGGTGGTGAACGCCACCAGCTGCTCGGCCAGCCGGTCGTAGAGCACCGGGTCGCCGGCCGCATCCCAGGTGGTGAAGTCGATGGTGGCGAACACCTCGTCGCAGGCGCCCTCCTCGACCATCCACGCCACCAGTCGGTTGGTGAACGGCCCCACCGCCGAGCCGAACAGGAACGTCAGCGTGATCGACCCGTCCTTGGCCGGGAACTCGAAGCGGCTGGCGATGCCGCCGATGCGCACGTGCGACCCGTTGCGCTGCACGTCGGCCTGGCCCCACACGCCGTAGAGGGCGTAGTGGAACGCGGCCGGCACCCACGAGTGGTGGGCGGCGGTGTCGATCGCCTGGCCCCGCCCGCTGTGGTGGCGCTCGGCCCAGGCGGCCAGCACGCCCACCACGCCGTCGACGCAGGCGTGGGCGTAGACCTGGGGCACGGCACAGCGCAACGGCGGCTTGTCGGCGTTGCCGGTGATGGCCAGCTGGGCGCCGGCGGCGGCGGTGACGAGGTCGCTGTCGGGCCAGTCGGCCTTGGGTCCGTCGGTGCCCCAACCGCTGACCACCAGGTGCACGGCGGCGGGGTTCCAGCGGGCCAGTTCGTCGGTGTCGGGATGGCCGGCGGCGGCCCGTTCGGCCGGCGGGCCGGCGTCGATCACCGCGTCGGCGGTGGCCACCAGCCGGCGCAGCCGCTCCCGGTCGCTCGCCTCGAGCAGGTCGAGCACGACCGACCGCTTGCCGGCGTGCAGGGCGTGGTGCACGAGCGAGTCCTCGGGGTCGGACCCGTCGCGGCCGGCCACGAACGGCGGTGCGTACCTAACGGTATGGGGTGCCTGGCGCGAGCCGCCGCCGGGCGCCTCCACCACGATCACGTCGGCGCCGAGCTCGGCCAGCAGGTACCCGGCGAACGCGCTGCGGCGGTCGCCGAGCTCGACCACCCGGTACGGCGCCAGCAGGGCGGTGGTGTCGGGCCCGCCGGCACCACCGGCGGGCTGCGTGGCGGGGCTGCCGCTCACGCCGTGGCGCACACGCCGGCGAGGCTGGCGATGGCGCTGTCACGGCGGGGTTGGCGCACCTCGTTGCGGTCGAGGCCGTTGGTCAGGCAGGCGAAGCTGAGCCCGGTGGCCGGGTCGGCCCACACGATCTGGCCGCGGGCGCCGTTGTGGCCGAACGCCATGGGGGACAGGGTGCGGCCCATGCCCCGGAAGTTCGAGCGTCCGTCGTCGCCGGCCAGGATCATGCCGAGGGACCGGTTGGCCGGGGTGCGGGTCAGCGGGTCGGGCAGGTGGTTGCGCACGTTGGTCTTGGCGTCGTGCAGGACCTTCGGGTCCCACAGCTCGCCGGGGTTGTGCAGCAGCGCCTGGTAGAAGCGGACGATCTGGTCGGCCCGGGCCACGCCGCCGCCGCCGGGCACGCCGACCGCCCGGTTCTCCGGATCGTTGAAGCCGGTGAGCACGGCGTCGTTGACCTCGCCGGCGGGCAGCTCCCGTACCCCGAAGGTGGCCTCCAGCTCGTCGGGGGTGGCGTTGTCGCCCACCACCTTGAGGGTGGCGATGTTCGCCTGCTGGTCGAGCGGGATGCCGAGCACCCGGCCCAGGCCGAGCGGCCCGGTGACCCGCCGCTCGAGCTCGTCGCGGTAGTCGCCGCCGGTGACGGTGTCGATCAGCTCGGCCAGCACCCAGTGGGCGCTCGTCGGGTGGTACTCGTAGCGGGTGCCGGGCTCCCAGTTGAGCCGCCAGCCGGCCATGGCCTCGCGGCGCAGCTGCCGGTCGGCCCAGCGGGGCGGGCCGAGCGGGCCGTACGGGAACCCCGACGTGTGCAGCATCACCTGCTCGAGGGTGATCGCCTCCTTGCCGTTGGCTCCGAACTCGGGGAACCAGTGGGTGACCGGCAGCGCGGGATCGAGCAGGCCCTCGGCGATCAGCTGCCACACCACCGAGGCGACGAACACCTTGGTGGCGGAGAACATCACGTAGCGGGTCTCGTCGGTGGCGTCGCCGTAGGTCTCGAAGGTGACCACCTCATCGTCGAGCGCCAGCGCGAACTGGCACGACAGCAGCGGCCCCTCCTCCACCTCCCGGCGGATGCGCTCGCGCAGCTTGTCCAGTGCAGCCTGATCGATGGTCCCCATGGGGCGGGCAGCGTAGCGCTGCGCCGCCGCCGGCGTGCCCGGTAGTGTGCAGGCAACCGGGGACGCCACAGGGGGAGCGATCATGGGTGCGTTGACCGATGTGCGGGTGCTGGACTTCGGCCGGTACATCGCCGGCCCGTTCTGTGCGGCGTTGCTGGGCGATCTCGGCGCCGACGTGATCCGCGTCGAGCGGGTCGACGGCGGCGAGGACCGCTTCGTGGGCCCGGTCACCGACGACGGCGTCGGCTCGATGTTCCTGCAGTGCAACCGCAACAAGCGCTGCCTGACGCTCAACCCGGTCAAGGAGGAGGGCCGCGAGGTGGTGCGCCGGCTGGTGGCCACCGCCGACGTGGTGGTGGCCAACCTGCCCCCGGCCACGCTGGTGCAGATGGGCCTCGACTACGACACGCTGCGCGCCATCAAGGCCGACATCATCCTGACCACGGTCAACGCCTTCGGGTCGGGTGGGCCGTGGAGCAACAAGGTCGGCTTCGACGGGCTGGCCCAGTCGGCGTCGGGCAACCTGCACCTCAGCGGCCCGGCAGACCAACCGGTACGGTCCTTCGTGCCCTACGTGGACTTCGGCACCGCCTCGCTGTCGGCGCTGGCCACCGTGGCCGCCCTGCGCCACCGCGACCAGACCGGAGAAGGCCAGTTCATCGAGGGCGCCCTGCTGCGCACGGCGCTCACGTTCAACGCCGGGGCGCTGATCGAGCAGGACCTGCTCGGCATCGACCGGGTGGGCACCATGAACCGGGGCCAGACCTCCGGTCCCGCCGACGTGCACCGCACCAAGGACGGCTGGGTGATGGTGCTGGTGATCGGCGTACCAGTTCGAACGGTGGTGCGAGCTGCGGGCCGGCCCGAGCTGCTGAGCGACGACCGCTTCAAGGACGACCTGGCCTGCGGCGACAACGGCGAGGCGCTCTCCGCGATCATGGACGAGTGGTGCGGCCAGCGGACCACCGACGAGGTGCTGGCCCTGTTGGAGCAGCACAAGGTGCCGGGCGGTCCGGTGTACTCGCCGCAGCAGGCGCTCGATGACGAGCACATCAACGCCATCGACTTCCTCAAGGACACCGAGTACCCGACGGCGGCCAAGCCGGTGCGGCTGGCCGACTTCCCGGTGCGCCTGTCCGCCTCGCCGGGCGAGATCCGCCACCGGGCCCCGCAGCTGGGTGAGCACACCGAGGAGATCCTGGCCTCCCTCGGCTACAGCAACGATGACATCGCGTCCCTGCGGGACGCCCGGATCGTGTGAGGTTTCGACGATGAGCGTGACGTTCGTGGACCCGAGGGCCGAACCGGGGGCACCGGTGGAGGCCTACGCGCTGGCCGCCGATGTGGACGCGCCCGGCTTCACCATCGGGCTGCTGGCCAACGGCTTCCCCGACTCGGTCGCCTTCCTGGACCAGGTGCAGGCGGCGCTGGCCGAGGTGCTGCCCAACGCCGCCTTCCGGCGTTGGGACAAGGGCGACGCCTCCTCGGTGGCCGGCCCGGCCATGCTCGAGGAGATCCGTAGCACCTGCCAGGCGGCCGTCGCCGCCTACGGCCATTGAGGCAGCTGCACCACCGGCACCGTGCGTGACGGCGTGAACCTGGCCCGGATCGGCGTCCCGGCCGTGGCCCTGGTCTCCAGCGAGTTCTGGCCGCAGGGCAACTTCATCGCCCGCTCCGTGGGCATGCCCGACGTGCCCCGGGTGCAGTTCCCCCACCCGGTGGCGGGCGCGGGCACCGAGAACATGATCCGGGTGGCCCGGCTCATCGTCGGGGAGATCGTGGCCGCCCTGCGCGGCGGCACCGGAGGTGCGAACTGATGGGCATGCTGAGCGCCGCCGACGAGGCGGCCGCCCTGGAGCAGCTGCACGAGTTGGGCTGCACCGACGGTCTGCCGGTGGTGGTGCCCACCCCGGAGCGGGTCGAGCGCATGGTGCTGGCCTCCGGGCTGCCGGCCGACGTGTCGCTGGGGGCGATGGGTCCCAACCTGGGCGATGCCACCATCGAGAAGGTCGCCGCCTGCGCGGTGATGGCAGGGTGCCTGCCCGACCACCTGCCGGTGGTGCTGGGGGCCGTGCAGGCGGCGCTCGACCCCCGCTTCGATCTGACCGAGCTGCAGGCGACCACGCACTGCATCGCCCCGCTGCTCATCGTCAACGGGCCCGCCCGTCACGCCTGCGGACCGATCGCCTCGGGCTTCGGAGCGCTGGGGCCGGGGCACCGGGCCAACGCCTCCATCGGCCGGGCGCTGCGGCTGTGCATGATCAACATCGGCGGCGGCCGGCCCGGTACGTCGGACATGGCGCTGCTGGGCCATCCCGGCAAGTTCACGTTCTGCCTGGCCGAGGACGAGGACAGCTCGCCGTGGGAGCCCCTGCACGTGTCCCGCGGCTTCGCCCCGGAGGATTCGGCCGTGACCATCGTGGGCACCGAGGGGCCGCACTCGGTGATCTTCGTGGGCGACGCCGACGATCCCACCGCGCCCGAGCGGCTGCTGCAGACGCTGGCGTTGACGCTGGCCAACGTGGGCTCGAACAACGCCCACTTCGGCCGGGGCTCGGCGGTGGCGGTGCTCAACCCCGACCACATCGACGTGTTGGCCAAGGCCGGCTACGACCGGGCCAAGACGGCCGAGGCGCTGTGCGAACGGGCGGTCAACCGCCGGGGCCTGCTGCGCTCGCTCAACCCGACCATGGTGCGCGACGGCAACCCCGACGATCTGCTGCAGGCGTTCCGCCGGCCGGAGGACCTCGTGCTGATCGCCGGCGGGGGTTCGGGGCTGTACTCGATGGTCATGCCGTCGTGGGGGCCGGGTCCCCACGTCAACCCGTCGGTCACCGTGAAGGTCGAGCTCGACCAGGCCTGCGAGATCCCCGGCCTGGCCCGCTGAGACCGGGGTCGGGCCGCCCGGCGGGGCCGCCTGGCGGGGCGGCCCGCCGCCGCCCGGTCAGGCGCCGAAGCCGCGCCGCACCGGGTACAGGTCGGGGTAGGAGGGCTCCCGCTTCTCCATCTGGGCGGTGAACGCCTCGGCCATGTCGGCGGGGTCGAGCATCGACGCGTTCCAGGTGGCGATGTGCTCGAGGCCGTCCGCCGTCGAGTGCTCCCGGGCATACTGCATGGTACGTTTCGTGCCCCAAACGGCCAGCGGGCTCTTGGCGGCGATCTCCCGGGCGGTGGCCAGCACCGCCTCCAGCATGGTGGCGTGGTCGGGGTAGACCTCGTTGACCAGCCCGTAGGCCTTGGCCTGGGCGGCCGGCATGCGGCGCCCGGTGTAGGCCAGCTCGGCCACGATACCGGGCGGTATGAGCTTGGGCAGGCGCTGCAACGTGCCCACGTCGGCGGTCATGCCGATGTTGATCTCCTGGATGCAGAAGAACGCGTCCTCGGTGGCGTAGCGCAGGTCGGCGGCGGTCACCATGTCCACCCCGCCGCCCACGCACGCCCCCTGGATGGCGCACAGGATGGGCAACCGGGCCCGTTCCAGCGCGGTGAAGGACTCCTGCGCATCCATGGCCATGGCCCGGAACGTGTCCGCCACCCGGGCCCGGCTGGAGCGGCCGCCACCCTTGGACGTATCGGCGATGCCGCCGGGGTTGGTGAACACGGTGGTGTCCATGCCCGAGCAGAAGTGCCGGCCCTCGGCCGACAGCACCAGCACCCGGGCGCCGGCCTCGTCCGAAAGCCGGTTGACGATGGCCGGCAGCTCCCGCCAGAACTCGGGGATCATCGAGTTGGCCCGCTCGGGGCGGATCATGCGCAGGTGGGCCACCTGGTCGGCGATGTCGAGGGCGAAGCAGGTGTGGTCGGTCACAGTGGCAGGCTAACCCGCGGGCCGGTTGCGGACCGGGCGGCTCAGCTACGGCCCGACAGGATCCCGAAGCCCACCCCGAAATCCCGGATGGGCGAGTAGAACGGCACCTCGGCCCGGTCCACGCCCACCGCGGCCGCCGCGGCCCGGGCCGCCACCCAGGACATCGTCTCGAGCGCCCCGATGCCGGCCTGCGCCACGATGTCGTCGGGCTCCCACCCGCAGATCGGATCGAGGTCACCCGCGGCCATCAGCTCCAGGAACGGCCGATCGAACGTCTCGATGATCGACAGCTGCTCGAGCGTCAGCCCGGTGCTCTCGTCGGCCAGCATCGCCGCGCCCTGCGCGTGGATCTCGATCTCCCAGTCGATCCACACCTGGCGCGGCACCGTCTCCTGCTTGGTGCCGAGCAGGTGGTAGGGCAGCCATTCGGCCGGCACGTCGTGGATGGTGGGGAACAGGCGCGACGGGTCGTGCGAGATGCCGCCGGTGCCCACGATCAGCACCCGATCGAGCCCGAGTGAGGGCAGGAACGAGCCGACGGCCTCGCCGAGCGCCCGCATGCGGGCGAAGGGCACGAACGGCTTGGCGATGCAGTTCACGAACACCGGCAGCACCGGGTAGCGGTCGACGGCGCCGGTGAACTCGTGCAGCACCTGCGAGAAGCCGTGGTCGACCTCCATGGCGTAGGAGACGGCGGTGTCGATGCCGGCGGCGCGCAGGTGGTCGACCAGCGCCTCGGCAGCCGGCTCCGGGACGTCGAGCACGCCGGGGAACCCGCCGACGTCGGCCAGGGCGGTGGCCCGGGTGCCGACGCAGAACGACGGCATGCACGACATGGAGAACCCGCCGTAGTGGTCGGTGCCGAAGCACAGCACCAGCTGCGGGTCGAACGCCTGCACCGCGTCGCGCTGGGCGTCGATGGCGGCCCGGCAGGCCTCGGTCTGCCCGGTGCTGCGGGTCGCAGGTAGATGAGCGGGAATGCGACGCGCAGGTCAGCATGACGTCCATCCGGGTTCGTCCTTCCTCTCGACGACCGCCGTGCCGGGCGGCTTCCGCGCCGCTTCGTCGGCTCCCCCGAGCGGGCGCACGGTAGGTCGACCCCGGCGCAGCCGGGTAGGGGCTCAAGTCCCGAGTCGGGCGAGCAGCGGCGTGGCGAGGAGGCAGAGCCGCTCCAGCGGGACGGCGAGGCGGAGGTAGGCCCGCCACGGCACCGGCTGGGCCCGGCGGCGCAGGGCGTCGGCCCACAGCACGGTGGCCAGCGACGCCACCGGGGTCAGGCCCACGCCCAGGTCGACGCCCACCAGCAACGCCACCTGCAGCTTGTCGGTGGTGGCTGCCGGCTCGAGCAGCAGCACCGCCGCCAGGTTGGTCGCCACCCCCGACAGCGCGGCGCCGGCCGCGGCCAGCTGCCGGTCGGTGACCCCGTCGAGCCGGGCGGCGATGTCGAACAGGTCCACCAGCGGTCCGGCGGCGGCGAACACCAACAGCAGCGTGCCCACCAGCCGGGGGCCGAGCCGGGCCGACCAGAGCGCCGGCCGCCATCGCCAGCAGTCCGGCGGCGGTCACCACCGCCACCGGCATGGCCGGCGCCCCGGCCAGGAACGCCACGATGAGCGCAGCCACCGCCGCGGCGCGTCACCCGGGCAACGCCACATCGGTGAGCAGCCCTGCCGCCGTCCCGCCTGCCCCGATGACCGCCGGGGCGGTCGGGTCGGCGGGGCTGGCGGGCGCGGTCCTCGGATGAGGAGCGCGGCGAGGCGAGCGAGGGCGGCCAGCGCGGCGGCCGGTGCGGTGATGGCGGCGAAGCGGGGGAACGACAGCCCCGACGACCGCCACAGCACCAGGTTGGTCAGGTTCGACGTCGGCAGCAGCAGCGAGCCGAAGTTGGCGGCCAGCACCGACGCCAGCGCGAACGGGACCGCGCCGAGGCCGGCGGCGGCCGCCACCGACAGCGCTAGCGGCGTGAACAACACGGCGGTGGTGTCGAGGTTGCACGTGGTCGTGAGCACCACGGCGACGGCGAAGGTGGCGGCGAGCAGCAGCCGCGGCCGCCGGACACCGGTGGCCAACCGCTCGGCGATCCAGGCCAGCAGCCCGAGCGCTCGGCGGCGGCGGCAACGATCACCATGGCGGCCACCAGGCCGACGGCGTTGACCCCCTCCCACGTCGCCGCGGTGGGCAGGGTGCCGGTGCGCAGGCAGGTGGGGGCGAGCGCCCCGAGCCCGAGGCCCAGCAGCCGGCGCCGGGCCACGACCAGGCCCACCACGCCGGAGCCCAGCGCCACCAGCGCCGTCGTCGCCGCTATCGGATCCATGGCTGCGTCGCTCCTGCCGGGTCGGTCGCGCCGCCCGAAGGCCGGCCGGTGCCGGCGTCCTACCCGGCGGGTGGCGCAGCTTCGCCGGTCGGGTGTCACCGGCGGCGGATGGATCCACCGGCCGCCGGGCGGTAGAACGGGGAGGTGCCGCCGTCGCCCTCATCGCCCCCGTCGCTCCGTCGCACGGGATGTGCCCCTCGGCGTGCTGCTCGACGAGCTCGACCGCCGGGCGTCGGGCCGGCCCTGGCCACGGTGATCCTGGCCTGGGTGCTGGCCATGCTGGAGGACGACGACGTGGTCAGCTCCAGGGAGGTGGCCCACGCCTTCCGCTGCGAGGAGGACTACGTGCTGGTGCTGCGAGGTCGGGGTGCGGCGAGGCGACCTCGCCACGTCACCGTGACCTGGCGGCTGCCGGCGGTGCCGCCACCGTTGGAGGGCTGGGCCCGCTCCCGGCTCGACCCGCTGGCCCGCATGGCACTGGAGGCCGCCCACGACGAGGCGGTGGCCGCCCGGCCGGGTCGGCGGACCGCTCCGGGCCCGGTCCCCACCGTGGCGCGGTGAGCGGCCAGGAGCAGCACCTACGCTGCCGGGCGCCGGCGCGCCCGCGCCGCAGCTGACCGGAGGGCACGATGGGGACGTTGGACGGCAAGGTGGCGCTGGTGACCGGGGCCAGCCGGGGCATCGGGGCGGAGATCGCCCGGTGCTTGCGGCCGAGGTGCGGTCGTGGCGGTCAGCGCCCGCACCACCGAGGCGGGCCAGTCGCCCTTCGAGGGCACGATCAACGAGACGGTGGCCGAAAATCACCGCCGCCGGCGGCAGCGCGGTGGCCTTCGCCGCCAACCTCGGCCGCGGCGAGGACCGGGCCCGCCTGGTCGACGAGGTGCGCACCGAGCTGGGGCCTGATCGACATCCTGGTGAACAACGCGGCGGTCACCTACTTCACGCCGGTGGTCGACTTCGCCGAGAAGCACTTCCGCCTGATGTTCGAGGTGCAGGTGCGGGCGCTGTTCGAGCTGAGCCAGTCAGTGCTGCCCTCGATGATCGAGCGCGGCGGCGGGTCGATCCTCAACATCTCCTCCAAGGCCGGCGTGCACCCGGCCGAGCCTCCGCCCGAGGGCATCGGCGGCGCCGGCACCGTCTACGGCATGGTCAAGGCCGCCCTCGAACGGTTCACCAGCGGCCTGGCCTCGAGGTCCACGCCCACGGCATCACCGTCAACGCCCTGTCGCCCACCGGCATCGTGCCCACCCTGGGGGTCGTGCACCACCAGCTGATCACCGAGGCCCGGCGCGACGACGTCGAGCCCGAAGCGGTGATGGCCGCCGCTGCGCTGGCGCTGGTGAGCGGCGTGCCCTGGCCGTTCAACGGCCGCATCGCCTACAGCCAGCAGCTGCTGGCCGAGCTCGGGCTCGGGCCCGCGCCGCGCCCCGACCAGCTGGTCAGCGCCCACCCTCGGCTCACGATCGAGGAGTGAGCGAAAACGTCTCCCTCGCCACCGACCAGCGCGGCGAGCAGGCGCCGGTAGGCCAGGGACAGCTTGTCGGTGCGGGTGTGCACCTCGGTGCGCACGTCAAGGGGCACGCCCAGCTCCCGGTAGGCCTCCAGCACGACCAGGTCCTCGTCCATGACCAGGTCCTCGAAGGCGAGCGATTCCTTGATGCGCTGCTCGTCGCCGGCGAAGTCGTTGCGGGCCATCTGCTTGTACACCCGGCTGCTGTCGTCGTGCTGCGGCTGCAGGGCGAACAGGATGGCCAGCCGTTTGCCGGTGAGGGGCATGTCGAGGCGGATCAGCGCGGTGGAGGCCGGGCACGCCTCCTTGTAGAGGTCCTGCGGTTGGGCGAGTGGGTGCTCGCCGGTTGCCACCAGCGGGTCGTCGTGGTTGCGGTAGGTCACCCGGTACAAGGTGGAGATCCGCCAGCCGTCGGCGGCCACCTCGTGCGGGGGCAGGTAGCCGGCGTCGGCCACCCCGAAGGTCTGCGTGTGCACGGTCGGCAGGTGGGTGGCGTCGAGGAAGTTGTCGGTCAGCTGGAAGGCGCTGCAGGCGACGTCACGGGGTTCGTTGCGGCAGGTGTCGTAGGTCGGGTCGTCCCACTCGTCGAAGGCGGGCAGCTCGCACACCGGCGCTGCCGGCGCCAGCCATACCAACCCGTATCGCTCGACCACACCGTACGGTACGGCGACGGAGGCCCGGGGTGGGATGGCGGCATCGGGCCCGAGCGAGGGGATCAGCGTGCACGCCCCGGTCCGATCGAAGCGCCAGCCGTGGTAGCGGCACTCGAGCACGGCACCGCAGTTCGTGCCGATCGACAGCGGCGCCAGCCGGTGGGGGCAGCGGTCCTCGAACGCGGTGAGCTGTCCGTCGAGGCGCAGCACGCACCAGTGGCAGCCGAGCAGCTGGACCGCGCGGCTGCTCGGTGATCTCGTCGGAGGTCGCCACCGATACCACGCTCGTTCCAGCCCGGGTGAGGTGTTGGTCAGGAACGAGGGGTCGGACACGGACGACGTGGTTGACGGCGGCATCGGCGTCGATGATGGCCACGCCCTTCGAGCGCCGTGTTCCGGCCCGGTGAGCGCCGCTTGAACGCTGCCTGGACCGAACCTTGCCGCCTGGGCGCCGGTGGCTGCGCCGTGGGGGTCCCGATCAGTCGAGCAGCCAGCGGCGCTGCAGGCCGGCCGGGATGTCGGGCCGGATGAACCACTCGGTGCCGAACGCGATGGCGAACAGCTCGTCGGGGATCTGGAGGAAGAACGACGTGTCGGTCACCTGGCTGCGGTGGCAGGCGACCGCCTGCTTGCGCAGCGCATAGGCGGTTACGTCGACCTCGTGGGTGATCTCCGAGGCCGGCACCCCCATGGGCAGCCCGTCGTCGGCGGGGGCGTCGGGGTCGAACTCGGGTTCGTCGGGGTTGTCGGCCAGGGCGACCCCGGCCGCCTTGGCCGCTTCGGCGAACCCCCGCACCGCGTCACGGTTCATGGTGGCCTCGAACAGGCGCACCCGACCGTGCAGCTCGGCCGCCCGTTTGCCCACCCGGTGCACGGTGATGTGGTCGGGGTGGCCGTAGTTGCCGTGCCAGTCGTAGGTGACGACCAGGTCGGCGTCCTCCTCGGTGAGGATGGCGGCCAGGCGGGCGGCGGCCTCGTCGAGCGGGGCCTGCAGGAAGCAGTCGGGGTCCTCGTTCTGGGCCCAGCCGGTCATGCCCGAGTCCTTGTAGCCCAGCCAGGCCACCCGGTCGAAGCCCAAGATGGCGGCGCTGGCGTCGGTCTCCCGGCGGCGGCGATCGACGAGGCTCTCGCCCTCGGCCAGGTCGTCGGGCAGCTCACCGTGGTCGCCGTTGGTGGCCACGACGAGCACGTTGCGGTGGCCCTCGTCGGCCGCCTTGGCGGTGGAGCCGCCGGTGAGGATGGCCTCGTCGTCGGGGTGGGCGTGGAACCACACGATGGTCGCCATGGGGGCGTGCTCCTGGGGGGATCGATTGCTGTGCTCAACGGGCCGCGGCGACGAGGAAGCGAGCGGCCTCGGCCAACGCCCGGTCGGCCTCGGGGAGCTTCCGATGGTACTGCCAGGTGTGCCACAACCCTTCACACATCGAGCTGCACGGGGGCGCGCGGCGGCCGGGCCAGGCGGGCGAAGCGGATCGCCTGCGGGTGCAACCGGTCGAGCGTGCCGGTCTGCACCAGCGTGGGCGGCAGGCCGGCGAGCAGGTCGGCCGGGGCCAGCAGCGGCGACAGCAGCGGGTCGGCGGGGTCGTGGCCGTCGCGGTAGGCGTCGGCCAGGGCCCGGCCTCCGCCGTCCTCGGCCCGACCCTGCGCGTCGGGGTCGGGGTCGTGGGCCAGGTGCGGGCAGAACAGCGCCAGCGCCGCCGGTGGGGCGGTGCCTTCGGAGCCGCTTCCGCAGCGCCACCGCAAGGGCCAGCGCGCGCCACCGGCGGAGTCGCCTGCCAACGCCACCGGGCGGTGCGGGCAGCCGCCCGCAGCTCGTGTGTGGGCGGCCGCCGCATCGTCGACGGCGGCGGGGAAGGGGTGCGGGGGGCGAGGCGGTAGTCGAGGGAGACGACGCGCAGGTCGGCGGCGGCCAGCCGGGCGGTGATGGGGGCGGCCACCCCGGCGCTGCCCAGCACGCAGCCGCCGCCGTGCAGGTACAGCACGGTGAGCGGCGCGTCGGCGGGCCCGGCGGCGAGGGCGCGCCGCCCGCACGCCAGGGCAAGGGCCCGTGCGCGGGCTCGTCACCCTCGGTGCCTTCGCCCCAAGCGGCGTGGATGGCGGCCCGCCAGACGGCGACGGCGGCGTGGTCGTGCAGCGGCGGGCGGACCAGCGGCGGGTCGCCCACGCCGGGCAGCCAGGCGGGCCTCGGCCTCGGGGACAGGGCGCCGGCACCCACGCCGGCCGGGAGCGATGGCAGCATGGTCGCCAGTCTGTCGGGGAAGGGTCCGCCGGCGCAGGGTGTGAGGGTGGCGGTGGGTGGCGCTCCGCTTCGAAAGGTTGCATACCGTGGGGTATGACGTCGGGGTGCCGGGTGCCGGGTGCCGGGTGCCGGGTGGCGGGTGGCGGGTGCCGGGTGCCGGGTGCCGGGTGCGGGGTGCCGGTGACGTCGGGAGGCGGAGGTGCCCCGCCACCCATCGGCGCCGATTCGACGTCGATTCGGCGCGCTCGACGCAACCGCTCCGTCCGACCACCTACGGCGGTGCGCGCCGACGGCGTGGGGCTGGCCCGGGACGGCGGGCGGTCGAACGGTGTGTCAGATGACCAAATCCGAATCGAGGTCGAATCGAGCGCGACGGGTTTCCGGCCAACGCATCGGCGGAGGGGTGCGCCGGGGGAGGGCGAACAGTCGAGGGCGTGCGGGTCGAGGGCGAACAGTCGAGGGCGTGCGGGTCGAGGGCGTGCGGGTCGAGGGCGTGCCGAGCTGCGTGCTCCGGGCGGCGTGATCCGCTCGCAGTTAGGGTGACCGGCCATGGTCAACCGCTCGATCGCGTTCCCGATGTCCCAGGATCTGCAGGACGTGCTCGACGGCCTCGAGCGCTTCGTGCAGACCGAGGTCATCGACGTGCACGAGGCGAACCTGGAGCTGCTCGAGGACGTGCGCCACCGCTTCGCCCCCAACGGCGCCTACAGCCCCGACGTCGTCGCCCTCATCCGCAAGATCCGCATGGCTTCGGCCGAGGCGGGCTACTTCAACCTGGCCGTGCCCGAGAGCCTGGGCGGTGGCGGCATGGGCTTCCTGGCGTACTTCGCCGCCTGGGAGCGGATCTACCACCTGTGCGGCGGCCGCCGCTGGCTGGCCCAGTTCGCCATCAGCCACTGGGCGTTCGGCCCCAGCGCCGTCCTCGAGCGGGTCACCGAGCGGGCCCGGGAGGAGATCCTGGCCGGCATGATGGCCGGTGAGACGATGATGTGCTTCGGCATGTCCGAACCCGACGCCGGCTCCGACGCCACCATGATCCGCACCCGGGCCGAACCCGACGGCGACGGCTGGCGCCTCTACGGCCGCAAGATCTGGACCACGCACGTGCCCATCGCCGAGTGGATGATCGTGCTGGCGGTCACCAACCCCGAGCGGGCCAAGGCCCGTCGCGGCGGGATCTCCGCCTTCCTGGTGCCCACCGACGCCGAGGGCTTCCGCCTCGACCGGGTGATCGGCATGTGGGGCGAGCCCGGCGGGTCGGAGGCCGAATCGGTGTTCGACGGCGTGCGGGTCGAGCCGTGGCAGCTGGTAGGGGAGCTCGACGAGGGCTTCCAGATCGGCTTGCTGGGCGTGTCGCTGGGCCGCATCTACAACACCGCCCGCTCGGTGGGGTTGTCGCGCTGGGCCATCGAGCAGGCGGTGGACTACGCCAAGGAGCGGCAGGCGTTCGGCAAGCCCATCAGCGAGTACCAGGGCGTGGCCTTCCCGCTGGCCGAGTCCGCCACCGACATCCACGCCGCCCATCTGCTGGGCTGCAACGCGGCGGCGTTGCTCGACAGCGGCCACCGGGCCATCAAGGAGCTGTCGATGGCCAAGACGTTCGCGGTGCGGGCGGCGGTCAAAGCGGTGGACCGGGCCATGCAGACCCACGGGGCGATGGGCTTCACCAACGAGCTGGGCCTGACCGAGGCGTACCACACGCTACGGGTGATCAACGTGGCCGACGGCACCAACGAGATCCTCAACCGCACGATCTTCCAGCGGTTGGCGGCAGGCGACACCGAACTGTGAGCTGGCGACCCGACGGGGTCGACGACAAGGGGGAAGCACCGTGAAGCTGGGGTTCATCGGCCTGGGGACCATGGGCCGGCACATGGCCCGCCACCTGATCGAGGCCGGCCACGACGTGACCGTGCACGACGTGCGCCGCGAGGCGGCCGACGAGCACGTGGCGGCGGGGGCGACGTGGTCGGACACGGTGGCCGGGGTGTGCGCCGGGGCGGCGGCGGTGTTCACCTCGCTGCCCGGCCCGCCGGAGGTGCAGGCGGTGGCGCTGGGGGAGGGCGGCCTGCTCGGGGCGATGGCGGCCGGTTCCGCCTACTTCGATCTGTCCACCAACTCGCCCACCGTGCTGCGCGGTATCCACGCCCGCTTCGCCGAGCGGGGCGTGCACGTGTTCGACGCCCCCGTGTCGGGCGGGCCGCGCGGGGCGGCGTCGAAGAAGCTGGCCATCTGGTTGGGTGGCGATGCCGAGGTGTACACCCGGTTCGAGCCGGTGCTGCGGACTTCGCCGACGAACCGGTGCTGGTGGGCGACATCGGCGCCGGTTCGGTGGCCAAGCTGGCCCACAACTGCGCCGGCTACGGATCCAGACCGCGCTGGCCGAGGTCATGACCATGGGCATCAAGGGCGGGGTGGACCCGCTGGAGCTGTTCAAGGCCATCCGTCAGGGAGCCATCGGCCGGCGGCGCACGTTCGACGGCCTGGTGGACCAGTTCCTCCCCGGCGAGTACGAGCCGGCCGCGTTCGCCCTGCGCCTGGCCCACAAGGACGTGAGCCTGGCCTGCGGGCTGGGCCGGGAGCTGGGCGTTCCCATGCGGCTGGCCAACCTCACGCTCGAGGAGATGACCGAGGCGCTCGGCCGGGGCTGGGCTCAGCAGGATTCGCGCTCGACGATGAAGCTGCAGCAGGAGCGCGCCGGGCTCGACATCAAGGTGGACCGCGCCGCCATCAAGGACGCCCTGCGAGCCGACCGCACCTGAGCCGGCGCACCAGCTCGCATGCCGGGCCACGCCACGCCGGCCGACGCTCCCATACCATGCCGAATGGTATGGGCGACGTCGGGTGCGGGGTAGCGTGGCCCCATGAGCGCCTACGCCATCCAGCTCACGTTCGATTGCGCCGATCCCCACGCCCTGGCCCGCTTCTGGGCGGCGGCCGTGGGCTTGGAGCTCGAGGATCACCACGACCTCGTCGGCCACCTGCTCGAGGCCGGCCAGCTGCGCGCCGAGGAGGTCGTCGAGATCGACGGCCGCCGCGCCTTCCGGGATGCGGCGGCGGCAACCGATCCTGATGGCCGCCTGCCCCGGTTCCTGTTCCAGCGGGTACCGGAACGAAAGCAGGCCAAGAACCGCATCCACCTCGACCTCCACCCGGAACGGCCTCGCACCGACGAGGAGCGCGCCGCCGAGGTGGGCCGCCTGCTGCAGCTCGGCGCCACGTTCCTGCACGACGGCGCCCTCGGCCCCACGCGGTGGACGACGCTGGCCGATCCCGAGGGCAACGAGCTCTGCGTCAGCTGACCGCGCCGCAGCCGGCCGGCCGGACGGGGGCGGCGCTGAATGACGTTGCCGGTCGCGACGTAGGATCGACCTTCGTGGACACGGAGACGATGACGCAGGAACCGGTCGATCATGCCGAGATCCGGGCCGAGGCCCGGGCCTGGCTGGCCGAGCACCACCGCCCCGGCATCGACCCCCGGACCTGGCTCGCCACCGTGGTGGACGCCGGCTGGTCGGCGCCGAGCTGGCCGGTCGAGTGGTTCGGCAAGGGCGTCAGCCCCGACGCCGCCCGGGCGGTGGACGACGAGTTCAAGAAGGTCGGGGCCAACGGCTACGGCCAGGACGTCACCAACCTGTGGGCCAACACCGTGCTCGCCTTCGGCCAGGACGATCTGAAGCGCCAGGTGCTGCGGCCGCTGCTGCTGCAACAGCTCGACATGTGCCTGCTCTACAGCGAGCCCGGCGCCGGCTCCGACCTCGCCTCGGTGCAGACCCGGGCCGAGCGCGACGGCGACGAGTGGATCGTCAACGGCCAAAAGGTGTGGACCTCGGGCGGGCGTCAGGCCGAGTACGCCCTGCTGATCGCCCGCACCGACCTCGATCAACCGAAGCACCGCGGCATCACGTTCTTCTTCTTCCCCATGAAGCAGGCCGGGGTGGAGGTGCGCCCCATCCGCCAGGCCACCGGCGACTCCCGCTTCAACGAGGTGTTCATCACCGACGCCCGCGTGCCCGACGCCAACCGGCTGGGCGAGCTCAACGCCGGCTGGTGGGTGCTGCAGACCGCGCTCATGTACGAGCGGGCGGTCATGGGCGTCACCCAACGGCGCGACACCGCCAAGGAGAAGGCCAAGATCAACCGCGACCCCACCTCCGAGTGGAGCGCGCCGGTGCCCGACCTCGAGCTCGTCGAGTTCGCCCGGGCCCGCGGCCGCACCGGCGATCCGGTCGTCCGCCAGGACCTGGCCCGGCTGCACTGCCTGCGCATGGTCAACGAGTGGAACGGCCGGCGGGCCAAGGCGTTGATGGAGCAGGGCTCGTCAACGCCGCTGGCCTCGCTGGGCAAGCTGGCCATGAGCGGCATCCTGCACTTCGCCGGTCGCCTGCAGGTCAACCTGCTCGGGCCCGAGGGCACGTTGTGGGGCGAGCAGTGGCCGGATTCGGCCGATGCCTCCTACGCGCTGCACAACGCGTTCTTCACCTCGATCGGCGGGGGCACCGACCAGATCCAGCGCAACATCATCGGCGAGCGCATCCTCGGCCTGCCCAAGGAACCCGAGGTCGACAAGAACGTCCCGTTCCGCGAGGTCAAGAAGTCCCCCGGGCGCACGATCACCCGTTGATCACGGCCGGGGGCCGTACAGCTGTTCGGCGAACGCCGCACAGAACAGCTCCTCGGCCACCGTCCACCAGCCGGCTGCGGGTTGCAGCACGTCGAAGTGCACCGCGGCCATGCCGGCGGCGCGCCCACCGGCCGCGTTGGCCGCTTGGTCGTCGACGAACAGCACGCTGCCGGCGTCGGGTGAGCCGAGTGCCTCGAGGGCGAGGGCGTAGGCCTGCGGCGCAGGCTTGAACACGCCGGTCACCGAGGCGTCCACGATGGGATCGGCGAGCTGCAGGAACCGGCAGCCGGCCACGAACGCCTCGCCGGCGAAGTCGCGCAGATCGTTGGACATCACCGCCACCCGCACGCCTTCAGTCCGGGCGGCATCGGCCAGGGCGGTGGCCTGGGGGCGCAACAGCTCGTCGGGCACGACCCGCTCGTGGAAGCGCCGCATCATGTGCTGCAGCGTCCACTCGCTGCCGTCCACCAGCCGGCCCAGCGTGGCCGCGTGCGCCGCCCAGTACTCGCGCTCGGTGATCTCACCGGCCTGCTGGCGGGCGTAGAGCGGATCCCGATCGGGGTCGGCCGGTCCGGCCCACGGCAGCTGGTCGACCCGCAGCCCGAACGTGGCGGCCCTCTTGTCCGGCTGCTCGAACGGATGGGGGCTGCAGACCCCGCCGAAGTCGAGCAGCAGGATGCGGTCGCGGGCGGGGCAGGGTGAGGGCACGGCCGCAGACCGTATCGCCGGTGGCGTCCTCAGCGGAACGTGGTGCGGATGAGCGGCCGGGCGCTGCCCTGGCGGCCCGTGTCGCCCAGCGGCCGATCGGCGGCGAGCACGCCACCGGCGGGCGGGCCGCCGGTCGTGTGGGCTCGGGTGCCGGCGCCGGCGCCGTTGCCGGCGGTGACCACGCCGTTGCCGGTGGTGCTCGTCCTGTTGCCGGTGTCGCCGGCGGCGGGGGCGGGCCGGCCGGGAGCGGGCCGTGCGGGGGAGGCGGCCTGGCGGTGGCCGAGCTCGCGGGACACGTCGTTCGCCACCCGCCGGACGAGGGCACCGAGCTCGCGGATGCGATCTCGCCGGATGCGGCTGATGGGCCCGGCCACCGACACGCCGGCGATGACCCTGTTGCGATGGTCGAAGATCGGTGCGCCCACCGAGTTGACCCCGATCTCGCTCTCCTCGAGCGAGTAGGCGTAGCCGTCGCGGCGGACCTGTTCGAGCGCCCGCTGCAGCATGTCGGCCGAGTTGATGGAGCGCGGGGTCATGCGGGCCAGCCCGCCGGCCACCACCGTCGCCACCGCCTGCTCGTCGGCGAAGGCGAGGATCGCCTTGCCGGTGGAGGTGCAGTGGGCCGGGACCCGGGCCCCGACGCGGGAGAACATGCGCAGCGTCTCCTGGGACTCCATGCGGTCGACGAACACCACGTCGACGCCCTCGAGCACCGATACGTGGGCGGTCTCACCGGTGCGGGTGTGCAGCGCCTCCACGTGCTGGTGGGCGATCTCGCGCAGCTCCAGGCCGTGCACGACCTGCAGGCCGAGCTCCCACAGCTTGATGCCCAGGCGGTAGCGGCCGCCGGTGGTCTGGGTGACGAAGCCCTCGCTGGCCAGCGTCTGCAGCGCCCGGTGCACCGTCGATTTGCCGATGCCCAACCGGCGGGCGAGCTCCGACACGCCGAGCACGCGATCCGTCGGCGTGAACGCCTGCAGCACCCGCAGCGACGTGACGACGGAGTGGATCGTCGAATCAGAACCCATCGAGGGCCTCCCCCGGGAAGCATCTTGCTTGGAAACAGCATGATCCCGAACTGTTCCGACTGGCGGCAAGTAGGTCGTGCCGCTCTGCGGACCGTTGGCGGGGTCCGCCGGCTGAACCGGTGCCGGACGCGCCGCGGCGGGGTCGCCGAGTGGCAACCCCGCCGCAGCGGATGCAGTGCTGGGCCCGTGGGTCAGGCGCCCGGGTCGGCCACCACCGGGTTCTCCAGCGCACCGAGACCGTCGATCTCGATGCGCACGGTGTCGCCCGCCTTCATGAACCCGGGGGGCTTCATGGCCATGCCGACGCCTTCGGGGGTGCCGGTGGCGATGATCGTGCCGGGCAGGAGGGTGAACGCCGTCGAGAGGTGCTCGATCAGCGTTGCCACCGGGAAGATCATGTTCTTGGTGTTGCCGTCCTGGCGCAGGTCGCCCGACACCCAGGTCTTGATCGACAGCGCCTGCGGGTCGGGGACCTCGTCGGCGGTGGTGAGCCACGGGCCGATGGGGCCGTGGGTGTCCCACGACTTGCCCATGGTCATGGTGGCCGAGGCCCGTTGCCAGTCACGGACCGACACGTCGTTGACGATGAGGTAGCCGGCCACGTGGTCGAGCGCGTCGGCCGCCTTGACCCGCTTGGCGGTGCGGCCGATGACCACGCCCAGCTCACCCTCGTAGTCGATCATGTCGGGCGCGGGCGCGGGGATGTGGATGTCGCCACCGGGGCGGTTCACGCAGGTGGCCTGCTTGTTGAACACGACCGGCACCTTGGGCGCCTCACGGCCCGACTCCGCGATGTGCAGCGCGTAGTTCAGGCCGATGGCGAGGAACTCGGGCGGCTGGCCACCGGCGCCTCGAGCTGGACGTCGGGCAGGTCGATCTTGGTGGCGCCGTCGACCAGCGAGGCGAGGGCGGCCAGCCCGTCGCCGTCGAGCAGTGCGCCCACATCGGTGGGCAGGTCGGGGCGGGCACCGCCGACATCGGCGATCTGGTCGCCGACGACGACGCCCAGGCGGGTCCGGCCTTGATGGGTGAAACGAGCGATCTTCATGGTCCTCCAGGGCGCCCACTGCGACGCGACGAAATCGGGACGGCGCACCGTCGGCGACGGACGCTACCCGCTGGCCCGGCGCCGTGGCGACGGTGTCCCGGCTGGCGGGGCGGACGGTGAGCGGGCGGGGCGGGCGGTGGGGACGGTGTGCCGACGGGGCGGCGCTACATTCCCGCGCATGACGACGATCGCATCGTGGCGGGACCTGTTGCACACCGACGCCTACCTCGACGGTTCCTGGCGGGCCACCACCGAGCGGTTCGCGGTGGATGATCCCGCCACCGGGGAGACGGTGGCCGAGGTGGCGCGCTGCGGGGCGACCGAGACCGGGGCCGCCATCGCCGCCGCCGAGCAGGCGCAGCCGGCGTGGGCGGCCATGCTGGCCCGCGAGCGGGGGGCGGTGCTGCGCCGCTGGGCTGCGCTGCTCAACGAGCACGCCGCGCCGTTGGCCGAGCTGCTCTGCCGGGAGAACGGCAAGCCCCTGGCCGAGGGGCTCGGGGAGGTGGCCTACGCCGCCGGGTTCCTCGACTGGTTCGGCGAGCAGGCCCGGCGGGTGGACGGTTCGGTGATCCCCACGTTCGCGGCCGACAAGCGGGTGGTGGCCCTGCGCCAGCCGGTCGGGGTGGCGGCGGCGATCACGCCGTGGAACTTCCCGGCGGCCATGCTGACCCGCAAGATCGGCCCGGCGCTGGCGGTGGGCTGCACGTTGGTGGCCAAGCCGGCGGAACAGACGCCGTTGACCGCGCTGGCCCTGGCCGCCCTGGGGGAGCGGGCCGGCGTACCGCTCGGTGTGTTCAACGTGGTCACCGGGGCGGGTGGCGATGCCCCGGTGATCGGTGAGGCGATCACCGCCTCGCCGGTGGTGCGCAAGCTCTCCTTCACCGGCTCCACCGAGGTGGGCAAGTTGCTGGCCGCCCTGTGTGCGGCGACGGTGAAGCGCGTGTCGCTGGAGCTCGGCGGGAACGCCCCGTTCCTGGTGTTCGACGACGCCGACCTCGATGCCGCGGTGGCGGGCACGCTGGTGGCGAAGTTCCGCAACTCGGGCCAGACCTGCGTTGCCGCCAACCGCATCCTGGTCCAGCGCAGCGTGCACGACGCCTACCTCGAACGGCTGCAGGCCGCCATCTCGGCGTTGGCGGTGGGCCGTTTCGACGAACCGGGCGTGGCGGTCGGGCCCCTGATCGACGACGCCGGGCTGGCCAAGGTGCGACGCCTCGTCGACGATGCCCGAGCCGGCGGGGCGGCGGTGCTGCTGGGCGGCGAACAGCTCGACCGGCCGGGCCGGTTCTTCGCGCCGACGTTGCTGCGCGACGTGGATCCGGCCATGTCGCTGTCGTGCGAGGAGGCGTTCGGGCCGGTGGCCGCGGTGGGGGTGTTCGACACCGAGGAGGAGGCGATCCTGCGGGCCAACGACACCCGCGCCGGGCTCGCGGCCTACTGCTACACCCGCGACGTGGGACGGGTGTGGCGGGTGGGCGAGGCGCTCGAGTACGGCATGGTCGGCATCAACACCGGGTTCATCTCCTCGCCCGAGGTGCCCTTCGGTGGGGTGAAGGAGTCGGGCGTGGGCCGGGAGGGATCGCAGTACGGCATCGAGGACTGGACCGAGGTCAAGTACCTCGCCATCGGGCTCTGACCGGCGCGGCCCGCGATTCGGCGGGCGGCCCGCTCGCAGCGATTCGCCGCGGATTCGGCGGGCGGCCTGCTCGCAGCGATTCGCCGCGGATTCGGCGGGCGGCCCGCTCGCAGCGATTCGCCGGCGATTCGCTCCGAGTGGGCGGGTGCCCTTGCCGAACCCCCTGATCCCCGACCTATTCTGAAGCGCACTCAGTCTTCGGTCGGTCGGGGGCCGGCCGGTGGGCGTCGGAGCGAAGGGGACGCGCATGACCACGACCACACCCGAGAGCTCGGGCCTGCTCGCCTCGCAAGCCGCGCCGCGCCGCGACGAACCGTTCCGCTTCTTCGACAACCGCGAGAAGTACCTGCTGTTCGTCACCACCACCAGCGAGAAGTCCGAGGTGGCGGCCCGCATCGGGCGCGAGCTGCCCTACCTCAGACCGACCCCGCCGGCGCTGTACCTCTTCGACGCCGGCACCGGCAACGGCACCGTGCTGTCCCAGGTCCTGCGCCAGCTGCACCGGGAGCTGCCCACCGTGCCCTTCGTGGCGGCGGGCAAGGAGATCTCCATGGAGGACGCCCGCCTCACCCTCAACCAGCTTCCCGACCGCCTGGCCGAGCACCCCGAGACCGTGTTCGTGCTGACCAACATGTTCTACGCCGAGGCCCCGTGGCTCTACCCGCGCTCGGCGGCCAACCAGGCCGGGCTGAGGTGGTGGGACATCGCGCTCGACGGCGACAGCGCCCATGCGTTCTCCGAGCAGATCCACCAGCTCGACCACGTCCTCACCGATGGCTGGCAGACCACCACCAGCGCCAGCAGCGGCAACCCGATCTACGAGCACCCCGCCGTGCTGGTGCTCTACCGTCGCGACCGCGCCTTCGCCCTGGACCGCATCATCCCCCGCAACATCGGCGCCCCGCAGGACATCGCCTACGACCTGGTGCTCGCCGCCCAGCCGTACCGTTCCCGCACGCCGGCGGCGGCCAAGGTCCGCACCGTGCTCGCCCCGCTGGCCCGGTCGCTGTCGCCGGGCGGTCGGCTGGTGGTGGTGCAGTCGACGGGCCACGACCCGGGCATGGAGATCATCCGCCGCATCTGGCCCGACGAGGATCCCTTCGCCACCCCGCGCCACCTGCTGATCACCGAGCTCGAGCGCGAGCTCAACGGCAGCGCCGGTGACCACCCGCCCGGCTTCGCGTTCGAGGGCACCAGCGATGCCCGGGCGCTGTTCACCTACCACCTGCACGCCATGCCCAACGAGGTGGGCTCGCGCATCAGCACCTCGACCGCGCTGGCGGCGTGGAACGCGGCGGTCTACGTGGCCCAGATCGAGGACGAGCGCATCGCCTCGGTGCTCAGCTCACCCCGCTACCTCGATGCCACCGTCGAGGTGGTCCGCAAGCACGGCGGCCTGTGGTTCCAGGATGAGAGCTTCGTGGTGGTGCGCAACGATGGCTGATCCCGGGCCGGGCGGGCCGGGTGCGCCGTCGCTGCTGACCTCCCTCGTGGCCGGCGCCCGCTTCGAGGTGATCCCGATGAAGAGCGCCGCCGACGCCATCGCCGCGCTGCCCGTCGGTGCCGAGGTGACGGTGACCTGCTCCCCGGTCAAGGGCCCCGAGGCCACCTTGGACCTGGTGGCCCAGCTGGCGGTGCGCGGCCACCGAGCCGTGCCCCACCTGGCCGCCCGCATGGTGCGCGACCCGCAGCACACCGCCGCCATCGCCGAGCGGCTGCGGCGGCTCGACGTGCGCGAGGTGTTCGTGATCGCGGGCGACGCACCGCGACCGGCGGGCTGCTACGAGGGTGCCTACCCCTTCCTCGAGGACCTCCTGACCGCCGCCCCCGAGCTGACCCGGGTCGGGTTCGCCGCCTACCCCGACCACCACCCGCTCATCGATGACGCCACGCTGGATGGCGAGCTGCGACGCAAGGCCACGCTGCTGGCGTCGGCCGGCCTGCACGCCCACGCCACCACCCAGATGTGCTTCGACCCGGCCACCACCCGTCGCTGGCTGGAGGCGCTGCGGGCCGCGGGGGTGACGCTGCCGATCAACCTCGGTGTGCCCGGTGTGGTGGAACGGGCCAAGCTCATCAGCCTCGGGGTCCGCCTCGGCGTCGGTCCGTCGTTGCGCTTCCTGCGCAAGAACGTCGGCCTTCGCAAGCTGTTCGGCGGCGCGCACTTCGAGCCGGACCAGCTGCTCGATCCGCTGGCCGCCGATCTCGAACGCCTCGGCGTGCAGGGCCTGCACCTGTTCACGTTCAACCAGGTGGCCGCCACCGCGCAGTGGCAGGCCCGCGCCTGGCCGCGGCCGCCGGGCAGGCCGGAGCAGCGCCGTCGGGCGCAGCGTGGGCGGCGAGGCCGGGCGAGCGGAGCCGGTTGGCCGTGGCCACCGGGCCTTCTGCAAGGATTCGGCGGTGCACGACGCTCCCGCCATCGCCCCGCTGGTGCTGCCCGACCGGGTGTTCGACCGTTGGCCCGCCATCATGGGGGTGGTCAACGCCAGCCCCGAGTCCTTCTCCGACGGCGGCGACGTGGTGGGCGTCGACGCCCAGGTGGCCCAGGCCGAGCGGCTGCTCGAAGCCGGCGCCACGATCATCGACGTGGGCGGCGAATCGGGGTGACGAACCGCCCGGCGCTCGACGCCCAGGAGGAGCTCGACCGGGTGCTGCCGCTGGTGCGCCGGCTGGTGAAGCTGGGCGCGGTCGTCTCGGTGGACACCTGGAAGGTGCCGGTGGCGCGGGCGGTGCTCGACGCCGGTGCCCAGATCCTCAACGACGTCAGCGGCCTGTGCGACCCCGGCCTGGCCACCGCCTGCCGAGACCGGCGCCGCGCTGGTGATCATGCACACCCGGGCGGAGCCGAAGAAGAAGGAGTTCCCCGCCTACACCGACGTGGTGGAGGACGTGGTCACGTTCCTGACCGAGAAGCTGGCGCTGGCCGCCGAGCTGGGGGTGCCGGCCGAGCGCACGGTCTTGATCCCGGCCCCGACTTCGCCAAGACCCCGGCCCAGACCATCGCCGTGCTGCGCCACCTCGACCGGGTGGTGGCGTTGGGCCGGCCGGTGCTGCTGGCCATCTCCCGCAAGGACTTCATCGGCGCTGACCGAGCGGCGGCCCCGCTCCCGCGACGCCGGCACACTGGCGGCGGTGGGGGCGGGGATCGACGCCGGCGGCGCCATCGTGCGGGTGCACGACGTGGCCGCCGTGCACGACTACCTCACCGTGCGGGCCGCACCGCAGCGAGCTCGACGTGCCCGACGATCTGACGCTGGCCGAGCACCTGCGTCGCGAGGTCTGAGCTGCGGCGCCCGCGGCGGTCAGCGCCGCCGGTAGCGCAGGAACAGGTGGTCCTCGTCGACCAGCACGTGGCGCAGCTGCCAGGTGCCGGGATCGGCACCGGGGCCGTGGGCGATGCGGGCGCTGTCGCCGGCCAGCAGGCGAGGGCTGACGGTGAGCAACACCTCGTCGGCCAGACCGCCGGCGAGCACCTGCCCGTTGAGCGAGGGCCCGCCCTCGCACACCACCACCTTGGCCGCGTGCTCGGCCAGCACCGCGGCCAGCCCGGCCGCACCGCCGGCCGGGGGGCTCACCACGCGGGTGTTGGGGGCGCCGGCGGCCGGTGCGCCGCCGAGGTCCCCGGTGCGGCTGATGACCACCAGCTGCTTGGGCGGCCGTACCGGTCGGTACTGCTCGGCCCGCACGGTGGCCGCGCCCACCACGATCACGTCGGCCGCGGCCCGGGCCAGGCGGAGCACCTCCCGATCGGTGTCGTTGCCCAGCGGCCCGCTGCGCCCGTCGAGCGCGGTGGCGCCGTCGACGGAGGCCACCATCGAGACGATCACCCACGGCCGGTCGGCCGGCGGCGGGTCGACCGCATAGAACCGTTCGAGCCCGTCGATCACGCCGATCCGTCCCCTGCGCCGACGATGATCAGACGCTGACGCCGCGGGCGGCGACGGTGTCCATGGGCGGCCATTCGACCAGCGGCACGGTGACGGTCGAACCGTCGGAGCGGGCCAGCTCCACCGCCATGGACTCAGCGGGCAGCCCGGCGCGGTCGAGCACCACCTGGAGGATCTCGGTGGCCTGCACGGCGAGGGCGTCGAGCGGCTGGTGCCGGTGGCGGCGCACGCCGAGGTCGACCTGCACCACGCTGTCGAAGCCGAAGCGGTTGGTGATGTCGATCAACAGCCCCGTCTCCACGCCGTAGCCCTGCACGAACGGCACCGCCTCCAGCACGGCCCGGCGGCCGGCCATCTCGCCGGCCAACGGCTGGCGCAACGACGCCAGGCGGGGAAGAAGCGCGACAGCAGCGGTCGGGCCACCAGCTCGGTGACGCGCCCGCCGCCGTGCCCGCTGGCTGCGGTCGGCCGGTCGTAGAAGCCCTTCACGAAGCCGATGGCGCGGTCCTCGAGCAGCGGCGCCAGCAGGCCGGTCACGTAGTCGGCCCGGAAGGAGGTGACATCCGCGCCGCACCAGACGATCAGCTCGCCGGCGGCCACCGGCCAGGCTGCGCCACAGCACGTTGCCCTTGCCCCGGCCGGCGCCCAGCTCGGGCAGCACCGTGTCGACGCTGACCACCCGGGCGCCGTGGGCGGCGGCCACCGCGGCGGTGGCGTCGGTGGAGCCGTCGTCCAGCACGAGCAGCTCGTCCACCAGCGCCGGCTGCCCGCCGGGCCCGGCGGCCATCAGCTCGCCGATGATCACGTCGATGATCGGCCCCAGCGTGGCCGCCTCGTTGCGGGCGGGCAGGCACACCGATACCGAGGTGGCCCTTGCGGGCGGCGAGGACGTGGGGTCGAGCTCGGCTGCGGTGTAGAGCCGGACCCCGTCGGCTGCGCTCATCCGTCGAGGCCGTCCACCCGGCGCACCCCGGCGGTGGGCAGCCGTTCGGCCCAATCCTTGGACAGCCGTTCGGGGGCGAGGTCGGACAGCGGTTCGAGCACGAAGCGCCGTTCCCACATGCGCGGGTGCGGCAGCGTCAGCTCGGGGGATTCGATGCGCACGTCGTCGTAGAGCAGCACGTCGATGTCGATGGTGCGCGGGCCCCAGCGGACCTGCCGTTCCCGCCCGCCGGCCGCCTCGGTGGCCAGGCAGCGCTCGAGCAGCTCGAAGGGGTCGAGGGTGGTCTCCACCTCGGCCACGATGTTCAGGTACGGGCCCTGATCGTCGGGGCCGCCGACCGGATCGGTCTCGTACACGTGCGACGTGCCGGTCACCCTGACCCCGGTGCCGTCCACATCGAGCGGCAGCCGCTGCAGGGCCCGGCGCAGGTGCTGGCGGCGGTCGCCCAGGTTCGATCCCATGGCCAGGTAGGCGGTGCGCCAGCGGGCCGGCCGGCGGTGGGCGTCGACCCGGGTGCGGCGGATGGTCACCGCGCTGGAGCGCACGTCCTCGGCCACCGGCACCTTGAGCTTGCGCACGGTCACCTCGACCGCCTCCACCCCGGCCAGGGTCAGCACCTCCTCCGCGATGCGGGCGGCGACCCGTTCGAGGAGCTGGTGGCGCTCGGTGCTGATGATGCGGGCGGCGATGGCGATGGGCCGGCCGTAGTCCACCGAGGCGTCGAGGTCGTCGGTGGCGCCGGCCGCCCGGGTGTCGACGTCGAGCACGAGGTCGACCTCGAAGGGCTGGGCGCGCTGCTGCTCCTCGGGGAGCACGCCGATGGTCCCCACGGCGCGGATGGCGTCGAGCTTGATCTGATCAGGCATAGGTGAGAGAAACCCCCGGGCGAGGCTATACCAGCGTCGCCGCCCCAACCGACGGCGGGGCCGGGCGGGGGCGATCGGCGTTCGGGGTCATCGGTCCGCAACGGTGCCGCCGGGCCCTACCATCAAGGGGCCCATGAGCTCGCGCACCGCCCACCAAAGCCACCTCTCCGAGACGCACCGCTCCCAGCGCAGCGGCTGGCTGCGGGCCGCGGTGCTCGGCGCCAACGACGGCTTGCTGTCCACCGCCAGCCTCGTGCTCGGCGTCGCCGCCGGCAACGCCGGTCGCTCGGTGCTGTGGCTGAGCGGGCTGGCGTCGATGGCCGCCGGGGCGTTCTCGATGGCGGCGGGGGAGTACACCTCGGTCAGCTCCCAGCGCGACGCCGAGGAGGCGGACCTGCGGGCGGAGGCGGCCGAGCTGGCCGCCCACCCCGAGGCCGAGTTCCGCGAGCTCACCGAGATCTACCGCCGCCGCGGCCTGTCGCCGGAGCTGGCCCACCAGGTGGCGATGGAGCTGCACGAGGTCGACGCCCTCGGCGCCCACGCCCGTGACGAGCTCGGCCTCGACCCCGACGACCTCGCCGCACCGCTGCAGGCGGCCGTGGTGTCCTTCGCCAGCTTCGCCGCCGGTGCGGCCGTGCCGGTGCTGGCCATCGGCCTGCTGCCCCAGTCGGTGCGCAGCCTGATCACCGCGGTGATCACGCTGGCCGCCCTCGGCGGTCTCGGGGCGCTCGCCGGGCGCCTCGGCGGTGCGCCGATGGGCCGGGCCGCGTTGCGGCTGGTGGCGCTCGGCGCGTTGGCCATGGCGGTCACCACCGTCATCGGCAGCGTCGTCGGCGTGGCCGTCTAGCGGACCGCTGACCGTACCGCGTGGTACGGCCAGCGGCGCCCTGCGGTGGGCTCAGCCGCCGTAGTTCATGCCGGTGGCGCGCAGCAGCAGTGGGGTGGCGCCCTCGTTGCGCACGCCGGCGTCCACCACCTCGCCGACGAACACGGTGTGGTCGCCGCGCTCGATCGTGTCGGTCACGCGGCATTCGAACCAGTACGGCAGGTCGACGATGAGCGGGTGGCCCAGCGTGGGCGACGGCTCGAACCGGTACCCGTTGGCCATATCGCCCTCCACCGTGGTGGAGCGGAAGTAGGCCTTGCCGATGTCGAGCTGGTCCTCGGCGAGCACGTTGACGGCGAAGCTGCCCACCTTCGAGATCAGCGCGCAGCTGTGGCTGTCGGCCTTCACCCCGACCATCACCAGCGGTGGCTCGAACGACGCCTGCGACAACCAGTTCACGCTGGCCGCGGTCACCTCGTCGCCGTCGCGTGCGGTCAACACGTACAGCCCGTAGTTGATGGCCCGCAGGGCGACCTTCTTCTGCGCCGCGTCCATGTGCTCTCCCGAATGCTCCGCCCGGCCGGGTGCCGGGGTCCGGGCGTCATCATGCCAGCTCAGGCCGACCGTGGCCGCCGGTGTCGAGCCGGCGCTGATCCGGCGTTGATCCGGCGCCAGATCAGGCCAGCAGGTCGCGGTGTTCGGGGTGCAGCTCGATGTACTCGGCCACGAACCAGCACCGCGGCTCCACCTTGCGGCCGCGCTCGCGCAGCTCCGCCAGCACCTTGCCCACCAGCACGGCGCCGGTGCCGTGGCCGCGCAGGTCGGGCCTGGTCTCGGTGTGGGGGATCGTGGTGACCGCACCCGCCTCGCTGAACGTGGCGAAGGCGATGACCTCCTCACCGCGGCGCAGCTCGTAGCGGCCGGCGGCGTCGTCTCGCACCAGCTCGGCGCCGTCGGCGGGATGGGACTCGGTCATGCGTGGTGCTCCTCGGTTGCCTGGTCCTGCGATGCGCCCTGGTCCTGCGATGCGCCCTGGTCCTGCGATGCGCCCGTGTCCTGCGCTGCGCCCGTGTCCGTGTGGGCCGGCGCGGGCCAGCCCGGCGTGACCTCGTCGCCGGCGAGCAGGGCGGTGGGTGGGTCGGGCGCCACCGCGCAGCCGGCGGCGAGGGCGGCGATGACGAGGTCGGCCACCACGGCGTCCTCACCGATGCGGTCCCGAGCGCCCTTGTCGAGGGTGATGGTCCACACGGTGGTGGCGGCGGCGGTGGCCAGCCCCACCTGGGCGCGGTGAGCACCGCGCTTGGGACGGTCCGACACCAGCGCGGCGGTGGCCGCCACCCCCACCAGCGGCGTGGCCGGCTCGAGCCCCTCGGCGACGGCCAGCGCCACCGCCCGGCGCCGGCAGGCGGAGGCCATGGCCGCGGCCGTGGCCACCGAGACGGCGCCGTCGGGTTCGCCTCCCACCAGCTCGCGCAGCGCCGCCTCCGCGTACGGCACCGTACCTTCGAGCATGGTCCGGCTGGCGCCGGGGACGGACAGCAGCCACTGCAGCGCGGCGACCCCCCCGCCGGTCACCGCCACCACCGCCCGGGTGGGGCTGCCGTGGATGGCGGCGATGCAATCGGCGTGCGGCGGTCGGGCGCCGGGCGGGGCGGCCCCGTTCACGATGCCGGCAGCGTGTGGGGCACGTCCCAGCGGGTGCACACGTCGTCGTGGTGCTCGTCGAGCATCGGCGCGCGGGACCAGTGCCACCAGCCCTCGCCGCCGGTGAACGGTGCGCCGGGATGGCGGTGGGCGCCGACCACCGGGTGGTCGCCGTCGCGCCAGAACCCGGCCTGTTCCAGGTGGGGTCGGCGGCGAGGTCGGCCACCGTGTTGACCGGGGTGATGGGGATGTTGCGCCGCTGCCCTTCGGTGAACAGCTCGTGCTTGGTCAACGGCTCGGTCAGCATCTCGGTGGAGGAGTCGATGAAGTCCGACGCCTCCACCGGTGGCGAGGTCGACGAAGGCCGGCTCGAGCACGGCGTCCATGCCGGTGGCCTCGGCGATCCAGGCGGCGAGGTTGTTCCAGTGGGCGGGCTGCACGATGATGATCGACACGAAGCCGTCGGCGCAGGGGTACAACCCGAAAGGCCGGCTCACCGTGCGTCGGTTGCCGGCGCGCGCGGTGCACGCCGTCGTCGAGCACCAGCGGCACCCCCGCCTCCGGCGAGAGCATGGCGTTCGCCTGCTGCATCGACACGTCGATCAGCTGGCCGCCGGCGCCCTGCCGCCGGGCCCGCAGCGCCACCATCGCGGCGCCCACCGCGTTCATGGCGGTCACGTGGGCGGCGAAGTTGAGCTTGGCCAACGCCACCGGCGGCCGGTCGGGGAAGCCGGTCACGTAGCTGAGCCCCGACGCCGCCCACGACACGAGGTCCGAGCCGCGCCACGTGGCCTGCGGGCCGCGCAGACCGAACGGGGTCACGGCCACCACCACGTTGTCGGCCGGCGGGCGGCCACCGCGTCGCGCTCGTCGGGGTCGGGTTCCACCAGCACCACGTCGGCGGCGGCGCGGAGCTCGGCGGCCAGCTCGCTGTGGGGGCGGCCACCACCGAGCGCTTGTTCTGCCCGACGCCGCCCACCACAGCGAGCCCTCCAGGGCGCCGGTGCCGGGGCGAACGGCGGCAGCTGCCGGTAGGGATGGCCACCGGGCGGTTCGAGCACGACCACCTCGGCGCCGAGGGCGGCCCACAGCCGGGTGGCGTAGGCGGTGCACAGCCCGCCCTCGTCCACGGCGCGCAGGCCGGCCCAGGGCTGGCTGGGTGCGCCGTGGTGGGCGCTGTGGCTGGCGGTGGTGCTCATGCGGGGTCCTCCTCGTCCAGGCCGAGGATGCGCAGGACGTGCTCGTAGGGCCGGTGCAGCTTCAGATCGGGGGCGGTGGGGGTGAAGGCGGCCCCCTCGTCGAGCAGGTCGTCGATGGTGCCGGCGGCCAACCCGGCCACCCCGGCGAGGACGTCGACGGTGTGCTCGCCCATGGTGGGCGCGCCGCGGGTGAAGCGACCCGGTGTGCCGTGCAGGCGCATGGCGCTGCCGCCGCAGAGGTCACCATCGGGGAAGCGGAACGACGGCAGCGCCCGGTACCAGCCGTACTCGGTGAGCTGGGCGTCGGTGAGCTGCGTCTCGGGGCTGTGCACCGGGTAGGCGGCCACGCCGACCGCCTGCAGCGCGGCGGCGGCCGCCTCGGGGCTGCGGGTGGCGGTCCAGGCGGCGATGGCGGCGTCGATGCGGTCGTGGGCGTCGTCGGCCTGGCGTCCCTCGAGGGTGGCCAGGGCGGGGTCGCCGGCGAGGGCGCCACCGGGCTCGATCAGCGCGACCAACGCCCGCCAGGCGTCGTCGTCGTGGGCGGTGATCGCCACCCACCGGTCGGTGCCGGTGCACGGGTACACGCCCTGGGGTGCGTACCAGTCGACCCGGTTGCCGCTGCGGCCGACCACCTCTCCCGACAGCTGCTGGTCCAGCACGTAGGGGGCGAGGGCGGACACGGTGATCTCGAACTGCGAGAGGTCCACCCAGCAGCCTTCGCCGGTGCGGTCCCGGTGCTCGGCGCGGTCATGATCCCCATGAAGGCGTGCAGGCCGGCGAAGTAGTCGGGTGGGGCGAAGGCGGCGATGCCGGCCGGTTCCTGGTCGGCGAAGCCGGTCACCGCATCGAGGCCCACCAGCGGGGCCTGGTTGGGGCCCCACGAGATGAACTCGTAGTACGGGCGCGACGGGTCGGAGCCGAACGCCGGCAGGGCGGCGTAGATCAGGCGGGGTTGAGCTCGCGCAGCACTGGCGCCCAGCCCCAGGTCGGTCACGGCCGGGGTGGAGTAGTTGGTGAGGAACACGTCGCTGTTGGCGATCAGCCTCCTTCACCGCGGCCAGCGCAGCCGGCGACTTGAGGTTCAGGCCCACCGACCGCTTGTTGGCGTTCATCTCCGGCAGGTACGGGCTGGTGTCGGTGAAGACCGACGCCAGCTCGGGCGTCGGGCCCATGCCGAACCGAACAGCCGGGCCACGTCGGGGTGCTGTTGCGATTCGACCTTCATCACGTCAGCGCCGAAGAAGGCGAGCATGCGCCCGCAGCTCGAGCGGCGATGGCGATGGACAACTCGACGACCCGCAGGCCTTCGAGCGGTCGCGCCCCAGCGTTCATTGCTTCCCCCTGTGCGTCGATGTCCGGGCGGCGGCCGATTGCCTCCCCGCCGTCGGGGGTCGACGCCAGCGTCCGGGCGAGCGGGCGCGACACCGGCGCTGCGGGTCGCGAGCGGCTCGCCTTCCGGCTGGCCCGGGCGGGCATCGGGGCCGTGCGATGCGCGAACGTATCGACGTGTTGCGCGTGGCCGTCGACGGAGCCGCGCTCGAGCTCGAGCGCTACGGGGACCACGACCGGCCCGCCCGGCGGGCGCCGCGGTGTTCCTCCACGAGGGTCTGGGGTCGCTCACGCAGTGCGCGGCCCGCCCGCCGAGGTGTGCGCCCGGACCGGTCGGTCGGGGGTGGCCTACGCCCGGGCCGGCCACGGGCGGTCCCAGCCACCGGTGCGCCGCCATGGCGTCGGCTACCTGCACCACGAGGCCGAGGTGGTGCTGCCCGAGCTGCTGGCCCGGCTCGGCCTCAGACGCCGTGCTGATCGGCCACAGCGACGGGGCGTCGATCGCCCTGCGCTACGCAGCGACGGTGGGTGCGGGTGCGGGTGCGGGTGTTCCGTCGGGTCCCGCGGTGGTGGCGCTGGTGCTGCTGGCGCCACACGTGCTGGTCGAGGACTGCACCGTGGCCGGCATCGCCGCGGCGGGGGAGGCGTATCGCAACGGACTGCTGCGGGTGGGCCTCGTGCGCCACCATGACGATGCCGACGCCCTGTTCGGGGCCTGGCACGACTCCTGGCTCGACCCGGCGTTCCGCTCGTGGGACATCCGCGACGGGCTCGAGCGCATCGACACACCGGTGCTGCTGATCCAGGGGCAGGACGACCAGTACGGGACGATGGCCCAGCTCGATGAGATCGAGGCGAGGGTGCGGGGGCCCGTGCGCCGGCTGGAGCTGGCCGCGTGCGGGCACTCGCCCCACCTGGAGCGCGCAGGGCCACCGTCGGGGCCGTCGTGGCCTTCCTCAACGCACTGCCCGACGAGGGCTGACCCCGTGGTCTCGAACGCCTGGCGAGGTCGCTCGGTCCACCCTGTCGGTCCCGTCGTGACGGTCGCGGCGGCGGGATCGGACGCCGGGATGCGTTGACCTGCGCGTTGCCGACCACAGGGCCCTCGTCCTGCGCTGCGGCAACATCTGGACCAGCACCGTTGCACGACGCAACGTAGCGGTCGCGTGGAACGCGAGGTTTCGGCGCCGATGGCCCGGCGGGGGCGATGCCGTCAGGACCGGTCGTCGGCCTCGAGCCCGTCCACCAGCGGCGGGCGGCGGCCGACCGGTCGCGGTGGCGAGCATGGAGCGCGCCTGCGGCCGCACCGGGCCAGGCCGCCGACAGCGGCTCTGCCGGCAGGCCGGGATCCTCGCCGGGGAACTGCCGCCACCGGTGCACCAGGTTGGTCACCCGGACGAACGCCTCGCGGTCGCGGTCACCGGAAACCTCGCCGTCGCCGGAACGGTCGCGGTCGCCGGAAACCTCGCCGTCGCCGGAACGGTCGCGGTCGCCGGAACGGTCGCCGTCATCGGGACCGGCCCCGTCCGGCCCGTGATCGACGAGGAAGCGGCGGTAGCGCTCGGCGAGCCCGTCGAGGGGCCAGGCCTGCGCGGCGATGTCGCGGGCGTCGCCCAGGGTGCCGAGCCCCCCGATGAACGTGCGGGCGTCGTCGCGCAGCGCCAGCTCGGTGAGGGTGGCCACCGCCGCGGCCTCCCGCTCCGCCCACGGCGACAGCCAGGCACCCGGTCCGAACGGCCCCAGACCCACCCAGCCCAAGCGCACGCGCAGCCGGTAGCGCAGCTCCCGCCGGGCCTCGGGCAACGAGCAGAACAGCAGCAGCCAACGCCCGTCCCACGGCGGCGTGGCCAGGCCGAAGCGGTAGATGCGCTCGGTCCCGTCCTCGAGCAGCCGGCGGGCGCTGTCGGTGAGCTCCCAGCGCGCGCGCCGGCCGATCTTCTCCGAGCGCAGCAGCCCGCGACCGGCGCTGCGGGCCAGCGCCTGGCGGGCGGCCTTCTCCTCGATGTCGAGTGCGCCGAGCGCCTCGGTGAACGTCGAGGTCCACACCGCCCGCCCGCCGGGGAGCACGAACTCGCCCAGCAGGGTCAGCAGCAGCGAGCCGGCGCTCGCCTCCGGCTCACCCGGCCCACGCCCCCTGCGGTCGCCGTCCCCGTCGGGTGGGCCGTTCACGGCGCGGTGGCCCCGAACGGGGGGAGCGGCTCGCCGGTCACGGAGCCGAAGCATGCCAGCCCCTCCCCGCGAGAGCAACGTTCCACAAACTCTTGACGCATGCGAACACAAGTGTAGAGTGATCGGCACCCGGAGGGGTGTCTCGGGGGCGGTCCCGGCCAGGGGTCGCTGCACCCGCCGGCGAAGGGGTCCGTCCACGTGAGCACCTCGCACACCGTCGCACCGCTCGAGCCGATCACCTTCGATCGGGATCCTTCGCGCTACCGCCACTGGTCGGTGCGCGTCGACGGTGAGGTCGCCACGGTCACCATGGCGGTGGATCCCGACGGTGGGCTGCGCGCCGACTACCAGCTCCGCCTCAACTCCTACGACCTCGGCGTTGACATCGAGCTGCACGACATCGTGCAGCGGCTCCGCTTCGAGCACCCCGAGGTCCACGCCGTGGTGCTCACCAGCGGCGTCGACAAGACGTTCTGCGCCGGCGCCAACATCCAGATGCTGGCCGGGGCCACCCACGCCCACAAGGTCAACTTCTGCAAGTTCACCAACGAGACCCGCAACAGCATCGAGGACGCCGGCCGCCACTCCGGCCAGGTCTGGTTGGCGGCGGTCAACGGCACCGCGGCGGGCGGCGGGTACGAGCTGGCGCTCGCCTGCGAGGACATCGTGCTCATCGACGACCGGTCCTCGGCGGTGTCGCTGCCCGAGGTGGCGTTGCTCGCCGTACTGCCCGGTACGGGCAGGTTGACCCGGGTGGTGGACAAGCGCAAGGTCCGCCGCGACCTGGCCGACGTGTTCTCCACCCGCACCGAGGGCGCCCGGGGCCGCCAGGCGCTGCAGTGGGGCCTGGTCGACGCCATCGCCCCCCGCAGCAGCTTCGAGCAGACCGTCGCCGAGCGGGCCGCCGCCCTCGCCGCCCGTTCCGATCGACCCACCGGGCGCGACGGCGCGATCACGTTGGGGCCGTTGACGGTGACCGACGACGGCCGGACCCGCCGGTATGGTCGGGTCGCCGTCGACTACGACCGCGAGCAGCGCAGCGCCACCATCACCATCGCCGGGCCGACCGCGGCCGACGCCGCCGGGGGTGCCGTCGGACTCCTGGCCGCCGAGGGGGCGCGCTGGTGGCCGCTCGATGCGTGCCGCCAGCTCGACGATGCGATGCTGCACCTGCGGGCCAACGAGGCGGAGCTCGGCACGTGGGTGCTGCGCACCGAGGGCGACACCGAGCACGCCCTGGTCCTCGACGCCGCGCTGGCCGACGCCGCCGACCACTGGCTGGTGCGGGAGATCCGCCTGTACTGGGCCCGCACGCTGCGCCGGCTCGACCTGTCGGCCCGCACGCTGATCACCCTCATCGAGCCCGGCAGCTGCTTCGCCGGCACCCTGGCCGAGCTGGCCTGGGCCGCCGACCGTACCCTGCAGTACGACGACCTGGAGGGCGAGCGCGCCGCCGCCACGCTCACGGTGGACGCCGCCAACGACGGCTGGTACCCGATGGCCAACGGGCTGACCAGGCTGCAGAGCCGCTTCTGGGGTCACGACGACCGGCTCGCCGCCGCCCTGGCCGCCGCCGGCAAGCCGCTCGACGCCACCGCCGCCGCCGAGGCCGGCCTGGTCACCGCCGCGGTGGACGACATCGACTGGGACGACGAGATCCGCCTGCTGCTGAGCGAGCGGGCCGGGTTCTCACCCGATGCGCTCACCGCCATGGAGGCCAACCTGCGCTTCGTGGGCCCCGAGACGATGGAGACCAAGATCTTCGGCCGCCTCACCGCCTGGCAGAACTGGGTGTTCAGCCGGCCCAACGCCACCGGCGAGCACGGCGCCCTGCTGCGCTACGGCAGCGGCACCCGGCCCACCTACGACCGCGGCCGGGTCTGACCCCTGCCCGCCCCGAGCAACCCCCCAACCCCGCCCGCCGCCCCATCCGACAGACCGGAGCCCGCATGACCACCGCCGACTACAGCGAACGCATCCCCAACAACGTCGACCTCGCCGGTGACCGCAAGCTGCAGCGGGCCCTCGAATCCTGGCAGCCGCACTTCCTCGACTGGTGGCAGAGCCAGGGCCCGGCCGACTTCCAGGACGCCGACGTGTACCTGCGCACCGCTATCTCGGTGGACCAGGAGGGCTGGGCCACCTTCGACCACGTCAAGATGCCCGAGTACCGCTGGGGCATCTTCCTGGCCGACCCCAAGCCCGGCCGCACCATCGCCTACGGCGACCACCTCGGCCAGCCGGCCTGGCAGCAGGTGCCCGGCGAGTACCGCGGCGAGCTGCAGCGGCTGATCGTGGTGCAGGGCGACACCGAGCCCGCTTCGGTGGAGCAGCAACGGCACCTGTGCGCCACCGCGCCGTCGCTGTACGACCTGCGCAACCTGTTCCAGGTCAACGTGGAGGAGGCCCGCCACCTGTGGGCGATGGTGTACCTGCCGCACGGCTACTTCGGGCGCGACGGACGTGACGAGGCCGACGAGCTGCTGCACCGCACCTCCGGCGACACCGACCACCCCCGCATCCTCGGCGCGTTCAACGAGCGCACGCCCGACTGGTTGTCGTTCTTCTTCTTCACCTACTTCACCGATCGCGACGGCAAGTACCAGCTGGCCTCGTTGGCCGAGAGCGGCTTCGACCCGCTGGCCCGCACCTGCCAGTTCATGTTGAAGGAGGAGGCCCACCACATGTTCGTGGGCGCCACCGGGGTGGGCCGGGTCATCCAGCGCACGATCGAGCTGATGCGCGCCCACGACACCGACGACGTCGCCCCCTACGGCGGCGTCAACCTCGACACCCTGCAGCGCTACCTGAACTTCCACTTCTCGGTGTCGCTCGACCTCTTCGGTTCGGAGACGTCCACCAACGCCGCCAACTACTACGCGGCCGGGCTCAAGGGCCGCTTCCAGGAGGAGGCCCGCACCGACGACCACCGCCTGCACGGCGACACCGTCGAGGTGCCCACCGTGATCGACGGTCGGGTCACCACCGAGACCGCCACCGCCCTCTCGGCGCTGAACCTGACCCTGCGCGACGACTACGCCGCCGACTGCCAGAAGGGCATCGACCGGTGGAACCGCCTGCTGGCCCCCATCGGCCGGCAGCTGCTGGCCCCCCATGTCGGCTTCAACCGCAAGGTCGGCCGGTTCCGCGGCCACCACGTCACCCCCGACGGCCGCTTGGTGGATGCCGCCACCTGGGAGGCCAACCGCGACGCCTGGCTGCCCAACGCGGCGGACCAGGCGCACGTGGCCTCGCTGATGGGCCCGGTGCGCGAGCCCGGCCGCATGGCGGGCTGGCTGGCCGCGCCGGCCAACGGCATCAACGGCCGACCGCTCGATTTCGAGTACGTGCGGGCCTGAGCCGGCGGCCGGGTCGACCTCGGGACGGCGGTCCCGCCAGCGGGCGGCGCGGTCCCGCCACCGGCGAGCCCGTCGCCGCCTACGATGCCGACGACGCCCGGGGGAGACGAGCAACCATGACCAGCGGGAGCACCGCCGACCGATTCAACATCGCCGCCTGGCTGGTGGACCGCCACCTCGACGCCGGCCACGGCGCCCGCCCCGCCATCGTGTGCGGGGACCAGACCCTGCGGTACGCGGACGTGGCCGAGCAGGTGCAGCGCGCCGCCAACGGGCTGTTGGCCTGCGGGCTGCGCCGGGAGGAGCGGGTGCTGCTGGTCATGAACGACGAGCCGGCGTTCGTGGCGTTCTTCCTGGCCGCCCTGCGCCTGGGGGCGGTGCCGGTGCCCACCTCCACGATGCTGACCCCCGCCGAGGTGGCGGTGATCGCCGCCGACGCCCACGTGCGGGTGGCCGTGGTCTCCGCCGAGTACGCCGGGCACCTGCCGGCGGTGCGCGCCGCCGCCGACGGCCTGGCCGCCACCATCGTGGCCGACGAACCCGGCACCGACATCGCCGACGCCGCCGACAGCGCCACGTACCGCTGGTCGGAGCTGGACGACACCACCGCGGTGCCGGTGGCCACCACCAGCGGCGAGTCGCCGGGGTTCTGGCTGTACACCTCGGGTACGACGGGCACGCCGAAGGGGGCGATGCACCGCCACGCCGACCCGAAGGTCACCGCCGACACCTACGCGGCATCGGTGCTGCAGATCACCCCGGAGGACCGCTGCCACTCGGTGGCGAAGCTGTTCTTCGCCTACGGCTTGGGAAACTCGCTGACGTTCCCGTTCGCGGTGGGGGCGGCCACCGTGCTCAACCCGCAACGGCCGACGCCGGCCGGCGTGGCCGACCTGGTGGAACGTCACCGCCCGACGCTGTTCTTCGGCTCGCCCGGCTTCTACGCCGGGCTGCTCGACGCGGCCGTCCCGCGGGAGCGCTTCGCCTCGGTCCGGCTCGGCGCCTCCGCCGGCGAGGTCCTGCCCGCCGCCCTGCACATGAGGGTGGTGGACCACTTCGGCTTCCCCGTGCTCGACGGCATCGGCTCCACCGAGGCGCTGCACATCTTCCTGTCCAACCGGGTGGGCGCCGAGCGGGGCGGCACCAGCGGCACGCCGGTGCCCGGCTACGAGTGCAAGCTGTGCGACGACGCCGGCAACGAGATCCTCGAGGCCGACACGCCCGGCCAGCTCCACATCAGGGGCGAGTCGATCGCCACCGGGTACTGGTGCCGGCGCGAGGCCACCCAGGCCGCGTTCCTGGGTCCGTGGAACCGCACCGGTGATGTGTACACCCGCTCCGCCGACGGCTACTGGACCTTCCTCGGCCGCAACAACGACATGATGAAGGTGGGCGGGATCTGGGTGTCGCCCGCCGAGGTGGAGAACGTGCTGTTGCAGCACCCCGACGTGCTGGAGGCGGTGGTGGTGGGCGCCCGCACGGCCGGCGACGAGCTGGAGACGGCGGTGGCGTTCCTGGTGGCCCGCAGCGGGCGCCGCATCGACCCCGACGACGTCGAGGCCCATTGCCGCCGGCACATGGCGGCGTTCAAGCGCCCGCGCCGCATCGTGGTGGTCGACGCGCTACCGAAGACGGCCACCGGCAAGGTGCAACGCTTCGCCCTGCGCCAACAGCTCGCCGTGCCCGCCACCCCGCCGGCCTGAGCGAGGCCGCGCGGCGCGACCGGTCCCGAAAACGCCGACGTCCCGGCCTGCGGGCAGCAGACCGGGACGCTGGATCGAACGCTGGTTCAGCGGGGCTGGACGTTGAGCGCCTCGGGGCCCTTGCGGCCCGGGCCGATCTCGAACTCGACCTGCTGGCCCTCGGTGAGGGAGCGGTAGCCCGAACCGGTGATGTTGGAGTAGTGGACGAACACGTCGTCACCGTCTTCACGGGAGATGAAGCCGTAGCCCTTCTCGTTGTTGAAGAACTTCACGGTGCCGATGGCCATGGGAACTGCCTTTCCTACGCAGCTTGAACTGTGATCGCGAGCGCCACCACACACCGGTGGAGGGCCTCGCTGCTCGGGCCGCCGAAGCGGCGACTGACTGACAACGCACTGCCCGAGAGCGGAACTTCACCACTGCTGACGAAGACGGGCCCCGGACTGGCTGGCCGGTCACCCGCATTGCGTAGGTCAGGACACGATGTCCGACGGGACACAGACTAGTGGGATTCGACGCCAAGCGGTCAACGGGTGGAAGCTGCAAAAGTGACCAACGGCGCCGCAGCGCCCGACGCGATGGGGGACCCGCATGCAGACCGACGAGTACACCAGGATCCGCGTGGAGGAGCCGGCCGAGGGGGTGACCCGGGTGGTGCTCGCCCGGCCCGAGGCGGCCAACGCCCAGGACCGACGCATGCTCTACGAGCTCAACGACGCCCTCGACCGGGCCGCGCGCGACAGCACGACCAAGGTGATCGTGGTGGCGGCCGACGGGGTGCACTTCTCCTCCGGCCACGACCTGCGCGACGCGCCAAGCTGGACGAGTTCGACACCGTCCTGCAGTTCGGTGACTTCGACGCCCCCGGCCAGGAGGGCTACATGGCGCAGGAGCAGGAGATCTACCTCGGCTTCTGCTGGCGCTGGCGCAACATCGCCAAGCCGACCATCGCCTCGGTGCAGGGCAAGGTCATCGCCGGCGGGCTCATGCTGGTGTGGCCGTTCGACATCGTCATCGCCTCCACCGACGCCCGCTTCTCCGACCCGGTGGTGGCGTTCGGGGCCAACGGCGTGGAGTACTTCGCCCACCCCTACGAGGTCGGCGCCCGCAAGGCCAAGCAGATGCTGTTCACCGGCGAGGCGATCACCGCCGAGGAGGCCCACCGCCTGGGCATGGTCAACGAGGTCGTCCCCCGGGAGGAGCTCGAGCAGGCCACGCTGGCCATGGCCACCAAGATCGCCGCCCAGCCCTCCATGGGCTTGAAGCTGGCCAAGGCGTCGGTCAACCAGGCGCTGGACAACATGGGCATGTACGGCACGCTGCAGGCGGCGTTCGGCCTGCACCACCTGTCGCACAGCCACAACGGCCAGCGCTTCGGCATGCTGGTGGACCCCGAGGGGGCCGACCGCATCAAGGCCCAGGCCCGGGCCCAGAAGTAGCACCGCCGCCGGGTCGGGCGGCGCCACGGGCCGCCCGACCCGGCGGCGTCCGCCGGTCGATCGGGCCGCGGATGGCGCGAGGTTTGACTGGTAGGGTCGAGCGCCGTGCCGCCCCCCGAAGTCACCGCCACCGCTGCCGGTCGGACCCGCCGCACCACGGCGGCGGGACGCCCCGAGTTCCTGGCCATCATCGCCATGGCCATGGCCCTCGCCGCGCTGGGCATCGACGCCATGCTGCCCGCCTTCGACGAGATCCGGGCCTCGTTCGGGCTGGCCCCGGACTCCACGCAGGTGGCCGGGCTCATCACCACCTACTTCTTCGGCCTGGCCGTCGGGCAGCTCGTGTTCGGCCCGCTGTCGGACCGGGTGGGCCGCCGGCCCATGCTCTGGGCCGGGTTCGCGCTCTACGGCGTGGGGGCACTCGCCGCCGCCCTGTCACCGGCGCTGGGCTTCGCCCTGGTGGCGCGCTTCGTGTGGGGCCTCGGTGCGTCCGGTCCCCGGGCGGTGGCCATGGCCATCATCCGCGACAGCTACGAGGGGGAGCAGATGTCGCGGGCGTACTCGCTGGTCATGGCCATGTTCATCCTCGTGCCGGTGGTGGGCCCGACCATCGGTGCCGCGGTGGTGGCGGTGTCGAGCTGGCGGGTGCTGTTCGTGGCCTGTGCGGTGGCGGTGGCGGCGCTGCTGGCGTGGTCGCTGCGGCTGCCGGAGACGTTGCCCCCGCACCGGCGGCGGCCGGCCGGGCCGCGCGACCTGGTGGCCGTGGCCCGGGTGATCGCCGGGCAGCGCGCCACGTTGGGCTACACGCTCGCCCTCACCGCCATCTTCGGTGCGTTCTCGTCCTACCTGGCCAGTTCGGAGGCGATCTTCGACCAGGCCTTCGGCCGGCGCGACGCCTTCCCGCTGCTCTTCGGTGGGCTGGCCGCCACCATGGGGCTGGCCATGGTCACCAACGCCAAGGCGGTCATGGCGTTCGGCACGGCCCGGCTGAGCCGCCTCGTGCTGGTGGTCTACGTGGGGTTCGGCGTGGTGTTCGTGGCGGTCAGCTTCAGCCGCGGCGGCCACCCGCCGCTGGCGCTGTTCCTGGTGGCGCTGGCCGGCCTGCTGTGCTGCTTCGCCTTCCTGACGCCCAACCTGAACACGCTGGCCATGGCCCCGCTCGGCCACGTGGCCGGCAGCGCGGCGTCGGTGCTGGGCGCGGTGCAGACCGCGGTCGGCGCGGCGGTGGGCACCGTGCTCGACCGGGCCTTCGACGGCACCCCCCGAGCGCTGGCGGTGGGGTTCCTGGCCTCCGGGGTCCTCGCCTGGGCGGCGATCAGGCTGCTGGTCAGCGAGCCGGTGCCGGGGCCGACGGACGAGCGGGCTCCGTCCGCTTCGCCAGCGTGACCGCGAACTCGCCGGCCTCGTCGGTCCACTGCGCCATCGTCGCCATGCCCACCCGGGCCAGCTCGTCGGTCACCTGATCGCGCCGGAACTTGGCCGAGATCTCGGTGTGGATCGACTCGCCCGCCGCGAACGTGACCTCCATGTCGAGCTTGGCGATGCGCACGCGCTCGGGCCGCTTCGCCACGAGGTGCATCTCCACCCAGGCCGCGTCGGAGTTCCAGCGGGCCTCGTGCTCGAAGCGCTCGGGGGCGAAGTCGGCGTCGAGCTCGCGGTTGATGACGTGCAGCACGTTGCGGTTGAACTCGGCGGTGACCCCGGCGGCGTCGTCGTAGGCGGGGATGAGCCGCGACGCGGGCTTGACCAGATCGGTGCCCAGCAGCAGCGTGTCCCCGGGCTGGAGCTCCCCGCAGAGCTGGTCGAGCAGGCGCCGCCGGCCGGCCGGGGTGAAGTTGCCGATGGTGCCACCCAGGAACAGCACCAACCGCCGACCGTCGCGGGGCAGCGCGTCGAGGTGGTGGTCGAAGTCGCCCACCACGCCGTGGATGCGCAGCCCCGGGTAGCGGTCGCCGAGCTGGGCGGCGGCGTCGCGCAGCGTCGCCTCGCTCACGTCGAAGGGCACGAAGCGCTCGAGCGAGCCGGCCTCGGTGGCGGCGTCGAGCAGGGCGCGGGTCTTGTCGGACGTGCCCGAGCCGAGCTCGACGACGGTGTCGGCGCCGGCGGCGTCGACGATCTCCGCCGCCCGCGCCAGCAGGATCTCCCGCTCGGCCTCGGTGGGGTAGTACTCGGGCAGCCGGGTGATGGCATCGAACAGGCGGCTGCCGCGCTCGTCGTAGAACCACTTCGGCGGCAGCGACTTGGGGGCCGTGCTCAGGCCGCGGCGCACGTCGTCGGCCAGGGCGTCGGCGATCTCGTGGGCGGCGAGGCGCACGTCGAAGGTGGGCGCGCCGGTGGTGGGGGCGGTTGTGTCGTGCATGGCGGGCTCGGTGCTTTCGGGTCGTGCCGGATCAGCGGGCCAGGCGGAGGCCGCCGAACATCCAACGGGCATGCGGGGGGAAGAAGTTCCGATAGGTCGGCCGCACGTGACCGGCGGGGGTGATGGCGGCGCCGCCGCGCAGCACGTACTGGCCGTTCATGAACTTGCCGTTGTACTCGCCGACCGCGCCGGCCGCCGGCCGGAAGCCGGGATAGGCCAGGTAGGGCGAGGCGGTCCACTCCCACACGTCTCCGCACAGCTGGCGGATCTCACCGGGCCGGGCGGCGGGCGGTGCCGGGAGCGGGTGCAGCGCACCGCGGTCGAGCAGGTTGCCCCCGAACGTGCCGGCGGCCTCGGCGGCCAGCGCCGCCACCTCGCACTCGTGCTCGCTCGGCAGGCGCGCCCCGGCCCAACGGGCGAAGGCATCGGCCTCGAAGAAGCTGACGTGCACCACCGGCTCATCGGCCTGCACCGGGCGCAGGCCGTCGAGCGTGTAGAGCGACCAGCGGTCCGCCTCGGGTGCCTCCCAGTACAACGGTGCCCGCCAGCCCTCCTGCTGGACCGTGGCCCAGCCGTCGGACAGCCACAACTCGGGCCGCTCGTAGCCGCCGTCGGCCATGAACGCCAGCCACTCGCCGCAGGTGACCAGGCGGTCGGCCAGCTCGAAGGGGCGGACGTGGGCCTCGTGGCGGGGCGACTCGTTGTCGAACCCGAACCCGGGGTCCTCCGCGCGGCCGACCGGGAGCAGCCCGTGGGGCAGATCGCCGACGAAGCGCAAGGGCCCGGCACCGCCGCCGAGCGGGCAGGCGGCGGGTGCGCCGCCGGTGCGGTAGGCGGGGCGTAGCGGGTTGCTGCCGAGCACGTGCTTGGCGTCCATCAACAGCAGCTCCTGGTGCTGCTGTTCGTGGTGCAGCCCGAGGGTGAGCAGCGCCTGCTGCGCGGCCGTGAGCTCGCTGCTCTCCAGCCAGGTGGTCATGGCCTCGTCCACGTGACGGCGATAGGCGGCCACGTCGGCCACCGAGGGCCGGCTGAGCAGGCCCCGCTGGGCCCGCGGGTGACGCGGCCCGGCCGCCTCGTAGTAGGAGTTGAACAGGTAGGCGTAGGCGGGATCGGGGGATCGGTACCCGGCCACGCCCGGGGTCAGCAGGAACGTCTCGAAGAACCAGGTGACGTGGGCCCGGTGCCACTTGGTGGGGCTCACATCGGCCATGGACTGCACGACCTGGTCCTCGGCCAGCAGCGGCGCCGCCAGCGCTTCGGTCAGCTCCCGTACTGAACGGTATGCATCGGCCGGTCGGGTGCCGGTGATCGGCGTCTCAACGAGCATCGCCCTCGACACTACCCGCCCCGGCGAGGCTGAAACGGGGGCACGGGGCTGTTCGCGAGCGGTTCGGCCGGGGTTCGTCAGCGCGTCACCGTGCCGTCTCGCCTGATCACCGCCGCCGTGGGCCGCCGGGCCGGGCGCTCACGCCGGAGGGTGCTGGGTGATGGTGCCGGCCGCTTCGAGCGCGGCGATGCCGGCGTCGTCGTAGCCCAGCCAGCGCAGCACCTCCTCGTTGTGCTGGCCGAGCGCCGGGGTGGCCGCCACCCTCCAGGGGTGGTGCTCGAAGTGGATCGGGAAGCCGGGGAACGTCAGTGGCCCGGCGTCGACCTGGTCCACGGTGGCCAGGAAGCCGCGCTCGATCAGGTGGGGATCGTGCACCAGGTCCTCGTTGGCCATCACCACACCGGCCGGTATGTCCTGCGCCTGGAGGCGGGCCATCAGCTCGTGGGCGTCGTGGCCCGCCGTCCAGGCCGCCAGCGCGGCGTCGATCGCGCCATGCTGCGCGGTACGTCCGGCGAGCGTGGCCCGCCCTTCACCGCCCAAGGTCTGCACCCCGTCCTCGGCGGCCAGCGCCACCAGGCGGGTCCAGGCGCCGTCGTCGGTGACGCTCAGCGCCAACCAGCGGTCCTCGCCGCGGCAGGGGTACACGCCCTGGGGGGCGGCACCGTCGCCGCGGTTGCCGTGGCGGGCCGGCGCCTCGCCCGACAGCGACGTGGTCAGCGCCAGGTCCCCGCCGAGCTGCAGGTAGGTCTCCAGCTGGGACACGTCCACGTGGACCGCCTCACCGGTGAGCTCCCGTTCCCACAGGGCGGCGAGGATGGCCACGGTGCCGTGCAGGCCGCCCACCGCGTCGGGGAAGGCGAGGCCCTGCTTGTAGGGGCCGGAGTCGGCGTAGCCGGTGGCATCGGCCAACCCGGACGCCGCTTCGAGGATCGGTCCCCACGAGACCTGGTCGAACTCGGGGCCGGTGGCGCCGAAACCGGACAGGTCGACGGTGACGATGCGCGGGTTGATGGCCCGCAACGTCGGGTGGTCGATCCCGAGCGACCTCACCCCGCGGGGGCTGTAGTTGTTGAGCACGACGTCGCTGCGCCGCACCAGCTCCTCGAACACCTCACGCCCGCCCGGAGCCTTGATGTCGATGCACAGCGAACGCTTGGTCCGGTTGATCTTGTTGAAGTAGCCGAGCCGGTTCCACCAGTGCTCGCCCGGGTCGTTGTCGGGGAACACGCCGTTGCGCAACGCCGGACCGGGCAGGTCGCCCCGCCGCCAGGCCGGGTCGGCCTTCATGTTCTCGCCCACGGAGAGACCGCGCGAGGTCGGGTGCTCGAGCTTGATGACGTCGGCGCCGAGCTCGCCCAGCCAGCGGCCGGCCATCGGCCCGGCCCAGGCCACGCTGAACTCGAGCACGCGCACGCCGCGGAGATCGATGCCGCCGGGGCGCCGGACGCGGCCGTCGGTGTTGTCGGTGCCGGCGCTGCTCATCGGGACAGGACCTCCTGGTGGGCGCCGAGCCGGGGAGCCGGGCCCAGCTCGAGGTGGCGGCCGTTGAGCCGGAACGGCGGACCCGGCAGGCGCGCCCGGGAGCCGAGCCCGTCGGGCACCGCCCAGAAGCCGCGGGCCTCCAGCTGCGGGCTGCGCAGGGTCTCGGCCAGGTTGAGCACCTGCCCGGCGGGGCAGCGGTGCTCCTGCAGCTCCCGCACCGCCTCGGCCCGGGTGCGGGCGGCGAAGAACGGGTTGATGGCGGCGTCCACCTCCTCCATGCGGTCGAAGCGCTCGGCGGGTGTGTACAGGGCGTCGTCGGCCAGCAGCTCCACCGCGTCGGCGGCGATGCACAGCCCCTCCCACTGGTGCCGGCTGACCGCGCCGATGACCACCCAGCCGTCGGTGCAGGCGTAGAGGGCGAGCGGGTGGTGGGCCTCGCCGTGGCGGTTGCCCCAGCGGGTCTTGCGCACACCCTGGTGGGTGTAGATCGTGATGCTCCACTGATGGCAGGCGGCGGCCGCCTCCATGTTGCCGATGTCGATCAGGTCCCCCTCGCCGCTGAAGCGGGCCCGCAGCGCCGCCGCCTGCACGGCGATCGTGGCGGTGGCCCCGCCGAGGTAGGAGGACCACGGACCGGCCCCGGCGATGGGCTCGCGGAACGGCTCGCCGTTGAGCAGCAGGTGCCCGCCCATCGCCCAGTCCACCAGCGGCGTGCTGCGGTACCCGGCGTAGGGCCCGCGCAACCCGAAGCCCGACAGCACCACGACCACCAGCGCCGGGTGGGCGGCGCGCAGGCGCTCGGCCCGCTGCTGCGTGCGGGCCCGCTCGGCGTCGCCGTCGAAGGAGAGCAGCACCACGTCGGCGCCGGCGGCCGAACGGAGCAGGGCGGCGTCATCGGCATCGGCATCGAGGTCGACCACCGCGCTGCGCTTGCCGGCCCCGAGGTATTCCCAGGCGGCCGAGCGGGGCCGTCGTCGGTGACGGTGATCCACGGCGGGGCGCTGCGCAGCGGATGTCCGCCGGGCGGTTCGAGGAGCAGCACCTCGGCCCCGAGGGCGGCCAGCAGGCGGCTGCAGTACGCCCCGCCGATGTTGCGGGAGGCGTCGACCACCACGAGCCCGCGCATCAGCGGCCCTTCCCCTGCGCTCACCGGACATCGATCCCCCTTCGACCGGCGGGCAGTCTAGGACCTCGCCGCGGTCGCCACCGACGCCCCGCCCCGACCCGCCGGTGCGGTGCCGGTCCGGCCCGGTTGGTAGCGGCCGGGCGAGACACATGCCACAGCGGGAACTTCTGCCGGCCCGCCCGGTCTACCCGGTTGCATGCGAGTGAACGCCCCGCCGGCCCATGGCGGATCGAACCCTGCGACGGTGCGGTGGCGCCGGCACGGTCGCGGCCGTCCTGGCCGCGCTCGTGGTGTTGAGCGCGGCGGTCGGCTGTGGTGCGAGCGGCGCGAGCAGACCGGCCGGTGGCGGCGCCGAGGCGCTGGTGGCGCTGGGTGGCGCCGTGCGCAACCCGCCGTTGGCGGTGGGCGACGTCACGTTCCGCGACGTGCGGCCCGCGCCGCTGCTGGCGTTGGCGCCGAAGGGACCGTTCCGCACGAGGGCGGCGCCGGGCGGGTTGCTGCTCGTGTACTTCGGCTACACGTTCTGCCCCGACGTGTGCCCCACCACGCTCACCGACCTCGCCGCCGCGCTCGACCAACTGGGTGACGATGCATCGAAGGTCACGCTGGCGATGGTCACCATCGACCCCGACCGCGACGATCTCGACACGCTGGCGGCCTACCTCGGGCACTTCTCCGACCGATTCGTGGCCGTTCGGCCCCATGACCCTGCCGAGTTGCGGGCGGCGGAGTCTGCTTATCTGGCGTCGTCGTCGGTGGTGCGCTCCACGTCGGGAGACGTGGAGGTCTCCCACAGCGCCACCGTCTACCTCGTCGACGAGCTCGGCGAGGTCCGGGTCGAATGGCCATTCGGCACCACGCCCGACACGGTCGCGCACGATCTCCGTGCCGTCCTGCAAGACATCGAAGGGAAGAACCGATCATGAAGTTGCGCCGCACGGCCGCGCTGTCCATCGCCCTGACCCTGGCCGGGGTCCTCACCGCCTGCGGCGGCGACGACGGCGACACCAGCGGGTCCGCCACCACCGCGGAAGCCGGATCGAGCGAGACCACCGCCGCCGGTGCCGAGGCGCCGGCCGACGGTGCGATCACCGTCGAGGGGGCCTGGGCCCGGACCAGCCCGGCGGCCGCCACCAACGGGGCCGCCTACCTGACCCTGACCGCTGCCGAGGACGACGCGCTGGTGGGCGCGTCGGTCGACCCGTCGGTCGCCGCCGTGGTCCAGGTCCACGAGACGGTGATGGCCGAGGGCTCGGGTTCGACGATGGCGGGCATGTCGGAGAGCACCGGCTCGACCATGTCGGGCATGGCCCACGACGACGACGAGGACCACGGCGCATCGATGGGCGATGGTGCGATGACCATGCGCGAGGTGGAGAAGATCGACCTGCCTGCCGGTGAGGCGGTGGAGCTCAAGCCCGGTGGCTACCACATCATGCTGATGGAGTTGGCCGAACCGCTGGAGAAGGGCAGCACCATCGACATCACCCTCATGTTCGAGAACGCCGCTGAGATGACCATCAGCGTGCCGGTGCAGGACGCCGCACCGTGACGAGTTGACCGGGTCCACCGGTCGACCGGCCGGCGCGGCCGCTGCCGTCTCCTCGCCCCCCGGGGAGGTGGCAGCGGCCGTGGCGCGTCTCCATACCGTGGGGTGTGTCCCCTGAGGTCGGCCGATGTCGGCGCGTCAGGCCGAGCGCAGCGCCCGCAGCCGTTGCCGTGCGGAACGGCTACCGCCGGGCGGCTGCTGAGCGGCATCGACCCCGGTGTCGGGTTCCAGCAGGGCGGCCATTGCTGCCCGCCCCCGGTGCAACCGCGACCGGACCGTACCAACCGGTACGCCGAGCAGTTCGGCGGCGCCGTCGTAGTCGTAACCCAGCAGGCCGCACAGCACCAGCACCTCGCGCTGGGCCAGCGGCAGCGTCTCGAGCATGGCGTAGATCTCGTGGCGCTCGTCGAGCGCGGCCGGCGCCTCGAAGTGCTCGGGCAACGGTTCGGTGGGCGGGCGCTTGGCGGCGAGGTCGATCAGGCAGTTGCGGCAGATGCGCAGCAGCCAGCCCTCGAACGATCCCCGGCCGTCGAAGCGGTCCCGGTAGCGCCAGGCCCGCAGGAACGTCTCCTGCACCGCTTCCTCGGCGATCCAACGGTCAGGCGCGAGGGCGCGCGCATAGGCGCTGACCGCGCCGGCGTGTCGCCGCACCCGTCCGTCGAAGTCCTTCTCGTCCACCCGGCCGTCCGTCACCCTGCATCGAGACCCGCCCACCGTAGCCCCCGGCCGCCTCGCGCCGCCCACCTCCCGGCCGGGCCGAAGGTCCCTTTGGGTCGTGTCGGGCGCCAGGATGTTGGGGATGGAACGTTCTCGATGCCGCAGTGGTCTTCCGGGCATGGCAGTGGTGCGCCCGGGCGGGCGTGAAGGGGTGGCGCGCCGGCGACCACAGCTGGCCCGATCCGCCGTGGTGGTGGTGGCCGTGCTGAGCGCGGTGCTGGCGGCCGGGTGCGGCGGGTCGGCGGGTCCGGACGGGCTAAGGGCCGAGCGGGCCGACGCCGCTACCGAGGCCGCCCTCGAAGTGGTCATCCCGGCGGGCACCGGGCTGCGCATGGACGCCGGCGAGCAGGTGGACCTGTTGCCGGCGGCGCTGCAGTTCCACGTGGGTGACGTGTTGCGCATCGTCAACGACGACGACCGCACCCACGTGGTGGGGCCGTTCTCGGTGCTACCGGGCGAGACGTTGACCCAACGGTTCAGCGCCCCCGGTGTGTACCAGGGCAGCTGCACCGTGCACCCCGACGGCCAGGTCGAGCTCGAGGTCCTGCCGTGAAGGGCGCCGCCCGCGCCACCCCGTTGTGGCGCTGGTCACGGGTGGCGGCCGTGGTGCTGGTGACCATCGTCGCCGTGCTCATCGGTACGGCCGCCCCGGCCGGCGCCGATCCGGCCCGGCCCACCGACTACGCCGCCTCGGTCACCGGGATCGAACCTCCCGCCGGCGGGCTCGAGGTGTCGATCATCGGCGGCGATGCGTTCATCGAGTTGGTCAACCGCACCGGCACCGAGGTGACCGTGCCGGGCTACGAGGGCGAGCCCTACCTGCGCTTCGCGGTCGGGGGCACCGTCGAGGAGAACCAGCTGAGCCCGTCGGTGGTGCTCAACCGCAACCGCTACCCCAGCGGCAGCGACGCCGAGGCGGAGGCGCTGGCCCGCACCGATGTCGACGCCGATCCGGCCTGGAAGGTGGTGGCCAGGGACGGCCGCTACCGCTGGCACGATCACCGCACCCACTGGATGAGCACGCAGCCACCGTTGGGCCGCGAACCGGGCGACGTCATCCTCGATGGCGTGCTGCCCATGCGGGTGGGCGACGTCGACACGTCGGTGGCCGTGCAGGTCCGCTGGGTGGCGTCCCCCTCGGCGTTCCCGTCGCTGTTGGGCGGGACCGTCGTCGCCGCGCTGCTGGTGGCGGCGGTGCTGGTGGCGGCCCGGCGTGGGCCCACCGCGGCGTTGGCGATGGCCGCCGGTGCGGTGGCCCTGGCCGCGCTGGCCGCTGCGACCATCTCGGCGCGGGAGCGGTCGCTGCTGCCGGCGGAGGTCGGGCCGTCGCCGGTCCGGCTGGTGCTGGCCGTGGTGGCGGCGGTGGTGGCGGTGGCGGCCGTGCTGCCGGTGCCGGCCCGGGTGGCGCCGGCGAGCTGGCGGGCCGGCCTGGGGTTGCTGGCGGCGCTGGAGCTGGTGGCGTGGGCGTGGCTGCGCCGCGCCGGGCTGTCCAAGCCGGTGTTGCCCATCGGCGAGAGCTGGGCCGGCGCCGACCGCCTGGCGGTGGCGGCCGCCCTGGTGGTGGCGACGGCGGCCGCGCTGCTCTTCGGCACCGAGCTGTTCCGCACCCCGCGGCCGATTCCGGCGGCGCCTGCGAACGGGTCCGAGGCGCCGCCGGCCGGGTCCGAGTGATCCGTCGCCGTGGTGGCCGCGACCGCCGAAGCCGCCCATCGGCCCGCCGGCCATCGTGTCGTCGAGGCGCTCGGTGATGGCGGTGCGCAGCTCCGCGAGGCGGGCGTCGGCCTCCTCCTGGGTCACCTTGCCGTCGGCGACGGCGGCGGCCACCCGCTCCTCGACACCGCCGACGATGGCGTCGACCACGGCCTGGCGGTCGACCCCGGCGGCATCGGCGATGGCGCCGAGCGAGGTGCCGTCCTGCAGCTGGGTCCGCAGCTCGTCGGTGGTCAGGCCGAGCGCTTCGGCGGCGGCGTCGAGGCCGGCGCCGAGCACGCCTCGGCCCATGCCGCCGCCGAGCTCGCCCATGGGGCCGTGGCCGCGGCCGGCCGGGCGGGCGGCCTGCAGCGCGTCGGTGACGGCGTCGGCCTGGGCCTGGGTGATCGTGCCGTCCGCCACCAGGGGGGCGAGGGCGTCGGTGATCCAGGCGCCGTGCTCGGCGCCGTCACCGGCGGGCGCGTCGCCAGGGGTGGGGGTGCTGGGCGTGGTGGTCGTGGTCCCGTCCTGGGCGCCGGAGATGATCGGGTTGCCGACGAGGACGCCGGCCGCGCCGCCGATGAGCAGGGCGCCGCTCAGGCCGGCGACGGCGAGTGTTCTGCGCATGTGGGTTCGTGCTCCCTTCGGATGGCGCCCGCTCCGGTCACCGGTGGTGGGGGCGGCGCGCCGTGTCGGGCACCAGCAGACCGCAGCGACGTAAGAGCCACGGCGGGGCGAAGGTGAGAACTCGATGTGAACGCGACGCCGGTGCGGCGCCGGGTGTGGGTGTGGGTGCGGGTCAGGCCGGGGCCAGCAGCTCGATGAAGTCGTCCCGCGAGACGGGGGCGTTGGTCAGCGTGTTGTCGGCCCGGGGGATCTGCGCGGTGTCCTCGCCGATGACGAAGACGACCTGGCCCACACCCGGCTGTGCGGTGAGGGTGAGCACGAGCTGGGCGACGGCCAGGCGTTGCTCCACGTTGGGCAGGTCGAGGAACGTCTTGTCGAGCTCCACGGTGGCCACGCCGGCCCGCATCTCGACGTCGCGCACGTCCTCGGGGCCCACGGAGCTGCGGTACGAGCCGTCCTCGGCGGGCGGTTCGGCGGCCAGCGCATCCACGACGGCCTCGACCGAGAACGGCCGGCTGAGCTCGCGGGTGACCTCGATGAAGCCCTGCTCGGAGTAGAAGTAGAGCACGACGTCGGTCCCCCGGGTGGGCAGCAGGTCGAAGTCGGTGCTCGGTTCGCTGGTGGTGGTCGTGCTCTCCCCGGCCAGACCGAAGGGCAGGTCGTCGTCGGCGATGACGTGGGCGGTGTCCTCCACCGGCACGCCGCAGCCGGCCAGCACCGCGGCGGCACCGAGCGCGGCGGCCAGCACCCAGGCCCCGGCGGTCGGGCGGTCACGGTGCCACCCGGGGAACGTGATCGTGAAGCGGGCACCACCCTCGGGGAGTGGCCCACCTCGATCGTGCCGCCGTGCAGCTTGGCGTGCTCGCGCACGAGGGCCAGCCCCAGGCCGGTGCCGTTGGTGTTGGCCGAGGTCGACCCGCGGGTGAAGCGGTCGAAGATGACCTGGCGTTCGGCATCGGGGACACCGGGGCCGCTGTCGTCGACGTAGAGCCGGACCTCGCCGTCGTCGGCGTCGAGGCGGACGCGCACCGGTGCTCCGCCGTAGTGCTCGGCGTTGTCGAGCAGGTTGGTCAGCATGCGCTCGAAGCGGCGGCGGTCGATGCGCGCCCGGGCGGTGGCGTCGGTGTCGTCGATCAGGACCTCGACCTGATGGCGATCGCCGGCGGCCACCACCTTGGCGGTGAGCCAGCCCAGCGGGACGGGCTCGAGGTTGACGTCGGCCATGCCGGCGTCGATGCGGCGATCTCGAGCAGGTCGAGCACCATCGAGGTGAACCGCTGGATCTGGCGGGCCATGATGTCGAGCGCCTGCTGGGCGGGTCCGGAGAGCTCCTCGCGGCGTCGCACCAGCACGTCGGAGGCGGCGGCGAGGGCGGCGAGGGGGGTGCGGAGCTCGTGGCTCACGTCGGAGGCGAAGCGGGCCTCGCGTTCGATGCGGCTCTGGATGGCGTCGGCCATCTCGTTGAAGGAGCGCACGAGCCGGTGCAGGTCGGGATCGCGCACGGGGGGGAGGCGGGTGTCGAGGCCGCCGCCGGCGAGCGCTTCGGCGGCGTCGGCGACGCGGGCGACGGGCGAGAGCACCTGGCGGCTGGCCCAGTGGCCCACCGCGGCCGCTCCGGCCACGGTCACCGCCGAGCCGGCGAGGAGCGACAGCGCCATGGCGATGAGGTTGCGGCGCAGCTGGTCGAGCGGGAAGACCTCGACGTAGACGGCGTTGACGGTGGGCAGGTTCACCGCCACCGCGCTGTACGGCTGGCCGTTGACGGCGAAGCGTTGGCGGGCGGTCTGGCCCTCGGTGAACGCCCGGCGCAGGGAGGGGGCAGCTGCTCCTCGGACTGGCCGACGTTGGAGCCGAACCACTGGCCCTCGTAGCGGATGAGCGGGAACGAGCCGGCCTCGGAGCGCAGCGAGCCGAGCAGCGCGCCGACGTCGGGGTTGGGGCTGGCCAGCACGTCGCGCACGACTCGGGCGTTGGCGTAGCTCTGGCGGGCGGTGAAGGCATCGCGCTGGCTGAGCAGGTAGCTGCGCACGAGGCTGTAGGAGATGACCGACAGCAGCGCGGTGGCGGCGAGGCCGAGCAGGGCGGCGGCGACGGTGGCTCGGGCCCGCAGGCCGAGCTGCGGTGCCCAGAAGCGGCGTCTGACCTCGGTCTCGACCGGCTCGTCGGGCGCGTCGGTGCGCTCGCGATCGATCTCGTCCTCGCTCGTCGGCGCCGTCAGCACCCTCTCAGGCTACGTGTCGTCGCCCCAGCACCAGGGTGCACCTGCTCCGCTCCCAGAGCGCTGGACCAGCAGGGCGCCGGACGACGAACGCTGTCGGGGCAGCGCCCGGACCCTTCGCCGCCACCCCCTCACGCACCGACGCTCCCGGCTCGTTTGCCAGGACGGCTTCGCGGGACATCACCGGATGACGGCCGGCGCTGGCGCCGCAACGAGACCTGGGGAGCGGTGCTGCTCAACACCCGGGGCGGCGCCAGGTCGGCGTCGCGAGCGCTAGCGAGCCGCCGACACCCGGCGACCGACAGGGAGCCGGGCGACAAGAGTCCGGAGCCGGGCGACAAGAGTCCAGAGCCGGGCAACGAGCATCCCCGGCCGCGCCGACGACAACTCCCGGGAACGCAGACCTCACCCTCACCGATGCATCACCCAACTAGCCTGTGACCGCCACTGCCGGAATCGGGCGGATCGCGAGAAGAGGTGACATCGCATGCTGGCTCGGCTGCTGCTGATCGAGGACGAGGCGGAGATCCGCACGATGCTGAAGCTCGCGCTGGAGGACGAGGGGTACGTCGTCCACGAGGCCGCCGACGGTGCATCGGGCCTGGCCGCCTTCCATGAGCACGAGCCGGACCTCGTCCTGCTCGATCTCCGCCTGCCGGACCGGCGAGGCCTCGATGTGTGCCGTGACCTGCGGCGCGAGTCGATCGTGCCCATCATCATCGTCACCGCCCAGACCGACACCCACGATCTCGTGGCCGGGCTCGAGGCCGGCGCCGACGACTACGTGACCAAGCCGGTCGTGCCCAAGGCGCTCGCCGCCCGGATCCGGGCGCTGCTGCGTCGGGTGGGCATGCAGGAGCCGGCCCAGCCGAACACGTCGACGTTCGGCAGCGTCGAGCTGCGCGAGGCGGAGGCGGTCGTCCTGCGGCGGGGCGAACCGCTGGAGCTGACCAAGACCGAGTTCCGCCTGCTGTGCGAGCTCGCCGCCCAGCCCAACATCGTGATGAGCCGTGATCAGCTGTTGGAGAAGGTCTGGGGGTACGACTACCTCGGCGACAGCCGCCTGGTCGACGCCCACGTGCACCGCCTGCGCAACAAGGTCGAGGACGATCCGCAGCGCCCCCGCCTGATCGTCACCGTGCGCGGCATCGGGTACAAGCTGATCAAGCCCTGATCGACGGCGCCGGGCGCAGCCCAAATCCGGAGAAAGTTGATCGGGATTATCGGAATTGCGCTAGGGTGTGGCTCCCCTGACCGAGGAGCCGCCCATGGCCAGCGCCGCCCCGTCCGCCGTCGAGCCCGCTGCGCTCTCCGCCGCCGCCGCCCACCTCGAAGGCGCCCGCCCGGCTGAGGTCGTCGCCTGGGCCGCGGAACGCTTCGGCGACGGCCTCGTCGCCACCGCCTCGTTCGAGGATGCGGCGCTCGCCCACCTCGTGGCGGTCAACGCCCCCGGCACCGAGATCGCCTTCCTCGACACGCAGTACCACTTCGCCGAGACGTTCTGGTTGGTCGACAAGCTGCGCGAGCGCCTGGGCGAGCGGTTCCGGCTGCAGGTCGTGCGGCCCGCCGCCGGTGTGGTCCCCGACGACCGCTGGCAGCACGATGTCGAGGGGTGCTGCGCCGTCCGCAAGGTCGAGCCGCTGCAGCGGGCGATCGCCGGCCGGACCGCCTGGATCACCGGCATCCGCCGGGTGGACGGCCCCACCCGGGCCGACGCGCCGGTGCTGTCGTGGGACGAGCGCTGGGGGCTGGTCAAGATCAACCCGATCGTCGCCTGGGACGACGACGACCTCGCCGGCTACCTGCTCGCCCACGATCTGCCCCGCCACCCGCTCGCCGATCGGGGCTACCCCTCGATCGGTTGCTGGCCGTGCACCCGCCCGGTTGCCGCGGGCGAGGACCGCCGGGCCGGCCGCTGGGCCGGCAGTCAGAAGACGGAGTGCGGTCTCCATGGCTGAGCACCGCCACGCCGCCGGCCGCACCCTGCCGACCATACCGACAGGTACGGTACGTCCCGGTACGGTGCCGGCGGGTCCGGCCACGTTGGACGAGCTCGACCGGCTGGAGGCCGACGCCGTCACCATCATCCGTGAGGTCGCCGCCGAGTGCGAACGGCCCCGGTTGCTGTTCTCGGGGGCAAGGACAGCGCGGTGCTGCTGCACCTCGCCGCCAAGGCGTTCGCGCCCGGGCGGGTGCCGTTCCCCGTGCTGCACGTGGACACCGGCCACAATTTCCCCGAGGTCATCGACTACCGGGACCGGGTGGTGGCGCAGCACGGGGTGCAGCTCGAGATCGCTTCGGTGCAGGCCGCCATCGACGCCGGCCGGGCGGCGGAGGAGGTCGGCCCCCGAGCCAGCCGCAACCGCCTGCAGACCGTCGCCCTGCTCGACCACCTCATCGCCCACCGGGTCGACGTCGCCTTCGGTGGCGGTCGCCGGGACGAGGAGAAGGCGCGGGCCAAGGAGCGGATCCTGAGCTTCCGTGACGCGTTCGGCCAGTGGGAGCCGAAGGCGCAACGGCCCGAGCCGTGGACGCGCTCAACGCCCGCATCCGGACCGGGGAGCACCTGCGGGCCTTCCCGCTGTCGAACTGGACCGAGCTCGACATCTGGCGCTACGTGCAGCGCGAGGGCATCGAGCTGCCCGGGCTCTACTTCGCCCACCGCCGGCCGGTGTTCCGACGCGACGGCATGCTGCTGGCGGCGGACGCCCCGCTGACCCGGCTGCCCGGCGAGGTCGTCACCGAGGAGCTCGTTCGGTACCGAACGGTCGGGGACATGACCTGCACCGGCGCCGTGCGCTCGGCGGCGCAGACCCTCGACGAGGTGATCGCCGAGGTGGTGGCGGCCACCGTCAGCGAGCGCGGTGCCAGCCGCGCCGACGACACGACGAGCGAAGCGGCCATGGAAGACCGCAAGCGGGAGGGGTACTTCTGATGCGCAGCCTGTTGCGCCTGGCCACCGCCGGCAGCGTCGACGACGGCAAGTCGACGCTGCTGGGCCGGCTGCTGCACGACCTCGGCGCCCTGTCCGACGACACGATCGAGGCCGTCGAACGGGCCTCCGCCCGCCGCGGTGACGCAGGCGTCAACCTGGCGCTGGTCACCGACGGGCTGAGGGCGGAGCGCGAGCAGGGCATCACCATCGACGTGGCCTACCGCTTCTTCGCCACGGAGCGGCGATCCTTCATCCTCGCCGACACGCCGGGCCACGAGCAGTACACCCGCAACATGGTCACCGGTGCCTCGACCGCCGACGTGGCGGTGGTGCTGGTCGACGCCCGCGCCGGGCTGGTCACCCAGTCCCAACGCCACCTCGCCATCGCCGCCCTGCTCGGCGTGGGCACGGTGGTGGTGGCGGTGAACAAGTGCGACCTGGTCGGCTGGGACGAGGAGGTGTTCCGGGCCGTGGCCAAGGACGCCGAGGGCTTCGCCGCCGGCCTGCCCTGGCCCATCGAGGTGGTGGCCGTGCCGATCTCGGCGTTGCTCGGCGACAACGTGGTCGTCCCGTCGCCCAACCTGGCGTGGTACGAGGGCCCGGCCCTGCTGCCGTTGCTGGAGGCCATCGAACCGGCGGATCGCGGCCACGGCAGCGCCCGGTTGGCTGTGCAGTGGGTGATCCCGCCCGACGCCGCCGCCGGACGCGAGCGCCGCCTGCTGGCCGGGCGGCTGGAAGGGGGCCCGCTGGCGGTGGGTGACGCCGTGCGGCTGCTGCCCAGCGGCCGCACCAGCCGCATCGCCGCCATCGACCACTTCGGGCGGCCGGTGGCGGCCGCGATCACCGGGCAGGCGCTGTCGGTCGAGCTGGCCGACGACCTCGACGCCGGGCGGGGCGAGCTGATCGTCGCCGACGACCACGCCGCTCCCAGCGTGGGCGACGAGCTCGAGGTGGACGTGTGCTGGCTGGCGGACCGACCGGTACGGCCGGGCGACCGCTTCCTGTGCAAGCACGCCACCCGCACCGTGCGGGCGGTGGTCGGTGAGGTGGTGGGCCGCCTCGACCTGGTCGAGGCCATCCTCGACGCCCGGGCCGGGGAGCTGGCGCCCAACGACCTGGGACGGCTCACGCTGCGGCTGGCCGCCCCGGTGGCGGCGGAGACCTACGGCGCCGGCACGTCGGCCGGCCGGGCCATCCTCATCGACGAGGCGACCAACGGCACCGTCGGCGCCGTGATGATCCGGAGGGTGCGATGAGCATCGATCAGCCAGCCGCGCCGCGGGCGCTGACCGCCGTCGAGGGCGTCAAGGCCTCGAGCCGGCACCTGCGCGGCGCCCTGGCCGCCGAGCTGGACGACGGCACCGACCACTTCGGTGCCGACAGCACCCACCTGGTGAAGTTCCACGGCTTCTACCAGCAGGACGATCGCGACGTGCGCCGCGAGCGCACCGCCCGCAAGCTGCCGCCGCTGTACTCCTGCATGGTGCGCGCCGCCGTACCGGGCGGTGTGCTCAGCGCCGAGCAGTGGGTGGTGATGGACCGCCTGGCCACCGAGGTGGCGGCCAACGCCCCCGGGGTGCCGGTGCGCCGCCGCCCAACCTGCGCATCACCACTCGCCAGGGCATCCAGTACCACTTCGTGGCCAAGAGCGATCTGCGCCCGCTGATCGGCGGGCTCAACCGGCACCTGGTCACCACGTTGGCCGCCTGCGGCGACGTGGCCCGCAACGTGATGGGCTGCCCGGCGCCGCTGGCCGCACGGCGCGGGGTGGAGCTGGGCAGCTGCGCCGTGCCGCTGGCCGCCCAGGTGCGCCCCAAGACGAAGGCCTACTGGGAGCTGTGGGTGGACGGTGACCGGGCGGCCAGCGCCGAGGCGCCGGTGGTGCTGCCCGACGCCGAGCTCGAGCCGCTCTACGGCGAGTCGTACCTGCCGCGCAAGTTCAAGATGGCGTTCGCCTGGCCGGGCGACAACTGCGTCGATCTGTTCTCCCATGATCTCGGGTTCGTGCCGACCCTGGCGGCGGGGTCCGGCGCCGGCGGTGGTCCGGGCGGCATCGAGGGCTTCGTCGTGTACGCCGGGGGCGGGATGGGCCAGAGCCACGCCCGGGAGGAGGACACCTACCCCCGGCTGGCCACCCCGCTCGGCTGGGTGCCCTACGCCGCGCTGGGGCTGCTGGCCGAGGCGGTGATCGGCACGTTCCGGGACCACGGCGATCGGACCGACCGGGCCCGCGCCCGGCTGAAGTACCTGATCGACGACCGCGGGGCCGACTGGTTCCGCGGCGACGTGCAGGAGCGGCTGTCGGACCGGGGTGTCACGCTGGAGGCCGCCCCGCCGCTGCCGGCCTGGACCGACGACGACGAGCACCTGGGCTGGCACGAGCAGGCCGACGGCACGTTCTTCCGGGGCGTGCACGTGGATGCCGGTCGCATCGTCGACGCCGAGGACGGCGGACCGCGCCTGCGCACCGCGCTGGCGACGCTCGCCGCCGGCGGGCTCGTGCAGCAGGTGCGGTTCACCCCGCGCCAGGACGTGCTGCTCACCGGGATCGCCGCCGATCGGCGCGGCGACGTGGACGACGTGCTCGCCGGGCACGGGGTGGTGGACCACGGCTCGATGAGCCCGGTGCGACGCCTGGCGGTGGCCTGCCCGGCTCTACCCACCTGCGGGCAGGCGCTGGCCGAGGCCGAACGGATCCTGCCCGCGGTGGTGGCCGACGCCGAGGCCGCGCTCGACACCGCCGGGCTCGACCGCCAGGAGGTCCGCATCCACGTGACCGGCTGCCCGAACGGCTGCGCCCGGCCCTACACCGCCGAGATCGGCATCGTCGGGCGCTCCAAGCGCGGCTACGACGTGTACGTGGGCGGTGCCGTCGCCGGGGACTGGCTGAACATCCGCCTCGGTACGGACGTGCGGATCGACCGGCTCCGGGAGCTGTTCGAGCGGTTGTTCGGGCGCTTCGCAGCCGAGCGGCAGCCCGGTGAGACGGTGGGCGCGTTCTGCGCCCGGGTCGGGGTGGGGGAGCTGGCCGATGCGGTGCCGGTGCCCGCACCGCGCCGGCGGCCGGGCGGCGCGGCGTGAGCGCGGTGGTGCCGGGGCTGCCGCTGGTGCTCGATCTCGACGGGCGCGACGTGCTGGTGGTGGGCGGCGGCCCGGTGGCGGCGGCCAAGGCTCGTCAGCTGCTGGCGGTCGGGGCGCGGGTGACGATGGTGGCGCCGCACTTCGACGAGGCGTCGCACTTCGATGCGGCGTCGGACCTGGCCGAGCTGCCCGGGCCGGCGGTGCAGCGCCGCCGGCGGGCCTACCGCCCGAGCGACCTCAACGGCTGCTGGTTGGTGATCACCGCCACCGACGACGAGGACGTCACCGCCGCGGTGGCCGCCGACGCCGCCGCCGCCCGGGTGTTCCACAACGCCGCCGACCGGCCCGAGCACTGCTCGGCGACGCTGATGGCCCTGCACCGGCGGGGGGACGTGACGGTGGCGGTGTCCACCGGCGGTCGCAGCCCGGCGGCGGCCGGCTGGCTGCGCGACCGCTTGGCCGCCACCATCGACGCCGGTGCCGAGCGGGCCGTGCGGGTGGCGGCCGTCGCCCGGGACCGCATCCGCGCCGCCGGCCGCAGCAGCGAAGGCCTCGCCTGGCGGAACCTGCTCGACGAGGCGGCCGGCCTCGATGGCGGCCGGGTTGCCGAGGCGGACGATGCCGCTGCCGACCTGGCGGATCGGTTCGTCCGTCGGGCGCTGTCCGGCGACGCCCACAGCTCGCCCGGTGGCGCCCACGGCTCGCCCGACGGGGACCGCGCCGGTCGGGTGCAGCTGGTCGGCGCCGGCCCGGGCGATCCGGGCCTGCTGACGGTGGCCGCGGTGGCGGCCCTGCGCTGGGCCGACGTGGTGGTCCACGACGCGCTGGTGGGCGACGGGGTCCTCGCGCTCATACCGAAGGGTACGGAACTGATCGACGTGGGCAAGCGTCCGGGTCGGCCGGTGCCGCAGGAGGCGATCGGCGCACTGCTCGTGCTGCTGGCCCGCAACGGGCGCCGGGTGGTGCGGCTCAAGGGCGGCGACCCCTACGTGTTCGGGCGCGGTGGCGAGGAGGCCCTGGCCCTGGCCGCCGCCGGCGTGGCCTACGACGTGGTGCCGGGCGTGTCGGCCGCGCTCGCCGCGCCCGCGCTGGCCGGGGTGCCGGTCACCCAGCGGGGCCTGGCAGCGGCGGTCACGGTGATCACCGGGCACCGGGCGTTGTCCCAGCCGCCGGTCGACTGGGAGGCCGCCGCCCGGCTCGGCGGGACGCTGGTGGTGCTGATGGGGGTGGCCGAGCGCGCCGCCATCGCCGCCGCCCTCCAACGGGGTGGGCTGCACCCCGACACACCGGTGGCCGTGATCGAGCGGGCCAGCCGGGCGGACCAGCGCGTGCTGCGCACGCGCCTGCGCTCGGTGGGGGACTTGCTCGTCGAGGCGCCGGCCACGCTCGTGATCGGCGAGGTGGCGGCGCTCGACCTGCGCAGTGCTGGCGGCGCATCCAGCGGCGCGTCCGCCATCGAAGGGGCCACCACCGAGCTGTGCGCAGCCGTGGGTTGAGCCGGCGCGATCGCGTCCCCCGGCGGGGTGGTCTACCTGGATCCTGCGGTGGCTCTGCAGGGGGGATGCATCAAGCTGCGCGATGCGCGGGCCGATGTCATCGGACATGCGGCGTCGTCGATCCACCTCCACCGCTGCCCGGGCCGCTCAGGACGGGGCGAGCGGGCTGCCGGCGTGGTGGCACCAGGCCCGAGGCCGCATCGGTGGGCCCTTCGCCGAGCTCTGCGTCTCCTACCAACTCGACGAGGTGGACCTCGGCCGGCTGCACGCGTTCCTGCAGGAGCAGCAGCTGCACGCCGCGCTGGCCGAGCGGCTCGTGCAGTTCGTCGGCGGGCTGCCCGCTGATCACGCCGCCCGGCGGCTCTACGGCGAGCTCGGCCCCGAGCGCACCCGCACGTTCCTCGAACAGCTCCTGCGCGACCGCCTCGACGAGGAGGTGTTCGTCTACCTGGAGCCCCGGGTGCGGCACTACGACGAGCGCGGCTTCGACATGAGCCAGGTGTTCCAGTACGCCATGCTCGTCCCGCCGGTGGTGCGGACCCGGGCGGTTGAGTGCGGCCTGCCGGCCGACGCGGCGGAGGCGCTGGCCCGTGCCGCCCGCAGCGTCACCTTCGTGCTGGCCGTGCTCAGCATGCGCACGTCCCTCGCCGCACGCGATCAACAGTTGGTCAACCTCGACTCGCTCGAGTCGGATCGCCGCGAGCTGGCCCGGATGGGCGGTGCGCTGGCGCAGTTGGCGGAGGGTGGCGACGCCAGCCTGACCAGCACCGTCGGCAGCGCCGGCGCCGCCCTGGACCAGCTCACCGACCACGCCACCCGGGTGGGGGAGGTGGTGGAGCTCATCCGGCGGCTGGCGGCCCAGACCAACCTGCTCGCGCTCAACGCCACCATCGAAGCGGCGCGGGCGGGCGACGAGGGGCGGGGATTCGCCGTGGTGGCGGCCGAGGTGAAGACGCTGGCCAACTCCACCGACTCGTCGCTGGCCCAGGTGGAGGCGCTCACCGCCCAGATCCGGGCGAGCGTGACCGAGGCGGCGGCGGCCATCGAGGGTGTCGCCCTGGCCGCGGGCCAGGTGGGCGACACCGCCCGGGCCGTGTCCGACATCAGCACCCGCCTCGGCGTCTGACCGCGATACCGGCCGGTACGGCTCGCAGCGCCGGCGCCACCCACGCCTAGCATCGCGGCGTGGACGTGCGCGCCATCGTCGACTGCCTGGCGGCCCATGCCGATGCGGACCGTGCCGCAGGGCAGGCCTCGTACCTGCACAGCGAGCTGCGCCACCTCGGGGCCACCGTGCCCCAGGTGCGGGCGTGCGTGCGCGGCGCCTGGCGGGCGTGCGGTGGTGCGGGGCGGGTGGCGGTGCTGCCGGCAGCATCGACGCTGTGGGCGGAGCCGGTGCACGAGCACCGCTTGGCCGCCGTCGAGCTGTTGATCATCGCCGTCGACCGGTTGGAGCCGCACGACGAGCTGGTGCTGGTCGAGTCGATGTTGCGCCAGTGCCGCACGTGGGCGCTGGTCGACCCGTTGGCGGCGAAGGTGGCCGGGCCCCTCATCGATCGGCTGGACGCCGAGGCCCTCGCCGGCGGGGGCGGGGTGGATGCCGGCGCCGGGGGCGGGGATGCGGTGCTGGAGCGATGGATCTCGGACGAGGACCTCTGGGTGCGGCGGGCGGCGCTGCTCGCCCACCTCGAGGCCCTGCGGCGTGGCCAGGGCGACTTCGAGCGCTTCGGACGCCTGGCCGACCGGGTGCTCGACGAGCGGGAGTTCTTCATCCGCAAGGCGATCGGCTGGGTGCTGCGCGACGTGGGCCGCCGACGCCCCGAGGCGGTCGCCGCCTGGGTGGGGCCGCGCCGGGATCGACTGTCGGGGGTGACCCGGCGGGAGGTGGCCAAGGTGGTCGACCTCGGTTGAGGTGATCGGAGGCCGCGTGCCCGGTCGCTGTGCGGTGCGAGCGGGCCGGGGGCTCGGACCGATTCGGCGCGGTTTCGTTGCGCCGCCCGCTCGTGGCGATTCGGCGCGGATTCGCCGTGGGGCCGGCCCTCGCAGCGATTCGGCGCGGATTCGCCGTGGGGCCGGTCCCCTCGCAGCGATTCGGCGCGGATTCGACGTGGGTCGGGGGAGAGTTGTTGTCGGATGTTGCACGCGGTGTCGGCGGGATCTCGACGATCAGTGGGACCGGGAGCATCACGGGTGTCGGTTGTTGCCGATGTCGAGCGGCTGGGGCGAAAAGATCCGACAACAGCGTTGCGGCTCGTCGAGGCGACCGCCCGCGTCCTGCCGGCCCGGGTCGGCGTGTTCCTGCGTGACCCGGACGGATCGCGCATCCTCGAGCTCACCACCCGATCTCGTCGGTCCGGGCGGCCGCCGGACGACCGGACGGGGTCGGGTGGGCTGGTTGCGTCCGCCACCTCCGGGCCCGGGGCCGTCGATCCCCTCCGGCGCACGGGTGGTTGCCCGGCGCCGGCCACCACCCCGTAACGTCGGCGCCCATGGGGGATGAGGAAGTCCGATCGACGCCGGTGGTGCTGACCGTGGGCGGGTCGCTGGCCTGCGCCGTGGCCGGGTCGTTGCTGTCGTGGTCCGGGATGCGGGTGGTCTGGGTCGAGCCCGCCGGCGGTTCGCCGCTGGCCCACCGCCCGCCCTTGCTGCCCGACGGCACCAGCGCGTGGTACCGCTACCTCTGCCGTGACATCGAGGTGCTGGCCCCCGGCGAGGAACCAGCCGCCGTCGACATCGTCCTGCTCGACGACGACACCGCCCACCGCGCCGGCGCACCGTGGCCGCCGGAGACGATCGTGATCGAGGTCGCCAGCTTCGGCCCCGGCCCCTATGAGGGGTGGCGGCCGAGCGAGCTGGCGCTGTGGGCCCTCGGCGGCTACCTGGCCTTCACCGGCGCCCCCGATCGCGAACCGGTGTGGCTGTCCGGCGGCCAGGCCGCGCTGCACGCCGGCGGCCAGGCCGCCTTCGCTGCGCTGGCCGCACTGCGCGGCCGCGACACCGGCGATGCTCCCGGCCAGCGCGTCGTGGTCAGCGAGCTCGCCTCCGTGCTCAGCGCCCACGTGTGGCTGGTCAGCTCGTGGTCCTCGTGCGGCCAGGTGCTGGGTCGCGTGCCCCAGGATCTGATCACCGCAGCCGACGGCCTGTGCTACGTGATGCGCATCACCCCCAACGCCAACCTCTTCGTGCTCATCGACCGGCCGGATCTGGCCGAGGAGGACCTGGCCGGCGACGTGGTCCGCTGGAACCAGAACCTCGATCGCATCTTCGAAGCGGTGGCGGCGTGGGCCCGCACCCACACGGTGGCCGAGATCGTGGAGCTCGGCCAGCTCCTGCGCGTCGCCGTCACGCCCGTGCGCACCGCCGCCGACCTCGCCGCCGACGGGCAGCTCGCCGCCCGCGGCTGGTGGGCCCACGACCCCGACAGCGGCCTTCGGATGCCCGGACCGCCCGCCCGCACCGTGCCGGCCTCGCCCGACGAGCATCGATCGCCCGACGAGCACCGATCACCCGACGAAGCGGGAGCGACCATACCGTATGGTATGACCCGGCCGCCTCGCCAACCCCTGCCGGGTGCCACCGGACCGCTGCAGGGTCTCCGCGTGCTGGAGGTGACCAACAACTGGGCCGGTCCGCTGGCCGCCCGGATGCTGGCTGATCTGGGTGCCGACGTGATCAAGGTCGAGTGGGCCGACCGCCCCGCCACCCGGGCGCTGTTCTGGGCCGGCCCCCACCAGGATCGCGAGCCCGACGGCCACGAGCGGTCGCTGTACTTCGCCGAGCTGAACCGCAACAAGCGCGACGTGGTCATCGACCTGTCCGCGCCCCGAGGTCGCGACACGTTCCTGCGGCTGGTGGCCGACGCCGACGTGTTCATCGAGAACATGAGCGCCCGGGTCATGCCCAACCTCGGGCTCGACTGGCCCGGCCTGCAGCTGGTCAACCCCCGCCTGGTGATGCTCTCGATGTCGGGCTACGGCGCCACCGGACCGGACCGCGACTGGGTGGCCTACGGCGCCAACATCGAGACGACCTCCGGCCTCACCTCGGTGACCGGCTACCGCGACGGCGTGCTCTCGCGCACGACGCTGTTCTACGCCGATCCGATCAGCGGCCTGCTCGGCGCCACCGCCGTGCTCGCCGCGCTGCGCCGGCGGGATCGCACCGGGCGCGGCGAGTGGATCGACCTGTCGCTCAACGAGGCCGGGGCCACGTTCGTGGCCGGCGCGCTGCTCGAACACGCCGCCACCGGGGTGGTGCCCGGCCCGCAGGGCAACGACGACCAACGCTTCGCCCCGCACGGCGTGTACCGCTGCGCCGGCACCGACCGCTGGGTGGCCATCGCCTGCCAGGACGACGGCGACTGGGCCCGGCTGTGCGCCGTCGCCGGCCTCGAGGACCTGGCCGCCGACGCGGCGCTCGCCACGTTGGCCGGGCGGTGGCAACGCCGGCGGGAGCTCGACGAGCGCCTCGGCGCGTGGACCGCCGGGCTGGGGCAGTACGAGGTGGCCCGGCGGCTGCAGGCCGTCGGCGTGTCGGCCGCGCCGGTGCTGGCCAACTGGCAGGTCCTGACCGACCCGCACGTGCACGCCTCGGCCTTCTACCGCTGGGTGGAGCACCCCGATGTCGGCGTGAACCCGACATCGAGCTGGCCGTGGCACTTCGCCGCCACCCCGGCGACCATCCGCCGCCACGCGCCCCGCTTCGCCCAGGACAACCGCCAGGTGCTGCGGGAGGCCGGCCTCTCCGACGCCGAGATCGAGGGGCTCTACGCCGACGGCATCACCGCCGACCGCCCGTCGGTGTGACGGTGTGCGCGGGATGAGGGTCTGCGCGACCGTCAGCCCGCCGGCAGCGGCTGGGCCTTGTCGGCGAGCGGGAAGATGAGCTCGTCGGCCGCCATCGCCGCCATCGCCGCCTCCCGGGCGGTGTCGTCGAGCGGTTCGTAGGCCTCCGCCGCCGCCAGCACGGCCGGCAGCAACCCCTGCGAGCCGGGGGTGCAGAACCCGGTGATGCCCGGCGTGGACAGCGCGAAGCGGATGCCGCGGGCGATGGCCACCGGGTCGCGCTGGGGCCGGTACCACGGGCTGTCGAGCGGCCGTTCACCCGGCGCCCACGGGCGGCGCGCCACCGCCTTGATGGCCATCGCCCCCACGTCGAGCTCCAGGCAACGGGCCAGCAGCGCCTCGGCCCGGGCCCGGTAGGTCGGGTCCGCCCATACCCGCGGGTACACCGGGAACATCACCGTGTCCACGTCGTAGCGCCGGATGGCCTCGTGGTGCGCGGCCGGCGCACCCAGGTCGTGGCCGGTCACCCCGATGGCGCGCACCAGCCCCTCGTCGCGGGCGGCCAGCACCGCCTCCATCGCCCCCGCCCGGCGGTCCAGCTCCTCGATCGAGGTCACCGCGTGCAGCTGGTAGAGGTCGACGTGGTCGGTGCGCAGCAGCTCCAGCGAGCGCTCCAGGTCGGCCCGGGCGCCGTCGCGGCTGGGCTCCGCCGTCTTGCAGGCCACGAACCAACGATGGCACCGCGACGCCAGCGCCGGGCCGGCGGCCGCCTGGGCGTCGCCGTAGCGCGGGGCGATGTCGAGGTGGTTGACCCCGTGGCGCTCGGCGAGGGCGAAGACGGCTTCGGCGTCATCGGCGTCGGCCCGCCACAGCGCGGCGGCCCCGAGGATGGCGACGGAGCTGAGATGACCGGTACGACCGAGGCGGCGGGTCTCCATGGGCGCAGCCTAAGAGGTGGGGCCGCGGCGTGGGCCCGGGTTCACCCGCCGGTGCTCGGCGGCCGGCCGGTCAGCGGGCTGCGGGCCGCAGGCGGCGGCGCCGGCCGTGGTCGCGCAGCAGGTTGGCCTGCACGGTCAGGGTCAGCACACCGATGGCCAGGAGGCAGGCCACGTTGACCACGAGCTGCAGCAGGGCGCCCATCGCCTCGCCGCCGTCGCCCAGCGCGGCGGCCACGCCCAGGTTGGCCAACGCCGGGATCGTGGTGACCGAGATCAGCACGCCCACCATGGTGCCGGCCTTGCCCTCGGTCAGCGACAGCACCCCGGCCACGCCGGCCAGCAGCGCCACCACCACCGAGAACGCGTCGGGATGGCTGATGAAGCGGGTGAACTGGGTCTCGCCGTTCACGTAGGCGTCGGGCACGACGTGCACGGCGCGCATCGCCACCGTCATGACCGCGGTGAGCAGCCCCGCCACGGTGAAGCCGGCGAGGATGGTCCACGCTGCGGCGCGCGCGGCCAGCGGCCCAGGTGCAACGCCAGCATGATCGCCGCCAGCGGACCGAACTCGGGGCCGACCACCATCGCCCCGATCACCAGCACGGTCGAGTCGGTGAGCACGGCCACCGCCCCGATGAGGTGGCCACGACGAGGAACGTGAGGTAGCTGGGGGTCAGGCGCGCCTCCATGCCCACCCGGGCCTCGATCTCGTCCCACACCACCGCCTCGGTGGGACTGCCCTCGGCCAGCTGCTCGGCGTGCTCCGCGGTGGCCGACAGCATCGTGTCGACGCGGTGCAGGGCGATGCTGCCGTGGCGGTGCAGATCGATCGCCTTGAGGTCCTCCAGCAGCCGGTTGGCCGATTCCACCGGCACGTCGAACAGCACCAGGTCGGCGTCGGAGCCGAGCTCGGCGGCGTCGAGACGGGCCTGGCCCACCAGCACGCTGAGGTGGCAGACGGTGGCGTCGCCCTCGAGCCGGGTCAGCACCGCGTCCCGCAACGCCGGCGGGACGATCAGTCGCACGTGCAGCACACCGGCTCCGTTCAGCCGCCGGAGAAGGCGGGCTCGTGCCGGTCCGGTGCGTGCAGATCGGGATGCTCCGCCGGCGGTGGGGTGGCGTCGTCGAGGTCGTCGAGGTACCCGTCGGGCAGGGCCACCCGGCGTTGGTAGGACGACTTGGCCCGGGCCAGCCGTTCCCCGCCCGGGACCAGCTCGGCGTCGGGGTCGAGCCCGGCCAGCACGTCCTCCAGCTCGCTGACGGTGGACACCTGGCCCAGCCGGCGGCGGACGTCGCTGCCGATCGTGTAGCCCTTGGCGTACCACGACAGGTGCTTGCGGAACTCGCGCGCGGCCGCCGGCTCCCCTTGACGTCGATCAGGGCGTCGAGATGGCGGCGCAGCACCGCCATCACCGCGCCGAAGCGGGGCGACGGCGGCACCGGCTCACCGCGGAAGGCGGCGTCGAGCTCGGCGAAGAGCCACGGCCGGCCCAGGCAGCCGCGGCCGATGACCACCCCGTCGCACCCGGTCTCGGCCATCAGGCGGAGGGCGTCGGCGGCGGTGAACACGTCGCCGTTGCCCAGCACGGGGATGGGGCAGCTCGCCTTCAGCTCGGCGATCGGACGCCAGTCGGCCGTGCCGCCGTAGAGCTGCACCGCGGTGCGCCCGTGCAACGCCACCCAGGCGCAGCCCTCCTCGGCGGCCACCCGGCCGACCGTGCGGTACGTCACCAGCTGATCATCGAGCCCGATGCGGCACTTCACCGACACCGGGATGTCGCCGGCGTTGGCCACCGCGGCGGCGATGATGGCCCGCAGCAGGTTGGGCTTCAGCGGGATGGCCGACCCGCCCCCCTTGCGGGTGATCTTGGGGGCGGGGCAGCCGAAGTTGAGATCGAGGTGGTCCACCCGGCCCTCGCCCACCAGGCGGCGGGTGGCCTCGGCCACGTCCGCCGGGTCGGTGGCGTAGAGCTGCAGGCTGCGGATGCGCTCGCCGGGGTCGAAGTCGACGTAGCCGTCCCAGCTCTTGCGGTCCCCGTAGGCCAGCGCCCGGGCCGAGACCATCTCGGCCACGTACAGGCCGCCGCCGAAGCCCGCACACAGCGTCCGGAACACGCGGTTGGTGACCCCGGCCATGGGGGCCAGCACGACCGGCGGCCAGATGCGGTGGGGGCCCAGCGGCAGCGCGTCGACCATCGGGCTCCAGTCTGGCCCGTCTCAGGCGCCGAGCCGCGCCTGCATCGCCTCGAGCACCTTGACCATCAGGTCGGCCTCCTCGGCGCTGACCGCCGAGAACGCCGGCAGCACGATGGCATCGGTCATCGCCTCGGCGGCGTCGAGCTTGGCCCGATCGGCATCGGCGATCGGCGGCATGTCGACGTAGCCGAACGTCTTCACGTCATCGGGCCGCTTGATGGCGTGGGCCACGGCGGGGGCCAGGCCGTTGGCGACCACCGCCACCAGGTGGGCGCTGCCGCGCAGCTCACGCAGCACCGCCACCAGCTGCAGAGCCCGGGCGGGGGCGTCCTCGGGGAGGGGCTCGGCGGCGATGCCGGCGAACAGGGCGAGGCCCGACGGCTCGGCGGCGGCGACGATCTTCTCGGCCGCGGTGCAGAACGCCTCGAGGTCGGGCACATCGGCGATCGTCTTGCGGGCGAGCTCGGCGTTGCACTGCAGGTACAGCCGGGCGGCGGCGCGGGGCTCCATGCGCTCCTTGGCCGAGCTCCAGATCTTGTCGACCAGGGCGCCGTCGAAGTAGCCGAACGCGCTCTGCACCACGCTGGGCTCGACGTCGCCGAGCACACCGCCGCGGCCGAGGAAGTAGAAGCGGAACCCGTCGAGGTTGTTCGCCTTGCCCGTGGCCACCGTGTCGGGGTGGAAGTAGAACTTGGCGCCGAGGCTGCCGATCTTGGGGGCGGCGGCGCTGACCAATTCCTGGGGAGTCATGGCCGCGCATCGTAACGGCCCCCTCCGGCCCGCACGCCAGCCGGCCGGCAGGCAAGACTCCGGCCATGACCTCAGCGCTGCGCTACGGACCAGACGGTGGGCCGGACGGGTACCTCCGCCGGCAGGGTGAGACGGTTGAGCTGCTGCAGACGCTCATCCGCAACGCCTGCGTGAACGACGGCACGGCCGCATCGGGAGCGGAGCACCGCAACGCCGACGTGCTGCGCAACCTGCTCGAGCTGCCCGGTGTCGAGCTCGAGACGTTCGACGCCGCCCCCGGCCGGCGCTCGCTGGTGGCCCGGCTGCGCGGCACCGACCCGGCCGCACCCAGCCTGTGCCTCATGGGCCACACCGACGTGGTCCCCGCCGATCCGTCCGGTTGGTCCCGCGATCCCTTCTGCGGCGACGTGGTCACCAGCGCGGCGCGCGGCGATCGCCCGGCGCTGACCGAGGTGTGGGGCCGGGGGGCGGTGGACATGCTCAACCTGACCGCGTCCATGGCGGTGGCTTTCCGCCACCTCGCCGCCGGCGGGTTCCGCCCGGCCGGGGACCTGCTGTACTTCGCCGTCGCCGACGAGGAGTCGGGCTCGGCCTACGGCGCGCAGTGGATGGCCGACCACCACCGGGAGGCGATGTTCGCCGACTACGTGCTGACCGAGAACGGGGGGCTGCACTCCGGGCCGGCCGAGGCGCCCTTCATCGGCATCAACGTGGCCGAGAAGGGGGTGGCGTGGCGACGGCTCCGCCTGCGGGGCCGGCCGGGCCACGGTTCGATGCCGTTCCGCTCGGACAACGCGCTGGTCAAGGCCGCTGCGGTGGTGCAGAAGCTGGCCGAGTACCGGGCCCCGGCCCGGCTGCACGAGCTGTGGCGCGAGCGGGTGGAGACGCTCGGGCTCGACGACGACGCCCGGGCGGCGTTGATGGATCCGGACCGGATCGACGGGTTCCTGGCCGCCATGCCGAACGGCGGGGCCGCCGCCCACCTGCACGCCTGCACCCACACCACGTTGTCGCCCAACACCAGCGGCGCGGCGGTGATGAAGACGAACGTGATCCCCGGCGTGGTGGAGGTGGGGGTGGACATCCGCACGCTGCCGGGCGAGCGCACCGAGGACGTGACCGAGCACCTGCGCCGCGCCCTGGGGGAGGAGCTGTTCGCGCAGGCCGAGGTGGAGATCATCATGGACGACCCGGCGTCGATCAGCCGCACGGACACGCCGCTGTGGGACGCGCTGCAGCGCGCCGTGCAGCGGCCGTTCCCCGGCGCCCGGCTGAGCCCGCAGATGGTGGTGGGGTTCACCGACTCGCGGGTGTACCGCCAGCTCGGTGCCATCTCCTACGGCGCCGGTCTGTTCAGTCCCAACCTCGACGGCGGGGACTTCTCGCGGAGGTTCCACGGTGATGACGAGCGTATCGATCTCGACTCATTGGGGCTGACGACGCAGCTGTGGCTCGATGTCACGCAGGGCCTCTGGGGCTGAGCGGACCGCCCGGCGGGGGTCGGATCGGTGGCCGAACGGCGCCCGCCGGGCCCGTCGCCGGGTGGACGGCCAATGGTGAACACCGATGGGCGTTGCCACCGGTCCCGTGTGCTTTGACTCGCCCAGCCGGTCCGCTATCGTCGCCGCCGTCCCGGCGGCTCGCAGCGAAGCAACCCCTCCGCCTCGTTGTGGCCGCCGGGACGCTCGCTGTCCCGGGGGAGTGCTGGTGTCCGACTTCACGCAGATCCGTTGCTCGCGAGACGGCGCCGTGGCCACCGTGGCCCTCGCCCGGCCCGAGGCGCTCAACGCCATCACGCCGACGATGCTGGCCGAGCTCGGCCAGGCGATGCACGAGCTCGCCGAGGACCCGGGCGTGGTCGTGGTGGTGCTCACCGGGGAGGGCCGGGCCTTCAGCGCCGGCGTGGACCTCAAGGCACTGGGCGCCCGCAAGCTCGAACAGGGCAAGGTCGGCGACATCCTGGACCTGCCGGCGCGGGCGTTGACCGAGGCGATCACCACCATGGACAAGGTGGTGGTGGCCAAGGTGAACGGCCACTGCTTCACCGGGGCGCTCGAGCTGGCCCTCGCCTGCGATCTGATGGCGGTGGCGGCGGAGGCCACCATCGGTGACACGCACGCCAGGTTCGGGTTGCGCCCGACGTGGGCCATGAGCGCCCGGCTGCCCCGAGCGGTGGGCCCGCAGGCGGCCAAGCTGCTCTCCTACACCGCCCGGTCGATCAAGGGCACCGATGCCATGCGCCTCGGTATGGCGGCGCTGTGCGTGCCGCGCGAGGAACTGGACGCCGCGGTGGACTCGCTGGTGGCCGAGATCGCCGCCAACAGCCCCGAGTCGCTGGCGGCCTACAAGGACCTCTACCGGGCCGGGGCGGTGCTGCCCCTCGCCGACGCCATCGCCTACGAGTACGGCACGGACTACCCCTTCACCGACACCGAGGAACGCCTAGCCCCCTGGCGCTGAGCACGGCGTAGCATGGCGCAGCCGCCCCCGGGGAAGGGACGGCACCGACGCAGGGGGCGAACCATGGCCGCGACCGGAACGACAGCGACACTCGAGGGCGCCACCATCGGCGTGGGCACGGTGGGGGCGGGGGCCTGGTTCAGCTTCGACGGCGGTGGGCGCTTCCGGCACGTGTACCGCCACCTCGAGCCGGAGGGCAACGTGCGGGCCATGGCCGTCAGCCCCCACGATCCGGCCACCGTGTACGCGGTGTGCGACCGCGTCGGGCTGTTCGTCAGCCGGGATCGGGGCTACCTGTGGGAGCCGGTCAACAAGGACCTCGACGGGGAGGACCTGTGGTCGCTCACCGTCGACCCCCACGATCCCGAGACGATCTGGGTGGGCGGCCGCCCGAACCTGTACCGCTCCCGTGACGGTGGTGGGAGCTTCGACGCACTGAACACCGGTCTGGGGATGAACTGCCCCATCGGCACGCCCCGCATCACCAACGTGGTGGTGGACCCGGCCGATGCCAACGAGATCTGGATGGGCGTCGAGGTGGACGGGGTGTACCACTCCAGCGACGGTGGCACGAGCTTCAGCCACCTGCCCGAACCCGGCGAGACCCCCTTCCACGGCGACATCCACGGCCTGGCGTTGCGGCGACCGGCCGGCGGGGCCGCCACCCAGGTGCTCATCGGCACCCCGTTCGGGCTCGGCACCAGCGAGGACGCCGGCCGTACGTTCGCCTGGCGCAGCTTCGACGGGTTCCCCATCGGCAGCGGCAACCCGTACGCCTACTGCCGGGGGGTGTTCGTGTGGCCGAACGATCCCGACACCATCCTGGTGGGGTGTGGGGACTACATCCCCGGTCGCATCGGTGCCATCGAGGTGTCGCGCGACGGCGGCGCCAGCTTCGAGCGGGCCGAGCTGCCGGTCACGGCCAACTCCACCGTCTACTGGATGGCCACCCATCCCGAGCTCCCGGGCATGATCGTGGCCGCCACCGTGTTCGGGCAGGTCTTCGTGTCGGCCGACACCGGTCGCACGTGGGGCAAGGTCGACCGCGAGTTCGGCGAGATCCGATCGGTCACCCTCACGCCGGCCGCCTGAGCGCGCCGGCACGGCTCGCCCCTGGCGGCCCGGCCGGCCCAGGTCGCCCGGTGGGGCGGTGCAGGACGGCACGGTAGCGTCGCTTCCATGACGCCCGAGGAGTTCCGTGAGGCCGGTCACGCCCTCATCGACTGGATCGCCGACTACCGCAACCGCATCCCGGAGCTGCCCGTCGGCGCCCAGGTCAAGCCGGGGAGGTGCGCGCCGCCCTCGGCGTCGACCCGCCGACGGTGCCCGAGCCGTTCGCCGCGCTCCTCGCCGATCTCGACCGGGTCATCGTGCCCGGGGTGACGCTGACCCAGCACCCACGCTTCTTCGGCTGGTTCCCCTCCAACGCCACGCTGAGCTCGGTGTTGGGCGACATCGCGTCGAGCGGCATCGCCGCGCTCGGCATCACCTGGCAGTCGGCGCCGGCGCTGACCGAGCTCGAGGAGGCGTGCTGCGACTGGCTGCGCGAGCTGTGCGGCCTGTCGCCGCAGTGGAAGGGCTCGATCCAGGACACGGCGTCGACCGCCGCGCTGGTGGCCATGCTGTGCGCCCGGGAGCGGGCCAGCGATCATGCCCAGACCCGGGGCGGGGTGCGCGACGTGGCCCCGTTGTGCGTGTACGCCTCGCCCCACGCCCACTCGTCGGTGACCAAGGCGGCGCTGCTCGCCGGGTTCGGCCAGCACCACCTGCGCTTCGTCGAGGTGGACCCGGTCACCTACGCCATCCGACCCGAGTCGCTGGCCGCCGCCATGCAGGCCGACGTGGCGGCGGGGCTGCGACCCGCCGCCATCGTGGCCAGCTGCGGCACCACCGGCACGAACGCGTTCGACCCGTTGCCCGAGCTGGTCGAGCTGGCCCGCACCCACGGCGCCTGGTTGCACGTGGACGCGGCCATGGCCGGTGCCGCCATGCTGCTCGAGGAGGAGCGGTGGCGCTTCGAGGGCATCGACGGGGCCGACTCGCTGAGCTGGAACCCGCACAAGTGGATCGGCACCATCCTCGACACGTCGCTGTTCTACGTGCGCGACCCGCAGCACCTGATCCGGGTGATGTCCACCAACCCCAGCTACCTGCGCTCGGCCGTGGACGACGAGGTGACCCAGCTCAAGGACTGGGGCATCCCGCTCGGCCGGCGTTTCCGCTCGCTCAAGCTGTGGTTCCAGCTGCGCCTCGACGGGCTCGAGTCGATCAAGGCGCGGCTGCGCCGGGATCTGGCCAACGCCCACTGGCTCGCCGAGCAGGTCGCTGCCACGCCCGGGTGGACCGTGCTCGCCCCGATGCAGCTGCAGACGGTTTGCCTGCGCCACGAGCCGGCCGGCATGAGCGACGAGGAGATCGACGCCCACACCCAACGGTGGGCCGGCGAGCTCAACGCGTCCGGTGTGGCCTTCGTGACCCCGGCGATGCTCGACGGGCGCTGGATGGTGCGGGTCTCGGTGGGCGCTGAGCACACCGAGACGGCGGACGTGGCCGCCGGCTGGGAGGCCATCCGGGCGGCGGCGGCCGCGAGCTGCTAACAACGGCGGCCTATGGTCTCCGAGATCTTCGACGCATCGGCCTGGGACGAGGTCGGCGGGTTCGACTTCACCGACATCACCTACCACCGGCCCAAGGCCCACGGCACGGTGCGCATCGCCTTCGACCGGCCCGAGATCCGCAACGCGTTCCGGCCCCGCACCGTCGACGAGCTGTACCGGGCGCTCGACCACGCCCGCATGTCCACCGACGTGGGCTGCGTGCTGCTCACCGGCAACGGGCCGTCGCCGCGCGACGGGGTGTGGGCGTTCTGCTCCGGCGGCGATCAGCGCATCCGCGGGCGCGACGGCTACAAGTACGCCGAGGGCGAGACCGCGGAGACCATCGATCCGGCCAAGACCGGGCGGCTGCACATCCTCGAGGTGCAGCGGCTGATCCGCTTCATGCCCAAGGTGGTGATCTGCGTGGTGCCGGGCTGGGCGGCCGGAGGCGGCCACAGCCTGCACGTGGTCGCCGATCTCACGCTGGCCAGCCGGCAGCACGCCCGCTTCAAGCAGACCGACGCGGATGTGGCGAGCTTCGACGGTGGCTTCGGCTCCGCCTACCTCGCCCGCCAGGTGGGCCAGAAGTTCGCGCGCCAGATCTTCTTCCTCGCCCAGGAGTACAGCGCCGAAGAGGGCCACCACATGGGTGTGGTGAACAAGGTGGTGGATCACGAGGAGCTCGAGGCGGTGGCGTTGGAGTGGGGGAGGTTGGTCAACGCCAAGAGCCCGACGGCGCAGCGCATGCTGAAGTACTCCTTCAACCTGATCGACGATGGGTTGGTGGGCCAGCAGGTGTTCGCCGGTGAGGCCACCCGTCTGGCGTACATGACCGATGAGGCGGCCGAAGGCCGCGATGCGTTCCTGGAGAAGCGGCAACCGGACTGGTCGCCGTTCCCCTGGCACTTCTGAGCGCCACCAGGCCCGCACCGGCCGGCGTGGTGCTCGCGGGCTGTCGCCTGCCGCCCCGGCGACCCTCAGCCCAGGTCGAGCGTGGGCGCTTCCGCCGCCGTCCTGCACCGCCCCGGCCGGGGCGGTGCCACCGAACCCGATGAGGCGTCCGCCAGTTCCCGGTGGAAGCGCAGGGCCTGCGACGGCGCCTCGACGTTGTCGGCGGTGTGGAAGAACAGCAGCGGTGCACGGTCCTGCTCCAGCCAGCGCAGCACCACCGGGAACCAGCGCGCCCAGTGGGCGGCCGACACCTCGGCATCGAGGTGGCCGATGAAGCGAACGACCGGCTGGCGGCCGGTGGCGGTGGGCCGCACCGGCAGGCGCGGCTTGGCCCCGTGCGCCACCCGCTCCACCTCGTTGCGCGGTGCAGCCGAGAACAGGGCCCGGCTGTCGAGGATCACACGGTCGGCGCCGTGCTCATAGAGCAGGTCGTTCAGGGCGCGTTCCGCCGGGCCACCGTCGAAGAACGCCGGGTGGCGCACCTCCACCGCCCAGCCCCACGACGCAGGGGTGACCTCCAGGAAGCGCCCCAGCTCGCCCAGGTGGTCGGGCCCGAACGACGCCGGCAGCTGGATCGACGTGGGCCCCCGAACCGGCTCGAGCGGCGCCAGGCGTTCGCAGAACTCCCGTAGCTCCGAACCGGCGTCGCGTAGGCGTCGCTCGTGGGTGATGGCCCGGGGCAGCTTGAACATGAAGCGGAACCCCGGCGCCGCCTCGCGCTGCCACCGCGCCACGGTGGCCGCGCTCGGTAGGCCGTAGAACGTGGTGTTCCCCTCGACCGCGCCGAACACACGGCTGTACGGCGCCAGCAACTGGCCGGGACGGGCGTCGGCTGCATAGAGCGCACCGATCCAATCCCGGTTGGCCCACATCGCGCACCCGATCCGGACCCGGCCCATGGGCCATGCTGGCGCGTGGCCGGCCGGGGCACCCAACCCGACCGGCCACCCGCTCGGCGCTCAGGCGGCCACCAGCGCACCCTCGCCGGTGCGGCGCGCCGTGCGCTGCACCTCGGCGGTGGCCCAACGCAACGACGGGCCGATGTCGTCGGCGACGATCTCCACGGTGGAGCGGCGATCACCGCTCTCCGTCTGCCACGACCGCTGCTCGGGCCGACCCACCACCATCACCAGATCGCCCTTGTGCAGCGAAGCGGCGCAGTGCTCGGCCAGGCTGCGCCAGGCGACCACCGAGAAGTAGCTGGTGCTCTCGCGCTCGTCACCATCGCCGGCCCGCCAGCGGCGGTTCACCGCAACGCTCAGCTCCGCCACGGCCACACCCGTGCCCGTCACCCGCACGATCGGGTCCCGTGTGAGGTTGCCCACCAAGGTCACCGTGCTGTCCATCTTGATCGTTCCTTGCTTCTGCATCATCGCAAGGGGGAAGTCGAGGAGCAGCCTACGCAGGGGGTGTGACAGTGAAGCTTCTCGCCTCGCTGTCGCTCGGCTTGTGCCGGCTGCTCGCTGGCGCTCCCGACGCCGGCCTGGCGCCGCCCCGGGTGTTGAGCAGCACCGCTCCCGAGGTCTCGGTGCGGCGCGGTTCTTGTTGCTCGGCTCCCTGTCGGTCGCCGAGTGTCGGCGGCTCGCTGGCGCTCGCTGCGCCGACCTGCCGCCCTTGCACCCCGGGAGCAGCACCGCTCCCCAGGTCTTGGTGCGGCGCTAGCGCAGGCCGTCATCCGGTGATGTCCTGCGAAGCTGGCTTGCGCGTGGTGCGCGTGGTGCGCGTGGTGCGCGTGGGGCGCGTGAGGCCTCGGGTCGGTGGCTCCGCAGCGGGCGCGGTGGGTGATGGGTTTGCAGCGGAGCGCGCAATGATGTGGTTGGAGGCCCGTTCGGGCGCTGGAACACATCGTTGCGCGAAGGGTCCGATCGAGGGTGCGTGGCGTACGGCGGCGGACGCCGTTGCCCGCCGTCCGATCGCGCGGCGCGGTCCGCCGGATCAGCGTTGGACCTGGCCGTACACCCGTCCGGGGCGCAGCAGCACCGCCACCCGCCCCTCTTCCACCATCACCCGGTCGAACGTGTCCCAGTCCTCATGGGTGCCGCCGGCCGCCTTGAACACGTCGCGCAGCAGGGCCGGCAGCGCCACCCCCGCCACCGGGTCGGACGGGCCGATCAGCTCGACGGCCCCCTCGACCGCCTGCCACTCCCACAACCGGGTGACCATCAACGTCATCCTCGGCGCAGCCCGCAACCGGCGGTACTTGTACGAGCTGCCCCGCACCACCAACCCCAGCACGGTGGCGCCGTCCACCGGGTGGGCGAGCGGCCCGGCGTTGACCAGCGACGACGAGATCGTGCCGTCGGGTCGGGTCAGGCTCACCACGCACAGGCCGCGGTCGGAACCGAGCAGGCGGATGGCGGCGGTCAGGTCCACGTCAGCGTCGGCCACGCCGGTGACGCTACCGGCGCAGCGGCCCCGCCGCCCGGGTCCCGGCGCTCCACGCCGACTGTCAACGCTCGATGAACGATCGCCGGTCACCGCCCGCCGCGCTTGCCGGACCCCGCCCCAGCGGCTTGGCTCCAAGCCGTGGACGTGCCCGTGATCGATCTCCGCCCGTACTTCGAAGGCACCGCCGCCGAGCGGGCCGCCGTCGCCCGGCAGGTGGACGACACCTGCCGCGAGATCGGCTTCCTGGTGGTCACCGGCCACCGGGTGCCCGTCGACGCCGTCGAAGAGCTCGAGGCGCTCACCCGCCGGTTCTTCGCCCTGCCGCTCGAGGAGAAGCTCCTGGTGGCCGGACCGCCCGGTGACACGTTCGTCGCCTACTCGCCGCTCGGCGACCCGCGCCCGGGCGACGACCCCCGGGCCCCGAGCCGCCCCAACCTGCGCGAGGTGTTCCACACCTCCCGCTTCGACACGCCCGAGGAGGCGCTCGCCCACGGCTACCCGCCGGAGGTGGTCGGCAGCCTGCCGCCCAACCGGTGGCCGCAGCGCCCGGCGGGATTCGAAGCGGCGTGGAAGCGCTACTTCGTCGAGATGGAGGCGCTCGCCGGTCGGATGCTCGGGCTGTTCGCGGTGGCGCTCGGCCTCGACGAGGCCCACTTCGAACCGTACATCGACCGCCACCTCGGCAACCTCGCCGCCAACTGCTACGTGGAACAGCCCGTCGCCCCCGAGCCCGGTCGCCTGCGCATCGTCGAGCACGTCGACTTCTCCACGCTCACCTTGCTGTACCAGGACGACGGGCCGGGTGGCCTGCAGGTGCGCCGGCGCGACGGCACCTGGGTGGACGTGCCCCACGTGCCCGGTGGCTACGTGGTCAACGTCGGCGACGTGCTGGCCCGCTGGACCAACGACCGCTGGGTGGCCACCCCCCACCGGGTGCGCAACCCCGACGCCGCCCACGCGAACACCAGGCGCCTGTCCATCCCGTTCTTCCACCTGCCCAACCACGATGCCGTGTTGCAGCCCCTGCCCACCTGCGTGGACGAAGACCATCCGGCACGGTATGGCGCGGTGGTGGCGGGGGAGTGGATCATGGCCCGCCGCGCCCGCATCGACACCGCCGCCTAGCCCTGGACCTCAGCCCGGCAACGGTCCGGTCGACGCCCGCACGACCAACTCGGTGGGCACCACCCGGTGCGTCGCCCGTCGCCCGCCACCGAGCAGCAAGCCCACCGCCTCGTGGCCCATCCGCTCGATCGGCTGGGCCACCGTGGTCAGCGGCGGCAGCGCGTCCGCCGCCTCGGCCACGCCGTTGAAGCCGGCCACCGCCAGCTGCTCGGGCACGGCCAGCCCCAGATCGTGGGCGGCCAGCAGCACACCGAAGGCCTGCTCGTCGGTCCCGCACACCACGGCGGTCACGTCGCGGTGCTCGTCGAGCCATCGTCGCGCCGCTTCCCGGGCGGCCCGGCGGTCGAACGCGCTGGCCAGCAGCAGCCCCTCGATGCGCAGCCCGGCCGCGGTCATGGCCGCCGCCCACCCCCGGGCCCGCTCGGCCACCGGTTCGACCGCGGCGCCACCGGCCAGGCAGGCGATGCGCCGGTGGCCGGCCGCCACCAGCCGTGCGGTGAGCGCCCGGGCCCCGCCCTCGTTGTCCACCGACACCGACGACACCCCGGCGAGGCGGCGCGGTCGCCGGTTGAGGAACACGACCGGCACGTCGAGCGCGGTGAACGTCCGGTTCGAGGCCGCCGACTCGGTGGAGGTCACCGCGATGATCCCCTCCACCCGCAGCTCGGCGAAGGCGGTGACATAGCGGTCCTGCAGCGCGTCGTCGTAGCGGCTGCTGCCCAGCACCAGCAGCCGGCCCTGTGCGGCCACCGCCGCCTCCACCGCCCGCTGCAGCTCGGCGAAGAACGAGATGGCCACGTCGGGCACCACCAGGCCCACCAGACCCGACTCGCGCGATCGCAGCGCCCGGGCCAACCCGTTGGGCCGGTAGCCGAGCTCGGCGATGGCCGCCTCCACCCGCCGGCGGGTGGCCACCGCCACCGGCCGGGGCCCGTCGTTGACCACGTAGCTCACCACCGTGGTCGACACACCGGCCCGGCGGGCGACATCGGCACGGGTGGGTTCGGCCACCATCCTTGTTAGCACCCGGCGCACTGTTCACACGCCCGCAACCGACGGCGCCCCTTGCCGGGGTAGAACCGTTCTACTCGTGTAGACCACTGCGCCCGACGGGCGCAGCACCCTTCCGGAGGAGGTCCGATGCGCACCGCGGCCTGCCACCTGGCCGATCTGGACGACGGCCGGCAGTTCTGGCTCGACGGCGCCCGCATCGACGACGTCCGCTCCCACCCCGCCACGCGGGGCGGTGCGCACCGCCGCCAGCTTGTTCGACCATGCCGCCGAGCATGCCCACGAGCTGCTCGACGAGCTCGACGGCGTGGCCGTCAACCCGGTCAACACCGCGCCGCGACGCCGCCGCCGCCGATCGGCGACGGTCGATGATGACGGCGTGGGCCCGGCTGTCGCAGGGCTTCCTCGGGCGCAGCCCCGACCACGTGGCCGGGCTGCTCGCCGGCTTCGCCGCCGCACCGGAGGCGTTCACCGACGAGCTCGCCGCCAACGTGGTGGTCTACCAGCGCCGCGTCGCCACCGAGGACCTCTACCCACCTACGCCATCGTCCCACCGCAGTCCGACCCTTCCGCCGCACTGCCCCGCCCCCGCCAGGTGGAGGTGATCGACGAGCGCGACGACGGCATCGTGGTCCACGGCGCCCAGCTGCTGGCCACCGCCGCCCCGCTGGCCGACGAGGTCTTCGTCACCGCCATCCGGCCGCTGCCCGAGGGCGAGGAGGCCGCCGCCCTGTCCTTCGCCCTCCCCGGTGGCCGCGCCCGGGCTGCGCTTCGTGCTGCGCCCGCCGTACGCCCCCGGCGTGACCGCCTTCGACCACCCCTCGCCAGCCGCTACGACGAGACCGACGCCATGGTGGTGTTCGACCACGTGCTGGTGCCGTGGGAGCGGCTGTTCGTCTACCGCGACCGCGCCCGCTGCCGCGCCCAGTTCTTCGACACCCCGGCCCATGCGCTGGCCAACATCCAATGCCTCATCCGCCTGGCGGTGAAGATGCGCTTCGTCGCCGCCGTCGCCCACCGGGTGGCCGAAGTCAACGGGCGCCTGGCCGGTGAGCACACGATGATGCTGGTCTCCGACGTGGCCGCCCTGGCCACCGTGTGCGAAGGGCTGGTCGAGGCCGCCCACGCCGCCGCCGCCCCCGACCGGTACGGGGTGTGGCGGCCGGCGGAGCGGTTCCTCTACGCCGGCATGGCGCTGCAGAGCGAGTTCTTCCCCCGGGCGGTGACGATCCTGCGGGAGCTCGCCGGCGGCGGTGTGCTGGCCGTACCGTCGAGCACCCGGGACCTGTGCGACCCGCTGGAGCGCGCCGACCTCGACCTCGCCCTCGACGGCGGCGAGCTCAGCGCCGTGGACCGCATCCGGCTGTTCAAGCTGGCCTGGGATGTGGTGGGCAGCGAGTTCGCCGGACGCCACGTGCAGTACGAGCTGTTCTACTCCGGCGGCACCGCGGTGGTGAAGCGCTACAACCTGCGGGCCTTCCCCTTCGCCGACGCCGGCGCCGAGCTCGACGCCTTCCTGCAGGCGGCGGACACCGATGCCTGAGCCCCGGCCGGCGACCGACGGCCCGTTCGTGGACGCCACGGTGGTGGTCGGCCCCAGCGCCCCGGGTCCGCTCGACGGGGTGCGGGTGGCGGTCAAGGACCTCTACGACGTGGCCGGGGCGGTCACCGGCGGCGGGTGCCCGGCCTGGTCGACCGGCCGCGCCCCCGCCGCCCGCCACGCCGATGCGGTGGCCCGGCTGCTCGCCGCCGGCGCCACCGTGGTGGGCAAGACCCACACCGACGAGCTGGCCGCCGGCATGTTCGGCACCAACCCCCACCTCGGCACGCCGATCAACCCCCGCTCACCCGAGCGGGTGCCGGAGGGTCCTCGAGCGGGTCGGCCGCCGCCGTCGCCGCCGGCCTGGCCGAGCTGGGCCTGGGCAGCGACACCGGCGGCTCGGTGCGGGTGCCCGCCGCCTTCTGCGGGCTCTACGGCCTGCGCCCCACCCACGGCCGGGTGGACAGCGCCGGTCTGGTGCCCATGGCCCCGGGGTTCGACACGGTGGGCTGGCTGGCCGCCACCCCGGCCGTGGCCCTGGCGGCGGGCACCGTGCTGCTCGGCACGGGCGGCGTCGGCGGCGCCGGTGTGCGCCCGCCGTCGCGGTTGCTGCTCGCCACCGACCTCGTCGGCTTGGCCGGCACCGCGGTGGCCGATCGCACGGTCGACGTGGCCCGGGGCCTCGGCATCGGCGCCGGGGCGGAGGTGCCGCTGTGCCCCGGCGGCGTGCGGGAGGTGACCGAGGCGTTCTGGACGTTGATGTCACGCCAGCTGTGGGAGACCCACGGCGCGTGGGTGCGCGACGAGCAGCCCGCCATCAGCGCCGGGCTGCGGGAACGGGTGCTGGCCGCCGCCGCCGTCACCGACGAGCAGGTGGCCGCCGCCCGGGCGGTGCAGGCCCGGCTGCGGGTGCACCTGACCGGGCTGCTCGGTGACGACGGCGCCATGGTGCTGCCCACCACCATCGATCTCGCCCCCCGGCGCGACGCCACCGACGACGAGCTGCTCGCCTACCGCGGCGCCAACCTCGCCTTCACCACCCCGGCGCCGCTGGCCGGCGCCCCACAGCTCGCCATACCGGTCGGTCCGCTCGACGATGCCGAGGCGTCGGTGTCGCTGCTGGCCGCCCCCGGCTGCGACGAGCTGTTGCTCGGCCTGCTGCACCGCCCGATCGGCGCAGCGCGATGAGCGCCGCCGCGCACGCACCGGTGGACGCCGCGGCGCTCGACGCGCTCGCTCGACAGGTGCAGCGCCAGCTCGAGCTGACCGCCTACAGCGCCCGCAGTTGGGTGCCCGGACCGGTCCCCGCGGCCGGACCCGACGGCGCCGGCCCGGTGGAGGAGACCACCCAGGTGCTGATCGTCGGCGGCGGCCACGCCGGCCTGGCCATCGCCTTCGGGCTGTGGCGGGCGCAGATCCGCGACGTCGTGGTGGTGGACGCCAGCCCCGCCGGCCGGGAGGGGCCGTGGCGCACCTACGCCCGCATGCACACGCTGCGCACCCCGAAGCACCTCACCGGACCGGACCTCGGCGTGCCCGGCCTCACCCCGCGGGCCTACTACGAGGCCGCCTACGGGGCCGACGCCTGGCGGGCGATCACCCACATCGGCCGGGAGGTGTGGCAGGACTACCTCGGCTGGTTCCGCCGGGTGCTGGAGCTGCCGGTGCGCAACGGCACGACGGTCACGCTGATCGAGCCGCCCACCGAGCCGGACGGGCCGTTCCTGGTGCACCTGGTCCGCGACGACGGGACCGAGGCCCGCCTGGCCGCCCGCCGGGTGGTGCTGGCCACCGGGCTCGAGGGCTCCGGTTGCTGGCAGACCCCGCCCCTCATCGCCGACGGGCTGCCCCGCGAGCGCTGGGCCCACACCGCCGAACCGATCGACTTCACCGCGCTCGCCGGCCGCCGGGTGGGGGTGCTCGGCGGCGGGGCCAGCGGGTTCGACAACGCCGCCTGCGCGCTCGAGGCCGGTGCCGAGGTGGAGCTGTTCGTGCGGCGACCGGCGCTGCCCCGGGTCAACCCCTACCGGTGGATGGAGTTCCACGGCTTCGTGCAGCACTACCCGGCGTGGCCCGACGAGCGGAAGTGGCGCTTCAACCACCACCTCGACGTGATCGACCAACCGCCGCCCCAGGAGACGCTGTGGCGCTGCCTCGACCACGACCGCTTCACCGTGCACCTCGGCACGTGCTGGGAGGACGTCTCGGTGGCGGGCGACGGCGCCGTGCAGGTGCGCACCAACCGCGGGGGGCACCGTTTCGACTTCGTCATCGCCGCCACCGGTATCGCCATCGATCTGCACCTGCGGCCGGAGCTGCGGGCGGTGGTGGACCGCCTGGCCTGCTGGGCCGATCGCTTCGAGCCGCCGCCGGAGCTGGCCAGCGACACCCTCGCCGCCCACCCCTACCTGGGCGAGGGCTTCGAACACACCGCCCGGTATGCCGGCGACGAGGGCTGGGCCCGGCGGCTGCACCACTTCGCCTTCGCCGCCAAGCTGTCGATGGGCGTCACCGGCCACCGCCTCAGCGGGCTGACCGCCGGCGTTGACCGGTTGGTGCACCACATCGGTCGCCAGCTGTTCCTCGAGAACGGCGACCACTTCCTGGACAGCTTCCTGACCTACGACGAGCCGGAGCTGGTCAGCCTCGAACGCCGCCCGGCGCCGCCGCGGTGAGCGCGCCGGTCCCGCCCGAGCCCGCGGCGCCCGAACCGCGACTGGTCGGCTACGGCGCCGACGTGCCCCATGCCGCCTGGCCGGACGGTGCCCGCATCGCCGTCAACGTGGTGATCAACGTTGAGGAGGGCGCTGAGGAGCGCGTCGGCGACGGCTTCGCCCGCAGCGAGGCGCCGCTGACCGACCAGGGCATGGCCGACCCGGCACTGGCGGGCCGCGACCTCGCCGCCGAATCCCTCATGGCCTACGGCGCCCGGGTCGGGTTCTGGCGGCTGCACCGCTACTTCGTGGGCCTCGGTCTGCCGGTGACCGTGTCGGCCTGCGCCCTCGCCCTCGAACGCAACCCCGCGGTGGCCGCCGCCGTGCGCGCCGCTGTGGCCGACCACGGGTGGGACGTGCTCGCCCACGGCTACCGCTTCAGCCGGCACTACCTGCTCCACCCCGACGAGGAGGCGGTCGAGATCATGCTCGCCCGCCAGCGGCTCGAAGCACTAGTGGGTCGGGCGCCGCAGGGCTACTACTGCCGGTACGGGCCCAGCGAGCACACCCGCCGGCTCGTGCATGCCGCCGGGTATGGGTACGACTCGAACGCCTACGACGACGAGCTGCCCTACTGGACCGACGTCGACGGCGCCGCCCACCTGGTGGTGCCCCACACGTTCTCCTGCAACGACAACAAGTACGCCCGGGGCTGGTGGGCCACCTCGGCCGATTTCGAGCGCTACTGCTGCGACAGCTTCGACGTGCTGTACGCCGAGGGTGCCGAGCGGCCCCGGCTGCTGGTCATCTCGTTGCACCCCCGCCTGTCGGGCCATCCCGGCCGGTTCGCCGGGGTGCAACGGGTGATCGAGCACATCACCGCCCACCAAGGCGTGTGGTTCACCGAGCGCACGGTGGCCGACCATTGGCGGGCGCAGCACCCGCCGCCACGAGAGGGACCCGATGACCGACCGCTGGCTGCTGGCCGGCCCCGACGCTGGTGCAGGCCGGGAGCCGGCCCGACCGGTGGACCTGGTGATCGACGGCGGGCTCATCGCCGAGGTGGCGCCCGCCGGCACGGTGGACCGCGGCGGGCAACGGGTGGTGGACGCCGCCCACCGGCTGCTGATCGGGGCTGGTGAACGCCCACACCCACTCCCACGCCAACCTCCACAAGGGGGTGGGCGACCGGTGGACGCTGGAGGTCTCCCTGCTCAACGGCACCTGGATGGCGGCGCGCGACCCGGCCCAGCAGTACGCCGGCGCCCGCCTGGGGGCCATCGAGCACCTGCGGCGGGGCACGACCACCGTGTTCGACCTGGTGTCGTGCTGGCCCGAGCCCACCCCCGAACTGCTGGCCGCCACCGTGGCCGGCTACCGCAGCGTCGGCGTGCGGGCCGTGCTGGCCCCGATGCTGGCCGACCGGGCGGTGCTCGCCGCCATCGGGCCGCTGGGTGCGGCCGCCGGATCCCACCACCGTGCCGATCCGATACCAACCGGTACGGTGCTGGCCCAGGCCGAGCGGCTGGTGGCGGCCTGGCCGCAGTGCCGCGGCGGTGCCGACCCCGCCGCCCGCAGTGCCGACCCCGCCGCCGGCGGTGCGCCGGTCGCCCAGCTGGCGCTGGCGCCCACCATCCCGCTGCACTGCGCCGACGAGCTGATGGTCGGCCTCGCCGTGCTGGCCCGGGGAGCGGGGCTGCGCCTGCACCTGCACCTGGCCGAGTCGCCGCTGCAGGCGGCCGAGGGCCGGCGTCGCTACGGCTGCAGCCTGGTGGCCCACCTCGAGCGCATCGGCCTGCTGGGGCCCGACCTCACCGTCGCCCACGCCATCCACCTCTCGGCCGAGGACAGGGCCCTGCTCGCCGCCAGCGGGACCCGGGCGGTGCACGTGCCTGGCAGCAACCTGCGCCTCGGCTCGGGCACCGCCGCGGTGCGGGCCCTGCTCGACGCCGGCGTACCGGTGGGTCTGGCCACCGACGGGTGCAACTCGTCGGACCACCTCAACCTGTTCGAGGCCATGCGGCTGGCCAGCGGCCTGGGCCGGCCCGCCGAGGCCGACCGCCACCGCTGGCTGGGTGCCCACGACGTGCTGGCCCTCGCCGGTGCCGGCGGGGCGGCGGCGTGCGGGCTGGACGGGGGCGACGGCCGGCCACCGATCGGGCGCATCGAGGTGGGCGCCGCCGCCGACCTCGTGCTGCTCGACGCCGGCGCCTGGCCCTACGTGCCGGTCAACGACCTGCACCGCCAACTGGTCTACGTGGAGGACGGCAGCAGCATCCGCACCGTGATCGTCGCCGGGCGGGTGGTGCTCGACGACGGCCGGCCGACCATGGTGGACGAGGCCGAGGTCCTCGCCGGCGCGATCACCGCCGCAGGAGCGCTGCGGGCCGCCACGATCGCCGAGCGGGCGGCGGCGGACGCCACCGTGGCGACGATCGAGGCGGCGCTCACCGCCGAACGGTCGGCCGGGCCGGCCTGAGGCGCCGCCGCGAGCAGGGCCCGGGCCGCCCGCCGCGGACGCAGCTCAACGCCGCCGGGGGCGAACCGCCGAAGCTCGGGCACCGAAGCTCGGCCAGCAGTTCGGGCAGCGCCAGCGGCGTGGCCCCGCCGCCGCCCCGGGCGTACACCGCGGTCACGGCCCGGTCCCCGCAGGGCCGGCCCTCGGCGGCGAGGCGGGCCTTCAACGCGGTGCGGGCGCTCACCAGCATGTCGGGGGTGGGCAGCACCTCCACCGGGTGGGTGGTGCGGTCGTTCACGCCGACGAGCGGCAGTGCGCCGGCCCCCACCCGCCGCTCGGCGGCCACCCCCTCGGCCGAACGGGCGCCGGCGGCGACAGGAAGCTGCGATGGGTGAGTCCCGGGGCCACCCAGCCGATGCGCCGCCAGTACAGCCCGCCGATGCGGTCCATCACGGTGGCGATCACGTCGGACATGGCGTTGTGCATCTCCACGTACGCCTTGCGCTCGTTGTCGCCCCACAGCCAGGTGCCGTCCTTGCGGCCGGGCACGGCGGTGCAGTCGGCCCGCCACGGCGACACCGACGTGCCCCGGTTCTCGAACAGGCCGGGGTCGTCGTAGCTGCTGGCCGGCGAGGGCTTGCCCGGAAGCGGTACACGTGCTCGTAGGGCACGATGCCGAGCGGTTCGGACAGCACCATGCGGTGCACCACGACGTTGCGACGCACGAGCAGGGAGACGTCGGGCATACCTTCGGGTCCGGGGACCGTACCGGTCGGTCTGAACCCGGCGGCATCCAGCGCACCGTTGATGGCCCGATGCTCGGCCGACATCGGGTACGGCTTGGTCCGGGTGCAGGGCAACAGCAGCAGGATGCGGTGCCCGTCGGGCAACTCCGGGCTCGTAGCGGGTGGTCACGAAGCGGATCCACGCCTTGACCCGGGGTGGTCCAGAGCGTCGACGTTCTCCTGCAGGCTGTAGAACCGCATGGTCGGGTCGAGCGCGAACGGCGGCACGAACTTGGCCGCCGATGCGTGCAGGCGGGCGGCCCGGGCCGCCGGTTCGGGCGTCGAGCCCTGCGCTCGGCGGCGTCGGCGGGACGGTGATCTTCTGTCGGGCCATGGGCACTTCCGTGTTCACAGGCGATCGCAAGCCGCGCGCACCTACGGACCCCATCGTTCGGCAAGGGAGTCGGAAACGTGCTGTTGACAATGGCGGTGTCGGATGTCGATCGCCACCGGGCGCTGCTCGACAGCCGCGTCACCATCGACGCCCCCGACGGGGTGCGCATCGAGGTGGTGGCGCTGCCGGTGCGGGAGATGTTCGACCGGTTGCTCGGCGGCCACGAGTTCGACATCAGCGAGATGCCGATCGCCAGCTACGCCCGCATGGTCGCCGCCGGTGACCCGCCGTACTCGCGGTACCCATCTTCCCGTCGCGCTACTTCCGGCACTCGTGCGTGTTCGTGCACAAGGGCGCCGGGTTGCGCGGCCCGGCCGACCTCGCCGGCCGTCGCATCGGCGTGGCCGTGTGGGACATGGCCGCCGCGGTGTGGCTGCGGGGCATCTTCCGTGACGACGACGGCCTCGACCCCGCGCGCCGATCTACGTCACCGGCGGCCAGGACCCACGCCGGTGAGGCCCACCCGCAGGCCTACCCCGACGGGTACACCGTGGAGCACATCGGCCCCGACGCCTGCCTGTCGGACCTGCTCGCCGACGGCGGCATCGATGCGCTCTACACCGCCCGGGCGCCGCGCACCTACTTCAGCCACCCCGATCGGGTGGGGCGGCTGTTCGCCGATCCGATGGCGGTCGAGCGCGACTACTTCGCCCGCACCGGCAACTTCCCGATCATGCACACGCTGGCGCTGCGCAGCTCGGTGGTGGCCGAGCACCCGGCGCTGGCCGCGGCGGTGGCGGACGCCTTCGAACGTTCCCTGCAGCTGGCGCTCGCCAACCTCCACGAGTCGGCCGCGCTGCCGGTGAGCCTGCCCTGGCTGGTGCACCACGCCGAGCAGACCGACGCCCAGTTCGGGCGCGACCTGTGGCGCAACGGCATCGACGCCAACCGCGCCGGGCTGGCGCTGCTGCTCGGCTACCTGGCCGACGAGGGCCTGCTGGCCCGGCCGCTGACCGTCGACGAGCTGTTCCCGCTCGGCGCCTGAGCCGCCGGGCGTGACAGCATCGGCCGATGCCCCGTCGCGCCGCTCGCCGCCCCCTCAGCTTCGATGACGTGTGCCGGCTGGCGGCCGACCTGCCCGACGTGGAGGTGGGCACCTCTTACGGCACGCCGGCGCTCAAGGTGCGCGGCCGCAGCTTCTGCCGCCTGTGGGGTGAGCGCGAGCACCGCCGCGACGGCGTGCACGACAGCGAGGTGCTGGTGGTGCTCGGCGAGCTGCCCGCCAAGGAGGTGTTGCTCGACGCCCACCCGGGCGTGGTCTTCACCACGCCGCACTACGACGGCTACGGCGCGTTCCTCGTGCGGTTGGCCGACGTGGAGGCCGACGACCTCGCCGACTGGCTGGAGGACGCCTACCGCCTCAAGGCGCCGGCCACGCTGCGGCGACGCCTCGACGGGCAACGCTGACCGGGCCGGGCGGCGCCGGCGGCTCAACCACCGAAACGGGCGGCCAGCAACGGAAGCAGCTCGTCCCGCCAGGCCCGGGGGGACACGTGCCCGCCGGACATGCCGGCGTCGGGGTAGCGGTCGACCCGCACGGCCCGCTCCCGGCTGCTGAGCAGGTCCACGCCGCACAACTCGGCCAGCTCGGCGCGCAGCAGCCGTCCGAACGCCTCGGCGGTCGCCGGCATCGGCTGCCCCAGCAGCCGCTCGTGCAGCTCCTGCCACAGGAACGGGTCGCCCCGAAGCCCCCAGCGGGGCGGCGGCTCCACGAACACCGCATCGGCCCACGCCTGTCGCTGGTCCACCGGCACCGCCCACCTCCGCCGTCGACCGGATCGCCCGGTTCCGCCCCTCGGTGGCGCCCGGCGGGCCGCCACCACCCTCCAGCATGGCGCCGCCACGGTGGCGTGCGGCGGCGTTGCCGTCGATTTTCGGGCCGCTTGCGTAGCTTCCCGCCATGGCCGAGTCCCCGAGCCCGCCGGTGCTGCTGATCCTCGGCGTCGACGCGTCGGGCAAGGACCACGTGGCCAACGTCGCCGTCGGGGCGCTCACCGCCGGCGGCGTGCCCACGGTGAGACGCCCCGGCTGGCTCTGTGCCCGAGCCGTGGCCCGGGTCTCGTCGGAGGACAAGGGCGGCGCCCGCCTGGCCCAGGAGCGGCTGTTCGTGGCGACGTTCCCCTGCTGCGGCCGCTGGTGATCCCCCTGTGCGGCGCCCTGCTCAGCGCCGATGTCCGGCGGTTCCGCCGGTCCCGTGGCGCCGACGGGAAGGCCACGGTGGTGGTGAGCCACACGCCGATCCGGGTGCTCGCCTTCGCCCTGGGCCACCGCGGCGACGACGAACCACTGCGGGTGGGCCGTCGCACCGAGCGGGCGTTGCGCGAGCTCGCCGGCACGGACGGGCTCCGGGTCGTCGTGCTCGACATCAGCGCCGAGGTGCGGGCCGCCCGCCTGGCCGACCGGGCCATGCGCGGCCGCCTCGACCACCTCGATCGCTACCTGGCCAACCCGGCCCACACCGCTTTGGCCGAACGGATCGAGGCGACGCTGGTGGAGCTGGCCGTGCGCTACCTCGACGCCGCCGTCGTGCACAACGACGGCCTCGACGACGACGCCATCGCCGCCGCCCTCCAGCTCCGCCCGCCCCGCCCGTCCCGGGCGCCGAGGCCCCGTGGTGGCGCATCGAGCAGGCGGCGATCCGTGGCAGGCTGGCGCGGTGACCGATACCGCGCCGCCTCCGTCTGACCCCACCGGCCCCGCCGGCCGTAACGAACCCGCCGGCGCGCCGCCGGACACGCTCAACGAGATCGGCGTGCTGCGCCGCCGTGAGATCGAGGCCCGCATCGTCGCCCCGCTGCTGGCCCGCTTCGCCGAGGAGTTCGGCGCCGAGCGGGTGCACGCCGTGGCCCGCGACGTCATCGTGGACGTCGCCCGCACCCAGGGCCGGGCGCTGGCCGAGGCGCTCGGCGGCAACGACATCGACGCCTTCGCCTCCTCGCTGGGGGCGTGGACCAAGGACGACGCCCTGCGGGTCGAGGTGGTGGAGCACAGCGCCGACACGTACGCCTTCAACGTGACCCGCTGCCGCTACGCCGAGCTGTACCGGGCCCTCGGCATCGCCGAGCTCGGTGCGCTGCTGTCCTGCGACCGCGACGGCACGATGGTGGAGGGCTTCAACGACCGCATGCGCTTCGAACGGACCCAGACGATCATGGGCGGCGCCACCCACTGCGACTTCCGGTACACGCTCGAGCCGCCCGCCGAGACCGCGGTGGCGGCACCGGGCACCTGAGCGCCGGGCTGCGGCGGCGCAGCGCGGCGACCGCGCGACGGCTCACGGGCGGGGCGTCACCGGCCCGGTGCGGCTGAGGTCCACCTTGCCGGCGTCGAGGCCCATCACCACCCGGCCGCCGGCCCGTACGTGGATCGGTTGGCCGGCGGCGTGCTGCACCGCGGTGTGGGCGTCGCGCAGGATCCGCTCCAGCCGGTTCGCGCTGGAGATGGCGGCGGTGCCGGCGGCGTGGAACGCGGTGTCGGCCACCCGCACCGCCTCGTTGAGCGCATGGGTGATCGCCAGCTGGGCCTCGGTCACCGCCCGGGTCACCGTGGCGTCGGGCGAGCCGTGGGGCCGTTCGAGGATCTGCTGCCAGGCGTGGCCCAGCGCCCCCAGCACGAACGCCCGGGCGGCGCCCACCATGGTGGCGGCCCGGCCGGCGGCGTCGTGCACCGCCTCCCGCTCGCGCAGCGGCACCTCGGAACCGGCGGTGGCCTGCGCGCCCAACGCCACCAGCGCGTCGACCGCCCCCTGGGCCAGGCCCACGCCCACCCCGGCGGTCGGCGCCCAGGCGGCCACCATGTTGAGCCGCTGGTCGTACAGCGGCGCCCGGTTGACCTCGATCCAGCGGCGCTCGGCGGCCCGGCCGGCGGGCACGAACACCTCGTCGAGCACGAAGTCGTCGCTGCCGGTGCCCCGCATGCCCAGCACGTTCCAGTTGGCGACGATGGTGCCGTCGGTGACCGGCATGAACATCGAGCGGGGGGAGCGGCGGCCGTCGGGCCGTTCCACCACGCAGGTGCCGAGGAACCAGTTGGCGTGGCGCACGCCGCTGGCGTAGTTCCAGTGCCCGCTGGCGAGGTAGCCGCCCTCCACCATGCGGGCCTGCCCGAGCGCCCGGGCCGAGCCGGCGATGTGCAGGCGGCCCCCGCCCAGCGCGGTCATCTCCGCCACCGCCGCCGGATCGATCCAGGCCAGGAACACGGTGGTGGCCGCAGCCACCTGGGTGCACCAGCCCACCGAACCGTCGTGGCGCGACAGCTCCTCGGTGACCGAGAACGCGGTGAGGGGGTCCACCTCCAGACCGCCGACCGCGGCCGGGGCGTACAGGTCGAACACCCGGGCGGCGCGCAGCTGCTCGACGAGCGCGTCGGGCAGGCGCCCGAGCCGCTCGATCTCGTCCGCGGCGGCGGCGATGGCCGGGCCGAGGGCTCGCGCCGCCTCCACCACCTCGTGGTGGCGGTGGCCGGCGCCGAGCTGCGGGCTCGGGCCGGTGCCGGACGGTGTGTCGGTCAGCGTGGTCCCCATGGGCCCACGCTAGGTCATCGGTGCGCCGCCGGGCCCGGGTGCCGGCAGCTTGCCCGGGTTGCACAACCCGTAGGGGTCGTTGGCGGCCGCCGCCCGCCACAGCGCGTCGAGGCCGCCGTGGCCGCCGAGCAGCCAGGTGTGGGGGTCGACGACGAACACGCCCAACTCGGCCAGCCGCGCCATACCGGCCCGTAGGGTGGGCTCGTCGACGAAGTCGGACAGCAGCAGCCCACCGATGGCGCCGGCGAACAGGTCGTGGTGCAGCTGCGCACCGGGCAGCGCCGCCCGCACCTCCGCCGGGTGCCGCAGCGGCGCATCGCCGCCGATCTGCACGTGGCACAGCTGCGGCCGCCGCTGCTTGGCCCGCAGCGTCACGTGGTTGAACGCGGTGGCGATCACCAGGCCCACCGCCTCGGCCTGCACCGCCTCGACCCGGCCGGCCGCGTCGGCCACCACCCGGCGGGCGGCCCCGACGGTGGGTTCGGCCACGATGGCCCGCAGGCTGAGCCGGCCGGCCGGCCAGCGGTCGTCGGTGCCGAGCAGCGCCATCAGCGCCGCCTCGGTCACCGCCACCGATCGGGGCTGCGGCTCGAGGGCGGTCAGCGCCAGGGCGGCGGCCATGGCCTCGTCGTAGCGCTCGAAGGAGGCGAACAGCGCGGTCCACCGCTGGGCGGGCACGAGCGCCACCCGAGCGGCGCTGATCACGCCGGTGGTGCCGTAGGCGTGCACGAAGGGGCTCGCCTCGGGGCCCGACACGACGAACGGCTCCGGGTCCTCCCAGCACGGCACCACCTCGAGCTCCTGCACGAAGCCGCCCTCCCACAGCAGGCCGTGGGCAACCGACCCGATCCCCCCGGCCCCGCCGGCCAGGAACCCCGCCAGCGTCGAGCGCACCGTGGTGGGGAACATGGCCAGCTCCTGGCCGGTGGCCCGGGCCGCCTGCTCGAGCTGGGTGAACGTGGCGCCGGCGTCGGCCTCGATCCAGCCCCGGCCGAGGTCGCGGATGGTCGCATAGCGATCCGAGCCGAGCGACATGCCGCCGGCGAAGGGCACCGACTGGCCGTAGTTGCCCGTGCCCCGCCCGCGGGGTTGCAGCGGCACCCGACGACGGCACGCCGCTCCCACCGCGCGCACCAGTTGCTCGGTGTCGGCCGGGGCCACGACCACGTCGACCACGGTGGCGGGCAGCGTGCGTTCCAGGATGGGGGACAGCCAGGCGTGGTCGGTGGAGGCGGCGCGGCGGCTCGTCTCGTCCACCCGCACGGCGCCCGGGTCGAGCCCCCGGCGCAGCTCCTCGAGCAGCCCGACCGTGTCCCGCTCACCGACCGCTGTGGTCATCGCGCCTCCTCGTGGTTCGCCGGTGCCGGCCCCGGGCACGGTAGGAGCGCTGCGCCGGTGGTGGGTTTCGGGCGTGTGAGCACCGCCTGACCCGTGCATTTCGCGGGTTGACAATGGTCACAGCTTGACGATTCGGCGCGCCGGCGACTGAGCTGGGCGGGTCCCGCGAACGACGACGCAAAGGAGCGCTCATGAGCGGTTACCCGAACGCACGCAGGTTCTACATCGACGGTGCCTGGGTGGAACCGTCCTCGACCGACACGATCGGGGTGGTGAACCCCGCCACCGAAGCGGTGATCGAGACGATCGCCGCCGGCAACGACGACGACGTCGACCGCGCCGTCGCCGCCGCCAAGGCCGCCTTCCCGGCCTTCGCCGCCACCCCGGTGGCGGAGCGCATCGCTCTGCTGGAACGGATCATCGAGGGCTACAAGGCCCGCATGGGTGACCTGGCCGCCGCCGTCACCGCCGAGATGGGCGCCCCCGCCGCGCTGGCCTCCGCCGCCCAGGCGCCCGCCGGCCTCGGCCACTTCCTCACCACGCTCAACGCCCTGAAGGGCTTCGACTGGGAGGAGGAGCTGGGCACCACCACGGTCGTGTCCGAGCCGATCGGGGTGTGCGGCTTCATCACCCCGTGGAACTGGCCGCTGAACCAGATCGCGGCCAAGGTGGCGCCCGCCCTGGCCGCCGGCTGCACGATGGTGCTCAAGCCGTCGGAGGTGGCGCCGCTCAACGCGCTGGTCTTCGCCGAGATCCTCCACGACGCCGGTGTGCCCGCCGGGGTGTTCAACCTCGTGAACGGTGACGGGCTCAACGTGGGTGTGCCGCTGTCGCAGCACCCCGACGTGGACATGATGAGCTTCACCGGCTCCACCCGCGCCGGCATCGAGGTGGCCCGCAACGCGGCGCCCTCGGTCAAGCGGGTGGCGCAGGAGCTGGGCGGCAAGTCGGCCAACATCGTGCTGGAGGACGCCGACATCGCCAAGGTCGTCACCCGCGACCTGTTCGGCATGTGCGTGAACTCCGGCCAGTCCTGCAACGCCGGCAGCCGCATGCTGGTGCCGGCGGCCAAGATGGACGAGGCCATCGAGGCGGCCCGCGCCGCGGCGGCGAACATCGTCGTCGGGGACCCGACGGTCGAGGGCACCACCATCGGCCCGGTCGTCTCCGAGGCGCAGTTCCTGAAGATCCAGGCGTTGATCCAGAAGGGCATCGACGAGGGCGCCACGCTGGTGGCCGGCGGCGTCGGGCGGCCCGACGGCGTCGAGGTGGGCTTCTACGTCAAGCCCACCGTGTTCGCCAACGTCACCAACGACATGACCATCGCCCGCGAGGAGATCTTCGGTCCGGTGATCTGCATCCTGGGCTACGACGGCGAGGACGAGGCGGTGGCCATCGCCAACGACACCCCCTACGGCCTGTCGGGCTACGTGTCCTCCGGCAACCTCGACCACGCCCGGGCGGTGGCCCGGCGGCTGCGCACCGGCATGGTGCACCTCAACGGCGCCCGGCTCGACAACATGGCGCCGTTCGGCGGCTACAAGCAGTCGGGCAACGGCCGGGAGTTCGCCAAGTGGGGCCTGGAGGAGTTCCTCGAGAAGAAGGCCATCTTCGGCGACAACCCGAAGTCCTGACCGGCCCGGGGTAGGGTCGGCGCTCGTGCACGACCCGATCGACATCGCCCGCTCCTTCGCCCGTGACGTGGTGGCCCCCAACGCCGCCACGTGGGAGCTGGAGCGGGCGCTGCCGCGCCAGGCGGTGCGCGACGCCTGCGAGGCCGGCCTCGGCGGGTTGCTGGTACCCACCGGGCTCGGCGGTGCCGGGCTGGGCACCGCAGCCGTGGCCGACGTGCTGGCCACCCTGGCCGCCGCCGATCTGGCCTTCACGTTCGTGTTGGTGGTGCACAACAACCTGGCCGGCTCGATCGCCCGGCGCGGTACCGAGCGCCAGCGCGAGCTGCTGGGCCCGATGATCGCCGGCGAGCGGCTGGGGGCGTTCCTGCTGACCGAACCGCAGGGCGGCAGCGACGCCGCCAACATCGGCACCACCGCCCGGCGCGACGGCGACGGTTGGGTCCTCGACGGCGCCAAGGCGTGGATCACCGCCGCCACCCATGCCGACGTGCTCGCCACCTACGCCCAGACCGAGCCCGGGTCCGGGGCGCGGGGCATCGCCGCCTTCCTGGTGGACGCGGCCACCGAGGGCGTTGACCGTACCGAGCCGTATGCGATGTTGGGCGGCCACGCCATGGGTGCGGGCGGGTTCACGTTCGACGGCGCCGCGGTCGATGGCGATGCGCTCTACGTGCCGCCCGGCGAGGGCTTCCGGGCGGCGATGGAGGGCATCGACGCGGCCCGGGCCATCGTGGCCGCCATGTGCTGCGCCATGTTGCAGACCGCGCTCGACGCCGCGGTGGCCCACACGTCGGGCCGGGCCGCCTTCGGCCGCACCATCGCCGACTTCCAGGGCGTGCAGTGGACGCTGGCCGACGTGGCCACCGACCTCGCCGCCGCCCGCCACCTCGCCCGCGATGCGGCCGAGGCGGTGGAGCTGCGCCGCGGCGACGCCCCGGTGGCCGCCGCCCATGCCAAGAAGTTCGCCACCCGGGTGGCGATGGTGGGCATCACCGCCTGCATGCAGGTGATGGGCGCCGACGGCTTGCGCCACGACCATCCGCTGGCCCGTCACCTGGCCGGGGTCAAGATCGCCCAGTACCTCGACGGCGCCACCGAGATCCAGAACGTGGTGATCGCCCGCCACCTCTTCGGCCGCCGCCCCTGACCGCGCCGCAGCCGCCAGCAAGCACCAGCTCACACGAAGCGGCCGAGCACCTCGCGGAGGCCGTCAAGGCCGGAGAGGTCGAGGTCGAACACGTCGGTCAGCGTGGCCTCGATGGCGGCCACATCGCCGAGCACGCGTTCCTCGCTGGGCCCGCCCAGGTGGTGCACGGTCAGCCGGTTGTCCAGCAGGGCGAAGCGCCGGTCGGTGCCGGGACGGCCCACCACCAGGTGGTTGACGAACAGCGACGCCGGGTGCGTGGAGGTGTACCAGTTGTACAGCTCGTAGTCGACGCGCTGCTGCGGCTCGAGCGTGAACGTGTACACGTCGCGCCAGCCGCTCGGCAGCAGCCCCTGCAGCGTCCACCACTCGCCCTCGCGGCGCAGCCGGAACGGTTCGAGCGACGTCTCCTGTTCCACGTCGGGTTCGAGCGCCAGCACGCCGGTGAGGGTCATGCCGCCGAACCCACAGTCGACGAGGTGGTCGCCCACCCGCACCAGCATGTGGGTGCGCGGCACCGGCCCCGGTGCGTTCCACAGCACGCGGGCGGCCAGGCCCACCGGTGCGAAGCCCATGGCCGACAGCTCGTCGCACAGCAACAGGTTGTGCTCGAAGCAGTAGCCGCCGCGCCGCCGCGCCACCAGCTTGTCCTGCAAGGCCTCGGGTTCGAGGTGCACGCGCCCGCCGAGCAGCGGGGTGAGGTTCTCGAACGGGATGGTGGCGGTGTGGGCGGCCACCACCGAGGCGAGCGTGTCGAGGTCGGCCGCTCGCGACGTTGCCGCGGCGCCGTCCGCCGGGGGTGGGGGAGCGGCCGCGGCCAGGCCGATGCGGGTGAGGTACACGCCGTGAGTCTGCCTTCGTCCAGCGCGCTGCGCCCCACCGGAACCACGGCGCGCGTCCAGAGGTCGTAGCACCTACGAGCACTGGTGGGCTGCCCGGCTCCACCGTCACCATTCCGTCATGGGAACCTACGTGTTCAGCTCGCACGACGGATTCGGCCTCGGTCACGTGCGTCGCAACGTGCTGCTGGCCAACGAGGTCCGCCGGCGCGACCCCCGGGCCCGCACCGTCGTCGTCACCGGGGTGGACGCCCCCCTCCCGTGGCTGCGCGGTGTCGAGGTGGTGCGGGTGCCGTCGATGGTGAAGGACCACGACGGCCGCTACGCCAACGCCGAGCTGGGCCCGGCGGAGGCGCTGCAACGCCGGGCCGACGTGTTCGAGCAGGTCATCGATGATGTCCAGCCCGACGTGGTCGTGGTCGACCGCCACCCGTCGGGCATCGCCGGCGAGCTGCGGGGTGGCCTGGCGGCGGCCCGCCGCCGGGGCGCCGCCACCGTGCTGGGCCTGCGCGACATCCTCGACGACGCCCCCGCGGTGTGGGCGGAGCTGGCCGGAGCCAACTGGGCCGACATCGACTTCGACCGGGTGCTCGTCTACGGGGACCGCCACCTGTGCGACCACGAGGCCGAGTACGGGCTGCCGGTGACCCCCGCCTATGTCGGCTGGGTCACCGACCCGGCCGCCGGCTGCGGCGCCGGCGCGACCGCCGCCCGGTGTGACGGCGCCGACCGTGACGACCACCTCCTGGTGATCGCTTCCGGTGGCGGTGGCGACGGCGCCCAGGTCACCGACGTGGGCGTCGAGCTGGTGCGGCGCAACCCGCAGTGGCGGGCGCTGGTGGTGAACGGCCCCCACGGCGAGGCGCTGCGGGGCTCGGCGCGCATCGAGGTCCGCCGCGGCGTCGACGGCTGCGGCCCGCTGTTCGCCCGGGCCGGCGCGTCGGTGCAGATGGCCGGGTACAACTCCACCGTCGAGGCCATCGCCGCCGGCCTGCGCCCGATCCTGGTCCCCCGCCGGGCCCCGCGCCGTGAGCAGGCCATCCGCGCCGCCCGGCTCAGCGCCCTCGGCGTGGCCGACGTGGTGGACCACGGTGCCGACGTGGGCGACGTGGCCTGGCTGCTCAGCCGCCCCCGCCGCCTGCGTCCCGGTGTGCTGGCCGACGCCGGCCTCCGGCTCGACGGGGCCGCGCGGGCCGCCCAGCTGCTGGTCTCGATGGGCGAGCGGGTGGCGGCATGAGCGCCGCCCCGCCGTCGGGCGCCACCACGGCTGGCGCCACGCCCGACACCGCCGACGCCGTCGCCGCCGCCTCCGCCTCCGATGACGCCGCCGGGCGGCCCGGTCGACGCCGGCCGCTGCGCAGGGGCGCGCTGGCCGCGCTGGTGGGTCCGTACCGCAAGGTCCTCGCCCTCGGGGGCGCCTGCTCCGTGCTCAACGTGCTGGCCGGTCTGGCCCAGCCCTGGCCGATGCAGATCGTGCTCGACCACGTGCTCGGCGCCCCGCCGGGCGAGCGGCGCATCGGCCTGCTGCTGGCGAGCTGCCTGGCGCTGGTGGGCATCGTCGGCGTGGCCGCGTTCGCCGACTACTGGTCCAGCCGGCTGCTCACCGCCACCGGTCTGCACCTGGCCAACGACCTGCGCGAGCACCTGTTCAGCCACCTCAACCGGCTCTCGCTGCGCTTCCACGGCCAGCAGCGGGTGGGCGATCTCACCACCCGGGTCACCGGCGACGCCGACCGCACCCAGGAGCTGGTGGTGCAGTCGCTGTCCACCCTGCTGCCCAACGCGCTGCTGATGATCGGCATGTTCTCGGTGATGGTGGTGCTCGACGCCGTCTTCGCCCTCATCGCCCTGGCGGTCACGCCGGTGCTGGTGGCGGTGGTGTTCACGGGCACCCGCCAGCAGAAGGCGGCGGCCAAGCGGGCCCGCAAGGCCGACGGTGAGGTGGCCGCCGCCGCCGCCGAGAGCCTGGCGGCGATGCACCTGGTGCAGGCGTTCTCGCTCGAGGACCGCCAGCAGGACCGCTTCTCCACGCTCACCTCGACCAGCCTGCGGGCCGGGCTCGAAGCGAGCCGGTTCTCGGCCCGGCTCAGCCCGGCGGTGGATCTCACCGCGGTGCTCTCGACGGTGCTGGTGATCGGTGTCGGTGCGGTGCGGGTGCTTGACGGCGCCCTGACCATCGGCGAGCTCACCGTGTTCATCGCCTACATCGGGTCGCTGTACAAGCCGATCAAGCAGCTGGCCAAGCTGTCGAACACGTTCACCAAGGGCTTCACCTCGCTCGAGCGCATCGAGGCCATCCTCACCGAGCAGCCCCAGATCGACGAGCCGCCGGGGGCGCCGTGGCTGCGCCGCTCCGAGGGCCGCATCGACCTGCACGACGTGACGTTCTCCTACGACGGTGCGAACGGGGCCACCAAGGCGCTCGAGCACGTCGATCTGCACATCCGCCCCGGCGAGACCGTGGCCCTGGTCGGCCCGACCGGGGCGGGCAAGTCGACGATCGCCCAGCTCGTGGCCCGGCTCATCGACCCCACCGAGGGCCGCGTGTGCATCGACGGCATGGACCTGCGCCAGGTCGCCCTGCGCTCGGTGCGCCGCCAGATCTCGATGGTGCTGCAGGACTGCGTGCTGCTGCAGGGCACCCTGCGGGACAACATCGCCATCGGTCGGCCCGGCGCCGCCGACTTCGAGATCGAGCGGGCCGCCCGCCTGGCCCTCGTCGACGAGTTCGCCGGCCGCCTGCCGGCCGGGCTCGACACGATGGTCGGCGAGCGCGGCGCCAACCTCTCGGGTGGTCAGCGCCAGCGCATCGCCATCGCCCGGGCCATCCTGCGCGACGCCCCCATCCTGGTGCTCGACGAGCCCACCAGCGCCCTCGACCCCACCTCGGAGTCGCTGATCATCGAGGCGCTGTCGAACCTGCCCCGCAACCGGACCACGCTGGTGGTGGCGCACCGCCTCAGCACCATCGAGCACGCCGATCGCATCGTGGTGGTCGACCGGGGCCGGGTGGTCGAGGAGGGGACCCACGCCGAGCTGCTGGCCCGGGGTGGTCTCTACCGACGCTTCCAGACCGGCTCGGCCGCCCCGGCGGCCACCCCGCCGATCGCCCCCGCCATCGCCCCGCCGGCCGTGGCGTGGCCCGTCCTGCCCCACGACCTGACCAGGAGCCCGGCGTGATCCTCTACGTGCTCAAGCGCTACCCGCGACTCTCCGAGACGTTCATCATCCGTGAACTGCTCAACCTGGAGGCGGCCGGGCTCACCATCGGCGTCGACGCCCTGCTCGAACCGGAGGAGCAACCCCGCCACCCCGAGCTGGACGCCGTGCGGGCCGAGGTGCGCTACCTGCCCCGCCGGCCCCGCCGCCAGCCCGAGGTGCTCGCCGCCCACGGCCGCGTCGCCCGCCGCCACCCCGCCGGCTGGGCCCGCGCCGTGGTGGGCGCGGCCCGCCGCCACCGGCAGGGCGACGCCAAGGCCTGGCGGCGCCTGGGCCATGCCGTGCTCGTGGCCGATCGCATCGACCGCCAGCAGGTCACCCACGTGCACGCCCACTTCGCCACCGGCGCGGCCGAGGTGGCCCGCGATGCCGCCGCCATCGCCGGGTGCCCGGTCAGCGTGACCGCCCACGCCAAGGACATCTTCCACGCCGACAACGCGCCGGAGCTGGCCGGGCGTCTGCACGGCGCCGCCGGTGTGGTCACCGTGTCGCGTTACAACGTCGCCCACCTGCGCACCGTGCTCGACGCCCCCGTCCACTACGTGCCGAACGGTATGGAGGCGCCGCCGGCCCACGGTCCCGATCCGGACGGCCCGTTGCTGTGCGTCGCCCGGCTGGTGCCCAAGAAGGGCATCGACACCCTGCTGCGGGCCCTCGCCGTACCTGGCAGTACGGCGCGGCTCGAGCTGGTGGGTGACGGCCCGCGGCGCGGCGAGCTCGAGGCCCTGGTGGCCGAGCTCGGCCTCGGCGGGCGGGTCCGGCTGCTGGGCTCGCTGCCCAGCGACGAGGTGGCCGAGCGCTACCGGCGCTGCTCGATGTTCGTGCTGGCCTGCCGGGTGGCGGCCGACGGCGACCGCGACGGCATGCCCACGGTGCTGGTGGAGGCCATGGGTCGGGGCGTGCCGGTGATCTCCACCGACGTCGCCGGCATCGCCGAGCTGGTGCAGCACGGCCGCACCGGTCTGCTGGTGCCGCCCGACGATCCCGAGGCGCTGGCCGCCGCCATCGACAAGCTCGCCCACGACCCCGCCCTCGCCGCCGACCTGGGTGCCGCCGGCCGGGAGCTGGTGGTGCACGAGTTCGATCCCGCCCGGGCCGCCACCCTCCTGCGGGAGGTGTTCGCGTGCGGGTGACCGTGCTGTGCACCGACCTCGGCGTGCGGGTGCCCGGCGACAAGGGCGCGTCGATGCACCTGCGGGCGGTGGTCGACGCCTTCGTCGGCCTCGGTCACGACGTGCAGCTCGTCGGGGTGGCCGGCCACGGCCCCGCGCCGGCCGGTCTGGCCGACTTGCCGCCTGCTGCCGCACCCCGGCCGGGCCGAGGGCATCGTGCGGGAACGCAACGAAGCTCGACTTCGTGCGCCGGGTGGTCGACTAGTCGGCCCCCACGTGCAGCGCTTCGGTCCCGAGCTCATCTACGAACGGCTGGCTCTGTTCGGCACCGCCGGTGCCCACCTGGCCCGCACGCTGCGCTGCCCGCGCGTGCTGGAGGTCAACGCCCTGCTGGCCGAGGAGGAGGCCCGCTGGCGCGGCCTGCACCACGTGGCGCTGGCCGAGCGGCGCGAGCGCGTCGCGGTGGGCACGGCGGATCTGGTGGTGGCGGTCAGCGATGAGGTGCTCGCCCAGACCCGGCGGTTGGTGCCCACCATCGACGGCATCGTCGTACCCAACGGTATGGAGGCGGCGCGCTTCGCCGAGTTGCCGGCGCAGGCCGAGGCCCGCGCCCGGCTGGGGCTCGACCCGCAGCGCCCCCTCGCCGTGTTCGTCGGCGCCCTGCGCCCGTGGCACGGCCTCGACGTGGCCATCGACGCGCTCGCCCGCACCACCGCCGCCGTGGACCTCGCCGTGGTGGGCGACGGCCCGGTGGCCGCCGAGCTGGCCGAGCGGGCCGACCACCTCGGGGTGGGCCACCGGCTCCACCTGCTCGGCCACCGCCCGCACGACGAGGTCGCCGCCGCCCTGGCTGCCGCCGATGTGGCGCTGGCGCCCTACCCGGCGCTCGACGGGTTCGCCTTCTCGCCGCTCAAGCTGTTCGAGTACCTCGCCGCCGGGGTGCCGGTGGTGGCCAGCCGCATCGGCCAGGTCAGCACCGTGCTCGAGGGCGACCACGAGGGCCCGTACGGGACGCTGGTGACCCCCGGCGACGCCGGCGGGCTCGCCGCCGCCATCGATCGGGTCCTCGCCGAGCCGGCACCGGCCCGGGCCATGGCCGAGCGTGCCCGGCGCCATGCGCTGCACGCCCATGGCTGGGACCGCCGCCTCGCCACCATCGTCGACGCCGTGCAACAGCGCCGGGCGAACGCGGCGGGTCTCAACGCCGCGCCGACCACGATCCCTCCAACGACTGGACCCGCCGATGCCCTGGCCTGCTGATCACCCGTTGCGCACCGACGCCGGCCTGGCGCCACACGCCGCCGGCGCCGCCCGGCTGTGCCCCGGGGCCGTCGCCCTGCGAACGCTGCGCCATGTGGCCGGGCGCCGGGTGACCACGCTCGTCCGGCTCGACGGGGGCGATGGGGGCGATGGGCTCGATGGGCTCGACGGCGAGACCGCGGTGCTCAAGGTGTTCGCCAACCCCCGGGCCCGGGGCAACCACCGGCGCCTGTGCCGGCTCGAGGCCGCCGGGCTGGGTGACATCGTCCCCCGCTCGTTGGGCTGCGACCCCAGCGGCCACGTCGGGCTCATCAGCTACCGGGAGGGCGAGATCCTCGACACCCTGCCCGACGATGCCTTCGTGCGGGCCGCCGGCCTCGGCGGCGTGGCCCTGCGCCGCCTGCACCACAGCGGCGCGGTGTTCGACCGGACCTGGACCCGCGACGACGAGCTGGACCTGCTGCGCAAGCGCACACCGGCCTCGATGCAGCACGTGCTGGCCGGTCTCGACCTCGCCGGCGATGCCGACCTCGACGGCCCCCTGGTCAGCGCCCACCGCGACTGCCACCCCCGCCAGCTGGTGGCCACCCCCACCGGTTCGGTGGCCTGGATCGACCTCGACGACGCCGCCATGGCCCCCGCCGTGCTCGACGTGGGCAACCTGGTGGCGCACCTCACCCGGGAGTCGGTGCTCGGCCGGCGCAGCCTGGCGGTGACGGCCGAGGCCCAGGCGGCGTTCCTGGCCGGCTACCGGTGGCCGGCCGAGCGGTGCGCGGTGCTGGCCCGCTGGGTGCAGCTGTCGTTGCTGCGGCTGGCCGGCCTGGCCGAGACCCGCCACCACGCCCCGGCCGAGCGTGACGCGCTGCTCATCGAGGCGCAGTCGCTGCGGTTGTTGCCGGTCATCGGCGTCTGAGGCGTGCCCGGCCGGGGGCTGCGCTCCCGGACCCCATCGGCGCCCGGCTCGCGCGCTCGCTCGGTCGCCCGGCGGGCCCGGCCGCTCAGCGGTCGAGGTGCTGGGCCGCCCACAGCGCGGCCTGCGTGCGATCGGTGACGCCCAGGGTCTGGAAGATCTTGGTGAGGTGCGCCTTGACCGTGCGCTCGGAGATGCCGAGACGGCGGGCGATCAGCTTGTTGGCCAGGCCCTGGCCCACGAGCTGCAGCACCTCGACCTCACGGTCGGTCAGCGCCGCCCGGCCCGACGTGCCCACCTTCTTGGCGTCGATCAGCACCCGGGCCACCTTGGGGTCGATGGGTGCCCCGCCCACGTGGGCGGCCTGCACGGCGCCGAGGATCTGCTCGGGGTCGGCGTGCTTGAGGACGTAGCCGTCGGCGCCGGCCTCGAGCGCGGCGAGCACCCGCTGCTGTTCGGAGAACGACGTGAGCACGACCACCTTGACCGCGGGGAAGCGGTGCTTGATGCGCTCGGTGGCCTCCACGCCGTCCATGACCGGCATCGACAGGTCCATGAGCACGACGTCGGGGGTGAGGTCCTCGACGGCGGTCACCGCCTGCTGGCCGTCGGCGGCGAAGCCGACCAACTGCATGTCCTCGACGGTGGCGAGCAGCTGCTCGAGCCCGTTTCGCACGATCACGTGGTCATCGACGACGAGGACGCGGATCGGATCGGTCATCGGCGGTGGACCTTTCGGGGGGCGCTCAACGGGGCAGGACCGCCTCCACGAAGGTGCCCTGCCCGACCTCGGAGCGTACCTGGAGGCGACCGCCGGCATCGTGGATGAGCCCGCTGAGCGCCTTGAGGCCCACGTGGCCGCGCCGCAGGCGGTTCTCCAGTTCGTCGGGGTCGAAGCCCCGGCCGTCGTCCTCGACGGTGAGGGCGACCTCGGAGGCGCCGCAGCGGACCACCACCTCGACCTGGCGGGCGTCGGCATGGGCCACCACGTTGCGCAACGTCTCCTGCGCACAGCGGTAGAGCAGGCTCACGGCCTCGGGTTGGAGGTCGCCGCACGCCGGATCGACGTCCAACCGGCTGCCGATGCCGCGGTTGTGCAGCCCGGCCAGCAGATCGGTCAGCGCGGTCTCCAGGCCCTCCTGGTGCAGGTTCGGCGGGTAGATGTCCACCAGCAACGAGCGGAGGGACTTCACCGCATCGCGGATCTGCTCCCCGGTGTCGGCCAGCAGCTCGCTGTTGGCGGCGCCGTTGGGTTGGCGGGCGGCGGCCGCCAACGAGAGCGACACGCCGGTCAGGTCCTGGACCACCCCGTCGTGCAGGTCGCTGGCGATGCGGCGCCGTTCGGCGTCGGAACTGTCGATGGCGTGTTGCAGCAGGCGCTCCCGCTGCTGCTGGCTCGTCCGCAGCTTGCGGGCCATCGACCAGGCGAAGGGGATCTGCACCATCTCCAGCACCAGCAGCACGCCCACGGCGATCGGCCCGAACTGGCGCCACAGGTCCCGTCCGGTGGCGCTCACCCCGTCGTAGAGGAAGTACGTCTCGAACAACAGCGGCGTGCCGTCGGGGGTCTGGATGCGGTCGTAGACCTCGAGCAGCCGATCGCCGGGCTCGAAGCGGTTCTCCGGTTTGGTGAGGTCGCTGACCTCGGCGACGCCGTTGCTGTGGTCGATCGTGTTGTTCAGCACGGCGAGGTCCTCGTCATCGAGGGCGAAGCGCTCGCCGATGAGCCGAGGCTCGTTGCTGTAGAGGATCGTGCCGTCGGCCGACCAGATCTTCACCCGCACCAGCGAGCCGCGCACCACGTAGCTGTTGACCGCCCGGTTGATGCGGTCGACGGCGATGGGGTCGCCGTCGAGCAGCGCATCGGTGACCGCCTGCTCCTCGATGACCCGACCGGCCACGAACGTGACCCGGCGGGCGTCGTCGATGCCGAGCTCGGTGCCGATGCGCACGCTGGCCACCGCGGTGACGACGATGGCAGCGGCGAGGACCGGCAGCCCGGCCAGCGCGAAGCGCAGCACGAGCCGGCTCACCGAGACCGAACGCGACCCCGGCGACGGTCGCAGCGCACGACGGCTGGGATCGGCGTTCACGGCCTGGAGCGTACCGAGCCGTACCCGCCGGGCGGCGGTGAGCCGGCGTCGGATGTGCGACGGCCCGAGGTCGACCAGCGGCTCGGTCCTGCCCGTCACGGCGGGCCGGGTTCGTGTCGCAGGCTCAGTCGTCGTCGCCACCGGAGCCCGATCCGGAGTTGCTGCTGCCCTTGCCGGAGTTGTCCGAGTGGTCGTCGTCGTTGCCGGAGCCCGATCCGGAGTTGCTGCTGCCCTTGCCCGAGTTGTCGTCGTCCACGTCGTCGGACACGTCATCGTTCACGTCGTCGGACACGTCGTCAGGGCGGAGCCCGCCCTTGTCGTCGAAGGTGACGGCCGTGCTGCCCGGTGCGATCGTGGGCGCGGTGGGCACCGTCGCACCGCTGTGGTCGTCGCCCGAGCGGCCGGTGCCGCCGGTGGCGACCGCGACGCCGGGGGAGCCGTTGCCGGGGGAGCCGCTGCCGAGGGGCAGCGCGCCGGTGGTGGGCACGGTGGGCAACGGGGGAACGACGGTGATGGCGGTCAGCGTGGTCGGCGCCGCCGTGACGGTCGTGGACGAGGCGCCGGTGGTGGCCACCGCCTCCTCGATCCTGGCGTACTGCCAGGCCGAGGGCGGTTGGGCGGCGTCGGGCCCCGGGAACATGATCGTCCGCACGCTCCAGGCGGCCAGGGCGATGGCGGCCAGGGAGCCGGTCCACAGCACCGGTCCGACCCAGGACCGCCACGGTCGCGACGGGCGGGGGCTGCGGGGCCGGCGGGCGCGGTCCTCGCCCAGGACGCTGCGCACCGAGACCGGCGGGCGTTGCGTCGACGCCCCCAGGATCACCGGCAGATCGGCCCGTGTGGTTGCGGCCGGACGCTCGTCCGTTCGTCTCCTCGATCGTCGCGACGCACGCGGGCGTGCCATCCCGGGCAGCGGCAGACCTCAGCTGGTCATTGGTGCTAGTACCTGCGGCGGTGGTCACAGCCGCCTCCGGCGCACGTCCCGGGTGGCCTGCAATACTGCCGCGGTGACCGAACGAAACGTCCTCGGCGGCGAGCTCGAGCCGTGCGGAACCGACCCGCTCACCGGCTTCTACCGGGACGGCTGCTGCAACACGGGGCCGCAGGACGTCGGCTCGCACACGATCTGCGCGGTGGTCACGGCCGACTTCCTCGACCACCAGCGGCGCATCGGCAACGACCTGGTCACCGCCATGCCGCAGTACCGCTTCCCGGGGCTGGTGCCGGGCGACCGGTGGTGCGTGACCGCCATCAACTGGCTGCGGGCCCACTACGACGGGGCGGCCGCGCCGGTGGTGATGGCCTCCACCCATGAGCGGGCGCTGGAGATCGTGCCGCTCGAGGTGCTGCAGCAGCACGCCGTCGACGTGCCCGGCGATCTCAGCGGGCTGATGGGCCCCGAAGACTGACGCACCCGGGATCCGGTGCGCCCTCGTGGCGCCGACCTCCCGCTCCGGAACCAAGCAAGTGCTTGTTTCGACGGTGTGACGCCGGTTACGCTGCTGGCTTCTCTCAGGAGGTCGGATGATGGGCGCTCGGACGGGCGAGGAGTATCTGAACGGCCTGCGGGCCTCGAAGCGCACGATGTGGCTCGGGCCCGACAAGGTCGACGACGTCACCGCCCACCCGGCCACCGCCGGCGCGGCGCGCCAGATGGCCCGGGTCTTCGACGCCCAGCACACCTGGGCGGAGGACTGCCTCATGCCCGACCCGGAGACGGGCGAGCCGATCAACGTGTCGCACATGATCCCCCGCTCCAAGGAGGACATCCAGCGGCGGCGGCGGGGCCTCGAGCGCATCTCGGCGCTGTCGGTCGGGCTGATGGGGCGCACGCCGGACTACAAGAACGTCACCTTCGCCGGGTTCGCCGGCCGCTGGCGCGACTGGGCCGGTGCCGACGAGCAGAACCTCGAGGGCGCGCAGCACCTGATCGAGTTCCAGAAGCGGCTGCGCCGCCAGGACCTGGCGCTGACCCACACGCTGGTGCACCCCACCGTCGACAAGTCCCGCAAGGACATCGCCGGTGACCATGTGCCGCTGCACAAGGTGGGCGAGACCGAGGACTCGATCATCGTGTCGGGGGCCCGCATCCTGGCCACCTCGGCGCCCTTCGCCGACGAGATGCTCGTGTACCCCGGGTCGCCGCTGCCCGAGGGCGAGGTGTCGGCCTACGCGCTCAGCTTCGTGATCCCCATGGACACGCCCGGGCTCACGTTCCTGTGCCGTGACTCGGCCGCATCCCCCGACGACGACCACTTCGACCGGCCGCTGTCCACCCGCTTCGACGAGCAGGACGCCTTCGTGATCTTCGACAACGTGGAGATCCCCAAGGAGCGGGTGTTCATCAACGGGATTCCCGAGATCTACAACACCGTGATGCGGGTGTCGTGGTGGCCGAACATCATGCAGCAGACCACCATCCGGGCGTTGACCAAGCTCGAGTTCGCCTTCGGGCTGGCCAGCCGGATCGCCGAGATCAACGGCGATCGCTCGGAGATGACCGTCGACGCGCTGGGCGAGATCCTCAGCTACGTGGAGCTCACCCGCAGCGGCCTGCGCCTGGCCGAGCTCAACGCCCGTGACTACGGCGACGGGGTGTTCTTCCCTGATGACACGCCGCTGCACCCGCTGCGGGCCACGCTCACGCTGTGGATCCCGCGGGTGTGCGAGATCATCACGCTGATGGGCAGCCACAACCTGATCGCCGCACCGAGCCGGGCCATGCTCGACGAGCCGGAGCTGCGGGCGCTGATCGACACGTACCTGGCCACCGCGGACGGGACCTCGGCCGAGGACCGGGCGGCGCTGTTCCGCTTGGCCTGGGACTTCGTCGGGACCACGCTCGGCGGTCGCAACGGGCTGTACGAGCGGTTCTACCTCGGCTCGACCGGGCGCAACCGCAAGATCCTGCACGACGTGGCCATGGGCGCCCCGACAAGCGGCCGCCGTTCTACCAGCACTGCCAAGACCTGGTGCAGGGCATGCTCGCCCGCCCGGACTGACGCACGTTCCGCCGGTCGCGCCTTGGGCGCCGGGGCCCGGTCCCAGCGAATCGGCGCCGAATCGGGCCGAGCACGCCCGCTCGCAGCGAATCGGCGTCGAATCGGGCCGAGCACGCCCGCTCCCAGCGAATCGGCGTCGAATCGGCCAGCGGAAGTCGGTAGCTGTTGTCGGATCTTTGACGCGTTGATCGGAAAAGTCTGACGATGCGTGCTGTCTAGAGCTCGTATGGCGCTGATCAATGCAGCTGATTGGCTGAGCCGCCGAAAAGATCCGACAACAGGTCTCGCGCCCCCGGCGTGGTGGTCGGTGTGGCGCCGAACCACCTCGCTCGTCGACGAAGCGCTTCAATATACGTCATGTACTTTGATGCATCGCTGTTCGGTGTGGTGACCCGTGCTGAGGCCCGGGCCCGCGGCGTGTCCGACCGGGAGCTCGCCAGGCAGGTTCGCGCCGGTGCCCTGGTGAGGCACCGACCCGGTGTCCTGCTCCGACAGCCGCCGCCACCGCAGGCGTTCGATCGTTGGCTGCAGCGGGCCGCGGCCGAGTTGGCTGCGGCCGGCCCCGGTGCCGTCCTCGGTGGGCCGGCCGCCGCCGCGCTGTGGCGGTTCGACGGCTTCGACGACTTCGAGTTCACCGATGGGGCGACCGACACGCCACCGCTGGTGATCGTGGTCCCGCCCGGCTCCGGCCGGCGGGGACCACCGCGGCGCCGGTTGGCCCCCGTCGAGCCGCCCGGGCTCCGCCACGGGTTGCCGGTCACCGGGGCGGCGGAGACGTTGCTGGACCTGGGCTACGACCTCGCCGCCTGCGAGAGGCGACGGGCCGAGGGTGCCGTCGCTGGTCCCGATGCCCTCGATCGGGTCGAGCTGGCGGTGGAATCGGCTCTGCGCCGCCGGCTGGTGCGCGAGGACGAGCTGCTGGCGATGGCCCGGCAGGCCGCTCCCCAACGGCGCGGTCGGCACGTCCTGCGACTGGTGCTCGAGCGACGCCCGGTCGGCGCGCCGGCCACGGGGAGCTACCTGGAGACGCGCGGCATCCAGGTGCTGCGCGCCGGGGGCATACCGGACGGTATCCGGCAGGCGGCCATCTTGGAACGGGGCGTCGTCGTTGCCCGGGTCGACCTGTTGCTCGCCGGTCGCGTGGTGGTGGAGTTCGACGGCCGAGCCCACCACGATCGCACCCCCGCCGACATGGTGCGGGATCGCCGACGCTGGACCCGCCTCACCGCCCTCGGTCTCCTCATCGCCGTGTTCACCACCGAGGACGTGGAGCGCTACCCGGCGACCGTGGTCGAGGAGGTCCGCCGCCTGCTCCACCTGGCCGCCGGCTGAGAACGGCGCCCGAGCGACCGGCTGACGGCCTGTGCCTACGATGCGGCGATGTCCACGCAGCAGCCCCCGAAGATCGCCCTCATCACCGGAGCGGGCAGCGGCATCGGCCGCGCCACCGCCGTCACGTTCCTGCGGGCCGGCTACGCCGTGGCGCTGTGCGGGCGCCGGGCCGACGCCCTGGCCGAGACGGTCGAGCTGGCCGGGGACGGCGCCCCCGCCGACCGGGTGCTGACCATGCCCACCGACGTGACCGACCCGTCCGCCGTCGATGCCCTCTTCGCCGCCACCGCCGAGCGCTTCGGCCGCCTCGACGTGCTGTTCAACAACGCCGGCACCGGTGCTCCGCCCCTGCCGCTGGAGGACCTCGACGTCAAGCACTGGCAGCGGGTGGTGGCCACCAACCTCGACGGCCCCTTCTACTGCACCCAGGCCGCCTTCCGGATCATGAAGGCGCAGGAGCCCCGGGGCGGTCGCATCATCAACAACGGCTCGATCTCCGCCCACGCCCCTCGGCCCAACTCGGCGCCCTACACGGCCACCAAGCACGCCATCACCGGGCTCACCAAGGCCACCTCGCTCGACGGCCGGCGCTACGACATCGCCTGCGGGCAGATCGACATCGGCAACGCGCTGACCCCGATGGCCGCCCGCATGGTGGAAGGGGTGCCGCAGGCCGACGGCCGCATCGTGGCCGAGCCGGTCATGGACGTGCAGGCGGTGGCCGACGCGGTGCTGCACATGGCCCAGCTCCCGCTCGAGGCCAACATCCAGTTCCTGACCATCATGGCCACCAAGATGCCCTTCATCGGCCGCGGCTGACGGGCCCGGGCCCGGTCGAGCGCCCGGTGGCGCGCGACCGGTCGCGCAGCGGGTCAGGGCGCCTGGTAGCCCTCGGGGTACTGGATGAACTCGAAGAGGATGCCCAGGATCGACTTGGGGTGGGTGAAGGCGAAGCGGATCTCGCCGTCGTCGAAGGTCCGGCCGGCGTAGTCCGTCACCGGCATGCGGTTGGCGATCGGCTCGGGGTCGACCCACGCCACCTTGCGCTCGCGCAGCGTGGCCATGGTGTCGTCGAGGTCGTCGACGGCGAAGGCGATGTGGTGCAGGCCCTCACCGCGCTTGGCCAGGAAGTCGGCGATGACCCCCGAGTCGCCGGTGGGCTCCATCAGCTCGAAGTCGATCTTGCCGACCCGCACCATACGGAAGCACATGTTGTAGCGCTCGACCACCACGTCGGGCCCGGCGGTGCCGCCGAGCAGCTCGACGAGCAACCCGGTGGCGGCGTCGAGGTCCCGTACCGCCACGCCGACCTCGGTGATGCGCTTGATGTCCATGTCGCCGTTCTCCCCCTTGGGCCGGGGCCGACCACCGCGGCGGTGCTCGACCCGGCGACAGTCTTGCTGCGGTCGGCATCGCTCACACAATGCTCATCGTCCCCTCACCGGATCCGGTCGGGCCGTCCGGTACCGTGCGTCGAGGTGACCCGACGCACGCCAGCCGCGCCGATCCTGCTCCTCACCACCCTCGCCGCGCTCGTCGCGCTCAGCGGTTGCGGCGTCCGCGATCGCCTCGACCCGCAGGCCGCCACCGGTTCGGCGCCGGCCGCGTTCGACACCGCGGTGGCGGCCGCCACCATGCTGGGCGGTACGTCGATCGAGCCCGGCGTGGCGGCGACGGGCGACTCGGCCGAGCACGCGCTGGACACGGTCGACGGGGTCCGCACCTACCACCTCTACGTCCCCGCCTCGCAGCGCCCCACCGACGCAGTCGCGGCCACCGACGCAGTCGCGGCCACCGGCGACGCGGCACCGGTCGCCGGCGCCGCCGCACCGGCACCGTTGCTGCTGGCGTTGCACGGCGGGGGCGGGACGGGAACCCAGTTCGAGCAGCAGTCCCGCTTCGACGAGCTGGCCGAGGCGAACGGGTTCCTGGTGGCCTACCCCGACGGGACCGGCATCGGCCGCTTCGAGCGCGGTCGGGTGTGGAACGCGGGCCGTTGCTGCGGCCCGGCCGCCGACGGCAGCGACGATCCCGACGACGTCGCCTTCCTGGCCGCCGTCATCGACGACATCGCCAGCGGCCACGCAGTGGACCGCGACCGGGTGGTCATCACCGGGCACTCGAACGGATCGATGATGGCGCTGCGCTTCGCCTGTGAACGGGCCGACCTGGTGGCCGGTGTGGCGTCGCAGGCCGGCCCCCTGGTCACCGACGGGGCCTGCGAACCCTCCCGGCCGGTGCCGGTGCTCGCCCTGCACGGCACCGCCGACGCCAACGTTCCCTACGGCGGGGGCACCGGCCCGCGCACGGGCGAGCTGCGCTACGAGCCGGCGACCGTGCACATCGCCGCCATCGCCGCCGCCCAGGGTTGTACCGGCGAGCCGGTGGACCGGGTGGTCGACGGGGCGCCGGCGGTGTCGGTGCGCCACTGGGACGGCTGCGGCGGCGGTGCCGGCGTCGACGTGGGCCTGGTGAGCGTCGAAGGCGCCGCCCACCCGTGGATGGGCGCCGAGGGCGGGCGCGGGCTCACCGGACCGTTCGCCGATGATCCCTACCCCGACTTCGACAGCAGCGCGGCGGTCTGGTCGTTCCTCGCCGCCCAACGACGCGGCGACGGGCGCTGACCGGGCGGCGCGCTCAGGGGGCCACGGCGTCGGCCGCGCCACCGTCGATGCGGTAGTTGGCGCCGGTGATGTGGGCGCCGGGCTCCCCGGCCAGGAACGCCACCAGCTTGCCGACGTCCTCCGGGTCCGGCACCCGGCGGGTGGGCACGGCCATGAACTCCTCGAAGATCAGCTGCTGCACCGATTCCCAGTCGGTGGGGCGGCCCTGGCGGGCGGCCCGCTCGGTGAAGCGCTCGCGGATCTCGTCGGTGGCGATGATGCCCGGCGAGACGAGGTTGACGGTGATCCCGGTGCCGGCCAGCTCCTTGGCCAGCGACGTGGTGATGGCGGGCAGCGCGCCCTTGGCCGCGTAGTACTGCGGGTTGCGGGTGCCCGGCCGGAACGAGCCCACCGTACCGACCAGGATGATGCGGCCGGCACCCTTGGCCCGCATGGCACCGCTCGTCGCCCGCACCAGGCGCACGGCGCTGAGCACGTTCTTGTTGTACGAGTCGAACCAGGCGGCCTCGTCGGTGGCCTCGCCGAACCACGACCCGCCCTCGGCCACGCCGTAGTTGGCCACCGCGATGTCGACCGGCCCGCACCGCCGGCACAGCTCGTCGACCCCGGCGTCGGTCAGCAGATCGCCCGCCACCGCCCGGGCCGACCCACCGGCGGCGCGCAGCTCGGCCGCCACCGCCTCGGCCGGCGCCTGCTCGAGGCCGTGCACCACCACCTCGGCCCCCTCCGCGGCCAGCACCCGGGCGATGCCCCGCCCCGTGCCGCGGTAGGAACCGGTCACCAACGCCGTCTTGCCCTGCAGTCCCAGATCCATCGGGCCCGCACCCTACCGGGCGCCCGCCGCGGGCGCGTCCCGGCACCGGCGCACCCGCCCGGGCGGCGACGTGCTGGAATGGCGGGGTGCTCGCCCTCGACCACCTCCTCGTGCTCGACCTCACCGCCTTCCGGGCCGGTCCCACCGCGGTGCGCCAACTGGCCGACTGGGGCGCCCGCGTCATCACGGTGGAGCGCCCGGCCGGCGGTGCCGCCACCGAGGGATCGCTCGGCGCCCGCCTGGGTTCCGATTTCCAGAACCTGCGCCGCAACAACGAGTCGTTGACGCTCGACCTCAAGCACCCCGACGGCAAGGCGCTGTTCCTGCGGCTGGTCGAGCGGGCCGACGTGCTGGTGGAGAACTTCGCCCCCGGCGTCACCGCCCGCCTAGGGCTGCACTACGAGGCGCTGCGACCGATCAACCCCCGGCTCGTCTACGGCTCGATCTCCGGCTACGGCCAGGTGGGCCCGTGGGGCACGCGGCCGGGCTACGACCAGGTGGCCCAGGGCATGTCGGGGCTGATGTCGGTCACCGGGCTGCCCGGCCACGGCCCGGTGCGCTCCGGGCACGCCGTGGCCGACAGCTCGTCGGGCGTCTACCTCGCGTTCGGCATCCTGGCCGCCCTCATCCGCCGCGACCGCACCGGCGAGGGCGCCTGGGTGCGCACCTCGTTGCTCGAGGCGCTGGTGGCCATGCTGGACTTCCAGGCCGCCCGGGTGCTGATCGAGGGCGACGTCCCCGGCCAGCAGGGCAACCACCACCCCACGGCCGTACCGATGGGTACGTTCCCGGCGTCGGACGGGGTGTTCAACCTGGCCCCGGGGACCAACGCCCACTTCCGCTCGGTGTGCGAGGTGCTCGGCCACCCGGAGTGGGCCGATGACGAGCGCTACGCCCGGCCGGGGGCGCGGGCCAAGCGGCGGGCCGAGGTCAACGAGCTGATCGCCTCGGTCACCGCCACCCGGTCGGCGGCCGAGTGGATCGAGGCGTTCCTGGCCGCGGGGGTGCCGGCCGGCCCGGTCCTCGACCTCGGCCAGATGTGGGCCCACCCGCAGTTGCAGGCGTTGGGCCTGGCCCAGCCCATCGAGCACCCCAACCGGGCCGACGCCGCCGTCATCGGCCAGCCGATCACCTTCGCCGACGACCCGACCTACCGAGGGGTACGGCGGGCGGCGCCGGCCCTGGGCGAGCACACCGTCGCCATCCTCGACGAGCTCGGCGTGGACGCGGCCGAGGCGGAACGGCTGCGCAGCGCCGGGGTGGTGTGAGCCGGCCCCTCCCGCCGGTGGCGGTGGTGGTGCTGGGCCTGATGGCGTCGGGCAAGACCACCGTGGGCCGGTTGCTGGCCGCCGAGCTGGGCCGGCCGTTCGTCGACGGCGACGCCGAGCTGCAGGCCCGCACCGGCCGCACCGCTCGCCAGCTGCAGGCCGGCGAGGGCCGGGCCCGCCTGCACGAGCTCGAACGGGCGGTGCTGGCCGAGCACCGGGACCGACCGGTGGTGCTCGCGGCGGCGGCGTCGGTGGCGGACACCGACGAGGGCCTCGAGCTGCTGGCGGGCTGCACCGTGGTGGTGCTCGACGTGGCGGTGGAAACGCTGCGCCGCCGCGTGCGCAGCGCCCACCGTCCGCTGCCCGAGGACGACGAGGCGCTCGAGGAGCTGTTGCGATCGCAGCGCACCGAACGCCTGGGCCGCTACCGCCGGGTGGCCACCGTGGTGGTGGAGCCGGGCCACCGTACCGCGGAGGATGTCGCCGGCGAGATCGCCACCCGGCTCGGTGGACCCGTCGCCGGCGGCCCGCCCGGTGACCACCACTAGCGTGAGGGGCGTGTCGCCCGCCGCCTGGTTCCACCGCGCCGTCGTCTACCAGATCTACCCGCGCAGCTTCGCCGACTCGAACGGCGACGGCATCGGCGACCTCCCCGGCATCACCGCCCGGGTCGGGCACCTGGCCCGGCTCGGTGTCGACGCGTTGTGGCTGTCGCCCATCTACCGCTCCCCGCAGGACGACAACGGCTACGACATCGCCGACTACCAGGACATCGATCCCACCTTCGGCACCCTCGCCGACTTCGACGAGCTGGCCGCCGCGCTGCACCGCCACGACATCGCGCTGGTGATGGACCTGGTGGTCAACCACACCTCCGACGAGCACCCGTGGTTCGAGCAGTCCCGCGCCGATCGCACCAACGAACGGCGCGCCTGGTACTGGTGGCGCCCGCCCGCCCCCGGCGGGGGCCCGCCCAACAACTGGGGTTCGGCGTTCTCCGGCTCGGCGTGGCAGCTCGACGAGGCCACGGGGGAGTACTACCTGCACCTGTTCTCCCGCAAGCAACCCGATCTCAACTGGGAGCAGCCCGAGGTCCGCCAGGCGGTGTACGCCATGATGCGCTGGTGGCTCGACCGCGGTGTCGACGGGTTCCGCATGGACGTCATCAACATGATCTCCAAGGACACCGCCCTGCCCGACGGGCCCATCCGCCACGACGGCCTGGGCAACCCGGCGCCGCACACGTTCTGCGGGCCGCGGCTGCACGAGTTCCTCCAGGAGATGCACCGCGAGGTGTTCGCCGGGCGCACCGGCCGCCTGCTGACGGTGGGCGAGACGCCGGGCATCGACATCCCCGACGCCCGCCTGATGTCGGACCCGGCCCGGCGCGAGCTCGACATGGTCTTCCAGTTCGAGCACGTCGACCTGGACCACGACGGTTCCAAGTGGCGCCGCAAGCCACTGCCGCTGCCCACGCTGAAGGGTTGCCTGGCCCGCTGGCAGGAGGGCCTGGCCACCGTGGGTTGGAACAGCCTCTATTGGAACAACCACGACCAACCCCGGGTCGTGTCCCGCTTCGGTGACGACCGTGCCGAGCACCGGGTGGCCTCGGCCAAGGCGCTGGCCACCGTGCTGCACCTGCACCGGGGCACGCCGTTCATCTACCAGGGCGAGGAGCTGGGCATGACCAACTTCCCGTTCCGTCGCCTGGAGGACTTCGCCGACATCGAGTCCGTCAACCACGCCGCCACCGCCGTGGCCGCCGGGCGCGACCCCGTCGAGTTGCTGGCGGCCATGGCCCCGGCCAGCCGGGACAACGCCCGATCGCCCATGCAATGGGATGCGTCGCCGCACGCCGGTTTCACCACCGGCACGCCGTGGTTCCCGGTCAACCCGAACCACGCCGAGGTCAACGCCGCCGCGGCCGAGGCGGACCCGGACTCGGTGCTGCACCACCACCGGCGCCTGATCGAGCTGCGCCACCGCGAGCCGGTCGTCGCCGACGGCGCGTTCGCGCTGCTGCTCGAGGACGATCCCCACCTGTGGGCGTTCACCCGCACGCTGGGCGGCGAGCAACTGCTGGTGGTGGCCAACTGCTCCGACCGGGAGGTGGCGGTACCCATTGACGGGTGGGTCGACGCCGAGGTGGTGCTGCACAGCGGCCCGGCGGCCAGCGGCGCCGACCGGCTGGGTCCGTGGGCGGCCCGGATCAGCCGCCGGGCCGCCGGTTGATCGAGCGGGCCCGCCGGATCACAGCACCGGCATCGAGCGGGCGTGCACGGGCACGGGCGTGTGGGGATCGGGCAGGTGGCGGAGGCGGCGGTGCAGCCGGTGCGCACCCAGCCGGCGTCGGAGAGGTACATCATCGGGCACGCCCCCTCCACCACGGTCATGCCGGCGCCGCGGGCGATGATGACCGCCTCCCGGTCGAGGGAGCCGTGGCCGACGCCCTTGAACAGCCAGACGTGGCGGATGCCGAGCGCAGCCTCCCGCACCACCTCGGCGGCGTGGGGGCGGGGACCATCACGATGACGCCGTCCACCGGGTCGGGCACCTCGGCGAGGTCCCGGTAGCAGGCCGGCCGTCCACCGAGGTGGCGGTGGGGTGCACGGCGGTCACGTCGTAGCCGCGGGCGGCCAGCTCGTGCACGATGGTGCGCCCGAAGTTGCCCGGGTGATCGGAGGCGCCGACCACCGCCAGGTGCTGCTGGGCGAGCAGCGCGTCCACGGCGAACCGATCGACGGTCATGGCGCACCTCCTGGGTCGATGGTCCTACGGTCCCGCGGCCGCCGGCTCGGCGCCAGGGTCGCCCGGCCCGGCCACCGACGGCACTCCGACCCACACGCCGGCGGTTGCCATCGGCGTGCGGGCGCGCCGGTAGCGTGGGGCCGGCATCCGGGAGGAACAGATGAGCACCGCCGAGCCGTGGTACCTGGGCATCGACTTCGGCACCAGCTCCATCGTCGCGGCCCAGCGGCGCCACACCCGAGCGGCGGAGATCATCGAGCTCGGCGGGGAGCGGTCGATGCCCTCGGTGGTGGTGGTCGACGAGCACGGGACCCTGGTGGTGGGCCGGGCGGCCGACAACCTGGCCGCGGCGCAACCGAACCGGGCGCTGCGGGCACCGAAGGCCCGCATCGGCGACCCCGCCCCGGTGGTGCTGGCCGGCCGGGCGTACCGTGCGGTCGAGCTGGTCGGCCGCCAGCTCCAGTCGGTCTACCTCGAGGCGCTGGCGGTGGCCGGCTCGCTGCCGGCGGAGGTCCGCGTCACCCACCCGGCCAGCTGGTCCTCCGCCCGGGTGGCGCAGCTGCTGGAGGCGGCCACCCTGGCCGGCATCGACCACCCGCAGCCCGTCCCCGAACCGGTGGCGGCGGCGGCGGCCTACGCCGAGGCCGCCTCGGTGCCCGATGGCGGCTGCGTGGCGGTCTACGACCTGGGCGGCGGCACGTTCGACAGCGCGGTGCTGCAGGCCACCCGGGGCGGGTTCGTCATCATCGGACGGCCCGGCGGCGAGGATCGCCTGGGCGGCAACCTGTTCGACGAGCTGCTGGCCAACCAGCTCGGTGAGCGGCTCGATCCCGAGATCTGGGAGCGGTTGCAGGTCTCCGAGGAGCTGCCCTGGCGCCAGGCGGCGGCCACGCTCAAGAGCGAGGCCCGCAAGGCGAAGGAGGCGCTGTCCGCCTACCCGAGCGCCGACGTCCTGCTCGCCCTACCGGGCGGTATGGCACACCTGCAGGTCACCCGGGCCGAGCTCGACACCCTGACCCGGCCGTACCTGCGCGACAGCGTGATCGCGCTCGAGCGCACCATCGGCGATGCCGGCCTGCACCCCGGCCAGCTGCACGCCATCTTCCTCACCGGTGGCGCCAGCCGCATGCCGGCGGTGGAGGAGTTGGTGGCCGAGGCGTTCCCATCGGTGCCGGTGACCCGCCGCGGCGACCCGAAGACGGCGGTGGCCGTCGGCGCCACCCACCCGTTGGCGGTGGTGTCGGGCCAGCCCCGGCCGCCGTCGAACCCGCCGGTCATCGCCACCGCACCCGGGGCCCCGCCCGCCGGCCCGTCCACCCCGCCGCCGGCGGCCACCCCGCCCACCGGTCCGCCTGCGCCCGCTGACCCGGCCCGGGTGACCCAGGTGGTGCCCGGCCTGGCCGTCCCGACTGCCGAGCCCCTCGGCGCACCCGCGTTCGCCGGCCCACCGCCCACGGCGGTCACCGGTGCCCCGCCCGCCGGCCATCCCGGCCCGTACCCGCCGGACCCGTACCCGCCTGCGTCGGCCGCACCCGGCTCGTACCCGCCGGGCTCGTATCCGCCGGGCTCGTACCCGCCGGGTTCGTACCCGCCCGGTTCGTACCCGCCGGGCTCGGCGCCGCGCCGCCGGCGGGCCTGGCTGTGGGCGGTCCTTGCCGTCGTCCTCGTGGCGGGCGGGGTGGCGGTCGGGCTGCTCATGGCCGGTGGCGGCGGGGACGACACCGACGTCGTCGCCCCGACCACCCAGGTCTCCCAGACGGTGCCCGAGCCCAGCACCACCAGCGCTGCGCCGGTCACCACCGCCTCCACCGCGCCACCCACGACCGCGGCGCCGGTCACGGTCACCGTCACCGTCACCGTGCCGGTCCCCGTCCCGGTGCCCGGGCCCACCACCACGGCTCCGCCGCCCACGCCGCCGGTGACGGTCACCCCGGCGAACAGCTGCCCCGCCACCGCAGCCAACCAGAACCGCACGCCGGCCGGGCCGTCGACCGGGGTGGTGGAGTACACCACCGAGGGGTTCGTCGCCCGCATCTGCTGGACGGGCAGCGAGTACCTCTACTACGGCTTCGAGCGCTCGGACCCGACGGTGAGCGTGCTGATCGGGGCGGTGCCCACCGCCACCGGCTGGGAGGCGGTGGCGGGCGGGTTCCGCTACACGATCGACGATGCGTTCCTGGTCGTCTACCAGGGCGCCGCCGTCATCCTCGAACAGGCGGTGCTCAGCCGGCGCGACCTGCTCTGATCTGCGCAGCGCTCCGGCGCCGCGGGGCGTGGCGCGCCGGTGACGGATCGGCCCGCGAGGCGCGCTACTGTGATCGACGTCACAATTACGCTGTCAGTGGCGGAGCGCCGGCACGCGAGGAGTCGCACCGTGGTCGATCGTTGGATCGTCGAGTCAACCCTGTCCGACGTGTGGGACTTCTACACCCGGGCCAACGTGGGCGAGGTGTTCCCCGACCCGGTGGCGCCGATGACCTCGTCGTTCGGGTTCATGACCCCGACCGGCCTCGGCGGCGCCGAGATGGGCTTCCGGGACGCGTTCGTCCGCATGGGCGCGTTCGACGACGGCGACGAGCTGCCGCCCGACGAGATGGTGTTCCTCGGCATCACCGGCGGCTACTGCTACCTGAACGCCACCGCCATCCGCCTGCTGGGCCACCGGGCGCCGGGCATGAGCTCGACCGACATCGACGCCTCGTTCTTCGGCGACGCCCCCGGGGTGCCCGAGTTCGTGGTCAAGCCCGGCTTCGACCGGCCGGATCTGACCGAGAAGATCGGCGCCACGTTCGGGTGGGTGCTCACCACCGACAGCCTGCCCGGCGCGCTCGAGCAGGAGCGCCTGGTCGACGAGCTGCGGGCCAACCGCCCCGACGCCGCCGCGCTCGGCGACCGGGAGCTGCTCGACACGATGTGGGGCCTGTTCGACGCCCACTTCCGCAGCTTCTTCGGCGAGCACATCTTCGTGAGCTTCCTGACCACGCTGCCGCTGGGCATCATCACCGGCGTGTGCACGGCGGTGGGCCGGCCCGACGCCATCCTCAAGCTCGTGGCCGGGGTCGGCGACGTGGAATCGGCCGCCCCGTCGATGGCCATGTGGGACCTGGGACGGCAGGTGGCGGCCAGCGCCGCGCTCACCGCCGCCTTCGAGGCCGGCATCGGTGACCTCGACACCAGGCTGCGGGCCGCCACCGACGCCGATGCCGCCGCCTTCGTGGCCGCGTTCGACCAGTTCCTCTACCGCTACGGCAGCCGCGGGCCGAACGAGTGGGAGTCCCGCAGCCCCACCTGGGAGACCCACCCGGCGCTGGCGCTGGCCGCCATCGACCGGATGCGGCTGTCGCCCGAGAGCGCCTCGCCACACCGGCTCAACCGCGACCGCGCCGCCGAGCGGGAGTCCCTGGGGAAGGAGATCGCCGCCATGCTGGCCGGTGACCCCGAGACGCAGGGCCAGTTCCTGGCCGCCCTGCACGCCGCCACCGTGTTCCTGCCCGGCCGGGAACGCACCAAGACCAACAACGTCAAGCTGATCGAGGAGGGGCGGGTGCTGCTGCGGGAGTGGGGGCGCCGCATGGTGGAGCGCGGTCACTTCCCCCGCGTCGAGAGCTTCGGCATGCTGTCGCGTACCGAGCAGTACGAGGTCCTCGAGGACCCGACCGGTTGGTACGACACGCTGGTCGAGCGCGAGGCGCTCTACGACGAGGTCAAACAACTCCAGGAACCGTTCCTGTTCGTCGGCCGGCCGCCGGCGATGGCGACCTACCCCCGCCGTGATGCGGTGACCGTGGCCCTCAGCGGCGCCGGTGACGAGCTGACCGGCGTGTCGGGGTGCCCCGGCAAGGCGGTGGGCCGGGCCCGTGTCGTGCTCGACAGCCACAACCCCGGCGCCCTCGAGCCCGGCGACGTCCTGGTGGCGCCGATCACCGATCCGTCCTGGACGCCGCTGTTCGTGCCCGCCGCCGCAGTGGTGGTGGACGTGGGCGCCCCGCTGAGCCACGCCATCATCGTCAGCCGGGAGCTCGGCATCCCGTGCGTGGTGTCGGTCACCGACGCCACCAAGCGCATCCCCGACGGCGCCCTGGTGGAGGTCGACGGCACCACCGGCGCGGTGCGGATCCTCGAGCTCGCCTGACGAGCCCGCCGACCGACACGCAACGGGGCGCCGCCGGTCCTCACCGGCGGCGCCCCGTTCGCGTACTTCGTGGTATGGCGCAGGCGGGCGGGTGCCGCCGGCGACCGCGCCCGCTCAGTTCACGAGCTTGGTGAAGCCCTCCCAGTAGGGGGCGCGCAGCAGGAACTTCTGCAGCTTCCCGGTGGCGGTGCGGGCGAGCACGTCACGGAACTCCACCGAGGTGGGGCACTTGTAGTGGGCCAGCTTGGAGCGGCAGTGGTCGATCAGCTCCTTCTCGGTGGCCGACGCCCCCTCGGCCAGCACCACCAACGCCTTGACCGTCTCGCCCCACTTCTCGCTGGGCACGCCGATCACGGCCACCTCGGCCACCGCCGGGTGGGAGAAGAGGGCGTCTTCCACCTCGATGGAGGACACGTTCTCACCGCCGGAGATGATCACGTCCTTCTTGCGGTCCGAGATGGTGACGTAGCCCTCGTCATCGATGATGCCGCCGTCGCCCGTGTGGAAGAACTCGAGCTTGTCCTCCTGCGAGCGGATGGCCTCGGCGGTGGCGTCGGGCTGGTCCCAGTAGGACTTGAGCACGACGTTCGACCGGGCGATGAGCTCACCCTGGTCGGTCACCCGCATGGTCACGCCCAGCGCCGGGGCACCGGCGCGCGACAGCTTCTGGGCCCGCTCGTTGGGGGTGAGCTCGTCCCACTCCGGGCGGCTGCGGTTCATGGTCAGCAGCGGGGCGGTCTCGGTCAGGCCGTAGATCTGGATGAACTCCCAACCGAGCTCGGTCTCCATGCGCTCGATGGTGCGGGTGGGCGGCGGGGCACCGGCCACGATCATGCGCACCCGGTCCCGGCCGGGGATCTCGCCGTCCCAGGTGGCGGCGGCGTCGAGGACCATGGCCACCACCGCCGGCGCGCCGCACAGGTAGGTCACGCCGTGCTCCTCGATGCGGCGGAGGATCTCGGCACCGTCCACCTTGCGCAGCACCACGTTGGTCACGCCCATGGCGGTGGAGGCGAACGGCTGGCCCCACCCGTTGCAGTGGAACATGGGCAGCGTGTGCAGGTAGACGTCGCGGTCCGACACCCCGGAGTGCCAGCCGAACGTGGCGGCGTTGACCCACAGGCTGCGATGGGTCTGCTCGACGCCCTTGGGGCGGGCCGTCGTCCCGGAGGTGTAGTTGATCGTGGCGGTGGCGTCCTCGTCGGGCTCCCACGGCATCGGCTCGCGGTCGAACAGGTAGAGCTCCTTGTCCGACTCGGCGCCCATGACGTACTTGCGGGGGTGCTCGACGGAGGCGAGCTGCTCCTCGAGCTCGGGGTCGATGAGCAGGATGTCGGCCCCGCAGTGGTCGACGATGTAGGCCACCTCCTCGGCGGAGAGGCGGAAGTTGATGGGCACGAAGATCCGGCCCCAGTTGCACACCCCGTAGAACGACGTGAACAGCCGGGCCGAGTTGTGCGACACCATCGCCACCCGGCCGCCGACCGGCACGCCGAGGTGGTCGAGGGCGGCGGCCTGGGCCCGGGCCCGCCGGTCGAGCTCCCGCCAGGTGATGGCGCCCCAGGACTCGGCGGGTTGATCGGGTTCGTCGACGAGCGCGATCCGGTCGGGGTAGACGGTGACCGCCCGCTGCAGGTGGTCTCGGAGGGTCAGGGCAACTTTCATGGTCGGACTCGTCGCCTTTCGTCGATACGGGCAGCTCGCCGGCCGCTTCCGGCGGCCGCGGCCCCCAGCGTAGGTCCGATGGGGTGACCGGGGTAACAACGGCTGCCGGCCCGGGCCCAAGGGCGCGGCCGCGTCGGCCCGTGTCGCCGTTCAGGCGTCGACGGAACGACCTCGCTGGGCCTCTCGATGGTTCGCCCGGTCGGACCCGCCCCGGGCGTCGGTGGGTGCATCGCGGTGTTCGCGTTGGCGATCCGGGCGCTCGTCGCGGCGCGTTTGCGGGTGCTGGCGCGCGAGCGTGTCGTCGATCGCCCGCAGTTGCTCGGCCGCGTGGCGGATGGCGGTGGCATCACCGGTGGCCGTGGCCCCGTCGAGCTCCGCCTCGATGGAGGCGCGCACGCGCTCCAGCCGGCGCCTCGCCTCGTCCTGCAGCGGGCGGTGACGGTCGCCGTCGCCCGCCTGCACAGCGATGTAGCGACGGTCCGCCGGGTGTTCGGGACCAACCATGCCAAGGCGACTGATTGCCCGCCGCGGTCGGGGTCAAACCTCATTTTCTCGACCGGGTTCGAATCCGGACCCCGGGAGGTCGGCCGGCGGTCGCGGCGCCGGCCGGTGTCAGCCGCGGCGGCCGGCGAACGCCTCGTCGAGCAGGGGCCGCAGCACGTCGCGCATCGACACGATGCCGATGGCCGCGCCCTGCTCGTCGACGAGGACCGCGTGGCGGATGTGGGCATCGGCCATGAGCTCGGCCACCGACAGGATCGGCTCGTCGGCGGAGGTGGTGAGCACCGTGCGGGTCATCACGTCGGTCGCCCAGGCGTCGTCGGGGGAGGCCCCTCGGCGAGGGCCCGCACGATGTCGCGCTCGGACACGACCGCGGTCTGGGACTCGCGGGCGTGGACGAGCACGGCGCCGCAGTTGGCCCGTGCATGGTTCGGGCGAGGTCCCGCAGCGTGTCGCCCGGCTCGGCCCAGATGGGCTCCATGGCGGCGACGGTGCGGACGGCAGCGTCAGGAGTGGTCATGCCCGCATCGTGGTCGTGCCCGGGGCGGGTGCAGCAGGGTCGAAGGGCAACCGCCGGGCACGCGACCGACCCGTTGCCGCCGCCGGCGGACCGGCCTGCCCGTGCCGTCGGCAAGCCCCTTGCCATCGTCAACGACAGTAACTACTGTCGTTGGCGATGGCTGTGCAGGACCCGTGGACGCTGACCGAGCTGCTCGATGCCTGCGAGCACACGGTCAACGCGCGCACCGTGCGCTTCTGGATCCGGGAGGGCCTGCTACCCGGTCCGTCCGGGGGGCGGGGCGTCCACGCCCGCTACGGGCGGCGCCATGCAGACCGCATCGCCGAGATCCGCCGGTTGCAGGCGCTGGGTTTGAGCCTGGCCAACATCGGGCTGCTGGTGGGCGACGCCGCACCGGCGGCACCGGATCGGGCGGGACCGGATCGGGCGGCACCGACGCCGTTCTGGCTGCAGCCCCCCACCCCCACGAGCTGGGCGTGCCCCTGGCCGATGGCGTGCGCCTGCTGGTCGACCGCCGCCGCTTCGCCTCCTCGACGATGCCGCCCTCAGCGCCCTCCGGCAGGCCGCGGCGCCTTGCTCGCCGTGCTGGCCGGCCTCGCCCCAACCCGACACACCCTCCACCTCAGCTGGAGCTTCACCGTTCCGGCCCGTCGCCGGGCCACCTGGCCGGGCGGGCGACGACGACCCGAAAGGACCTTCCCATGGCGGTTGACCTGCACGAACATGACGATCACGCCGGGAGTCCGCAGCGCTGCCCGCCTGCGGTGTGATCAGCGACGCCCAGGGGCGGCCGGCGGCGGTGGTGGCCGGGATCGACGTCTCGGTGGCCGTCGATGGTCTGGCGGTGCGGGCCACCTGGCGGGTCCGCTTCCACCACCACGGCGCCACCGCGGTCGACGCCACCTACCTCGCGCCGTTGCCGGCGGGCTGGGCGGTGGTCGACGCGGTGGCCCGCTTCGGTTCCCGCCAGGTGCGGGCGGAGCTGGCCGAACGGGGCGCCGCCCGGGCCGTGTACGACGCCGCGGTGGCCGCCGGGTTGCGGGTGGGGCTGCTCGAGGCCGATCGCCGTGAGGTGTTCACGTTCAGCCTCGGCCGGCTGGCGCCGGGCGAGCACCCGGAGCTGGAGATCGTGCTCGTCGGATCGCTCGACGTGGACGGCGGGATCGGATCGGTGCGGCTGCCGTTGCTGGTGGCGCCGCGCTACACCCGTCCGGGCGCGTCGTGGTGGGGGCCGGTGGCCGGTCCGCCCGGCGACCCCGACGCGTCGCGCGCCCACGCCCCTCGTGACCCATCGGTACGGCTGCCGGTCGACGTGCAGCTGCTCTGGCACGGCGCGCTGGCGGCGCCGGCGGCGAACGTGATCGGCGCCGAGTGCCGGGAGGCGGCCGTCGGGAGCGACGGCGGCGACGGGTGGTCACTGCGCTGGTCGGGCGGGGCGGACCGCGATGTGGTCGTGCGGGCCCCGGTGCTCGGTGGTGCCGATCGGGCCACCGCCGCCGCGCTGCCCGATGGCGGCCACCTGGTGCGCATCGACCTCCTCGACGCCGGCATCGCCCCGGCGGCGGCGTCCCGCGACGTGGCCATCGTGGTCGACCGGTCCGGCTCGATGCAGGGCTGGAAGATGGCCGCCGCCCAGCGCCTGGCGGCCCGGGTGCTCGATGCGCTCGGCGCCGGTGACCGCGTCGTGGTGGTCGGCTTCGACGACGCCATCGACTGTTCCGATCCGGCGCTGGCCGTCGCCGCCGCGCCGACCCGGCGCCGGGTGGGTCGCTTCATCGAGACGCTCGACGCACGTGGCGGCACCGATCTCGATCGCGCCGTGGTGCGGGCCGGCACGATCCTGCACGCCGACGGCATCGGCCGCGACAAGGTGCTGGTGCTCGTCACCGATGCGCAGGTCACGGCCGAGGCCGCCACCCGGCACGCGGTGGCGTCGGTGCTGGGCGACGCCCAGCTCTACGTGATCGGCATCGACGAGGCGGTCAACGCCGGCCTGTGCCGTGATCTCGCCGCGCTGGGCGGCGGGCGCTTCGACCTGGTGACCCGCACCGACGAGGTGGGCGACGCGGTGGCCCGGGTCGTGCAACGGGTCGGCCGGCCGGTGGCCCGGCGGGTGCGGCTGGCCGAACCGGCCACCGCGCGGCAGCTACCTCGCCACGGTGCCGATCGGTACGCCGGTGCGCCGCTCACCGTGTGGGCGGTGGTGGCGCAGGATCCGACGGGGACCACCGTCGTGGTCGAGGCCGAGACGCCCGCCGGGCCGCGGCGCACCGCACTGCCGGTGGTCGCCGCCGCCGATGCGCAGCTGCTGGTGCAGACCTGGGCGGCCGCCGAACTGGCCCAGCTCGAGCTCGAGGCCGACTTCGGCGACGCCGGCGCCATGGCGGCCGCGGTGTCGCTGTCGTTGGCCACCCGGGTGCTGTGCCGGGCCACCGCCTTCGTGGCGGTCGACCACGACGGCGCGCGGGTGGCCGGCGGTCCGGACCCGGTGGTGCAGCCGATGGGTGCGCCGTCGGGCTGGGCGCCCACGCCGGGGCTGCTGTTCGCCGCCGCGGCTCCCGCCCCGGGTGGCCCGGTGCCGCCCCCGTCGGCGCGGCCGACACCGACCCGGTCTGCGCCCGGGCGGGCGGCAGCGCTGCGGGGTCGGATGGCCAAGGGCGACGGCGCCGGACGGGCCGAGGCGGTCAGCGCCGCGAGTGGGGCGGGCGCAGGCACCGTCACCGTCAGCGCCGCGTTGCGGCGTCGGGTGCGCGCCGTGCTCGACGCACTGCGCGCCGACCCGGCGGCGGGGGCGTGGGCGCTGCGGGAGCTGATCGAGGACCTCGACACGTTCGCCGTGCCCGGTGCGCTGCGCGCCGCCCTCCAGCGGCTGGCGGCCGTGGTGCAGGGGCCCGGAGACGACACCACCGCGCTGATGCGGGCGATCAGCGCGGTGGAGCAGGCCGTGGCCGACGGCGCCGGGTCCTAGTGGGTGTGCGGCGGTACGGCGTCGCCCTCGGAGGGCTGCACGATGACGATGCCCTGCCCGGCGAAGGCGAGCTGTGCCGCCTCACCCGAACCCTTGCCGATGAGGGCCTTGGCCTTCAGCGTGCGGTTGATCGAGGTGGTGAGCCCCGCGCTCCAGGCCACCACCGCGTCGGTGTCGACGAAGGTGGGCTGGTCGGTGCGCAGCACCACCGGATCACCCTTGGTGGTGATGGCCACCCAGCCGCTGCCGCGCAGGCGGGTGTTGAACAGCCCGCCGGCCAGCATGCTGGCGCCCTGGACGCGCTCGATGTCCCACTCGAGGGACGGCTCGAAGGCGAGCACGTTGCGGCCGTTGACCGACAGGCCGGCGTTGTCCATCCAGATGATGTGGACGTTGCGGGCGCCGTCGGCCAGGAACAGCTCGCCCTGCCCGGTGCAGCGCATCAGCGGCAGGCCCTCACCGGTGAGCGCCTTCTTCAGGAACCGGGCGGCGCCGGCGCCCTCGTGATCGAAGTCGACCCGGCCCTGGAACGCCACCATGGAACCCTGGCGGGCGAGCACGTCGGGGCCCAGCACCACCTTGAGCAGCCGGTGGTTCTGGCGGGTGACCCGCTCGCCGGAGCCGACCTCGCCGTACTGCGGATCGCTCAGCAGCTCGGTGCGGATGCCGCCCACCCCGTCGGCCGCGCTGTACTGCATCGGCTGGCCCGTGGCCGCCACCGCCGCACCGTACGCGCCCTGGGCGTAAGGGTCCGCGCCGGCGGCGGGTGCCTGGACGCCGTAGGCGGGTTGCTCTGCGCCGTAGGCGGGTTGCTCTGCGCCGTAGCCGGGCTGGCCGGCGCCAGAGGCGGGTTGCTCTGCGCCGTAGGACGGCTGGTCCGTGCCGTAGGACGGCGCCGGCGTCTGGTAGCTGCCGTTGTCGGCGCCCCACGCGCCGGGGGCGCTGACCACCGCCGGGGAGCCGATGTCGACCCCGCCCGGCGCGGTGTCGGTGAACGAGGTGGCCTGGGCGGCGGGTTCGGCGGCGGCGGGTTGCCAGGCGGCGTCGGCGGCGACCGCCGGCTGCTCCTGGACCGGGGCGTACGGCTCGGCGGTCTGCCCGGCCCCGGTGGCCGCGGTGGCCCCGGTGTCCGCAGCGGCGGGGGCGGCCGGCTCGGCGGCGCCCTCCGGCGGGTGCACGTGCTCGGTCCACTGGGCGCCGTCCCAGTAGCGATACCGCGCGGGATTGCTCGGATCCGTGTACCAGCCGGCGGGTGTCGTCATGGGTTCAGGCTAGGGCGGCGCGACCTGGCACCGTACCCGTGATAGGGGATTTCCCGATCACCGGGTGGCGGCTCGGACGGCGTCGACCAGTTCGGCGAAGCGTCCCGGCGGGGGCACGTCACCGGGCCGGTTGAAGCGGATGCGCTGGGCGAGGCCCCGTAGCGCTCGACGAGTTGGGCGGCCACCTCGGCGGGGCTGCCGATGGCGCACATGGCCGCCAGCACGTCGTCGTCGACCAGGCGCACCATGTCGTCCCACCGCCCCTGCTTGGACAGCGAGTTGAGCTCGGTCTGCAGCTCGCCCCAGCCGTGGTTGTCCAGTACCGGCCGGTATGCCGGGGTGGAGCCGTAGAACGAGATCTGGCGGCGCACCGCCTCCACGTCGGCGTCGTCGAGGGCCACGAACGCCGACAGGCCGATCTCGAAACCGTCCAGCGTGCGGCCGGCCTTGGCCCGACCGCTTCGACGGCCGGTAGCACCACGTCGCGCAGGTAGTCGACCGTGAGGAACGGGTGGGCGAGCAGGCCGTCGGCCACCTCGCCGGCCACCTCGGTCATCAGCGGACCGACCGCGGCCAGGTAGATCGGGGGCGGGCCGCCCGGGACCGGCGGCGGGCTGAAGTGCGGGGTCATCAGCGTGTGGCGGTAGAACTCGCCCTCGAAGCGCAGCGGCTCGCCCTCCTCCCAGCACCGGAAGATCGCCCGCAACGCCAGCACGAACTCGCGCATGCGGGCCGCCGGTCTGGACCACGGCATGCTGAAGCGCTTCTCGATGTGCGGGCGGATCTGGCTGCCGAGGCCCAGCACGAAGCGGCCGTCGCTGAAGCGCTGCAGATCCGCCGCCTGGTAGGCGACCGTCATCGGGGTGCGGGAGAAGGCGATGGCCACCGAGGGACCCAGTTCGATGCGGGCGGTGGCCCCGGCGGCCAGCGCCAGCGGGAGGAAGGCGTCGGACTCGTTCTCACTGCTCCACGCACCGTCGTAGCCCGCCTCCTCGGCGTCGCGGGCGTCGGCGGCGGCGAAGGCCAATCCGTTTCGGAGGCGGGCGTCGAGCTTCATCGGCGGCCACGCTACGCTCCGGGCCGGCCCGGCTGCCAGGATGGCGCCATGACCCTGCTCGAGGAGCCCGCCCGGCTGCCCGAGGACTGCCTGCAGACCGATCCCGACGTGATCGCCGCCTACGGGCAGGATCGCGCCATCTTCGAGGCGGGCGGGACGGCGGCGGTGCTGGTCATGCCGCGCACCACCGACGACGTCGTGGCCACCGTGGCCGCCGCCCGCGCCGCCGGCGGCCCCATCGTGCCGCGGGGCGGGCACCGGGCTCACCGGCGCGGCCAACGCGGTGGACGGTTGCGTCCTGCTGTCGATGCACCGGATGCGCGAGGTGCTCGAGATCGACACCACCAACCGCATGGTCCGGGTGCAGCCGGGCCTGCTCAACGCCGAGCTCAAGGAGGCGGTGGCCGCCCACGGCCTGTTCTACCCACCGGATCCGGCCAGCGTGGACATCTGCTCGATCGGCGGCAACGTGGCCACCAACGCCGGTGGGTTGTGCTGCGTGCGCTACGGCGTGACCCGCGACTACGTCGTCGGTCTGGAGGTGGTGCTCGCCACCGGGGAGGTGGTGCGCACCGGGCGGCGCACGATCAAGTCCACCGCCGGCCTGGACCTCACCGGGCTGTTCGTCGGCTCGGAGGGCACGCTCGGCATCATCACCGAGGTCACCCTCAAGCTCCTGCCCGCCCCGCCGCCCCCGTGCACCGCGGGGCCTACTTCGACGAGCTGCCGCCGGCGGGTGCAGCGATCGTGGAGGTGTTCCGGCGCAGCCACCAGCCGGTGCTGATGGAGATCGTCGACCAGGCGTGCCTGCGCCAGGTCGACGCCGTGTACCACATGGACCTCGACACCGACGCCGCCTGCCTGCTGCTCATCCAGACGGCGGGCGACGACGCCGAGGCGGCCATCGCCGACATCGCCGGGATCTGCACCGGGCACGGGGCGAGCGCGGTGTACCACGTCACCGATCCGGCCGAGGGCGACCAGTTCATCGAGGTCCGCCGGCGGGTCTGGCACGCGCTCGAGAAGCTCGGCAAGGCGATGTTGCCCGAGGACGTCGCCGTGCCCCGCCAGCACCTGCCCGAGCTGCTGGCCGGCATCGTCGAGATCGGACGCCGTCACCGCGGGCGCTGCCCACCATCGGCCACGCCGGCGACGGCAACATGCACCCGCTGCTGGTGTTCGACGGCGCCGACGCCGGCGAGGTGGCCCGGGCCCGGGCCGCGCTCGCCGAGATCGTCGGCCTGGCGCTGCGGCTGGGCGGCACCATCGCCGCCGAGCACGGGGTGGGCACGCTCAAGCGCCCGTTCCTGGCCGACGAGCTCGATCCCGTGCAGCTGGCGGTGCAGCGCCGGGTGCGCGACGCGCTCGATCCCGAGGGCAGGTTCAACCCGGGCAAAGCCCTGTGAGCCACGGCGACGGTGATGGTGGCGGCAACGGCAACGGCAACGGCGACGGTGACGGCGACGGCCCCGGGCCGGGCCTGACCGCCGGGCCGTCGGCCCGCCGCGCCGCGCTGGCGGTCGGCGCGCTGTTCTTCGTCAACGGCGCCACGTTCTCCAACTGGCTGCCGCGCATCCCCGAGGTGCGGGACCGCCTGGGCGTGGACAACGCCGGCCTCGGCGCCGCCCTGATCGGCGGGGGGCTCGGCGGGCTGATCGCCTCGCTGTTCGTGAGCCGGTTGCTGTCCCGCTTCGGCAGCCGGCGCTGCGTGACGGTGGCCGCCGCCGGCCTGGCGCTGTGCCTGCCGGCGATCGCCGTGGTCCCCAGCGCGTTCGCGCTGGCCGCCGTGCTCACCGGTCTGGGCACGCTCGACGTGGTCAACGACCTGTCGATGAACGCCCAGGGCGTGGTCGTGCAGGAGCGCCTGCGCCGATCGATCATGCAGCGGCTGCACGGGGCGTGGAGCCTGGGCTTCCTCAGCGGCGCCGCCGTCGGTTCGCTGGCCGGCGCCGCCCGGCTCGACATCCGGGTGCACCTCGTGGCCGTGTCCGTCGTGCTGCTCGGCACGGTGGCGGCGGCCCGCCCGTCGCTGGTGCGCCACGACGACGGGGTCCTCGAGGTCGGTGCGGCCGGCGCCGGGCGTCGATCCGGCCGCCGCCGGTTGCCCCCGGCCGGCGTGCTGGCCATGGCGGCGATGGCCGGTGGCGTCGCCTTCGTCGAGGGCATGCCCAACGACTGGAGCGCCGTCGCCCTGCACGACGTGTTCGGCCTCGACCGGTTCATCGGCGCCGGCGCGCTGCTCTACGCGGCCAGCATGCTCGGCGGGCGCCTGGTGGGTGACCACGCCCTCGAGCGCCTGGGGGCGGGACGCCTGCTCGACGTCGCCTTGGTGGTGGCGGCCCTGGGCGTGGTGCTGGTGGCGGTGGCGCCGGCGGCCGGTGTGGCCCTCGCCGGGTTCGTGGTCTGGGGGCTGGGGGTGTCGGTGCTGTTCCCGCAGCTGTACACGCTCGGGGCCACGCTGCCGGGCTCGAGCGCCGGCGCCGGTCTGGCGGCCATGGCCATCGGCCAGCGCATCGGCTTCCTGGCCGAACCGGTGCTCGTGGGGGTGCTGGCGGAGGCCTCCGCGCTGCGGCCGGCCATCGCCGCGGTGGGCGCGGCGGGCTTCGTGCTCGTGCTCGCCGCCCGCCGCTTCGTGGCGCAGCACGACGCCATCGCCCGGCGGGCTGTCGCCACCCCCCACCCGCGCTAGGCGGCCGGCGTCCGGGGTGGGCGGCGCGTCAGCCGGCCAGGAACATGCGGTACGCCGGGTGGTTCGTCTCGTCGGTGGCGGGGTACCCCACCTCGTCGAGGAAGCGGGCGAAGGCGGCGTCGTCGCCGGCGGGCACCTGCATACCGACCAGCACGCGGCCGAAGTCGGCTCCGTGGTTGCGGTAGTGGAACAACGAGATGTTCCAGTCCGGTCGCATGGAGGAGAGGAACCGGAGCAGCGCTCCCGGGCGTTCGGGGAACTCGAAGCGGTACAACCGCTCGTCGATGGCCAGCGGTGAGTGGCCGCCGACGAGGTGGCGCAGGTGGAGCTTGGCCAACTCGTCATCGGTCAGATCGAGCGTGTCGAAACCGGCGGACCGGAACCGCTCGGCCAACTCGTGGGCCTCCGCCCGCCGGGCGATCTGCACACCGACGAAGACATAGGCGCGCTGCGGGTCGCCGATCCGATAGTTGAACTCGGTGACGTTGCGGTCGCCCACGAGCTCACAGAAGCGACGGAAGCTGCCGCGCTCCTCCGGGATGCACACCGCGAACACCGCTTCGCGCGCCTCGCCCACCTCGGCCCGTTCGGCCACGAACCGCAGGCGGTCGAAGTTCATGTTGGCGCCCGAGCACACCGCCACCAGCGGGCCGTCGAAGGGTGCGGGCCGTCCGGGCCGGTCGGCGTACTGCTTCATGCCCGCCACCGCCAGGGCGCCGGCCGGTTCCAGCACCGCCCGGGTGTCGGTGAACACGTCCTTGATGGCGGCGCACAGCTCGTCGTTGTCCACGCGGATGATCTCGTCCACCAGCGAGCTGACCAGGCGGAACGTCTCGGCGCCCACCGTCTTGACGGCGGTGCCGTCGGAGAACAGCCCCACGTTGTCGAGCGTGACGCGCCGGCCGGCCTCGCAGGAACGGGCCATGGCGTCGCTGTCGTCGGTCTGGACACCGATCACCTTGATGTCGGGTCGCACCGCCTTCACGTAGCTGGCCACACCGGCGATGAGCCCACCGCCGCCGATGGGGCAGAACACGGCGTGCAGCGGCCGCGGGTGCTGGCGAAGGATCTCCATGCCGATCGTGCCCTGACCGGCGATGACATCGGGGTCGTCGAACGGGTGCACGAACGTGAGCCGGTGTTGCTCCATCAGGGCCACCGCATGGGTGTAGGCATCGCTGTAGGACTCGCCGTGCAACACGACCTCCGCCCTGCGGGCGATGACCGCATCGACCTTCACCTGCGGGGTGGTCTGGGGCATGACGATGACGGCGCGGCAGCCGAGGCGCTGGGCGGCCAGCGCCACCCCCTGGGCGTGGTTGCCGGCCGAGGAGGCGATCACGCCGCGCTCGAGCGCATCGGGCGCCAGGCGGGCCATCTTGTTGTAGGCGCCGCGCACCTTGAAGGAGAACACCGGCTGCAGGTCTTCGCGTTTGAGCAGCACGCGGCCGCCGCAGCGCTGCGCCAGACCCGGCGCGTCATCGAGCGGCGTCTCCTCGACCACGTCGTAGACGAGCGAGGTCAGGACGCGCCGGAGGTACTCGTCAACCGGACGGTGATCGGTGGGAGGGTGGTGCAGCTCGTCGCCCATGGCCGGCGGTCACGCTACCGGCTCGGCCGTGGTCAGCGGCCGGATGGAGCAAGGCGCGAGGAAGGGCCGGCGATCTCGCCGGCCCTTCCTCCACTGCTGGGTGCGCGGTTCAGCTGCGGGTCAGACCCGTGCCTTGCGTCGCTTGGCCACCGCGAACCGCGCCGGCGCCCGGCCCGGGCCCTTGTGGTCCTCCGCCGGCCCCAGGTTGCTCAGCGCGCCCTCCGCCACGAGCTCCTGGAGCGCCTTGTTCGCCGTCACCAGGCTGCCGCCGATGGCCTGGGTGACGTCCTTGATGGTGAAGATGTCGGCCTGCGCCAGTGCCCACACCTTGATGTCCTCGACGGTGACCCGGCGCCCCGAGCGCTCGGCGCCGCCGCCTCGACGCCGGCTGCCACCGGTGGTGCGGGCCGAGCGGATGATCCCCGCCTTGCGGAGCACGTCGTCGCTCACGCCGAGCTGTTGGAACGCGCTGGCCGGGACGTTCTCGGCGTCCGCCCAGCTCTTGGCGTAGCGCACGAAATCCGCGAGCAGCGCACCGCCGTCGGGCGTCTTGGCCTGCTCCAGAGCTGCGGCCACCCGGAGCTTCTCGACCGGATCGCCCGTCGTGGCGACGAGCTTCTCCAGACGGGTGATCTCCTTGGTGTCGAGCGATGCGGCCGGATCCGCCAGGAAGTTGAGGTACGAACGAATGCAATCCTCGGGCGAGCGGTCGAGGGTGGCGGACTTCGAACGACCGTTCACGCTGGCGGCGCGGACCCGGGAAACGTGAGACGTGGGGGGCATCAACATCCTCTGGTTAGAAATCTGGGGACCCCTCCGCCGACCAACATAGCGGACGGTGGCGGGAAATCGGTAACGCGCGTGGAGCGAGCGCAGTTGAACTGTGGCGGCACCACAGTCGCATCACGACGCAGGCTCAAGCTATCGGGTGAACTTCACCAAGGCCTCATCGGGCCGAGGGGCGGTCCTCGATCTGGACCCTTCCGGTGAGCAGGGGACCCGACTCTCCACTCGCGGTCGTTTCGCGTGTGCCGACGGACGAGTTGCGCGGCGGTCCGGGCACTGCGGGCGGCCGCCGGTCGCCGCTGTCGACGTCGCTGCGACCCGGCCGTGCCGGTGGCGTCCATACCCTGTGGTATCCGTACCGGCTCGTGACCGGCGCCATCGCCGGCGCGTCGCGGGCGGTGGCGTGTCGGGCCGGTCGTTGACGGATCATCTTTCCGGGCCTATCGTTGACGAGACAACAATGGTGGCGACGGCGCCACCGCTCTTCGAGGATCGAGGCCAACCCATGACCGCAACCACCGTCCCGGGCTACATCGCCGGCACCTGGATGATCGATCCGGTGCACAGCGAGGTGGGCTTCACCATCCGGCACATGATGGTCAGCAAGGTGCGCGGTGCGTTCCGCACGTTCTCGGGCTCTGTCGTCACGGCGCCCGATCCGCTGCAGTCCACCGTGTCCGCCGATGTGGAGCTGGCCTCGGTGGACACCGGCAACACCGACCGTGACAACCACCTGCGCTCGGCCGACTTCTTCGAGACCGAGGCCCACCGCACGATGTCGTTCCGGTCCACCTCCATCCGGGAGGACGACGGGGAGTTGGTCCTCGTCGGTGACCTGACCCTGCGGGGCGTGACCCGGCCGGTGGAGCTGGCGCTGGAGATCGGTGGCTTCGGCCCCGATGCGTTCGGTGGGACGCGCGCCGGCTTCTCGGCCACCGGTGAGATCAAGCGCAGCGATTTCGGGCTGGAGTACAACGCGGTGCTGGAGACCGGTGGGTTGGTGCTGTCGGACAAGGTCACGATCAACCTGGAGATCCAGCTCGTCCTCCAGAGCTGACGTCATGGCATCGTCGCCACGATCGAACGACGGCGCGCCCCGCTGGCTCGACGAGCGCGAGCAACGCGGCTGGCGGGCGCTGCTGGCCCTGCGCGACGGGCTGTCGCGGGCACTGGAACGCCAACTCCAGCGCGACAGCGGCCTCTCGCTCGCCGACTACGGCGTGCTCGTCCACCTGTCGGAGGCTCCCGACGAGCGGCTGCGCCACTACGAGCTGGGCGCGGCCATCGACTGGGAGAAGAGCAGGCTGTCGCACCACCTCAGCCGCATGGTCAGCCGGGGACTGGTCGCCCGCGAGCGTTGCCCCGAGGACAGCCGCGGCGGGTACGTGGTGCTGACCGACCAGGGTCGAGCGGTGATCCGGGCGGCCGCGCCCCAGCACGTGGCCGAGGTCCGACGTCTGTTCATCGACCGGATCGCCCCTCACCACCTCGATGCGCTGATCGAGATGGAGGCGTTGGTGCTCGGCGATCTGGAGGCCGAAGGCTGAAGCGGCGCCAGGCGTTGCGGCGCGCGGTCACTCCGCCAGGAGGAACCGCGCGCCGGAGCCGTCGCGCCCGGCCCGGTCGTCGGGGTTGAACAGCGCACAGTGCTGCAGCGACAGGCAGCCGCAGCCGATGCACCCGTCGAGCCGGGCGCGCAGGTTCTCCAGCAACGCGATCTGGCGGTCGAGCCGCGGCCGCCACAGGCGCGACAACCGGGCCCAGTCACGGTGATCGGGCGTGCGGTTGTCGGGCAGGCTCGCGAGCGCCTCGCGGATCTCCTCCAGCGACAGGCCGACCCGCTGGGCCGCCCGGATGAACCCGATGCGCCGCGGTGCATCGCGGGTAGCGCCGCTGGCCGCCGGTGGTCCGCGGGTGCAGCAAACCTTCGGCCTGTAGAGCGCAGCGCCGAAGGCGCCACCCGGCGCGCTTCGGCGAGGGCGCCGATGGTCAGTGTGATCCACGCGGGCACGTTAGGCCGGGACCCATGACTTCGCAAGGTAGAAGTTGCAACATCAACGAAGTCCTGTCCCCCGATCACCCCTCCAGGAGCAACCGTGCCCACCGAACCTGCAACCCCCACCCCGGCTCCGCCGCCGACGCCCCGCTGCGGCTGGCCGTGCTGGTCGGCTCCAACCGCGAAGGCCGCTTCGGCCCCACCGTCGCGGCGTGGTTCGCCACCCAGGCCGCGGCCCGACCCGACGTGGTGCTCGATGTGGTCGACCTGGCCGAGGTGCCGCTGCCGTGGGTCTACCCGCCGGGCCGAACGACGACGTGGCCGCATGGCAGGCCCGGCTGGCCGCCGCCGATGCCGTGGTCATCGTCACCCCGGAGTACAACCACAGCTTCCCGGGTCCCTCAAGCACGCCCTCGACCTCGCCGGCCGGACCCTGGCCGGCAAGCCCGTCGGCTTCGTCTCCTACGGCGGCCTCTCCGGTGGCCTGCGCGCCGTGGAGGCGTTGCGGGTGGTCATCGCCGAGCTGCACGCCATGAGCGTGCGCGACACGGTGAGCTTCCACACCGCCTGGGAGCGCTTCGACGCCGAGGGCGCCCCCCACGACGCCGCCGCCACGGCGGGAGCGGCGAAGGTCCTGCTCGATCAGCTGCACTGGTGGGGCCGGGCACTGCGCGCCGCGCCGGGCCCAGCAGCTACGGCAGCTGAACCGCCGGCCTGCCACCCGGCCGCACGGGCTCGGGTGGCAGGCCGTACCCTTCGGTATCCTCAGGCCGGCGGTTCAGGCCAGGCCGGCAGGCCGGCGGTTCAGCCGGCCGGCAGGCCGGCCGAAGAACCCCACCACCTCCACCAAGCGGCCGTCGGCGTCGAGCCGGGCGATGTCCTCACCGGCGAGCACGACCGACCTGTCGGCCGCCACCAGCTCCCACTCGTAGCGGGCGGTGCCATGGTGCTCGTCGAGCTCGCTGGTGCGGCGGAACCGGCAGCCGGCGAACTGCGACCGCACGGCCACCGCCAGCCGTCGATGCCGTCGTGGCCGGCGGCATCGAGCGGGCTCCACCAGCCGCCCTCCGGGTGCCACAGGCGCCACCGCAGGCGGCGGCTCCGGGCATCGGCCTGGTGTAAGCCGCCAGCCAGGCATCGACGGTGGCGGCGGTGTCGGTCCCGGCTGCGGCGTGGCCGGGGCGGGTGTGATCGGTGGGCGTGCTCATCGGGTGCTCCTGGGGTCGGGGTGGACCGGACGATCGGCAGTGTGCGCCCACCCATCGCCCGGCGGCGATGACCGCAGTAACGGCGGTGGCCGGCTCCATACCGAGCCGTGCCTGAGCCGGCGCACCGTGGACGGGGCCGCGTCGATCGTCGCCGAGGGGGCGCTTCGCGGCTCCCGGTGCCGGCGGCGGTCGATTAGGTGCGGCCAGCGCACATGGGGAGCTGGTCGGCGCTGACGGGTGCACGCCAGCCTCGCCGACGAGGTGTCTTCGCCGACGAGCTCGAACGCATCTTCACCCGCGGTTGGTGTTCGTCGGCCACGAGCAGGTGGCCGGCCGGCCAGTGGTGGCGCGGCGCCTGGGCCGGGAACCGGTGATCATGACCCGCGACCGCGACGGTGCGGTGCACAGTGCTGGCCAACCGTTGCTCGCACCGCGGCACCGCCCTATGTTGGGAGCACCGCGGTCGCTCCAGCTCGTTCCAGTAACCACCACGCCTGGACCTTCGGGCTCGACGGCTCGCTGCGGGCCGTGCCGTACCCGGCGGGCTTCGAGAAGGATCGAGCCGGGTTGGGTCTCGACCGTCCCGGCCAGGTGGACAGCTACCGCGGGTTCGTGTTCGCCAACCTCGACGGCTCGGCCGGGCCGCTGTCGGGGCACCTGGGGGTGGGCGGTGTCGACATGATCGACCGGCTGTGCGACCTGTCGCCCACCGGGACGATCCACCTCGGCCCCCAACTGGATCGGTCACCGGGTGGCGTCCAACTGGAAGATGTGGCCGGAGAGCGACAACGACGGGTACCACCTCAAGCTGGTGCACGCCTCCATGGTCAGCGCCGCCGGACACCTACTACCAGGAGACGGTGCTCGGTGGTGAGCTGGGCAACAGCTCGCGCGCCGTCGACTGGGGCCACGGGCACGTCGAGCTCGACTTCCGCCCTCCTACCAGCGGAGCTGGCCTGGTTGGGGTGCAGCGCGAGCGGGTGGCGTCGTACTGCGAGGCGTTGGAGGCGGCCCGCGGCACCGAGGCCGCCCGGCGCAGCCTGTGGGACGGGCCGCCGCACGGGCTGGTGTTCCCCAACCTCTTCCTCGGCGAGCTGAACCTGGCCATCATCGAACCGCTGTCGGCCACCGCCATGGTGCACTGGCACACCGCGGTGCAGTTCGACGGCGTGGACGAGGCGTTCAACCGCCGCATCCTGCGCCAGTCGGAAGCGGCCATGGGCCCCGGTGCGTTCATCGTGCCCGACGACGCCGTCACCGCCGAACGGATGCAGTCGGCGGTGGCCGGTGTGCAGCCCGGGTGGGCGACGGTGCCCGAACCCCGGGGCTGGCTCGACATGAGCCGGGGGCTGAACCGCGAGGCGGACGAGCCCGGTGGCCGCCGGGCGGCGCTGATCTCCGACGAGACGACCAACCGCGGGTTCTGGCGCCAGTACCGCACGGTCATGAGCCGATGAGCGTGACGAGCCGATGAGCACCGGTGCACCGCCCGTGACCGATCCTGCCCTGCTGCGCGAGATCGAGGCCTTCGTCTACCTGGAAGCCCGCTTGGCCGATACCTCGAGGTATGGCGAGTGGGAGGCGTTGGTGGACGACGACATGACCTACCACGTTCCCGCCGGGCCGGTGCCCGAGGGGGTCGACCCGGCCGACCACCTCAGCTACATCAACGACAACCGGGCTCGGCTGGCCACCCGCATCCGCCAGCTGCAGACCGGCAAGCGCCACGCCCAGACGCCGGTGTCCACCATGGCCCGCTCGCTGAGCAACGTCGAGGTGCTCGACGCCGGCGGCGGGCAGTACGTGGTGCACGCCACCCAGGTGGTGTACGAGCTCGCCGTGCAGTCCTCGGCCCGGCTGCAGGTGTGGCCCGGCCGGGTCACCTACCGCCTGCGCCGCTCGGCCGACGACTCCCTGCGCATGGCAGCCAAGACGGTGCAGCTGGTCACCGCCGGCGAGCCGTTGCCCAACCTCACGTTCCTGCTGTAGGCGTCCGGCCTGCAGCCCCACTTCCCTCGAGGAGCTCACCATGGATCTCGGTCTGTCGGACCGCGTCGTCATCGTCACCGGCGGGGCGTCGAACATCGGGCGCGCCATCGCCCAGTGCTTCGCCAGCGAAGGGGCGAAGGTCGCCATCTTCGACCGCGACGAGACGATGGCCCGGCGCACCGCATCGGAGATCGCCGACGCCGGCGGCACGGTGTCGGTGTACCCGGTGGACCTGACCGACGTCGACGCCACCGCGGCGGCCGCCGACGCGGTGGAGGGCGACCTGGGCCCGGTGGCGGTGCTGGTCAACAACGTCGGCTGGAACGGCACCGCCGAGTTCTTCCTCAACCTGCCCCCGGAGCGCTGGGAGCAGGCCTACCGGCTGAACTTCTTCCCCCACCCTCAACGCCACCCGCTCGTACCGGGTAGCATGGTCGAACGCCGCGACGGCTGCGTCATCTCCATCGCCTCCGACGCCGGCTTCGGTGAGTTCCGCATGAGCGACTACGGCGGCATGAAGGCGGGGGTCATGTCGTTCATGCGCACGCTGGCCAAGGAGTACGGGCGCTACGGCATCCGGGCCAACTCGGTGTGCCCCGGCCTGGTGATCCCCGAGGAGGGCACCATCGGCGAGCAGAGCCTGTGGCAGGTCGACACCAAGATGGGCGAGCGGGAGATCCGCAACATCGAGAGCGGCATCCTCGCTGCGCCGCCGCTCCGAAGCGGTCGACATCGCCTGGTCGGTCGGTGTTCCTCGCCTCGCAGCAGGCGCGCCAGCTGACCGGGCAGGTGCTCAGCGTGTCCGGCGGGTTCCAGATGCCCCGCCGACGCCGCGACCCGGGCCGGCCCCTTCGCTGTCACACCCCACCCGTACGGGTGTTCGCATGACCTGTTCCCGGAAGGAGGCTACGCTCGTGTCCATGCCGGCTGTCGAGCATCACGACGAGTTCGTGGTCGATCCGGATGAGGTGAAGGTGCCCGAGAGCCTGCAGCATCGGGCGGCCGTGGGACCTCATCGCCCTCGCCGCCCAACGCCGTCTCGGTGGGTCCGCCCGTGATCTACCGCGACATGAACTGGTACCCGACCGATGGCGGCAACGCCGTGGCCCCCGACGCGCTGGTGCTGGCGCCCGGTGCGCTCGGGTCCGACGATCGCTCCTACAAGCAGGCGACCGCCGGCGGCCCGGACCCGATCGCCGCCATCGAGGGTGCCGTCCCACACCGATGGGTACGCCGCCTTCCGTGAGAAGCTGCGGCGCTACCGCCGTCTGGGGTGGTCAGCTACGTGGTCGAGGTCATGACGTGCACCGTCGAGCGCTGGCGGCCCGATGCGGTGGCGCCCGAGGACTGGCTGGGCCGGCCGATCCCCGAGCTCGGTGGTGCTGGTGGCGTCGAGGCGGGCGAGCTCGCCGTGCGCCTCGAGGACGCACGTTGGCCCGCAGCGATGTGGAGTTGCTGCAGCATGCCGAGGGGGGAGCGCGCGGCCGAACGAACGGCGCATCGCCGAGCTCGAGGCGCGGCTGCGGGCCATGGAGCGGATCCGGCCTGAACCCGGCCGCCGGTGGGGCGGCTCAGGCCGAGGCCACGATCGGCAGCGTCGATGGCGGGCGCTGCCGCCGGCCGGCTCCACGGTGACCCCACCACCACGCCCCGGGGATCGACCCCGTCGAAGCGGGCGCGGACGGTGCCGTCGCCGGCGGGGGAGAACGCCCACCGACGTGGCGCCGGCCTCGCTCACCAGCCAGCTGCAGCGTGCGATCCGGGGCGAGCGGCGCCAGGTCGTCGCCGAGGACCACCAGCGCATCCTGCGAGCCCGAGTGGACCACCTCGAGCCGGCCACCCAGCGAGCCCTGCAGCACCCGCACGACCACGTCGTCGGCATCGACCACCGCCGCCACCTCGTCGGGGGCGGACGGTTGGCGCTGCTGAGTGCCACCCTCGCCGACGATGAGCGCCACCGTCGCGGCGGCCGCCGCCAACCAACCTGCTCGGCGGCGCACGAGCGGCACCACGGGAGGGCCGTCGTCGGGGCGCGGCCGGGCCGGGCCGGGCCGGTTCCTGGGGGTGGCGGCAACGGCGTCGAGCACCTGGGTGCGCAGGCGGCTTGGCGGCGCCACCGCACCGGCGGTCTGCAGCCGGGCCGCTGCCTCGAGTGCGTCGTGCAGCGCGGGGGCCACGTTCGGGTCCCGCAGCACGGCCGTGTCTGCTCGACCTGCCCGGCGTCGTCGAGTCGGCCCAGCGCGGCGAGCACGATCAGCTTCGTCCAAGCGGTTCATGCGTCCTCCCCAACGCCTTGGCCAGCCGGTGCAGCGCTTACCGCCACCCGGCTCTTCACCGTACCGAGGCGGTAGGTGGAGTCGGTCGGCGATGGCGGTGTGGCTGTGGCCGTCGAGGAAGGCGAGCCTGCACCCCACCTCCCGCTGGTCGGGCGGCAACGCCAGCAACGCCCGGTTCACCCGCTGCGCCTCCACGGTGGCGACGACGGCGTCGTCGGTGGCGGGCGCTGCCGGCGCGCCGGGCGCCGAGCTGGGCGGCCCGGTCGCGTTGGACTGTTCCCGGCGGACCCGGTCGATCGCCCGCCGCCGCACGATGGTCACCGCCCACGCCAGCATCGAGCTGCGGGCCTGGTCGAAGCGGTGGGCGGTGGTCCAAAGCTCGACGAAGGCCTCCTGGGTGACGTCTTCGGCCAGTTGCGGGTCGCGCAGCACCCGCAGCGCAGCACCGTGCACGGCCGGGGCCAGCTGGTCGTAGAGCGCGGCCAGCGCCTGCTGATCGCCGCCCTGCACCCGCTGCATGAGCGTGAGGTGCTGCAGCGGGACCGCGCGGACGCCCGCCGTCGCGCCCCGACGGCGGGCGTCGTTCACGTCGCCTCCCGCGGGCGACCGTGCGGTTCCATGCCCCGGTGTTCGGTCGCCGGCGCCGGCTGGATCTCTCGCGTGACCAACGTCACGACGGTCCGCCGTCGCGGGCCGGGCCGGCTCAGGGCATCAGCACCTCGCCGATGAGGTGCACCGTGGCGTTGGCCGTCATCACGTTCGAGCACAGCACCTCGACACCGTTGACGGTGGTGCCGTCGGGGCCGAACTCGAGGGTGCCGCCGTTCACCGTGGTGGCCGAACCGGCCTCGCCGAGCTCGGCGGCGGAGAGCTGCTCGCCGGCCACCACGTGGTAGGTGAGGACGGAGGTCAGCGCGTCCTGATCGGCCAGCACGGCCTGCAGGTCGGCGGCGGGGATGGCGGCGAAGGCATCGTTGACCGGGGCGAAGATGGTGAACGGGCCGTCGCTGTTCAACGTGTCGACCAGGCCGGCCTGGCCCACCGCGCTCACCAGCGTGGACAGCAGCGGGTTGTTGCCGGCGGCGGTGGCCGCGGTGTCGTCGGTCATGCCGGCGAAGCTGCCCTCGCCCTCGCTCGGCACCGACGAGCAGGCCGGGCCGAACGGGCCGCCGGCCTCGTCCCCGGCTGTCGTCGAGTCGGCCGTCGAGCCCATGGTGGTGGAGGACATCGAGTCGGCCATCGAGCCGGTGGGCGCCTGATCGGCGGCGGTGGTGGCCGGTGCAGCCGCCGTGTCGCCGTCGTCACCGCTGCAGGCGGCGCCGAACAGCGAGAGCCCGGCCAGCGAGGCGAACAGGATCGTGCGAGGGGTGCGCATGGTGTGGAACTGCTTTCTGTGAGCTCACCGTGGTGAGGCTGGATGGTTCGGAGGTCGTCGGGTGGCGACGCCCGCTCGGCCGGCGCGGCCGGTGCGGCCGGTGCTCAGGCGACGAACACCACGATCTGGTGGTGCCCGGTGGCGCCGTCGGGCAGCGGTTCGGCCCGCTCGGCGGTCTGGATCTCCCCGCCGGCGGCGATCGCCCGGCAACGGATCGACGTGCGCCCGGTCCCCGTCGGCGTCCAGCGGTAGGCCCACTGGCGCCAGGTGTCGGCACCGAGCGCGGTGCCCAGCTCGGCGGCCGCCCAGGGACCGTCGTCGATCTGGACCTCGACCCCGGCGACCCCCCGGGTCTGGGCCCACGCCACGCCACCGATGGCGGCCACGCCGTCGGCCGAGCGGGCGAGCGTGCCGAGGCCGTCGATGGAATCGATGCGGCTCATCAGCTTGATCGGGGCGTGGCGGGCATAGCCGCGCGGCACCCAGTACGCGGCGACGTCCTCGAAGGTGGTCAGCTCGATCTCGGTGAGCCACTTCGTCGCCGACACGTAGCCGTACAGGCCGGGCACCACCAGCCGGGCGGGGAACCCGTGCTCGAGCGGCAGCGGTTCACCGTTCATGGCGACGGCGACGATGGCGTTCCGTCCGTCGGCGACGGCGGCGAGGGGGAACCCGCGGTGTAGCCGTCGACGCTGCGGCCGACCACCTGGTCGGCGCCGGGGCGCACCCCGACCTCGTCGAGCAACTCGTCGAGCCGGACACCGAGCCAACGCGCCGTGCCCACCAACGCGCCGCCCACGGTGTTCGACACGCAGGTGAGGGTGATGTCGTACTCGTGCAGCGTCCGCCGGAGCAGGTCATCGAAGCGGAACGTGCGCTCACGCTCGACCATGCCGGTGATGCGCAGCGCCCACTGGTCGAGCGGCACCTGCGGGACGGTCAGGGCGGTGTCGATGCGGTAGAAGTCGGCGTTGGGCGTGAAGAACGGCGCCACCCCGTCGACGCCGACGTCGAGCCCGGCCGGTGGTGGCGGCCGGGGGACGTCGGCCGGCGGCAGCACCACGGCGGCCCGGGAGGCGGCGGCGCCGAAACGGCGGGCGAGCAGCACGCCGGCGCCGCCCGCCGCCGAACCCATGGCCACCAGCCCGGTGGCCAACGCCGCCCCCTGCCGGAGCACCGACCGTCGTGAACGCATCGGGCCGGTCCCATCGTCGGCCGCCGTCCCGGAGAGCGATCGTTCCCCCGTGCTGACCACGCCCATCGCCCACCACAGGACGGCGGCACCGGCGATGGCGCCGGCCAGTGACGGTGTGCCGGCCCCCGCCGATGCGCCGCGGCGGCCGGTGGCGGCCAACACCCCGAACACCCCGAAGGCGATGACGCCGGCGGTGGCGGCGGCGCGGCTGCGTCGGGCCACCACCCCCAGCGCCGCCGCTCCGGCGGCCACCAGCAGGCCGATGCCAACCAGCAACGCCGGCTTGTCGTTGGTACCGAGCTGCTCGATGGCCAGGTCCTTCACCGCCGACGGCACGCGGTCCACCACGCCGTCGCCGACGTCGAGGATGGGCGATCGCCAACGGCGCTGCAGCGACGAGGTCAGCTCGGCCACGCCCAGGGCCACGACGGCGGCGGCCACGCCGATGACCGCGGCGAGCGGGCGGCCCGGATCGGCGGTGGGTCGGGCGGGCATGACCGTGGTTCGGGCGCCGGGCCGGAACGGATCGACCCCACCGGGAACGGCCCGCCCGCCGGAGGCCATACTGAACGGTACGGTCGGCGTCGGCGGCCGACGCGCTGGCGGAGGGGGCGAGAACCGGGCAGGCTAGGGCGCGTGACCACTGCCACCACCTTCGACAAAGAGCGGGCCAAGGCGTTCCTCAACCAGATGGTCTCGGTGATGAACGGCGGCGCCATGGCGCTGATGTGCTCGCTGGGCCACCGCACCGGCCTGTTCGACGTGATGTCGACGCTGCCGCCGTCCACCGCCGAGGACATCGCCAAGGCGGCCGAGCTGCACGTGCGGCCGGTGCAGGAGTGGCTCAACGCGGTGACCGTCGGCGGCATCGTCGACCACGACCCCGAGAGCGGCACCTACGTGCTGCCGCGCGAGCACGCCGGCCTGCTGACCCGGGCCGCCGGCACCCTCAACCTGTCCAACGGCCTGCAGTTCATCGGCCAGATGGGCAAGGTGGAGGACGACGTCGTCGAGTCGTTCCGCACCGGGCAGGGCGTGCCCTACACCAAGTACACGTCCTTCCACCGGTTGATGGCGGAGATCTCCGCCCAGCGCTTCGACAACGGCCTCCTGCAGCACGTCGTGCCCCAGGTCCCGGGCCTCGAGGACGCGCTGCACAGCGGCATCGACATGGCCGACGTCGGCTGCGGGTCGGGCCACGCCGCCTGCCTCCTCGGCCAGGCGTTCCCCAACAGCCGCTTCACCGGGTTCGACATCTCCGAGGAGGCGATCGCCCGCGGCCGGGCGGAGGCCCACCAGCTCGGCGTCACCAACGTGAGCTTCGAGGTGGTCGACGCCGCCCAGATGGACCGGCGCGAGGCGTTCGACATGATCACCAGCTTCGACGCCATCCACGACCAGCCCCGGCCCGATCCGGTGTTCGCCGCCATCTACGCCGCCCTCAAGCCGGGCGGGCGGTACCTGTGCGTGGAGCCCAACGCCTCGACCCACGTGCACGACAACCACGGCCGTACCCACGCGCCGTTCCTCTACTCCGTGTCGACCATGCACTGCATGCAGGTCTCCCTCGCCGCCCCCGACGGCGAAGGGGTGGGCGCGGCCTGGGGCCGCGAGCAGATCGAGGCCCGGCTGCAGGCCGCCGGTTTCGTGGACATCGGCCGGGCCAACGCGCCGCACGACCGCACCAACGACTACTGGTTGTCGCGCAAGCCGTGAGCTACGAGTCGGTCCTCTACGAGGTGGCCGATCACATCGCCACCATCACCCTCAACGAGCCCGAGAAGCTCAACCCGATGTCGAAGGGCATCCAGGCCGACACCATCGCCGCGCTCGGCGAGGCCAACCTCGACCGCTCGGTCCGGGTGGTCATCATCACCGGCGCGGGGCGGGGGTTCTCCGCCGGCGGCGATGTGCGCCAGCTGGGGGAGTCGGGCGACAAGCTCTACGGCGGCCCGCCGGGCCCCTTCGATCGGCGGCTGTGGCTCAAGCAGACCCAGAAGATGGTGCTCGCCATCCGCGAGTGCGAGAAGCCGGTGATCGCCGCCGTCAACGGGGTGGCGGCCGGCGGCGGCTGCGACATCGCCCTGGCCTGTGACATCCGCATCGCGTCGGACCAGGCCCGCTTCGGCGAGGTGTTCGCCAAGATCGGGCTGTTCCCCGGCACCGGCGGCACCTACCTGCTGCCCCGCACCGTGGGGGTGGCCAAGGCGCTGGAGATGATCTGGACCGGTGACCTGATCGACGCGGCCGAGGCCGAGCGCATCGGTCTGGTCAGCCGGGTGGTCCCCCACGACCAGCTGCTGGCCGAGGCCCGGGCCTTCGCCACCCGCCTGGCCGCCGGCCCGCCGCTGGCGCTGTCGTTGGCCAAGGCGGCGGTCTACCGGGGCCTCGATCTCGACCTGGCCGCTGCGTTCGACTACGCGGCCACCGCCGAGGCCATCACGCTGACCTCGGCCGACCACCGCGAGGGCGTCGCCGCCCTGCGCGAGCGCCGCACGCCCACCTTCGAGGGCCGCTAGCCGAGCGCGCCCCGGGCCCGCAGCGCGTCGATGGCGGCCGCCGGGAGCCCCCAGTCGGCCAGGGCCTCGGCGCCGCCCTGGCCCGGGCGGGGCGAGATGCGGCGGATCTCCGACGGGGTGGCGCTCAGCCGGGGCGCCGGCGCCGGTTGGGTGGTGCCCTCGAGCTCCACGAAGGAGCCGCGGGCCTTGTTCTGCGGGTGCTCCGGCGCCTCGAGCAGGTCCATCACCGGCATCACGGTGTCGTCGTCGCCGTCGAAGATCGCCGCCCACTCGTCGCGGGTGCGGGTGCGGAACAACGCCGCCATGCGCTCGCGATAGGCCGGGAAGTTGGCGCGGTCCATCGGATCACCCAGGCCCGACAGGTCGATGCCCGATTTCTCCACGAAGTTCTTGAGGAACTTGCCCTGCAGCAGGGCGGTGGACACGTACCTGCCGTCGGCGCACGCCCAGGCGCCATAGCGCCAATCCCCGCCGTCGACCAGGTTGGACTTGCGCCGGTTCACCCAGGTGCCGCCGTGCAGGCCGCCGTAGAAGTAGGCCATCAGGTTGAGGGTGCCGTCGGAGATGGCGGCGTCCACCACCTGGCCCTCGCCGGTGCGGGCGGCGTGGTAGAGCGCGGCGAGCATGCCCATGGCCAGGTAGGTGCCGCCGCCGCCGAAGTCGCCGGCCAGGATGAGCGGCGGCACCGGCGGCCGGTCCTCGTCGCCGATGGCCCACAGCCCGCCGGTGGGCGACATGAAGTTGATGTCGAACCCGGCGCGCTCGCGCAGCGGGCCCTCCTGACCCCAGCCGGTCATGCGGCCGTAGACCAGCTTCGGGTTGCGGGCCAGGCAGTCGGCCGGGCCGAGGCCGAGCCGCTCGGCCACCCCGGGCCGGAACCCCTCGATCAACCCGTCGGCCTGCTCCACCAGTTGCAGCACCGTCTCGCGGTCATCGGGATCCTTCAGATCCAACTTCACCGAGCGCCGGTTGCGATAGAGATACCGATAGGGATGGTCGGGGTAGCCGTAGTCCACCTCCTCGGTGCGGTCCACCAGGATGATGTCGGCCCCCATGTCCGACAGCAGCATCCCGCGAACGGGCCCGGCCCGATGCAGAACAGCTCGACGATCTTGACCCCGGTCAACGCCCCATGGCCGGCAGGCTGGTGTTGGAGCGCCCCGCCTTCGAACCTGTCTTCGGTTCTCGCGGCGCGGCGCTACCGGGGCGGGGTATCGTCGGCGGATGCACGTCGGATACGCGCCCTTGTTCCAGAACCCCTTCGATGCCCTGTCGGACCGCGAGGTGTGGCAGGAGGAGGTGCGCATGGCGCTGCTGGCGGAGCCCCTCGGCTTCGACTCGGTGTGGACCATCGAGCACCACTTCACCGACTACACCATGTCGCCCGACCCGGTGCAGTTCCTCACCTACATGGCGGCCAAGACCGAGCGGGTCAAGCTGGGCACGATGGTCATCGTGCTGCCCTGGCACGACCCGGTGCGCGTCGCCGAGCAGATCGCGGTGCTCGACCACCTCTCCAACGGCCGCATGATCGTCGGCTTCGGGCGGGGTCTGGGCAAGGTCGAGTACGACGGCTTCCGCCTCGACATGAACGAGGCCCGCGAGACCTTCGTCGAGTACGCCGAGATGGTGATCAACGGGCTGGAGAACGGCTACGTCGAGGGCGGCGCCACGCTCAACCAGCCCCGGCGCGACATCCGGCCCCGCCCGTTCAAGTCGTTCAAGGGCCGCACCTACGCCGCCGCGGTGTCGCCCGAGTCGGTCGAGATCATGGCCAACCTGGGCATCGGCATGCTGGTGATCCCCCAGAAGCCGTGGGAGATCGTCGCCCAGGACTTCGAGCTCTACTACCAGACGTGGGACAAGGTGAACCCCGGCCTGCCGCGGCCCAAGCCGCTGTGCGGGGGGTTCTTCTTCGTCGACGAGAACGAGGACCGGGCCAAGACGCTCGGCAACCAGTACGTGCAGGCGTATTACCACACCGCCATGCGCCACTACGAGATGGCGGCGGAGCACTTCGGCAAGGCCAAGGGCTACGACTTCTACGCCAACGTGGGCAAGTTCATCGACCGCCACGGGACCGACGGCGCCGCCGAGGCGTTCGCCAAGCTGATGCCCATCGGCACGCCCGACCAGGTGATGGACCAGCTGCGCTACATCCACTCCGTCATCGACAACAACGGCGTGATGGTGCAGACCTCCTACGCCGGCATGCCGTGGGCCGAGGCCGAGCGCAACCTGCGCTGCTTCGCCGAGCACTGCCTGCCCGAGCTCAAGAAGTGGGAGGTCGAGCCGCTGGCCGAACCGACCGACCTGCTCGCCGGCTCGCGCTGACCCGACGCTGCTGCGGCCGCCCGTCCCCGCCGTGCACGGTCAGGGGCGGGCGGTCGTGCGCGTCCCGGGGCGCTGCGGCGGCCGGCCGGGGCCGCGCCGCGCGCCGGGGGCTCACCAGGACAGCTCGTGGCAGCCGACGTGGCTGTCGGGCTCCACCTGGAACGTGCCGTGGCTGATGCCGTAGCGGTCCTGCAGCAGGAACCGGGCCTGGTCCAGCACGCCGTGGCCATCCACACCCGGTGCGGTCATCAGGTGGGCGGAGGCGGCCTCCATGTCGGAGGTCAGCGTCCACACGTGCAGATCGTGCACGTCCACCACGCCGTCGATGGCCACCAGCTCGGCGGCGAGGCGGCCCAGGTCGATGTGCGGCGGCGCCGCCTGCAGCAGGATGCGCACCGCCTGGCGACCCAGGCGCAGCGTGCGGGGCAGGATCCACACGCCGATGGCCACACCGGCCAGCGGGTCCACCCAGGTCCAGCCGAACGTCTGCAGCAACACGGCGGCGATGATCACGCCCACCGAGCCGATGGTGTCGGCCAGCACCTCGAGGTAGGCGCCCTCCACGTTGATCGACTCGCCGGCGCCGCCGCGCAGCAACAGGAAGGCGATCACGTTGACGGCCAGGCCGCCCACGGCGACGGCCAGCATCTGCCCGCTGAGCACCTCGGGCGGGGCGGTCAGGCGCCGCAGCGCCTCGATCACCACCCACAGGGCGACGGCGCCGAGCAGCAGGGCGTTGACGAAGGCGGCCAGGATCTCGAGGCGGTAGAGCCCGAAGGTGTGGGCGTTGGTGGCCGCACCCCGCCGGCCCTCGAAGCGGTTGGCAAGTTGGATGGCGGCCAGCGCCATGCCCAGGCCCAACACGTCGGTGAACATGTGGCCGGCGTCGGATAGCAGCGCCAGGGAGTTGGTGAGCAGGCCGGCCCCCGCTTCGACGACGAAGAACGTGCCGATCAGCGCGAACGAGACCAGCAGCCGGTTGCGGTAGCGGGCGCCGGCCCGGGCCAGGGCGGCGCCGTGGGCGTGGGTGTGATCGTGGGCGTGACCGTGCCGGGACCGCCGCCCGCCGGGACCGTCGTGCGGGTGGTCGTGCTGGTCGGGGTGGTCGTGCTCGTCGCGTTCGTCGTGCTCGTCGCGTTCGTCGTGCTCGTCGTGCGGGCGGTCCGCAGCCATGCAGCGAGGCTACCGAGCGATCCCCGCCGGTCGGCGCCTACGCTGCGGGCATGTACGACCTCGTGATCCGCAACGGCACCGTGATCGACGGCACCGGCGCTCCGGCCCGCCGGGCCGACGTGGCCATCGAGGGCGATCGCATCGTCGCCGTGGCCGACGCCGGCGGGGAGCCGATCGGCGCCGCCCGCCGCACCATCGACGCGGCGGGCCACCTGGTGCTGCCCGGCTGGGTCGACATCCACACGCACTACGACGGGCAGGCCACCTGGGACCCGCTGCTCACCCCCAGCTCCTACCACGGGGTGACCACTACGGTGTTCGGCAACTGCGGCGTCGGCTTCGCCCCGGTCCGCCGCGGCACCGAGCCGTTCCTGATCAACCTGATGGAAGGGGTGGAGGACATCCCCGGCACGGTGCTGGCCGAGGGCATCGACTTCAGCTGGCAGAGCTTCGGGGAGTACCTCGACGCCCTCGACGGGCCAAAGGTGATGGACGTCGCCACCCAGATCCCCCATGCGGCCCTGCGCTTCTTCGTGATGGGGGAGCGGGGCGCGGAGCACGCCGAGGCGCCCACCGCGGCCGAGATCGGCGAGATGGGCCGGCTGGTGGTGGAGGCGTTGGAGGCGGGCGCCCTGGGGTTCTCCACGTCGCGCACCACCAAGCACAAGGCGAAGGACGGGCGGCCCACGCCGTCGCTGTCGGCGGGCGACCCGGAGCTCAACGGCATCGCCGAGGCCATGGCGGCGGCGGGCAAGGGCGTGCTGCAGGCCAACAGCGACTTCGGTCCCGGCGAGTTCGAGGCGCTGCGGCGCATGGCGGAGATCAGCGGCCGGCCGCTGTCGTTCCTGCTGCTGCAGGTGGACAACGCCCCCGACCTGTGGCGTGAGACGCTGCAGCAGATCCACGCCGCCCAGGCCGACGGGGTCCCCGTGCTCGGCCAGGTGGGCGTGCGCCCGATCGGGGTGATGATGGGCCTCGACGCGTCGGTGCACTTCTTCGTCACCCACCCCGCATACCGGTCGGTATCGGACCTGCCGCTGGCCGAGCGGGTGCAGCGGCTGCAGCACGACGCCGAGCTACGCCGCCGGCTGATCACCGAACGCCCGACCGATGCGTTCGCCCAGTGGATGACCCGGGCGCTGGAGCGCACCTTCGAGCTGGGGGACCCACCCGACTACGAGCCGGCCTTCGAGCGGTCGATCGCCCGGCGCGCCGCGGCTGCCGGGCAGGACCCGTGGGAGCTCGCCCTCGACCTGCTGTGCGCCGACGGCGGCAACGCCCTGCTGCTGCACCCGTTCGAGAACTACTGCGAGGGCAACCTCGACATCGTGCGCACCATGCTGACCGACCCGTACACGATCTGCGGGCTGGCCGACGGTGGCGCGCACGTGGCCACCATCTGCGACGCGTCGGCGCCCACGTTCCTGCTGACCCACTGGGCGCGGGACCGCCGCCGCGGTGAGGGCATCCCCATCGAGGCGCTGGTGCGCAAGCAGACCGCCGCCACCGCCGCCGCCTACGGGCTGCTCGACCGCGGGGTGCTGGCCGCCGGCTACCGGGCCGATGTCAACGTGGTGGATTTCGCCCGGTTGGGGGTGACCCGGCCGCAGATCGTGCGCGACCTGCCGGCCGGTGGTCGCCGCTTGGTGCAACGTTCCGTGGGGTATGCCCACACGCTGGTGGCCGGGGTGGAGGTGGCTCGCGACGGCGAGCACACCGGCGAGCTGCCCGGCCGGCTGATCCGCGGTGCCCGCCCGTGCCCGTCGCGCTGATCACCGGCAGCTCCCGGGGCATCGGCGCCGCCACCGCCGCGCTGCTGGCCGGCCGGGGTCACGACATCGTCGTGCACTACCGGCGCGACGTCGTCGCGGCCGAGGCGAGCGCCGCGGCGGTGCGGGCGGCCGGGGGGCAGGCGTTGGTGGTGTGCGCCGAGCTGGCCGACGAGGCCCAGGTGCGGGCGATGGTGGCGGAGGCGGTGGCGCACTTCGGTGGGCTCGACGTGGTGATCGCCAACGCGGCGTCGAGCGCGTTCAAGCCACTGCCGGCGTTGGCTGCGCACCACCTGCGGGCCACGTTCGACACGATCGTCGGCTCGTTCGTGGCGCTGGTGCAGGCGGCGGCACCGCATCTGCGCGACGGCGGGCGCATCATCACGGTGTCGGGGTTCGACACGATGGCGGTGATCCCCAACCACGGGCTGCTGGCGGCGGCCAAGGCGGCCCTGGAGACGCTGACCCGCTACTGGGCGGTCGACCTAGCGCCGCGGGGCATCACCGTCAACTCGGTGGTGCCCGGCTACGTGGACACCGCCTCGGCTCGGCTCTACGCGGAGACGTCGGTACCGGGCGGTTGGGCGGCGGCCGAGGAGCAGTGGTCGGCCCAGACGCCGATGGGCCGGGTGGCCACGGCCGAGGAGCTGGCCCGGGTGGTGGGCTTGTTGGTGTCGCCCGACGCCGGGTGGATCACCGGCCAGTTGCTGGTGGCCGATGGTGGTCTGACGTTGCGCTGAGCGCCGTCCGGCCACTGGGGGTTGGTATTGCGGCCGGTCGGTCAGCATGGCCGGCCGGGTCCCGGTCATCGCCGGGGGCGGGCACGGCCCGTTCTCGCCGTCGCCGGGGGCGGGCGCGGCCCGGTTCTCGCCGTCGCCGGGGGCGCCGGGGTGTTCAGCTGAACGCCCAGTGGTGATCGCTCGTGCTGCGCTGCACACTCACCCGGTTCCGGAGCGCTGTCCGATCACCGCCCGTGCTGTTGAAGCCTGTTCGGGTGGCGCTCTGCTTCGTTGTCATACCTGGTGTGGATGATGGTGGTCATGGCGGAGGTGCTTGTTCTTGATCCGGTGGCGTTGGTCGATGTGGGGGCCGAGGCGTTGGAGTCGGCGTTGGTGTCGTGGTCCTCGACGATGGCGGCCAGCGAGTTCCGTTGGTTGCGTCTGGTCGCCGAGTACGACCGAAGACGCCTCTATGAACGGTGGGAGTGTCAGACCTGTGCGCAGTGGTTGATGTGGCACTGCTCGCTGGACCTGCGGGCCGCCCATGAGAAGGTGCGCGTCGCCCGGGCGCTCGAACACCTGCCGATCGTGGCCGCGGCGTTCGAACGTGGGGAGCTGTCCTATTCGAAGGTGCGGGCCATCACCCGGGTCGCCTATCCCGCCATCGAGCAGGGGTTGGTGGACACGGCGAAGTCGATCCACACCGCCGGCCTGGAACGCATCGTGGCCGGGATCCGCCGGGCCCGGGTGTTGAACAACCCGGATCGTCCCGATCTCGAGCCCGGCATGCGACGTTTCGTGCGTTCGCGTTCGCACGAGGACGGCACGGTCACCTTGACCGTGCGCCTGCCCGCCGAGGAGCACGCCGTGCTCGTCAAAGCCATCGACGCGGTGGCCGAACC
>JAWKIM010000009.1:0-413495 GCA_041394365.1 Acidimicrobiales bacterium
ACCGGCTGACCCGCTCGGCCAGGTCGGTGGCGTAGTGGGGCACCGGGCCATGGACGTGCTCCTGGGCCAGCCCCAGCTTGTCGGCCAGCCGCCAGTAGGTGGGGAAGCACAGCAGCGCGGCGGCGAGGACCCAGGCGCCGTCGCGGGGTTGCATGACGCACAGGTCCTCCTGCACGGCCACGCCGGCGTGCGCCAGCGGGGCCAGGCCCAGCGCCTCGGCCGCGTGCCAGCCGTCGAGCAGGTCGGGCCGAGCGGTGCGCAGCCACCGGTGCACCAGCTCCGCCGCCTCTTCAGCGGCGGCGGCGCTGCCGTCGATGGCGGCGTAGACCTCGCCCGGTGCGTCGACCACCAGCTGCCGGCGCAGGGCGAGCTCCGCCTCGCGGTGCTCATCGGCGCGCAACCAATCCCGCTCGTCGATGCCGCGGGTCCCCATCCGCTGGTGCGGTGCCCCGGCGTGCACGGTCAGAGCGTCGAGCTCGTCCAGCCAGGTGAGATCGGCCGTGGCATACCGGTCGGTATCGATCGGGTAGTTCGCGGGATCCACGGGCGGTGGCGCCATCGCCGGTCAACCTAGCGCGCCGTCAGCGGCCGGCTTGGTCGCCGGGGGGCGCGGCGGTACCGTGGGCGGGATGGGCACGGAGGCGGCGGAGGAGGCATCGCACGATGCCGCGGTGGAGCGGGCGGTGGCCGAGCTCCCAGATGCGGTCGTCGTGCGGCGCTACCTGCTCAGCGTGACCGATCCCGATCTGACCTTCGACGAGCACGGCAGCAGCCTGGCCGACCAGGTGTCGGCCGCCACCGACGTGCTCGACCGCCTGGCCCGCACCGGTGCCCTCATCCGCCACCGGGAGCGCTGGCGCCGAGCGCTGGAGCTTGCCTTCGTGCAGCGGGGCGGGCCGTGGGCCAAAGCAGCGGGGGCGTGCCCGGCGAGCATGGAACGCCTCGGTGTGCCGTCGGCAACGCTGGAGGCGGCGGGCCTGCGTTGAGGCCGCCACGCCATACCTGATGGTATGAACCCGGGCACCGGCTAGCGTCCCGCCGATGGGGGACCTCGACACCGCACAGGACGCCGCGCCCACCACCGACCGACCACCGCTGCACGGCGTCCGGGTGGTCGAGCTCACGTCGGGCGTGGCGGGTGCCTACGCCGGCCGGCTGCTGGCGGTGCTGGGCGCCGACGTGATCAAGTCGAGCCGCCCACCGGTGACGTGGTGCGTCGCTGGGGTCCGTTTCCCGGTGCGGATCCGGCCGAGGTGGTGCCCGAGCAGGGCGCGTTGCACCTCCACCTCGATGCCGGCAAGCGGTCGGTGGTGGCCGACCCCGAGGTACCGGCCGATCGCGAGCTGGTGCTGCAGCTCGCCGCCCGGGCCGATGTGGTCCTCGAATCGTGGACCCCGGCGCAGCGCCGACGTTCGGGGCTCGACGCCGACGCCCTGCGAGCCGTCAACGAGCGCGTGGTGGTCACCAGCATCACCCCGTTCGGGGTGGACGGGCCCTACGCCGGGTGGCGGGGCGGAGACCTGGTGGCCTACGCCATGGGTGGCCCGATGCACGCCACCGGGGTGGCGGAGCGGGAACCGGTGAAGCTGGCCGGGCACCTGGTGGCCCACCAGCACGGCGCCATCGCCGCGGCGGCGTCGATCGGGGCCTTGCTGCTGGCCGAGCAGAGCGGCCGCGGCGCCCACGTGGACGTGGCCAACTTCGAGACCCAGGCCGGGTCGATCGATCGCCGCATGGTCTTCCTGCAGCAGTACTTCTACAACGGCCGGGTGATGGGCCGAGAGCCGGCCGGTGCCACCGGGCTGCTGCCCATCGGCATCTACCCGGCCGCCGACGGCTGGGTGCAGGTGGGCACGCCGCCGCCCTATGCCCCCCGACTGCTGGCCACCCTGCAGGACCCGGACCTGGCGGCCACGCTGGCCGACCCGGGCTGGCCCGGCGACCCGGACGTGCCCGGCCTGGTGGAGGCGGCGCTGTACGGCTGGTTGGCGGAACGCACCACCACCGAGGTGATGGCCGCCGCCCAACCGAACCACTGGCCGGTGACCGCGGTGCGCACGCCGGGGAGGTCCTCGCCGACGAGCACCTGGCCGCCCGCCGGTTCTTCCAGACGGTGACCCACCCGGCGGCGGGGACGCTGCGCCAACCGGGCCCACCGCTGCGCATGGCCGGCATCGCCGCGCTGCGCCCGGCACCGCTGCTGGGTGAGCACGACGCCGCCGTGCGCCCGAGCTGCAGGCCGCGTCAGCGCCGGACGAGCCCGCGGCACGGGCATCGGCGCCGGCACCAGCGGGAGCGCCGGCCCTGCCGCTGAGCGGCGTGCGGGTGCTGGACCTGACCGCGGTGTGGGCCGGCCCGTACACCACGATGCTGCTCGGCGATCTCGGCGCCGACGTGATCCGGGTGGAGGACGCCCGTCACTACAACGGCACCCGCGGGGCCACGCTGCGCCCACCGAAGGAGCACCTCGAGAAGCTCGGTTGGCTCTGCGCCTACCCCGACGACGAACCCGGGCCCCGCCCGTGGAACCGCAACGCCTTCTTCAACATCCACGCCCGCAACAAGCGCTCGGCCGCGGTCGACGTGCTGCGACCCGAGGGCCTCGAGGCGTTCCTCCGGCTCGTGGAACAGGCCGACGTGCTGGTGGAGAACAACGCGGTCGGGGTGCTCGAGAAGTTGGGCCTGGGTTGGGACGTGCTGCACGCCCGCAACCCCGGCTGATCGCGCTGCGCATGCCGGCGCTCGGCCTGGACGGGCCGATGGCGTCGTTCGTGGGCTTCGGCGCCAACTTCGAGGCGCTGTGCGGGCTGACCTGCTGCGCGGCTACCGGGATGGGGACCTGTCCGCTGGTCCGGCCGGTGTACTACATGGACGCCGCCAGCGGCGCGGTCGGGTCGCCGGTCGCGGTCGGGTCGCCGGTCGCGGTCGGGTCGCCGGCGGCCGGGTCGACGTCGAGCTCCCGATCCACGGCAGCTCACGGTAGCGACGGGCGGCGGCGCAACGGTGGCGGGCGGGCTGTGGTTCCTAACATGGCGCCGTGGCCAGGTACGAGGTGGCGGTCGTCGTGCTCCTCGAGGGGCCCGAGGCGATCGAGGTGCAGGCGCTGCGCCGGGCGCTGGGCGATCCCGCCTGGGCGGCCGATGAGCGCTTCGCCACCGCCGCCGGCCGGCGGGCGCACCACGACGAGCTCGACGAGCGCATCGAGGCCTGGACCGCCACCCGCGACCGGTGGGACGTCGCCCGAGCGCTGCAGGCCGAGGGTGTGGCCGCCGGTCCCGTCCTCGACGAGGCCGACCTGGCCGCCGACCCACACCTGCGCGCCCGCGGCTTCTTCCGACGCAACGGCAGCGAGGAGGTGGGTTGGCACGAGTACCCCGGCCACCTGTGGCGCTGGGACGGCCCGCCCATGCCGATGGCGGGGCTGTGCCCGTTCGGCGGGGCATCCGAGGAGGTATGGCGCGACCTGGCCGGCCTGGACGACGCCACCATGGCCGGGCTGCGCGCCGCCGGCCACCTGCTCGACCACTACGTCGACGCCGCCGGCAACCCGCTGTGAGCGCGTCGCTCGGGCGGGCGCCCCGGCACCGTCGCGGCAGGCAGGCCGCGGGCGGCGAGAGGCGCAACTACGATGCCGGTCGTGCAGCTGGAGATCACCGCCCTCGAAGAGCAGCCCCTCGGCGCGCTGGTGCGCGGCTGGGAGCCCGGCGAAGCCCTCGATGACGGCACCCGTGACGAGATCGCCAAGGCGTTGGCCGACCACGTGGTGCTCGTGTTCCGGGGCCACCGCCAACCCACCGATGACGAGCTGGTGCGCTTCGCCGAGTCCTTCGGCGAGCTGATCCGCGGTTCCGAGTGGTTGCGCGACGCCGGTGACCGGCCGGAGATCCTGCCGGTCACCAACGTGCGCGACGAGCAGGGCGTGCCCAAGGGCACCGGTGGCGCCGGCCAGCTCGAGTGGCACGCCGACTACTCCTACGTGCCCCGCCCGGCCAAGCAGAGCTTCCTCAACGCGGTGAAGGTGCCCGACGCCAAGCCCCGCACCTACTTCGCCAGCCAGTACCACACGCTGGAGACGTTGCCGCCCGAACTGGTCGAGCGCCTGCGCGGCCTGCAGGCCCGCCACAGCGTCGCCGAGTACGTCGAGGGTGGCAAGGACCCGAACCGCCAGCAGCTCTACAAGGGCTTCGAGGCCAAGCGCCAGCGCGACGAGGCCGCCGGCATCGAGCGCCCGCCCATCCCGGAGGCCACCCACCCGGTCGTGTTGCGCCATCCCGACACCGGTCGTGAGCTGGTGTACGTGAGCAAGGGCCTCACCCGCCAGATCGTGGGCCTGGACCGCGACGAGTCGAACGCGCTGCTGAAGCAGCTGCACCTGCACGCCACCCGGCCCGAGGCGGTGTACGCCCACGACTGGCAGGAAGGCGACCTCGTCGTCTTCGACGCGCTGGCCGGTCTGCACCGCCGCGACAGCTGGGACCCCGCCCAGCCGCGGGTGATGCGCCAGCTCAGCACTACCCTCTAGCCCTGGCGCGGCGCAGCCATCGCCCTTCCCACGCCGAGGGCCTCGGTGTCAGCGATCCGGCGCCGGTCGCGTCGGAACACCACGCGCTTCTGCACCTGGTAGCTGGTGAGGAACAGCGTGACCTCCACCAGCAGCTTGGCCGCGACCAGGGCCACGCCCAGCCGCTCGTGCAGCAGCGCCAGCAGCAGGTAGTTGGCGGTGGCGATGGCGGTGGCCAGCAGGGCGTAGCGCGTCCACGAGCGGGCCAGACCGCCGTCGCCCCGACCGAACACGTACCGGCGGTTGGCCAGGAAGTTGACGGTGGCGCTGCACAGCCGGGCGGTGGCCACCGCAGCCAGCAACGACCCGCTCAGCGCATCGAGGGCGAGCACGAGCGTGAAGTCGATGGCGAAGGCGGCCAGCGACGAGAGGCTGAACCGCAGCAGCGGGGCGTAGACCCGGGCGGAGTCGGCGAACGTGCGGAAGTGCGTCGAGCGGTTGCCGTCGAGGTAGATCGTGCTGATCGGCAGCTCGCGCAGCGCGAACCCGGCCGCTTCCGCCTCCAGCAGCACGCTCAGCTCGTACTCGAAGCGGTCCCCGGGGACCTGGCCGAGCCACGGCAGCATGGCGGCGGGGTAGCCCCGCAGGCCGGTCTGGGTGTCCTGCAGGCGCAGCCCGGTCGACCGGGCGAACAGCACCCGGGTGACGGTGTTGCCGAAGCGGCTACGGGCCGGCACGTCGCCGGCGAAGTGCCGCGCCCCCAAGATGGCCGTGTCGGTCCGGCCCTCGAGCTCGCGGGCCACCCGGCAGATGTCGTCAACCGCATGCTGGCCGTCGCAGTCGGCGCACACGACGGCGGCCCCCGGGTGGGTGCGGCGGATGTGGGCGAAGCCCGTCTTGAGGGCGGCGCCCTTGCCCCGGTTCACCGGGTGGGCGATCACCTCGCAGCCCCGGGCGCGGGCCTCGGCGAAGCGGTCGCCGAACGCCTCGCCGCTGCCGTCGTCGACGATGACCACCGTCCCCCGGTGCCCGCCGGCGCGGAGGTCGTCGATGAGGTCGATCATCGACGGGCCCGGCTCGTAGGCGGGGATGAGGACGACGAAGGAAGCTGCCGTACCGGTCGGTATCATGTCAGGCCTGCCCGATGTAGAGGATGTCGCTGGTGCCGCGCTCGTCGCCCTTGCCCAGCGGGTCGTTGACCACCGAGCCGTTGAACCACATGGTGGTGGAGCCCCCGCCGTCGAGGTTGTAGGCCACCGTGGCGCCCCGCTGGGCGAACAGCTCGGCGAACTCGGTCATGGTCACGCCTCGGCTGTAACCGCGGGAGCGCCCGTCCACGGCGATGAACACGAAGTGGTTCTCGCTGATCATGCCGATGCCGGTGCGGGGCTGGTTGCCCTGGATGGAGTGGTTGCCGATGTTGGTGTCGACCTCGAAGTCCTCCATGCCCGTCACCAGCTCGCCGTCGTCGAGCAGGCCCGGTCCGAACGACAGCGTGTTCCACACCCCGTCGGCCAGCAGCTGCTCGGCGCTGGTGGTGGTCTCGTCGTAGAGCGCCATGGTGCCGTCGCGGTAGATGGCGAGGCCGGTGCGGGCGCCCTCGTCGCGGAAGATCACGCCGTTGCGGATGACGATGCCGCTGGTGCGGAAGCCGTAGTAGTCGCCGTTGATGGCGAACACGGCGCCGTTCCCGGTGGCGATCTCGGAGGTGTCGGCCACGATGTTCTGGCCGAACTTGTTGTCGGCGAAGGCGGCGCGCAGTTCGGTGGCATCGCCCAGCACGACGTCGGCCACGTAGTAGGTGACGGTGTCGTCGCCGCTGCCGACGACCACCTTCTCGATGGTGATCGACGTGGCGCCGGCCTGGTAGCTGCTCTCGGTGAGGACCGGGGCGGCGCTCGCAGCCGAGCTCGAGGTGTCGGCGGCTGCGGTTGCGCTCGTGCCGGGGGTGGCGGACGTGCTGGCGATGGGGGAGGCCGTGCTGTCGGCGGCGGTGGGCGTGCTCGTGGCGGTGGTGCCGGCGAGCGTGGTGGTGCCGGCGAGCGTGGTGGCGCTGCTGGCCCGTTCGGCGTTGAACTGCGCCTCGTAGGCGGCCACATCGGCGATCTCGACGTGGTCGATGACGTAGCGGTTGAGGGCCCAGGCACCGATGCCGCCGGCGGTGGCCAGCACGACGAAGCCGACGCCGCCGGCCCACACCAGGAGGCGACGGCGACGGCGCGGTCGCCGGTCGGCCCCGGTGGGTGCGGGGTGGAGCGTTGTGGTCACGCTGACCGTTCTACGGGCCGGCCTTGTGGGCGCTGTGGGCGCAGCCTTGGAACTCGCTCGGAATCGTGGGCGGTCGGCGGGAGCACCGCGGGCGCGCGGCTGCGGCCGGGCACCGTGGGAGGTGCCCGGCCGCAACGGTCGCTGGGGGAGGATGGGGTTGGGTCCCCGTCCGGGGCGGCGAAGCCGCCGGCGAGGACCGGTCAGCCGGCGGGGAACGCCCCTCGGGCGCCCGGTCCGCCCGTGCGGCTGACCGCATCGGCGGTCGTGGTGGTGGCGAGCACCGTCCCGCCGCCATGGGCGTCGGAGGCGAAGAGCCCGAAGTCGGCCTCGCCGCTGGCCGTCCCGCCGGTCACCACCTGGTAGGTGACCCCGTCGGCGAGGTCCGGGCTCGACACCGTCAGCGCCTGGTAGGCCTTCGACGGGGCGAACGTGACGATCGGGGTCCCGTCGGCCGCCACCACGTGGACCACCGTGCCCGCGGCCTGGGTGGCGAACGTGGCCAGCAGCGAACGCTGGGCGGAGGAGCTCGAGGGGGCCATGGCCATGCCCGAGCTGCCGGTGGCCACCACCAAGCCGCCGCTGATGTCGAAGCTGCCGTCGTAGTCGATGGCGGCGTTCATCTGCGCGGTGGGTCCCTGCACGAGCAGCGTTCCGCCGGTCATCGTGATCGAGCCGTTCACGTCGACGCCGTCGCCGCCGGCGTCGACCCGGACCGTGCCGCCGTCGATGGCCAGGGTGGCGCCGGTGCCCACGGCGTTGATGCCGTCGTCGGTGCTGCGCACGGTCAGCGAGCCGGCGGCGATGGTGATGGCTGCGGCCTCGATGCCTTCGTAGGAGTCGGTGATGTCCACGGTGCCGTCGGCCACCGCCAGGACGGCCTCGGCGTGCAGGCCGTCGTCGCCGGCGGAGATCGAGAGGTCGGTGCCGGCGAGCACGAGGTCGGTTGCGGCGTCGACGCCGTCGGCCGCGGCGGTCACGCTGACCGTACCCCCGAGCACGGCAACATACCCTCGGGTCTGGTCTTCGAGGTCATCGGCTTTGAGGCCGTCGCCGCCGGCCCGCACGGTGACCGCTGCGTCGATGAGCACGAGCGCGTCCTTGCCGCGGATGGCGTCGTCCAGCGCGTCGGCCAGCACGGTGGCGCCGCTGATGACCACGTCGTCGGCGCCGCTGATGCCGTCGGCGTAGCGGCCGTGCACCTCGAGCGTGCCCGTCCCGGCGATGAGGAGATCGGCCCGGCTGGTGAGGGCGGCACCGGCCTCGTCTTCGCCGCCGGCCGCCGCCCGGGTGGCGCCATCGGTCAGGACGTTGGTGGTGCCCTCGGCCAGCACCACCACGACGCGCTCGGCACCCTCCACCGCCAGGGCGGCCGTCGTGCTGCTGGTGAGGTCGACCCCGTCGAGGACGAGGCGGACCACGCCATCGCCCTCGACGGCCACCACCACCTGCCCATCGGTGAGCGTGCCGCTGATGCGGTAGGTCCCGGCGCTGGTGATGGTGACGGTGGTGCCGTCGATGCGCACGCCGTCGGCGTCGGTGGTGGCGCTCGATCCCTGCAGGGTGATGGTGGACTCGTCGGTCTCGTCCCAGCTGAGGTCCTCGGCCGGGTCGTGGTAGGCGTGGTTCTCGGCCAGCACCGTCCGGGCTACGGCCGCCAACTCGGCCGAACCGGAGCTCGAGACGGCGGTGGCGGCGGTGACGGCGGTGGCGGCGTCGGTGCCCGAGCCGCCGGCAGCAGCCATGGTGGCGATGGTGGCGCTGGCGTCGGGCGCGGTGGTGCCACCATCGCTCGACGAGCAGGCGGCGAGGGTGAGCGCGGCCGCGCCGGGCAGGGCGAGCAGGCGGCGGAGCAGGCGTCGTGAGCGGATCATGGTGCCCAGCGTGCGAGCCGGCGATGGGCCCGTGCTCAGCGGCGCCTGGGAAGTCCCTGGGATGCCGGCCGAGTCGCGTAGCCTCCGGTCGGCTGCGATCCAGGGAGGCGAACAGCGTGGGTGCGATGCAACAGCTCGACGGGGCACGGTGCTTCCAGGCGATGGTCCCCATGCGCGACGGCGTCCGGCTGAACACGTTCGTGTTCCTGCCCGAGCACGGCACCCGGTTCCCGGTGATCGTGCAGCGCACGCCCTATGGCATCACCGCACCGCAGGGTGTCGAGGTCCACAACCCCGCCATGGGCTGGTTGCCGGATCCGGCCGCTCCGATGCGCGGCTCGATCAAGCAGGGTTGGCGGGAGATCGTGGCGCACGGGTACGCGGCCGTGTACCAGGACTGCCGGGGCCGCTACGGCTCGGAGGGCGAGGACCACGTCTACGGTGACGACGCCGCCGACGGGTACGACCTCCTGGCCTGGATCGCCTCGGAACCGTGGACCGACGGCAACGTGGGGTTGTCGGGCTCATCGGCCGGCTCCACCACCGCGCTGGCGGCGGCGTCGCAGGGCCATCCCAGTGTCCGGGCGCTGTTCGCCCAGGTGGGCGGGTCCAGCATCTACGACGACGTGGTCTACGAGGGCGGCTCGATCGAGCTCGAGCGGCTCTGGTTGTGGGTGGCCAACAACATCCCCGGCCTCTCGCCGTCACACCGCCAGGCGTTGGCCCGCCGCCACGGCCTGACCGACGAGCAGCTCGATGCCCATGCGGCGGCGGCCCGGGAGCGCTACCTGGCCCTCGACGCCGCCCGCAACCGGCGCCCGCCCTATGTCGACGTGCCCGAGTGGCTGCACCTGCCGCTGCTCGGCTACCCGGACTTCTCGGTGTGGCAGCCCTACCTCGACGAGCTGCTGTCGCATCCCGCACCGGACGCGTTCCGGGCCGCGCACGACTTCCGGGCCGGCATCGCCGTGCCCGGGTTCCACGTCACCACCTGGTTCGACATCTTCCTCACCAGCGTGCTGGCCGCCTTCCGGGAGCTGCAGGCCCGGGTGGGCCACCAGCGGCTGTGGATCGGTCCCAACGACCACTACTTCGTCTACGAGCGCCGTTGCTGGCCCCGCGACCCGTACTTCGAGTGGTTCGACCAGTGGTGCAAGGGCCTGGACACGCCGATCGTGCACGAGCCGGCCGTGTTCTTCTCGCCCCGCTGCTGGGTCGCTGATACCGAGCAGTACGTGGCGTCGGACTGGGTGCACGCGCCGAGCTGGCCGCCGCCCGGCGTGCGGACCGTGCGCCTCCACCTCGGCGGTGACGGCAGCCTCGGGGTCGACGCACCCCTGCCCGGATCCCCGGCGGCCGCCGAGCGTACCTTCCGGTACGACCCGCGCCACCCGGTGCCCAGCCTGGGCGGGCGCAACATGCTCATCACCGCCGGGGCGCGCGACCAGCGACCGGTGCAGCAGACCGAGGGGTACGGGCTGATCGACCTCGGCGACGAGCTCACCGACGCGCTGACGCTGGCCGGTGCGGTGACCGTGTCGGTGCGGTTGTCGTCGGACTGCCCCGACACCGACGTGGTGGCCAAGCTGATCGAGCGGCGGTCAGACGGAGCGGCCGTGCTGCTGCTGGACGGTGTCCAGCGGGTGCTGCTGCGCAGCGGCGCCACGCCCGAACCGCTGCGCGCCGGGGAGGTGGTGACGGTGACGGTCGCCCTCGGCGAGCTCCACCACACGTTCAGCCCCGGCAGCCGCATCGAGGTGGACCTCACCAGCAGCAACTTCCCCCGCCGGGCCCGCAACACCAACAGCGGCAACCTGCTGCTCGCCGCCGACGGCGAGGACGCCATCCGGGTGGCCACCCACACGATCCACCACCAGCCCGACCCGGGCTCGTACGTCGAGCTGCAGGTGCGCTGAGGGCGGCGGCGCCCCGGCCGCCGCCGCTCAGCCGAGGCCGCCGGCGGCCGCCACCTCGGCGATGCGTTCGGCGTCGTAGCCCAGCAGGTCGCTCATGATGTCGAAGGCGTGCTCGCCGTAGCCGGGCCCGGCGTTGTCGACCCGGCCGGGGGTGCGCGACAGCCGCATCCTCGGCCCCTCCACCGGGACGGGCCCGATGAAGGGGTGCTGCACGGTCACGTAGTGGCCGCGATGGGCGAGCTGTGGATCGGCCAGGCATTCGGCGCTGTTCTGCACCACGTGGGAGGCCACCCCGAGGGCCTGCAGGCGCGACACGGCCTCGTGCTCGTCGAGCCCGGCGGTCCAGCTGGCCACCAGCGCGTCGAGCTCGCCGCGCCGCTCCAGCCGGTCGGCCAACGGCATCGCCGCCAGCTCGGCGACGCCCAGCTCCTCGGCCAGCGCCTTCCAGGCGGTGTCGTGCTGGCAGGCGACAGCGACCCAGCGATCCTGGCCGCGCACCGGGTACACGCCGTGTGGCGCCATGGTGGCGTCACCGTTGCCGAGCGACTCGAAGTCGTGGCCGTTGACCTCGGCGTCGAGCAACGCCGGGGACAGGAAGTGCAGCGATGCCTCTGCCTGGGAGAGATCGAGGTACTGGCCTTCGCCGGTGCGGCGGCGGTGGTCGATGGCGGCCAGCAGGCCGCTGAGGGCGAAGCGGGGCGAGACGGTGTCGGTGTAGGCCCCGAACGGGCCCGCGGCCGACCGATCGGGCCAGCGGGTGGTGGCGTGGAAACCGAACAGCGCCGACGCCAGGTTGCCGTAGCCGGGCAGGTCGAGCGAGCCGGTCTGGCCGGGCAGGCAGCTCGACAGCACGATGACCGACGGGTTGACCGCGGCGATGCGCTCGTAGCCGAAGCCCATCCGCTCGAAGGCACCGGCGGAGAAGCTCTCGAGCACCACGTCGGCCCAGCGCAGCAGGTCCCACAGCACCTCGCGGCCCGCCTCGGTGTGCAGGTCGAGCTCGATGCCGAGCTTGCCGGCGTTGGCGTTGGCGAACAACCCGCCACATTCGAGCGGGTGGGCGTCGTTCAGCGGGTGCAGCGGCATGACCGTGCGGGTGACATCGACGCGCTGCTGGGTCTCGACCCGCACGACGGTGGCGCCCATGTCGGCCAGACCGCGCCCGACGTAGGGCCCGGCGATCGACCAGGTGAGGTCCACCACCTTCAACCCGTCGAGCGGGCGGGCGCCGCCGTCGTCGCGCTGGGCGTCGCCGCCACCGCCCGGGACCGTACGGTTCGGTACGGCCGGACCGCTGAGGATCTCGGCGGTGTGCGCCCCCAGCTCGGGCGCCGGCGCGAGGTGGACCAGCGGCGTGCGCGAGGCGACCAGGAAGCGGCCGAGCTGGCGGTACGACGGCCCGCCCGGCAGCACCTCGCCCACCTCCCACACGCCGCGCTCGGCCAGGTGCTCGTTCTCCATCACCTCGGACGGCGTGGCCACCGGCGCCAGCAGCACCCGGCGCCGGCGGGCCTCGTCCAGCAGCTCCGCCTTGGTGCGCCGGGAGGTGTGCCGGGCCACGGCGTCGGCCAGCCGGTCAGGCAGATCAGCCGGTTCCCGGCCGTCGAGCAGCCGGACGATCAGGTCCTCCCACGGGAGGTCGCGCATGGCCTCGTCGCAGCCGCCCTCCTCCCAGATCCAGCGGAACAGGTTGGGCGTGAACTCCTTGAAGGCGGCGCCGAACAGCAGCGTGATGCTGACCTCGCCGTCGCTGGCCGGGTAGCCCCACCGCAGCGTGAACGGACCCACGTTGATGCCCTCTCCAGAGCGGCCGAGCGGCGCGTTGTCCCACGCCTCGTTGAGCGCATAGGCGAACGAGGACTGCAGGTAGGCGGTCTGGGCCGACACGTCGACCACCTGGCCGAGGCCGGAGCGGGACCGTTCGTTGAGGGCGTAGAGGGCGCCCACGGCCAGGTCGGCCGCGCCGTGGGCGTAGCCCTGGGGCACGCCGCCGCGCAGCGGCGGTCGATCGGTGTCGCCGGTGAGGGCCAGCTGGCAGCCGGCGGCGCACACGGTGAGATCGGTCTCGTGCCAGTCGGCCTTGGGGCCGTCGAGGCCGAAGGGCGTCAGCAGGGCGACCACCAGGTGCGGGTGTCGTTGGGAGAACGACTCGGGATCGAAGGGCAGCTCGCCCGGGCGGCCCGACCACAGCAGCACGTCGGCGCCGGCGGCGAGCCGATCGAGGTTGCCGTACCCCACGGCATCGTGGAGGTCGAGCACGACCGAGCGCTTGCCCCGGTTGTAGGCGACGTGCCACAGCGACGGTCCGTCGGTGCCGGCGAAGGGCGGGAGTCGGCGGGCGGGGCTGCCGTCGGGCGGTTCGACGAGGACCACGTCCGCGCCGAGCTGGGCGAGCATGAACCCGGCGAGGTGGCCGCGGTGGTCGGTGCAATCGAGCACCCGGTATGGGGCCAGCATCATGACGAGCTCCCGTCTGTGCACGACACATCCGTCACGTGACGGCTGTCACAGACGAAGTCTGGCACAACGGGGAGGCTCAGGGCGCCGGTTCCGGCGCATCGGGGTCGTCGAGATCGCGATGCCGGCGCAGCCGGAGCCGAGGGCCGCGTGGCGGGGGCAGCTGTCGGGGCTGCGCGCCGTCCTGCCGGGAACGCACCCACGGCCCATCGCGGCCGATTCGAAATCGATTCGACGTTCTCGACCGATCGGGAGGGACCGGCCACCACGGGTGCACCGACTCCACCGTCCCGGGTCGGGACCACACGACCCGTGCGCGGATCTCGTGTCACTTGACCAATTCCGAATCGACGCCGAATCGAGCGCGACAGGTTTTCCGAGACCCGGCCGCTCGTTCCGTGTTCCGCTGATGGAGGCTGCGACGTCAGACCCGCCCGGCGCACGGCGCCCGGCTCGCGCCGTCGCCCGGCTTCGCGGCGCTCAGCCGTGTTTGCGGCGGATGGCGTAGCGGACCAGCTCCACCAGCACCGCCTTCGTGTCGGCGCGGCTGCGGGCGTCCACCGCCAGCACCGGGATCGACGCCTCGATGGTCAGCGCCTCGCGCACGGCGTCGGTGCTGTGGGCCAGGGCGCCGTCGAAGCGGTTCAACGCCACCACGTAGGGCAGCCGCTTGGCCTCGAAGTAGTCCAGTGCCGCGAAGCAGTCCTGCAGGCGCCGGGTGTCCACCAGCACCACCGCCCCCACCGCACCCCGTGACAGCTCGTCCCACATGAACCAGAACCGGTCCTGGCCGGGCGTGCCGAACAGGTAGAGCATCGTGGCCGCCGACAGCGTGATGCGCCCGAAGTCCATCGCCACCGTGGTGGTCGTCTTCGAGGTGACCTCGCCGCGGTCGTCCACGCCCAGCGACAGGTTGGTCATCGGGGCCTCGGTGGTCAGCGGCGTGATCTCGGAGATCGAGTCGACGAACGTGGTCTTGCCGGCAGCGAAGCCCCCGGCGATGACGATCTTGAGTGGCTTGGTGCCGGGTCCGGCCACCGCCGGTTCCCGCTGTGCCTCAGAGAGCCTGGAGGTCATCGAGCAACCTTTCGAGCGTGCCCAGGTCGGGACCGGTTTCGTCGAAGTCGGCGGCGCTGACCGCCGCCACGCCGTCGGCCACCAGGTCGCTCACCAGCACCCGGGCGATGCCGAGGTGCACGTGGAGGTGGGCGCCGATCTCGGCCACCGACAACGGGCCGTCCAGCAGGCGGGCGATCGCGGCCGCCTCGGCCCGCAGCTCGCCGCCGGCGGCCCGCCGTCGGCCGGCGTCGGTGAGGGTGACCAGGGTGTCCAACGCCAGGTCGGCGCCGACCGACCGTGATCGGCCCCGGGTGAGCACGAACTGTCGGACGAAGCGGGGTTGGTTCATCTGTTCGGTGGCCTCACACCCGGGACAGCGAGCCCTGCAGCTCGCTGACCAGTGCCGGGGTCAGGACCCCGCCCATGCGCTTGACCAACATGGACATCTCGTAGCCCACCACCCCGACGTCGCCGCTGCGCGAGCACAGCACGGCCAGGCTCGAGCCGTCGCTGATGCTCATGAACAGCATGTAGCCGCCCTTCAGCTCGACCACGATCTGTTCGACCTCGCCGCCGCCGAAGCAGCGGGCGGCGCCCTGGGTCAGGCTGTTGAGGCCGGAAGCCACCGCGGCGAGCTGGTCGCCGCCGGCGCGTCCGATGCCCGGCGACATGGCCATGAGCAGGCCGTCGGACGAGACGACGACGGCGTCGACCACGCCGTTGACCTGCTCCACGAAGTTGTCCAACAGCCAGTTGAGGTTGGCGGCCTCGTTGCTCAGATCGCTCATGGCGCTCCTTCGGTGTCGGTCTCGTGCTCACGCGCCGCGGCAACGGCGCTCTGCAGGCGGGACAGGTCGGCGAAGCGCCGCCGGCTCCGCCCTTCCTCCTCGCCGTTCGATCGGGGGGCGTCGGGGAGGCGCCGGAACGCCCCCGCATCGGCTTCCGCCGCCCGGGTGTTGGTGGCCATCGTGCCACCCGGCCGCCGCTTCACGAGGCCGTCCGCGGTCAGCCACATCGCGCCCTGCTCGCCACCGGCGTCCGGCGGGGGCGCGCCGCCGTCGGCGGCCATACCGACCGGTTCGTCGCGGTGCCCGTTGGCGTCGGGGTGCCCGTTGGTGTCGCGGTGCCCGTTGCCGCTGCGGTCCGCCTCGGTGGGCAGCGCCCGGGGCGTCCGCTTGGGCAGGCCGTCGGGCGTCTGGCCGTGGTCCCGGTTCGCCGGTGCGGCCGGGTCGGGCCGGAACACGCCGAACGGCACCGAGGGGGCGGCGGGGCCGTCGCGCAGGTCGATCACCGGCAGCTCGTCGGCCCCGTCGGGCACGTCGGGCTCGAACTGGAACACCCGGGGGGTGCGGGCCGCGACGTCGGCCGGGGGTGGGACGCGCCGCATCGGGACCCGGCGGAAGCCGTTGGTGCCGTCCGCGTTGTCGTAGCGCTCGAAGCCGTTCGCCGAGCCGAACGGCGACGCCTCCTCCAGCTCGGCGACGGGCATCGGCGCCGGGGGCTCTCGTCGATGGCGTCGGGCTCGGCGTTCGCCGGGCCGACCCCCGCCGCGAACGCCTCCGTCGCACCCAGCGGTTCGGCCGCGACATCGTCCGTCCACGTGTCCGTCCACGCCTCGGTCCCGGTCTCCGCCTCGGTCTCCGACTCGGTCTCGGCGGGATCACGCAGATCCAGCACCCGCTCGTCGACGAGCATGCCCGGCCCCTCCCGGCGGGGAAGTTCGAACAGCGCGGCCGGCAGCACCACCGACGCGGCCACGCCGCCCTCGGGGTTGGCCTGCAGGTGGACGTGCACGCCGAGCTGCTGGGCGAGGCGGCCCACCACCTGGAACCCGATGCGGTCGGTGGTCAGCACGTCGATGTCGGGCGGGGCCACCAGGCGGGCGTTGGCCTCGGCCAGCTCCTCGTCCTCCATCCCGAGCCCGTTGTCGACCACCCACACCCGTAGCTGGCCGCGCACCCGATCGGTGCTGAGCGCCACCTTGGTCGAGGGCGGCGAGAACGCCATGGCGTTCTCCACCAACTCGGCCAGCAGGTGCGACAGGGTCACCGCGTGGGGCCCGGCGATCTCCACGTCGTCCCCGCCGGCGAGGTTGATCTCGATGCGGTCGAGGTCGGGCACCTCGCCGGTGGCGGCCCGCAGCACGTCGAGCATCGGCACCGCCTCGGTCCACGCCCGGGGTTGGTGCTCGCCGGCCAGCACCACCAGGTTCTCGGCGTTGCGCCGCATGCGGGTGACCAGGTGGTCGATGCGGAACAGGCGCTCGAGCAGGTCCGGGTCGTCGTGGCGGCTCTCCAGCTCGTCCATGATGGCCAGCTGGCGGTCGATGAGCGACTGGTTGCGGCGACCGAGGTTCAGCAGCATGTTGGTCACCGTGCGGGCCCGCTCCTGGGCGTGGTTGAACGAGGTCTCGACCGAGGTGCGCAGCACCACGTTGAAGGCGTCGGCCATGGTGCCGATCTCGTCGGTGGCGTCCGCCTGCACCTGGGGGAGGGCCTCGGCCAGGGCCTCGGCGGTGGGGTGGCGCAGCGCCTCGAGCACCTCGGGCAGCCGTTCGTGGGAGATGACGTGGGCCTGCTCCGCGATCGATGCCAGGCGGTTGTTGAGCGACCGACCGAGCAGCAGGGCGCCGGCGATGCTGCCCAGCACCGCCGTCGCGGCCACCAGGGTGTAGAGCAGCGCCTCGTTGCGCTGGCTGGCGGCGATGTCGGCGGCGATGGCGACGTAGTCGTCGTAGTTGCGGTCGTCGAGGGTGTCGAGGGCGTCGAACTGCACCTTGACGTTGGTCCAGAACTCGTCGGCGGTGAGCTCGGCGTCGGTGCCCTCCCGGGCGGCGGTCCGCACGGTGGCCACGACCCGTTCGGCGCTGCGGACGATCTCCGAGGCCTCGATCTGCTCGAGCCGGACCACGTTGGCCGGATCGGTGGTGCTGCGGAAGGTCTGGAGGTGGGCGCGCTGGGCGGCGAGGTACGAGTCGATGGCGGCGAGGTCGTCGACGCCGAGCGAGCTGGCCTGCAGGCGGCGCACCACCGTGCCCTGCAGCAGGCCGAGTTGCTCCTTGGCGGCGAGGAACTCCGACACGGCGATGCCGCGACCCACCAGCGATTGCTCCTCGGTGTCGACCACGAGCACGGTGTTGAACGCGATCAGCGAGTCGACCACCGCGGTGTAGCGGTCGAAGAGCGCGTCGGGCGCGGTGGCCCCACCGTCCACCTCGCTGCGCAGGGCGGCGATCGTCTGGAGCGAGGTGGTGGCGTTCGAGGCCGCGGGGATGGCGCCGAGGTCATCGTCGTCGTCGGTGCGCTCCAGCAGCTCGACCACGGCGCCGTCGGTGGCGGTGCGGGCGTTGCGCAACAGCTCGCGGGCGTCGACACCACCGCCCGCCATCACCCAGCTCGACAGGCCCCGTTCCTCCTGCAGGGCGTCGATCACGTTCATCGTCGCGCCACCTCGGCGTGCAGCCGGGCGTGGGCCGCGGCCGAGGCGTCATCGGTGCGCGGTTTGATCACCAGGCCGGCGAAGGCCAGCAGCACGACGAGCTGCGGCAGGACGATCAGGGTGAGCTTCGCTCGGAACGACAGGTTCTTCAACACGCTGTTCTTCCCTGTTGCTGCGCAGTGCACGCACCGCTCGCGGCTGTGGCGCGGGCCGGCGAGCAGGCGGTGGCCGGCCCCGAGCGCGCGCCGAGGTGGAAGAAGCAGAAGATCACCGGTTCCGCCGTGCGACCTGATCACAGGCCGCCGAACCCTCCGGTCACGGTACGCGAGCGAAGCTGGATCAGCGCCACATGACCCGCGCTGTTTCAACAGAAAACGATGATTCGGACGATGCTCCACTGACGTACACCGTTCGATGGGCGCCGCTCCCGGTTCGAGCCTGATCATCGATGGGTCAACCGGCGAGGAGCCGCGCACCCTGCGTGTCGATCGTTCGCCGACCGAGCGGTATGGCGCGGGCGGATCACCCGGTGCGGCGCCACCGCGCAGGGATGCGCCGCACTCGGGGAGACGACGTCAGGGGACGGACATGCACGAGCTGGTCATCCGCAACGGCTTGGTGGTCGACGGCACGGGCGCACCCGCCCGGCACGCCGACATCGCCATCGACGGTGAGCGCATCACCGCCGTCGGACAGATCTCCGTACCGGGCCGTACGGAGATCGACGCCGCCGGCCAACTCGTCACCCCGGGCTTCGTGGACATCCACACCCACTACGACGGCCAGGTGGTGTGGGACCCGGCGTTGACGCCCTCGTCGTGGCACGCGGGGTGACCTCGGTGGTGATGGGCAACTGCGGCGTGGGGTTCGCACCGGTGCGGCCCGACCGCCACGAGTTCCTCATCAGCGTCATGGAGGGCGTGGAGGACATCCCCGGCGCCGCCCTGGCCGAGGGCGTCACGTTCGAGCAACTTTCCCCGAGTACCTCGATGCCATCGACGCGATCCCCCACGTGATCGACGTGGGGGCCCAGATGCCGCACTCGGCGCTGCGGGTCTACGTGATGGGCGAGCGCGGTCGGGACCACACCGAACCGCCACGGCCGAGGAGATCGCCGAGATGCGGCGGCTCACCGCCGAGGCGTTGCGGGGCCGGCGCCCTCGGGTTCACCACCTCCCGCACGATCAACCACCGTGATCGCGACGGCAACCAGATCCCCACGCTCACCAGCGCGTGGCCGAGCTGTGGGGCATCAGCCAGGCGTTGCGCGATGCCGGGTTCGGCCACCTCGAGATCGTCTCGACTTCGCCGACCTCGACCGCGAAGTTCGAGATCTTCGAGGGCTTCGCCGACGGCGGTGGCGCACCGCTGTCGATCCTGCTGGTGCAGAACGATGACCGTCCGGGTCTGTGGGAGGAGATCCTCGAACGGATCGGCGCGGCGCGCCGCCGGGCACCACCTGACCGCACAGGTCGCCATCCGACCGGTGTGCCTGCTGCTGGGGCTCGAGTCGTCGATGCACCCGTTCATCACCTGCCCCACGTACCGTCGCGACCTGGCGGCGCTCCCGCTGGCCGAGCGGGTGGCGGCCATGCGCCGGCCCGAGGTGCGGGCGGCGTTGATCGCCGAGCACGCCGGGCGCACCCGGGGCATGTCGGGCACGGTGGCGCAGGCGTTCCACAAGATGTTCCCCCTCGGCGATCCGCCCGACTACGAACCGCTGCCCGAGCACAGCGTGGCGGCGCGGGCCGCGGCCGCCGGCGTCGCGCCGGTGGAGCTCGCCTACGACGTGCTGCTCCAGCGGGACGGCCGGGAGCTGATGCTGTTCCCCCTGGCCAACTTCAGCGACGGCGACCTCGAGGTGATCCGGCGCATGAACCTCAGCGAGGTGACGGTGCCGGGCCTGTCCGACGGGGGCGCCCACTGCGGGGTCATCTGCGACGCGTCCTACCCGACGTACATGCTCACCCACTGGTGCGCGACCGCTCCCGCGGCGAGCGGCTGCCGCTGGAGTACGTGGTCCGCCGGCAGTGCCGCGACACCGCCCGCCAGGTGGGTCTGCACGACCGCGGCACGCTCGAGGTGGGCATGCTGGCCGATCTCAACATCATCGACTTCGAACGCCTGCGGCTGCACGCCCCCGAGATGGTGTTCGATCTACCGGCGGGCGGACGGCGCCTGGTGCAGCGGGCCGAGGGCTACACCGCCACGTTCAAGCGTGGTCAGTGCATCTTCCGAGACGGTGAGCCCACCGGGGCCACGCCCGGGCAGCTCATCCGCGGGCCCCAGCACGCCTGAGCGCGCACCCCGACCACGACGAGCCCCACCCGACGAAACGGAGCAGCGATGAGCCTGACCTTCGAGGACCGCTTCGCGGTGCACGAGCTGGTGGCCCGCTACAACAAGGCCCTCGACACCGGCGACGCCGCCGGCTGGGCGGACACGGTCACCCCCGACGGCGTGTTCGACGGCATCGCCGGGCTGTTCACCGGTCGCGCCGAGCTGGAGGGCTTCGTGCGTGACTACGTCACCAACCCCGACTTCGCCGACTGGGCGGCGTCGCAGCACTGGACCACGAACCTGGTGATCGACGGTGACGGGGACCGGGCCAACGCCTTCGCCCACGTGAAGATGGTCAAACCCGAGCCCGACGGCGGGCGCATCATCCTGGTGGGCTGGTACGAGGACGAGCTGGCCAAGGTGGACGGCGCCTGGCGTTTCACCCGGAGGAAGGTGCGGGCCTCCGGGTCCTGACCGCCCGGCTCCCGAGCTCGCCCGGTCGCCCGCTCATGGAAGGGTGACGGTCGACAGCTCGGCGATGACCTTGATGCCCAGACGGCCGTCCCGGCGGTCGAGCAGGTACAGGGCCTGGATCCGTTGGTAGGGCCGGCCTTCGGTGTCCCAGCGGGTGACCGTGGTGACGATGCCGTGGCGGGGGCCGCGCACGCGGCGTGCGCCGTCGGGATCGGGCGGGGCGGCCAGCTCGGCGAGGGTGGCCACCTCGTCGATGGTCGAGTGCGACCACCGCTCGGGCATGCGGGCCAGCATGGCGCCGGGATCGTCGAGCGTGGGCAGCGGCTGGTCGGCGCCCTCGCCGTCGGGGCGCGGCGCCGGCACCGAGGTGACCGGCGGGTGGAAGCAGGCGGCGTAGGCGGCGGCGTCACCGGCGTTGAAGGCGGCGATGTAGGCGTCGAAGAACGTCCGGGCCTCGTCGCCGCCGGCGCTGCTGCCGGCGTCCCCGCTCACGGCTGGCCCAGCGCCGGTGCGCCGTCCTCGGGGGTGACGCCGATCGAGTTCAGGGCGTAGGCCAGCATCGTGTACTGCCCGACGGTGAAGCACACCTCGATGAGCTGCTCCGTACCGTACCGCTCCGCCAACGCCGCCCAGGTGGTGTCGGAGAGCCGGGCGCTGCTGAACAGCTCGTCGGCGGCGGTGACCAGCAGCTGCGCCCACGGGTCGAGCGCACCCGATGCGGGACCCTCGGCGATGCCGGCGATCTCGGCGTCGGTCAGGCCCTCGCGGCGCCCCCAGCCGACGTGCTGGCCCCACTCGTAGTGGCCCTGGCAGTTGTGGGCGGCGCGCAGGATCAACGTCTCGCGATCGCGCCCCGGCAGCGTGCCCTCGTAGAGCACCGCCGCCGCGAAGCGCATCCACGGGCCGGCCATCGACGGGTGGTTGGCCAGCGTGGCGTACACCTTCGGCACGTACGGTCGGCCGGCGCGCCCGGCCTCGATCAGGTTGCGCTGCTGGTCGGTCGCGGTGGCGGGATCGACGAGCGGGATCTTCTGCGGCGTGCTCGACATGGCGTCACCCTAGGGCCCGGTCCCGACGCGCTGCCGCCGCCATGCCATCCGGTAGGGTGCGCCCGGCCCGACGTGGAGGTGAACGTGGACCAGCAAGGCGGACAACCATGGCCACCGCCGCCCGGCGGCGTGCCGGGCAGCTGGGGGCCGCCGCCCCGTACCGCGCCCCGCCGGGATGCCGGACCGGGCGATGGCGCGCCGATGGAGACCGCCACGTTGCTCGGCGGGCTGGCGTCACTGGCGTCGCTGCTGCCCGGGCTCGGACGCCTGGCGGCCACCGCGGTGGCCACCACCCAGCGCGACGTGCCCGCGGCGTGGGCCAACAGCGGCTGGCTCGCCGTGGTGCAGTTGCTGCTGGCGTTGCTCGGGGCCGTCCTGTGCGCAGCCGGCTTCGCCCGTTCACAGCGGCGGGGCGCGGGGGTGGCGGCAGCGTTGTTCGTGGCCGGCGCCGCCCTGGGCTGGGCGGTCGACGACGCCGGGTACTGGGCGGTCGTCCAGTTCCTCGCCTAGCGCCCGGGACGCCGCCTTCAGCCCCGGCGGGTGGCCTTCACCAGGTTGCGGTGCAGGGTGATGGCCTCGTCGTGCGGCATGCGCCCGCACCCGCACGACGCCGAGACGGCGAGGCGGTCCTCGGGCAGCACCGCCAGCAGCGCCTCGATCTGCGCGGCGTGGTGCGACGGGTCCACCGGCGGCGATTTCACGTCGCCGATGCCGGCCACCACGGCCATGGACGCCGGCACGTCGGCCAGCATCGCCCGCTCCTCCCACTGCCCGGCGTAGGAGCACTCGAGCAGCACCCGGTCCACCCGACCGTCGAGGGCCTGGAGCAAGGGGATGAGCGATCGCAGGTTCTGCACCTGCGTCGAGGGCTTGCGGGCGATGTCACCGAGGCAGAAGTGCACGCTGCGGACCACGCCGGCGGGCACCCGGGCCAGCGGTGCGGCGATCCACTCGGCGAGCTGCTCGATCGGGCGGCGGCCGTGCGCGCAGGCGATCGACTCGGCGGGTGCGTCGAGCTGCACCTCGGCGGCGCCGGCGGCCACGATGTCGCCCACCTCTGCGCTGACCACGTCCACCAGGTCGTCCAGCGCTCGCTCGAGCTGTGGATCGTCGGGGAAGGACAGCGCGATGGTGAACGGCGAGGGGACCGCCGCTCGTCGCAGCGCCGGTTCGATGGCGTGCTCGCGGCGGAAGGCCTTGGCGTGGCCGAGCCCGTCCGGTGCGCTGATGGTGCCGCCGATGCGATACCGGCCGACCCCGGCCTGCCCGGCGGCGATGTCACGGCGGGCGAGGACCTCGAGCCCGCGCAAGCGGGGCGGCACCGTGTGCACGAAATCGGGAGCGAAGACCTCACCGCCGGCCAGCTCGGTGATCTCGCAGGCGGCCATCTCGTCCATGGCGATGCGGGCGGCGGCCAGCAGCGCATCGTGCACGGTGGGGTCGTCCTCGCCCACCTCACCCCGCCAGAACGGGCGCAGCCTGGGCCGCAGCCCGAACGGCGGGGGCCAGCTGCCCACTGCCACGGTGCCGATCATGGCGGCAACCTATCCCGTGGCCCACCGTCGGTGTCGCCGTCCCGCCGGCGTCGCCGTCTCGCCAGCGTCGCCGTCAGAGCCCGCAGGAGCCGCGATCGAGCCCGAACCACCGGCTGTTGGCCCAGCGGCAGGCCACCATGCCCACGACCACGCCGGCGATGGTGGCCAGCGCCGGGACCATGCCCGATGCCGCCTGGATGATCGGTATGGCCGGGCAGCCGCCGGAGATCGCCCACCCCGTACCGAACAGGATGGCGCCGGGCACGATGCCGCGGTGCACCGGCGTGCGGGCCGGGCGAGGGCTGCGCAGCAGGGCGAAGGCCGCGGCGGCCAGGGCCACGCCACCGGCGAACGCGCCGAACATGCGCAGATCCTGGAACGTGAACATGCGGTTGAGCTCACCGAAGTCCCCGAAGCCGATGTTGGCCACCGTGAAGCCGAGCAACAGCCCGAACACGATGTTGCCGGTGAGGATGCGCCGCGTGGTGGCCGGCATCACAGCACGTCCCACAGCAGGAACGACACCGCCACCGCGGTGCCGAAGAACACGGCGGTGGCCACGATGCTGGCCGGCTGCAGGCGGCTGCACCCGCTGAGGCCGTGGCCGGAGGAGCACCCGCCGGCCAGCCGGGTGCCGAAGCCGACGAGCACGCCGCCGACGAAGAGCACCGCCCACATCTTCCACCCGGTGGCCACCAGCGCGGCGTGGTCGGGGCCCATGTCGAGCCGCAGCTCGAAGCGCCCCGACAGGAGCGAGGCGATCAAGCCGCCGGCGAACACCGAGACGAGCAGCGCGGCGTTGGCCACCACGGGCACGGGGCCGCGGGTGCGGAGGGCCGCGGCGCGACCTCGCCGGAGCCGGACCCGGAGCCGGAGCCGGTGTGGTGGTCCGCTCCGCTGGCGACCGCGGTCGCCGTGGCCGTCGATCCGATCGCCCGGTCGCTCGAGCCCGACGCAGCGGAGCCGGCCGCCGCGTCGCCGCCGGCGCCACCGAAGCGCTCGGTGGTGGCGGCCTCCAGGGCGACGAGGAACGCCGCCTCGTCGAACTGGGCGTCGAGCCGTTCGACGGCGCGCTCCTGGCGCCAGTGCAGCACCCGGTCCCATGCGCCCGACACGCCCACGGTGCGGCCGACCACCAACCAGTAGCCCACCGCCACCGTCGCCAGTCCCAACGCGCCCGCCCACCATGGCCAGTACCCGTTCATGCCGACCTCCGCAACATGGCGAACAGGCGCGCCCACCACATCAGCGGGGTGGGCTCCGTGCCCGCCCCCAGCGTCGCCGCCACCCGCGCCGGCCGCTCACCCCGCCGGGCGCGGCCGGAGAGGGCTTCGGCCGATGCGGCCGGCTCCGGGGCACTGGCGACCATCGCCGGACGGGGCACGGGTACCGGCTGGTCGAGCACCTGGACGAGCTTGCCGTTGGGCAGCAGCCCCAGCGGCACCGGGCGACCGGCGAGCGACTCGCGGTAGCGCGCGCACGCCTGCCAGCCGCCGGCGGAATCGCAGTAGTGCGTTCGCCAACTGGCAAGGCTCGCTTGCAGCTTCGGGAACAGGGGGCAGTCCCCGACGTGGGAACAGGCCATCGACACCTCCGCCGCGTCGATCGGGTGCGGGCCGGCGCCCCACCGGCGCCGACCACGGCGAGTGCACGGACAGCTCCCGCCGGTATTGAGCCTAGCGAGGGGCGGGGGCCCCTTCGGCGCATGCTGAGCCGTTCCTGATCCTGCATCGAGCGTAATTCCGCTCGGAAGGCGGATGGTCCGGCGCGCCGGTTGGCCCGATCGCATCGCACGGCGGCCGCGCCCCGCGCCTCGCGAATGCTCCAACCGCCGAACGATGGCGGATGGAGTGATCCGACGGCGCGGTATGGCGCTCCGATGTAGTGGCGTACCGATCGGTACGTCCGGCGGCCGTGCCGGCGAGCCGGTGGCAGCCGCCTACGATGCGCCCCCGGGCGCCGGGAAAGCCGGCGCCTCCAGCCGAAGGGGGAGACATGAGCGACGGGGCCGCCACCACGCGCACGTTCCAGGAGCGCCACGACGATGCCATGGAGGTGCTGCGCACCATGGCCGGGGTCGAGGGCGACGTGGCCGAGAAGATCGCCGCCGGCATGGAGCGCCGATTCGGCGCGCTGGGGACCTTCGCCATGCACGCCGTCATGGGGGACCTGTGGTGCCGCCCGCAGCTGTCGCGCCGTGACCGCAGCCTGGTCGTGGTGTCGGTGCTGATGGCCCAGGCCCGCGACGAGGAGCTCGAGCTGCACGTGGCCAACGCCGTTCGCCACGGCATGGCCCGCGAGGAGATCGACGAGCTGCTGCTGCACGTGGCCGCCTATGCCGGGTTCCCCGCCGCCATGAGCTCGGTGCGCAAGGTGGACGCCGCCTTCAACAAGCTCGACGGGCTGCCCGTCGATGCCCGCCGCGACCGTCAGGGCGCCGAGCACATCGACGACGCCGAGCGCGACCGCCGGGCGGCCGACGTGCGCCGCACGCTGACCGACGGTCGGGCCGCCGCCGACCCGGCCACCGACATGGCCAACATGCAGGGCCTGCTCGGCGACGTGGGCGCGCTGGCCTTCCGCTTCGCCTTCGGGGAGATCTGGTCGCGACCGCAGCTCAGCCGTCGTGACCGCTCGCTGTGCGTGATCGCCATCCTCGGCGCGCTCGGCCAGGCCCACGAGCTCGGCATCCACGTGCCCGGCGGGCTCCACCACGGCCTCACCCGCACCGAGATCGAGGAGGTCATGGTGCAGCTCTCGCTCTACGCCGGGTTCCCGCGGGCGGTCGACGGCATGCTGGCCACCCGGGCGGCCTTCGCCAAGATCGACGCCCGCGCCGCCAAGCGGGGCTGAAAGCGGTCGGGCGCGCCCACCGGCGTGGGCCCAGCTCGGATTGCCGTCGCGAATGCCGCGAGGTCTAACCTTTCGATCTAGGAGGTTTCGATCACATGGGTGCACGTACGGGAGCTGAGTACCTCGAGGGCTTGCGGGCCACCAACCGCACGCTGTGGGTGGACGGAGAGCTGGTGGACGATCCCACCACGCACCCCGCCACGCGGCAGGGGGCGGCATCGCTGGCCGCGATCTTCGACCGGCAGCACGCGTTCGCCGACGAGTGCCTCGTGCCCGATCCCGAGACGGGCGAGGCCATCAACATCAGCCACCTGTTCCCCCGGTCGAAGGACGACCTGTTCCGCCGGCACGTGGGCCTCACCCGCCTGTCGGAGGGGACCATGGGGCTGATGGGGCGCACGCCCGACTACATGAACATGAAGTTCAGCGGGTTCGCGCCGGCCCCGTGGGTGTGGGCCGGTGCCGACAACCGCAACGAGCGGGGCGCGGCCAACCTGGTGGACTACCAGAAGGAGCTGCGCCGCAAGGACATCTCCCTCACCCACACGATCATCCAGCCCACCGTCGACAAGCGCACCGACACCCAGGTGCTGAACAACAAGGTCACCATCCGCAAGGTCGGCGAGACGGCGGAGGGCATCGTCGTGCGGCGGCCGGGTGCTGGCCACCCTCGCCCCCTTCGCCGACGAGACCACCGTGTACCCGGCCCTGCCGCTGCCCCCCGGCGCCGATGCCTACGCGCTGGCGTTCGCCATCCCGCTCGACACCCCGGGGTTGAAGTTCCTCTGCCGTGACTCGGAGTCCGCACCGGGCGCCGATCCGTTCGACAAGCCGCTCTCGAGCAACTTCGACGAGCAGGACGCGTTCTGCATCTTCGACGACGTGGTCGTGCCGTGGGACCGCGTGTTCCTCGACGGGGACGTGGACATCTACAACTCCACCCGGGAGACCGGCTTCGCCATCCACATGACGACGCAGTCGACCACCCGGGCGTTGACCAAGCTCGAGTTCGCCTACGGCCTGGCCAGCCGCATGGCCGAGATGATCGGGGACCAGACCCCCGGCACCGTCGAGATGCTCGGCGAGCTGGCCTGCTACACGCAGGTGACCCGCAACGCCCTCGAGCTGTCGATCGAGCACGGCTGGGAGCGCGAGCGCGACGGCATGTGGTTCCCCAACAGCGCCGCGCTCGACCCGATGCGGGCGCTGCTGGCCATGTGGATGCCGCGGGTGGCGGAGATCATCACGCTGATCGGCAGCCACAACCTGCTGACCACCCCCACCCGGCGCCAGCTCGACGACCCGGCGGTCCGGCCGCTGATCGACGAGATGCTCCACGGCGCCGACGGCACCAGCGCCGAGGAGCGGGCGGCGGTGTTCCGCATGGCGTGGGACTTCGTCGGCTCGTCGCTCGCCGGCCGCGGCTTCCTCTACGAGCGCTTCTACCTGACCTCGGCCGCCCGCAACAAGCAGATGATGCACCTGGGCCTGTTCGACCGCAGCCGGGCGAACTCGCTCGTGGACGAGATGCTGTCGCGGGCCCGGGCCACCGCCAACGCCTGACGCGAACGCCTGACGCGAACGCCGGCCGCACCGTCGCCGTCACCGATCGGCCACCTCGGCGCCGTGGGCCCCGCCCGCGGCGCCGAGGTCGCGTCGGGCCGTGCCTACGATGCCGCCATGTACCCCGACGCCGGCTCCCGGTCCGCCGCCCTGTACGAACGAGCCCGCGCCGTCCTGCCCGACGGCGTGTCCCGCGGCACCGTGCTGGTCAACCCGTACCCCATCTCGGTGGCGTCGGGGCGGGGGGCGTGGGTCACCGACGTCGACGGCAACCGCTACCTCGACGCCAACAACAACTACACGGCCATCATCCTGGGCCACGCCGATCCCGTGGTGACCGAGGCGGTCGTGGGCCAGCTCGGGCGGGGCACGGCGTTCTCCTTCGCCACCGAGGCGGAGGTCTCGCTGGCCGAGCTGCTGTGCGAACGGGTCGGCCACTTCGAGCGGATCCGCTTCTGCAACTCGGGCACCGAGGCGGTGATGGCCGCCGTGAAAGCGGCGCGGGCGTACACCGGTCGGCCGCTGCTGGCCAAGTTCGAGGGCGGCTACCACGGGGCCTACGACCACGTCGAGGTGTCCCTCGACGCCGGACCCGACACCTGGGGTGACCCGAGCGCCCCCGCCTCCGTGCCCTACGCTGCCGGCGTACCGGGCAGTGTGGCGGCCGAGACGGTGGTGCTGCCGTTCAACGACGCCGACGCGGTCGCGGCGCTGATCGACCGCCACGGCGATCGCCTCGCCGCCGTCCTGGTGGACACCCTGCCCTCGAGGATCGGCATGCCCGCGCCCGATCCGGCGTTCCTCGATGCCCTTTGGGCCGCCGCCCGGCGGTGCGGCGCGGTGATCATCGCCGATGAGGTCATCTCGTTCCGGCTCGGCCCCGCCGGCAACCTGGCCCGCCTGGGCCACCGCCCCGATCTGACCGCCCTCGGCAAGATCATCGGCGGTGGCTTCCCGGTGGGGGCGGTCGCCGGGCGGGCCGAGGTGATGGAGGTGTTCGCCTCGGTCGACGGCCGGCGGCCGCGGCTGCCCGCCGGCGGTACGTTCTCGGCCAACTCGGTCACCATGGTGGCCGGTCGGGCGTGCCTGCAACAGCTGGACGACGCGGCGTTCGTGCGGTTGGCCGCGATGGGGGAGCGCGTCCGCGCCGGGGTGCGGGCCGCCTTCGAGGAGCTGTCGATGCCGGGCCAGGTCACCGGGGACGGCTCGCTGTTCCGCATCCACCCCCACGACCGCACGGTGCGCAGCTACCGCGACGCCCGCCACCGCGGCGACGAGGCCACGTTCATGGCCAGGGTGCACCGCGACCTGCTCAACGGCGGCGTGTACCTCACGACGTACGGCATGGGATGTCTCACGCTGGCCATGACCGATGCCGATCTCGACCACCTGGTGGCGGCCATCGGTGCGGCGCTGCGCTCGGCCCGATCGGTGACCGCGTAGTCGAACGCGCCCGTGGCGTGTCGCCGCGCTCAGCTCTTGGGGCCGCTGGGGAAGCCCTGGTTGTAGTCGTAGATCGCCGCCGCGGCCAGGACCCGGGTGGGGTAGGTGAAGTCGGCGACGAGGTTGCGGCCGGCGTCGATCTCGGCGTGCTGCTTCGTGTCCGGGTCGGTGTACACGGCGTGCCAGGCCGTGGCGATCGGCTTGCCGGTGAGCGCTTCGAGCTCGCCCAGGCCGGGCACCTCCTCGGCGATCAGCACCGAGTCGGCCTGCACCGAGCGCACGAAGATGTGCACCGTGGCTCCGGCATGGCGGACGAACGCGCGCGACAGCGCGTTCCACAACGGGGCCTTGAGCGCCCAGCTGCTGTGCAGCTTCAGCGAATCGAGCACGCCACCGAGCTTCGTCTTCTCCAACGGCAGGTAGCCCTTGGCGAAGGCGTAGTTGCTCATGTCGATGCCGCCCGACCACAACGCCATGGTGGTGCCCCCGATATCGAGGGCATCGTCCATGTAGGCGGTCAGCTCCACCAACCAATCGCTGGGGTTCCGCTTGGAGAGCTCCGGGTTGGCCTCGGGGCTGGCGTGCTCCCCGACACGCCGAGCACCATCTGGAAGACCTCGTCGGCCCGGTCGTCGAGCCCGGCGCGCTTCATCAGGTCCAGGTAGGTACCGAACTCGGGGTGCTTCGTGGGGTCGGCCAGGTAGCCCTGCAGCGCCGGGTCGGGCTCCCGCTCGTTGGGCGAGCCGGTTCGGGTCACCTTGCCGTTGCCCACCGCGGCCAACCGCCCGAGCACGCCGTCGGCCGGCGGCGCGGCGAAGGCGTCGCCGAGCACGGGCGGGGCCGTGCCCACAGCCGCATCGCGGGCATCGCGGTCCTCGACCCGCGCGATGTGGTGGTCGGCGGTGCGGGGCGGCAGCAGCGCGGTTCGCACGCCCGTTCATCGGCCGGCGCCCCGGCCGACATGAGATTCTTTCACTCCGCAACGGCTCCGGGTGCGGCCGTCCCTTAGGGTTGGCCCATGCCCTGGGCCCGGCGAACCCCTCCGCAGCCCGGCGGGCCGGCGCGCCAACCCGAGCCCTCCCTGCCGCTGTTGCCACCCGCCGCCTGGGACCCATTCGACGATGCCGCCCCGCCGGCCACGCCCGCCCGCCCACCGGCCGCGCCGCCGCAGGCAGCGCCACCCGCTTCGCGGCACAGCGTCACCGAACCACCGTCCGGGGCGACGCAGCCCGACCGGCCATCGCAGCCGACCCGGCTCTCGCTGCCCTCGCCCGGATGGGTGCTGCCGTCCGCCGCCGCCGTGGTGCTCGCCGTCGCGTCGGTGGTGATCGCGTGGCGCTCGGGTGGGCCGGCCGCACCCCCGGGCGAGGATCCGTCGGTGCAACTGGCCGTCGCCGCCGCAGTGGAACAGGCCTTCGCGGCGCGCGACGCCCGGCCGGCGGTGGCCGCGACGGTGTACGACACGATCCTGCCGTCCCTGGTCGTCGTGCAGACCGAGCGGGCGCCGGGTGCGCCGGCGGAGGTGCCTGAGGGCGACGGCGAGGGCGAGGGCCGCTCCGGTCTGGGCACCGGCGTGGTCATCAACGACGACGGCACCGTGCTCACCGCCCTGCACGTGGTCGAGGGCGCCGTCTCGGTGCAGCTCTCCTTCGCCGACGGCACCCGTTCGGACGCCACCGTGGCCTCCACCGACCCCGCCCACGACATCGCCGTGCTCACCCCCGCCACCCTGCCGGAGGTGGTGGTGCCCGCCGTGCTGGGCGGCGGGCTGCGGGTGGGCGACGACGTGTACGCGGTCGGCCACCCGCTCGGGTTGGTCGGCTCGCTCAGCGCCGGGGTGGTGTCGGCCACCGACCGCGACGTGCCCATCAGCGCCGACCGCACGCTCGAGGGGCTCATCCAGTTCGACGCCGCCGTGAACCCCGGCAACTCCGGTGGGCCGTTGCTCAACCGCGCCGGCCAGGTGGTGGGCGTGGTCACCGCGCTGGCCAACCCCGCGGACGTCGGGTTCTTCGTGGGCATCGGCTTCGCGGTGCCCATCGCAACAGCAGGTGGAGCGGCCGGAGGTCCATCACAGTGATCGAAGCGAACGCCGGCGGGCCCGCCGCCGTCACCCTGCAGCAGGTGCTCTACCAGGTGAAGCGGGTGATCGTCGGCCAGGATGCGCTGCTCGAACGCCTGCTGGTGGCGCTGCTGGCCGGTGGCCACGTGCTCGTGGAGGGCGTGCCCGGCCTGGCCAAGACGATGGCCGTCAAGTCGCTGGCCGATGCCATCGGCGGGGAGTTCCAGCGGGTGCAGTTCACCCCCGACCTGGTGCCCGCCGACATCGTCGGCACCCGCATCTTCAACCAGAAGCACGGCGAGTTCGAGGTGGCGCTCGGTCCGGTGTTCGCCAACCTGGTGCTCGCCGACGAGATCAACCGGGCTCCGGCCAAGGTGCAGAGCGCCCTGCTCGAGGTGATGCAGGAGCGGCAGGTCACCATCGGCCGGCGCACCTACCCGGTGCCCGACCCGTTCCTGGTGCTCGCCACCCAGAACCCGATCGAGTCCGAGGGCACCTACCCGCTGCCGGAGGCGCAGGTCGACCGGTTCATGCTGAAGGTGCTCGTCGACTACCCCTCGCCCACCGAGGAGTTCGTCATCGTCGAGCGCATGATGGGCGCCCCTGAACGCATCGAGGCGGTGATCGATCCGCCGAGGCTCGTGGCGCTGCAACAGGCGGCCGCTGCGGTCTACGTCGACCCGGCGCTGATCGAGCACGCCGTGCGGCTCACCGCCGCCACCCGGGATCCGGCCGGCGCCGGGCTCGGCGAACTGGCCCGGGCGGTGACCTACGGGGCCAGCCCGCGGGCCTCGATCAACCTGGTGCTGGCCGCCCGGGCGCTGGCCTTCGTCCGCGGCCGGGGCTACGCCCTGCCGGAGGACGTGCGCGACCTCGCCGCCGACGTGCTGCGCCACCGGCTGGTGCTGTCCTATGAAGCGTTGGCGGAGGGGATCGGCGCCGACGACGTGGTCGCCCGGGTGCTCGCCGCCCTGCCCGCCCCGGCGCTGGTGGCCGCCGACCGGCCGGCGCGGCGCCCGGTGGACCCCACCGACGAGCGGCTGTGGGCCCCGCCGTCGGCGTGAGGCGGACCGCCGGGTCCCGGGCGGCTGCGCCGGACGCGCTGCTGCGCCGGCTGGACTGGCACGTCCTGCGCCGCTTGGACGGCCGGTTGCAGGGCGCCCACCGTTCGGCGTTCCGCGGCAGCGGCATCGACGTGCACGACCTGCGCGAGTACGAGCCCGGCGACGATGTCCGCCACATCGACTGGAACGTCACCGCCCGGCTGGACACGCCGTTCGTGCGGGAGTTCCACGAGGACCGCGAGATCACGGCCTGGCTGTTGCTCGACCGCTCCCCGTCGATGCTGTTCGGCCCGCCGTCACGGCCCAAGCACGTGGTGCTCGCCCAGCTGGCGGTGTCCCTCGGCCGCCTGCTCGGCCGGGCCGGCAACCGGGTGGGGGCGATCATCTTCGACAACACGGTGGAGACCGTGCTGCCACCGACCACCGGGCCGCAGCAGGTGCTGCGCCTGGCCCGCGAGCTGTCGAGCACCCCCGGGGGCCGCGGCACGGCGACCGATCTCCGGGTGCTGCTCGACGCCGCCGACGCCATGATCCGCCGGCGGAGCCTGGTCGTGTTGGTGTCGGATCTGATCAGCGAGCCGGCCTGGGAACCGTCGCTCGGCCGCCTCGCCCGGCGTCACGACGTGGTCGCGGTGCGCCTCATCGACCCGCTCGAGCTCGCCCTGCCCGATGCGGGTTTGCTCACGTTCGAGGATCCCGAGACCGGCGAGCGCCTGGTGCTCGACACCTCCGACCCGGACCTGCGGCGCCGCCTGGCCGACGAGGTGGACCGACGCGAGCGGGCGCTGCAGGCCGCGGTGGCCCGCACCGGCGTGCAGCTGGTGGACATCTCCACCGCCGAGGACCCCGTCGACGGCCTGCTGCGCCTGGTCCGGGCCCGGCGGCTGGCCCGGGCCGGGCTCGGCCGTGCCGGCGGAGCGGGGCGACGGTGAGCTTCCGCGACCCCTGGCTGCTGGCCGCGCTGCTGGCGTTGCCGCTGCTGGCCTGGCAGCGTCGCCGGGCGCTGCAGGCCAGGGCGCGGTCGGGCGCAGCTGGCCGCCGCCGGCCTGGTCAGCGTGGAGGCGCCCGTCGGGCGGCCCCGCTGGCGAGCGGTGCGCCGGCACCTGCCGTTCGCCCTGGCCCTCAGCGCGCTCGGCCTGCTGGTGCTGGGCGCCGCCCGCCCGATGGCCGCTCTCGGTCTGCCCGAGCGGCGGGGCACGGTGGTGCTGGCGTTCGACACCTCCAACAGCATGCTCGCCACCGATGCGCTGCCCACGCGGCTGGCGGTGGTGCAGCAGGCCGCCCACCGCCTGGTCGACGCCCAGCCCGAGGAGATCCGCTTCGGGGTGGTGTCCTTCGGCGACGGGGCGGTCGTGGTGCAGCCGCCCACCGATGACCGCGTCGCCGTGCTCGACGCCGTGGACCGGCTGGGCACCGGCGGCGGCACCTCCTCGGCCAGGGGTGTTCGCCGCGCTGGGGGCCATCGCCGGCAAGCCGCTCGCCATCGACCCCGCTGCGCTCTCGAGCGAGGTGGAGGAGGTGGACATCGGCTACTTCGGGTCGGCGTCGATCATCGTGTTCTCCGACGGCGAGAACACCGGCACGCCGGAACCGGCCACCGTGGCCGATCTCGCCACCCTGGCCGGCACGACCATCCACACCGTCGGTGTGGGCGAGGCGGCGGGCACGGTGCTGAACCTCGAGGGCTTCAACATCGCCACCCGGCTCGACGTCGCCGCCCTGACCGGGCTGGCCGAGCGGACCGGCGGCACCTACCTCGCCGCCGCCGATGAGGCCGCCCTGCGGGACCTTCCCCGCTCCCTCGATCTGGCCATCGTGCGCGACCCCGATCCGACCGAGGTCACGGCGGCGGCCGTGCTGGCCGCCGCGGTGCTGGCGGTGGTGGCGGCCGCGCTGTCGATGCGCACGACCGGCCGGGTGCTGTGATGGGCTTCGGGCTGCCGCCGGCGTTGCTGGGGCTGCTGGTCGTCCCTCTGCTGGCGGCCGGCTACGTGCTGCAGCTGCGCCGGTCGCGCCGCAGCGCCGTCCGCTACCCGCACGTGGCGCTGCTGCGGGCGGTGGCCCCCGCCGGCTCCCGGTGGCGCCGGCACATACCGGCCGGTCTGCTGCTGGCCGCGGTGGAGGTGCTGGCGGTGGGAGCCGGGCGGCCGGAGCTGACCACGACGGTGCCGGTGGCGCGCACCTCGATCATCCTGGCGCTCGACGTGTCGCGCTCGATGTGTGCCACCGACGTGGAGCCGAACCGGCTGACGGTGGCCCAGGAGGCCGCCTCCCGCTTCGTGGCCGAGCAACCCAGGGGCACCCGCATCGGCATCGTGGCCTTCTCCGGCTCGGCGCAGCTCGTGGTGCCGCCCACCGGCGACACCGGTGCGTTGCAGGACGCCATCGCCGCGCTCACCACCTCGCGGGGCACCGCCATCGGTTCGGCCGTGCTCGCCGGGATCGACGCCATCGCCGAGATCAACCCCCGGGTGGCGCCGGTGGGTGACGTCGCTGCGGCGGGCGAGCTGCCCGCTGGCGGCGGCACCGAGCGTGCCGTACCGGATGGTACGGCCACGGTGGCGGACATCGTCGTGCTGCTGACCGACGGGGCCAACACCCGCGGCGTCGAGCCGCTCGACGCCGCCGAGGAGGCGGTGGCCCGCGGGGTGCGGGTCTACACGATCGGGTTCGGCACGACGTCGCCGGCGGGGTTGTCCTGCACCACGGAGCAGCTCGGTGGCGACGTGTTCGACGAGTTCGGTGGCTTCGGTGGTGGGTTCGGCGGCGGCGGTGGGTTCGGCGGCGGCGGCCGCCGGCGGTTCCTGGTCATCGACGAGCCGACCCTGCAGGGCGTGGCCGAGCGCACCGGCGGGGCGTACTACCGGGCGGAGAGCGCCGAGCAGCTGCTGGAGGTGTTCGAGGAGCTGCCCCGCGACGTGCAGCAGCAGCGCGAGCAGCGAGAGATCACCGCCTGGTTCGCGCTGGCCGGTGCGGTGCTGCTGGGGACCGCCCTGACGCTCGCCCCCCGCCTGTCGCCCGGGGGCTGATGCGGGCGGCGCCGGTGCGGCGAGGGGCCGGTGTGCCGAGCCCGGCGGGCTCTCCTAAGGTGCCCGGCATGGACGTCGAAGCACAGTGGGGGCCCGGCCCGGTCGATCTCCCGCGCATCGAAGCGGCGGTACGGGAGATCCTCGCCGCCATCGGCGAGGACCCCGACCGGGAGGGCCTCAAGTTGACCCCGGCCCGGGTAGCGCGCATGTACGCCGAGGTGTGCGGCGGGCTGCACCGTGACCCGGCCGAGCTGCGGGCGGTGACCTTCGAAGTGGGCCTCGACGAGATGGTCATGGTGCGAGACATCCCCTTCGCCTCGCTTTGCGAGCACCATCTGGTGCCGTTCATCGGCAAGGCCCACGTGGCCTACATACCGAACGGTTCGGGACGGGTGATCGGCCTGTCGAAGCTGGCCCGTCTGGTGGAGACCTATGCTCGCCGGCCGCAGGTGCAGGAGCGGCTGTCCACCCAGGTGGCCGACTCGTTGGTGGAGGCGCTCGAGCCGCGCGGGGTGCTGGTGGTGATCGAGGCGGAGCACCTGTGCATGTCGATGCGCGGCGTGAACAAGCCGGGGGCGTCCACGGTGACCTCCGTGGTGCGGGCCACTTCCGCAGCGACGCCCGGGCCCGGTCGGAGGCCATGGGCTTCATCATCGGCGGTCGCGGTCGCTGATGGGCCACCCACCAGGCGCGGCTGCTGCCGGCCGATCCGCCGGACGAGGTGCTGCCGCCGCCGTGGCCCGGGTGGTGGCGGTGGCCGACCGCCGCTGGCCGTCGGAGCTGGCCGCGCTGCTGCGCGGCGTCGGTGAGCAGCGAGCGGATCGGCGCCGGCCGGCACAGCAGTGCGCCACCGCCTGGGTGTTCGACGACGAGCAGCGGCAGATCCTGTTGGTGGCGCACGATCGGCTGGGGTGGGCGTGTCCCGGCGGGCACGTCGAAGGGGCGGAGAGCCCGTGGTCGGCGGCGTGTCGCGAGCTGCACGAGGAGACCGGCCTGGTGGCCGATCCGGGCGGGCGCACCGGCGCGCCCGGCGCCCCGGCGCCGCTGACCGTCACCTGCGCGGACATGGCCGACTCCGCGGCCGGACCGGCGCATCGGCACTGGAGCATCGGCTACCGCCTGACGCCGGTCGAGCCGGGCGCGGCGCCGGCCCACGGCGCCCGCTGGTGGCCGGTGGACGCGCTGCCCGATCGCCGTCCCGACGATCTGGTGCCCACGCTGCGCGCCCTCGGCTTCGCCGCCGGCTGAACCGGTCACGCCGGCCGCTCACGACGGCCGGTCACGCCGCCCGTCGCCGGGTCAGAACAGCGGATCGGTCGGTTCGAGTCCGAGCAGCACCCGCCCGGCGTCGAGGTCGTTGTACCCGCCGACCATGACGTGCTGCGGCACGGCACGGACGTCGGCGAGCTGGCGCTGCAGTGGTGAGCTCACGAAGTTGGCCGTCGTGCCCGCCGCGGTGCACAGCGTCTGCACCGCCTCCACACAGCTGGCCACCGCGTGGGTGCACGCCAGGCGGGTGCGGGCGTGGACCTCGGCCGGGACGGGCTCGCCCGCCACCGCCAGGGCCCAGACGGTCTCGACCATCTCGGTGGCGAACGCCCAACCGGCGCCGACCAGCGCCTCGGCCCTGGCGATGGCCAGCTGGGCGTCGGGACGCTCGCGCAACAGCGTGCGGCTGACCCGCGCCTTCTTGCCCTGGGCGAGGTCGGAGAACTCGGCGATGGCGGCGCGGGCCACGCCGGTGGCCACCCCCACCTTGGGGAACGGGAAGCGCAGCGACGGCGGCAGCCGGAACAGGGGGGTGTCGGGCACGGTGTGGCGCCCGGTGGCCACCACGCCCATCCGCTCGTCGGGCACGAGCGCGTCCTGCACGGTGACGTCGTGGGAGCCGGTGCCGCGCAGGCCCACCGTGTCCCAGGTGTCGAGGATGGTGACCTGGTCGCGGGGGAGCAGCGCGAAGCACAGCGGCCGGGGCTTCGGGCCTTCCACCGTGGCGCCCACGACGATCTCATCGGCCACCGGCCCACCGGTGACGAACGGCCAGCGCCCGCTGAGCCGCCAGCCGCCCGGTACCGGCCGGGCCCGACCGAGCGTGGCGCCGGAGCCGGCGACGATGACCGCCGGTTCCGCCCGGCAGATCGGGCCCATGGTGATCTCGGGGACGTAGCCGACGGAGATCTCGATCTCCTCGTTGAGCGTCATGGCGGCCCAGCCGGCCGAGCCGTCGACGCGGGCCACCCGCTCCACCAGCTGCATGAACGCCAGGCCGTCGGCTTCCTCACCGCCGTAGGGGGCCGGCGCCAGGATCCGCAGCAGGCCGTCGGCGGCGAGCGCCCGCATCACCGCCTCCGCCGGTTGCCGGGTGCGCTGGGTCTCGTCGGCGTGGGCGGCGATCAGCTCGCAGTGCGCCTCCACCCGTGCCGCCGGCGTGGCGACCCGTGTGGTGGCCGGGGCCGGCGCCGTGTCGTGCTGCATCGGGCCCGACGCTATCGCGCGTCGCCGGTAGGGTTCGCCGCTGATGCTGCAGGGTCTGTCCGTGATCGAGCTCGCCGGGTCGCCGGCGGGCGGGTACGCCGCCAAGCTTCTGGCCGAACAGGGCGCCGAGGTGGCGTTGGTGGGCGTGCCGTCGCGGCCCTGGGCGGTGCAGGTGGCGCTCGACGGGGCGAAGCGGCCGCTCGGCGTCCTGCCCGACGCCGAGGTGGCCGCGCTGGTGGCCGCCGCCGACGTGGTCATCGAGAGCTCGGCCCCAGATCCCCTGCGGCCGCAGGCCGGGCCGGGCGGGCGCTGGCAGCACCCGGGGTTGGTGGCGGTGCGCATCGCGCCGTTCAGCCCGACCGGTCCGTATGCCCGCTGGCGTTCGACCGACTGCACCGACCACGCCATCTCCGGTCACCTGCGCCTCACCGGCGACCCCGATCGCGAGCCGCTGCAGGGCCCGGCGCTCCAGCCCGCCTACGCCGCCGGCGTCCACGCCGCCATCGGTGCGCTCGCCGCGCTGGAGGCGCGCCGCGGCACCGGTGTCGGGCAGGTGGTCAGCGTCAGCCACCACGAGGTGATGGTGGCGCTGCACCAGTTCACGTTGCTGCGGCACACCCACAACGGCGACATCCTCAACCGCCTGGGCAACCGCTATGCCGGTCCCGGCTCGCCCATCGGGCTCTACCACTGCGCCGACGGGCCGATCTCGCTGACCGCGCCCCGCGACGACCAGCTCGAGCGATTGCTGGCGGTGGCCGGGCTGAGCGATCTGCTCGACGACCCGGAGGTGGCCAGCACCTACGACCTCATGCACCATCCCACGTTGCTGGAGGAGCACCTGCTGCCCTGGCTGGCCTCCCAGGCGGCGGAGGAGACGGTGCAGCTGCTGCAGGCGGTGCGCGTGCCGGCGGCGCCGGTGCGCACGATGGCCGGTCTGCTGGCCGACGAGCACCTCCAGGCCCGAGGGGTGTGGGGGCCCTCGCCGTTGGCGCCCGCCGTGCGGGTGCCGCGCCCGCCGATGCGCCTGACTCCGTTGGGCGGCGCGCAGCCGGGGCAGGGCGCCGCGACGGGGGCCGTGCACCGCTCGATCGTCGATCGTCAGCTCGCCGGTGCAAACGGGCCGTTGCACGGCCTGCGGGGGGTCGACCTCACCCGGGTGTGGGCCGGGCCGCTGGCCACCCGCATCCTCGCCGATCTCGGTGCCGACGTGGTCATGGTGGAGGCGCCGTGGGCCCGCGGCCCCGCCGGGATCGATCGCAGCTCGGTGCTGGCCACCCACTACTACCCCGACGACGAGCCGGGCGACGAGCACTGGAACCGCATCGGCTTCGTCAACAAGTACGCCATCAACAAGCGCTCGCTGGCGCTCGACGTGAGCGACCCCGACGGCCTGGCCGCGCTCGAGGCGCTGCTGCGCTGGGCCGACGTGGTGATCGAGAACTACAGCCCCCGGGTCATGCCGCAGCTCGGGCTCGACGAGGCCCGTCTGGCCGAGCTCAACCCGTCGCTGGTGTACGTGACGATGCCGGGCTACGGGCGCAGCGGGCCCTGTGTCGACTGGCTGGCCTACGGCCCGATGATCGATTCCCATGCGGGGCTGTCGGTGCTGCAGGGCTATCCCGAGGAGCCGGCCCGCAAGGGCGGCGTGGCCTGGCCCGATCCGGTGGCCGGCCTGCACGCCGCCTTCGCCGTGCTGGTGGCCCTGCACGCCCGCCGTACCGATCGGTCCGGCGAACATGCCGAGCAGTACGGTGGCGGGCTCACGGTGGAGCTGGCCCAGCTGGAGGCCACCATCGCCTTCGTCGGCCATGCCGTGGTGGCGGCGCAGCTGGACGGCGCGGAGCCCACCCGGCTCGGCAACCGCCATCCCCAGCACGCGCCGCAGGGCGTGTACCCGGCGGCGGGAACCGATCGGTGGCTGGCCCTCACCGTGGTGGACGACGCCGGGTGGCGGGCCCTGGTCTCCCTGGCCGGGCTGGAGGCCGGCTGGGCATCAGGTGACGCCACCTGGCGGCGGGCGCGGCACGACGAGATCGACCGGGCGCTGGCCGGGTGGAGCGCGAAGGGTGAGGCGGCCGAGCTGGCGGCGGCGCTGCAGCGGATCGGCGTGCCCGCCGCCCCCGTGACCGACGCCGCCGAGGTGCTGGCCGATCCGCAGCTGAGCGCCGTCGATGCCTTCGTGGCCCTCGAGCACCCCGCCGCCGGGACACACCGGTGGCCGCGGCTGGCCGTGCGGCTCGAGCGCACGCCCGCCACCTACCGCCGGCCGGCTCCCCGGCTGGGCGAGCACAACGTGGAGGTGCTCACCGAGTGCGCCGGGCTCGATGCGGCCACCATCGGGCGCCTGCTCGAACGGGGTGTGCTGGCCATCCGACCCCCGGGTTGAGCTGTTGGTTCGGCAATCCGCCCCGCCGGCTCACCACCATCTGTGGCGGAGTCAATACGGATGGAGCTGGTCGAACGCCGAAATCGCCACCGGTTGCACCGAGCGTGCGTCTCGGCGCGCGCCGGACCGGTTCTTCGCTCGGGCCGGCGATCACCGATTGACATCGGCTCGCGAGTCGATTTGTGTACGGCTACGAACAGTGTTGATCACAACACTGTTCGCCAATTGCAGTTGCACCACTTGAGCCGCGCGCGCCCGTCTGGCCGCGCCGGGAGGGGGAACGATGGTTCGGAGGATGCTGCTGGCGTGCGTCGGCGTGCTCGTCGGGGGGATGGTCGCCGCAGGCGGCTCGACTCCGGTCGGTGCCCAGACCACGCCGGGGGGAGTGGGGTCGGAGGCGGCGCTGGTGTACACCGCGGTGGCGCCCGCCATCGTCGGCTGCGAGTCGTCCAACACGCTGGTGAGCACCGCCGGCGGCTCCTTCGTGCCGGCCCGGTTCGTCAACGTCGCCCCGAGCACCTGGGCGGGTGAGGTGTGGCTGGCGGCCGAGCCCGGCGTGTCGTTGGGCAACGCCGCCCCGGAGCTGCCGTGCGGCTACGCCCGCTACGACGGGCAGTCCCCGGACGTCCAGCGCATCCCCCAGCCGGTGCAGCGCTACGTGTACCGGATCGACGTGGGCAGCTACAGCGCCACCGCGGACGCGCTTCGCCCTGGAGATCTCGCTGCGGGCCGACAACGTGGCCAAGGTGCGGGTCAACGGGCAGCTCATCGGTCAGACGCCCGCCTGCGATGCCGACGGCGAGGACCTCGCTGCGCCCATCGACTGCCCGCTGTCCGCCTTCCAGGGCCCGATGACCACGTTCATCGTGCCGGAGGTGGCGCTGACCACGCAGCGGACGCCGCTGGTGGAGATCGAGGTGCTCGACTACGGCTCCTACACCGGCTTGTCCTACATCATCCGCCGGGGCGAGTCCTCGAGCCCGCCGCCCTCGGTGTCGCCCTGCGCGCCGTCGAGCAACGCATCGTGTTCGCTCACCGTCACCGTACCGGTCGGTGTGCCGGCGGGTACCGCCCGGTACTGCTACGCCCCGCCCGATGACGAGGCCCGCGAGCTGACCATCCCCACCGCCTCGGGCAACGTGACCGTGACGATGCCAGCCGGTACCTGGGTGGACGCGCCGGCCAGTGCCACCGGCACGATCTACTACCCGAACGAGTTCTGGCCGGTGCAGGTCAGCGAGATCGCCGATCCGGCGCTGAGCCGCTGCCCCGGAGCGATCCCGACCTGACCGACCACGGTGCCGGGGCGTGGAGCGGTTGGTGGCGCCACGGCCGGGGTAACGCCCGGCCATGGCCGATCACACCGACCACCACCGCTCCTCCGATGACGTCGACTCCTCCGGCGACGCCGACGGGCCCAGCGCCAAGCAGCTGCTGCACTGGGCCACCGGTGACCGCGAGGCCGAGGCCGAGGCCCTGGCCGATGACGCCGGGGTCGATCTCGAAGCCGCCGAGACGGCGGTGAAGGAGGCCCACGGCGACCTGGGTGTCGACCGCACCGATCCGTCGACCGACGTGGCCGATGCCGACGACGCCCGCCGGGCCGCAGCCGACCACGGCTGACGGAGCTGCGGTGCGCTACCCGCGGCCGCCGTGGGTGATGCCCACGAAGGCGTCGGCGCCGGCCCGGTAGCGGGACAGGCTCTGGGTGGCGTTGCGGTTCACCAGCTCCCGACCGAACATCGGGTGGCGCATGCTGCGCACCTCGTGCTCCAACCTGAACAGCACCGCTCCACCGTCGGGATCGACGATGTCCTGGAAGCGGTACTCGCTCTCGTTGGTCTCCATGGAGATCAGGCCGCGCTCGCGCAGCGCGGCGTAGGGGCCGGAGAAGTTCGCCAGGTACACGGCGATGTGGTGGCCGTCGTAGTCGGGCAGCGGCCGGTCGGTCTCGGTGAAGTGCAGCGCCTGGGCCGTACCCACCCGTACGGTGGCGCAGCGGGCGCCGCCGCTTCGCCCAGCGATGCGGGTGCGCCGAGCAGCTCGTCGTAGAAGCGGGCGATGCCGGTCGCCGCACCGGGCGCCACGTCGAGCTCGACGTAGGGCATGCCCAGCTGCAGCGCCGAACGCACCGCCGAGCCGCTCGTCGGCTTCGTGCACCCGGAGGCGGTTGCCCCACGGGCAGGTGATGGCCACGGTGCCGTCGTCGTGCCTCGGTGCAGTCGAACTGACGTGCGGCCAGACGGTGGCCGTCGTGCTTGCGCAGCCGCGCCAGCCGCTTGAGCAGGTCGGCCCTGGATGGCACCACCAGACCGATCGTGCCCCGCAGCACCTGGGCGTCGCGCTTGGGCAGGTGGAACTGCTGCGAACCCACGTTCACCCACATGTTGGCCGTGCCGAAGTCGATGTACGGATCTCTGGTGAAGCCGAGTCCGGTCACGTAGGCAAACGCCGCCAGCTCCTGATCGGGCACCGTGACGTTCACGTGTTCCAACGCCACGATGTTGCCCACGTCCTGGGTCGAGCGGTCGTACGGTGCTGCGTCCATGACCAACCTCCTGCGCAGGTGTCCCTGCCGGCGACGCCCGGCAGGCCCGGCCAGCGTAGGGCACCGGGCCGGCGGCCGGCGGCGGTTGGGATAGGGTCCGGCATGCGCATCGGAATCAACGGCACCCCGCTGGTGGCCAAGGCCTCGGTGGCCGCGGTGGTGGAACACGCCCGGCGGGCCGAGCTCGACGGCTTCTCCTCCTACTGGCTGGCCGAGCACCCCAGCGGTGGCTTCGACGCCCTCACCGTGCTGACCGTCGTCGGGCAGTCGGTCACCGGGATGGAGCTGGGCACCGCGGTGATCCCCACCTATCCCCGGCACCCGCTCGTGCTCGCCGGCCAGGCCCGCACGGCGGCCTCGGCCATGGCGGCGCCGCTGACCCTGGGCATCGGCCTGTCGCACCAGCCCATGCTGGCGGCGCTCGGGCTGTCCGACGACAAACCGATCCGGCACCTGCGCGACTACCTGTCGGTGCTGGTGCCCTTGCTGGCGGAGGGCAAGGTCGATCACGAGGGGCCGACGATCACCTGCCGGGCCGCGCTGTTCGCCCCCGCCGAACCGCCCGTGCCGGTGGTGGTGGCCGCGTTGGGGCCGCAGATGTTGCGCCTCGCCGGCGCCCGCACCGACGGCACCAGCCTGGCGTGGGTGGGCGTGAACACCATCCGCGACCACATCGTGCCCACGATCTCGGAGGCCGCCGCTGCGGCCGGCCGAGCGGCACCGCGCATCATCGCCACCCTGCCGGTGTGCGTCACCGACGAGCCCGAGAAGGTGCGAGCCCGCATCAGCGCGGCGGCGGCGTGGTACGCCGAGCTGCCGTCCTACCGGGCGATGTTCGAGCGGGAGGGTGCGGGCTCGCCCGGCGAGGTCGCCCTGGTCGGCTCGGCGGCCGAGGTGGAGGACCGGCTGCACGGATTGGCCGCCGCCGGGGTCACCGACTACTCGGCCTCGGAGTCGGTCACCAACGAGACCGAACGGGACGAGACGAGAGCGGTGCTGCGCTCGGTGGCCGCCCGCCTCGCCGCCTGACCGAGCTCGGCCCCATACCGGTGAGCAGGTCGTCGGTGGCGGGTCGGTCAATCGACGCGAGCCAGCCGCGTGAGGCGGTCGAGCGGGACCTTGATGGTCTCGCCGTCCGGCATGCGCACCATCGCCTTGTCGTCGGCGAATCCGCACGTGCGTAACAGGAGGCCGACCTCACCCGCCGAGCGGCCCTTGGCGGAACGGTTGAGCGCGACCAGGTCGCCTCGTTCGAACTGCATCTTCATCCTTCCCCTCTCCGACCTTGCGGGATGTGTCCTGTTCCGACGGCGGGGCGGTGTCGGCGCGCGCGACGTCTATCGAGGATCAGACGACGCGACGTAACCGCGGTGCCGCTGCGGCCGGCCGAGGGCGTTCCGTGACCAGGCAGGCGGCGCGGCCGTCGGTGCGGCGAACCATGACGCGAAGCCACTCCAGCTCCATCCCGGGGCGGGTGAGGAACATGCGACCGAGCTCCCACAGGCCGAAGGCGCCGGCAGGAGCACCGGCGAAGGCGGCAAGCGGCACGTTGCCCGCCCCATCCGCGAACGACGCGACGATGAGCAGCGTGCCGGTGCCCGCGACGCGAACGACCCGCTCCCACACCGATCGACCGACGATCACCGCCACCTGAGAGGGCGCGACCCGAGCGAGGGTACCGGCGAGCATGGCGGTGGTGCACACGGTGGGCAGGGCCGACCATTGGGCGGCCCCGGTGCGCAACAGGTGGATCGAGAGCGCTCCGAGCACGGCTGCGTCGAGGACGTGGGAGGCCAGGCACGCCCAGACGGCGAGCACGGGCTGGCGGGTGAGTGCCAGGCGCCGGCCGATCGCGTCGAGCGGCGTGCGTCGGTCCACCGGGGTTCCGGCGAAGAGGAGGGAGCCGGCGGCGCGCAGCAGCACGAGCACGCCCGCAACGAGCAGGAGGCCGGACAGGACGCTCGCGACGGCCGCGAACGAGACACCGATCGCCGGCCAGATCCACCAGCGGCCGGACCCGTCGGGCACGTACCGGCGGGCCAGCTCCGCCGGCCGTGACGACCGTCGACGGCTGGCCTCGGCGTGGGCCGTGAGACGGTCGGCCCGGCCCGCTGCGGCCAGGACGTCGAAGGAGGCGTCGAGCACACCGTCGAGGGCACCGTACGCTTCCTCGGCCAGCGCTCGGTTCGGGTGTCCGGCGATGCGCTGCAACGTCTGCAGCGCATCGTTCGCTGAGGCCCGGGCGGCCAGCAACTCACTGCGGTGGGCAGCGAGATCGGCGATGACCTCAGGGTCGAGGCGCAGGGGCACCGGAACCCCGGGTGATCTGTGGGGGCGTCGTGGTGAGCTCATGCTCCTCCGGTCGGGTCGGGTTCGGCCGCCGGGGGCGCCGGCGGAAGGGCGGGGAGTTGCGCCGGCGGAAGGAGTCCAACCGTGCGCAGGGAGCGCAGGACGCGGGCCCGGATCCGCATCGTCCGGCGAACGTGCGGCTGCCGTCGCTGCGACCGCACCGTGTTGCGATCGTCCCGGCCGGCCAGGGTGTTCTCGATCGCATCGGCGAGATAGTCACGCGCCTCCTGGTCGAGCAGGCTGCGCAACGCCCGCACCTTGTCAAGGTGGACGATGCGGTCCTCGGGCTGCTCTTGTGCCGCCGCTGAGGCGCTGTCGAACGGCCACTCGTCCTCGTGACGCCTCCGGCGAGCGGTACGGCGGACATGATCGGCCAAGGTGTTTCGGCGCATACGGGAGAAGTAGCGCTGAGGGTCGTTGATGCCGTCGAGGGCGCCCGGGCGCTGCAACAGCCGCCAGACCGATTCCGCGTGGTCTTGTGCGAGGTCCTCTCGATGCTCCCTCGACAACCATCGCACCCGTCGGAACGATGCCGTCGCTCGCTCGTGTTCGTATCGCGCCAACCACTGGCGCAATTGGTCGTTACCGGTGATGACCTCGTGCGCTGCCAACGTCCACGGTTGCCCTGCCAGCGCACGCAGCACGTCGACGGCGATCGCAGCCGGGTACCGCTCACTGGCGCAGACGGCGACGGCGTAGAAGCCGATCGGGTCCGAGTGGGCGGACCACCACGCGAGCACATCGTCGTCAACGCTGATGGCCGCTCGCACGGCCTCGGCATACTCCCTGCCCGGTTGCTCGTTCGGTCTCACTTCGTCCCCCTGTCGAAGTTCTGATGCCGAGACACCACCGTGCCCCCGATGCTTCCCGACGGTCAACCGCCCTGGGCGCGCGCGGTTTTCTGCGACGGTCGGGCCGGGTCGCCGTAGAGTCCCGGGCCATGGAATTCGGGATGTGCGTGATCACCAAGCTGGACCAGGCCGGCTTCGCCAAGCAGTGCGAGGACCTCGGCTTCGACATGCTGTGGGTGCCCGACAGCCAGATGATCTGGGGTGACTGCTACGCCTACCTGGCGCTGGCCGCCGAGCGCACCTCCAAGATCAAGCTCGCCACCGGCGTGGCGGTGGCCGGTACCCGCGCCGCCCCCGTGATCGCCCACTCGATCGCCTCGGTGGCCACCCTGGCGCCGGGCCGGGTGGCGCTGGGCATCGGCTCGGGCAACTCGGCCTACCGGTTCATGAACCTCAAGCCGCTGCCCATCAAGAAGTACGCGGACGAGATCCGGGCCGTGCGGGGCCTGCTCGCCGGCGAGGAGGTCGAGTACACGTTCCGAGGGGTCACCGCGCCGATCCGCCTGTTGATGGCCGACCGCGGCTTCGTCAACCTCGAGCAGAAGATCCCGGTGATCGTGTCGGGCTTCGGGCCCCGGTCCCAGGCGCTGGCCGGGGAGCTCGGCGACGGGCTGTTCATCTCGTTGCCGAACGAGGAACGTTCGATCATCCGCTCGAAGGAGACGGTGCGACGGGCCGCCGCCGACGCCGGTCGGGCCGACGTCGACGTGGACTCGCCCGACTTCCCGGTGGTCAACCTGCTCAACGTGATCATGCTCGACAAGGGCGAGGAGATGCTGTCGGACCGGGTCATCGCCGAGCACGGGCCGTTCATCATCTCCGGTATGCACTACCTCTTCGACGGTGTGCGCCAGTACAACCGCACGCCGCCCCGCCACCTGCTGGATGTGTGGGAGGAGTACACCGCCATGGTGGAGCGCACCCCCGAGCACCTGCGGCACATCCGCATCCACGAGGGCCACTGCACCTACCTGGTGCCCGACGAGGTCAAGCTGATCACCGAGAACCTGATCCGGGCGACGTGCGTGGTCGGCCGCCCGGAGGAGTGCCGGGAGCAGCTGCGCGAGATGCACGCCGCCGGTGTGGACCAGCTCGTGGTGCTGCCCTCGATGGGCCACCAGGAGGCCTACGCCGAACGCTTCGCCCGCGAGATCATCGACAAGATGTGAGAGAAGGCTCCCCGGCGGTGGCCGCGTCAGGTCGGCCGCCGGGAAGCATCCTCAAACGTTGAACAGGAAGGTCTGGCTGGCCATGCCCACCAGGCGACCGGAGCGGGCCCAGGCCCGAAGATCGCCGTGGGCGGCGCCGTCGGCCACGCGACCGAGCCGGATGTCGAGCAGCAGCCAATCGCTCGGTTCGAGCCCGATCACCCGCACCGTGTTGTCGAGGCTCGACGCCGGCTTCTCGGTCTCCGAGAGCACCAGGCGGAACCCGGCGGGCACGTAGTCGCCCAGCATGGCCAGCCCGGCCGAGCTCTCGTGCACCCCGTCGGGCATGCGCACCCAGAACGCGGCCGTGCCGCGCTCGCGGTCGAACGCGGCGACCCGCAGCTCCACCGTGCGGTGGAACGAGCCATCGGGCTCCCAGGTGAGCTCGTAGCCACCGCTGTCGTCGGGGCCGGGCACCACGGGCGGCTCGCCCCAGCGGTGATCGGACGCCCCCGGCCGCTGACCGAAGGCGGCCAAGAAGCGCGCCACCACCCGGTCCCCGACGGTGGCCACCGCCGAGGCCTGGCTCACCCGGTTGCCGGCCGAGTCGATGGTGACGTCGTAGGCCACCTCCTCCTCGACGGCGGCGCGGCTGAGGTACTGGGCGGTGGCCCAGATCAACGGTCGCCCGGTCGCCTGTTCCATGGCGGTGGTGGCGGCCGCCAGCGAGCACCCGCCGTGCAGGTAGCCGGTGCGACCACAGATCCGGGGCTGCACGGTGAGCGTCCAACGGTTCGCCGCGCCATCGGACCGCCGCACGCCCAACCAGCCGCGGTCGCCGAGCGGGCGGCCGGCGGAGGCCTGCACACCGGCCGCGGGCGTGTCGGCCGCGGTCACGCCGGCCCCCCGGCCAGCGCGAACAGGTCCTCGTAGGCGGCCAGACCGGTGGGTTCGCCGCGCTGGGCCACCCGCATGACGATCAGCTCGTCGGCCAGGCCCTCGTAGTCGGCGATGCGGGCGGCGCAGCGTGCCGGCGTGCCGGTGATGGTCATCGTGTCGATCACCTCGTCGGGGACCAGCTCCATCGCCTCGCGGGTGCGCCCGGTGGGCATGAGCGCGGTCGCCGCATCGGCGAAGTCGGCGAAGCCGAGCTGGCGCAGCTGCGAGTCGTAGTAGGGGTGCGGGACGGGGTGGAACAACCCGCAGATGGCCAGCCGGGTGGCGTCGCGGGCGGCCTCCTCGTCGTCGTTGATGCTGAGCAGGGCGGCCGCCGGGAAGCGCAGGGCGTCGGGGTCGCGCCCCGCCGCTTCGGCCCCGGCCCGGGCGTTGGGCCGCACGATGTCGGCCAGGAACGTGGTGGAGGTCATGATGCCCACGGCCACCCCGTCGGCCACCTCGCCGGCCAGGCGCACCATCTTCGGGCCCGACGCCGACAGCAGCACCGGCACCGTCGGTGCCATCGGCTCCCACGATGCCCGCCAGCGGATGCGGTGCACGGCACCGTCGTGGCGGACGGGCTGGCCGGCTTCGGCACCGACCACCCGGCGCACGATCTCGAGGTAGTCGCGCAGCTTGGCCAGCGGCCGTGACGAATCGGCCCCCATGTACCACTCGTTGAGGTGCCGGTTGCCGGTGCCGATGCCGAGCGAGAACCGCCCCTCGCTGATCTCGTTGAGGTCGCGGGCGGCGACGGCGGTGATCCACGGGTCGCGGGCGTAGGCGTTGACCACATAGGTGCCGATGCGCAGCTCGGTGGTGGCCATGGCGATGGCGGTGGCCGGCACCAGCGCGCTGCGCCCCGCCTCCACCGTCTGCACCGAGTGGAAGCCGGCCGCCTCGGCGGCGCGGGCCAGCATCACCATGGTGGCGATCGAGTCCTCGAAGCCCAGCAGCAGTCCCAGTCTCATCTCATCGCCCCTTGAAGTTGGGGGTGCGCTTCTCCCGGAAGGCGGCCACCCCTTCTTTGAAATCCTCGGTGGCGCGGCCGCGCTCGATGCCCCAGTGCTCGATCATCGCCGCGTCGGCCGGTTCACGCAGCAGGTTGCGCAGCACCGCCTGCTTGGCCATGGCCAGATGCGCGGTGGGCCCCTCGGCCAGGCGGCGGGCGAGGGCGTGGGCGGTGGGCAGCAGCTGGTCGGGCTCGGTCACCTCGGTGATGAGGCCGGAGCTCACCGCTTCGTCGAGCGGGATGTCCTCGGCCAGGTACAGCCAGCGCAGCGCCCGGCCGTAGCCGACGAGCTGGGGCAGGGTCCAGGTGACGAGGTCGTCGGGGTGGATGGCCCGCTTCAGCCAGATGGGCAGCAGTCGGGCGTCGGCGGCGCAGAAGCGGATGTCGCACAACAGGGCGAGGCCGAGCCCACCGCCGGCGGCCACCCCGTTGACGGCGGCGATGGTGGGCTTGGGCACCTGCAACAGCTCGACGCACCAGGTGAACAGCGGCTCGGCCGCCCGGGTGGGCCACGGTCGCTGGTCGGCGTCGGCCAGGTCGGCGCCGGAGCAGAACGCCCGGCCGCTGCCCGTCATCACCATCGCCCGGCCGCCGTCGTCGTCGGCGAACTCGTTGATGAACCGGCGGATCTCGGCGCGCATCTGACCGTTGAACGCGTTCAACCGCTCGGGCCGGTTGAAGCGCATCTGCACGACCCCGCGTTCGTCGGCGTCGACGGCGAGCGTCTCGTACCCCTCGTAGCGTCCCATGGGCGCAGCATCGTAGGGGCGCCGGGCCCGTCGTGCTGCGGCGTCGCCGACGGCACATCGGCGTCACCGTTGCAGCGCAGCACGTGGCGGTATGCTCACGTTGAGCACCGCTATCGTGAGCCGCCGGTGCGAAGGAACGACCACGATGACCTGGCGCCCATCCCGGTGTACACCCGCACGACCGTCGATGATCCCCGGCCGCACCGATCGTCGGCGCCGGCGGCCCTCGCCCGTGGAGGCGGCGGCGGTGGCAGTGGTTGCGGCGGTCAGGGCGGTGCCCGTCGCCTTCGTCGCCGTCGCGGCGCCGGCCGGCGCCGACGAAGCTCCGGCGCTCGCCCCCGCCGCCGTCAACAGCCTGCTCGACTGTCGCTTCGGCAGCGGCCAGGTGTTCGACATCTCCTACACCAAGAGCGGCACGCCGGGCGTGGACCGCGCCCTCACCGTGACGGCCAGTGCGGTGCCCGGTCAGAGCGCGGTGAACCCGGCCGGGCCGCTCAACGGCGTGGTGGCCGCCACCGACTACTTCGCCTTCCACCCCAGCAGCACCCACCTGACCACCTACGAGCTGCGCCTCTACGACCGCGACGGCGTGCTGAAACGGGTGGTGGACAACACCGGCACGTTCGAGCTGGCGGGCCCCGATGTGCTGGTCTACCACGGCGGTGGCGTGACCGACACGTTGCTGCTGACCCGGGGCGTGTGGCGCTACGGCGAGACGGGCGTGTTCGCGATCGACCAGGAGAACCTGATCAACAACGCCGCCCTGCAGTACACGGGTTGCACCGGACCGTGGCGCATGCCCGCACCCGACCGGGTCACCCCGGTCAGCCCGCACCGCCTGCTCGACACCCGCGACGGCGCGGCCCTGAGCCCGTCGGCCGATCTGTCGCTGCCGGTCGCCGGCCACGGCGGCGTGCCGGTCACGGCCTCCGCGGTCGTGCTCAACGTCACCGTCGACCAGCCGCAGGCCGATGGCTGGGTGGCCGCCTTCCCGTGTGGCGCCACGCCCACCACGTCGACGATCAACTTCGTGCGGGGCCAGACGCTGGCCAACCTCGCCGTGGTGGCACCCGGGGCGAACGGCGCGGTCTGCTTCCGCAGCACGGTGGCCGGCCACCTGGTGGTGGACCTCGCCGGCTACCTCGACGCCGGCGGCGAGGCTGCCTACCAACCGCTGCACGCAGCACGCGCCCTCGACACCCGCACCACCGGTGGGCGGGTGCCGGCCGGGGGGTCGGTCGCCGTGCCGGTGGCAGGGCTCTACGGCACGCCGAACAGCAGCGTGGCCGCGCAGCTCAACGTGACGGTCACCAACCCGGCGGCGGCGGGGTACCTCACCGTGTACCCGTGCGGCGCGGCGGTGCCCCTGGCGTCGAACGTGAACTTCGCCGCCGGGCAGACGGTGGCCAACGCCGTGCTGGCCCGCTTGGGCGAGGGGGGCGCGGTGTGCGTCCGCTCAGCGGTGGCCACCGACGTGGTGATCGACGTCAACGGCGCCTATGGCCCCACCGGCGACGCCCTGCCCATGGCGGTCACCCCGTTCCGGGTGGCCGACACCCGCACCAGTGCACCGATCGCGGCGGGCGGCGTGCTGGAGGTCGATCTGGCCAACCGGCCGGGCCTGCACCGGGTGACGCCCGCCGGCGCCCTGTTGAACGTGACCGTGGCCGATGCCGCCGCGCCCGGGTACCTCACCGTCTACGCCTGTGACCGCGATCGACCCTTCGCCTCACACGTGAACTACCTGACCGGCCAGTCGGTGGCCAACTTCGTGCAGGTGCCCCTGTCGGCCGGTACCCGCAAGGCGTGTGTGTTCAGCACGGCTCCGGCTCAGGTCGTGGTCGACGTCAGCGGGGCCCTCGCCGCCTATGCGTGAGCCTGCGGGCGCAGGGAGGGGCGTGCAGCGCCATTCCTGGGGGAGTGGGCCGCCGGCCCATCGGCACCGATTCGATTTCGATTCGACGCCGTCGACTGGTGAGCGTGCGGCGATCACCATCGGTGGGTGATGGTGACGTCCTGAGCCCAGTGCCGCACCGTGTGCGAGGCAACTTCGTGTCTGGCGACCAATTCCGAATCGACGTCGAATCGAGCGCGAAGGGGGAGGGAGGGGCAGGGGGTCTGACCACCTTCGCCGACACCGCACGCACGCACGGCCGAGGGGGACGCAGCAAGGCCACGGTCGTGGCGGCGGTCCGGCGGGTGCGCCCATTCCGAGAGGTATGGACCCTCCGGAGACGACCCACCGGGCAGGCCGCCGGTCTCTCGACGGCTCCCGGACCGCTCCCGGGGGGCCGGCCAACTGCCAGGAGGACCGCGCTCCCACGGCCGGTTAGCCTGGCCGCCGACCACACGTCACCCGGGGGAGACCACATGCCGTACGCGGAAGGCCGCACGTTCTTCGACGCCGACAGCCACATCATGGAGCTGCCGGACTGGCTGCGCGACCACGCCGATCCGGCGATGCGGGATCGCATCCCGCCCCTGTCGGTCAGCTCCGGCGGCCCGATGGCCGAGAAGATGCAGCGCTACGCGGTCACCGGCGCCCATCCGGCCGACAAGGTGCAGGAACTGCTGCGCAACGTCATCGGTGGCCCCAAGAACTACGAGGCGCTCGGGGCGTTCAACACCGCCGAACGCACCCGGGCGCTCGACGAGCTCGGCTTCCGGGCCCAGTGGGTGTTCGCCTCGTTCTCCCCGGCCCAGGTGTTCTGGATCCGGGACCTCGAGGCCCGCTACGCCGCCTGCCGGGCCCACAACCGGGCCATGCGCGCGTTCTGCGGTGACGACGAACGGCTCCTGCCGGTGGCATTGCTCTCCCTCGACGATCCGGCCCTGGCCGCCGCCGAGCTCGACCAGGCCCTGGCCGAGGGGGCCAAGGGCGTGTGGGTCCCTGCCGCGCCGTGCGGCGGCCGTTCGCCGGGCCATGACGACCTCGACCCGATCTGGGCGCGCCTGGCCGAGGCCGGGGTGCCGTTCCTGCTGCACGTGGGCGGCCAGGCCATCCAGATCCGCAGCGAGTACATGAACACCGGGCGGCCCGAGCCCACCGACTGGTTGGGCGGCGCCGAGAACGTGCGCTCCAAGGACCTGACGGTGCTGCACCAGAGCGCCGAGGAGTTCCTGTCGGTGTTGGTGCTCGACGGCGTGCTCGAACGCCATCGCGGCCTGCGGGGCGCGGCGGTGGAGCTGGGCGCCACCTGGGTGCCGGGCATGCTGCGCCGTGTGGACCACGCGGCGGAGATCTGGGCCCGTTCCGAGCCGGAGCTGCGCACGTTCACCCGCCGGCCCTCGGAGATGGTGCGCGAACAACTGGCGTTCACGCCCTACCCGTTCGAGGACGTGGGGGCGCTCATCCGCGACTCCGCGCCCGAGCTCTACCTGTTCTCGTCGGACTACCCCCACACCGAGGGCGGTCGCAACCCGATCGGGCGGTTCGAGGCCAGCCTGGGTGACCTCGACGAGGCCGTGCGCCAGGCGTTCTACTGCGACAACTTCCTCAAACTGCTGCCCGGCGCCGCCGCGCTGGCGGGCTGACGCGGCGCCGCAAGCGGACTGACCCCTTCGCGTCTTCTTGCGGCGCGGCCGAGGTTCCCCCACCCGGGCCACCTCTGGTCACGAATCGTGCTCGTAGGCTCACTCCCTGCAACTTCAGGAGAGGAGCTCCATGCACGATCAGACGAGTGCACCAGCATCGCACGGGCGTCGACGGTGGCGGCGAGCGCTGCTCGGCGCCGCGGTGGCCGCCGCCGGGGTCGCGATGGCGCCGTCCACGCCGACCGCCGGTGCGGCACAGCCTGCCGACCTGCTCGGTTGCCGCTTCGGTGGCAGCCAGGTGTTCGACGTGCAGTACAACTACACCGGCACCACGCCGGGCGTGGACAAGGTGCTGAACGTGAGCGGCGCCGCCCGCCCCTTCGCCAGCGCGAACCCGAGCGGTCAGCTGCAGGCCGGTGACCTGGCCGCCGGCGACTACTACGCGTTCGTGCCGAGCACCACGGTCAACGGCACCTACGCGCTGAAGTTGTACGACAGCAACAACCAGGTCAAGCGCACGTTGCACGACACCGGGTCGTTCTCCTCGCTCGGCTCGGGGTTCGTCTTCTACCTCGGTGGTGGCTCCTACGGCACGTTCTTCGCCACCACGGCGGCCATCGAGCTCGGAGCCGGCGGGTCCTACCCCGTGAGCGACGACTCGGTCACCGACGTCGAGGCGCTGGCGTTCAACTCGTGCTCGGACACGCCCATCGGGCTGCAGGTCACCGAGAGGTACACCCCGGTGACGCCCACGCGGCTGCTGGACACCCGGCAGAGCACCGCCATGGCCCCGATGGTGGAGCGCCAGCTGGTGGTGACCGGCGCCAACGGCGTGGCCGCCAACGCCACTGCGGTGAACGTGAACGTGACGGTGACCGACACCAGCGCCGATGGCTGGGTGGCCGCCTACCCGTGCGGGACCGAGCGCACCAACTCCACCGTCAACTTCGTGGCTGGCCACACCACCGCCAACATGGCGTCGGTGCAGGTGGGCACCGGCGGCGCCATCTGCCTGGTGTCCACCGTCGCCTCCCACGTGGTGGTGGATCTCAACGGCTGGTTCGGGGAGTCGGCCGCCAACGGCTACTCCAGTGGCGCGTCGACCCGCCTGGTCGACACCCGCGAGAACGCCACCCGCCTGACCGCCGGCGTGCCCCGTTCGATCGCCGTGCCGCAGCAGTTCGGGGTGCAGGCGAACGACCCGCAGCTGCACGTGGCCGACGTCGCCACGCCGGTGGCGGCGCTGCTCAACGTGACCGCCACGAACCCGGCGGCCGCGGGCTACCTGGCCGTCTACGCCTGCTCCGAGGGCGTGCCGATGGCGTCGAACGTCAACTTCGCGGCCGGTGAGACCACGGCCAACGCCGCCATCGGCATGGTCGACGGCAGCGGCAACGTGTGCGTGGTCTCCAGCGTCGACACCGACCTGGTGGTGGACCTCTTCGGCGTGTTCCGCCAGGGCGCCGCCGAGTTCGTCAGCCGCAGCCCGATCCGGGTGGTCGACACCCGCCAGAGCACCATGCTCGCCGCCGGTGCCACGCTGCAGGTGCCGGTGGCCAGTTCGCTGGCCAACAACGCCGGCGGCGCGGTGTTCAACCTCACCGTCACCGGTTCGGACGGCCCGGGCTACCTCACCGTCCACACCTGCGGCTCCTCCGTGCCCTGGGTGTCGAACCTGAACTTCAGCGCCAACGAGACCGTGGCCAACTTCGCCGTCGGCCAGCTCAACGGCGGGAACCTGTGCATCTACAGCACCACCAACGCCCACGTGATCGTGGACGTGGCGGCGTCGATCCTCAACGTCACCTGATCCCGGTGCTCGGCTGAAGCCGGAGCGACCAGCGGCCCGGACCGGTGCGAACCGGCCGGGCCGCCGTCGCGTCAGATCACCCCGGCGGCGCGGAGCTTGGCCCGCTGGTCGGCGTCGATGCCGGCCTCGTCGAGGACCTCGTCGGTGTCGTCGCCGGCTGCGGGGGCCGCCCGGCGCACCTTGGTGGGCGTGCGGGAGAACTTGGCCGCCGGTCCGGTGAGCGGCACCTCCTGGCCGCTGCCGATCACGGTGGGTTGCAGCATGTCGCGCTCGAGCACGTGGGGCTCGGCGGCGGCGTCGGTGAAGCTGTTGACCCGGGCCGCGGCGATGCCGGCGTCCTGGATGGCGCCGAGCCGCTCGGCCACCGTGCCGCCCGCGCACCAGGTGGCCACCGCCTCGTTGACCGCGTCGCGGTTGGCCACCCGCTCGAGGTTGGTGGCGAAACCGGGCGCGGTGGCCAGCTCGGGCCGGCCCATCAACCCGCACAGCGTCTGCCAGTGCCGGTCGAGGATGATGGCCAGGTACAGGTGGCCATCGGAGCAGGCGTAGCTGTTGGTCGGGCTGGAGGCGAGCACCTCGCCGCCCATGCGCGGGATGTTCTGGCCCAGCGCCCCCAGCGTGAGCAGTCCGTTGCACTGGAACAGCAGTGCATCGAGCAGGGCGATGTCCACGTGCTGGCCCTCGCCGGTGGCGTTCCGGTGGTGCAGCGCGGCGAGCGCGCCGAGGGCGGCGTGCAGCCCGGCCAGGTCATCGGCCAGGAACGTGGGCGCCTTGGTGGGCGGCCCGTCGGGCGCCCCGTTGAGCGACATCCAACCGCCCGCCGCCAGCGCGGCCGGGTCGTAGCCGGCTCGCTCCGACCACGGCCCGAACTGGCCCCAGCCAGACACCGACACGTAGACGATGTCGTCCTTGACCGCCTTGCAGTGCTCGTAGCCCACGCCCCAACCGGCCAGCGTGCCGGGTTTGAAGTTCTCCACCACCAGGTCGGCGCCGGCGACGAGGTGCAGGAACAGGTCCCGCCCCTCCGGTTTGTGCAGGTCGATGGTGACGCTGCGCTTGTTGCGGTTGACCGTCTGCTGCGACAACGCCACGTCGGTGCCGGGCAGGAACGGCGGCCAGCTCGAGCCGGCGCTGCCCGGTAGGTCGATGCGCACCACGTCGCAACCGAGGTCGGCCAGCACGCAGCCGACCATCGGCCCGGCCCAGGCGGTGGTGGCCTCGATGACCCGCACGCCGTGCATCGGCCCCGTACGGTCGGCCCGGGCGTTGCGGTAGAACTCCCCCTTGTCCATACCGGTCGGTCCCCTCAGTACTTCCCGGCCAGCTCGGCGAAGCGGTCGAGCAGGGGCAGGACCTTGTCCGGCCCGGCCGACGGCAGGGCGAACACGATGCGGGACAGGCCCACCTCGATCATCTGCTCGACGATCTCCGCCTTGGCCGGCGTGGCGAACTGGCCGAACTCGATCGAGGCCGGATCACGGCCGGCCTCGGTGGCCATGCGGCGGATCTCGGCGATCTGGGTGGCGAGGTCGTAGCGGCCCGACACCGGCATGAAGCCGTCGCAGTACTCCACGATGTGGGCCATGGTCTTGGGCCCGGCCGAACCGCCCAGGATCACCGGCGGGTGCGGCTTGGTGGCCGGCTTGGGCCACGACCAGCTCGACGAGAAGTCCACGTGGGTGCCGTGGAACTCGGCCTCGTCCTTGGTCCACAGCTCCTTCATGGCCAGGATCTTCTCCCGCACGATGGCGCGCCGCTCGGTGTAGCGCACCCCGTGGTGGGCGAGCTCCTCCTTGTTCCAGCCGTAGCCGATGCCGAACAGCAGGCGGCCGCCCGAGAGCGCGTCCACGCTGGCCACCTCCTTGGCCAGCCAGAACGGGTCGCGCTGGGCCACCAGCGTGATGCCGGTGCCCAACTTGATGGTGGTGGTGACGGCCGCGGCCATGCCCAACGCCACGAACTGGTCGTAGGTGCGCCAGTACTCCTCCGGCAACGGCGGCGCCTTGGGGTTGCCACCCCAGGGCGTGACCCGACTGGTCGGTATGTGGCTGTGCTCGGGGAACCACAGCGATTCGAAGCCGCGCGCCTCCGCCTCTCTGGCCACGTGCATCGGGTCGATCGACAGGTCTGTGGGGAAGATGCTCACTCCGAAGCTCACCATGGCCGGGCACTGTAGCGATCGGCGCCCCACCCCGCAGCCGGGGCAGGCCCACGCGGCGTACCATCGGGTACGGCCGGAGTCCGGCCGGCGGCGGTGAGGGCCCTGCTACCGTGACGCCACCGCGACGCAGGGAGGCCATCATGAGCGACGCAACGGCTGCGAACAACGCGCTGGTCCAGCGCTGGGCGGAGACGTTCAACACCGACATCGAGGCGATGGTGCGGGAGCTGTACGCGCCCTACGCGCTGCTCGGCGGTGTGGTCATGGGCCCGGAGAAGCTGCTGAAGTTCGAGCGGCGGGTGCTGCAGGCGGCCCCGCAGCGGGCCATCCGTCTGGAGCGCACGCACCACAGCGGCGACGTCGTCACCGTCGAGGGCACGCTGGTGGACCCGGGCCAGGGTCCGGAGTGGAAGCTGCCGTTCTGCGCCGTGCTCACCATCGTGGACGGCAAGATCGTGCGCGACGACACGTACGCCGACTACTCGCGCTGGCCGGGTATGCACTGAGCCGAGCGGTCTCGGCCCGCCCCGCGCCCGACCTGCTCAGGTACCGCCCAGGGCGGTGTCGAGCCAACGGTGGAAGTCGGTCAGGACCGGCTCGAACCCGCCGTGCAACACCCGCTCGGTGGCGGCCATCGTCCGCTGCGCCGATGCGGCCATGGCCACGTCCTCGTGACCGGTGGCCACGATGTAGTCGAAGTTGCGGCCGAAGTAGCGCTCGGCCTTCGAACCGGCATCCACCGGTTCGGGCGTGAGCATGGTGAAGTGCCACACGCAGCGGTCCACCCGGTCCCCGGGCAGGATGCGGTAGACGGCGGCGTGGTCGCCGTGCACGTTGAGCGCCACGTTGGGGAACAGGTCGTAGCTGACCACGGCGTGGTCCAACACGTTCCACGACGCCGGATCGCTGCCGGCCACCGCCCGCAGCGACTGCTTGGCCGCGGCCATGCGCCAGTGCCGCCCGATCCGGTCGAAGTGCACCAGGTTGCGCTGCATGAGGTGCGCCAGCGTGGACGTGTGCAGGTCCACCCCGTGGTAGAACTCGAGGAACGTCTCGTAGAACAGCTTCCAGTTCGCCGGTACGTCGATGGCGACGCTGCGGAACGCCCGCCAGCCGGCCAGCCCGTAGGCGTCGAGCTCGTCGGCGAGCGCGGCGTCGATCGGCTCGGTGTGCTCGTCGGGCAGCAGCCACACCATCCCGTGGCGCTCGATCGAGGGCAGCTCGACCAGGCCGAGGGCGGCCGGGTCGAGATCGGTGAACCCGCTCGGGTCGGGGATGGCGTTGAGCGTGCCGTCGTTGCGGTAGGACCACGCGTGGAACGGGCAGACCAGCACCCGGCCGGTGTGGCCGCACGGCTCGTCGCGCAGCAGCACGCCGCGGTGCCGGCAGGCGTTGACGAACACCCGGGCCTCGCCGTCGTCGCCGCGCACGGTCAGCGTGGGCAGATCGGGCAGCGCGAACGTGGCGAAGTCACCCGGGTGCGGGAGCTGGCCCGACAGCGCCACCACGGTGGGCGCGGCCGCCGAGCAGCGCCCGTTCAGCGGCCCAGCGCCGCTCGTCGCGGTAGGCCGAGCTGGGCAGGGCCACCGTGGCGCCCGACGAGTACGTCCGCCCTTCGAGCAGGTAGGTGGCCAGCCTGGCCCCCAAGTCGATCCGCTGCCGCTCGCGCACGCTGACCCCCCGGTGCCGTCTTCGCGGCCACGCTACCGCCTCTGCGTTCGAGCGTGCTGCGGTAGGGTGCGCGCCGTCCGAGCGGCCCAGGGGGAGCACGAGCGATGACCTACATCCGTTTGAGCGAAGCACAACGGCAGTGGCACGAGCGGGCGGCCGCACTGGCCGCCGACGTGCTGGCCCCCGCCGCCGAGGACACCGACCGTACCGCGCGGTTCCCCAGGGCCCAGCTCGACGCCCTGGCCGCCGCCGGCCTGTTCGGCCTGCGGGCCGACGCACGGCACGGGGGAGCGGGCGAGGGGCTGCTGACCACCTGCCTGGTCACCGAGACGCTGGCCGCGGCGTGCCCGTCGACGGCGCTGATCTACAAGATGCACCTCGAGAGCATCGAGATGATCTCCCGGGCGCCCACCGACGCCCAGGCGCGGGAGATCCTGCCCAAGCTGGTGTCGGGCGAGTGGCTGTCCACCGTGGCCGGCAGCGAGGCCGGCCACCAGGGCGGGGCCTGGGCCGGCGGCCCGAAGTCGACCGTCGAGCGCGTCGAGGGCGGCTACCGGGTGGCCAACATCCACAAGTCCTTCGTCACCGGCGCCGGCCTGGCCGACGCCTACTTCTTCATGTGCCGCTACGAGCCGGCCGACGGCGGTCGAGCCCAGCAGCTCATGTTCCAGGTGCTGCGCGACGACCTGTCGTGGTCGGTGGACGAGCCGTGGGACGGGCTGGGCATGCGCGGCAACCAGAGCTCGCCCATGACCTTCGACGGCTTCATCGCCGACGGCCGGCTGCTCAACCCCGACAACCAGCGGGTCGACCTCATGCCGGTGGTGTTGGGCACCTACGCCGCCACCTACCTCGGCATCGCGGCGGGGTGCTACGAGCGGCTGCACGCCCACGTGGCCGCCACCACGCTGGCCGACGGGCGCCGCATGGGCGACGTGGAGACCGTCCAGGCCCGCATGGCCACGTGCCGCATCGAGCTCGAGCGCAGCCGGGCCCTGCTGTACGCGGCGTGCGCGGCCTTCGACGATGGGGCCGGCGGCGGGCCGCAGGCGTTCTTCGAGGCGAAGGTGGCCTGCGATCAGGTGGGCACGTTCATCACCCAGGAGGCGATGACGCTCGGCGGCGGCACCGCCTTCGCCAAGCGACTGCCCTTCGAGCGCTACTTCCGCGACGCGCGCGCCGGTATGGTCATGGGCATCGCCCACGACATCGCGCTGCTCAACGTGGGCCGCATGCTGTTCCCCAAACCGAAGGGCGACCGCGCCAAGGCCTGAGCGGCCGCGGCGGGGCGACCGTCAGGCCGGCAGGCGCCGTTCGAGGAACGACAGCGTGCGGACCACCAGCTCGTCGGGTGCGTCGAAGTGGACCATGTGGCCGGCGTCGAGCACGTGGTGCTCCACGTCGCCGAACAGCGCCAGCCGACGGGCCTGCTCGGCGTCGCGCATCGGACCGTCGAAGCCGGGCCCGGGCCGCACCGCCATGGTCGGGCGCCACCAGCGTTCCCAGGCGTGGCCGCCGGTGAGCACCAGCACCGGGCAGCGGACCTGCGTCCAGCACTCCTCGTAGCGCTGGCGGTCGAACACGGCCGTCCATTCGCGCACGAACGGATCCCACTTCCACACCAGGCCGCCGTCTGGCCCCTCCCGGGTGCCGGCGTCGGCCAGCTCGCCGCCCAGGCTTCGCTCAGACCCGGATGGGCTCGGCGCAAGCGGGCCGTGGCGGCGGCGAGATCGGCCATGGGCGGCCGGGTCGGGTCCTCGTTGAGGGCCTCGATCATCGCCCGGGCGATCTGGCGGCGCCCGGCGACGTCGCCCTCGCCGAAGCGCGGCGGCGGCCCGAGGCCCTCCACCATGACCAGCGCGGCGGGTTCGTCGGGCCACGTGCCGGCGAACGTGCTGGTGACGATGGAGCCCATGCTGTGGCCGAACAGCACGGGTCGGGCGAGCTCCAGACGGTCGAGCACGGCCCGGAGGTCGGCCACGAAGTGCGCCACGGTGTAGGCCCGGCCCCGGCCGGAGTCGCCGTGGCCTCTCAGGTCGAGGTTGAGCACGTGGAACCGCTCGGCCAAGCGTTCGGCCACCGGGTGCAACGACCACGCCAGGTCGGTGAGGCCGTGCAACAGCACCATCGGTCGGGCGGTGCGGTTGCCGTAGTCCCACCCGGCGATGCTCACCGTTGCGGTCTCCACGTGGATCTGGCGAGGTGCGGCCACGGCGGAAACCTAGCGTCGGAACGGCGAGCCCGTCCGGGCGTAGGCTCGCGGTGCTGACACGAGCTCCGGGGGGAAGCACACCATGGCAACCGAACTGTTCATCGACGTCGACACCCACATCACCGAACCGGCCGACGTGTGGACCTCCAGGGTCCCGGCGCGCTTCCGTGATCTCGTTCCCCATGTGGAGAAGGATCCGCAGTCCGGCAAGGAGAACTGGGTGCTGCAGGGTCGGCGCATCTCCTCGGTCGGCCTGTCGGCGGTGGCGGGCTTCGAGGGCGGCCCGTTCCCCGAGGCGCCCAAGGGCTTCGATGACGCCCACCCGGGTGCCTACGACGCCCACCAGCGCCTGGCGTACATGGATTCGGTGGGCATCTGGGCACAGGTGCTCTACCCGAACGTCGGCGGCTTCGGCAGCCAGGTGTTCCTCAAGCTGGAGGATCCCGAGCTGATGCTGGCCTGCGTGGAGGCGTACAACGACTTCCAGAGCGACTGGGCCTCCGCCGACGCCCGCCGCTTGCTGCCGGTCACCGCCATCCCGTTCTGGGACGTGGAGGCGTCGGTGCGCGAGATCGAGCGCTGCGCAGCCAAGGGCCACCGCGGTGTGCTGTTCACCGGCGAGCCGCAGGTGCACGGCATGCCGTTCCTCGGCGACGAGCACTGGGACCCCATCTGGTCCGCCGCCCAGGCCGCCGACCTGCCGGTCAGCTTCCACATCGGCTCGGGCGACATGTCGACGATCTTCGACCGCAACCGGGTGCGCGCCCACGGCTCGGCGGCCACCTACGCCCGCAGCACGGTGGCGCTGACCATGGGCAACGGCGTCCAGGTGGCCGACCTGCTGCTGTCGGGCGTGCTGCCGCGCTTCCCGCAGCTGAAGGTGGTGTCGGTGGAGTCGGGCATCGGTTGGGTGCCGTTCGTGCTCGAGGCCTGCGACTACGCGTTCATCGACGGCAAGGTGCGCGACCAGCGACCGATCTTCGAGCTGCTGCCGTCGGAGTACTTCCAGCGCCCGGTGTTCGTCTGCTATTGGTTCGAGCAGTTCGCGCCGCAGGGGTTGCTCGAGCGCATCGGCACCGGCAACGTGCTGTTCGAGACCGACTTCCCCCATCCCACGTCGCTGTACGCCGGCGACGTGCGCGAGCGCATCGAGGGTGCGCTCGGCGCCCAGCCGGCGGACGTGCGCCGCCGGATCCTGTGGGACAACCCGGCGTCGCTGTACCGGGTGGACGCCCCCACCGCCGCCGACCTCCAGCGGCTCGACGCGCTCGTGCCCGCCTGATCGGCCGAGCACACCGTACCCATCGGTACGGCGATAGCATCGCTCCGGCATGGCAGCAGGCGTGGTGATCGGGGTTGACTTCGGGACCAGCTTCACCGTTGCCGCCATCCGCCGGGGGCAGGACGCGCCCACGGTCATCGAGGTGGCCGGCGTCAGGCGGACCCCGTCGGTGGTCTTTGCCGAGGAGGACGGTTCCCTGGTGGTCGGCGCCGCTGCTGAGGCGCTCACCGCGGCGCGCCCGGCACGCGGGCTGCGCGCCCCGAAGCAGCTGCTCGGCCGCTCCTCGACGGTGGTGCTCGGCGGTGCGCGGCACCCGCTGCCCTCGGTGATCGCCGGCGTGCTGCGCCCGGTGCTGCGTCACGCCGATCGCGAGGCCCGCCAGCCGGCGCAGTTGGTGTTCACCCATCCGGCCGATTGGAGCGAGCTGCAGCTGGCCCCGTTCCGCGAGGCGCTCGCCCAGGCCGGTGCCCACCTCCCGGAGCTGGTGCCGGAGCCCGTGGCCGGCGCCTGGGCGCAGGCGGCCGGCTACGGCCACCAACCCGGCGACCACCTCGTCGTGTACGACCTCGGGGGCGGCACGCTCGACATCGCCGTGCTCCAAGTGGAGCCGGTCGGCTTCGAGGTGGCGGGTCGTCCGAAAGGCAACCGGGCGCTGGGCGGTGATCTGTTCGATGAGGTGCTGATGCGCCACGTCGGCGAGCGGCACATCGACGCGGCGGCCTGGGAGGAGCTGCAACTGTCCGACGACCCGGCCTGGTCCGGCTCGGCGTTGCGCCTCCGCGCCGAGGTGCGCCGGGCCAAGGAGCTGCTGTCGCTGCACCCGCGCGCCGATGTGACCATCACGTTGCCGGAGCGGACGTTCGCGGTCGTGCTCGAACGGTCCGAGGTCGTCCGTCTGCTGCAGCCGATGGTCGAGGAATCGGTGCAGCTGTGCGAGGACACGGTGCTTGCGGCCGGCTTGCCGATCGAGGCGATCAGCGCGGTGCACCTCATCGGCGGCGGGAGCCAGCTGCCCTCGATCGGCGAGGCCGTGGGCGCGCGGTTCCCGCGCAGCGAGCTGGTGCTGGCGGCCGACCCGAAGGCGGTCGTCGCCCTCGGTGCCACGCTGCTCGCCAGCCCGCAGCCCGTCACCCAACCGGCCCTGCGTTCCTCGCCACCACCGCCCGACCGCCTCCGTGGCGCCGCCCCGCCGTCGGTGACCGCCCCGCCCGCCTCCCCGGTCGTCGCCCCGCCCGCCATGCCGCAGGTTGGGGCCATACCCACGGGTGCGGCCATGCCGGCGGGTAGGGCCATACCGTCCGGTGCGTCGCCGCCGCCGTCGCCCGGGCTCACCGAACGGCATCCCGATGGGGGAGCGGGCTCGTTCCGGGTGCACGAGGGTGCGCAGCTCGGTGCCCAACGGCGACGGGCGTTGCTGGGCTTGGCACTGGCCCTTGCATGTATCAGCGTCGCGGTGTTGGCTCTCGTCATGCTCAGGTGAGCAGACGTCGACGCCATGGCCGACCGCCCTGGTGCATCGCCACCACGGAGGGATGGTCATGGCCGAGGCGACAGCGGAGCAGGTGCAGTGGTTCGCCGAGCAGTTCCGCGTGCTGCAACACAACGTCGAGCAGTTCATCCGGGGCAAGACGAACGTCGTGCACCTGGCGCTGGTGGCCCTGTTGTCCGAAGGCCACCTACTGATCGACGACATCCCCGGCGTCGGTAAGACGTCGTTGGCCAAGGCCATCGCCAACTCCATCGAAGGCACCATGACGCGGGTGCAGTTCACCCCCGACCTGCTACCCAGTGACCTCACCGGCACCCAGATCTGGAACATGAACACCCGGAACTTCGAGTTCCGGGCCGGGCCGGTCTTCGCCAACATCGTCGTCGGCGATGAGATCAACCGGGCGTCGCCGAAGACGCAGTCCGCCATGCTCGAGGTCATGGAGGAACGGCAGGTTTCCGTCGAGGGCAACCCGGTGCCCGTACCCCGCCCGTTCATGGTCATCGCCACGCAGAACCCGGTGGAGTTCGACGGCACGTACCACCTCCCCGAGGCCCAGATCGACCGGTTCATGATGAAGCTCTCGATCGGCTACCCGGACCACGAGTCGGAGATCGAGATCATCCGCGGTCGCTCCAGTGGCATCACCGTGGAGCAGGTGCGGCCGGTGTCCACGCTGGCGCTGGTCACCAACCTGATCGAGATCGCCCGGGGCGTGCACGTGGCGCCGGCGCTGCACAGCTACATCGTCAGCCTCTGCTCGTCGACGCGCCAGATGGGCGAGTTGCGCCTGGGGGTGTCGCCACGCGGGAGCCTGGCTTTGCTCACCGCCGCCCAGACCTTGGCCGCATCGAGGGGGCGTGGATTCGTGACCGCCGACGACGTGAAACAGCTGCTGCCCTACGTGCTCGGTCATCGCATGCTGCTGACCGCCGAGGCCGAGCTGCAGGGCCACACCGCCGCCACGCTGCTCAACCACGTCGCCGCCGCCATCCCCACGCCCGAGGTCCGCCTGGGCGTCTGACCCGGCGGCGACGAAGGAGGGAGCGGGGATGTTGACCAAGAACGGCTGGGCCACGACGGTGCTGTGCGCCGTCTGCCTGGCGACCGGGCTGCTCGCCGATCTCCGGGAGCTGGTGGCCCTCGGCGCGGCCCTGTTGGTCGCGCTCGTCGTCGCCGCGGCGTGGCTGTTCATCCGCCCGTCGCTGGAGGTGCGCCGCGATGTGGTGCCCGCCCGGGTGGCCGAGGGTGAGGGCGCGGCCGGCGTGCTCACCATCACGAACCGCGGGACCCGGCGGTCGCCCCCGCTGCTGGCCCACGAGCACCTCGGCGGCCGCCGGCTCCGATTGCAGCTGCGCGGGTTGTCCTCGCAGGCGACGCAGCGGGTGCACTACGACCTGCCAACAGACCGGCGGGGGATCGTGCCGGTGGGGCCGCTGGAGATCAGCCACGCCGACGCCCTCGGGTTGGTCGGCGTGGGCTACGGCGAGGGTGCCGAAACCCGGTTGATCGTGCACCCGCGCCAGGCCCGGGTGGCGCCGTTGCCCACCGGCCGCTCCCAGGACTTCGACGGGCCCACCCGTTCGGTCGCCCCTCGCGGCGGCATCGCCTTCCACTCGTTGCGCGACTACGTGCCCGGCGACGACCTCCGCCTGGTGCACTGGCCGACCACCGCCCGCACCGGCCAGCTGATGGTCAAGCACACGGTCGTGACCAACGAGCCCCGGCTGGTCATCGTGCTGGACACCCAGGCCGGTTCCTACATCGACGAGCGGGCCTTCGACGAGGCGGTGCGGGTGACCGCCTCCCTGGTGAGCGCCGGCGCGATGCAGCGGTTCCCCACCACGCTGCACACCACCGGCGGCGTGGTCGTCGGCATCGACGCCACCGGCAGCGGGCTGACCGAGGCTCTCGACGTCCTCGCCGCCATCGCCGCCGAGGTGGCCGATCCGGGCCTGCGCACCCTCACCCGCCTGGCCGGCCGCCGGCAGCACGGCGCGTCGCTCGGCGTCGTCACGGGGTCGGTGTGCACACAGCTCTCGGTGGTGTCCTCGGTGCGGCAGCGGTACGAGATGGCCACGCTGGTGCAGCTCGGGCCCAACTACGGCCGCACCGTCGCCGGCGTGGAGGGAGTCCTCGGCATCGCCTGCGTGGATCTCGCCGAGTTCGCGGTCTGGAAGGCCGGGTGGGCTGAGCCGTGTCGATCGCGCCGCCCCTGTCCACCGCTGCGCCCGACGGCGGCGCGCGCCGACCAGGCGCATGCTCCCGGGTCATCGAGCGCCGGACCGACGCCGGGCCCGGCGTGCTGGGCGCCGGTGGCGCCCCGTCGCCGAGACCCTCGCTCTCGGTGTGTGCTGTGTGGTCGCCTTCGCCCCGATCGAGCCGCTCTTCGCCGGGCCGCTGGAGCTCCTGCTGTGCGCCGGGGCGGTCGTCGTGGCCTTCATGGCGCACGGCCTGGCGCTGCGGTGGCTGCCCCGACGGTGGCCGGCCGGGCGGTGGCGCTGCTCGCCGTTGCGCTGTGGACGTGCTGACGGTCTGTCGCGACCGCACCACCGCCCGGCTGCCGGGCCCGGCGGCGTGGCGCGAGCTCTGGAACGGGGTCACCGGCGGTTGGTCCCTGCTGCTGACCGCCGGCGTCCCCCTCGACGACCGCGGCCCGGTGGCCGTGTTGCCGGTGTTGGCGGCGGGTGCGGTGGCAGTGGCCGCGCAGCGGCTGCAGGGGGCGCAGCGGGCGGTGTGGCCGCTGGTCCCGCCGCTCCTCGCGCTCGTGGTCACGTGTGGGTACGCCGGCCATCTCGGGCGCAGCAGCCATCCGGTGGTGATCGCCGTGCTGGTGGCATCCGTGCTCACGGTGCTCGCCGCGCGCAGCGGACAACGCCGCGACCCGGTCGCCGGCGGGACGGGGGTCACCGGCGGGACGGGCGTCGTGGGCGGGCGGCGCGTCGCCGCCGCAGGGCTGGGCTCGACCCCGCTGCTGGTGGCGGTGCTGACCGCCGTCGGCGTGACGATCGCGGCCGTCGGCCCGCTCACCGACGACGGCGAGCGCTTCGCCTGGCGACCTCTACGGCGCGCTGGTGGTCCGTGATGCCGTGAGCCCGCTGAACCAGGTGTCGGCAGAGCTCGGCGCACCGAGCGGCGGTGACCGCACGGTCTTCCGGGTGACGTTCGAGGACATACCTGAGGGTACGGTGATCGACCGGGTGTCGTGGGCGGTGCTCGATCGCTATGACGGCGGCGTGTGGAGCAATCCGGCCCGCTTCGACCGGGCGGGCCGTGCGTTGCCCGCCGGCTGGGCGGCTGCCCCGGCGGGGCCCACGGTCCAGCAGCGCTATGACCTGCCGCCGGCTGGAGCTCCTCGTTCGTGCCGGTGGTCGGGCTGCCCCGCCGCCTGGGCGGTGCGGACACGTCGAGGTTCGGCTACGACGGGGACACGGCCACGCTCGTGGCCGAGGGCGGCGGCCGGATCACCTATGAGCTGAGCTCCGCCCTACCGGTGCAGGACCGCGACGACTTGCTCACCGAAGCGGTGTCGGCCGACCCGCGGGCTGCCGCCTCGGCGGCGCTGCCGGCGGAGCTGCCACCGGAGCTGGGGGCCTTCCTGGCCGAGACCACCGCGGCCGGTGACCCGCCCGGCGTGCGGCTGGCTGCGCTGGAGGCGGCACTGCGCTCGGAGCGCTTCGGCTCGTCGCCGCAGGCAGCACCGGGCCACTCGCTGGGCCGCCTCGCGGCCATGCTGCCCACCGCGGGCTCGCCGGCCGGCGGTGCCGCGCCGCCGGAAGTGCAGCAGGTGGGCACGCCGGAACAGTTCGCCGGCCTGCTCTTCCGCGTGCTCGGTCGGCTGGCGGGCTACCCCGCACCCGGGTGGTGGTCGGCTACCGCATCGACCCGGCGGCCGCAACCGCCGGGAGACCATCGAGGTGCACGCCGACATCACTGCGTGGCCCGAGTCCTCTGACGCAGCGGTTGGGTCCCCTACGATCCCACCAACCCGACCGAACGGCAGCCGCAGCGTGAGGCCGACACCGGCAGCGACGCCAGCGTGCCCGGCCAGTGCGCCGCTGGAGACCCAGGAGGTGAAGAACTGCCTGGAGCTGGGTACTGCCTCGAGGTCGCCAGGAGCGGGCCGGCGGCCCGTGCCGTCACTGCGGCCGTGGCGCTGGCCGTGCTGGCCGCCACCCCGCTCGCCCTCTTCGCGGCCCGGAGCACTGCAGCCCGGAAGCGGCGTCCTGCAGTTCCTTACCAGCAGGTGATCGGTTCGTGGAAGACGAGCCGCGACCGTACGGCTGGCCGGGCTCGCCATACCGCCCGGTACGACCGTGCTGGAGGCGGCGCAGTTGGCCACCGACCCGATCGAGGGCAGGTGCCCTTGGGCGGCCCGCTGCGAGAAGCACTCGACGAACTGGCCCCGCTGGTGGATGCGGCGTTGTTCGACCCGGTCGGCCCCGCGGGTGACGGGCCAGCAGGCACGGGGCTGCGAGCAACGGATCAGGCGCCCTCGCCACCCGCAGCGGCCTGTTCGCTCGCCTGCGCTGGGCTCGACCCCCGGCCGTTGGTGTGGACGGCGCGCCGGCCCAGTGCTGTGCCGATCGGGCCGGTGCCGGCGCCCGATCGGGCCCCATCCGTGTTGGCGGGAGGAGAACGGCGATGGCCCCGATGATGCCCCAGGCGGTGGCGCGCCCACCGGCAGCCGCGCTCCCGAACCAGCGCCCCCCGGCAGGCCGGCGCCCTCGCCGCCGCCTGCTCGGCGCCGGGCTGGTGCTCGTGCTGCTGGTCGCGCTCGTGGCGGTGGCGCAACGGCGTCGGGGCCTCGACGCCCTCGGCAACGAACTGACCAACGGATCGGCCTGGCTGCTGGCCCGCAACGGCACGGTGGCCCTCGTCGACGGGCTGTCGGGCCGGGCGGTTACCCGCCTGCCCGCAGCCAACGCCCCGGGCGACGACCTCCACGTCGTGCAGCACGGGCCGGATGGCTTCGTGGTCGATCGCACCACCGGCACGGTCATGCGCGTCGACGGTCGGACGCTGCGCAGCGGCCCGCCGGTGTCCTTCTCGGGCCCGGGACCGGATCCGCTGCTCGACGTGTTGGTCGCCGGCGACGGGCTGGCCTGGGTGACCAGCGGCAGCAACGACCTCGTGTACCCGGTGGATCCGACCACGCTGGACCGGCGGGGCGACAACATGGCGCTGTCAACCGATGCCGCCGGGGTGGTGGTGGTACCGGACGGCACGCTGTTCGTCTTCGACGCGCCGAACCGGATCCTCGACGTGTTCGACCCGCAGCGGGGGGCCGGCCGGCGGGTGCTCGACGGCGTGGGGCCGGATGCTTCGATCACCGTGGTGGGCGGTGCCCCCGTACTGGTCGACCCGGCGCAGGGACGGCGGTACCACGTGGGGGCCGACGGCTCGTTGGGGCGTTCCGCCTGCTTCGCCGTACCGTCGGGCATGGTGAGCCTGGGAGCGCCGTCGGCCCGCTCGACGTGGCTGACCGCGGTCGGGGCCGACCGCCGGCTGTACGCCGCCGACACGCGGCGCGACGAGTGCCCGACGCCGATCGTGCTGGACGCGGACGGGCAGGGACGCTACGGCGATCCCGTCGAGAAGGATCTGCTCGTCTTCGTGCCCGACTTCGCCACCGGTGAGATCGTCATCGTCGACGTGGGTCTGGAGCGGCCCAGCGTGACCCGATCGGCGGGCATCATCGCCGGCGGTGCCGAGTTCGACCTGTTCGTCGACGACGGCCTGTTGTGGATCGACGACCGCAGCGGCGACGTGGCCGGTGTGCTGTTGGCCGATCGATCCGTGCGCAACGTGCAGAAGTTCGACCCCGCCGGCACCGGCGGTGGTGCGGTCGGCGGCACGGTCCCTGGTTCGGTGGCCCCCGGCGACGTGCCCGACCGCGCCGCGCCGGACGCCCCCGATGCGAGCCCACCGCGCCCGCCTTCGCCGGACACGCCCGAGGACCCGGCGGCGCCGGACACCCCGGACACCCCCGATCTGCCCGACGTCAACGCGGCGCCGGATACCCCGGCGCCGCGCCCTCCGACGGAGCCGGAGCTGCCGCCGCGCCCCGAGCCCGGACCGGAGGTGGAACCGCCGCTCACGTTGCAGGCCGGCTTCGAGGTGCCCGCCCGGGTGTTCGAGTCGAGGGAGGCCACGTTCGTGTCGACGTCGACCGGCTCGCCCACCCGCTTCGAGTGGTCGGTCGACGGCGAGCGCAAGGGCGGTGACAGCGGCGTGTTCCGCCACACGTTCCCGGCCGGCTCGGCGGTGGTGTCGCTGACCGTCCGGACCGACGACGGACGCAGCTCGACGGTCTCGCACGAGATCTCGGTCATCGTCGTGGAACCCGAGCTCGTCACCGTGCCCACGCTGGTCGGCCTGTCCCGCGGTGTGGCCACCCAACGGCTGCTCGACGCCGGCCTGAACGTCGGCACAGTGCAGACCAGGGACAGTGCACGCCCCAAGGACGAGGTGCTCGGCCAGCAACCGGCCGGCGGTCAGCTCGCCGAACAGGGCACCGCGGTGGACCTGACGGTCTCGGCGGGTGGGGGACCGTTCGCGCTGGCCGACATGCGGAACCGGCGCTGTGACGAGGCGGTGACCCTGCTCCGCGAGGCGCAGCTGGTCGTGCCGGCCCCGACGATCTTCCGATTGCCGGCAGAGGCCGCGGCTTCGCCGGTGGCCGCCACGCTCGTGGTCACCACGGTGCCCCGGCCGGGGACCACCGTGTCACCGGGTGACACCGTCCGGGTGGACTGCAAGGACATGCCGCCGGCCCCGAACCTCGTCGGGTTGCTCCGCTCCGAGGCCGAAGCCGAGGTCAGGCGGCTCCTCGGCGACGTGCCGATCACGCTGAACACGGTCACCGACACCACCCGGCGGCAGAACGAGGTGGTCTCGCACACCCCGACCGCCGGAACGCCGGTGGATCTCGACACGCTGTCGATCGCGCTCGACCTGGCGTCGGGTCCGGTGGTCGAGACCGTGGTCGTGCCGGCCATCTGCAACGGCTCGACCAGCCAGGCGCAGGCCGAGTCGGCGCTGAGCTCGGCGGGGCTCGGGCGAGGCAACGTCGGCACCGAGCAGAGCGACACGGTGCCCGCCGGTGCGGTCATCCGGACGAGCCCGGCCTGTGGCCAGACGGTGGCGCGGCTCGTTGGTCGACCTGCTGGTGTCGAGCGGCCGGGTCACGTTCGCCCTGCCGGACCTGCGTGGTCGCGACGAAGCGGCGGTGACGGCCGAACTGCAACGACTCGGCTTGCGCTACACCCGGGGCGCCAACGTGGAGAGCGGCACCTACGCAGCCGGCACGGCGGCGGTGACCGGCCGGGGCCGGGTTCGTCGGTCGGCGCCGGTGACCAGGTGACCGTCGACTTCTCCACCGGCCCGCCGGTGACGGTGCCGGACCCGAGCATCGATTCGCTCACCTGCAGCCCGATCGACTCGGTCGGCGCCCGGTGCTCGGTCTCGGTGCTCAACGGAACGGTGCAGTCGGTCACGTGGTCGGTCGGCATCGAGCTGCTCACGACGGGCGGCGGCACCCGCACCGAGTCGACCACCCGCTCGACGACGTCGATCGAGGTGTCCGGGTTCGGGCTGTACGGATCGGGACCTCCCGACACCACCGGCGCCACCACACTGATCCTGGTCGAACAGATGCCGAACCGGCCCACCGTCACGGCCCAGGTGACCTTCGTGGGGGCAAGACGGCAACCAGGTCGGTCACCTTCGACTGGGCGAACTGCCATTGAACGAGCAGCGTGTTCGTCTGACGGTTCGTCGGACCTCATCGAGCGCCGGGGGCGGTGCGAGCGTCGGGCTCGCCCGCCCCCGGGCCGCGTCAGCGGGCGTCGCCGTGCGCTGCTCAGCGCAGGTGTGCGCCGAAGAAGTCGAGGATGTCGGCCCACAGCTCGTGGGCCTGCGGCTCGGCGTAGCTCGGCCGGTAGTCCGCCAGGAAGGCGTGGCCGGCGCCGTCCCACACCTTCAGCGTCACGTCCTTGCCGGCGGCGCGCAGCCGCTCGGCCACGTCGGCGAGCACCTCGGGGGAGGGGTTCTGGTCGTCGGCCCCGCCGGCCAGGAAGATCGGGCACGACGCCCCGGCGGCCAGCTCCCGCACCGGTGTCGGCCGGTTCGGCGTGGTCACGTCGTCCTGGGTGGCCCGGTCCACGAACCCGCCCCAGCAGTCGATGGCGGCGTCGGGTGCCGCCGACGAGCAGGCGTAGAGCAGCGTCTGGCGGCCGCCGGAGCAGAACCCGATGACCCCGACCTTGCCGTTGCTGTCGTCGAGGCCGCGCAGGTGGGCGGCGGCCAGGTCCAGATCGGCCACCGTCTCGGCATCGGACTTGCCGAACATGGCCTGGAACACGGCCGGGAAGTCGGTGGGGTCGGGCGAGCCGGTTCGGGTGTAGAGGTTCGGGGCGATGGCGTTGAACCCGGCGGCGGCGAAGCGGCGGGCCAGGTCGCTGATGTGGGGGACCATGCCGAACGCCTCGTGGATCACGATGATCCCGCCGTGCGGGCCGTCGCCGACGGCGCGGGCCAGGTACGCGTCGATCTCGCCGATGCGGATCTCCGAGGTGTCGATCGAGGACGGGTCGCTGACAGCTCCGGGTACAGGCATGGCCGGACAGTAGCCCCCGCCCGCTGTGGCAGGCTGGCCGTTGCGACCGGCCGGGACCGGGCGGCGCCGAGGGGGAGGACCACATGGAGCTCGCCGAGTACCAGCATCGCTTCGAGCACGCGGTGCTCGAACGCAACGACGGGATCCTGGAGATCCGGCTGCACAGCGACGGCGGCCCGCTGCAGTGGGGGCTCGGGCCGCACCGGGAACTGCCCGACCTGTTCGCCGCCGTCGCCGGTGACCACGCCAACCGCGTGGTCATCCTGACCGGTACGGGCGAGGTGTTCTCGGGCCCCGTGGCGTCGAGCGCGGCCAGCTCGTCGATCCCTCATCGCCTGCCGCTCGCCGCTGCCGACCGGATCTTCTGGGAGGGCAAGCAGCTGCTGATGAACCTGCTGAACATCAACGTCCCGGTGATCGCGGCGGTGAACGGACCGGCCATGCGCCACTGTGAGTTGGCCCTGCTGTCCGACATCGTGCTCGTCGCCGAGTCGGCGCAGTTCCAGGACTCCGCCCACTTCCCGTCCGACATGGTGCCGGGCGACGGGATGCACGTGGTGTTCCCGCTGCTGCTGGGCGCCAACCGGGGCCGGGCGTACCTGCTGACCGGCAAAGTGATCGACGCCGATGAGGCGGTGCACCTCGGCTTGGCGTTCGAGAAGGTGCCCGATGCCGAGCTGCTGAGCCGGGCCCGGTCGCTCGCCGCCGAGCTCGCCACCCGATCGGAGCTGACGTTGCGCTACACCCGGGCCATGCTCACCGAGCAGCTGAAGCGGCAGCTGCAGGACCTGCTGGGCTACGGCCTGGCGCTGGAGATGCTCGCCCTGCAGGACCGTCCCGACCCGCCCGGGCAGCGGGAAAGCTAGGGTTCACCCATGGCTGCAGGGACCGTGTCCGCATTGCACATCCACCCGATCAAATCGTGCCGGCGCATCGAGCTGCAGGAGGCCACCGTCTCGGCCTACGGCCTGGCCGGCGATCGCGAGTGGCAGGTGGTCGACGCCGACGGCGGCTGCCTCACCCAGCGCCAGCACCCGCGCATGGCGCTGGTCGCGCCAGAGTTGATCGACGGGGGCCTGCACCTGCGGGCACCGGGCCACGGCTCGATCGATGTGGCCCGGCCCACGGCGGAGGATCGGACGGTGCTGGCCATCCTCGGCGACGAGGTGCCGGTGGGCGATGCCGGTGACGACGTCGCCGCCTGGCTGTCGGCCGTGCTGGGCACCACCTGCCGCCTGGTGGCGATCACCCGCCCCGACGCCCGCCGCGTCAAGCTGGTGCCCCAGCAGCCGGTCAGCTTCGCCGACGCCGCCCCGGTGCTGGTGGCCAACACCGCGTCGCTCGCCTTCCTGCAGCAGCGCGCCGCCGAACCGTTCGGTATGGACCGGTTCCGGCCCAACATCGTGGTGGACACCGACGCACCGTGGGCCGAGGACACGTGGCAGCGGTTCTCCGTGGGCGCGGCCGAGATCGAAGCGTTGCTGCCCTGGCCGCGCTGCGCGGTGCCCCAGGTGGACCAGGACAGCGCCGAGCGCCACCGGGAGCCGGCCGTCGTGCTCAAGGCCCACCGCTGGTCGACGGCGGCGCCGCCGGGGATGTCCCGCGGGCTGGCCTCGTTGTTCGAGAACAAGAGCTTCTTCGGCATCGCCTGTGCCATCGCCCCCGACGGGGCCACCATCCGGGTGGGTGACCCGCTGACGGTGCACAAGACCAGGGAACCGCTCCTGGCCGCGCCGCGATGACCGACGCCGCCGCCGGTCGACGGTCGCTCGGGTACGGCGCCGCGGTGGCCGCCCTGCTGCTGTGGGGCGGGCAGGCGGTGATCGGCAAAGGGGTGGACCTCGATCCGTTGCCGCTCGTGTTCTACCGCATCTGGATCGCCGTGTTCTGGAGCATCGGCATCCTCTACGCCACCGGCGGCCGGCTCAGCGTGGCCACCGTGCGGCGCTGCATACCGGGCGGTGTGGCGTTCGGGATGGACCTGGTGCTGTTCTTCACCGCCCTCAAGCTGACCACCGTGGCCAACACCACGGTGATCGCCTCCGTGCAACCGGTGGTGCTGGTGTTCGCCGCGCCGCTGCTGTTCAAGGAGAAGGTGCGGGGGCCCGACATCGGGCTGGCCTCGGTGGCCATCGTCGGCGTCGTGCTCGTCGTGTTCGGCGCCAGCGGCCTGCCCCAGTGGAGCGCGGCGGGTGACCTGTGGGCCCTGCTGTGCCTGTTCGCCTGGACGGGCTACTTCATGGCGTCCAAGGCCGCTCGGCGCACGTTGAGCGCAGCCGAGTTCACCGCCGGGGCCACGCTGGTCGCGGCGGTGGTGGTCACGCCGTTCGCCGCCTTCTCCGGCCAGAGCTGGGGCCCGCCCACCGGCGGGGAGTGGTTCTGGATCGTGCTCATGGCCATCGGTCCGGGGTGGGCCGGGCACTACCTGATGAACTGGGCGCTGGGCCACGTGCCGCTGTGGTTCGGTGGTTGCGTCTCACTGGCCAGCCCGGTGGCCTCCGCCGCCATGGCGGCGCTGTTCCTCGACGAGGCCATGGCGGTGGTGCAGGTGCTCGGCATCGCCGTGACGCTGGCTGCGCTGGTGCTGATGACGCTGCGCAGCTCCCGCCAGCAGGCCGCCGACGCGGTCGCAGCGGGCGCCGGCGCAGGGGAGGGCCCCGCACCGGCCGGAGCGGCGCCGGCCACGTCCTGACGGCGCGTGCGGCGGCGCGGTGGTGGAGCCGGCCTGGTGCGGACGCCGGGCACGGGCCGTCGCCGCGACGGTAGGGTCCCGGCCATGACCGACGCCGGCACCACCCACTTCGCCTGGCTGGCCCAGGTGCAGGAGGCCGCTCTCGACCCCGAGCTGCCCATCTGCGACGCCCACCACCACCTGTGGCTCGACGCGGGCACACCGGCTCGCCCTACACGCTGGCCGACCTGCACGCCGACACGGGCGGCGGCCACAACGTGGTGCGCACGGTGTTCCTCGAGTGCGGCGCCGAGTACCGCACCGACGGGCCCGAGCACCTGCGCCCGGTGGGCGAGACCGAGTTCGTCGCCGCCCAGGCGGAGGCCAGCGCCGGCTCGGGCCAGGCGGAGATCGCCGCCATCGTCTCCACCGCCGACCCGCAGCACCCACGCTTCGACGAGGTGCTCGACGCCCACGTGGCCGCCGGCAAGGGCCGCTTCCGTGGCATCCGGGCCATCGTGGCCCACGACGACGACCGCAAGCTGGCCATGGGCAAGCGCCACGGCATGCTCGCCGAGGAGTCCTTCCGGGCCGGGATCCGCCGGTTGGGCGAGCGCGGCGAGAGCTTCGACACGATGGTGTACCACCCGCAGCTGCCCGAGCTGACCGCCGCCGCCCGGGCCTGCGAGGGCACGACGATCGTGTGCAACCACCTCGGTGCCCCGATGGGCGTGGGCCCGTACCGTGATCGCCGCGGCGAGGTGCTCGCCCAGTGGCGGGCGTCGATGGCGGAGCTGGCCACCTGCCCGAACGTGGTGCTGAAGCTGGGCGGGATCGGCATGCCCATGTACGGCCTGCGCTGGGACCGCGACCGGTGCCGCCCACCTCCGAGCAGCTGGCCGCCGCTTGGCAGGACGACATCCGCTTCTGCATCGACCGCTTCGGGCCGTCGCGCTGCTTGTTCGAATCGAACTTCCCGGTCGACAAGCGCTGCGTCAGCTACAACGTGCTGTGGAACGCTCAAGCGGATCGCTTCGGTCTACACCGACGCCGAGCGCACGGACCTGTTCCACGACAGCGCGGCTCGTGCGTACCGCGTGCCCACCGTGGCATGAGGCGCGACTGCGGGCTCGAGGGCCCGAGCAACTTCCGGGACCTCGGCGGCTACCAGGCGGCCGACGGTCGCATCGTGCGCTGGCGGCGGATCTTCCGCTCCGATGCGCTGCGCCTCACCGACGCCGATGTGGCCGTGCTGCGCGACGAGATCGGGCTGCGGCTGGTCATCGACCTGCGCACCGGCTTCGAGTTCGGGCACCGCGACGGCGGCGGCAACGAGAACTACGTGCGCCGCAACCTGGCGGTGGGCGCCCAGCGCGTGCACCTGCCGATGGTGGATGAGACCCGCATCCAACGGCAGGCATCCGACGAGCGGCCCATCGCCGCCCGCAGCTACCTGAAGATGTTCGAGCGGGGCGGGCCGGCGTTGGCCGAGGCGTTCTCGCTGATCGCCGAGCCCGACAACCACCCCCTGGTGTTCCACTGCGCAGCGGGCAAGGACCGCACCGGCATCCTGGCCGCCATGCTGCTCGGTCTGTTGGGCGTGGACGACGACACCATCGTGGCCGACTACGCCCTGTCCCAGGCCAACATGGCTCGCCCTGGAGAAGATCCGGGCCCGACCCGACGCCGAGCGCATCCTCGCCCATCGACCGCCGGCCAGCTTCGAGGCGCCGGTGGAGGCGTTGATCGGCTTCGTGGAGGCCGTCCGTGCCACCTACGGGACCTGGGAGGAGGCCGCCCCGCTGGTCGGTCTCGACGGCGACGGCGTGAAGCGCCTGCGCGAGCTGCTGTTGACCGACTGACCGACTGACCGACGTCGACCGAAGGCCCGGACGCGCCTGTGGGCCGGGTGGTCGCGGACCTCCGCGACTACCCGGCCCGTCAACCGGGTCGGGTCACCCGCAGTTGTTGACGCTGGGATCCCAGGCGCAGTTCGGCGACTTGCCGGACAGCTCGATGATGTCGCCCTGCACGACCCAGGCCTGCTTGGCTGAGTCGTACACGGAGAGGTCGGAACCCTCGAGCGGGTAGCCGTCGGCGTTGCCGTTGAGGTTGATCTTGATGCCGTCGAGGTGCACCGGGCTGGTCCCCTGAACGCCCGCATGGCGGTGATGAAGTTGGTGCGGGTCAGGCCACCGTCGAGCTCACCGGCGATCTGCAGCGTCTGGCTCAGCATCCACGCCTGGTAGAAGCCGTTGCCGAAGTTGCTCGACAGCTTGGCGTCGTGGCCGGCCTCGGCCAGGAAGTCGATCGCCCACTTGGAGAAGGCGTCGCCCTGCCCTGCGGCGGTGACGATGTCCTTCTGGCCGCCACCGACGATGTACCAACCGTTCGACTGCGAACCATCACCGCCGACCTTGTCCTTGCCGACGTAGGCGGAGCTCTTGCACACCGAGGACATGAACTTGTACTTCAGCGTGGCGTCCATGCCGTTGTTGGCGATCTCGTTGATGATCTGCGTGCACTGCACGGCACCGGTCATGGTGATGAAGATGTTCGGGTTCTTCGACGCCAGGGTGGTCATGGCGTCGGTGATGGTCGGGGCCGTGATCGGCAGCCGCTCGAACTCGAACTCGATCTTGTCCTTGTTCGGCGAGCTCTCGATCACCGACCGCATGGCACCTTCGTAGGCGGCGCCGAAGTCGCTCTCGGCCACCAGGGCGGCGATGCGGACCTTGCCGCCGTCGGCGGTGAGCTCGTCGATGTTCTGATCGATGAACGCCCCCCAGATGACCGCCTCGGTGAGGTAGGACAGCAGCGAGCCGCTCGTCCACGGGTGGTTCTCGGGATCACCCCATGCCGGCGAACCGCTGATCTCGAACGGATGGGGGATGCAGCGCTCGTTGAGCTTGTCGTACACCTTCAGGCCGCCGGGCGTGCCCAGCGTCTGGATGAGGAAGGACTTCTCGCTGTCCATGAGCTCGTCCACCAGCGGGATGGTGCGGGTGGCGTCGTAGCCGTCGTCCCGGACGATGTAGTTCACCTTGCGGTTCTTGCCCTCGGAATCGGTGAACGCACCCTTCTCACCGAGGTACTCGAACCACGCCGCGGTGGTCTTGGAGATGTTGCCGAAGTCGGCGGCGGTGCCCGACAGGGCGGTGGGGTTGCCGATCTTGATCTCGGTGTCGGTGAGGCCCTCGGTGTCGCTCCAGCCGGCCGGGCACGTGGTGAGATCGATGGTGAAGCCCTCGGGGCCGACCACCTTGGTGCCGTCGGCCGTCTTGCCCCACTTGTTCTTCTTGATCTTGTCGACGACGGCCGCCCGCTCGGTGGCCCACAGCTCTCCCACTCCTCGATCGACGCCGGTGTCTTGGCCGGTGCGCTCGCCTTGGTGGTGGCGGTCTCCGACTCCGTCGTGGCCGGGCCTCGGCGGTGGTCGCCGTGTCGGCTGCCGCAGTGGTGGCCGTCTCCGCCCCCTCTGCGGTGTCGCCCCCGTCATCGCCGCCGCAGGCTGCGGCGACCAGTGACAAGGCGACGACAGCCCCGACCGCGGTGGCGCGGTTGCGTACTGGACGCATGGTTCCTCCCCTTCGTAGACGGCCCCGGCCGCATGACCGTGACATGTGCCACGTGTTGTGGAGCAAACTATCCCATGCGGCATCGATTCGTCGATCGCGTCGGTTCCCGTGGGATACCGGACGGCACGGCGGCCGTCGCCCGCTCCCGGCGGCGGTTAGCCTCCGGCCATGACCGAGAAGATGACCGGCGGCGAGGCGATGGCCCGCCAGCTCGCGCACGAAGGCGTCACCCACATCTTCGGCATCCCCGGCGTGCAGCTCGACTATGCCACCAACGGCCTGTCGAAGGTGACCGACCGGCTGCGCTTCATCCCCGTCCGCCACGAGCAGACCGCCACGTACGCGGCCGACGGGTACGCCCGCACCACCGGACGGGTGGGCGTGGGCCTGGTGGTGCCCGGTCCCGGTGTGCTCAACGCCGGTGCCGGCCTGGTCACCTCGTGGGCGGTGTGCTCCAAGGTGCTGCTCATCGCCGGGCAGCTGCCCACCCGCGGGCTGGGCAAACTGCTCGGCATGGTGCACGAGATCCCCGACCAGAGCGGCATCCTGCGCACCCTGTGCCGCCACGCCGAGCTCGTCACCGATCCCGACCGGGTGCCCGGCGCCCTGCGCCAGGCCATGGCCGGGCTGGCGGCCGGCCCCGGGCCGGCGGTGGTCGAGCTGCCGCCCGATGTCCTGTCCGGTCTGACCGCGTCGGATCTGGAGGCGGTGGCCCCGGCGGTTCCCGGCCCCGCCGGCGATGCGGCGCTGCTCGACGACGCCGCCGTCCGCCTCGGGCGGGCGCAGCGCCCGATGCTCATCGCCGGCGGCGGTGTGGTGGCCGGCGACGCCACCGCGGCGTTCATGGCGCTGGCCCGGCGCCTCGGGGCGCCGGTGACCACCACCGCCAACGGCCGAGGTGCGTTGGACGACCGTGATCCCCTCGCCCTGCTGCCCGTGGCCGGCCGGGAGGTGATGGCCGATGCCGACGTGGTGTTGCTGGTGGGCAGCAGGGGGATGACCCAGCGGGGCCGGCCCTTCGCCGCCGCCGACGGGGCCACGTTGATCCACCTCACGCTGGAGGAGCGCGACCTCGGCGCGCCCCGCTCGCCCGACGTGGCCATCGCCGCCGATGCCGCGGCCGGCCTCACCGCGCTGCTCGAGCGGCTCGACGGGCCCGACCGGGGCTGCTGGGCGTCGGCGGAGCAGCTCAGCGCGGCCCGGGCCGGCGAGCAGGCGGCGTTGGCCAAGCTCCAGCCGCAGTGGTCCTACAGCCAGGCGCTGCGCCGGGCGATGCCCGACGACGCCATCCTGGTCAACGAGCTCACCCAGGTCGGTTACGTGTCCATGGTGGGCTTCCCCGTGCACCACCCGCGCAGCTACCTGTGGCCCGGCTTCCAGGGCACCCTGGGCTACGGCTACCCGACGGCGCTGGGGGCGAAGGTGGGCAACCCCGACCGGGCCGTGGTGTCGATCAACGGCGACGGTGGCTTCGGCTACGGCTTGGCCGAGCTGGCCACCGCGGCCCAGGAGCGCATCGGCGTGGTGGCGGTGGTGTTCAGCGACGGCGCCTACGGCAACGTGCAGCGCATGCACGACCAGCAGTTCGACGGCGTGCACCTCGGCACCGAGCTGACCAACCCCGACTGGGTGGCGCTGGCACGGGCCTTCGGCGTGCACGGCGAGCGGGTCACCGATCCCGCCGGCCTGGAGCGGGCGCTGCGCGACGCCATCGACGCCGACCGCCCCGCCCTCATCGAGGTGCCCATGCCGCCCACCCCCGATCCGTGGCGGCTCATCCTGGGGTGAGCTGCGCCTCCAGGCGGCGGCGGAGGCGGTGGGCGGTGCGCTCCTCCTTGAGGGTGACATCGGCCCAGCGCACGACCGTGCCGGCCGGTACGTCGGCGGTCAGCTCCACGCCGTGGGCCAGGCCGATGGGCAACGCCCCTGCGCCACCGACGTGGCTGCCGGCAGCAGCTTGCCGTACACGGTGTACCCGCCCTCGCCGTCGAGCAACTCCCCGGCACGGAGGTCGCGCTTGGCCACCGACACCACGTCGGCCCGCCACCCGGTGGGCGCGCCGGTGGGCTCGCCGCGCAGCGCGGCGCTGAGCACCGACATGTTGAGCTCCAGGCCGATGAGGTGGAACGGTTTGTACATGGCGGCATACCGACCGGTGCTGTCGGTGCGCAGCCCGTACTGGGCGAAGCAGGCGGCGGCGTAGGGCGTGGGTGCCTCCAGCACGACGTACACCCCAACGCAGGTCGCGGTGCACCGGCCGGAAGTCGGTCTCCAAGCAGGACACCACCTCGACCTGGCCTTTGCCGGCCAGGATGCCGCCATCGGCCAGCGGTCGCAGCACGTGGGGCAGGTCGTCCACCCCACAGGGCGGGAAGGCGAGCCCGTCGGCGGGGGCGGCCAGGCCCGTGGCGTTGGCGATGGCGCACATCTCGATGGCGGACTTCGTGCCGTCGAGGAAGCTGTTGAAAATCTGGCTGTTCATGCCGGCAGCGGCCGCCTGCTCGGCGGTGAGCCCGTAGTGGTCCCAGATCGTGTCGGGGGTGGACCGGTGGTAGGTGGGGTGGTGCTTGGTGCCCTTGCCCGCCGCCACCACCTCGAACCCGCAGGCCCGGGCCCAGTCCACCTGCTCGCACACCAACGCCGGCTGGTCGCCGTAGGCCAGCGAGTACACCACCCCGGCCTCGGCGGCGGCCTCGGCCAGCAACGGGCCCACCAGCGCGTCGGCCTCCACGTTGACCGCCACCAGGTGCTTGCCGGCGGCGAAGCAGGCCAGCGCGTGGTCCACGCCCACCACCGGGTTGCCGGTGGCCTCGACCACCACGTCCACGTCGTCGCGGGCGAGCAGCTCGTCGGCGCGCTCGACGAAGGCGGTGGCGGCGATCAGCGCGTCCGGCCAGCCGACCTCGGCGCACGCCCGGCGGGCCCGCTCGACGTCCAGGTCGGCGATGGCGGTGACGGTGACCGGCGAGTGCGGCACCGGGGCCAGGAACATCGAGCCGAACTACCCGGCCCCGAAGAGGCCGACCCGCACCGGGCGCCCGGCGGCGGCGGCCTCGGCGGCGAGGCGGTGCAGGTTCATCGGGCCGCCTCCAGCAGCTCGCTCAGGCACCCGTCCTCCAACGCCTCGATGGGGGTGAAGTCACGGTGGGCGATCCACTCCGCCCGTTTGAAGCGGCGGATGTGGTTGTCCACCCGGCACAGCGACAGGTACACGATGACCCGCCCGAAGGGGCTGATGTTGGGCGGGCTGGCGTGCACCAGGCAGCCGTGGAACAGCAGCACGCTGCCCGGCGCGCCCACCGGGGCCACGATGCCACCGCGCTCGGCCAGGCGGGTGATGGTGGCCCGGTCGAGCGTCCACAACGGGTAGGAGGTGGTGGCCAGGTCGTGGCCGGCCTCGTACACGCCCTCGCGGTGGCTGCCGGGGATGAACAGCAGCGGGCCGTTGGCGGCGGTCACCTCGTCGAGGAACACGGCGATGTTCATGGCCAGCGGCTCGGGCATCTCGTCGTCGCGCTGCCAGGTGCCGTAGTCCTGGTGCCACTGCCACACCTCACCGTCGAAGGCGGCCTTGGCGTTCACCTTGTACTGGTGCATATAGAGCTTGCCGCCGAGCAGCTGCTCGATCGGGTTGATCAACCGGGGGTGGGCGCCGAGCCGGCGGAAGGGCTCGGAGTAGGTGTGGGCGGCGAAGGCGGTGCGGGGTGCGCCGGAGCTCTCCCGCCACACCTCTTCGCGGTCCATGGCGTAGAGCCGGTCGGCCTCGGCGCGCAGCAGCGCGGCCTCGTCGCGCGAGAACATCTCGGGTAGGAACAGGTACCCGTCGCGTTGGAACTGGTCGATCTGGTCGCCGGTCAGCTGCATGGCGCGCAGACTACCGGCCGCGGGCGCGGCGGTTACGCTGGTCACGCAGACCGAAGCGTCGATCCGGGGGGATTGCGTCATGAACAGCGCCAGAGCGGCCGTCGCCGAGTTGACCCGCGAGGAGCACGCCGCGGCCATGGCCGACTACGTGCGCGCCGGCGAGGAGCGGGCCCGGGCGCTGGCCAACCGCGGGCCGGTCCGCTACGACGAGCACGGGCGGCTGCACCCCGACATCCTGGCCGCCTACTGGGAGCACGGCTTCTACGTGTTCGAGGGTGTGGTCGGCGAGGCCGAGCTGGCCGAGCTGCGGGCCGACGCCACCGCCATGATCGACGGTGCCCCGGTGCGCAAGGGCGCCGACGTCGACGCCCGGGGCCGCCCCGCCCACGGTCGCGACTTCGCCATCGAGCCATACCTGTTGGTACGGCCACTGTCGGACCCGTGGGGTGGCACCCAGGCGCTCGGCGGCCGCCACCCGCACAAGATGACCGAACCGGTGCCCGATCCCGACGCCCCCGAGAGCGTGCCGTACCTGATGTTCGGCATGTGCCAGTCGATGCCGTCGGGCCTGCGCCTCTACGGCCACCCCGATCTGCTGGCCATCGCCGCCGGGATCAACGGCGAGGACTTCGTGCCCTACAACGACGCCATCTTCGTGAAGATGCCGGGCCTCGGTGGTTCGGTGGCGTGGCACCAGGACGGCATCACCCACTGGGACAACCCGGCGTGGGACGAGGGCATCCACGGCTTCAACTTCCAGGTGCAGCTGTACCGCACCACCGCCGCCAACGGGCTGTGGGTGGTGCCGGGCACCCACAAGGCGGGCCGGGTCGACATCAAGGCGGCGGTGGCGGCCAACGGCGGCAGCGATCTGCTGCCCGACGCGGTGCCGCTGCTGTGCAACCCCGGCGACGCCACCGTGGTCAACCGCCAGTGCCTGCACGGCTCGTTCGCCAACACCTCGCCCGATCCCCGGGTGTCGATCACGTTCGGCTTCCACCGTCGGGCGTCGGTGCTCAACGTGCAGGGCAAGCTGTCGATCCGCCCCGACGACCTGCGCTGGGCGGCCGGTCCCGCCTACGACGAGCAGCGCGTGTTCGACCGTTCGGCGGTGATCGCGGTGGCCATCGACGCCCGCCGGCAGCACTTCCCCGACGAGACGCCGTACCGCTACGCACCCTTCGCCGGTCTGGAGGACGACTTCCGCTTCTCCGAGGAGACCTGGGAGCGGGTCATCCGCGACTACAACGTGAAGGACCTGGCCATCTGATGGCGGAGGACCTCACCGCCGGGTCGGCCGAGGGCTGGGTGGAGGTGCGCGACGAGCCCCGCCACCGGCGCCGCTTCGAGGACGGGTTCATCCGCATGTACGACGTGCTCGTGGCGCCGGGGGACACCACCCTCTACCACCGCCACACCGAGGACACGCTGTACGTGTCGATCAACGACGCCACCGTGCGCGATCAGCAGTGGGGCCGGGAGGACACCCGCACCGGCGACGCGCCGGCGGGGTTGTGCCTGTGCCGGCCGCACCGCACCAAGCCGCTCATCCACCAGGTGACCAACGTGGGCACCGAGCCGATGCGCATGATCGGTGCCGAGATCAAGGCCGCCCCGGCCCTGCGTGCTGACACCGCCCTGGAGGCGCCGCACCACGCGCTGACCCTGGAGCGCGACCGGGTGCGGGTCTACGAGCTGGCCCTCGAGCCCGGCGCGTCCACCGGCGCCATCGAGTACGGCTTCGCCGCCTACACGGTGGTGTTGAGCGTGGCCACCATGGCCGTGGCCCAGACCGGCTGTGGCGCCCGCTCGGCGGTGCACGCCCCGGGCGACGTGTGGTGGCAGCCCGAGGGGTTCCGGGGCAGCATCACCAACATCGGCGAGGAACCGCTGCGGGCGCTCGTCGCCGAGTGGCGCTGATGGCCGGCGCCTCAGGGCGGGCGGTCCCCGGACGGGCCGCGGTGTGCGGCATCGGCCAGTCGGTCTACGGGCGCGCCACGGGCCGCTCCGCCATCGACCTGGCCGCCGAAGCGCTCGCCGCCGCCCTCGACGACGCCGGCCTCACGCCGGCCGAGCTCGACGGGATGGTGGTCAGCTTCGGCTCGCCCACCGGCGCCGACGCCGATTCGCTGGCGTTCACGCTGGGCCTGGACCTGTCGTTCTACTCCCAGACGTGGGCGCACGGACGCTTCACCGCCACCTGCATCCAGCAGGCGGCCATGGCCGTGTCGACCGGGATGGCCACCACGGTGGCGTGCCTGGCGGCGGCGTCGTTCTCCGGCATCAGCCGGCCGGGGCGGGCCAAGCGCAGCCGCAGCCCCAACATCGGCGGCGACAAGGACGCCGAGGGCGCCCGCGAGTCCGGCGGCGGCCACGGCGAGGACCCGGTGGTGGGCATGACCTCGCCCGGCGCCGGCGCCGCCCTGGCCGCCCAGCGCTACTTCGACCGCTTCGGCGCCAGCTCCGAGCAGCTCGCCGCCGTGCCGGTGGCCTTCCGCAAAGGCGCGAGCGCCAACCCGGCGGCCATCATGCGCAGCCCGCTCACCGTGGAGGACCACCAGGCCTCGCGCTATCTGCGAACCGCTGCGGCTGTTCGACTACTGCCTGGTCAACGACGGCGCCGCCTGCGTGCTGGTGACCACGCCCGAACGGGCGCAGGACCTGCGGCCACCGGCGGTGGAGCTGGCCGCCATGCTGCCGCTGCCGGTGGGGCGCGGACGAGTTCATCTGGGCGTGGCCCGGCCTGGGCGTCGCCCAGCAGGCGGAAGGCGGCTGGCAGCCGGGCGCCCGGGAGGACAGCCTCTTCTCGCTGGCCGGCATCGAGCGGAGGGACGTGGACGCCTTCTTCACCTACGGCGCCTTCTCGTTCGTGGTGTGGCCGGCGCTCGAACGCTGGGGCTATGCGGGCTGGGGGAGGCCGCCGCCTTCACGCAGGGCGGCCGCATCGAGCTGGGCGGCGAGCTGCCGGTCAACACCCACGGGGGCCTGCTCTCCGAGGCGCACGTGCTCGGCTGGAACCACCAGGTGGAGCTGGTCCGCCAGCTGCGGGGCGAGGCCGGCGAGCGCCAGATCCCCGGCGCCACCCACGCCCAATGGGGCAACGTGTACGGCGACGCCATCCTGTACCGGGCGGTACGGTGATGAGCACACCGGTCGAGCCGCCCACCTACGCCGGTCCGTTGCCGGCGGTCACCGCCCTCAACCGGCCCCACTGGGAGGCGCTGCGCGAGCACCGGCTGGTGGCGCCGCGCTGCACCTCGTGCGGCCACGTGTGGCTGCCGCCGGGGCCGTGGTGCCCGTCGTGCTGGTACCGCTCGGTCGAGTGGGCCGAGCTCAGCGGCCGGGGCACCGTGTCGTGCTGGGTGCGCTTCCACCGCCAGTACTTCCGCTCCGGGGTGTTCGAGGTGCCCTACGCCGTGGCCGAGGTGACCCTGGCCGAGGGCCCGCGGGTCTACGCCCAGCTGGAGGGGGCCGAGCCGGTTGCCGGGTTGGCCGTGCAGGCCGCCTATGCCGATGTCTCGCCGGAGCTCACCCTGATGCGGTTCCGGCCGCTCGACGCCGCGGCGGACGGGTAGCGTTCGGCGGGGGAGAGATCGCAGGGGGTCGCGTCATGTCGTTGTCGGTTCGTCCGCTCACCATCCACATCGGGGCCGAGGTCTCCGGGGTGGACCTGAGCGACCCGTCTGAGGAGCTGGCCAAAGAGGTCCAGGACCTGTTGCTGCAGCACCTGGTGCTGTTCTTCCGCGACCAGGACCTGACCCCGGCGCAGCACGTCGCCCTCGGCCGGCGCTTCGGCGAGCTGCACCTGCACTCGGTGGCGGCCACGCTCGAGGGCCACCCCGAGATCATCCTGCTCGACAACGACGAGAAGCGCCCGCCCAACATCGACGCCTGGCACACCGACGTCACCATGGACGAGTGCCCACCGATGGGCTCGATCCTGCGGGCCGTCGAGGTGCCGGCGGTGGGCGGGGACACGTTGTGGGCGTCGATGTACGCCGCCTTCGAGGCGCTGCCCAAGGGCACCCAGCGCATGCTCGAGGAGCTGACCGCAGTGCACCACTACCCCGACTACTTCCGCACCGGCATCCTCCGCCAGGAGGACGGCTACGCCAAGCTCGAGCGGTACGACCAGGAGCACCGGCCGGTGGAGCACCCGGTGGTGCGCACCCACCCGGTCACCGGCCGCAAGGCGCTGTTCGTCAACTCGACGTTCACCAAGTACATCAAGGACGTCGGCCGCAAGGAGGGCCGGGCGCTGTTGGACATGCTGCACCAGCACGTGGCCACCCGCCCCGAGTTCCACGTGCGCTTCAAGTGGGAGCGCAACTCGATCGCCTTCTGGGACAACCGTTGCACCCAGCACTACGCGGTGGCCGACTACTACCCGCAGGTGCGCCGCATGCAGCGGGTCACCATCGCCGGCGACCGGCCGTACTGCTAGGTACGGCGCGGCGCCGGGTCGGGGCGTGCTGATCAGGCGGGGAACGTGCGGAACGCCACCAGGTCGTCGCGGGCGATCTGCTCGAGCAGGGCGACCTCCCAGTCGAGGTAGTCCTGCATGTGCTGGCGGGCCACCGCCTCGTCCTCGGCGTCGTAGGGTTTGTACCAGACGTCGTCGGTGGCGGTGGTCGCCCGCTGGAGGCCCGCCTCGGCGCCTGGCCGGCGGCGGTCCACGCGGCGGTCCCGCCGTCGAGCACCCGGACGGCGCCGGCCAACGCCGCGCCGCATCGGCATGGGCGAGGCGGGCCAGAGCGCCGTCGGGCGAGGTGAGCACGATCCCGCCGGCCGGCGGCTGCAGGTCCACCTCGTCGAGCCGTGACCGTACCGCCCAGTACGCTCCGGGGACGTGGGCGCGGCGGTGGCGGAGCGACTCGGCCAGATCCAGCACGGCGACCGTGTCCAGCGACGCCGCCAGCTCGTCCACGCCGATGGTCGGGACCGTGGCCGCGTCCGGCAGGAACGCGCTCGACGGATCCGGGCCGGTGGCGGAACGGTCGGCGAGGTTGGCGACGACCACGTCGTAGCGGCCGAGCTGCAGCAGCCAGGAGGCGGTCATGGTGGCCCGCACCAGCGAGGCGTCGTCCACCAACACCACCCGGGCGCCGAGCACGCCGATGTACTCGTCGGCGGCCTGCACGATCTGCCCGCCCGGTGCGTGGCGGGCGGCGGGGTGGTGGCCGGCGGCGTGCTCCTCGGCGGTGCGCACGTCGAGCAGGAACGTGGTGCGCGCCGGGTCGGCCAGCCAGGCCTGCACGGTGGCGTCGTCGACCGTGCGGACGCCGAACCGCTGCACGACCCGGTCCCGGGCGGCGGTGGCGGCGGCCAGACCGGCGGGGGAGGGGTCGGGGGCGTGGGTGGTCTCGCCGTGGGCGAGCGTGAGCCCGGCCAGCTCCCAGCCCATCGTGCCGTGCTCCAGCGCCAGGACCGGGTTGGGGATGCCGGCGTTGCGCAGCGACTGGGCGCCGATGATCGAGCGGGTGCGGCCGGCGCAGTTCACCACCACGGTGGTGTCGGGATCGGGGGCGACGTCGTGGTACCGGTACACCAGCTCGGCACCCGGGCAGTCAATACCGCCGGGTATGGACATGCGGCGGAACTCCCGCATCGGGCGGGAGTCCAAGATGACCAGCCGCTCCCCGGCGGCCTGGCGGGCGGCGAGGTCGGCGGCGGCATGGGGGGTGTGCTCGCGCTGCTCGACCCACTCGCCGAACGCCTTGGATGGGACGTTGACCCCGCGTAGCGCTCACCCGGCCAGCCGGCCACGCCCGCTCGAGCACGGCGATGTCGCGCCACCCGAGCTCGGCCATGCGACGGGCGCGGCGGGCCGGGCCGCCGGGTGCGCCATCGCCGTCGACCCAAACGACCGGGCAGTCGCGGGGGACGAGGTCGGCGATGAGCAGCTCCAGGCGCGACAGCGGCACGCAGGAGCCCCAGAACAGGTGGTCCTGCGAGAACGCACCTGTTCCCGGGCGTCGAGCACGGCCAGCTCGGCGCCGAGGTCCTCGATGCCGGCGAGCAGGCGGCGGTGCAGCTCGGCGGCGCCGATGCTGCCGATGGTGCCGTTGGTGCCGTTGGTGGTGTCGCTCATCGGCCGGCGGCCACGCCAGGGCGGGCTTCGACGATGGAGCTGAACGCACCCATCGGCTTCCAGGTCTGCTCCCGGGCGCTGAAGTACACCCGCTCGTCGAGCCGGTCGAGGGCGAGGCCGTACATGTGGAAGTTGAGGCCGCCGCCGGTGATGTGGATGGAGTGCAGGTCGTCGGGCAGCATGGCGATGCCGGCGCCGGCCTCGACCATCTCCTCGTGGGTCTGCTCGGGGGTGCCGTCGTCCCGGCGGCGGTAGAAGCGGTTGAGCTCCTGGCCCTCGAAGCCGCACACCACCGCCCAGGTGGTGTGGTTGTGCACCGGCGACTCGGTGCGGTCCTTGCACGAGTTCACGTAGAGGGCGAAACGACCGTCGGGGTCCTCGGCGATGCGGTAGAGGTGGGCGCCCTTCTCCGGCGGGGGCGGGAAGTCCTCCACGCTGAACAGCTCGCGCTGCTCGAGCAGCTGCAGCAGACGGGCCCGGAAGCGGCCCAGCCGCTCACGGTCGAGCGGGCCCTCCGCCTCGATGGTGCGGATGTCCTCCATGGCGGCAGCCACCGCCCCGGCCCTCTTCGCAGCGCGATCTTCCATGCGCGAACCCTAGTCCGGACAATTCGTCGGCGTCGGAGGTTGGGTCGGCGGCCGCGTCTCGTGGGGCACCACCCGGTGGGCTGGGGTGCCGGCTCCAGGGACGTGGTCCCTGGTCCGCCGACTACGGTGCGACCCATGAGCACCGTGACCGTCAACGACACGTTCGATCACCCGGCCGACAAGGTGTGGCCGATCGTCTCCGACTTCGGGGGCATCCACAAGTACATGCGGGGCCTCGAGATGGCGGAGGTCCGCGGCAGCGGGCTGGGCCAGGACCGCGCCCTGGTGATGGGCCCCGACACGATCGTCGAGCGGCTCACCTGGTTGGACCCGCAGGCGATGGCGTACAGCTACACCATCGTGTCGGGCCCGCTGCCGTTCGAGCGGTACGTGTCCACCGTCAAGCTCACCGCCGACGGCGACCGGACCCACATCGAGTGGCAGGGCAACTTCGAGCCGGCCGGCGTGTCGGAGGAGGAGGCCTCGAAGATGGTCAACGGCATCTACACCGGTGGGATCAAGGGCTTCAAGAAGGCCCTCGCCGGCTGACGCGACCGGCTTCTCGACCCGGCGCCGGCCCCTGGGCGGTGCCGGGTCAGCCGTGGGTCGACAGACCGCCGTCGACGGGGATGAGCACGCCGGTCAACCACGCCCCCGCCCGGCTCGACAGGTAGATGACCGCCCCGGCCACGTCCTCCGGCGTGCCGATGCGCTTGCGGGGCACCCGGCGGGCGATGCGGGCCCGGCTGTCGGGATCGTCGAGCAGGTAGCCCATCATCTTCGAGCGGAACGGCCCGGGCGCCACCGTGTTCACCGTGATGTTGTCGCCCACCACGTTGTGGGCCAGGTGCCGGGCCAGCATGTGGATGGCGGCCTTCGAGCCCGAGTACGAGAAGTTGTCGCCGATCGGCACCACCATCCCGTCGATCGAGCCGATCATGATGACCCGCGCCGGGTCGTCGTCGGTGGCGGCCGCCTTCAGCTGGGGCAGCAGCGCCTGGGTCAGCATGAACGGCGCTTTCACGTTGATGTTGAGCACCTTGTCGAAGCCCGAGCCCGGGAACTCGCCCAACGGCGCACCCCACGCCGCACCGGCGTTGTTGACCAGGATGTCGAGCTGCGACTCCCGTTCGGTGTAGGCGGCCACGAACCCGGCCAGGCCTTCGTCGGAGGCGAGATCCGCAGGGATGGCGATGCAGTCGCCGAGCTTGGACAGCTCCGCCTGCGCGGCCGACAGCTCGGACTCCTTGCGCGAGGTGATGTAGACGCGCACCCCGTTGGCCAGCAGGCCCTCGGCGATCATGTAGCCGATGCCCCGGCTGCCGCCGGTGACGATGGCGACCTTGCCCTCGATGCCGAACAGCTCAGCGATGCGCATGCCTCGTTCCTTCCACGCGTCCAGGGCGATGTTCGCCGGGCCGCACCCTAGCGGTCGATACTGGACGGCGATGCAGTACGTGCGCAGCCTCGACCAAGCACCCGCCGCCCACCTCAGCCACGCCTCCGGGGTCGACACCGCGGTGATCGCCCAGCTCGAATCGGTCACCGCACTGGGGCGGACCTACCGGCCCGGCGGTGGTGACCCCGTGCCGCAGTGCAGCCCGGGCGACGTGTACCTGTTCGTCACCGACGGCAACCTGGTGGTGGAGGTGGACGGTCGGGAGCTGGCGGTGGGCCCCGAGGCCAGGGCGTTCGTCCCCACCGGGGCCGCCCACCTGGTCCGCAACGTCGAGGCGGGCGGGAAGGCCCGTGCCCTGGTGCTGGTCATGCCGTCACCGCCGGCGGGCGCCGCCCTGTTCGACGCGGCGCCGGCCCCGCCCGCACCCACAACCGGGCGCGCCGACGGCCGGGCGTTCGTCGTGGCGTTGGAGGCGGCCGGCTTCGACGCCGGCTCCCGACCGAACGGCTTCGCCGTGCAGACCATGGCCGGCGCGTCCGCGGCGTGCGCCTGCACCATGAGCGCGGCGCAGGTCAACGCCAGGGGAGAGGGCCCGGCGGTGCACATCCACACCTTCGACCAGCTGTTCTTCGTGGTGCGGGGGCGCCTCCATGTCCGCGTCGCCCTGGAAGAGGTGGTGGCCGCCACCCACGAGCTGGTGGTCCTGCCCGCCGGCGTGCCCCACACCCAGTGGAACGAGGGTCCCGACACCGAGGTCCACCTGGCGGTGCTGACCCCGGCCCCGCCGGCGGGTGAGCCGCTGACCCGCCCGGTGACGTTCGGCCCGCCCACCGGCTGATCGGCGGCCTCCAGCGGCGCCCACCGGCACCGGCACGTTCGCGCCGGTCAAGGTCCGCCCGGGTCGTGCCGATGCAGAGTTTTGATGCACCTGCATGAACCGCCGCTCGCGGGCCGATTGGCCTCGCTGCTCTACGCCACCGCCGCGTGGGGACGCTGCTCGCATCGGTGTTCATCGCCGAGGGCGCGCCGTGCTGGTGGGCTTCGGTGCACTGGCCGGCCTCGTCGCCGGGGCGCTGTGGTACCTGCCGTGGGTGCGCTTGCCGCGTGCCGCGTTGCACGCCGTGCCCGTCGTGTCGCTGAGCCTGGGCGTGTTCTTGCACAGCTACGGCGAACCGACGCTGCGGCAGGGCTACATCTTCGCCATGGTCTTCTGCTGGATCGGGCTGTGCCTCGATCGCCGTTCGGGCGTGTTCTACGCCGCGGCCACCGCGCTGATGGTGGGCGGCATCGTCGGCGCCGACCTGGGCTGGCAGGCCGGCGTGGGGCTCGGGTTGCCCATCGCCGCCGAGTTCGCCGCCATCGTCGCCCTGATGGTGTGGTTGCGCCAGGTGCTCGCCCGCTCGATGGCCGCCACCGAGCAGGCGCACGGGGAGACGGCGGCCAGGACGGCCGAGCTGCAACGCCTCTGGGGTGTGGTCGACGGCGAGGTCCGCGCCCTGTTGCGCAACGCCGCCGCCGTCAGCGACGAGGCCGACGCCACCCGCCAGCTGGCCCAGCACCTCGAGGGTGCCCTCGGCGGCGTGGCCGACGAGGCCGATCGCTCCGCCAGCGCCGCCCAGGCGGTGGCGCAGCGCACCGCCGGCACCAGCGAGGTGGTGGCCCGGCTGGCCCAGTCGAGTGACGAGATCCGCAGCGTGGTGGCCGACGTCGCCGGGCTGGCCGAGCAGTCGAACCTGCTCGCCCTCAACGCCACCATCGAGGCCGCCCGGGCCGGTGCCGCCGGTCGGGGCTTCGCCATCGTGGCCAACGAGGTCAAGGAGCTGGCCCAGCAGACCACGGCGGCCGCCCGCGACATCGAGGCCAAGGTGGCCGCCATCGCCGAGGCGGTGGGCTCGGCCACCGGTGCGCTCGACGGGGTGACCGCCGCCGTGCAGGACATCGCCGAGCACCAACGGGCGGTGGCCTCGGCGGTGCAGGCGCAGAGCGATGCGGCCCGTTCGATCGTGGTCAGCGGCGCCCGCTCGGCCGACGGGAGCAGCGCGATCACGAGCAGCATCGGCACGCTGCAGGGCCTGCTGCCCGACCACTGAAACCGACTGACTGAACCGACTGGACTGACTGGGACTGACTGGACTGACTGGACTGACTGAACGGCACGGCGGTGGGCGTTGGTCGGTTGACGGTCGGCGGGCGCCATGCCGGGGGGTTTGGGCGGGCTCCTTCGCGCTCGATTCGACGTCGATTCTGAATTGGTCGTGAGACACGAAGTCCGGTCACCATCGGTGTGACGGTGCCGCCTGACCGGAGGTTGAGGCCACCACCGATGGGCGGCCGGACCCAAGCCGTCGATGCCGTCGAATCGACGTCGAGTCGGCGCCGAAGCACGGCGCTGCGGTTGCCGGCCGGCTCAGCGCGGCGGACCGGCCGCGCCGACGGGGGACGGGCCATGGGCTAGGAGGGTGCGGCGGCCGGCTCGGTGGATCCGAGCCGAGCGGAGCGGGCTTCGCCCCCGAGCCACCGCGCTCGATGACGTGCACCGCTCGCCATACCAATCGGTACGGCCGGGCGCACGTCGGGTCGGTCGGGTGTACGGTCCGCGACCATGACCTCCACCCAAGAACGCGCCGCCGGCCGCTTCGGTGGGCGGGTGCTGCACCCCGTCGCCGAGGGCATGGTCTATGGCGCCGGCTGCGCCGAGCGGGAGCTGGCCGGCCTGCTCGACCGCAGCGGCATCAGCCGGGCGTTGCTCGTCACCACCGCCTCCGTGGTGCGCTGCGGCCTGGCCGACCGGGTGGCCGAGCTGCTGGGCCCCCGCCTCGCCGGCCGCTTCGACGGCTCCCGCGAGCACACCCCCGAGCCGGTGGTGCTGGAAGGGGCCGAGCTGGCCCGTTCACTCGGCGTGGACGGCGTGGTCAGCCTGGGCGGCAGCTCGGTGGTGGACCTGGCCAAGGGCATCGTGCTGGTGCTCGCCGAGGGCGGGGACCTGGCCGCGCTGCGCTCGGAGTACCGCGCCGGCGACCCGGGCGGGACGCGCCGCCCCCGCCTCGACGCGCCGAAGTTGCCCCACATCGCCGTGACCACCACGCTGTCGGGCGCCGAGTTCACCGGTGGGGTCGGCATCACCGATCTGGTCGCCGGGGCCAAGCGCCTCTACTGGGACGGCAAGCTGACGCCCCGGTGGGTGGTGCTCGACCCCGAGCTGACCCTCGACACGCCGGCGGCGTTGTGGGCCGGTACCGGCATGAAGGCGCTCGCCGACACCGTCGAGGTGCTGTGCTCGCGCCGGGCGACCCCGCTCTCCGATGCGGTGGCGGCCGCCGCCCTGGCCGCGCTGCACCGCGAGCTGGGCCCGTCGCTCGACGAGGGCTCGCCCCCGCCGGCGCGGCTGGAGGCCAGGGCGCTGCCAGTTCGCGGTGGGCATGGTCATCCCGCAGCTCGCCGCGGTGGGCGTCGGGCTCGTCGCCGGGCTCCGCCACCAGCTCGGCGGGGGGCTGGGGTGGCCCACGGCGTGGCGTCCACCATCGTGCTGCCCACGTGATGCGCTGGAACCGGCCCGACTGCGAGGGCCCGTTGGCGCAGGCGGCCGCCGCCGTGGGGGCGGCCGGTCCCGACGCCCTGATCGATGCGGTCACGGCCCTCACCGCCGCCGTCGGGTTGCCGGGCCGGCTGCGCGACGTCGGCGTCACCGAGGCGCAGCTCCCCGACGTGGCCCAGCATGTGCTCGGCGACGGGGCGCTCGCCACCAACCCGCGGCGGGTGACCGGGGCCGACGAGGTGCTGGGGATCCTGCGCGCCGCGTGGTGAGGCGTTACGTTGCCCGGTCATGGCCGCTGAACCCGGCGCACGCAAGCGCCGCTACCCCCACCCGACGTCGATCCTCTGCTACAGCCGACTGGTCCACGAACTGCACGAGGACGGCACCGTCAGCGGTTCGATGCCGATCATGGCGGATCAGCTCGATGCCGACGGTCGCATCCGGATGGGTGCGGTGACGCCGTTGTGCGACCTGCTCGCCGGGCTGCTCGGCGCCCGGGCCGCCCACCCCGACTGGACGGCCACGCTCGACTTCAAGCTGCACCTCGACCACCTGCCCCAAGGCGGTCGGATCCACGGCACGTGCCGGCCGTTGCGGGCCGGCAAGACCACCGTGCTGTCCGAGAACCGGCTCGTGGACGACGAGGGTCGCCCGGTGGGCGTGGCCCATGTGACCTTCAGCCGGCTGCCGCGGCGCGACGACACGCTCCAGGCCCCACCGCCCAAGGTGGGCGTCACCGATCTGACCCACCCCGATGGGGAGCCCCGCCTCCCGCCCGACGAGTACTACGGGCTGCGCATCGACCCCGACGAGGCCGCGTTCGAGCTGGACCACCACGAACGGATCTACAACAGCTTCGGCTCCATCCAAGGTGGGGCCATGGGCGCCCTGCTGGATCGGGTGGCGACGTTGTGCGGTGAGCGGTTGTTGCACGTACCGACCCGTACGGTCGATCTGCACTTCTCGTACCTGGCGCCGGCCACCACCGGTCCGTTCCGGGTGCACGCCCAACCGGTGCGGGTGGAGGCGGCCAGCGTCCTCAGCACCGTCGAGCTGGTCGACCTCGGGCGCGACGGCCGCCAGTGCGCGGTGGGCACCGCCCGGGTGGTGCCCCTGGAGCTGGTCGGCTGAGCGCCGACGGGGTCCGGGGGCGCAGCCGCCAGCGACGAGACCGAGCCCAGCCAACCCGATCGAACCGGATCACGAAACGACAGGGGGACCGATCCGATGAGCAACCTGCCCGATGCCGATTGCGCCGCACAGATCAACGCCGCGCTGCTGACCTACTGCCGCGGCGTGGACCGTCTCGACGAGGCGGCGCTGCGCGCCGCGTTCCACCCCGGGGCGATGCTGGAGGGCTACGGGGCCAAGGCGCACCCCATCGAACGGTTCGCGCCCTTCGCCATGAGCAGCCTGGCCGCCGCCTACACCGCCACCCAGCACCGCATCACCAACGCGGCGATCGAGCAGCACGGCGACAAGGCCCGGGTGGAGACCTACGTGCAGGCCTTCCACGTGCAGGCCGACCCGCGGCAGCTGGTCACGTTCTGCGGCCGCTACATCGATGACTTCGAACGCATCGACGGGCGCTGGTTGATCCGCACCCGCCGTCTGCGCCGGGACTGGGACGCCGTGCAGCCGCTGGAAGGCACCATGAGCGACCAGTTCGTCGAGAGCGCCCGGGACCGCAGCGACGCGTTGTACAGCCCGTTGTGAGCGGCTGGGAGCACCTGCGCGTCGAGGCCGACGGCGCGGTGACCACGGTGACGCTGCACCGGCCCGACGTGCTGAGCACGCTCAACCTGAAGATGGGCGTCGAACTGCTGGCCGTGCTCGATGAGCTCGGCGCGGACCGGTCGGTACGGTGCGTGGTGCTCACCGGCGCCGGCCGGGCGTTCTGCGCCGGTGACGACCTGCGTGGTCTCAGCGCACCGGGCGAGCGGCCCGTGCTCCAGGCCGACCCGATCGAGCAGTACGTCCGCGGCGAGGGACGGTGGCCGCGCATCGTGGCCCGCATGCGGGCGCTCGGCAAGCCGGTGGTCGTGGCGGTCAACGGGCACGCCCACGGCGCCGGGTTCAACCTGGCGCTGGCGGGCGACCTGCGGCTCATGGCCGAGTCGGCCACGCTGGCGGTGCCGTTCGTGAAGCGGGGCTTGGCCACCGGCACCAGCCTGCTGCAGCAGTACGTGGGCGTGGGCAAGGCGATGGAGTGGGCGCTGCTGGCCCCCACCCTCGACGCCGTCGAGGCGTTGCGCTGGGGCCTGGTGTCCCGGGTGGTGCCCGACGACGGGCTCGCGGCGGAGACGGCGTCGCTGGCCGCCGCCCTGGCCGAGGGCCCGACCCGGGTGTACGGCTACACCAAGGCGGCGGTGTATCGCGGTTACGAGGAGGCCACGGTGGACAAGGCCTACGAGCACCAGGGCCTGGCGCTGCACCTGGCCCGGGGCACAGCCGACTTCGAGGAGGGCCGCACCGCCTTCCTGGAGAAGCGCCCGCCGCGCTTCACCGGTCGCTGAGCGCGCCCCGGGGCGGGCCCGCACGCGGCGGACCCGCCCCGGTGGATGGCCTCGGGCGCCCTCAGTCGGTGCTGCGCAGCAGCCGGCCCACCAGTTCGCCGGTGTGGGTGCCGTGGTCCATGAACACGGTGCCGTTGACGATCGTGTAGTCATAGCCGGACGAGCGCTGGATGTACCGGCCGGCACCGCCGGGCAGGTCGTTCACGTACTCGGGGTGCGGCAGCGTGAGGTTGTCGAAGTCGATGACGTTCACATCGGCGTAGGCCCCCGGCGTCAGCAGGCCGCGATCGCGGATCCCGAACAGCGCCGCCGTCTCGCCGGTCATCTTGTGGATGGCCTGCTCCACCGTCCACTGCTGGCGCTCCCGCACCCAGTAGGTGAGGAAGTAGGTGGGCTGGGAGGTGTCCATGATCTGGCCCACGTGGGCGCCCGCATCGGCCAGGCCCATCACCACGTTGGGGTCCTCGAGCATCTCCACGATGGCCGGCGTCTGGTGGTTGAGGAACGGATAGCTCCACAGCGCGGCGCCGTTGGTCTCCAGCGCGGTGTCGATGAACGTCTCCACCGGCTTCTGGTTGCGGCGGGCGGCGTGGGCGGCCAGCGTCTGGGCCGGGTCGGGCTGGTAGCGGACGTGGTCGGGGCCGAGGTAGAAGGCGTCGGTGGGGGCCAGGCGCGGGGGAGCGGCATCCACCTCGGCGATCAGCCGGGCCCGCACCTCGGGGTCGCGCAGCCGGGCGAGCTTCTCGGGCACGGTCAGCGAGCGCAGCTCACGCCATGACGGGCACTTGTCGTAGGGGGTGCGGTTGGCGATGCCGAACAGCACGCCGATGGGGCGGGCGGTGGACTGCGGGTGGATGCGGGCGCCGCGGGCGTTGGCCGCCGCCACCAGCTCCAGGAACTTGCGGAACCCGTCCGGGTCGTCGCGCTCCTGCACCAACCCGAAGGTCACCGGGCGGCCGGAACGGCGCGACACGTCCTCCATCCACCCGATCTCGCGGTGCACGATCGGGTAGGCCGGGTCCCCGTCGCGCACGGCGTCGGTGGCGGCCTCGAACACGCCGCGGCCGTGGCGGCCGAGCACGTCGGCGAACGCGCAGAGCTCGTCGACGCCGGCGTAGGTGCCGGGCACCTTGCGGCCGTCGGGCACGCGGTGCTCGGGGGTGCGAGAGGTGGAGAAGCCGAACGCCCCGGCGCCCATGGCCTCGTCGACCAGGTCGCACATGGCGGCGATGTCCTCGGTGGTGGCGATGGCCGGGTCCTCGTCGAGCGAGCGGGGGCCCATCACGTAGTAGCGCACCGCGCAGTGCCCGACGAGCCCGCCGATGTTGATGCCCTTGGGCAGCTGCTCGTAGCTCGACAGGTACTCGCCGTAGGTCCGCCAGTCCCACGGCAGACCCGACAGGATCGAATCGGCCGGGATGTCCTCCACCGACTCCATCATCTTGGCCAGGTAGTCGGCGTCGCCGGGCTTGACCGGGGCGAACGTGACCCCGCAGTTGCCCATGATGGCGGAGGTGACGCCGTGCCAGCACGACGAGGTGGCGGCCGGGTCCCAGGCGACGGCGGCGTCGAGGTGGGTGTGGATGTCCACGAAGCCGGGCGTGACCAGGCGGCCCTCGGCATCGATGGTGCGGGCGGCGGCGCCGTCCACCCGGCCCACCGCGGTGATGCGGTCCCCGTCGATGGCCACGTCGGCCCGGGTGGCCGGTGCGCCGCTGCCGTCGATGACCATCCCGTTGCGGATGACGAGATCGTGCATGCTGTTCCCCCTTGATCGAGCGTGCGCGAGCCTACCAGGCTGTCGTGGTCGGCTGCCCTAGCATCGGTCGCCATGCGAGCGGTCACGGCTGTGCTCGGTGCGAAGAGTACTCTCGTCGGTGGGCGCCGCGTGAGCGCCCCCGGGGCGGGGAGACGAGGCAGCCGGCTGCCGGCTGATCGGCTGGGGGCTGGTCGCCCTGCGGTTCGCGCTGATCGGCCTGCTGCTGGTACCGCTGCCGCGGCGCTTCGCGCTGCCCGTGGCGCTGCGGACGGCCAGCCTGGTGGCCGAAGCGGTCCGGGCTGGCGGGGGCATCGGTGGCGGCGCTGCGGCTCGGATCGTCGCTCAGCCCCAACCCGGTGCCCCGAAGCGCCGCGGTGCTGGCCACCACCGGTCCGTACCGCTGGGTACGCCATCCGATCTACAGCGGGCTGGTGCTGTTCGCCACCGGGGCGGCGCTGCGGGCCGACCACCCGGTGCGGGTGGCGGCGGCGGTCGGCCTGGTGGCGTTGCTGCAGGGCAAGAGCCGCTGGGAGGAGCAGCTGCTGCGCGAGCGTCTGGACGGGTACGCCGCCTATGCCGCCGCCACCGGGCGGTTCGTGCCCCGCCTGCGCCGGCGCTGAGCCGCGTCACCGCCAACCGGTCAGAACCCGGGCCCCGCCTGCCGATTCGAGGTCGATTCGCTCGAAACCCGCCGGGCCACCGCTGCGATCCGGCGCCGATTCGGCGCGATCCCGGGCTCCGCCGAATCGCTGGCGAGTCGATGCGAGGGGGCGGGTGGCTGGGCTGGTTCGTCACGAGGGCATGGGGCAACTGTCGACGGAGGGCGCGCCTGGGAACGCCGATGGTCGACAGCTGCCCGCCACGGCCCCGTTTCGTCGTGGTGAAACCGCCCATGGACGAGAGCGCAGATGGCGCCATCGGCCGAGCCGGAGAGCCGGAGAGCCGGAGAGCCGGACGGCACCGTCGGCCGAGGCCGCTCGGACACTCCGATCCCCGGCGCAGCGCAGATCAGATCAGAGCTCGAGCTCGCCGCCGGGCGCGAAGTCGGCCCAGTCGGCGTCGGCGGTGGCGGCCGGCGCTGCGCTGCGGGTACCGAGCAGGATGGCGGCCAGCGCGGTGGTGAGCGGCACCGCGGCCACCAGGCCGATCGAGCCGCACAGTGTGCGCACGATCTCCACCGCGATCAGCTCCGCATTGGCGATGGTGGCGAGGGACTGGTTCGACACGGCGAACAGCAGCAGCAGCGGCATCGATGCGCCGGCGTAGGCCAGCAGCAGCGTGTTGACCGTGGAGGCGATGTGCTCCCGCCCGACGCGGACCCCCGAGCTGAGCAGCTCCCCAAAGCCCAGCGCCGGGTTGCGGGCGTGCAACTCCGCGACGGTGGCCACCTGGGTCACGGTGACGTCGTCGAGGGCGCCGAGGGCGCCGAGCATGGCGCCGCCCAGCAGCAGCCCCGGCAGGTCGATGCCCTCGACCACCGCCGGGAGCGTGAGCGCCTCCTCGGTGCCCAGACCGCTGAACTGTGCGACGGCGAAGAACAGCGAGGTGATGCCCAGCGTGAGCAGCAGCGCCAGCAGGGTGCCGGCCAGCGCCACCGTGGTCGTGGGCGAAACACCGTGGGTCAGGTACAGGCTGACGAAGGCCACCGCCGAGGCCGCCACCACGGCCACCAGCACCGGATCGTTGCCGTCGAGCACCGATGGGGCGACGAAGCCCACCAGCACCGCCACCGTCACCGCCATCGCCACCAGTGCCAGCACCCCACGCCCCCGACCGAGGGCGATCACCACGGCGGCGAACACCGCGCCGAGCACGAGCAGGCTCGTCCGGCGGTCCCGGTCGGCGTAGAAGTACGTGTCGGTGGACGGTTCGTAGCCCACCATGACCCGGTCACCGGGCTCGACGGTGGGTGGTCGGGCCGATTGGCTCAGGTTGAACTCGCCCAGCCCGATCACGTTGCCGGCGTCGGGTCCGTCATCGGGCCGCACGTCGATGGTGCGGCAGTACTGCGGGCGTTCGACGGTGCTGTAGCTGCACGGGGCGTCGCGCACCTCGGCCACCTCGGCGCCGATCCGCTGGCTGGTGAGCCCGATGGTGTCGGCCCGGCTGAGCGCTTCCGCCCGGCCACTGCCATCGGGCCACAGCAGGACCACGCCCATGAGGGTGGCCGCCGCCGCCAGCGCCACCAGGCCCAGCACGATGCGGAGCACCGGATGGGCCAGCCACACCGCCCAGCCGCCCTCCAGGCCGTCGTGGCGGTGGCCGTGGGAACGGTCGGGCTCTTCGGCGGTCATGCGCCCAAGTATCGCCACCAGCTGGAGCCGCAGCGGCGCATCCCCGTTGACATATCGAAGATCAATATGGTTGGGTGGGCGGCATGATATCGATGAACAATATGACCACGGTGCGGCGGAGCTGGTGGCGGGATGGTGGCGCGGACCTCGTCGCGCTGATGGCCGTGGCGGCGTTGGCGGTGGCCGGTGCCGTCGTCACGGGGTTGGTGCGCGTCGCTGGCAACTGGGGCGAACGTCGGATGCCGCTGCGGGTGGACGCCGGCGAGGGGTGGAGGTCGTGGCGCCGGCGGGTTTCGTGGCCGAGGACATCGGTGGCACCCTCACCGGCTCGCCGGGTTCCTATGCGCTGTGGAGCGTCGGGCAGGTGCTGATCCTGCTCGCAGTCGCCGCCATCGCTGTCGCCGTGCTGCTGGTGGTCAACGACGCTCGGCGGGGTGAGCCGTTCTCCGGGCGGAACGTCCGGCGTTGGGCGGTGGCCGCCGGTGCGTGCGTGGTGGGCCAGATCGGGGGCGTCGTGACCTCGCTGGGCGAACTGAACGCCAAGATGGACAGCGAGGTGACGGCTTCGACGACGCTGTCGTTCGCCTGGATCGGCCTGTTCCTGGTGTTCGTCGCGCTGGTCAGCGTGTTCCGCAAGGGCAACCTGCTGCGCGACGACGTCGAGCTCACCGTCTGACCATGCGCCGGGTCGTCGTGCACCTCGACAAGCTGCTGGCCGACCGGGGGATGACCACCGCCGAACTGGCCCGCCGGGTCGACCTCACCCCGGTCAACCTGTCGATCCTCAAGACCGGCAAGGCCCGCGCCATACGGTTCAGTACGCTGTTGGCCATCTGCGAGGTGCTCGACTGCCAGCCGGGTGACCTGCTGACCGTCGAGCACCCCGATCAACCCGTGTAGCGGGCGATGACCTCGCGGCCGTAGCGCAGGACCTCGTCGGGGTCCTTCACGAGCGGGGGCAGGCCGGCGGCGCCGGAGACCGGCACCATGATGCGGCGGACCCCGGCCTTGATCAGCGCGTCGATCTCCGCCGGGTCCGGCGGCGCCGCCGCCGAGATCTCGATGGCGTCGGGATCGCGGCCGGCGGCCTCGGCGGCCCGGCGCATCTCGTCGTAGAGCTCGGTCGGGTTGCCCCGGGCGGGGAAGTACCCGTCGCCCAGTCGCCCTGCCCGCCGGGCTGCCGCCCGCGTGTCCCCGCCCACGATGATCGGGATCGACCCCGACGGCGGGCGCGGGTTGCAGTACACGTCGCGGAAGTTGACGAAGGTGCCCTCGAAGGTGGCGCACTGCTGGCTCCACAGCGCCCGCCACGCCGCCACGTACTCATCGGTACGGGGGCCGCGGTCGGCGAAGGGCACGCCGAGCGCGCTGAACTCCTCCTCGAGCCACCCGACGCCGATGCCGGCGAGGACGCGGTCCCCACCGGCCATGTCGTCGAGGGTGGCCAGCGCCTTGGCGGTCACCACCGGGTTGCGCTGGGGCACGATCAGGATGGCCGTGCCCAGCTTGATGCGCTCGGTGGCCGAGGCCACGAAGCTCATCCACACGATCGGGTCGGGGATGGGGAAGTCCTCGACCATGCCCATGCGGCCGTCGGCGGAGTACGGGTAGCGGGACCGGTAGGCCTTGGGCACGACGACGTGCTCCACCGTCCAGATCGACTCGAAGCCCGCCTCCTCGGCCGCCTGGGCCAGCTGCACCGCGTTGCGGCCTCGACCCCACCGGCCCAGGCTGGCGTAGCGCAGCCCGAACTTCACCGCGCCGTCGTTCGTCCCCATCCCCGGCGCCCCCTCAGCCCCGACCGTGGCGCAGCAGGTTGCCCGGCGTCGCCCCGGTGCACTCGCCATCGGCGAAGGTCTCCACGCCGTTGACGACGATCGAGCGGTAGCCCTTGGCCCGCTGCACGCGGCGCCACTCGCCGCCGGGGAAGTCGTGGACGACCTCGCCGACCCAGTGCGGCGTGATGTCGAGGTCCTCCAGCGCGTAGACGACCACGTCGGCGGCGGCGCCCTCCCGCAGGGTGCCCCGGTCGCGGAAGCCGGCGGCGTGGGCGGGCAGCGCCGACAGCCGGTAGTGGGCCTCCTCCAACGAGATCCGCTGCTCGTCGCGCACGAGCCACATCAGGAAGTCGGTGGTGAAGGCTCCGCCGTTGAAGAACTTCGTGTGGGCGCCGCCGTCGGACACGCCGGGGAAGGTGTAGGGCGAGTCCCGGATCAGCTCGGCCATGTACTCGCCGTTGGAGCCACGGTCCGGTCCGAGGAACTCCGCCTTGAGACCGGTGGTGATGGAGAGGTCGAGCATCACGTCGATGTAGTGGCGGCCCTCGTCGCGGGCGATGTCCTCGAGCGAGCGGCCGACGTACTGCTGGAGGTCCTGGCGGCGGGCGACGCCCTGCACCACGAGCTTGCGGGGCGGGCCGCCGACCCCGCCCTGGATCTGGCGGAACAGCTCCGAGGCGGAGTCCGATTCCTGCTTGATGCGCTCCCGCAGGGCCGGGTCGGCCATCTTGGCCAGGCGCTCCTCGATGGTGCCGGTGGTGGCCTCGCGCCATGCCGGGCTGGAGTCGTAGAGGTTCCAGGTGTCGAGGGAGAACGCGAACCCGGTGCGGATGGTGCCGCCCTGGCCGTAGACCGGTTTGCCCTCGGCGTGGCAGCGCTCCAGCCACTCCATCCGCCGGCGGTGGATCGACGGGTCGACCGGGCTGGCCGACACCACGTTGTGCAGCACCGGGCGCTGGGCCACCTCCGCCAACAGGGCCTGGAAGTTCAGGTCGTCGGTGTCGCCCTTGAGCCCGCCGGTCAGCTGGGTGATCTGGATGAAGCCCTCGTCGCGCTCGCGCAGCACCTCGGCCAGGGCGAAGATGTCCTCGTCGCACATCGTGTCGGTCACCATCGGCGAGCCGTCGAAGTCCGATTGCACGGAGTTGGGCCCGAGGCGCTGGATGGAGAACCCGCACAGACCGGCGTCCATGCCCTCGTGGAGCAGGCGCTGCATCTCCTTGCGCTCGGCGTTGGTGGCCGGGCGGGTCTTGGCCGCCTCCAGGCCCATCACGTAGATCATCAGCGAGGCGGTGGGCATGTACTGGATGCAGTTGACGCCCTTCGGCGCGGCATCGAGGCTGTCGAGGTACTCGGGGATCGTCTCCCAGTCCCACTTGGGCAACATGCCCTCGCGCATGGCCTCCAGCGGGATGGCCTCGGTGCGCACCATCGTCAACATGGAGCGCTCACGGAAATCCGGCTTGCAGGGGGCGAACCCGAAGCCGCAGTTGCCCAGCACCACCGAGGTCACGCCGTGCCAGCCCGAGATCGTGCACCACGGGTCCCAGCGGATCTGGGCGTCGTAGTGGGTGTGCAGGTCCACGAAGCCGGGGGCGACGATGGCGCCGTCGGCGTCGATGGTCTGGCGGGCGCCGCCCTTCGCCCGACCGCCGAGCTGGGCGATGCGGCCGTCCTTGATCCACACGTCGCCGCGGTAGCGGGGCACACGGGTGCCGTCGACGATCGTGCCGCCCTTGATGTGGATGTCGTACTCGGTTGCCATGGCGTCCCCCAAGCGTGGCCGGCCCGACCCGGTCGTCGGGCGCCGACATACTGCCCTGTACGTCCGGATCCACCCGGGTGCGCCCGGGCCTCCATACGCCACGGTATGGAGCGGGGAGGGCTGGGGACCCCGTCATGGCGAATCGCCCGGGATTCGCCACGACGGGTCGCCGAATCGACGCCCGGAGATGGCACGAGGTGCGCATGGGTGCGTGCGCAGCGTGGTGGGCCGGGCGGGCGGCGCACAGGTGTGTACGGAAACGACCAAGCAGCGCCGGCAACCGGGGGAGAACCCGCAGGTCAGGGCGGCGACGTACTCGATCGCTTGGCAACTTCCGTACAGACCTTGCCGGACCATCGGACCTGGCCGGACCCGGACCCGGGCCGGCGGCTGGTGTGCGGGTTCGGCGAGGAGGGGTACGCCGGCCGGGTCCGGGCGGGCGCGCCCAGCCCCGGGCCGATGCCACGGCCTCGACCGCGCCCGGGCGGGTGACCGGGTACGATGCGCGCCCGGGGGTGACAGCATGCAGATCGGCTATTTCACCGAACGTCCGTACCGCTGGCTCGACGAGGACGACGTCCTGCGCAACAAGGCGTTCTTCGCCATGCCGAACGACCGCTTCGACCACATCCGGGCGGCGGAGGACTACAACTACTGGCTCGACGAGTACAGCGCTGCCGAAGAGCTCGGATTCGACGTGCTCGCCCTCAACGAGCACCACGGCAACCCCATCTGCATGGGGTCGGTGCAGAACATCGAGGCGTCGATCCTCGCCCGCATCACCAAACGGGCCCGCATCGCGCTGATCGGCAACCCGCTGCCGGTCAACAAGCACCCGCTGCGCCTGGCCGAGGAGTTGGCCACCATCGACCTGATCTCCCGCGGCCGGCTCATCAGCGGCTGGGTGCGCGGCGCCGGCGCCGAGCAGTACTTCAACAACGCCAACCCGGCCTACAACCGTGAGGTCCTCGACGAGGCCCACGAGTTCATCATCCAGGCCTGGACCCGCCCCGGTCCCTGGCGATACGAGGGCAAGCACTTCCACTATCGACACGTGAACCCGTGGGTGCTGCCCTTCCAGAAGCCGCACCCGCCCATCTGGATGCCCGGCGTGCTCTCGCCCGAGACGGTGCTGTGGGCCGCTGACCGCGGCTACCCCTACATCGGCCTGGGCACGGCCATCGCCCCCACCTGCGAGCTGTGGGACCTCTACGCCGACCGCATGGCGGCCAACGGCTACCAGGCCGGCCCCGAGAACTTCGGCTACGTGGTCCCCTGCTTCACCGCCGACACCGAGGAGAAGGCGCAGGAGCTGGGCAAGGGGTTCGTGTTCGGCGGCGGGCAGAACGCCTTCAGCCGGCCCGAGCACACGCTGCCCCCGGGCTACAACTCCAAGGCCGCCACCAAGCGCTTGGCCGAGAGCGGGGCCAACGCCACCACCTGGACCGGCCTGGCCGCCGCCCGCAAGGCGAACCTGGTGGGCGACAACCGACCCGAGGAAGAGGATCTCCCCTCGATCAAGGCCAAGCTGCACCGGGCGCTCGGCCGGGCCCAGGACGCCCACACCGTGCTGGTCGGTACGCCCGATCAGGTGGCCACCAAGATCAAGCGGGTCATGTCGATCGTGCGGCCGGGCGTGGTCATCTTCCTGCACATCCAGGGCCCGGTCTCCAACGAGGACCGCATGCGCAGCATCCAGCTCCTCAGCGAGGAGGTCCTGCCCGACATGCGCGACCACGCCAAGTCGATCGGCCTCGTGTCGCAGTTCGAGCGCGAGCCGGGCTCGGTGAAGGTCCAAGCCGGTGCCGCCCGGGACGCGGTGGTCGACCGCGACGGGCTGAAGTACATCTCCGCCGTCTGAGCCGGAGCGCGCAACGGGGCGCCGGCAACACCGGCGCCCCGTGGCGCGTCCTGGCGAAGGACCCGCGGTCAGCGGCGGGCCAGCGGCCCCCGCAGGACCTGGCCGGGATACGCCCCGGTGTGCTCGCCGTCCTCGGTCAACACCTCACCGTTGACCACGGTCGCCTTGATGCCGTTGGCCTTCTGCACCAGCCGGGTGGCGCCACCGGGCAGGTCCCGGGCCACCGACGGCATGGCCGGGGCGATCGTGTCGGGGTCGAAGATGCACAGGTCGGCGACGAGGCCTCGCGCACCAGGCCCCGGTCGTGGAAGCCCCACATCGCGGCGGGCATCGACGTGAGCTTGCGCACCGCCTCCTCAGGGTGAACGCCTCCCGCTCCCGGGTCCAGTGGCCGAGCACGTGGGTGGGGATCGAAGCTGTCCATCCAGCTGGCTGACGTGCGCGCCCGAGTCGGAGAACGTGGGGATGCAGCACGGGTGGCGCATGATCTCGAGCACCACGTCCTGATCGCCGTTGAGGATGGGCTGCAGGAAGAACTGCTCGAAGTTGCTCTCCACCGCCAGGTCGATCATGCACTCGGCCGGGTCCACGCCCCGCTCGGCCGCCACCTGGGCCACGCTGCGCCACGGCGGCATCGAGCGGTCCATGACCCGGATCCAGTCGTAGTCGGGCTTGCGGGCCTCGGCGCCCACCCCCTTGGGCCAGGAGCCGTCCTTGGCCGCGGTCAGCAGCTTGGCCCGCATCGACGGGTCGCGCAGGGCGGTGAGCTGCTCGTCGAGCGGCCAGGTGCGGAACTCCTTCCACTCGGCCAGCGCATCGAAGGGGACCTGCGTCTTGAACGACAGCACCACGTTGAACTCGCGGGCATGGGCCTGGCCGAACATGCGGCCACCCTCGGCCGCCGTGCGATCGAGCAGCTCCAGCATCTTGCGGTGCTCGCCCTGCGGGATGCGCCCCGAGGCCACGCCGAACGTGAACGGCACGCCCGTCTCCACCGCCAGCGTGCGCAGCCGTCCGTAGTAGTCGTCCTGGCGCTGCGGGTCGCGGCCCACGTCCTCCCCGGCGATCTCGAAGATCCCGGCGCCCAGATCGCCCATGACCCGCACCAGCGCGGCGACCTCCTCCCACGACGCCATGCGGGAGGCCACCGGCCGGTCGTCGGAGGTCTGGTGGTTGAACGTGCGCGACGTGGTGAAGCCCACCGCCCCGGCCCGCAGGGCGTCGCGCAGCTCCCGGGCCATGACCTCGAGGTCGGCCTCGGTGGCGGCCTCCTCGAACGCCCGCTCGCCCATGGCCCAGGTGCGCAGCGCCGAGTGGCCGACGTAACCGGCGTAGTTGATGCCCTTGGGCAGCCGATCGAGCGTGTCGAGGTACTCCGGGTAGGTCTCCCAGGTCCAGTCGATGCCGGCGGCCATGGCGTCGGCGGAGATGTCCTCGGCCCGCTCCAGGTTGCGCACCACCAGGTGGCGTTGATCGGCGCGGCGGGGGCGAGGGTGAACCCGCAGTTGCCCATGACCACGCTGGTCACGCCGTGCCAGCACGATGACGTGCCCAGCGCGTCCCAGGCGATCTGGGCGTCCATGTGGGTGTGGCCGTCGATGAAGCCGGGCGCCACCACGTGGCCGTCGGCGTCGAGCTCCCGGCGGCCCCGTTCCTTGATGCGGCCGATGGCGGTGATGCGCCCGTGACGGACACCGACATCGGCGCGGTAGCGGGCCAGGCCCGAACCGTCGATGACGGTGCCGTTGCGGACGACGAGGTCATAGGACATGGCACAACCCCCGAACGTGCGTGTTCGGGCGATGCTACGCCGCCGCACTGCTCCACGACACGGTGTGGTGCCGTGCCTGCGGTCGCGCGGCACGGCCGATCACGAGATGACGAAGCCCTCGTACCCCTTGGCGGCGCACTCGGCCAGGCGCTTGCGGTAGCGGGGGGCGCCACCGTTGTAGGCGACGTACCGGATGGTGTCCCGGCCGTCGATGTTGGAGTTGTAGCCGGTGAACCACGACTTGGTCTTCGACAGCAGCAGCATGTCGTACATGTCGCGCACGTGCTCGACCCAGCGCTGCTCGGCTTCCTCGGTGTTCTCGATGCGGGTGTGGCCGTGCTCGCGCAGGTAGAGCAGCAGGTCGGTCAACCAGAACACGCCGTCTTCCACACCCCGGCCGAAGTTGGTGTTGCCCGAGCCGGACTGCGGGCCGGTGAGCATCAGCAGGTTGGGGAACCCGTGGGTCTGGATGCCGAAGTAGGTGATCGGCCCGGTGTCCCACCGCTCGCGCAGCTTCTGGTCGTCCACGCCGATGAAGTCGATCCGGTCGAACGCGCCCTGCACGGCGTCGAACCCGGTGGCGTACACGATCAGATCCACCTCGATGTCCCGGCCCGTCACGCGGATGCCGGTCTCGGTGACGCACTCGATGGGCGTCTCGTTGAGGTCGACCAGCTCGACGTTGTCCTGGTTGTAGACCTCGTAGTAGTTCGTCTCCATCGGGACCCGGCGCATGCCGAAGCCGTGGTCGGTGGGGATGAGCTTCTCAGCGATGCGGGGGTCCTTGACCCGGGAGCGGATCTTGTCGGCCAGGAACGCCGAGAACTCCTCGTTCGAACGCTCGTCCATCAGCACGTCGCGGAAGTTGCCCAGCCAGATGCCGAAGCCGGGGGAGGCGTAGAGCTGCTCCCAGAACTCGTAGCGCTCCTGCTCGGGCACCTCGACCATCTTGCGGGGATCGGCGCCGTGGATGAACCCGCCGGCGGTGCGGTTGCACTGCTCGAAGATCTCGTCGTACCGGGCCCTGATCTCCGCCATCTCCTCCGGCGGGATGGGCGCGTTGTGCAGCGGGGCGCACCAGTTGGGGCGGCGCTGGAACACCTTCAGCTCACCGACCGTGCCGGCGATGGCGGCGATCAGCTGCACGGCGGTGGCGCCGGTGCCGATGACCGCCACCCGCTTGCCGGCGAGGTCGACCGGCTCCTGCGGCCAGTGGTACGTGTGCCACCACGGGCCCTTGAACCGCTCGATGCCCTCGATGCGCGGCATCACCGGGGTGGACAGGATGCCGATGGCGGTGATCAACCAGCGGCAGCTGAACGTGGCGCCGTCGGCCACCTGCACCGTCCAGGTGCGGGCCTCCTCGTCCCACGTGGCCGACTCCACCTTGCTGTCGGAGCGCACGTGCGGCTTCAGATCGAACTTGTCGGCCACGTAGTTCAGGTAGCGCAGGTTCTCCGGCTGCGGGGAGAAGTGCTCGGTCCAGTCCCACTCCTCGAGCAGCTCCTTGGAGAAGGAGTAGCCGTAGGACCAGCTCTCGGAGTCGAAGCGGCAGCCGGGGTAGCGGTTGAAGTACCACGTGCCGCCCAGCCCGCTGCCCGCTTCGAGCACGAGCGTGTCGAAGCCGTGCTCCTTCAGCTTGTAGAGCTGTGCGATGCCGGTCAGGCCGGCCCCGATGATGATGACCTCGTGGTGCTCCACCTGCTGATCCCCCTGCTCGTCCCCGTCGAAGCAGCAGCGATCCTACGCCGCGGCGACCGGTCCGGTCGCCGCGGCGGGCGATGGCGGTGGGCCGCGGGTCAGAGCGTGATGTTGTACAGCTTGGCCGCGTTGTCCTGGAGCACCTTGCGGCGGGTCCCGGGGTGAGCTTCGCCATCAGCGCCTGCTGGCGTTCGAGGGCATGCGGGTAGAGCGACGTGGGGTGCGGGATGTCGGTCATGGACATCACGCAGTCGTCGCCGAGGTAGTCGATCGACGCCGGGATCATGGCCGACTCGAACCAGAAGCAGCCGTAGAACTGGCGACGGAAGTAGTCCGAGGGCCGCATGGTCATGTTGCCGCGGTCGGTGGGGTTGGTCTCCTCGAACTGGTAGTCGAGCGCTTCGAGCAGGAACGGGATCCAGCCGATGCCCGACTCCACCGACACGAACTTCGCTCCGGGAAGCGCTCCAGCACGCCGGAGAACAGCATGTTGGACACCCGCGGGCGTTGCCGAGGAACAGGTTGGCCGAACCCAGCGACAACTTGACCTCGCCGTTGAACGTCTTCCACGGGGCGCTGCCGAAGAAGTTGAGATCGCCGGCGCTGGCGCCGATGTGGAAGTTCACCGGCATGCGCAGCGCCTGGCAGGCCTCCCACATCGGGTCCCACACGGGATCGTTCAGGTACAGCAGGCCCACGTCGTTGGGGTTGGAGCAGGTGACGATGCCGCGCAGACCCATGGCGTGGCAGCGCTCCACCTCGGCCGCCACCGCGTCGGGTTCCCACCACGGGATCAACGCCATCGGCAGGATGCGGCCACCGGAGTCGGCCTGCACCTGGGCCATGTAGTCGTTGTAGATCTGCGTGCAGGCGATGCGCAGGGCGGCGTCCTCGACCCGCAGGAAGTTCTGGTTCCCGAACCCGGCGATGTTCGGGTACTGGATCTGGGCGAACAGGCCGAGCTCGTCCATGAGCTGCAGCCGGCCGTCGACCTGCGAGCAGCCGGGGTGGACCTCGTCGATGTCGAGCTTGAAGAACTGGGTGCCGAGGATCTTCTCGCCCTGGGGCCCGATGGCGGAGGTGGCCGACAGCCGCGACAGCGGGATGTCCTCGATGTACCACATGCGCTTGCCGTTGAGCTCTTTGACCTGTGGGACGCGGTCGCGGTACTTCGCCGGTGCCCGCGACGTCCACAGATCGTGCGGCTCGGACCAGTGCGCGTCCACGTCGATGACCTTCAGGCCGTCGTAGAGGTCTCCTGTCGTTGCTGCCATTGGCGCGTCTCCCCCTCGGATGCGTTGCTGCCGCCGTCATGGTCATCGAGATCCACCGGCAAACAGCAGGGCCGAAGGTCACAGCGCAGGGCCGGAGGTCACACCGCAGGTCGCCGGGAGCAGCGGCCCGCCCGTTCAGCGGATGACGCCCCCGGCGCGCAGCGCGGCCAGCTCCTCGGGCCGGTAGCCGGCCTCGGTGAGCACCGCATCGGTGTGCTCGCCCACGAACGGCGCGCCGCGACGGATCGACGCCGGCGTCTCGCTGAGACGCCAGGCGGGGGCCACGTCGCGCTGCACCGAGCCGTCGGACCGGGCCACGTCCACCAGGAGGCCGAGGGCGGCGATCTGGGGGTGCTGCGCCAGCTCGAGGTGGTCGAGGAACGGCACGGCATCGCCGCCGGCGTCGAGCAGCAGCTGCACCAGTTCGTCGGTGGTGAAGCGGGCGAAGCCCTCCTCCCACACCTCGCGGCTGTCGTTGGCCCGCCGGCCCATCGGCGCGGCGTCGCGGCCGAAGTTGCCGAAGCGCTCGTCGGCCAGGTGGTCCACCAGCCCGAGGGTGATCATCAGGTTGTCGTAGTCCTCGCTCGACGCCCGCCGCAGGGCGAAGTAGATGCGGCCGTCGGCGGTGCGGTACCCGTCGTCGACGGGACGGGTGTAGCTGTCGAGGTGGAAGCCGCCCCACTCGTCGGGGTCGGACTGGGCCGACCACAGGATGCCCCGCAGGTGCAGCAGCGTGCCCAGGCGGCTGACCGCCACCCGCTGGCCCTCGCCGGTGCGCAGCCGGTGCAGCAGCGCGGCGGTCACCGCCTGGGAGGCGAAGATGGCGGTGTTGACCGCGGCGATCTCCGCGCCGATGCGCACCGGCGGCTCGCCCGGCCGGCCCAGCGACAGCGGCTGTTCGGCCGCCGCCTGCAGCACCAGTTCGCTGGCCGGGTGCTGCGCCCAGGGCCCGTGGTCGCCGAAGGCGGTGATCGCGCAGTGCACGAGATCCGTCCGCCCGGCGGTGAGCTCTCGCCGTTCGGCCTCGCCCGGGCCGAGCTCCTCGATGAGCACGTCGGCGCCGGCCACCAGCCGCCGCAGGACCGCCCACCCCTCGGGCCGGTCCAGATCGACGGCCAGCGCCCGCTTGTTGCGGTTGGCGGCCAGGAACGCGGGTGCATCGGCGCCGTCGGCCAGCACGTCGGCCGAGGCCCAGCGGCGGCTCCCGTCCCCGCCGAGCGGCTCCACCTTGATCACGTCGGCGCCGGCGTCGCCCAGCCGCATCGCCGCGGTGGCCGCGCACAGCCCCGAGCCCACCTCCACGACCCGGAAGCCCTCCAGCGCACCCCCGGCCCCCACGCCCGCGCCACCGGTCACGGTGCTCATGCCTCCGGCCGGCGGGTCCAGCGCAACGGCCGGCCGCCGTCGGCCTTGAACGACGCCGCGGGGTGGTCTCCCATGCCCAGCTCGGTGAGCACCTCGGCGTTGTGGGTGCCGTTGGCCCCGCCCAGGCGGATCGGTTCGGTCGGCGTGGCGGAGAACTGCCAGGGCGGCCCTTCCACGCACAGATGGCCCCACGGCGTGTCCAGCTCGCAGAACCAGCCGTTGGCCTCGGCCTGGGCGTGGTGGCGCAGCTCGTCGAACCGGTGGATCCGCCCGCAGGGCACGCCGGCTCGGCGCAGCACCACCTCCCACGCCGCATACGGCTCGGTACGGAACAGCTCGGCCAACCGGGCGGCCAGCTCGGCCCGGTTGGCCACCCGCATCGGGTTCGTGGTGAAGCGCCCGTCGCCGGCCAGCTCGGCGCCGAGCGGCCCGATCACCGCACACAACGATCGCCACTGCTCCTCGTGCTCCACCCCCAGGGCCAGCCACACGCCATCGGCGCAGCGGAACGCCTCGTGCGGCGCGGTGACCGCCGACGCCGAGCCCAGGGGCCGGGCCGCCACGCCGGTGGCGAGCGACTCGGCCACCCGGGTGCCCTGCAACGCCAGTGAGGCCCCCAGCATCTCGAGCTCGATCTTCTGGCCCCGACCGGTGCGCTCCCGGGCGATGAGCGCCTGCAGCACCGCCTCCACCAGCATCGAGCCGGTGGTGATGTCGATGTTGACCAGGTAGCGGTTCATCTCGCCCGCCGTACCCTCCGGTCCGTTCAGCGAGGCGAACCCGCTGAACGCCTGCACGAGCGGGTCCACCCCGGCCTGCGTGGCCATGGGGCCGACCCGGCCGTAGGCGCAGGCCGAGGCGTAGATGATGCGCGGGTTGCGGGCGGACACCGCCTCGTAGGAGAAGCCGAGCCGATCGGCCGCCCCGGGGCGCATGTTCTCCACGAACACGTCGGCCCGCTCGGCCAGCCGCCAGGCCGCCTCGTGGTCGGCCTCGTCGTGCAGGTCGAGCGCCACCAGCCGCTTGTTGAGGTTCGTGTCGAGGAACACCGAGGATTGGCTGGCGCCCACGTACGGCGGCACGAAGTTCAACAGCTCGCCGTCGGGCGCCCCCACCTTGACCACGTCGGCGCCGAGCTGCGCCAGCAGCTTGGTGGCCCACGGCCCGACGACCGCCAGGGTGAGGTCGAACACCCGGATGCCGTCGAGCAGGCCGGCCATGGCTGATCCCTCCGCGCTGCGCTGCGTGCCGCTAGACGCCGAGGTCGAGCTTCTCGTAGGTGTCCACCAACTCCCGCGGGTTCGCCTTCCACGCCGGGCTGATGTCGACGTAGAGCTCGATCTGGTTGCCGTCGGGATCGTGCAGGTACAACGAGTGGGTGACGCCGTGGTCGATGGCCCGGTCGATCTTCCAGCCGCGCCCCTCGACCTGGTCACGCATCTCGATCAGCTCGGCGTCGCTGGTGCCCACCTTGAACGCCACGTGGGCCAGCCCGCAGCCGTTCGGGTCCACCGGCGGCGCCTCGTCGCCCATGGCCACGATGGCGAGGTCGTGGTGGTTGCCCAGCGTGAAGAACGTCATGTCACGCCCGAGCCCGTCCCACCGGGTGGCCACCGGGAAGCCGAGCACCCCGCAGTAGAACGCCTCGGCGCGCTCCATGTTCGACACCTTCAACACCGCGTGGCCGATCGACTGGATGGGCATGGTGGAAGTCTTGCACGCCGATCCGGCGCACGTGCGGCCGTTGTGGCCTACGTTGTGCCGAGCGTGGGAGAAGGGGGAGCCTCCGTGCCGCAGAAGAACGGTGATCCGATGATCCTCGAGGGTTGCACCGTCCTCGATTTCACCCAGTACCTGGCCGGTGCGGGGGTGACGCGGATGATGGCGGAGCTCGGCGCCGACATCATCAAGGTGGAGCTGGCCGGTTCGGGGGTGGGCGATCCGGCCCGGCTGTTGCCGGTGGTGAAGGACGGCCGCAGCGGCTGGTACGTGCAGCACAACCGGGGCAAGCGCAGCCTGTGCCTCGACTGGGACCGGCCCGAGGCGCAGGAGCTGCTGCTGGAGCTCGCCCGCGACGTCGACATCGTGGCCGAGAACTTCTCGTCGGCCGACGTGATGGCCCGCCGCGGGCTCGACTACGAGTCGATCCGCAAGGTGAACCCCGACGTGATCTACCTGTCGGTGTCGTGCTTCAGGCGCACCTCCCCGTGGAGCGACAAGCCCGGCTACGACTTCATCGCCCAGGCGGCGTCGGGGATCATGCACATGACCGGTGACCCCGACGGCCCGCCGATGATGGTGGGCTCCGCCCTGGGGGACACCAACGGGGCCGTGCACGGTTTCGCCTCGCTCGGCTACGCGCTCTACTACCGGGAGCGCACCGGCAAGGGCCAGCACATCGACATCGCCATGACCGACGCGCTGTTCCACTTCCACGAGGGCCACCTCGAGTGCCACCACCTCTCGGAGGGCGCGATCGAACCGAAGCGGTTCGGCACCCACCACTCGGTGGTGTTCCCGGCCGGCTCGTTCCGGGGTCCGCAGGGCTACATCATCATCCTGGCGCTCGACCTGCAGTGGAAGAACGTGTGCGCCTGCATCGGGCGGTTGGACCTGCTCGACGACCCGCGGCTGCAGACCAACACCGACCGGGCCGTGCACCGCGTCGAGCTCATCGAGATCATCGAGAACTGGATGGCCGGCTTCGACTCCGACCAGGCCGTGCTCGACGAGCTCGAACGCCACCGCGTGCCGGCCGGCCCGGTGCTGACCCCGCTCGACGCGCTCGACCACCCCCACTTCAAGGCCCGCGAGATGGTGCGCTGGGTGGACGACCCGCAGCTCGGCCCGTTGCCGATCCCCGGTTTCCCGTTCAAGTTCGGCGCCCAGCCCGAGCTGCCCGACATCCGCGCCGCGCTGCTCGGCGAGCACAACGAGGCCATCCTGGCCGAACGGCTGGGCCTGGGCGCCGACCGGGTGGCGGCGCTGGAGGCGTCGGGCGTGCTGCACCTGCGGCGAGCACTGAGCCCGCACCGGCCGGAGCGTGCCAGACTGCGGCCATGAGCGCAGCCGACCAACCGCTGTACAGCCACCAGGAGTCCGTGCACATCGACGCCCGCCCGCCCGGGTGTGAGAGCTGGTCACCTCGATGGAGCGCTACGGGAGTGGAGCTCGGAGAACTGCGGTGGCTACTGGCGCAAGAAGGACGGCGTGCCGGGCACCGGCTGGGTGGGCGACCAGTTCGTGGGCATCAACCGGCGCGGTGACACCGAGTGGAAGGCGCTGGTGGAGATCGTCGAGCAGGACGAGGGCGGGCCTTCGCCTTCGTCACCGGTGGCAGCCGAGCAGACTACGTGCACTGGCGCTACCAGCTCGAGGCCGACGGCGACGGCACCCTGCTCACCGAGCAGTGGGCGCTGCGCAACCTCTCGCCGATCATGATCGAGAACGGCGACGCCGAGGTGCAGCGGCGGGTGGCCAACGCCCACGAGTCCATCGCCGCCACGCTCGCCGGCATGAAGCGCGCCGCCGAGGCCGCCGGCGACTGATCGACCCGGGCGCCCCCGGGCGGCCGGTGGTTGCGGTACGTTGCCCGCCGTGCACGAGGGTCACCGAGAGCAGCGGCGGCTGGCCGATGACGTCGACACCGCGCACCTCCACGCCCTGCTGCGCACCGTGCTCGAGGTCAGCGGGGAGATGCTGGCCGTCATCGACACCGAGGCCGACCCGCCCCGGCTGGTGGCCGCCACCGCGGTCGTCGACGAGAACATGGGCGAGCCGGTGGTGGGCACCGACCTCGGGGCGCGAGCCCCGGCCGAGGTCCAGGCCTACCTGTGGCAGGTGGTGCGCCGGGCGGCGGCCGACGGGCCGCAGCACGTCGACGGCCGGTGGGGGGAGGCGGACCCCGGCCAGATCGGTGCCTTCCGCTCGATCTGGCGTCCCGTCCTCAGCGGAGGAGGCGGGACCGCCCGGTATGTCGTGACCCGATCGGAGCCGCTGGCGCGGCCACCGATCGGTTCCGACGCCGCCGGGCTCGAAGCCGTCCTGGCCGCCACCAGCGCCGAGCGCCGTCGCATCGCCCAGCACATCCACGACGACACCGTCCAGGTGCTCAGTGCGCTCACGCTCGAGCTGGAGCTGCTGCGCCGGCGCGTCGATCCCGACGGCGAGCACGGCGTGGGCCGGCTGCGCGACCGGCTGCAGCACGCCAACCGTCGGGTGCGCGACGTGGTCACCGACCTCGACCCGGGCTCCGCCGCCGGCGTGGCGGTGGGCGACGCCGTGCGCGACCGCATGCAGGCCGCGGCCGTGGTGGCCGGCGTGGCGCTCGTGGTCCAGGACCGGGTGGCGGAACCGCTCCCGCCCGCCGTGGCCGAGGCGCTCTACTGGATCGCCACCGAGGCGGTGGGCAACGCCCTGCGCCACGCCGGGACCGACCAGGTGGTCGTCACCATGACGGTGCGCAACGGCTCGGTCGTGCTGTCGGTGACCGATCGGGGTTGCGGCTTCGTGCCCACCGAGGTGCCCGCCGACCGCTTCGGCCTGCGCTCCATGCAGGCGAGGGCGCACCGCGTCGGCGGCACCCTCGGGATCAGCAGCACACCGACCGGTACGACGGTGGCGGCCACGCTGCCCCTCGGCCCGCTGCCGCCGGCGGGTGCCCCCACCCCGCTGGCGGAGGACATCGCCACCGCGCTGCGCCACCTCGACACCGATCTCGAGCTGGCCTGGACCGCCGCGCCGGTGGGGATCGTGCTGGTGGACCGCCAGGGGCTCATCACCCGGGCCAACCCCGCCGCCGGGGTGCTGCTCGGCAGCCCGATCGATCGCCTGGTGGGCCGGCCGCTCACCGCGGTGGCCCACGGCGCGCTGGTCTCGGACGGGGCGGCGGTGCGCGCCGGCGAGGTGGAGCGGGCGGCCGGGGTGGTGCCGCCCGTCGGCCGGGACGGTGCCCGGTTGCGCTACCAGCTGAGCCGCGTCGGGGCCCCGGCCGGACCTCCGTGGCTGTCGGTGCTCGTCGTCGACCGCCTCGAGGCGTGACCGGGCGGTCCCCTGCGGCACCGGCCGTTCGGCGGATGTGAAAGTTGACCAACCTGTCAGTTCCATGCGGCGAGCGGGCCGCCGGTGCAGTACGGTCTGGCGTCGAGGCGCCGCGCTCGGGGCCGGCGCCCGACCGACGCTCAAGGGGAAACCAGCGTGATCGAGACCGACGTCGGCGCCGAGCTCATCGACAAGCTCGCGTTGTCACCGCAGGAGCTGGGTTTCGACCCGGCCGAGCTGAAGGCCCGGTACCTGGCCGAGCGCGACAAGCGCCTGCGCGAGGACGGCAACGACCAGTACGTGGAGGTGACCGCCGAGTTCTCCCGCTACGTGGACGACCCCTACGTCGAGCCCGGCTTCACCCGCGAGCCCATCTGCGACGAGGTCGAGTTCACCATCATCGGCGGCGGCTTCGGCGGCCTGCTGATGGGGGCCCGCCTGCGAGAGGCCGGCTACACGTCGATCCGCCTGGTGGAGAAGGCCGGCGACGTGGGCGGCACCTGGTACTGGAACCGCTACCCGGGCGCGGCGTGCGACGTGGAGAGCTACGTCTACCTGCCCCTGCTCGAGGAGATGGGCAACATCATGCCCTCCACCAAGTACCCGTTCGCCCCGGAGATCTTCGAGCACTCCAAGCGGATCGCCCGGCACTTCAACCTCTACGAGGACGCGCTGTTCCAGACCGGCATCACCGAGCTGCGCTGGGAGGAGGACACCAAGCGGTGGATCGTGCGCACCGATCGCGACGACGAGTTCCGGACCCGGTTCATCGCCATGGCCAACGGGCCGCTCAACCGGCCCAAACTGCCCGGTATCCCCGGCGTGAACGAGTTCCAGGGCTACACGTTCCACACCAGCCGCTGGGACTACGAGTACACCGGCGGTGACTCCACCGGGAACCTGCACAAGCTGCAGGACAAGGTGGTGGGCATCATCGGCACCGGCGCCACCGCCGTGCAGTGCATCCCGCACCTGGGTGAGTGGTCCAAGCACCTCTACGTGTTCCAGCGCACGCCGTCGTCGGTGGACGGTGGCCAACCGCCCGACCGACCCCGAGTGGGTGGCCTCACTCAAGCCGGGCTGGCAGGCCGAGCGCATGGAGAACTTCAACATCTGCGTCGAGGGCGGCGATGTCGAGGTGGACCTGGTGCAGGACGGGTGGACAAGATCTTCCGCAACCTGACCGGCAAGGTGGCCAAGCGAGGCGTCGCGCAAGCTGGGCCGCCGCCTCACCCGGCCGAGGCGGCCAGCTGATGGGCTGGCCGACTACATGCAGATGAACTCGGTGCGCCCGCGTGGACGAGGTGGTGCAGGACCCGGCCGTGGCCGAGAAGCTGAAGCCGTGGACCGCAGTTCTGCAAGCGGCCCTGCTTCCACGACGAGTACCTGCAGACGTTCAACCGGCCCAACGTGACGCTGGTGGACACCGACGGGCGGGGCGTCAAGCGGCTCACCACCGACGGCGTGGTGGTGGAGACCGAGGACAGCGGCGAGGTCGAGTACAAGGTGGTGCCTGGTGTTCGCCACCGGCTTCGAGGTGGGCACCAACTACACCCGGCGCGCCGGCTTCTGACATCATCGGCCGCGACGGGATCACGCTGTCGCAGAAGTGGTCGGAGGGCCTGCGCACCCTGCACGGGATGCAGACCAACGGCTTCCCCAACTGCTTCTTCCTCAGGTTCACCCAGACGGCGGTCACCGTCAGCGTGCCGATGGCGCTCAACGAGCAGGCGAAGCACGTCACCTACATGATCAACCAGGCTCAACAGCGCGGTGCCTCCACCATCGAGCCCGCCGTCGAGGCCGAGGACGCCTGGGTGCAGGAGATCCGCCGGGCCCAGTCCATCGGCACCCGCTTCTACTGAGTGCACGCCCGGCTACTACAACAACGGGGCAAGCTCGGCAGCCCGTTCGGGTTGTTCGCCGGCACCTACGTCGAGGGCCCCATCCGCTTCTTCAAGCTGCTGGAGGAGTGGCGGGCCACCGAGGAACTGCCCGGCGTGGTGATGCGCTGATGGCGCTGATGGTGCGCTGATCCGCAGCGACCGATCCGGTCGACGCCGGGGGCCGGTCCCGTTCGGGGCCGGCCCCGGCGTCCGAGGTGGCTTAACCCAGCGCGCCCGAGGTGCGCATCGCCCCGATGGCGGCCGGCTCGAGGCCGAGCACCTCGGTCAGCACCTCGTCGGTGTGCTCACCCAGCAGGGGAGCGGCCGCCCGCACCGACGTGTCCTCGCCGGCGACGAGCCACGGTACGCCGGTGTGGGTGCACCCCACGGCGGCGTGCGGCCGCTCCACCAGGAAACCCCAGGGCCCGCAGGTGCGCGTCGCCGGCCAGGTCCCGGCACGACGAGGTGGGAAGGCGGCCACGCCGACGGCCTGCACTGCTCGGTGACGGCCCAGCGGGTACGGGTGGCGCACCAGGTGCCGAGCAGGGCATCGAGCTCGTCCTCGTTCGCCTTGCGGCCGTCGGCGGTGGCGAAGCGCTCGGCGTGCAGGCCGGCGGTGCGGTCGGGGTCGACCGCCCGCCGCAGGGCGGCCCACTCGTCGTCGTCGGTCACCGCGATGGTCACGAAATCGCCGGCGTCGGGCCCGTTGGAGCGATCGGGCGGATCGTCGGCGCAGCGGTAGCAGTTGTGCGGCGCCCAGCTCGGGTGGCGGTTGCCCCGGCGAGGTGCCTCCTCGCCCCGCAGCAGCCAGTGCATCCAACCCTCGCCGCCGTTGACGGCGGTGGCCTCCCACAACGACGTGTCGATGCGGCTCGCCCCGGCACCGCGCCGGCGGGCCACCAGCGCGGCGACGATCGACCACGCGCAGGCGATGCCCGCCGCCGGGTCGCCGAAGGCGATGCCCAGCTCGCGGGGTCCGTCGCCGTCGAAGTAGCCGGTGAGCGAGGCGATGCCCGACAGCGGCGCGGTGGTGGGGCCGTAGCCCATGTAGCTGCGCAGGGCGCCGGTCTGGCCGTACCCGGAGACCGATGCCACGATGACGTCGGGGTTGAGCTCGCGCAGGGCGGCCTCGCCCAGGCCGAGGCGTTCCATGACGCCGACGGCGAAGTTGTCCACCACCACGTCGGCGTCGGCGGCCAGCCGGGCCAGCGCCAGCCCATCGGGGTGGGCGAGGTCGAGCGAGATCGAGCGCTTGGCCTGGTTCCACTGGTTGAAGTACCCGCTGGTGTCCACGGTGGGATCCACGCCGGGCGGGTGGAACGGCAGCCGCCGCCCGAGGCACAGCCGGGCCGGGTTCTCCACCTTGATCACGTCGGCCCCGAGGTGCGCCAGCTGCAGCGTGCAGAACGGCCCGGCCCACACCCAGGAGAAGTCGAGCACCCGCACGCCCTCGAGCAGGCGCGGCGGGGCTGCGTCGGTGGCGGGCGGTGCGGCCTGGGGTGCGGCGGGGCGGGCCGGCCGGCTGCCGGCCCGGCACCGAGCGCCGGTGCCGGTGCTCGCAGCGCCCAGCGCCGTACCGGTCGGTGTGCCGGTGGGGTGCACGATGGCCGGTTGGCCGGGCAGGCTCGATCGGCCCGAGGCCGGGTTGGTCCACCGTGGCGAACCAGCCCCGCTCGCGCAGGTGGGGTTGGTGGGCCAGGTCGGCCATCGAGAACACCGGGGCGAAGGCGATGCGCCGGCGCTGGCCCTCGTGCCACAGGTGCTCGACGGTGTGCTGCTCGGTGAAGGACTCCACCAGGCCGAACAGCGCGTCGGCCACCTCGTTGCGGGCGGCGGCGGTGGCGAACAGCTCGGAGTCGGCCCACTCGGGGTCGCCCATGAGCTCGACCAGCCGCTCCCACTGGTCCTGCTCCACGCACACCAGGAACACCAGCCCGTCGCGCCGGAAGATGCCCCAGGGTTGAGCGTGCGCACCCCATGCGGTCGGCGTTGAACCCGGGGTAGGTCCAGGCGATGAACGCCGCCTCCAGCATGGCGGCCACATGGGACTGCATCGAGTGAGTCGATGTCGGCGCCGAGCCCGGTGCGTTGGGCGCGGTCCACATGGGCCAGGGCGCACAGCGCGGCGCCGGTGCCCGACTGCAGCGACGCCAGGTCCACCGGCGGTCGCAGCGGCGGGAGGTCGGGTCGCTCGGACGCCCCGGGCGCCAGCCAGGCCCAGCCGCCCCCGTGCACGATGCCGAGCTCGGTGGCCCGGAAACCGGCGTAGGGCCCGGTGGCACCGAACGGGCTGAGTGCGCAGACCACCAGGTCGGGGTGGCGCCGCCGCCAGGCGGCGGGTCGGCGCCCCAGGCGGCCAGCTCGGCAGAGAGCGCTCGTGCACCACCAGGTCGGCCCCGGCCACCAGCGCGTCGAGATCGACGCCCGCATCGCCCAGGCGTAGGGACGCCTTGTTGGTGTTGAGGTAGACGAACAACCCGCCGGTGGCCGGGTCGGCCTCGCAGCCGGGCTTCCACGGGCCGCGTCGGCGCACCGGGTCCCCGTCGGGTGGTTCCACCTTCACCACCTCGGCTCCGAGGTCGGCCAGCAGCTTGGTGGTGTAGGCCGCGGCCACGCCGCCGCCGAGCTCCACCACCCGTATCCCTTCGAGCCCCTGCATCGGTGCGGGACCGTACTCGCGCGCGGGCCCGGCGCGCGCCCGGCGGTGGGGTGGGTCCGTCAGGGGTCGATGAGCACGCCGGGGTTGAGCACGCCGTTGGGGTCGAGCGTGCGCTTCACCGCCCGCAGCGAGGCCGCGAACAGCTCGGGTCGCTGGCGGTCGTAGGCGTTGGGGCGGTGCATGCGGCCCACCGCGTGGTGGTGGGTGCTGGTGCCGCCGGCGGCCACCACCACCTCGTTGGCGGCGTCCTTCACCTCCTGCCACATGCTGATCTCCGAGCCCTGGCGGCCCATGCCCGACCACGTGTAGTACGGCGCCGGGCCGTCGGGGTAGACGTGCGTGAACCGGCAGCTGAGCGTGCCCGCGCCGCACACCTCGCGCAGCACCGATTCCATACGGGTCCGTACGGTATGGTCGAACTCCGGCCAGCGGTCCCAGGTGATGGCGGTCTCGAACGTGTCGGCCAGCAGGCCCATGCTGGTGGCGGTGCCGGGGTCCACGCCGATGAAGCTCTCGCGCCACTTGCCCACTGCGCCGCCCCGTCCGGTGGGTTCGCCGGAGCCGTCGTCGACCAGGATGTCCTCGTCGTCGATGTGGCCGCCGCAGCCGCGGGCGATGTCCACCGCCTGCACGGCGTTGTGGCGCTGGCTGAGCTCGGCGGACTCGAAGCCGATGATGACCAGCGCCTGGGTGCCGTCGAGCCCGGCGGCGCGGCCGGCCTCGGCCGGGTCCAGGATGCGAAGGTTGGCCGGCCACAGCTTGGCCTGCACGATCTGGCGGACCGCCTCGTACCCGGCCTCCCACGAGTCGAACACCACGCCGGCGGTGGCGCGGAACGTGGGGCGGCGCTGGATGCGCATCCAGGCCTCGGTGATGATGCCCAGGATGCCCTCGCTGCCGATGACCAGGCGGTCGGGGCTGGGGCCGGCGCCGGAACCGGGCAGCCGGCGCGACTCCCACCAGCCGGCGGGCGTGCACATGCGCACCGATTCGACGAAGTCGTCGATGTGGGTGTGGTTGGTGGCGTAGTGGCCGCCGGAGCGGGTGGCGATCCAGCCCCCGAGCGTCGAGAAGCTGAAGGACTGGGGGAAGTGCCGCAGGGTGTGGCCGCTGGGCTTGAGCTGGGCCTCGAGGTGGGGGCCGAACACGCCGGCCTGGATGCGGGCGGCGCGGGAGGTGGCGTCGACCTCCAGCACCTTGTCGAAGCGGTCCATGGAGATGGTGACGATCCCGTCGGCGCCGTCGGGCGGGTTGGCGCCCCACACCACCGACGAACCGCCGCCGTAGGGCACGGCCACGTGGCCGTTGCTGTGGCACCAGTCGAGCACCGCCTCGAGCTCGGCATCGGTACCGGGGTGGGCCACCACGTCGGGCGGGTTGGGGAAGTCGAGGTTGAAGGCGCGGGTGCGGTCGGTGAAGTGGGCGCCGTAGGCGAAGCGGGCGCGCTCGTAGGTGTCGGTGCTGCAGCAGGCGGCGATGCTGTCGGGCGGGGTGATGCGCGGCGGGCGGAGCTGCGCGTCGGCCAGGTTCGGGACCGGTTTCGGGGTGATGGCCACGCCGTACTGCTCGGAGAGCTGGCGGGCCAGCGCGGCGCGCTGTGCGTCGGTGGGCTCCTCCGATTCGAGGCTCCACGCCCAGAAGCTGATCCGGTCTGCCATCGCCGTCCCCCTTTGGTCCGGGGCCTGACTGTAGGCGGCCCCGGAGCGGTGGGTGGCGGTGGTGCGGCCGGCGGCGCGGCTCAGTAGACGATCACGCCGCGGATGTTCTTGCCGGCGTGCATGTCGGCGTAGCCCTGGTTGATGTCCTCGAGCTTGTAGGTGGTGGTGATGAGCTCGTCGAGGCACAGCTGGCCGGACTGGTACATGCGCAGCATCCACGGGATGTCCCGGCTGGGGCTGGAAGCGCCGAAGATGGCGCCCTGGATGCGCTTCTGGAACAGGGTGAGCTCGAAGGCGGGCACCCGCACCTCCTCCTCCACGTTGCCCACGGCGGTCACCACGACGGTGCCGGCCTTGCGGATGGCCTGGAACGCCTGGGCGACGTGCTCGGTCTTGAGGATGCCGGTGGTGACGATGGCGGCGTCGGCGCCCTGCCCGTTGGTGACCGAGCGGGCGAAGTCGGTGGCGTCGTCCATGGAGGCGAAGGTGTGGGTGGCACCCATCTTCTGCGCCATCTCCCGCTTGAACTCGACGGGGTCGACGGCGATCACGTGCGTGGCGCCGGCGTGCTTGGCGCCCTGGACGGCGTTGATGCCGATGCCGCCGATGCCCATCACGATGGTGGTGTGACCGGGCTTGGTCTCCGCCGCGTTGACGGCCGAACCCCAGCCGGTGCCCACGCCGCAGCCGACGAGCACGGCCTTGTCGAGCGGGATGTCCTTGTCCACCTTCACGCAGCTGGCGACATCGACGATGGTCTGCTCGCAGAACGTGGAGATGCCGGCGGCCTGGCCGATGGGCTGGCCGTCGATGCGCATGCGGTAGCTGCCGTCGGAGCGGCAGCCGGTGAGGGTGTTGGCGCCCAGATCGCAGAGGTTCTGCATGCCCGAGGCGCACCAACGACACAGCCCGCAGCCGGGCAGGAAGGACATGACCACGTGGTCGCCGACCTGCCAGCCCGCCGTGTTGGGGCCGACCTGGCGGACGATGCCGGCGCCCTCGTGCCCCCGAACGGCAGAATACCGGGCGGTAGGTCCCGGTGCAGGAGTGGTCGTCGGAGTGGCGCAGGCCGAGGCCACCATGTCGAGCACGAGCTCGCCCTGGCGGGGCTCGTCCATGTCGATGTCGGCGATCTCCCACTTGCCTGGTGTGGTGGTGACCACCGCGCCGCGCGTCCTCATGGCTGCCCCTCTTCCCCCGAAGGCGTCGTGGACGTTGCCGGCGCAACGTCGACGTCGCCGTTGCTAGCACGTTTCTCCAGTTCGCGCACCCGGAAGTGGACAAATCGGCCGTTTGTGGAGAAGCGGGGGCGATGTCAGCGGGTGTAACCGGGTGGGGGACCGAACGTGCCGGACAGGTCGGCGGGGCCTTGGTAGAGCCACTCGAGGGTGCGGGAGGCGAAGCGCCAGCGACCGTCGGGGCCGAGGCGGTAGGTGTCGTCGTAGGCGCCGAGGTAGAGGAGGTTCTTGCCGGTCTTGGTGCGGCTGTACTCGCTGAAGTACCACCGGCCGGCGCCCGTGCCGGTGGTGTGGTCCAAGGTGGCGTCGCCGCTGTGCAGCAGCTGCAGGACTTGGTCGAACAGCGACATGGCGCGTGCGAACGCTTCCGTGATGGCGGTGCGCCCCTGGACCGGGCCGCGGCCGATCTGCCAGGTCGCGTCCTCGTCCCAGGTGTCCGCCCAGGCGTCGACGTCGAGGCGGCAGATCGTGTCGACGTAGCGATGGGCCAGGGCGCGGACGATCTCGAGGTCGCTCATGGCCGGTGACGATATCGGTCGGGGTGGGAGGCTCGGGTTGGCTCGACGTGCCCGGGTGTGGCGGTCGGGCCGGCAGGCCGGACGATTGCGGGCGGTGCGCAGCCGGGCGCCTACCGCCCGCCGCCGGGTGCCTACCGCCCGCCGCCCGCAGCCCAACCCGGCGCCCGCCGACCATACCCTGGGGTACCCGGTAGCACCATCACGTTTCTCCGGTGACGAATCCGGGCGCCGCCCGCCGTCGGCTGAAGCGCAGAGCGGCGGGGCGGTGCTCATGGCGTTCCTTGCCGCATGGCGAGCGGCTGCCGCCCGGCGGGCTGGCCTGCCACCGCCGGGCCGATGCATCGCCGGGGCGCTGCGCCGTCGAAGGAGGTCGCCCGGTCATCGCGCCCGCTTTCGTCACCGGCACCGTTGCGCAGCCAGCCCTCGGTGCGCGGCGCTCTCCCTCGCCGTCGTCCACCACTGTGAGCCGTTGCGTCACCGGAGCCGCTCGCCGGGCCGCACGACCGTTCCGTCACCAGGACTGCTGGCCGGGCGGCACCGGCGATTCGTCACCGATCGGCCCTCGCGGGCCGGCAGCCGCCTTCTTCGGCGGAGGACGTGCAGTGGCGGGACCGCCGATGAGGAACGGCCGGCGCGGCTCGCTGTTGCACGAGCGTGTAGCGCAGCGGCGACACCGTCAGCGATCCGCTGGGCACGGTACGGGTGACCGTTCCGTCACCGGAGAAACGTGATGCGGTGTGGGAGCACCCCGGGCAGCAGGGTGGGTGCGCTCTGTGGCACCAGGGTGGCAACTGCAAGCTGTGGGACCGGTCCCGGCCGGCTGCTGTCGCGGCCTGGCACTGCCTATCGGCCCGGCGGTGAGCCGGCGCTCAGCCCGCCGCCGGCGAGGCGCCGGCCGGCACTTGGTCCAGGCCGTACACCCGGCGAGCGGTGCCGGCGAAGAGGTCGGCCCTCTCTGCCTCGCTCGCTCCCGCCCCCGCTGCGATGCGCTTGAACGCGTTCCACAACACCACGTACGAGCATGACTCCCGGTCCACCGGGAAGTTCGACTCGAACATGCAGCGCTGCGCACCGAACAGCTCGATGCAGGCCACGATGTACGGTCCCCACGTCGCCGCCAACTCCTCCGCGCCGGGCGGCGCCTCCCGCCGGTGCCAGCCGTCGCCGAACACCGACATGCCGATGCCCCCGAGCTTGAGCGCCACGTTGGGGCACGCGGCCAGCTCTCGCAGCGAGGCCAGCGCGGTCGCGTGCACCTCGGTCCGCCGGCCGCCGTAGCTGCGCACGCCCAACGGGCCGCCGAGGTGGTCGCACACGATCCGCGTCTCCGGGAAGTCGCGGGCCAGCCGCACCAGCTCCGGCAGCTGCGGGTGGTAGAGCCAGTTGTCGTAGGTGAGACCCCGCCGCGCCAGCTCGGCGAAGCCGGCCCGCCAGGTCGCATCGTCCATCAGCGCCGGCGCCGGGTCGGTGCGGTGGTTGGGGATGCCGGCATCGGCATCCCACGCGGTGGCGTGGCGGATGCCCACGAAGCGCCCCTCGCCCGCCTCGATCAACGCATCGAGCGCCCGCCCCGCCGCCGCCCCATGGCGCAGGTCGGCGTGCCCGATGATGGCGGCGATGCGCGCCCCGCCCCCGCTCGTCGCCCGCCGGAGGTCGCTCTCTCGGGCCAGCGCCGCCACCGCCGCCGTCTCCGGCACCGGGATCAGCACCGGGTCGCTCGCGTCGCGGTCCCACGCCCACCCGCACTCGACGAACACGGTGTCGGTGACGTTGTGGCCCGAGCCGGTGTCGGCCAGCAGCTCCTCGAGCAGGTACGGCGGCTGCACGTGGGTCCACAGGTGGTGGTGCGGATCGACGATGGGCAGCTCCGGCTCGAGCACCGCTTCGGTGGTGCGGGCCAGCCAGGCTTCGTGTTCGGAGGGCGTGCGGGCCATGACCGGCACGCTAGTTGGCTCCTCGCTCAGCGATCAGGGGCCTCGTACAACACCCCGAGCTCCCGGTACGCCGCCACCTCCTCCGCCGACAGACCGAGCAGCCCGGTGAGCACGGCGTTGTTGTGCTCACCCAACAACGGCGCCCGCACCGGTTCGCGGGCCGGCAGCGCGCCGAACTTGAGCGGCAGGCCCGGCACCGCCACCTCGCCCAGGATGGGATCGTCCACCCGCACGATCAGCCCACGATCCACGAAGTAGTCGTGACCGAACGCCTCCTCCGCGCCGAGCACCGGCGCCGCCGGGATGCGATGCCGGTCGAGCGCCGCGATCACCTCCTCGTCGGTGGGGAACGCCGCCATCCAGCCCTCGAGCAACGCGTTGACCTCGGCCCGGCGGGCGACCCGATCGGCGCCGGTGGCGTAGCGGGGATCGTCCACCAGCTCGGGACGGCCGATCGCCTCGCAGAACCGCGGCCACTGCCGGTCGAGCACCAACACCACGATCCAACCCTGCGGCCCGCGGAACACCCCCGAGGGGGCCGCCGCCGGGGAGTGCCCGCCGCTGCGGGCCTGGCGGTACTCGCCACCGGTGAGGGAGTGGCCCTGCACGGCGAACACGTGCCAGCAGAACAGCGAGTCGACCATGGCGATGTCGAGGTGCTGGCCCTGGCCGGTGCGCTCCCGGTGGTACATCGCCCAACCGAGACCGGCGAAGGCGTGCACCCCCGACGACCCGTCGGCCACCGGGATCCCGGCGAACACCGGCGCGCCCTCCGGCTCACCGGTCAGCGCCATCAACCCCGACACGGCCTGCGCCACCTGGTCGTAACCCACCTTGTGGGACCACGGCCCCTGCCGCCCGAAGGCCGAGATCGACGCCATGATCAGGCGGGGGTGCTCGGCGCTCAGCGACGCGTGGTCGAGGCCCCGCCGCTCGAGCACACCCGGCCCGAAGTTCTCCACCACGATGTCGACCTCGCCGGCCAGGCGGCGCAGCAGCGTCCACGACTCCGGCCGATCGAAGTCCACGCAGATCGCCCGCTTCCCCCGGTTCTGCTGCACGTAGTAGCCGCTGCGCCCCTCCCGCGAGATCGGCAGGATGCGCGACGGATCCCCGCCGGGGGCCAGCTCCACCTTGATGACGTCGGCACCGAGCTCGGCGAGCAGCCGGCTGCACCACGGCCCGGCGAAGTACTGGGTGAGGTCCAACACGGTGACGCCGTCGAGCATCGGCGGATCGTACCGCCGCCGGCGTCGGACCCTGCAGTACCGACCGGGCGGTACGGACCGGGCGGTACGGCTACACCGTGGGCCAGTAGCTCAGCGGGCGCTGCTCCGGCGGTGGGATGCGCCGACCGGCCAACTGCCGGAGGTCCTCCACCAGGACCCGCCGGGTATCGGCGGGATCGATGACCTCGTCGATGCGCAACGTGCCCGCCGCCTCGTAGGGCGACGTCGCTCCGGCCACCTCGGCGATCAGCCGGGCGCGCTCGGCGTCGCGCTCGTCGGGCGGCAGGCCCGCCAGGCGGGCGGCGAAGGCCACGTTGACCCCGACATCGGGGTCCATGAAGCCGATCTCCGCGCCGGGCCACGAGTACAGGCCCGACGAGCCCATGCCCGAGCCGTTCATGGCCGGGAACGCCAGCCCGAAGCCCTTGCGGATGGTGACGGTCAGCGTGGGGGTGGACAGGTTGGCCAGCGCCTCCACGAAGCGGATGGCCAGCGACAGGATCCGGTCGTGCTCCACGCCTTGCCCACCATGAAGCCGGGCGTCCATCGGGAAGATGACCGGCAGGTTGAATGCGTCGCAGAGGCACGTAAGGGCGGATCGCCTTGCGGCAGGCCTGCCGGGTCCAGCACCCCGGCGTTGAACATCGGGTTGTTGGCCACGATCCCCACCGAGAACCCGTCGAGGCGGCCGAGCGCGGTGGTGAGGTTGCGGGCGTAGAGCGGCTGCAGTTCGAAGAACGAGCCGTCGTCGAGCAACGCCTGGCAGAACCGGCGCATGTCATAGCCCCGGCGCCGGGCGGCGGGCACCAGGGCGGCGAGCGACGGGTCGGCGTCGAGGCTGGCCCGGTCCCCTCGGCGCGGCGCCTCCGTCCAGGCGTTGGGCGGCAGGTACGACAGCCAGCGCCGTACCGCCTGGTACGCCTCGTCGAAGCTCTCGACGCCGAGGTCGATCTGGCCGGTGAGCCGGGCGTGCACGTCGACGCCGCCGAGCTCCTCGAAGCTGACGATCTCCCCGGTGGCGATCTCGAACACCCGCGGCGAGGTCACCGCCAGCACCGAGCCCCGCACCTGCACCACGAAGTCGGAGAAGGCCGACTCGAACGACGAACCACCGAAGCTCTGGCCCACGATGACGCTGGCCATGGGGATGCGCCGCCGCCGTCGGGCGATGTACGGCGAGGGCGCCACGTCGCTGATGCCCTCGGCCCCGATCAGGTCGGGGATGCGGCCGCCGCCCGTCTCGCCGACGTACACGAACGGCATGCCCCGCTCGGTGGCCCGCTCGAACAGCCGGCTGATCTTGCGGGTGCCCACGATCGCGCTCGACGCCTTGCGCACGGTGATGTCGTCGCCCACGATCGCCACCGGCCGGCCGTCGATCGCCCCCTCGCCGCCGATCTTGCCGTCGCCGGGGGTGCTGTCGCGATCGTCGGGGTTCGCCGAGTGGGCGAACCGTCCGATCTCGCGGAAGGAGCCGACATCCACGAGCGCATCGATGCGCTCCCGGACGGTCGACCGGCCGGCCGCGTGCAGGCGTTCGATGCGGTCGGGCCCACCCATCTCCGTGCGGATCTTCTCGGCGCGTCGAGCGAGGTCGGCGGCCAACTCGTCCTGGTTCACGCACCCCTGCTTAGCGCATCACCATCCGCCGCGAGGCCGTGATCCGGCCGGCGGGCCGACATCGCCCAGGGTCGGCGACGCCGCCAGACTGGTGCATCATCGTCGGCGTGGGCGAGACGACTCCGTCCGTGGCGCCAAGGAGTCACCGGCGGACCTGGATCCTGCAGGCCTCCGCCCTGGCCATCGCCGGCGCGGGTCTGAAACCGTCAACATCGACGGCGTCCTGCCCTCGGCCAACTTCACTCTCCAGCGAGGAGATCGCCGCCAACCTCGAGCGTGCCCAACATGACCTACTCGGTGAGCGTGCTGATGGGTGGGGCCAGCCCCACCGCGTCCCTGCTGATCGGCGGCCATGGCCATCGCCTGCAGGGTGGCCGACACCGTGCTGGTCACCTTCGGCTGGGACGGGTTCTCGGCCTTCCCGGCGAGCGCAGGTCGGTCCGCAACGCCAGCAGATGCAGATGCCCTTCGCCGATGTCGAGCCGCAACTACTACGCCTACGGCGTGCGCTCGGCCGCCCAGTGGTACCGTTCTACCTGAGCCGCTACGTGCGCCTGTTCGACGTGCAGCCGAAGGATGCGGCCAACATCGCGCTGGCCAGCCGCCGGCGCGCCCACCTCAACGACAAGGCGCTGATGGCGGGCGGGAGATGACCCTGCAGGAGTACCTCGACTCGCCCTACATCGCCGAGCCGTTGCGCAAGCTCGACTGCTGCCTGGAGACCGACTGCGCCTGCGCGGTGGTGCTCACCTCGCCCGAGCGGGCGAAGGACCTGCCCCACACCCCGGTGCTGTGGCTGGGCGGCGCCGAAGGCCACCCTATCCGCCGACGAGATCACCAACCGTCCCGACGTGCTCAAGTTGGGCCTGCACACGGCGGCGCCGACCGCGTTCGCCATGGCCGGGGTCAAGCCGACCGACATGGACGTGCTGGAGATCTACGACTGCTTCACCTACGTGGTGATGGGCTGGAGGCGCTCAGGTTCGCCGAGCCCGGCGGGAGCCAGGAGTTCGTGGCCAACGGCAACGGCATCGAAGCTGGGCAGCCGCTACCCGATGAACACCCACGGCGGGCTGCTGAGCCAGGGCCACTGCTGGGGCCTCAACCACGTGGTCGAGGCCACCCGCCAGCTGCGCCACGATGCCGGCCGGGCAGGTGCCCGACGCCGGCTGGCGCTGGTCACCGGCTACGGGGACCTGGGCGACAGCAGCCTCGCCATCCTGGCCCGGGGGGATCGCTGACCATGGCCACCGCCAAGTACGCCACGGCCCCACGGGCTGGACCGTGAGTTCTTCCATTTCGCCATCAGCACCGGCAAGGTGCACGTGCGAACGTGCACCGCGTGCGGGCACCACCAGCACCGCCCCGCCGCTTCTGCGCGCAATGCGGGTCCACCGAGCTCGGCTTCACCCCCACCGACAGCCGGGGCGAGGTGTACTCCTGGACGGTCTCGCACTTCACCACCGACTCCGGCTGGCTGGAGGACGTGCCCTACGCCACCGTCGTGGTGCAGCTGCCAGGGGCCCCGCATCATCGGCGCCTTCAACGGTGACCTCGCCGCACTGGAATCGGCATGCCCGTCTCCATCCGGCCCAACCCGCACCGAGGACTTCTGCTTCTTCTGGATCGACGGCTGACGAGGCCGCCTCGGGATCAGTGCTACCGTCCCTGTGACGCAAGACACAGGAGGTGCACCCTGATGGCAACCTACATCGTGATGGCCAAGTACACGCCAGCGGCGCGCTGGCCGAGGTGCGCAAGGCGGTTACGCCAGTCGTATCGCCCAGATGCGCGCCGCCATCGAGAGCGCCGGAGGCACGGTGCGCGGCGATGTCATCTTCCTCGACGGCACCGAGAGTGGGACTTCGCCGGCATCGCCGATGGTGACGGCGACCTGAACTTCGCCATGGGGCGTTCTCGGCGGCCACCGGCATCTTCGAGAAGATCCGCTACTTCGAGGGTCGCTCCGCGGCCGAGATGGACGCCCTGATGGCCCGCCAGTTCAACTGGGTGCCGCCCGGGGCCTGAGCGGCGGGTGCGGGTGGGTGGCGCAGGTCCAGCCCCGGCCTGCGCCACCCGCTGCGCCCGATCAGCTGGTGCGGCGGTGGGTGGTTGGTGCTTGGCGGCCACATGCGCAGGGTCTGGGCGAACCCCGCCGCGCTCGATTCGATGTCGATTCGGAATTGGTCGTGAGACGCGATCGACCACCATCGGTGTGGCGGTGCCGCCTGACCGGAGGTTGAGGCCACCAGCGGTGGGCGGCCGAACCCCACCGGTCGATGCGGTCCGAAGATCGACCTCGAATCGCCATGGATGGCCGGTGGATTGCCGGCCGGCTGCGGACCCGCCCGCAGACGGGGCACCAGGCCGCCTGGGGCAAGGTTTCGGACCCAGGGGTGGGGCGGACAGGAGCGCCGCCAGCGGGCGGGTCCCGAGGCCAGAAGGGTGCGAAGGCCGGCTCGGTGGACCGAGGATCACCGGAAGGCGGGCGGGGATCCCCTCGGCGATGAGCCGGGTGTTCTCCTCGGCGTAGTGCGGCGGGCAGCCGTGGGAGAACATGATCGTGCGGGCGCCGGCGTCGATGTACTTTCGCGCAGCCGGGCGATGCAGTCGTCGGGCGAGCCGGCGATCATGTACTTCTCCACCAGCTTGGAGAAATCCTGGTTGTACTGCCGCGACAGCTGCTCGTTGGCCAGCCCCAGCGCCGTGTCGCGGTCCTCGATGCGCAGGTGAAGATGAACAACCCGCCCCTGCACCGTACCGGCCGGTCTGCCGGCTCGCACGGTGAACGCCTCGATCTTGGTCATGGACTCGGCCAGCATCTCGGGGTGTACATGTAGGGCAGCCAGCCCTCGGCGTAACGCCGCCCGGCGCATGGCCACGTCCTTGCGGCCGGCCACCCAGAACGGCAGGCGGGGCTTCTGGATGCCCCGCGAGTGCGATCGACACGCCGTTGAGCTGGTGAAGCGCCCGTCGAAGTGGACGTCCTTCTCGGTCAACAGCTTGTCGATGACCTGCAACGCCTCGTCGGTGCGGGCGCCGCGCTCGGACACCGGCGCCCACCGCCTCGAACTCCTTGGGAACTCGCCGCCCACGCCCACGCCCAGGCTGAACCGGCCGCCCGACACCACGTCGAGCATGGCCACCTGCTTGGCCAGCAGCGCCGCCGGGTAGAGCGGCACCAGCACGATCCCGCTCATCCAGCGAGTCGTCTCGGTGGCGCCGGCGGCGCGGCGAAGTGACACGGGTTGTTGGCCACCGGTGTGTAGAACATCAGGTGCTCGCCGGTGAGCGGGTGAGGTAGTCGTAGCCCAGCGCCTCCGCGGCGGGCCTCTTCCTTGGCCCCGCTCAACGATCCCATCGAGATCCCGAACTCGATCTTGTCGCTCCACACTCGCTTCCCCCTGTGCTCCCCGGTCGATGTGCCTCGTCGGCGGGCAAGCCTGGCACACCGCCGGACCGTCCGTGCCGCGTGCCCTACGCTGCCGGTGGCCACGAACCGGGGGAGCGATGAGCCGATCCGCACAACGGGCTGGCAGCACACCGGCGCGCCGTGAGCGTGTCCGGTTTCATCAGGCTGGGCAACATAGGCAAGCCGATGGCGATCAACCTGGCCCGCGCCGGCTTCCCGCTGACCGTGCTCGACCTCGACCCCGACCCGGTGGCCGAGCTGGTGGCCCTCGGCGCCCACGCCGCCGGCTGCCCGCGGGAGCTGGCCGAGCGCAGCGACATCATCTGCTCGGTGGTCATGAACGACCGCCAGACCCTCGAGGTCGCGCTGGGCGGCGACGGCGTGCTGGCCGGTGCCGCCGCGGGCAGCCTGATCGTGCTGCACAGCACGATCAGCGTGGCCACCTGCCGGGAGGTGGCCGCCGCGGCGCAACCCAAGGGCGTGCAGGTGATCGACGCCGCGGTCAGCGGGGCGGAGGAGCGCTCCCGTCTGGGGACCCTCTCGCTGATGATCGGCGGCGCCGACGCCGACGTGCGGCGGGCCTGGCCACTGTTCGAGGTGGTCGGCTCGGAGCTGTTCCACATGGGGGCGCTGGGCATGGGCCAGGCCACCAAGCAGTGCAACAACCTCATGTCGCTGGTGAACATCCACGTGGTCGAGGAGGCGCTGCGCCTGGCCACCGCACTGGGCATCGACGAGCACAAGATGCGCGAGGTGGCCGCCGCCAGCACCGGTGACAGCTGGGCGCTGCGCAACATCGACCAGATGCGGGCGCTTTCGCAGCTGCACGGGGAGGGGCTGGCCCACATGGGCCGCTTCGGCCGCAAGGACCTCTCGCTGGCGGCCAAGCTTGCCGCGTCCATCGACCAGCCGGTGCCCATCACCGACTTCGTGTTCGAGCAGACCAAGCATGCCTGAGCAACCTGACGCGCCGGCGCCGCTGCGGGGCGTGCGGGTGGTGGAGCTGGCCCACTGGGCGGCGGGGCCGGCGGCCGGTGGCGTGCTCGCTGATTGGGGCGCCGACGTGGTGAAGGTGGAGCCGCCCGAGGGCGATCCCATGCGCCACCTGTTCGGCAGACCGACCGGTACGGACGACGGCCCGGTGCGCCACGCGCCCTCGTTCTCGGCCATGAACCGGGCCAAGCGGTCCGTCGCGGTGGATCTGGCCGCCGCCGATGGCCGGGCGTTGTTCGAGGCCCTGCTGGAACGGGCCGACGTGTTCCTCACCAACGTGCGGCCGGCCGCCCTCGAACGACTCGGCCTGGCCCCCGATGCGGTGCGCCGTCGGTTCGGGCGGCTGGTGTACTGCTCGGTCAGCGCCTACGGGTGGGAGGGCCCCGCTCGCGACGACGCCGGCTACGACCTGGCCGGCTTCTTCGCCCGCAGCGGCGTGCTCCACCAGCTGACCCCGCCCGGCGCCAGCCCCTCGCCCTACATGAACGGCATGGGCGACCTGTTCACCGCCATGTCGGCCGTGGCCGGCATCCTCGCCGCGCTCCAGGAACGGCACCGAACCGGGCGCGGCCGGTTCGTGGAGGCGACGCTGCTGCGGACCGGCCTGTGGTCGATGGCGGGGGAGCTGTCCCTCGCCGCCAGCGGCGGCAACCCCCGGCCGGTGGCCGACCGCACCGACAGCGCCACCCCGCTGTTCAACGTGTACCGGGCCGGTGACGATCGCTGGTTCGTGCTGGTCGGGGTGGAGGCGGACCGGCACCTGACCGCCGTGCTGCGCGCCCTCGACCTGGCACACCTGCTCGAGGACGAGCGGTTCAACAGCGGAGCGGCCGTGCGTCGCCACCGCCAGGCGTTCATCGCCGTGCTCGACGAACGCCTGGCCACCCGGTCGCTGGCCGAGTGGGCCGAGCGCTTCGCCGCCGAGGACGTGTGGTGGGCGCCGGTGCAGACGCCGGCCGAGGCCGCCGCCGACCCGCAAGGTGAGGCCGCCGGCGCCTGGGTGGACTACGACAACGGCGCCGGCCGGGCCGTCGACGCACCCATCCGTTTCGACGGGCACGACCGTCGCACCACCGCCGATGCGCCGCAGCTCGGCGCCCACACCGCTGAGCTGCGCCGGGAGCTCGGCCTCGACCGGGAGGATCGATGACCACGCGCCCCGTGGAGGACCGCATCGCCGAGATGATCGTGCTGGAGAAGGTGGGCAGCACCGCCCACCTGATCCTCAACCGGCCGGAGAAGGGCAACGCGCTGCCGTTCGCGGCGCTGGCCCACCTGGTCGACCTGCTGCACGACTGCGAGGACGACGACGAGGTCAAGGTCATCGTGCTGCGCGGCCGGGGCCGGTCGTTCTGCGTGGGCGACGACTACGACGACATCACCGCCGCCTACGGCCACGCCACCAAGCCGGGGAGAAGCCGGCGCGGGCCAGCCAGCGCCGGCGGCTGGCCATCGACCGGATCCTCGGGCGGGCCGTCTACGCCTTCCAGCACTCGGCCAAACCGGTCATCGCCCAGGTGCACGGCCACTGCGTGGGCATCGGCATGTTCCTCGTCGAGGTGGCCGACCTGGCCCTGTGCGCCCACGACACCCGCTTCAGCCACACCGAGCAGCGCCTCGGCCTGGCCGGCAACACGTTCAACCTGGCCCACCTCATCGTGCTGTACGGCCCGAAGAAGGCCCGGAGCTGTTGCTGCTGGGCGAGCAGTTCGACGGTCCCCGGGCCGAGGCGCTCGGTCTGGTCAACCGTTCGGTGTCCTCGAGGAGCTCGACGCCACCGTGGCGGACTGGGTGGAGCGCATCTCCCGCAACGCCAAGGACGCGCTGGTGATGGGCAAGGCGGCGCACAACATGGCCCTGGCCCAACTCGGCATCGGCGGGTACGTGCACGCCGGTATGGCCGCCCACGCGCTGGCCACCAACATCAAGTACGACCCCGATGACTACAACTTCTTCCGGGAACGACGCGACCGCGGCACCCGGGGCGCGTTCGAGGCCCGCGAGCAGTTCCACGACCGTTGACCCGCGGACGCAGCTGATGGCGCCGTTGGTCGAAGCCTGACAGGCTGCACGGCATGACAACGCTCGTCACCGGCGGCACCGGGTTCATCGGGGCCGAGATCGTCCGCATGCTCGTCGAGCGCGGCGAGGGCCCCGTGGTGGTCACGCACCGCTCGCAGAACCTGGGCCGCCTGGCCGGCATGGAGGACCGGGTGCAGCTGGTGCAGCTCGACCTGTCCGACAGCGCCCGCACTGCCGCGGTGATCGCGGAGCTGCAGCCGCGCCGCATCTTCCACTTCGGGGCCATCCTCACCGGCCCCGGCGAGCAGGACCCGCCGGCGCTGCTGCAGGCCAACGCGGTCGGCTTCATCTCGCTCATCGAAGCGGCCCGGCTGGCGGGTACCGAGCAGCTGATCTTCGCGTCGAGCATCGGCACCTACGGGCGCGACCTCGGCGCCCCGCCGATCACCGATCTGACCCTGCAGCGCCCGCACACCGTGTACGGCGTCACCAAGGTGTTCGGCGAGAACCTCGGCGGGTACTACCGCACGCGCTACGGCATGGACTTCCGGGGCCTGCGCTACCCGTCGATCGTGGGGCCGGGCGTCACCACCTGGAGCCTGGCCCAGTACACGAGCTGGATGATCGAGAAGCCCATCCTCGGTGAGCCCTTCGAGGTGTGGGTCAAGCCCGAGGCGGCCATCGCGCTCATGTACTACAAGGACGCAGCCCGCGCCGCGCTCGATCTGGCCGCCGCGCCCAGCGCCGACATCCGCATGATCAACTACCTCGTCGACGGCAAGGGTGAGACGCCCACCGCGCAGCAGATGGCTGATGCGGTGCGCGCCCGACTGCCCGAGGCGCAGCTGAGCTTCGACGCCAACGCCGGCCCGGCCCGCCAGGTCCGCATCGACGACACCGCCGCCCGCACCGAGTGGGGCTGGACGGCTGCCTATGACCTCGATGCGATGATCGAGGAGATGATCAGCGAGCTTCGCGGCTGACGAACACCGGGTAGTCGGCGTCGTCCTCGAGCGCTTCGGGGCCCTCCTTGGGCAGGGCCTCGAAGTGCAGCAGGGCCTGCTTCACATCGCCCTCCCACACCTCGGCCGGCAGCTCGTAGAGCACCTCGATGCCGTTGCCGTCGGGATCGGCCACGTAGACCGAGTGGGTCATGCCGTGGTTGCCCCGCAGCGCGAAGGCCACGCCGTTGGCCTGCAGGTGGGCCAGCTGCGCCAGGAACGACTCGCGGTCGGGGTAGGCGACGGCGATGTGGTTGACGCCCACCGTGCGGGCGCCGAGCCGCCACCGGGGCGCCTCCTCAGAGGGCGGCGGTGGCTCCTCACCTGGGCCAGGGCCACATCGTGGTGGTGGCCGGGACCGGACCGGTAGAAGCGCATGTGCATGCCCTGCTCGATGGTGAGCACGTGCTCGAAGCCGAGGATCTCGGTGTAGAACCGGTGCGATCGCTCGATGTCGGCCACGTTGAGCACGAGATGGTTGACGCCTGCAGGACGTTGGGCACGAGTTGCCTCGGCCATGGCAGGACCCCCCTTCGCCAGGTGGCCGCAGTGTAGGCCGCCTCACCGGACCACGGGCTGTTCCCCACCATGCCCGCCGGTGCGCCCTCTCCACCGTACGCGTCGCTGCTCTTCGGTCGCCCCTGCCACGTCGATTCGACGATGGTTCGCCCGGTCCCGGGTACGGGTCGACCCGGCGATGTCGAATCGTCCGGCGGGAGCGCGAGGCTGTTGTCGGATCTTCCACGCGGCGGCGATGGATTCTCGACGTCCCGTGCTTGGCGCCGCGTCGAGCGTGGTGATCGATGCCCACGTGGAGCGGACGACGCGAGAGGATCCGACAACAGCTTCGACGCCATGAACGTCAGCGGCGCACCGTGCTGTCCAACTCCGTGGTGGGCGCCCACTTGTCGAGGTCCATCACGTCGTTCCGGACGGCCCAGCTCCCTTGCTCTCGTCCCTCTCGCCTTGGCCGACCGGACAAGTCGAATGAGATCGCGGTTGGAGGCGAGATCATCAGGAGGAGCGAAGGTGAGCTTCCGTCTTCCCGGAACGCGCAGCTCGGCTTCTCGTGCGGTGCTCAGTGTCGACAACCGAACGTCCCCGTAGTGGGCAATGCGTCACCTCGCGGCCGAGCGCAACGCCGCATGATCTCGGGCGTCGATGATCAATCAACGGCGCCTTTTACGGGGTGGTGCGGTCCCGTCGGGTCGTGGTGGTGACCACTCGAAGCACGGCTGGTCGAGTCTTGCTGCCGTTGCCGCGGCTGGAGCCGGGGAGCGTGATGTCACCGGATCGTCGAGAGCGCAGGCGGTGAGCGCTGGGCGGGAGGGGCTCAACGTACGTCCTCGTCGGGGGCGAAGTCCTCCCAGCGCGCCGTACCATGCTGCACGGTACGGTCGGGATCGCGGTCGGGATCGTGGTCATGGCCGTGGTGGTGGCCGGCCACGGCGGCGTCGTCCACGGTGATGACGGCGGCGGCCAGCGCTGTGGTGATCGGCACCGACAGCACCAGACCGATCGAGCCCACCAGCATGCGCACCAGCTCAACGGCCACCACCTCGCCGGCGAGCAGGCGGCCCACCGGCCGGGAGCCCTGGGCGAAGAGCAGCAGCAGCGGGAGCGCCGCCCCCGCGTAGGCCAGCACCAGGGTGTTGACGGTTGAGGCCACGTGGTCCCGACCCACCCGGATCGCCTCGCGGTACAGCGCCAGCCCGCTGGCCGTGGGGCTGGCCCGGCGCAGGGCGGCCACGGTGGAGACCTGCGTGACGGTCACGTCGTCGAGCACGCCGAGCGCACCGACCACGATGCCGGCCACCAGCAGGCCCCGCAGATCGATCCCGGCGGCGGTGACCCGCAGGATCTGGGCCTGGTCGTCGGCCAGGCCGGTGAGCCGCCGCCGAGGCGCGGCCGCCGCCGCCAGCACCACGATGAGGGCCAGGCTCAACAGCGTGCCGGCCAGGGCGACGGTGGTGGTGATGCTGCACGCCGTGGGCCAGGTACAGGGCCACGAACGCGATCACCACCGTCCCGGTCAGCGCCACCGGCACGGCCGGGCCGTCGCGCAGGATGCCGGCACGATGAACGCCACCAGCAGCAGCGCTGGCCCCGAGGCGCCGGCGAGCGCCCGCACCCTGCCAGCGGCCGAACAGCACCACGACCGCAGCGAAGGCCGCAGCCAGGGCCCACAGCGGCGTGCTGCGTTGGAACTCGGCGAACACGTAGCGGTGGCCGGCAGGGCGGGCTGGTGGCGATGCCGAGCAGCACCACGCGGTCGCCGGGCACGACGTCGGGTAGGGCGAAGTCGATGTCGCGCACCAGGAACACGCCCTCGGCGCCCTCGTCGGGCCCGGAGGTGAGCCGCACGGTGGCTTGGCGGCAACCGGTGTCGGTGCTCACCTCCACCGAAGCGCAGCGCACGGCGTCGACCCGTTCGACCACCCCTTGACGTAGGTGTTGGGCCGGCGGCCCAGGTCGGGCGCCGGGCCCTGCGGCCACAGCACCACCAGGGCGACGGCGGCCAGCACGCCGACGGCGACCACCGACCACAGCAACCGCGCCGCAGCCCGGTGGTCGCGGCCCATCGCCGTCATTCTCCCCGCCCCTGCGCCGCCGGTGCGGGATGGGGCGCCGTCGCCGCCTTCGGCCTGACCGGCAGGGCATTCCCAGTGATTCCTGTTCCGCCGGGTAGACTGGCGACGAGCGCCTCATGGATCGACCTCCAACGCCTGCACGACGCCGTGCTCGACAAGCTGCGGGCCGAGGGCCAGTGCTTCTACACGTCGGGGCGGCGGCAGCCTCGTCGAACTGCTCGCCGAGCTCAACCGCCGTCACCACCTACGAGCTGCTGGAGAGCCGACCCGGGGTTGACCCAAAGCTCGGTGTACCGCAACCTGGCGGTGCTCGAGGAGGTCGGCATCGTGCAGAAGGTGGCCAGCAGCGACGACCGGGCCCGCTTCGAGCTGGCCGAGGACCTCATCGGCCACCACCACCACCTGATCTGCGTGGCCTGCGGCCGGGTGGATGACTTCGTCGTGCCCGCCCGCACCGAGAAGACGCTCGACGCCGCGCTGGAGCGGGTGGTCAGCAGCACCGGGTTCGTGGCCGCCGGCCACCGCCTGGACATCATCGGCACCTGCGCCGCCTGCGCCTGACGCCCCGGCGCTGCTCTCCGGCGTCGCAGCCAGTGCTCGGTCGCCGGTGATCCGCTCGCCGTGGCCGTGGGCGTGGCCGGTCTCGAACAGGTCGTGGTGGTCGCCGTGGGGCACGGCCGCTCATGGAGATGCTGAACGCCTCCGAGAGCCGTTCCGGCTGCAACACCTCGACCGGGGACCGGCCGCCACCACCCGGCCGGCGAGCAGGAGCACCTGGAGGCCCGGGCCGCGCCGCGCACGTCGTGGGTGGCGATCACCACCGCACCGCAGCCCGCTCCTCGGCGACGAGGCCGACGTAGCGTTCCTGGGCGTGGGCGTCGAGCCCCGCGGTGGGCTCGTCGAGCAGCAGCAGGTCCGCCCGCCAGTGCGTGGGCCAGGTACACCCGCTGCTGCTGGCCGTCTTCGACAGCAGATTCGCAGGGGCCGCAGCGGTGGTCCGCCATCTCCACCCGTTCGAGCGATTCGGCCACGATGCGATGATCCTCCCGCCGCAGCCGCCCAGCAGGCCGTGCTGGCGGTAGCGGGCCATCAGCACGACGTCGCGCACTCCGCAGCGGCAGCAGGCCGGCCGCCGGATGGAACTGCCCGAGGTAGGCCAGCCGGTCCCGGCCGGGTGCCCGACGGCGAGCCGAGCACCTCGAGGGTGCCGGCCAGCGGCGCCAGCAGGCCGGCGAACGTCTTGAGCAGGGTGGACTTGCCCGAGCCGTTCACACCCACCAGCGCCAGGGCCTTGCCCGGTTCGAGGCGCACGTCGATGCCGTCGATCAGGGGCCGCCCGGCGTAGCCGATGCGCAGTGCGCAGGCCCGCAGCGCTGCACCCGGCCCTGGCGGCGATGGCTCGCAGCCGGTCACGCCGCCCCCGCGCCGGTGGCTGCCGCGGCCGGTCGGCGACCCTGCCAGGCCTGGCCGATGGCCTGCCCGGTGAACACCACGAAGAAGATGGTCACCGCCACGACGACGATGGCCGCCCTGCGCCAGGTCGAAGTGGTAGGCTGCACAGCAGCCCGATGTACACGGCCAGGCAACCCAGCCCCGCCCCCACGCCATCATCGACGCCACCCGGTTGGCCAGCAGGGCACTGAGCACCGCCGGTGCCAGCAACATGCCGAACACCAGGAGGGTGCCGACGGTCTGGAACGACATGACCACGCACACGGTCACCATCACCAGCATCAGCAGTTCGAAGCGGCGGGCCGGCCAGCCGGCGATGTCGGCCTGCTCGGGGTCGAAGCACAACAACAGGAACGGGCGGGCGAAGAGGCGGGCGATGGCCAGCACGACGGCCAGCGCCACGGCCTGCTGCAGCAGGTCCCGCTGCGAGATGCCGAGGATCTCGCCGAACAGGATGCCCATCACGTCGCCCGAGAACGACGATGACCGCGACAATTCACTCACTCCCCAGACCGAGCATCCCCACGAACAACAGCCCGATGGCGGTGTCGCTGCTGAGCCGGGAGCGCCGGGTGACCAGGTTGACCCCGGCGATCATGGCCGCCGCTTCCACCGCCGCGCCGAGCACGCCGGGCGCGCCGAGCAGCAGCGCGCCGGCCACGCCGGGAGCACGCCGTGGGCCAGGGCGTCGGCCAGGAAGGCGAGCCCGCGCAGCACCATGAACGTGCCCGCCACCGCACGCCACCGCCACGAGCAGGCCGGCCAGCAGGAGCGCTGCAGGAACGGGTTGTCGAGGAACGGCTCACCAGCCGCTGCACGGGCCCATCCTGCTACGGCGGGATCGACCTGCGCAGTCAGCCGCCGAGCAGGCCGTCGGCCACGGTGTTGGCGATGTCGAGCATGAACGTGTGGTACGAGCCGTCGTCGGGCAGCGTGTGGGTGGAGAGCTCGACCACCTTGACGCCGGCGTCGTCGGCGAGGGCATCGACGGTGGCCTTCGGTGTGCCCAACTCGGTGTAGATCACCGGCACCCCGGCCTGTTCGATCTGCTCGCTTCGGCCAGGGCGCCGGCCGAGGCCTCGGCCTGCGAGGTGAGCGACGGGATCACCGCCCCGATGAGCGTGAAGCCGTAGTGATCGGCGAAGTAGCCCATCGACTCGTGCCCGGTGACGAGCACCCGGTCAACCTCCTGTACCGTGTCCACGATGGCGGCGCACCGGCGTCGAGCTTCGTCGAGCTCGGCTTGCGTTCGGGCGGCGCCGTCGCCACGTCCACGCCTTCCGCCTCCATGGCGTCGGCGAAGGGACCCACCCACTCCTTCATGGTGATCGGGTCCATCCACAGGTGGGGGTCCTCGGCCAGCCTCGTGGACGTGGCCGTCCCCACCCTCCTCGCGGCCGCACCGTCGTCGTGCTCATCGCTGTGCTCATACCGCTGTGCTCGGCAGCGTGTTCGTCGCTGTGTTCGTCGGCGTGTTCGTCGCTGTGCTTCATCGCCGTGGTCGTGGCCGCCTCGGGCGCAGCCTCTCCTCACCGATGGTGCGCACGGTGACATGGTCGGCCACGGTGAACGACGGTCACGCCGGCGGCGGCGGCTTCCGCCAGGGGGTCCTTGCGGTTCCGTTCGACGGCGAGCCCGTTGTCGACGATGAGATCGGCCTCCAGCATGCGGGAGACATCCTTGGCCGACGGGCTCCACTCGTGGGGATCGGTGCCGTCGGGCATCAGCACGACCACCTCCGCCCGGTCCCCGACCACGTCGGCCACCACGGCGCCGAGCACCGCGTAGGTCACCACGACCGTGGGGAGACCGTCACCGGACGCCGTCCCGCCGTCGTCGCCGCCACAGGCGGCCAGCAGGCTGAGCAGGGGCAACGACGCGGCGAGCGCTCGGCGCAGGTCAATCATAATCGGAACGATACCCAATCCACGCCGCGCATGGGGAGCGGTTCCGACCTGCCGGTGGATCGGCGGCCCGCAGCGCGGGACAAGGCGGCGGGCGCTGATCGGCCGCGCCGGGCATCGTGCTACGTTGCGCCGCCGACCGGACCCGGCCGCGCCGGGGGGACGAAGGGGTGCAGGAGATGGCAACGAGCGCCGGTGTGGCCGAGACCGTCGAGCGGGTGTTCAAGCCGATCCAGCAGTTCACCCGGGGCTGGATGATGGCCAAGGCCACCGACGAGTACGGCGTCGCCCTCGGGATGCGCACGGGCCGCGAGTTCTGGGTGGTCGGCCGAGCCGGCGTCATCGGGGAGGCGCCCGCCGAGGTGGCGGTGGCGGCGCTGGCGTTCCACGCGCCCGAGCACGTGATCGAGGCCTGGGAGCACGTCCCGGCCGGCCTGACCCACTTCCAGGTGTCCGAGCACTACCAGGGGCAGATCCACCGCTGGGGCGACGAGGTCATCTCGCCGTTCGATCCCGAGCGGATGGAACGCCTCGACGCGCTCGGCCGCCGGATCATCGACGCCGCCCCCGCCTGTCTCGGTGCGCTGTTCACCGGCTGGCGGCGCATGCCCATCCCGGCGTCGGTGGGCGCCCGGGTGGCGCTGACCACCCACATCCTGCGAGAGATGCGGGCCGCAGCCCACATCAACGCCATCGTGGCATCGGGCATCACGCCGCTCGACGCCATCCTGGCGTCCACCAACGCCCCGCCCCGGACCGGCCCCGGCTACGCCGAGCAGATGGGCTTCAAGGGCCCGTTCCGGGACCCGGAGGAGGTCCGCCCGCAGCGGCTGGCCGCCGAGCGGCTCACCGCCGCCATCCTCGAGCCCTACTTCGCGGTGCTCAGCGGCGAGGAGCTGGCCGACTTCGGCGAGCTGGTCGAGACCACCCGCAACGCCATCGACATGTGAGCACGGCGCGCCGACGGGCGCAGCGCGCTCAGGCCCCGGCGGGGCCCAGCAGCGCGTTGGCGAAGTTGTGGGCGGCCGCATCCCAGGTCAGCGCGGCGTGGATGCAGGCGCCGTGCACGTCCCGCCAGAAGTCCGGGCCAGCGGTTCGCCCTCCTGCGGCGCCGAGCCACCGGCGGCCTCGAAGAGCCGGTCGACGGCCCAGGCGCACAGGCGCACCGCGAACGCGTCGCATCCGGCACACCGTCTCCTCGGCCAGCGGGTCGCGATCCGGCCGGCGGCCCAGCTCGTCGCACCGGGCCGCCGCGGCCAGCAGGGTGCGCTCGGCGGCGTCGATCTCCGCCGCCGATTCCGCCACCCGCAGCCGGGCCGCCGGATCGTTGCGCTGCACCAGCCCGCTCAAGGGCAGGAAGTGGCTGCCCATCCGCTCGATGAAGCGGCTGAGCGCCGCCTTGGCCGCCCCCAGCGCCGGCGGGGCCAGCACCAGCAACGCCACCGGCTTGTACGGCCCCTGGTAGAGCCAGCCCCGGTTGACCTGCTGGCCGGGCGCCGTCCACGTGGCGATGTCGGCGGTGAACAGCACGCCGTCGCGGCGGACCGGCCAGGCCGAGTCCACCTCGAAGTCCTTGCTGCCGGTGCCGCGCAACGCCATCACCTGCCAGCTGTCGTGATCGAGGCGGGTGGCCCCAGCAGGCCACCGATCGTCTGGCAGGGGGTGGGACGCCCGTCGCGCCACCAGCCCACCCACCAGCAGCCAGTCGGCGTGGTCGCCGCCGGAGGCGAACCCGAAAGCGCCCGCGGACGAGGACATTGGCCGTCCCCATCGTCGGGGAACGGCGTCTTCGGCACGATCGACCCGCTGATCACCGCGGTGGGATCCGCCCCCCACACCTCGGCCTGGGTGGCGGCGTCGTAGTGGGCGAGCATCCAGTTGTGCACGCTCCACACCGCCAGGCACCACCCCGCCGCCGCGCAGCCCTCCGCCACCCGGGCCACGGCCCGGACGTGGTCGACCACGCTCGACTCGGCACCGCCGTAGGCGGCCGGCTGCAGGAAGCGGTGGGCGCCGGCGTCGCACGCAGGCCGCGCCGCCTCGTCGTCCACCCGGCGGTTGCGATCGGCCGCCGCCGCCCCTTCGGCGATGCGGGGCAGCAGGGCCTCGATGCCGGCGTGCACCACGGCGGGATCGAGCGGGGCCACCGCAGCGGCGGCATCGTTGGTCAACGTCACCGGTGCAGACTCCCGCCGGTGACCGGCCGAAGTCAACGCCCGGCGGCGTACGTGGGCCGGTGGCGAGCACCAAAGGGCTTTGCCGGGTCTTGTCGCCTCGTCCGTGTGCCGGGCGGCGGAACACCCGCCCGTCGGTCACCCGGAAGTCGGAGCGAGTTGCACCCGGTTCACAGGGAACTCCCAAGGACCGGGCCGATGCTGCGGCCATGTCCAGAGCACTCACCTTCGGCATCGACCTGATCGCCATCGCCGTCGGCCCTCGGCATCTACTTCCCGCGCTATCGCCGCCGCGACATGGTGGTGGCCTTCGTGGCCGTCAACGCGTGGGGGTCCTGGCCGTGCTGGTGGCGCTCAAGTCGGCCGAGATCGGCTCGGGGTGGGGCTCGGGCTGTTCGGGGTGCTGTCGATCATCCGCCTGCGCTCCACCGAGCTCGACCACCAGGCCACCGGCTACTGCTTCGCCTCGCTCGCCCTCGGCTTCCTCGGCGGCGTGCAGCTCTCGCCCGCACTGGCTGTCGCCGGTGCTGAGCGGCCTGGTGCTGCTGGCCATGTACGCCTTCGACCACCCCGGGCGCTGGCCGGAGGTACCGCCACCAGGTGATGGTGCTCGATCGGGCCTACACCGACGAGACCGAACTGCGCCGCCACCTGACCGCGGTGCTCGGCGCCCGCATCGTCGGCGCCGATGTGCGCAGGTCGACCTCGTGCACGACACCACCACCGTCGATGTCCGCTACCGGGTGGGCGACCGTCCCGCCGGTGAGGACCTCGGCGGCGCCGCTTCGATGCGGTGGAGGCGGCCCGATGACGCAACTCGCTCCTCGGGCGACACCCGGCCATCTCGCTGGCCGAGCTGGAGGCCAGCGCCTCGCTGCTCACCCGGGTCGACCGCAAGTACCTGGTCCCGGCGATGGCGCTGGCCGGGCTGGCCGACGCGTGCTGCCGGCCGGGGCGGCCGTGCTCGAGATCGATGGGCGCCGCACGTTCACGTACCGGTCCGGTCTACTTCGACACCGATCGGCTCGACTCCTACCTGGGCGCCGCCGCAGCCGGCAAGGACCGCTGAGTCCGCACCGGTACCTATGCCGACAGCGGCGGTTGCGTGCTGGTGAAGACCCGGCCGGCGCGGGGCCACCGTGAAGCACCGTCTGCCGTACGCCGCCCACGACGCGCCATGCGCGCATCACCCCGTCGGGTTGCCGCCTTCGTGGAACGGGTCACGGGACGCGCCGGTCTGGGCGCCCACCTGCGACCGGTGCTGGTCACCAGCTACCGGCGGACCACCGTGGTGGCCGGCGACGGCTCGTTCCGTCTGACCATCGACGGCACGCTGCGCTGCGAGGACGCCGCCGACGCCACGCGCTGCTGCCGGGCCACGTCATCGTCGAGACGAAGTCGGCGAGGGCCGCCACCGCGGTCGATCGGTGGCTGTGGCGGCACGGGTGCCGGCCGGCCTCGGTCAGCAAGTTCGGCACCGGCCTGGGGGCGCTGCACCCGCAGCTGCCGTCCAACAAGTGGCACCGGTTGATCGCGACGTACTTCTCGGTCCGGCCGGCAGTACGTCGACGGCGTTGTCAGGTGCGTCGTCGGCGCCCCTGGCGCTGGCCGGCGGCTGAGCCGTCCGGGTGCAGGGCGGGTGCCGCGGGGCGGCTCGCGGCACCCAGTCCCCTCTCGGCCTCAGCCGGTGCGCTCCACGGTGAGCGACGCCACCCGGACCGTCCCAGTCGAAGGAGGCGTCGAGATCGCCCACCCCGGTGATGCCCCGGTGGCGCCGAGATGACCACCACCCTCGGCCAGCTCGGGGTTGGACTCGCCGCTGCCCTGGTCGGCACCCAGGCAGAACGGCGCCGGCACCAGATCGGCGTCGCGCTCGGTGTTCAGCTCGGTGCCGGCGTCGTACGCCGGACGTGGTAGGTGCTCCGGTCACCGAGGTGGCCAGGCAGCCGGCGGCCGTCGATACCGCCGAAACCGTCGTTGGTGCACCACCATGGACACGGCGACAGCTACCGCCTGGCATCGGCCGAACCCGCAGCTCGAACGTGACCGACTCGCCCGGACCGACCGGTGCGCCGCCGCCCACGGTGCTGGCGCCCTGCCCGGCGTCGTCGATCGCCATCTGGAGCTCGGCCGCCAGCACCGGTACGCCGCCGTTCTCGAGCCACCTGCTGCACGCCGTTGCCGGCCGCCATGCCCGGTTGGAACACGTCGACGTGCTTGGTGTGGGCGGCCACGTTCGGCGGCGTGAGCCACTGGCCCATGGTGAGGTTGGTGTAGGTGAGCGTGTAGGTGACCTCCGCGGTCGTGTCGTCCGCCGGGGAGGCCCCGGCCGGTGCGGTCGCCGCCGTTGCGACGCCGAGGGCGATGGCGCGATGGCGGCGAGGCGGAGAGAGGTGGCAACGGACATGCGTCGGCTCTGGCTCGATCCCGGCTCCCGATGAGCCGGCGTCGCCACCCAACCAGCCGGCGGATCCGCCGGGGCCGGTGCATCGCCGATGTTGTCGAGGATCGTTCGCATCCGTTTCGCTCGCGAACGGTTCGCGAAACTTCGGCCGGCCCGACAGGCCCCGGCGGCATCCCGGCCTACCCTGAGCGGCCATGGACACCGCGGCCTGGGCGGTGGTACCGGCGGCTACGGCCACGGCCGGGCTCGACCACGGGGCGACCGTGCTGGTGGTCGACGACAGAACCGATGGTGCTTGAGGTGGTCACCCGGTACCTGAGGCTCGACGGGCATCGGGTGCTGCCCGCCGCCGACGGGGTCGGCGCGGCGCGGCTGCTGGCCGAGGCGGCGCCCGACCTGGTGGTCCTCGACGTGATGCTGCCGGGCCTCGATGGGCTCACCCTGCTGCGCGGCCTGCGGGCCACGAGCACGGTGCCGGTCATCCTGCTCACCGCCCGGGCCGGCGAGGACGACCGCATCCTCGGCTTGGAGCTGGGTGCTGACGACTACGTCGTGAAGCCCTTCTCGCCCCGGGAGCTGGCCACCCGGGTCCGCACCGTGCTGCGTCGCAGCCGTCCGCCGGTGCAGGCCGCCGGCGGCGCGCCGGTGCTCGACTTCGGGGAGCTGCACCTCGACCTGCGAGCGCGGCAGGTGCTCGTGCGCGGCCGGCCGGTGGAGCTGGCCCCGAAGGAGCTCGACCTGCTGGGGGTGCTGGCCCGCCACCCGAGGCAGGCGTTCTCCCGGCGCGAGCTGCTGGCCGAGGTGTGGGACTCGGCGCCCGAGTACCAGGACCCGGCCACCGTCACGGTGCACGTGGGCCGGATCCGCCAGAAGATCGAGGCCGACCCCGTCCGCCCGCGGTGGATCGTCACGGTCCGAAGCCTCGGGTACCGGTTCGAACCGTGACCGGTCGGCGTCCGTCGTGACCACGCCCCTGCTCGATGCCGTGCAGGCGTCGCCGGCCCAGGCCGGCCTGCTGCTGGGCGGGATCCTGCTGGCGGTGGCGGCGAGCGCCGTCGGGCTACGGCACCTGGACCGCCGTCAGCGCTCGCTGCGCCGCCAGCTGCTGGCCGTCACGATGGCGGCGCTGGGTGTCGGTGCGGCCTCGACCGTGGCGCTGGCCCGGCTGATGGTGCTCGACGCCCAGTCGACCCGCATCGTGGTGACCGTGCTGACGGTGACCGCGCTGCTGGCGGTGGCCTTGGTCTTCGCCGCATCCGCACCGCTGGCCAACGACGTGCGGACCTTGGAGCGGGCCGTGCGGCGGGTGGAGCACGGCGACCGGACCGTGCGCACCGGGGTGAGCCGGACCGATGAGCTCGGCCATGTCGCCCGTGCCCTCGACGACCTCGTCGGGCAGCTCGCCCGGCTCGAAGGGGAGCGGGCGGGGTTCGAGGCGGAGCGCGCCCAGCTGCTGTCGAGCGTCGGCCACGACCTGCGCACGCCGCTGGCCGCGCTGCAGGCGGCCCTCGAGGCGATCGAGGACGGCGTGGCTCTCGACCGGGATCGCTACGTGCGCTCGATGCTCGCCGATGTGGGCGCGCTGCGCAGCCTCGTCGACGACCTCTTCCTGCTGAGCCGGGTGGACGCCGGGCTGATCGATCTCACCGCCGAGGCGCTCGATCTGGCCGAGCTGGCGGACGAGGCGATCGAGGCCCTGGCCCCGGTGGCCGCCGCCCGATCGGTGACCCTGCAGGTGGCGGCGGCCGGGGCGGTCCCCGTGCTCGGCAACGCCACCGCCCTCGGGCGGGTGATCCGCAACCTCCTGGACAACGCCATCCGCCACGCACCCGATGGCTCCACGGTGACGGTGCGGGTGGACGGCGAGGGCGAGCCGAAGGTGGTGGTGCACGACGAGGGCCCCGGTTTCCCGGCGGGCTTCGCCGAGCGGGCCTTCGATCGCTTCACCCGCGCCGACGCCGCCCGCGGCCGCGCCACCGGCGGCACCGGCCTGGGTCTGGCCATCGCCCGGGGCGTGGTCGAGGCCCACGGTGGGCGGATCTGGATCGATGCCGCCGCTCGCGGTGCCCGCGTCGCGTTCGCGCTACCGGCGCCCTGAGGCGGGTTCCCCGCTCAGCCGGCGGTGGGGTCGACGAGGATCTTGATGGCGTCGACCCGGCGGTTGGCGAGGTCGTCGATGGTCTGACCGAGGGCATCGAGGGCGATCGTGCCGTTGTGCAAAGGGCTGGTGCGGATCCGTCCGTCGGCGATGAGGTCCCCGACGATGCGCATCTCGTCGAGCGTGAACACCATGGCGGTGCCCACGGTGACCTCCTTGCTCAGCCAGCGCATCGGCGCCACCGTGGCGTTCTCGCCGCTGACGCCGATCATCATCACCGAGCCACCCCGGCGCACCATGTCCACCGACTGCTGCAGGGTGGCCGGCACGCCGGCGCAGTCGTAGGCGATGTCGGCCCGCAGCCCGCCGGTCAGCGTGTTGACGTGGTCGCGCAGCTCGCCGCCGGGCGCCACCGCGCTGTCGGCACCCACCTCGCGGGCGATGGCGCGGCGCCGTTCGTCGGGCTCGACGGCGATCACGTGGCCGGCCCCGGCGAGCTTGGCGCACTGGATGGTCATGAGCCCGATCGGCCCGCAGCCCACCACACAGGCGACGTCGCCGACGCGCAGCAGGCTGCGGCGCACCCCGTGCAGCGCCACCGACGCCGGTTCCATCAGCGCCGCCTCGTCCACCTCCAGGGCGTCGGGCACCTTGCACAGCCGCGCGGCGTGCAGCGCCATCGAGCGGGCGAAGCCGCCGTTGCGCGGGGCCAGGCGGCCGGCGTAGGTGGCCCGGGCGACGCTGCAGTAGTCGGGCAGGTTGGCCCGGCACTCGGCGCAGCGCCCGCAGCCGGGGGCGACGCCGGCCGCCACCCGGTCGCCCTCCTTGACCCCGCTCACGCCGGCGCCGAGCTCACGCACGACGCCCACCCACTCGTGACCGCAGATGCCCGGCGCGTAGGGCCAGCCCTCCACGTAGGCGTGCACGTCGCTGCCGCAGATGCCGCAGCGCAGCACATCGACGACGACCTCGTCCGCCGCGGCGCGAGGTTCGTCGACCTCGGCCAGCTCGAAGTGGTGCTTCCCCTTGATGACCCCGGCTCGCATGGCCGTCTGCCTAGCAGACCGGCGTGGGCAGCGTCGACGGCTCGGTGGATGGCGCCGCCGGTGAGCAGCCGCTTACGATCGCACGGTCCCGGGCCGCCGGTCCGGCGCCACCGGGGACCGGATCAGGGAGGAACGGAGCGTGACGATGCAGCAGAGTCAGCGGGTGCAGCGGGTGCTGGTCGCCAACCGGGGCGAGATCGCCATCAGGTGTTCGCACCGCCCAGGCGCTGGGCATGGGCACGGTGGCGGTGGCGCCCGGGGACGACGCCGGCGCCCTGCACCTGCGCCGGGCCGACCAGACGGTGACCCTGCCCGGCCGAGGCGCGGCCGTACCTCGACGCCGCCGCCGTGGTGGCCGCCTGTGAGCAGGCGGGTGCCGATGCGCACCCGGGCTACGGCTTCCTCAGCGAGCGAGGCGGAGCTGGCCCAGGCGTCGCGGCGGCGGGGGTGCGCTTCGTCGGACCCGACCCGGCCACGCTCGCCCGGCTCGGCGACAAGGCCGCCGCCGGGCCCTGGCCCGCAGCTGCGGCGTGGCGGTGGTCCCCGGCACCGAGGGCACCGTCGACGTGCGCGGCGCCGCTGCGTTCCTCGACAGCCTGGGGGACGGCGGGGCGATCATGCTGAAGGCGGCGGCCGGGGGCGGCGGTCGGCATGCGGGCGGTCACCGATCCGGCGGCTCTGGCCGGCGCGTTCGAACGGTGCCGTTCCGAGGCGGCGGCTGCGTTCGGCGACGGTGCGCGCTGTACGCCGAGCAGCTCGTGCGCCGCGCCCGCCACATCGAGGTCCAGGTGATCGGCGACGGCACCGGCGCGGCGCTGTCCCTCGGCGAGCGCGAGTGCAGCCTGCAGCGGCGCAACCAGAAGGTGGTGGAGCTGGCCCCGGCGCTGCCGCTGCCGGCCGCCACACTGGCCGGTCTGCACGACGCCGCCGTCACCATGGCCCGGGCCATCTCCTATCGCAGCCTGGGCACGTTCGAGTTCCTGGTGGACGCCGACGATCCCACCTGGTTCGCGTTCATCGAGGCCAACGCCCGGCTCCAGGTGGAGCACACCGTCACCGAGGAGGTCACCGGGCTCGACCTGGTGGCGCTGCAGCTGGAGCTGGCCGGCGGGGCGACGCTGGCCGAGCTGGGCCTGGATGGCGCGGCTGCGGTCCCTGCGCCGCGGGGCGGGCGGTGCAGCTGCGGATCAACAGCGAGACCATGGCCAGCGACGGTTCGGTCAAGCCCGGCGGCGGCACCGTGGTCGCCTTCGAGGCGCCGACCGGTCCCGGGATCCGGGTGGACACGGCGGTGGCCGAGCGTGTCGGTGCACCCGGTTTCGACTCGCTGCTGGCCAAGGTCATCTGCCATACTGCGCGGGATGACGTGGCCGCCTGCTGCGCATCGCCCGCCGGGCGCTGGGCGAGCTGCGTGTCGACGGCGTGCCCACCAACGCCGCGTTCCTGCAGGCCTTGCTCGAACATCCCGCGATCGCCGAGGGCTCCCGCCCGACACCGGCTTCGTTGAGGCCCACGCCGCCGAGCTGGTGGCGGTGGCCGACGCCCGGGCGGCCACCTACCGCACGCCCGCCACCGGCGCCGCGGTGCGCACCACCCGGCGCCGCGGTGGAGGTGCACTTCGGCCAGACGGCGGTGCCGGCGCCGATGCAGGGCACCGTGGTGTCGGTGGCGGTCACCCCTGGCGACGTCGTGCGGGCCGGTGCCGAGGTGGCGGTGCTGGAGGCGATGAAGATGGAGCACGTCCTCGCTGCGCCCTGCGCCGGGATCGTGCGCTCGGTGGTGGTCGGGGCCGGCGACACGCTCTACGAGGGCGAGATCCTGGTGCTGATCGAGGAGGCCGACGTGGGCGACACCGGTGAGGTGGCAGCCGCCGCGGTCGATCTCGACCGCATCCGCCCCGACCTCGCCGAGGTGCTCGAGCGCCACGCCGTGGGCCTCGACGAGGCCCGGCCCGGCGCGTGGCCCGCCGCCGCAAGACCGGGCATCGCACCGCTCGGGAGAACGTGGCCGACCTCGTTGACGACGGCTCGTGGATCGAGTACGGGCCGATGGCCATCGCCGAGCAGCGCACCCGCTTCGACCTCGACTGGCTCATCCAACTCGCCGGCCGACGGCATGCTCGCCGGTCTGGGCACCGTCAACGCCTCGCTGTTCGGGCCGCAGGCGTCCCAGGCGGTGGTGATGGCCTACGACTACACCGTGTTCGCCGGCACCCAGGGCCAGATCAACCACCACAAGAAGGACCGGATGTTCGACATCGCCGAGCGGTCCCGGCTGCCGGTGGTGTTCCTGGCCGAGGGGGGCGGCGGCCGGCCCGGGGCCGACTGGGAGGGCTCACCCGGCTTCGACCTGTCCACGTTCCACGCCTGGCCCCGCCTGAGCGGGCTGGTGCCGCTGGTGGGCATCACCACCGGCCGCTGCTTCGCCGGCAACGCCGCCATCCTCGGCGTGTGCGACGTGATCATCGCCACCGAGGGTTCGAACATCGGCATGGGCGGCCCGGCGATGATCGAGGGCGGCGGCCTCGGCGTGTTCAAGCCCGAGGAGGTCGGGCCGATGGACGTGCAGGTGCCCAACGGTGTGGTCGATCTCGCGGTGGCCGACGAGGCCGAGGCGGTGCGGGTGGCCAAGCAGTACCTCGGGTACTTCCAGGGCAACCTCGGCGACTGGGAGGAGCACGACCAGCGGCAGCTCCGCCATGTGGTGCCGGAGAACCGGCTGCGCATCTACGACGTGCGGCGGGTGATCGAGCTCATCGCCGATGTGGGCACCATGCTGGAGCTGCGCCCGGCGTTCGGCCTGGCCATGGTCACCGCCCTCGTCCGGGTGGAGGGCAGACCGCTCGGTATCGTGGCCAACAACGCCGCCCACCTCGGTGGCGCCATCGACGGTGACGCGGCCGACAAGGCGGCCCGGTTCCTGCAGCTGTGCGACGCGTTCGGCATACCGGTGCTGATGCTGTGCGACACGCCCGGCATCATGGTCGGTCCCGAGGTGGAGAAGACGGCGCTGGTGCGCCGGGCGAGCCGGTTGTTCGTGGCCGCCGCCAACATGTCGGTGCCGATGTTCACGCTGGTGCTGCGCAAGGCGTACGGGCTCGGCGCGCTGGGCATGGCGGCGGGCAGCTTCCGCACGCCGCTGTGGTCGGTGTCGTGGCCCACCGGCGAGTTCGGCGGCATGGGGCTGGAAGGGTTCGTGCGGTTGGGCTTCCGCAAGGAGCTGGAGGCGTTGACCGATCCGGCCGAGAAGCAGGCGTTCTACGAGACCAAGCTGGCCGAGCTCTACGACGTGGGCAAGGCGATGAACGTGGCCACCCACTTCGAGCTCGACGACGTGATCGACCCGGCCATGACCCGCACCTGGATCGCCCGGGGCATGGCCGCCACCGCCAACTACGAGTTCAGCCCCAGCCGCAAGCGCCGGCCGTTCGTGGACACCTGGTAGCGAGAAGCCGGCGAGCCGGGGCGCCGGATCCGGTCGGCGCGTAGTCTCCGGCGGCATGGAGCTGATCGAGGTGCCGGCCGGGCTGGCCGGGGTGGCCGTGACGACCACATCGGTGGGCGACGTGCTGGGCGACGAGGGCCTCTACCACTACCGGGGTCGTTCGGCGGTGGCGCTGGCCACGTCGAGCACCTTCGAGGAGGCCGCCGCCCTGGTGCTCGACGGGTCGGGCCGACCGGCGGTGGGCGACGGCACGCTGCCCGCGGCCGTCGCCGCCACGGTGGCGACCCTGGGCGGTGCGCTCGACCTGCGCTCGGCGTTGAGCCTGCTCGGCGCGGCCGTCGAGGCGCGGCCCCTCAGCGATCTGGACCCCGACGAACGCCGGGCGGCGGCGGTGCGCATGATCTCCTGCTTCCCGGCGCTGGTGGCCTCGGTGCACCACGGCTCGGTGCGCACGCCGCGGCCCGATCTCGGTCACATCGCCAACTACCTGTGGATGCTCACCGGCAGCGAGGACCCCGAGGTCGCCCGGGCGCTCGAGGTCTACTGCACGCTGACCATCGACCATGGCTTCAACAGCGGCACGTTCGCCGCCCGGGTGATCGCCTCCACCGCCGCCGATGTGGGCGCCTGCGTGCTCGGTGCGTACAGCGCGCTGACCGGGCCGCGGCACGGGGCGGTGCAGAGCCGGGTGCTCGACATGCTCGACGAGATGGCGTCGAGCGGCGACGCCGAGGCGTGGATGCGCCAGGCGCTGGCGTCCAGGCGGCGCATCCTCGGCTTCGGCCACGCCGTGTACCGGGTGCTCGACCCGCGGGCGCCCGTGCTGCGGGAGCTGACGGCGCGCCTGGCTCCCGAGCGCCACCAGGTGGCGGTGGCCGCCGAGCAGGCCGCGACCAAGGTGCTGGCCGGCCGGCGCATCGCCCCCAACGTCGACCTGTACTCCCCGGTCCTGCTGGAGGCCTGCGGCATACCGCCCGGTCTGTTCACGGCCACGTTCGCGGTGGCCCGGGTGGTGGGCTGGTGCGCCCACATCCTCGAGCAGGCGGCCGAGCCCAAGGTGATCCGGCCGGCGGCGTACTACGTGGGCCCACCGCCCGAGATCGGTTGAGCGCGGACGGCTGGGCCGTGGCTCTAGCATGCGGGCCATGTCGCGCCGCAGCCAGATCGCCATGTCCACCGAGGAGATCGATGCGTACCTGCACGAGTCGCACCTCTGCCGGATCGGCACCATCGGCCCCAAGGGCGACATCCACCTGGTGACCATGAACTACGGGTTCGTGGACGGCAACGTGGCGTTCTGGACGTACAAGGCGGCCCAGAAGACGAAGAACCTCGAGCGCAACCCGACGCTGTCGGTCCTCGTCGACAGCGGTTACAAGTACAGCGAGCTCAAGGGCGTGTCGATGAGCGGCACCGCTGAGCTGCGCGACGATCCCGAGGTGATGCTCGAGTTCGGCCGGTCGCTGGCGGGCCGCTACGGCGGGCCGATGAAGGGCGCCACCGGCGAGGCCGCCCGCGCCAGCTCCACCAAGCGGGTGGTGGTGATCCTGCACCCCACCAAGATCATGAGCTGGGACCACACCAAGCTGGGCGGCACGTACTAGCCGGGACGTACCGGCCGGGACGTACCAGCCGGAGGCCCGCTCCCGGCCGGCGCCGCGTTACAGCAGCCCCTTGCGGGAACGGCTCCAGGGGACGTCGCGGTCCACCCGCGGCTCGGCCGGCAGGCCGAGCACCCGCTCGCCCACGATGTTGCGCTGGATCTCGTCGGTGCCGCCGCGGATCGACATCGACGGTGCGGTGAGGAACTCCACCTGGGCGTCCACGTCGGCCAGCATGCCCTCGGCGCCCAGCGCGTCGAGCGCCAGGTAGGCCCGGTCGCGGTAGCGCCGGGTGCCGCGCAGCTTGGCGCCCGAACCGGCGGGACCGGGCGCCCGCGACGATGCCGCCCGGCTGTTGGTCCATGCCCCGGCCTGGTCGGCGGCGTGGGCGGCCATCGCCCGCTGCCGCACCCGCGGGTCCTGCAGCGCACCGGTGGGCTCCAAGCGGCGCAGCCACGACGGGGCCTTCGGGCGGTCCGCTCCCTTGGCGCCGCGATCGTCGCCACCCCCGCCACCCCCGCCACCGGCCGACGCCCGCTCGTGGGCCAGCACGGTCACCGCCACGTTCCAGCCGGAACCCAGCTCACCGATGCGCCATTCGTCGGGGACGGTGGCGCCGCTGACGAACACCTCGGAGAAGTGGCGGTCGCCGTTCATCTGCACGAGGGGGCGCACCTCCACCGCCGGGTCGTCCATGCGCAGGGCGAACATGGTGAGCCCGTTGTGCTTCGGCACATCCGGGTCGGTACGGGCCAGGCACAGGCCCCACGTGGCCCACATGCCCCGGCTGGTCCACACCTTCTGGCCCTCGAGGCGCCAGGTGTCGCCGTCGCGCTCGGCCCGCATGGCCACGTTGGCCAGATCGGAGCCGGCCTCGGGTTCGGAGAACATCTGGCACCAGATCTCCGAGCCGTCGGCGATGGTGGGCATCCAGCGCCGCTGCTGCTCCTCGGTGCCGTGGGCCAGCAGCGTGGGCCCGACCATGGCCAGACCCACCGAGTACACGTAGAGGTCGGGCAGGGCGAAGGCGCGCTGCACCCGCCGGATGGCTCTGACCTCCTCGGCGTCGGCATCCCGGCCGCCCAGGCCGCGGGGCCAGGCCGGCACCGCCCACCCGCCGTCGGCGGCCGCGTGCAGGTACCGTCGGCCGGAGTCCAGGTCGTCGCTACCGGCGCCGAGCGCGGTGGTGCGCATGCCGGGACGGCGCGGTTCGAGGAAAGCCGACAGTCCGGTGCGGATCTCGTCATCGCTGAGCACGCGGGCACCGTAGCGTTCCCGCCCCCGGTGAGGTCAGGCCACGCACAGACCGCCCGGTACGGCGCCGGGGTGACCGCCCGGTACGCCCCGGGGCCACAACCGGCCGCACGTGTCCTGCGTCACGGGCTACGGTGCGCGCATGTTGTCGCCGTACCGGGTGCTCGACGTCACCGATGAACGCGGCCAGCTCGCCGGTTACCTGCTGGGCGTGCTCGGCGCCGAGGTGATCGCGGTCGAGCCGCCGGGGGGTGCGCCCAGCCGGCGCCTGGCGCCGCTCGGGCCCGACGGGGTGTCGCTGGCCCACCGGGCCTCCAACCGGGGCAAGCGCTCGGTGGCGCTCGATCTCGGCGACGAGCGCGACCGCTCCCGCTTCGACGCGTTGGCCGCGGGGTCCGACGTGCTGCTGTGCAGCGGCAGCCCGGCGGAGCTGCGCGCCGGCGGGCTCGACCCCGACGAACTGCTGGCCCGCCACCCGCACCTGGTGGTCACGGCCATCTCGCCGTTCGGGCTCAGCGGACCGAAGGCCGACTGGGCGGCCACCGATCTGACGGTGTGGGCCGCCGGCGGCCCGCTGTCGATCTCGGGTGATCCGGGTCGGGCGCCGGTGCAGTGCTCGGTGCCGCAGGCCTACCTGCACGGAGCCACCCATGCCGCCGGCGGTGCCCTGCTGGCGCTGCTGGAGCGGGCCCGCAGCGGCCGCGGGCAGCTGGTGGACGTGTCCACGCAGATCGCCACCATGGTGGCCACCCAGTCGGCTGCGCTGTGCGCCTCGGCGCGGGCCAGCCTGGTGAGCCGCTCCGGTGGCGGGATCAAGGGCGGCGACATCTTCCTGCGCTTCGTGTACCCCGCCGCTGACGGCCACGTGTCGTTCACCCACGTGTTCGGTGCTGCGGTGGGCCCGGCCACCGCCCGCTTCATGGCCTACCTGTGCGAGCACGGCGCCTGCGACGAGGCCACCCGCGACAAGGACTGGGTCACCTACGCCATGGACCTCAGCGCCGGGCGGGAGTCGATGGAGGAGTTCGAGCGCATCAAGGCGTCGATCGCCGCGTTCACGGCCGGGCGCACCAAAGCGGAGCTGTTCGCCGCCGCCCAGGAGCACCGGTTGTTGCTGGCCCCGGTGGCCACCACCGTGGACGTGCTCGAGTCGGAGCAGTTCGCCGCCCGCGACCATTGGGATCGCATCGACGGTGCCCGCTGCCCCGGACCGTTCGCCAGACTGACCGGTACGCCGCTGGTGCGACCGGGCCCCGCCCCGGCATGCGATGCCGACGCGGCGCTCGCCGAGGAGGCGGCGGCCGGCGCGCCGGCCCGGCGCCCGGCGATGGCCGGGGCCGATCCGGCGGCGGGCATCGCCGGGGACCCCCGCCCGCTGGCGGGTCTGAAGGTGGTCGACTTCATGTGGGCGGTGGCCGGTCCCACGCTGTCGCGCGCCCTGGCCGACGCCGGGGCATCGGTGGTGCGCATCGAGTCGATGACCCGGATCGACGCCGCCCGGGCGTTCCTGCCGTTCTTCGACGACGAGGTGGGCAGCGAGCGCTCGGCGTTGTTCAACAACCTCGCCGCCGGGAAGCGGTCGCTCACGCTCAACCTGTCGCTGCCGGCGGCCCGCGAGCTCGCGCTCGAGCTGTGCGCCCAGGCCGATGTGGTGTGCGAGTCGTTCTCGCCCAAGGCGATGCGGCAGTTCGGCCTCGACTACGAGCGGATCCGGGCCCGCAACCCCGGCGTGGTGATGCTGTCGAGCTGCCTGTTCGGTCAGAGCGGCCCGCTGTCGATGTTCGCCGGGTACGGCAACCTCGCCGCCGCCATGACCGGGTTCTACAACCTGACCGGCTGGCCCGACGGCGACCCGATCGGCCCGTTCGGGGCCTACACCGACTACACCGCGCCGGCGATGTCGCTGGCGGTGCTGCTGGCCGCCATCGACCACCGGCGCCGCACCGGTGAAGGGCAGTACATCGACTTCTCCCAGGCGGAGGCGGCGTTGCACCACCTGGCGCCGGCGCTGCTCGACCGCGAGTACAACGACGTGGTGGTGGGCCGCAACGGCAACGTCCACGCCGACCTGTGCCCGCACGGGGTGTTCCGCTGCGCCGGGGAGGATCGGTGGGTGGCGATCGTCGCCCAGGACGACCGGGCCTGGGCCACGCTGGCCCCGCTGCTGGGGCGCTCCGAGTGGGCAGCGCTCGACGTGGCGGCGCGACGGGCCCGGCGGGCCGAGATCGAGGCGGCCATCGAGGCGTGGACCTCGGTGCGGACCGCGGCCGACGTGGAGGCGTGCTGCCAGTCGATCGGCGTCGCCGCCCACCAGGTGCAGAACTCGCCGGAGCTGGAGGCCGACCCCCAGCTCGTGCACCTCGGCCATTTCCGTACCGTGCCGCATGCCCTCCACGGCGACACGGTGGTCGAAGGACCGAGGGTGGCGCTGTCGCGGACACCGATCGGGCCCGAGCGCGGCGGTCCGTTGCTGGGTGAGCACACGTTCGAGGTGCTGACCGAGTGGCTGGGCTATGACGCCGAGCGCATCGCCGAGCTGGCGGCGGCGGAGTTGTTCGACTGAGCGGGGCACGGTCCGGCCACGCAACCGCCGCGGGACGGCGGAGGGCGGGGGCGGACGGCGGACGGCAGGCGGGTGCTCGGCGTACTGGCAGGTATCCCGCAAACCCGTCGCGCTCGATTCGACGTCGATTCGGAATCGGTTGTGTGACACGAAGATCGCTCACCGTCGGTGCGGTGTCGGCGACATCGTAGGGGCGGTGGTCACCGCTGGTGGTTGGATGGTGCGATCTCGTTGAGAAGATCGAATCGACCTCGAATCGCCGCCGAAGGGTTGGTGGGTGACCCATCGGGCGGGGGCGGGATCCGGCGCCGGGGCCGAGTAGGCGGCACCGGGCTGAGCAGGCGGTGCGGGCCCGGCCGGGACGCGCTACCGTTCGCCGCCGTTGGCCGGCCCGGGGGAGAGGTTTCATGGCGTTGCAGACGTGGCAGATCGGTGAGGTCAAGATCACCAAGGTGACCGAGATGGAGCAGCGGTGGCCGGGCTTCGCCGTGGTCCCCAACGCCACCCCGAAGGCGCTGCTCGAGCACGACTGGGTGCTCGGCCCCTTCGCCGATCCCGAGAACGGCCGCATCCGGTTGTCCTTCCACGCCTTCTGCCTCGAGGTGGGCGACGAGAAGATCGTCGTCGACACCTGCGCCGGCAACCACAAGGTCCGACCCAACTTCGAGGCCCTCGGCGGGCTCGAGACCGACTTCCTCGAGCGGATGACCGCCGCCGGGTTCGGGCCCGACGACGTCACCGCGGTGATCTGCACCCACCTCCACGTCGACCACGTCGGCTGGAACACCAACCTGGTCGGCGACGCCTGGAAGCCCACCTTCCCCCGTGCCCGGTACCTGTTCGGCGCCCGCGAGTGGGCCCACTGGTCGGTGGAGCCGCAGGTGTACGGCGACGTGGCCGGCGACAGCATCCGGCCCTGCATCGACGCCGGGTTGGCCGAGTTGGTGGAGTCCGACCTGCGCCTCAACGACCTCGTGTGGCTGGAGCCCACGCCCGGTCACACGCCCGGCCACCACAGCGTGCGCATCTCCTCAAACGGGCACGACGCCATCATCACCGGCGACCTGGTGCACCACCCGGTGCAGTTCCACCACCCCGACTGGTCGAGCGAGCCCGACGTGGACAAGCCGGCCGCCATCGCCACCCGCCGGCGCTTCGCCGAGCGCTACTGCGACGATCACACCATCATCCTGGGCACGCACTTCGGCGGTCCGTCCTGCGGCCTGCTCAAGCCCCACGACGGCGCCTGGCGCCTCGACCCGACGGGGTTCGCCGACTTCGAGTGACCCCGCCCGGGACGATCGTCCCGTGCGCAACGTTCGCCTCGCGAGCCGATGGGTCCGCCATGTCCGAACGCAGCGCGCAGGGCCGCCGTCTCGGTGCACAGCTGGCGATGGTGGTCGGCGGTGCGGCCGCGTGCGCGCTGGCGCCCGACCCGGTGCGGGTGTGGCTCGTCGTCGGCGTCGCGGTGCTGGCCGCCGCGGCCACCGCGGCCGCCGCCCGGCGGGATCGCAGCGGTCGGCTCGCCTGGTCGGCCATCGCCGCTGCGCTGGTGCTCAACGCCGTGGGCGACGTCGCCTTCACCGTCCTCGCCGCCCGGGGACCGGTGCCGTTCCCGTCCGTCCTCGACGTGGCCTACCTGCTGTACTACCCGCTGTTCGCGGCGGGTTTGTGGTGCTTCGCCCGTCAGCGGGGCCGCGACCGCGACTCCCTGATCGACGCCGCCATCGTGGCCGTGGGCTCGAGCGTGGTCATCTGGCAGTTCCTGGTGGTGCCGGCGCTCGACGAGGCCGGCACGGGCACCGTGGCCAAGCTGGTCACCGCCGGCTACCCGGTGGGGGACCTCGTGCTCGTGGCGTTCCTGGCCCGCCTGGCGTTCGGCCGCAGCGACGGGTCCCGGGCCCTGCAGCTGCTGGGCGCGGCGGTGACGACGATGTTCGTGGCCGACCTGGCCTACCTCGCCACCAACCTCTACGGCGGCGCGGACGGCGGCACCATGAGCGACGTCGCCTACGCCGTGGCCTACGGCCTGTTGGCGGTGGCCGCCCGGCACCCCTCGGCCGCCACCCGCCCCCGACCCGAGACCGCCGAGCGGGCGCGCATGGGGTGGGGCCGGTTGCTGCTGCTGACCATCACCACGCTGGCCGCGCCGACGGTGGCGATGGCCACCTCCGACGGGTTGCAGCTGCCGATGCTGGCCAGCGCGGTGCTGTTCCTGCTGGTGATGGGGCGGGTCGCCGGCCTGCTGCGCCAGCTGGCCCGCAGCGGCGAGCGGCGCTTCGAGTCGCTGGTGGAGAACTCGACCGAGCTCGTGGCCATCATCGACGGGACCACCGTGCGCTACGCCAGCCCATCGCTGGTGCAGCTGGCGGGTAGCGCCGGTGGGTCGGCCGGGTTCCGGCTCGCCGATGTGGTGCACCCGGCGGACCTGGCGACGGCCGAGGAGCTGCTCGAGCGGACGGCGGCCTTGCCGCCGCGATCGAGCACCGAAGGTGAGTTCAGGGTGCGCGACGGCGCCGGCGGTTGGAAGGTGTTCGCCGCATCGCTCACCAACCTCCGGCGCGACCCCGACATCAACGGGGTCGTGCTCAACGCCCACGACATCGACGAGCTACGACGCCTGGCCTCGTTCGACCCGCTGACCGGCTTGGCCAACCGCGACCAGTTCCAGCGTCGCTTGCGCCGCGCCCTCGCCGACGGCCACGCCGTCAACGTGCTGCTGTTCGACCTCGACGGGTTCAAGGAGGTCAACGACAGCCTCGGTCACCACGCCGGCGACCAGGTGCTGATCGCCACGGCCGGACGCCTGCGCCGCGTCGCCGGCGCCTCGCACCTCGTCTGCCGGCTCGGCGGTGACGAGTTCGCCGTGCTGCAGGTGGGCGACGTCGCCGCCGAGGCCACCGCCGCCGCCGCACTGGCCATCGAACGGTTGCTCGAGCCCGTCGAGGTCGACGGGGTGGCCGTCGGGGTCGGCGCCTCGATCGGCATCGCCCGCCACGAGCCTTGCGATGCCGGCGCTGCGGCTCCGGCGCCGGCCGCCGCCGAGGAGCTCGTGCGTTGCGCCGACATCGCGCTGTACCAGGCGAAAGGGGAGGGCAAGGCTCGCGCCGTGGTCTACGAAGCGTCCATGAGCGAGCCGGTCCTGCGGCGCCTGGCGCTGCGCAACGGGCTCGAGACCGCCATCGCCAACGGTGAGCTCTGCGTGCACTACCAACCGTTGTGCCGCCTCGATGACGGCTCGGTCCGTGGCTTCGAGGCCCTGCTGCGCTGGCAGCACCCCGAGCTGGGCCACGTGTCACCGGCGGAGTTCATCCCCGCGGCGGAGGAGTCGCACCTGATCGTCTCGCTCGGCCGGTGGGTGCTCGATCAGGCGATCGCGCAGCTCGCCGCCTGGCAGCGCCGTCCCGGCTGGGACCGGCTGTCGATGTCGGTCAACCTGTCGCCCCGGCAGCTGCACGACCCGGAGCTGGTCACCACCGTTGACCGGTTGCTGGCCCGCGCCGGCGTCGATCCGTCGACGCTGCTGCTCGAGATCACCGAGCAGGCCCTCATCGAGCGGCCCGCCGCGGCGGTGGCCGTGTTCCGCCGTCTCAAGCAGCTCGGCGTGCGCCTGGCCATCGACGACTACGGGTCGGGCAACGCCTCGATCGCCTACCTGCGGCAGTTCCCCATCGACGAGATCAAGATCGACCGCTCGCTGGTGGCGCCGCTCGATGGTGCCTGCGACACCTCCCATGCGCTGGTGCGCTCGATCGTGGAGCTGGCCGCCGCCCTCGGCCTCGACACGGTGGCGGAGGGCATCGAGACCGAGGACCAGGCCACCGCCCTGCGCGAGCTCGGCGCCTCGAACGGCCAGGGCTACCTCCTCGGCCGGCCGGCGGCGGCCGACGCGGTGGCGCCGCCGTCGTCGATCGGGCCCATCAACGGGCTCCGGGCCCGCCGCGATCCGGCGCTGCGCAGCGGCTGACCCTCGGGTGCCGGCTTTGGCGGGCGCCTCGGGGTGACGTGGCAGGATGGCCCGATGCGCGCACTGGTCATCGGGGGCACCGGGCCCACCGGCCCCCATCTCGTCAACGGTCTGGTCGATCGCGGCTACGACGTGTCGATCCTGCACCGCGGCACCCACGACTCGCCGCTGATCCCGCCGTCGGTCACCCGCATCATCGGTGATCCCCACTTCCGTGAGACGCTGCACGATGCGCTGGGCGACCTCCGCTTCGACCTGGTGATCGCCACCTACGGCCGCATCCGTTACATCGCCGACGAGATGGTGGGCCGCACCCCCCGGCTCATCGCCATCGGCGGGCCGCCGAGCTACCGGGGGATGGTGAACGCCTACGCCGCCACACCGCCCGGTATGCCCCTGCCCACGCCGGAGGACGCCGCCCGGGTGGAGACCGAGGAGGAGTTCCGCTTCGGCTACCTCATCCGGGTGACCGAGGACGCCGTGCTCGCCCACCACACCGCCGGGGACTACGAGGCCACGCTGTTCCGCTACCCCGTGGTGTACGGCAGCGGTGGCATCGGCGCATCGGTGTGGGACGTGATGGAGCGCATCCTCGACGGGCGCCGCCACATCCCGCTGGCCGACGGCGGCCAGATCGCGGTCACCCGGGGCTACACCCGCAACGTCGCCCAGTCGGTGCTGCTGGCGGTGGACCACCCCGAGCGGGCCGCCGGCCAGATCTACAACTGCGGCGACCTGCAGCAGTTCACCGCCGCCCAGTGGGTGCAGCTCATCTGCGAGGCCATGGGCGCCGAGCTGGAGATCATCCCGGTGCCGCCGGAGATGGCGTGGTCCACCGCCGACTTCCTGCCGCTGGGCAGCGCGCCGTTCCACCAGCTGCTCGACCTGCACAAGATCCGCCACGAGCTCGGCTACACCGACGTGGTGCCCGCCGCCGAGGCCGTGCGACTGACCGTCGAGTGGCACCGCACCAACCCCGGCCCTCGTCGCGGCAACCGCCCCGACGATCCGTTGCAGTACGCCGCCGAGGACGCCCAGGCGGCGGCCTACCACGAGTACCGCCGGGCGCTGGCCGCCATCCCGCACGTGACCCACGAGGTGCACCACCCCTACCCGCACCCCAAGCAGCCGGGCCTCGACCGCGACCACCGCCGCCGGTAGGCGTGGCGGTGGTCGCGGTCACGGCCGCGCGGCCGGGTCAGGCGTTGTTGGCCACCTCGAGGAACCGCTCGAGGGCGGCGATGTGCTGGGCGGGACCGCGGAAGCCCGGTGCCTCCATGCCGGTCCACGCGGCGGTGGTGCTCATGGCGTTGATCGACACGTAGTCGATGCCGGCCTCGCGGGCGGCGGCGATGGCCGACGCCCAGCGGGCCTCGCCCAGGCCGAACATCAGCGTGAACTCGATGGGGAACGAGGCGGGGTCGCGCCCGGCGTCGCTCAGCATCGTGCGCAGGCGGTCCACCTGCTCGATCGTCTTGCGTCCGGCACTGGCGAAGGTGAACCCGTCGCCGGTGCGCACCGCCCGCTTGAAGGCCACCTCGCTGCCGCCCCCGAACCAGATGGGGATGGGCTGTCGGGGCCGGGGCAGGATGCCGGCGCGGTCGATGCGATGGTGCGCGGGTGTCCACGTCGAGCACGTGCTCGCCCCACAGCCGGCGCAGCAGGTCGACCTGATCGTCGAAGCGCGCCCCGCGGCCGGCCCAGGGGATGCCGAGGCCCTCGTACTCCACGGGGTTCCAGCCGGTGCCCAGCCCGAGCCGCAACCGGTCGCCCGACAGCACGGCCACCTCCGCCGCCTGCTTGGCGGCCAGCACCGTCTGGCGCTGGGGGAGGATGATGATGGCCGTCTCGAACTCGATGGTGGTGGTCACCCCGGCCAGGAAGCCGAACAGCACGAACGGCTCGTGGAACGGATCGTTCTCGGTGTACGGGCCCCACAGCTTGGGCTCGCGGCCTTCGTGCACCGCGTCCAGCACGTGGTCGTAGGCGACGATGTGGCTGTAGCCCAGCGCCTCGGCGGCCTGGGCGAAATCTCGCACGGCCGCAGGATCGTCACCGATCTCGGTGGTGGGGAACGTCGCTCCGAATCGCATGGCCGCAGTCTTGCCGATCACGGCCGCGCCCGCTCGGGCCGAACCGCCCGTGGACGTGGCCGGGAGAGAGGTATGATCTTCAAATGTGCGAAGTTTCTCAGATACCGAGCGGTCTGCGGATCGCTCGGCGCTCCTGATGGACGCCTCCGCCGCCGGTCGCGGTCCCCGCTTCGATGCCCGCCAGGCGGCGGCCGCCGTGCTGCGCCGGGCGGCGCAGCTGCTGCCCCGTCGCAGTGACTACGCCGAGGTCCGAGCATCGTGGCGGGCCGACCTGCTGGCCGGGCTCACGGTGGGGGTGGTGGCGCTGCCCCTGGCCCTGGCCTTCGGCGTCACCTCCGGGCTGGGCGCCGCCTCGGGGTTGACCACGGCCATCGTCGCCGGTCTGGTGGCCGCCGTGTTCGGCGGGTCGTCGCTGCAGGTCTCCGGGCCGACCGGCGCCATGACCGTGGTCCTCGTCCCGATCGTGGCCCAGTACGGGATCGAAGCGGTGTTCGTGGTCGGCATCGCCGCCGGCCTGCTGCTGGTGGTCGCCGGCCTGGCCGGTGTCGGGCGCTACCTGTCCTTCATCCCCTGGCCGGTGATCGAGGGCTTCACGCTGGGCATCGCCGCCATCATCTTCCTCCAGCAGGTCCCCGCCGCCCTGGGGTGGCCAAGCCGGAGGGGGAGAACACCGCCGCGGTGGCCGCCCGGGCCGCGTGGCGGGCCGTCGACGGGGCCGGCACGGCGTGGTCGCTGGTCATCGTGGCCATGGTGGTGGCCACCATGGTGGCGCTGCCCCGGCTGCACAAGGGCGTACCCGCCTCGCTGGCCGCCGTCGTGGCGGCCACCGTGGTGGCGGAGGCGGCCGACCTCGCCGTCGGCCGCATCGGCGCCCTGCCCGGGTCCCTGCCGGCGCCGTCGCTGCCCGATCTGTCCAACCTCAGCCGCCTGACCGGTGCGGTGCTGGCGGTCGCTGCGCTCGGCGGCCTGGAGAGCCTGCTGTCGGCCAAGGTGGCCGACGGCATGGTCGACGCGCCACCGCACGACCCCAACCGTGAGCTGTTCGGGCAGGGTCTGGCCAACATCGCCTCGCCGCTGTTCGGCGGCATGCCGCCACCGGGGCCATCGCCCGCACCGCGGTCAACGTGAAGGCCGGCGCCGGACCCGGCTGTCGTCGGCCAGCCACGCGCTGGTGCTGCTGGCCATCGTGTTCGCCGGATCCGGGCTGGTGGCCCGCATCCCGGTGGCGGCGCTCGCCGGCGTGTTGATGGTGACCTCGGTGCGCATGGTGGATCGGCACAACGTGCGCACGGTGTTGCGCACCACCCGTTCCGATGCGCTCACCCTGATCGTGACCGCGGTGGTGACCGTGGCCTTCGACCTCATCGTGGCGGTCGAGGTGGGCATGGCGGTGGCGGCGCTGCTGGCGCTGCGCCAGCTGGCGCGCACCTCCGCGGCGGTGGCCGAGCCGGTGCCGGCGCTCGACTCCGACACGGCGGACTCGCTGCGCCACGACCACATCATCACCTACCGCTTCGACGGGGCGCTCTTCTTCGGGGCTGTGCAGCGTTTCCTCGGCGAGCTGGCCAGCGTGTCCGACGTCCAGGTGGTGATCCTGCGGCTGCCCGACCTGCAGATGCTCGACGCATCGGGGGCGCAGGCCCTGGGGGAGATCATCGAGGAGCTCGAGCGCCGCCACGTCACCGTGCTGCTGAAGGGCCCCCGTCCGGAGCACCGGCGCATCCTCGAGCAGGTCGGCGCCATCGACCGGCTGGCCCACCACCACCACGTGTTCGAGGACCTCGACGCCGCTATCGCCCACGCCCGCGTCCACGTGCAGCGCCGGGCCGAGGGCCATCGCCTGGCGGTGTAGCCCGGTGCACCCGTCACCCGCTCAGCTGCGAAGCATGGAACCTCACAAATTGCGAGAGCCAGCAATTCATGAAACGTGATTCCAATGTCTAGGATGGTCCGGTGCTCGGGCAACCACTGCAGATCCCTCAGCTGAAGGCGGAGCTGTTCAAAGCGCTCGCCCATCCGGCCCGCATCCAGATCATGGAGGTGCTCTGCGAGGGTGAGCACGCCGTGGGGGAGATCCAACCCCGCGTGGGCATCGAGCCGTCGCACCTCTCCCAGCAGCTCGCCGTGCTGCGCAAGGCCGGCCTGGTGGTCACCCGCAAGGAGGGCACCTCGGTGCACTACTCGCTTCGGGACCCGCGCATCGCCGAGCTCCTGGCGGTGGCCAAGCAGCTGTTGATCGCCATGCTCGGGGACTCCCGGGCGCTGCTGGCCGACCTCGACGGCTCCGCCGCGGCGCCGCGCCCCGCTCGATCGCGGCCGCGGAGCCGGGTGACGCGCTGACGCGTTGCTGACATCGGTTGACACGAACGCGTCGAATGCCGGCGCCGCTCGGCTCCGGAGCTTCAGCACGGAACGGCTGGATCCGAACCTTCGGCCATGCGTGGATTCGGATCGAGCACCCCAGCCGTTGAGGCGAGGTCGGCGAACGCCCTCCCGTTCGATGACAAGGGGGTGCGGCAGCTGCTGAGCAGCCTGCAGGCGAACGTGTTCGTGGCCACACCCGATCTCCGGCTCGTCTACGCCAACAACGCGGCCGTGGCTGCGTTCTCGATGATCGCCGATGACGTGCGTCAGCAGTTCGGGGTGACCATCAACGACCTGTTCGGCGGGTCCATCCACCGCTTCCACCGCGATCCGGCCCGGGTGGAGCGGGTGCTGCAGTCCGCACCGATGCCCCACCAGGCCACCTTCAGCTTCGGCGAGACCACGCTGGAGACCCGGATCAACCGGGTGAACAGCGTTGACGGAACGCTGCTCGGCTACGTGGTGGTGTGGGAGAACCAGACCCGGCGCCACCAGCTCGAAGGCGCCCTGCTCAGCGCAGTGGAGCAGCTGCAGACCACCGACGGCACGTTCACCGCCTCGACCGCGGCGCTGTCGGCCGCCGCCACGACCGCCGCCGAGCAGGCCAACGCGGTGGCCGCCGCCACCGAGGAGCTGACGGTGACCCTCAACGAGGTGACCCGGGCCTCGGCCACGGCGGTCACCACCGCGGCATCGGTGTCCGAGGCCGCCAACGCGGCCAACACCCTGGTGGCCGAGCTGACCCAGGCCGGCAGCGACGTGGGTGAGGTGGTGCGGCTCATCGAGTCGATCGCGCAGCAGACCAACCTGCTCGCTCTCAACGCCACCATCGAGGCGGCCCGGGCCGGCGATGCCGGGCGGGGCTTCGCCGTGGTGGCCGCCGAGGTGAAGGAGCTGTCCAACTCCACCCGCAGCGGCACCGAGCAGATCGCCCGGCTCACCGAGCGGCTGGCCACGCTGTCGGCCGAGGTGGGCGAGGCGCTGGGCGGCATCGCCGGCGGCATCGAGCTCATCAGCGAGCAGCAGCACACCATCGCCGCAGCCATGGAGGAGCAGGGCGCCGCCACCAACGAGATCACCCGGTCGATCAGCTACGTGGCCAGTGCCACCAACGAGTCGTCGATCCAGGCGGCTGCGGTGACCGAGGCGGTCATGCACGTCGCCGAGCAGGCCGCGACCAGCGCCGAGCACATCCGCCAGCTGCTCGGCAGCTGAGCGGTACCGCTCAGTACGGGTTGTGGTGCAGCCGCAGGCCCGGTCGGGGCCACCGGCCGCGCACCAGCGTGCCCGACGCCGAACAGGTGATGAACGCCGTCTGCAGATCGGGCCCGCCGAAGCAGATGTTGGTGGTGAGCCGGTCGCCGGTGGGCACGTGGGTCCAGGTGCCATCGGGTGCGATGTCGGTGATGCCGCCGTCGCGGATGGTCGCCACGCAGATGTGACCCTCGCCGTCGACCGCCAGCGAGTCGAAGGCGTTCTCCCCGGGATCGGCCATGAGCAGCGCGCCGCGGTCGTTGGCGTAGGGCGAGTCGAACCGGCCCGGTCCGGCGAGCCGCCAGCGGTACACCCGGCCGGTGGTGGTCATGGCCACGTAGAGCAGGCTGCCGTCAGGTGACAGGCCCACGCCGTTCGGCGTCTCCAGGCCCCACGAACGTTGCTCCACCCCGCTGCCGTCGGCCCGGGCGTAGTAGAGCCCGCCAACGTCGCGATCGCGGGCGCGGGCCTTGCCGGGATCGGTGAACCAGAAGCCGCCGTCGCCGTCGAACACCAGGTCGTTCGGTCCCCGCAGGGCGTGCTCCCCGCAGTGGGTGTAGACGGTCTCCACCGCACCGGTGGCCAGGTCGACCGCCTGGATGCTGCCCCCGGCGTAGTCGTCGGGTTGGTGGCCCGGGATGAAGCGGCCGTCGCGGCGGGTCCAGGTGAAGCCGCCGTTGTTGCAGATCCAGACCCGCCCATCAGGGCCGAACGCGGCGCCGTTGGGCCCCCCGCCGGTCTCGGCCACCACCTCGACGCGGCCGTCGGGCCACACCCGCGACAGCGTGCGCCGGGCGATCTCCACCAGCAGCACCGACCCGTCGGGCATGGCGATGGGACCCTCGGGGAACTGCAGCCCCTCGGCCACGACGGTCATGGGCAGCTCGACGGTGTTCATCGCCTGGTGCTCCTGTTGCGGTGCTCGGTGCTCGGTGCTCGGTGCTCGGCTCGCTCAGGCGAGGTTGGCCCGCAGAGCGGGCACCACCTCACGGGCGAAGCGCTCGAGCGAGGTGTTCATCGCCGACGGCGCCAGCCCGGGCGGGCCGCCCCAGGTGACGAGATCGGTGACCTGGTGGTCGCGCAGGAACGCGGTGAGCTCGGCGACGCAGTGGTCCACGTCGCCCACCGTCCACGCCAGCGGACTGAGCGGTATGTCCGGTCGCTCGCCCTTGGCCGGGCGGCCCCCCATCACCTGGTCGTTGGCCGCCTTGAGCAGCGAGCCGTAGACCTTGCGGCGGTAGCGCTCGGCCTCGGCGATGGGCGGCCAGTCCCGCTCGACGTCGTCGGTGACGAACACGCCGCGGATGATGCCCACGCGCTTGGCCGACGGATCGCGCCCGGTGGCCCGCAGCTCGTTCGCCCACGGGTCGAGCACCTGGTCCCTGGCCCCTTGGGGCAACAGGTTCGTGTCGAAGCGGGCGGCCCGCAGCGCGCTGGCCAGGCTGGTGGCGCCCATCCACAGCGGCGGGCCGCCGGGCTGCACCGGGTCAGGGGTGACGCAGGTCATCGAAGCGGTAGCGCTTGCCGGCGAAGCTGAACCGCTCGCCCGACCAGGCCAGCCGCAGGACCTCAACGCACTCCTCGGTGAGCGACACCCGCCGGGACTGCGGGATCCCGAAGCCCTTGAACTCGTGGGGGGCGTAGCCCATGCCCAGGCCCAGCTCCATGCGGCCGTTGGAGAGGTTGTCCAGCACGGCGAGGTCCTCGGCCAGCCGCAGCGGGTGGGCGAAGGGGGCCAGGCAGATGTCGGTGGAGATGCGCACCCGCTTGGTGCGCGCCGCCACCGCCCCGGCCACCGGCACGAAGTTGGGCAGGTGCCCGTCGTCGAGGAAGTGGTGCTCGGTGAACCAGCACAGCTCCAGGCCCCATTGTTCGGCCAGCTCGATCTGCTCGAACGTCTCGGCGTACACCCTGGGCATCGGCACATCGCAACCCGGCGGGCAGCGGAAGTCGTGCACGATGCCGAATCGCAACGGCATCCCCACGGGTGCCGACCGTAGCCGCTCCCCGGGCCGGCGCCGGAAGCGGTGGCCATACTGGTCGGTACGGGCAGTCCGGGCGGTCTTGGTGGTGCGGGCGGTAGCAGCCGTTCCGGGCCGGCGCGGGGTGGCCCGCGGGTAGGGCGGAACGCCGACCGGGCGGCCCGGCTAGGTTGCCGCCATGGCGTACTTCGAGCGAGGCGACACGAAGCTGTACTACGAGCTGCACGGCCGGCCCGACGGGTTCCCGGTGCTGCTCATCGCGCCGGGCGGCATGCGCTCCTCGGTCGGGTTCTGGGACCATACCCCGTGGAACCCCATCGAGCACCTGGGCGGTACGTACCGGGTGATCGCCATGGACCAGCGCAACGCCGGGCTTTCCACCGCACCGGTCAGCGCCGAGGACGGCTGGCCCACCTACACCGCCGACCAGTTGGCGCTGCTCGACCACCTGGGCGTCGAGCGCTTCGCGGTGGCCGGCATGTGCATCGGCGGTTCGTACATCATGGCGCTGTCGGCCGCCGCGCCGGCGCGCCTCGCGGCCGGCATCGTGTTCCAGACCATCGGGCTCGACGACAACCGCCAGGCGTTCTACGACATGTTCGACAGCTGGGCCGACGAGCTGCGCAGCCAGCGGCCCGACGTGCCGGGGGAGGCGTGGGCCGCGTTCCGGGAGCGCATGTACGGCGTGGACGACTTCTTGTTCACCGCCGATGAGGAAGCCTGCCGGCGCTGCCCCACGCCCTTGCTGGTGCTGCTGGGCAACGACCTGTACCACCCCGAGTCGAGCTCGCGGCGGTTGGCCGAGCTGGCGCCGCAGGCGACCCTGGTCGAGCGGTGGAAGGAGCCGGCGCACCACGACGCGGCCAAGTCGGCGATCGAGGCGTTCCTACGCGAGCACGCCCGCTGACGCCCGCCCGGCCGCGGGTGGTGGCATGCCCCCGAAACCCGTCGCGCTCGATTCGACGTCGATTCGGCGCCGAAGGGCCGGCGGGAGGGGTCCGCGCGGACGCGGTCCGGGTCGGACACCGTCCGGGCGTCGCCACGGCCGCCCAGCCCCGGCAACGCCCGCCCGCCTACGGCAGGTCGATCACGTCGCCGGGCGGGCCCTCGTGGTGGGGGTGGCGCTCGTGGGGCGGCATGACCGGGTCCCCGTCGATCGGCACGTTCCGGTACAGGAACTCCACCACCGCCCCGGCGAAGATGTCGTTGCGATCGCCCGCCACCATGTGCCCGGCGTCGGTCACGTTGACGTACTCACTGTGCGGGCACAGGCGCAGGAAGTCCTGCGCGCCCTCCTCGCTCAGCACGTCGGACAGGCCGCCGCGCACCAGCAGCGTGGGCAGCTTCAGGTTGCGGGCACAGGCCTCGAGCCGCACGCGGCGGGCCTCGAGGTCGCGCCGCCCGGCCCGGAAGCGCGGGTCCCAGTGCCAGTGGTAGCGGCCGTCGTCGCCGAGTCGGACGTTCTTGGCCATGCCATCGAGGTTGCGGGTGCGCTTGCGGTGCGGCTGGTAGTTGGCGATGGCCTCGGCCACCTCCTCCAGCGACTCGAAGCCCTCCGGCTTCTGGCCCATGAACTCCTGGATCTTCGCCGCGCCGTCGGGCTCGATGCGCGGGCCGATGTCCACCAGCACCAGCGCGGTCGCATCGACGCGGTCCTCGCCCACGCCCACCAGGCTGGTGCCGCCGCCCATCGAGGCGCCCACCAGCACCGGCCGCTTGCCGCCGAGTGCCTCGATGACCTTCAGCAGGTCCTCAACCATCACGTCCTGGCCGTACACCCCGTCGGGCGCCCAGGAGGAGTCGCCGTGGCCGCGGGCATCGAAGGCGACGGCGTGGTAGCCGGCAGAGCCCAGCGTCTCGCCGGCGCCCTTCCACGCATGACGGGTCTGCCCGCCGCCGTGCTGCAACAGCACCAACGGCCCGTCGGGGTCACCCCAGGAGTCCCCGGCGATGGTGACGCCGCCGAAGCCCTCCCAGTGGTGCATCGGATCCGGTGAGCCGGGCAGCCGCTTGCCGGCGCCGCTGACTGGTGTTGCCATGTCTCCACCCGTTCTGCCTACGGGCCGGACGGGCCCGAACGTGGTCGGTGCGAGCGACCCTAGGCCAAGGCGCCCCCGGCGTGCTCAGCGCTTGCGGGGCGCCGGTGAACTGGGCGCCGCCCGCTCGGCGATCTCGCGTTGCCGGCGGGCGATGGGCTCGTCCCAGACCTCGTCGGTGAACAACCAGAACTGATCGGTGCGCACGGCGTCGTGCACCAGGTCGGCCACCTCGGCGGGCGGCTTGCCCTGTTCGATCATGCGCCGTGCCACCTCCACGAAGCGGGCGCCGCCGGCGTCGGGTTCGGCGGCCGCGGCGGCCTGCCCGGGGGGGCGGTTGCGGGCCGAATCCATGATGTTGGTGCTGACGAAGCCGGGGCACAGGCAGGTGACCCCGATGGAGGATCCCTGCTTGCGCAGCTCGTGGAACAGCGTCTCGGCCAGCGTGACCACGCCGTGCTTGGACACGTTGTACGGCGCGCCGAACGGTGAGGACACGTGCCCGGCGATCGACGCCGTGGTCACCACGTGCCCGTCGCCGTGGGTGAGCAGGTGGGGCACGAACGTGCGGATGCCGTGGATCACGCCCCACAGGTTGACGTCGAGGGTCCAGCGCCAGTCCTCGGCCGACAGCGTCCAGCTCAGGCCGTTGGCGCCGCTCACCCCGGCGTTGAGGCAGACCACGTTGACCGCGCCGAACGCGTCGAGGGCGGCGGCGAGGAGGGCCTCGTGGTCCTCGGCCCGGGCCACGTCGCCGCGCACGCCGATCGCCTCGGCGCCACCGGCGCGCAGCTCCGTCACCGCGGCGTCGAGCGCGGCCTGCTCGATGTCGGCGGCGACGATGCGCATGCCGGCGGCGGCGAAGCGGTTGCAGAACGCCCGCCCCATGCCCGACGCGGCGCCCGTCACCACCGCGGTGCGCCCCTGCAAGATCTCCATCACGGCCCCTTTCGATGCGCCCGGTGCGGCCCGGCGACGCCGCTGCACCGTAGTCCGCCGATCGGCGGCCTCCGATGGCCCGCCGCAGCGTGCCGGGCGCTGCTAGAACAGGCACATCTCGCACAGTGCGTCCAAGGAGCACGACATGACCCCTGTCCTCACCGGGCTGCGCATCGTGGAAGGGTCGGCGTTCGTGGCGGCGCCGTTGGGCGGCATGACGCTGGCCCAGCTCGGTGCCGACGTGATCCGCTTCGACGCCATCGGCGGCGGGCTCGACTTCAACCGCTGGCCGGTCACCGAGGAGGGCGTCAGCCTGTTCTGGGCGGGGCTGAACAAGGGCAAGCGCTCGATCCAGCTCGATCTGCGCAGCCCCGAGGGCCGCGAGCTGGTGACCGAGATCATCGTGGCCCCCGGGCCCGAGAACGGCATCTTCCTGTCGAACTTCCCCGAGAGCGGCTGGCTGTCCGACGCGGCCCTGCGCGCCCGCCGCGAGGACCTGATCTACGTCAACATCATCGGCAACCCCGACGAGTCCACCGCGGTGGACTACACGGTCAACCCGTCTTCCGGGTTCGCCTACGCCACCGGCCCGACCGGCTCGCAGATGCCCACCAACCACGTGCTGCCGGCGTGGGACACCGCCACCGGTCTCACCGCCGCGGTGGGCCTGCTCGCCGCCGAGCGCTACCGGGCCCGCACCGGGGCCGGGCAGCTGGTCAAGATCTCGCTGACCGACGTGGCCTTCGCCATGGTGGCCAACCTCGGCTACCTGGCCCGAGGCCCAGCTGACCCGGGAGGACCGCACCCAGATCGGCAACGACCTCTACGGTGCGTTCGGCCGTGACTTCGCCACCAAGGACGGCCGGCGGTGATGGTGGTGGCCATCAGCCTCAAGCAGTGGCAGAGCCTGGCCGAGGCCACCCGGATCACCCCGCACCTGCCGGCCATCGAGAAGGCGTTGGGCGTCGACCTGCGCAAGGAGGGCGACCGCTTCCAGGCCCGCGACGCCATCGCCTCGTTCGTGGCGCCGTTCATCGCCGGTCACACGCTGGAGGAGCTGCGGGAGATCTTCGATGCCCAGGGCGTGTGCTGGGGCCCCGACCAGACCTTCACCCAGCTGGTGCGCGACGACCCGCGCTGCTCCATCGAGAACCCGATGTTCGCCAAGGTGGACCAGCCCGGGGTGGGGCGGGTGCTCGTTCCCGGTTCGCCGCTGGCCTTCGGTGAGATCCCCCGGGAGCGACCGGTGCCGGCCCCGGTGCTCGGGCAGCACACCGACGAGGTGCTGGCCGAGGTGCTCGGTCTGTCCAGCCACGAGATCGGGCTGTTGCACGACAAGGGCGTGGTCGCCGGCCCCGTCGCCTGAGCGATGCGGGCGGGGCCGGCGTCGGCGCCCGTTCGGGCGACCGTGTCGGTCAGGCGAGGGTCTCGTTGAACAGGTCCACCATGGCGTCCCACGAGCGGACGTCGGTGGGCTCGTGGTACTCGATGCCGGGCACGCCCATGGCCCCGGCGGCGGGGTTGGTGAAGCTGTGGGCGGCGCCGCCGTAGAGGTTCATGCGCCAGTCCACGCCGCCGGCCCGCATCTCGTTCTCGAAGTCGGTCCGCTGCGCGGGCGGGATGAGCGGGTCCTCGGTGCCGATGCACACGAGCACCTTCCCGCTGATGTTGGTGGCGTCCTCGGGGCGGGCGGTGGCGAGGCCCGAGTGGAAGCCGACCACGGCCTTGAGCGGCGCACCGCCGCGCGCCAGCTCGAGGGACATGGTGCCGCCGAAGCAGTAGCCGATGGCGGCCAGCCGGCCGGTGTCCACCCGCTCCTGGCCGGTGAGGATCTCGAGGCCGGCCATGCCGATGCGGCGGGTCTTGAGCGGGTCGGCCATGAGCGGGCCCAAGGCGGCCATGGTCTGCTGGAGGTCGGCCAGGCGCTTGCCGTCGCCGATGTAGTCGAGGGCGAAGGCCACGTAGCCCAGCTCCTCGGCGATGCGGCGGGCCCGGCCCTTGGCGTGGTCGTCGATGCCCGGCCCCTCGTGGGAGACGAGCACCCCCGGCCGCTTGTCCGTACCGTCTGGTATGGCGAGGTAGCCGACGGCACGCATGCCGTCGGCCTGGTACTCGATCTCGCGGGTCTCCACCATCGATCTGCCTCCCTGCGGCGTGGTTCGCCGTCGCCGTTCTACCAAAGACCGTTCAGCGCGTGTCGCCGGGGACGCGCCGGGAGGTGAACGCCAGGTTCAGGCCGAACGACGGATCGAGGTGCACGGCGAACGTGCCGCCGCCATCGGGGCTGGCCACGGGGTCGAGGCGGTGGCCTTTGCCGCGCAGGAACGTGGCGGCGGCGTCGAGGTCGGCGGTGGCGAAGGTGAGCGCGTGCACGCCCTCGCCGTTGGCGGCCAGGTCGCGCCCGGCCGCCGAGTCGGCGTCGAGCGGCTGGTAGGCCTCGATCACCGTCTCCTCGCCGACGGCCCAGTAGGCGGCGATGTGGCTGCCCGGCACCTCCTCGCGGTGCAGCAGCCGGCCGAGCAGCGCCTCGCCGTACAGCGCCGCCGCCCGCTCGACGTCCTCCAGCAGCACGGTGATGTGGGCGGTGCGCTCGATCTGCAGCGGGTGGTCGCGCCACCGTTGCGCCGTCCAGCCCGCGGCCAGGCGGGGGTCAGCGGCGAAACCCGGCTCGCAGAACTCCCACAGGGCGCCGGAGTCCTTGGGGTGGGTCCACACGGCCACCGCGTCGCGCGGGTCGAGCACCGGCTTGCCGGTGAGGCCGACCTGGCGGATCCCGCGGTCGCCCAGATGCGCCGAACAGGCCACGATGTCGTCGACGTACCAGGCGATGGAGTGCAGCCGGTTGCCGAAGCGGGCCCGGAACTTCTGCAGCGGCCAGGCGGCGTCCTCGGGTGCGGTCGACGGCATGATCGGTTCCATGACCAGGTCGCTGATGACCAGCAGCGAGGCGGTCCGGCGGGCCGGTTTCTCGTAGCCGCGGTAGAAGCGCTCGCAGGCGAAGACCTCGTCGTACCACCGGTCGACCACGTCGAGGTCGTCCACCAGGTGGGCGAGATGGAACAGCTTGCCGACTCGGAACGTCATGGCCGCGCAGCATACCGCTCGGTCTGGAAGGTCGCGTGCCGAACCGGCGTGGGCGTGACAGGCTGCGGGCGCTGTGCTGGACAGGGGACGTCCGGCGTGACAGCGACAAGGGGGAATGACATCCATGCAACGACCGAGGCGATTGGTCGCGGGTGCGCTCGCGGCCTCGATCGGGTTGGCCGCCGCTGCCTGTGGTGGCGACGACGCATCATCGGACGCCACGCCGGCCGGTGGGGCCGAGGCCGGCGGCACCACGGCCGCGGCCGCGGAGACGACGGCGGCGCCCGCCACCACGGCGGCGACGGACACGACCACTGGCGGGGGGAGCGGTTCGGCCACCGAGCAACCGGCCACGCTGGAGGAGTGGGAAGCGCTGTGGGCCACCGAGCGGGCGGCCATCGTGGAGCGCATCAAGGAGAACGGCTGGGGCGTCTCGGCCGACGGCAAGACGCTGACCGGGCCGTCGGGCTTCACCGTGGACCTCTCCGCCTGCGCCGGCGGGAGCTGGAACAACACCGAGGGCCTCACCGACACCGAGATCAAGTTCGGTCACACGATCTCGCTGTCGGGCACCACGGCCGACTACGGCAACGCCACCAAGACGGCCAAGCTCATCTTCGACTACTACAGCGAGCGCGGCGCCTTCGAGGACTCCGAGGGCAAGACCCGCACGATCAACTACATCGTCAAGGACGACGGGTACGACTCGGCCCGCACCATCCCGCTGGTCGACGAGCTGCTCGATTCCGAGCGGACCTTCGCCCACTGGGGCCTGGGCACGCCCAACATCCTGAAGACCTACGACAAGCTGAACCAGCGCTGCGTGCCGAACGTGTTCATGCAGAGCGGCCATCCGGCGTTCGGTGATCCGGTGAACCACCCGTGGACGGTGGGCGCGCCGCAGACGTCGTACTCCACCGAGGCGGTGCTGTGGGGGGCGTTCATCGAGCAGCGCCTCGACGAGTTCCCCGACGGCAAGGTCAAGGTGGCCGCGCTGGTCATGAACAACGACTTCGGTCGGATCTACGACGCCTCGTTCAAGGCCTACCTGGAGTCATCGGAGAACAAGGACCGCATCGAGTATGTCACCGAGACGATCGAGCCCCAGGCACCGACGATCAGCGATCCGATGACCACGCTGGCCGCCGAGCAACCGCAGGTGTTCATCGCCATGGTGGCGGCGCAGCAGTGCACGCAGGCCATCGTGGCGGCGGCCGAGAACGGCATGAAGGAGTCGGTGGACTACCTCATGCAGCCGGCGGTGTGCACCGGCACCGGCTACGTGAACAAGGAGAAGGTGGGCGGCGACGGCATGGCCGCCGACGGTTGGTGGTTGATGAACCCGGCGTTCAAGGACTTCAACGACCCGTCGCAGTTCGAGGACCCGTGGATCGCCTGGGGTCGCAAGATGATGCTCGACGCCGGGCTCGACCCCAAGCTGTCGAGCTCGTTCGGCACCGGGCTGCTCTATGGCTGGCCGTTGGTGCAGGTGCTGCAGATCGCCGGTGAGCTCGACGGTGGCCTCACCCGGGCCAACATGATCCTCGCCACCCGGGCGCTCGACATGACCCACCCCGGCTACCTGCCCGGCGTCAAGATGCGCCTCGACGGCAACGCCGACGGGTACACCGAGGAGGCGGGCGTGTTCCAGCAGTGGGACGCCGCCAACCAGATCTGGGTGGTCAAGGGCAACGTGATCGACCTCGACGGCAAGTCCAAGCCCTGCGCGTGGGATGCCGGGGCGGGGGTCTGCCGCTGAGCGGCGGCTGCCGTTGATCGACCGGGGACGGCCGTGCCGGCCGCGCCGGGGACGCCGGTGGGGGCGCCCCGGGCGCGGCGGCCGGCTGCGGTGGCCCGGCTGCAGTGGTCCGGCTGCAGTGGTCCGGCTGCGGCTGGCCGGCGGCGGGCCTACGATCCGTGGATGACCGCCGATCCCGCTGCGACCGCCCCCGACGTGCTGCACACCGAGCTGTGCCGGACCCTGCAGATCCGCTACCCGATCTGCCAGGCCGGGATGGGCTTCGTGGCGCCGGGCCGGCTGGCTGCCGCCGTGTCGGCGGCCGGCGGGCTCGGCGTGCTCGGTGCCGGTTCGATGAACGCCGCGCAGCTCCGCCAGGAGATCGCGGTGGTGCGCGACAGCACGGATGCACCGTTCGGGGTGGACATCCTCTTCGCCCAGATCAAGGCCGACCGCAACGCCCAGGTGGTGCAGTACACCGACGAGGTGAAGGCGCTCATCGACGTCACGCTCGAGGCGCAGGTCCCGGTGCTCATCGCCGGTCTGGGCAGCCCGGCCGGTGTGGTGGCCGACGCCCACCGTCAGGGCATGGTGGTGATGGCCCTGGCCGGCAACGTGCGCCAGGCGGTGCGGATGGAGCGCGACGGGGTGGACATCCTCATCGCCCAGGGCCACGACGCCGGCGGTCACACCGGGCGGGTGGGCACCATGGCGCTCGTGCCCCAGGTGGTCGACGCGGTGTCGGTGCCGGTGCTGGCTGCCGGTGGCATCGCCGATGGGCGGGGCCTGTGGCGGCGCTGGCGCTGGGGGCGTGCGGGGTGTGGATGGGCACCCGCTTCATCGCCACCGACGAGGCGCTCGCCCACGACAACTACAAGAACAAGATCGTGGCCATCGACGAGGAGGGCACGGTCGTCACCCGCTGCCATTCGGGCAAGCCGTGCCGGTTGATCCGCAACCAGTTCACCGACTCCTGGGAGGGTCGGGAGGACGAGATCATGCCGTTCCCGATGCAGACCATCAAGGTCGGGGCCTGGGCGGCCAAGCGGGCGTTACGACGGGCTGATCGAGGAAGGTGGCATCCCGGCCGGGCAGAGCGCCGGGCTGGTGCGCATGTACGGCCCGCCGGCGACGTCGTGCGCGACGTCATGGCGGAGGCCGAGGCCGTCCTGCGCGAGCGCTTCGGCGTCGCCTTCCGGGCGGGCGTCTGACGCAGTTGTCTCCCGGCCGCGCCTGACGCACCGGCGCCGCATCTGCGGGTCGATGCTGAAGCGACTGGTTCTGTTTGCGGCCGGAAGGGTCGGAGCGACCGCGGCGCCCGCTCGAACCCACCTGCAGGAGGAAACCTGCGACTTCTGGCGCTGCCGGGCGGACCGTCAGCGCGGCGACGTTTGACCAGCATCGTTGCTCCACGCAACGTCGGGGGCGCGGCCCAGAAGTCGCAACCTCTTGCGCCGGATCGCCGGCGTCCCTCTCTCGGGCGCTTCCGGCCCCGCATCGGCCGCAACCGTTCACGCTCCGAGGTTTCGCCTTGGCCGTGTCGCAGCGATTCGGCGCTGAATCGCTGCGACATACGGGAGGGTATGGTCGCGGTCGGGTGCGGACTCGGCGGCGGTCAGAAGCTCTTCGGCAGGAGGCCCAGCTGCCGCAGGATGGTCAGGTTGTCCCACGTGAGCCGGAGATCGGCCAGCTTGCTCGTCACAGCGTGCGCCACGCCGGCGAAGTCGAACTTCACCGGCTTGCCCGTGGCCGGCATCGGCCCGGAGTGGCCCCTCGTGGGTGCCTCGTAGGTGACGTACATGGCCACCCTCGTCGCCGTCGGCCAGGCAGTGTACGAGCGTCTGCACGTTGTCCGGGAAGGCGGCGGCGTCAGCCTGCAGGAACGCCTTGTAGGCGTCCAGCCCGCGCAGCACCGGTTCCGGCGTCGCCTCGCAGTACCGGGTGAAGTCCTCGGTCAGCAGCGCATCGAGCTCGCCCAGCGCGCGCCGGTTCATCGCATCCAACATGGCGCGCACCAGCGCCTTGGCATCAGCCATCATCGGCTCCCCTCCATCGATGGTGGAGGGGAGCCTAGATCCGGAGGGACGTCGCCGCTCAGCGGGCGAGCGGGCTCATCACCTTGGCGAAGGTCTCGTCGAGCGACGTCACCACGTCGACCACGGTGGGCACGTTCGACGCAACCGCCCGGCTGATGGCCGGGGCCACGTCCTCCGGCCGGTCCACCCGGATGCCGTCGATGCCCATCGCCCGGGCGATGGCGGCGTGGTCGTACGGCGCGAACTGTGAGGCGATGGGGCGGTCGCGCTGGCCGTGGTACACCCAGCCGAGGGCCTGGTTGTTGAGCACGACGATCGTGACCGGGATGTTCTCCTCCCGGGCGGTCATCAGGCCGTTGAGGCCGATGCCGAACCCGCCGTCGCCGCACAGGCCGATGGCCGGCCGGTCGGGGAAGGCCAGCTTGGCCGCCAGGGCGCCGGGCACGGCGTAGCCCATGGCCCCCACGCCGGCGGGCTGCACGAACGTGTTGGCCCCCGTCGACTGGAAGTAGTGGGTCATGAAGATGCGGTTCTCGCCGGCGTCGCAGCACACGATGGCGTTGGACGGCAGCGTGCGGCTGAGATCGCCGATCACCCGCTGGGGCAGCACCGGCACCGCTGCGGAGGTCAGCTCGGGTTGGTCGAAGCGGCCGTGGGTGGCCACCGCCTCGTTGAGGGCGGCCAGACGCTGCTCCCGGTCGGCGGCCGAGGTGCGACCGCCCAGCTCCTCGGCCAGATGGCTCAACACGGTGCGGGCATCGCCCACCAGCGCCACGTCGGCGGGGAAGGCCCAGCTCAGGTTGGACGGCTCCACGTCGATGTGCACGAGCTGCTGGCGTCGAGGGTCGAGCAGCGCCGGGTTCTCGTTGGCGGTGTCGGTGGGCCCGAGCTTCGAGCCGACCACCAGCACCACGTCGGCGGCGCCTACCACCGCGTTGGCCAGCGGGGTGCCGAAGTTGCCGTACACGCCCACCGCCAGTGCGTCGGTCTCGGCGATGGCGCTCTTGCCGTTGGCCGAGGTGGCCACCGCCGCCCCCAACATCGTCGCCACCCGGCGCAGGTCGTCGAAGGCGCCGGCGTTGCGCACGCCGCCACCGGCGATGATCACCGGCCGCTCGGCTCGGGCCAAGAGCTCGGCCGCACGGCTGAGCGCGGCGGTGTCGATACCGACCGGTACCTTCGGTTGCTCGGTGCCACGCCGGTAGAGCGTGGGGCGCAGATCGGGCCCCACCTTGCCCCGCAGCGAGCGGGCGCCGAAGAGCACCGCCACCGGGCCGGGCTCGCCGCTGGTGGCGGTCTTGATGGCCAGCTGCACGCTGTGCACCGCCTCTTCGGGGGTGCGCGGCACGTAGGTGGCCTTGGTCATCGCCCCGAACAGGTTGGGCGCGTCCCACGTGCCGGGTGCGCCGGTGCCGGCCTGGTAGGGCCCGTGCAACGAGTAGGGCGGCGAGTCGGACAGGCACCCGAACAGCAGCATGGGGGAGCTCGACAGGTGCGCCTCGATGGCGCCCACCGAGGCGGTGGTCAGGAACGCCCCCTGGCCCATGGCCACCCCGGGCCGGCCGGTCAGCCTGCCGTACACCTCGGCCATGACCCCGGCGCGGGTCTCCTCGCGCACCAGCACGGTGCGCACGCTGGCGGTGTGGTCGTAGAGGGCGTCGAAGATGGGCAGCGTCAGCCCACCGGGCATGCCGAAGACGTGGTCGATGCCGGCGTCCTCGAGCACCCGGACGATGGCCTCGGCCACGTTGACGTCCTCGTGCAGCAGCGGTTCGTGCATGTGTGGTCCTCGCGCCTATGCGTTGCCGCCCAGCAGCGCCGGGCTCGGGGTGACGGGCTGCGCTTCCACGCCCTTGACCAGTTCGGTCAGCATGACGTGGCTCGGTGCCTCCATGCCGATCTCGGCACCCTTGGCGGCGATGTAGCCGTTGATGAACTCGATCTCGGTGCGGCGGCCCTTCAGCACGTCCTGTGCCATCGATGGCCGGCGCATGGCGTCGCGCGGTTGCTGGTGGTCTCCTTGGGGATGAGGTCCTTCGATGGCGGCCAGCGCCTCGGCGTCGCCCTCGGCGGCCAGCGCCCACTGCTCGGCTCGAACTCTGCCGATCTTCTCCAGCTCGAAGCCGAGGGCCTGGCCGATGCGGACGGCCTCGCCGGCCAGCTTGATGGAGAAGCGGCGCACGGCGTCGTCCCGGTTGACCTCGACCATGGGCAGCCCGGTGGCGGCCGACACGCCGTTGGCCATGCCGTTGAGCACGAGCTTGGACCAGCGTTCGCCCCACAGGTTGGTGGTGGCCTTGGCCGAGTCCACCAGCGAGAACAGCTCGACGAGGTCCTCGATGCGGCGGCTCATGCGGCCGTGCACCTCGCCGACGCGGAACACGGTGTGGCGGCCGCCCATCTTCGGCACGGTGCGGAGCACCTTGCCGGCCTCGGGCATGTCGACGGAGATCATCGAGGCGATGGCGCCGACGGTGCGGCCCCAGCCGACGATGCCGGCGATGCGCTCCTCGTTGAGGCAGTTCTGCAGCGACACCACGAACCCGCCGGGCGCCAGGTACTGGCGGATCAGCATGGTGGCCCACTCGGTGTCGTAGGACTTGACCGACACCATGGCGATGTCGATCGGCGCCTGGCAGGCGAGGGACTGCACGTCGCTCACGTGCATCGCCGTGACCCTCGACGGTGAAGCGCTCCTCGTCGGTCATGCCGTCGAGCATGAGGCCGCGTGGGTGGATGGCCTCGATGTTGGCCGGCCAGAAGTCGATCAACGTGACGTCGTGCCCGGCCTGGGCCAGGTGGCCGACGTACCCGCCGAGCGCCCCGACGCCGACCATGGCGATTCGCTTGCCCATGTGTGCTCCGTTCCTCCCCGGCTGCCGAGCGCAGGCCACCGGCACCGCGATGCCGCTCGGCTCCGTCGGGCGGCACCGTAGTGCGCGGCTTAGGATGTGCGCCGCCGCGCCGACGGCGCACGGGGGAGCGAACGATGAGTGAGAGCACTGCCGCGGGCGACGCGCCGACCACGCTGGTCACGCCCGACATGGAGGAGCGCAAGGGCGTGTGGGGGGCCGAGCGCAGCTCGCCGCCCATCGCCGAGTCCGACATCCGCAAGTGGGCCATCGCCGTGTACTGGCCCGAGACGCCGCCGCCCATCTTCTGGGACGCCGAGTACGCGGCCACCACCCGCTGGGGTTCGATCATCGCCCCGCCCGACTTCAACCCCTTCGCCTGGCCGATCGTGACCGAGCGCAAGGAGAAGAAGCCCCGCCCGAAGGGACCGCGCCTGCGGGGCATGAACGGTGGGCAGGTGGAGACCTACGGCGTGCCCATGCGCCCCGGTGACGTCATCACCGCCCGCAACCGGCTGCGCAACTGGGAGGAGCGCACCACCCGGTTGGGCCTCACCCTGTTCAGCTACAGCGAGCTGGAGTGGCACAACCAGCACGGCGAACTGGTCAAGCGGCGGGTGTCCACCGCCATCCTCTACTGAGCGGGAGCGACGAGCACCATGGCCATCAACGTGTACTTCGAGGACGTCAACGTCGGCGATCAGCTGCCGCAGTGGTCGCGCCAGACCGACTTCATGCACTGGAACCGCTACGCCGCGGTCAACGACGAGTTCATCCCCATCCACATGGACGACGAGGCCGGCCGCAAGGCGCTCAACGAGCAGGGCGCGTTCGGCATGGGGAACCTGCGCTACGCCTACATCGTCAACGCGCTGCAGGACTGGATCGGCGACGAGGCCCAGATCCGCGAGATCGGCTGCGAGTTCCGGGCCATCAACCAGAAGAACGACATCCTCACCGTGGTGGGCACCGTCAGCGAGAAGCAGGTGGTCGACGGCGAGCATCAGGTGGTGCTCGACATCGACGTGGTCAACCAGAACGGCCAGAAGACCTGCCCCGGTCACGCCATCGTGGCGGTGCCCTCCAAGTCCTGAGCGGTGCGCAGGGCGTTCGCCACCGTGCGCACCGTCCGTCGGGGGTGGCGCTCGACGTCGTCGAACGTGAAGGGCAGCACCCGGTGGCCGGCGGCGCTGAGCCGCGCGTACCGCGCGTGCGCGCGGTCGAACCGGTCGAGGTGCCAGCGTCTGCCCACCAACTCGGCCACCACCCTCCGGTACAGGACGTCGACGCGACCGACGGCGCCGTGTGCATCGTGCACCAGCGCCTGGCGTTCGAAGGCCGGCAGACCGGCACGTCGCAGCACCTGGACGAAGCGCGTCTCCAAGTAGCTCTCGGTGGGTGGTGCACCCGCGCGGTCGAGTGCATCGAGACGCCGGACCCCGGCGGTTCGACCGGAGCTGGCTTGAGCAGGCGATCGTCGGCCAGCGCCCGCTGCCGGGCCGCCCGTGTGAGCTGTGCAAAAGGCATCAACATGCTTGAAAGATCACGAGAGATCCGGGTAAATGGCCGGAGCGAAACTCGCCCTCCCGTGTGTTTGTGCGTAGGCGGTCGTCCGGCGCTCGAGACCTCTCGAGAAGTTCCTGGTCAGAATGCTTCGCGACGGTTGGTGTCGACGCATGACCGACCCTGTGCGCACAAACACTCGACGAGCACCCGCCAAGGCCGGGGTGGGGACCGGCTGGCAGGTCGGTCACGTGCACCCGGCGCGGGGCGGCGGTCGGGCGGCGGAGCGCGCAGGGAGGCGCACACGGACAGCGCCCGAGCGGCGGCGATGCCCGGCGGGGTCAGGGTTTGCGGGCGACGATGCGGACCGCGGCGGCCTGCAGGGTGACCGCGCCGTCTGTGTCGGCGCGCGACGCCAGCTGTGCTTCGATCGCCGTCAGGATGGCGGCGCGCTCCTCCGCTGATTGGGCGGTGAACAGGCCGCGCGAGCGCACCGCCGCACTCTCGAGGAACGTGACGATGCCGTCCATGCCGTCCACCCGCAGTGCCACCTCGAGCGGCGACACGTCGATCTCGGTGAACCCGGCGGCGCCCAGCTCCTGTGCGCACACCTCGCCGTCGGCGAAGCGGAACATGTCGGGACCTGGCGGCAGCCCGACATCGAGGTGACCGTGCGCGGCGATCGACCCGAGCAGCAGCCCGAACACCTCGTTCTGCGGTGGCGGGCACCACGTGGACAGCGCCAGCCGCCCGCCGGGGCGCAGCACCCGCTGCGCCTCGGCCAGGAAGGCGCCGTGGTCGGCGAAGTGGGGCATGCCCCATGCCGACACCACCGCATCGACGCTGGCGTCATCGAGTGGCAGTGCCTCGGCCGCCCCCTCGCGGAACGTGACGTGCGGGTAGCTGGCGGCCGCCAGGCGCACCATGGCGGTGGCGATGTCCACCCCCACCGCGTCGGCGCCCCGCCCGGCGGCGGCCGCCGCCACCCAGCCGGGGCCGCTGGCCACGTCCACCACTGACATACCGGCTCGTACGTCGGCGCCATCGAGCAGGGCGCCGGCCACGGCGTCGGTCATGCCGGATTCGCCGATGAGGCGGGCGTACCCCTCCGCCACCTCGTTCCATCCGTTGCGCTCGAAGTCCTGGAACGCCTGCGCCGATGCATCCATGCGACGCCCCCTCTCGATGTGGTGGCTCGATCCTAGAGCGATCAGCCGAACTTCGGAACCCCCGTCGAGCGGTCACCGAACAGCTCGGCGCGGGCGGCCACCAGCTCGGCCGGCGTCCAGCGGTCCTTGTTCTTGCGGATGCGCGCCGCCCGGGTCCAGCCCTCCATGAGCGCCACCGTGTCGCCGCCCACCACGAACGTCTGGCCGGTGATGTCGGCCGCGTGGTCGGAGCACAGGTAGGCGATCCACGGCGACACGTTGTCGGGGTCGTTGACGTCGAACTCGCCCTCCTTGCCGGTGAGCCGGTCGGCGCCGAACGTGTTCACGGTCATGCGGGTGCGGGCGCGAGGGTTGATCGTGTTGCAGGTGACGCCGTACCGCTTCAGCTCGCGCGCCACCACGATGCCCATCGAGGCGATGCCCGCCTTGGCCGCGGAGTAGTTGGCCTGACCGGCGTTGCCGAACAAGCCGGCCTCCGACGCGGTGTACACGATGCGGCCGTTGACCGGCTGCTCGGTGGCCTTGAACTGCTCCCGCCAGTAGGTGGCGGCCCAGCGGGTGGGTACGAAGTGCCCCTTGAGGTGCACCCGGATGACCGAGTCCCACTCGTCCTCGGTCATGTTGAACACCACCCGGTCCCGGACGAAGCCGGCGTTGCACACGAGGATGTCGAGCTTGCCGAAGGACTCCACGGCCTGGTTGATCATGCGCTGGGCGCCCTCCCAGTCGGCCACGTCGTCGAAGTTGGCCTCGGCCCGGCCGCCGGCGCTGTTGATCTCCGCCGCCGTCTCCGAGGCGGCGCGGTCGGCGCCGCGGCCGTCCCACTCGCCGCCGAGGTCGTTGACCACGACCGCGGCCCCTTCCGCGGCGAGCAGGTGCGCATGGCTGCGCCCCAACCGCGCTCGGCTCCGGTCACGATGGCCACCTTGCCGTCGAGCAGACCCATCGGCGTTTCCTCCTGTTGTCGCGGCGCGGCTGCCGCCTGGTGGGCGATCGATGTGGAGCCTCGCGCAACGCGACACCCGGCCGCTCGTCCACCGCCCCGGCGCCGACTGCAGCCGACGGCGCGCCGAGGGTCACCCCGGGCCGGGCCCGAACACCGACCCTGCGCCACGGACCACCGCCGGACGGTACCGATCGGTACGTCGCGGCGCCGAGCTGGACCGGTGCTGCCATGCGAGAGGGTACGGTCGCCGGCGCCGAGCCCGACGACCGTAGGGGGACATCATGTCGAACGCTCGCAATGCCGCCGGGGCGCGTTCGCCGCACCGGCGCCGTCTGCTCGCCGGCGCCGCCCTGGCGACGCTGCTCACCATGGGATCGGGGGTGTTCGCGCCATCCGCCGGAACCGGGGAGCCGCCGGGCCCGAACGGGGAGCCTGCCCCCGTCGGCGCGCCCGCTGCGGGCCGACCGGCGCTGCCCGGCCCGGCCGAGACCTGGGGCCGCGCCGCCGACGTGGAGGGGCCCAACGGGCTCTACGTGGGCGGTCCCGACGGGCACATCTACCACGGCAGCGACGCCGGGAACGAGCTCGACGAGCTCGATCCGCACACCGGCGAGGTCCTCGACCGCATCGGCGCCGAGCGCGGGGTGCGCGGCCCCGATGACGTGTACGTCGCCTATGACGGCACGATCTACTGGACCGAGATCTTCCAGGGCAACGTCGGCATGCTCAAGCCGGACGGGACCTGGCGGATCCAGCACGTGGCGCTGGGGACCAACCCGATCACCATGAACGCCGAGGGGCGCTTGTTCACCGCGCTCGACTTCCTCGGCAACGGACTCTACGAGCTCGACCCGGACCTCATCGAACCGCCCAAGCTGCTGCTGGCCGACATCGACACGCTCAACGGCTTCGGCTTCGGTCCCGACGGCTACCTGTACGGACCGCTGTTCTTCGACCACCGCGTCGTGCGCATCGACGTGGACGCCACGCCGCCGACGGTGGAGACGGTGGCCGACGGCTTCCGGGTGCCGTCAGGGGTCGAGTTCGACTCCCGGGGCCGCATGATCGTCACCGACTTCGCCGAGGGCCAGGTGATCCGCATCGACCTCGGGTCCGGTGCGCGGGAGACGATCTTCGACACCGAGGGCATGCTCGACAACTCCGCCGTCGGTCCCGACGACACGGTCTACACCGCCGCCTTCGGTGACGGTGTCATCTGGGCGATCGACCCGTCCGGCGACGTCCGGCAGGTCACCGAGGGGGGCCTCATCTCGGCCGGTGGCATCGCCGTCGACGGTGACGGCTCGGTGCTGGTGGCCGACTGGTTCGCCATGAAGCGCTACACCGACGGTGAGCTGTCCCAGACGTTCTACGACCGCTTCGACCCGCCCGGCGAGGGGATGTCGGGCCCCAACACGGTGGCGGTGGACGGCGACCGGCTGATCATCACCGGCTACTTCAGCAACGTGTTGCAGATCCTCGACGGCCGCAACGCCGACGTGATCACCGACGTGCGCGACCTCGCGACACCGACCAACGCCATCGTGCACGGCGGCGGGATCGCCGTGGCCCAGGCCGGCGCAGCCACGGGTGCCGGCCCGGGCAGCGTGGTGCGCCTCGAGGACCGCGGCGTGCTCATGGACGGCCTCACCCTGCCCACCGGTCTCGCCAGCGACGGCACGACGCTCTACGTCGCCGACTGGGCGACCGGCGACGTGTGGAGCACGGGCGACGGTGCCAAGGTACGGGTGGCGGCCGGGCTGAACCACCCCGAGGGCATCGCCCTCACCGGCGACGGCCGCCTGCTGGTGGCCGAGGAGGGCATCGACCAGGTGACCGCCATCGACCTCGCCAACGGGGATCGCCGGGCGGTGGCGCACGTCGCCCTCGGCGACGAGTACGCCCCCGGCCTGCTGCCCTACGGCATGCTCACCGGCATCGCCCTGGCGCCCGACGGTGGCTTCTGGGTGGCCAGCGACGTGGACAACGTGGTGCACCGCTTCGATCTGTGACCCCGCCACCGACCGCGGCGCCGAGTATACTGGCAGGTATGGTCGGCGCCGCGGGTGGCCGCCGACCCCGCCCACGACGACCCGGGGGATCGTTGACCCTCGCCGGTCCTGAAGTTGCTAGGTTCAGGATTCGACCGGGCTGGGTAGCAGGGGTGCGGAACCGCCTGCCGGCAGAGGGAGCAGCACATGGACCGACCCGACGACACGACCTTGGTCGCGCTGCTCGACACGTTGGCCGACGCCGTGGTCATCGCCGATCCGCAGGGCACGATCGTCTACTGGAACCAGGGCGCCACCCATCTGTTCGGGTGGCCGGCCGAGCAGGCGCTGGGCGGCTCGCTCGACCTCATCATCCCGGAGAAGCAGCGCCGCGCCCATTGGGACGGCTACGAGCGCGTGATGCAGAGCGGCGTGACCAAGTACGGCAGCGACCTGTTGCGGGTGCCGGCCCTGCACGCCGACGGGCAGCGCCGGTCGATCGCCTTCACGGTCAGCCTGCTCAAGGACGGCGACGGCAAGGTCACCGGCATCGCCGCCGTGATGCGTGACGAGACCCAGCGCTGGGCCGACGAGCAGGCGTTGCGCAAGCGGGTGCGGGAGCTCGAGGGCGCCTGAGGCCGAGCCGGGGCGGGCCGGCGCCGAGGTGCCGACCGGTTCAGGCCCGGGGCAGGCGGGCCCACGGCGACAGCCGGAGCGCTTCTTCGCGCTCCACCATGCGGTGCAGCAGGGCACGCACCGACGCGTCCGCCGGGCCGCTGGCGATGAGCTGGGCGAGCTCCTCCCGCAGCAGCAGGTTGGCGCCGCGCAGCGCCTCGGCATCGGGCGGTGCCTCCGCCGGCCACGACGCCGACCGGGCGACGCCGTCGGGTCGGGGATCGAGCGCGTCCAGCGTGCGGGCGAGATCGGCGCCGTCCTCGGCCAGGTAGGCGTGCAGCCGAGGCACCGCATGGGCGATGCGGCGGGTGAGGGCCACCGCATCGCGCACCTGGTCGGCCGCAGGGCCGGGCGGCAGCGCCGGCAGCACCGTGTCGCGCAAGGCGTCGGCCATGGCGTCGAGCAGTTCGGCGATCGACGGGTTCAGCACGCGCGCCTCCCTGCGCACCGGTCCATCAGCACGCGACCTCCATCAGCACGCGACCTCCATCAGCTCGAGGGCCCGACGCACGAAGCCCGGTACCGTCGCCGAGCGGTTGGCATGGCGCAAGGCCCGGGTGGCGCCGTCGGCGAACGATCGGGTGGCGGTGAGCGAGATCACGCTGTGCTTCAGCTCGCTGAAGACCTGCCACCACCGCAACGCCGTCCGGTCGACCGGGCGTGCGGCGGCGGCCTCGTAGGCGTCGAGGAACGCCTCGAAGGGCAGCGCCGCCGCCGGCGTCCACAGGTCGCGGTAGACCCACCCCAGATCCTCGTTCGGATCGCCGAGGTGGACCATCTCCCAGTCGAGCAGGGCGGTGAGGCGATCCCCGTCGTGCAGCAGGTTGCCGAAGCGGAGGTCGCCGTGCACCACGGCCACGTGCGGCGTGGCCGGCAGGTGCGCCCGCAACCACTCGATCACGTGCACGAGGGCCGGGTGGGGCTCGAGGCGCTGGCGCTCGAAGACGGCCGCCCAGTGTTCGAGCTGGTCCGACGCCGCCCGCTCGACGGTGGTCGCGGGCAGGTGCCGCTCGAACGGGCCGATCTCCACCGCGTGCAGGCGCGCCGCCGCCCGGGCCAGCTGTCGCGCCACCGACGCCATGCGGGCCGCTTCCTCGGGCCGGCGCAACGGGGCGGTGTCGGCGCTGCCGGGCACGTGGGCGGTGGCGAAGAACGCCCGGCCGAACGCCTCCCCGCTCTCGTCGAGCCACAGAGCGCGCGGCGCCGGCACCCCGGAACCGTGCAGGGCGGCCAAGGTGTGGAACTCCGGACCGAGGCTGGTCTCGAGCTGGCCGGCGGCCTCCTTCACCAGCAGCACACAGCGCAGCGGGGCGGCACCCTCGACGGTCACCGTGCAGTCCCATGGGTCGCGGGCGTTGCCCACCGAGGAGATCGGCGACAGCCCGCTCACCCGCACCGCCGCCCGTTCGCAGGCCGAGAGGTAGGCCTCCAGACCGCGGCGCAGCTCCTCGGTGCCGCCCGTGGTCATTCGAGGAACGCCCAGCCGGGTCGACCGGCACGGCACAGCTCGTAGGCGGTGGGGTCGATCGGCTGGTAGAGGCCGGTGGCCACCTCGCCGTCGCAGATGACCCGGCACAGGTGCTCGTCGAGCCCGGCGATGCGGGCCCGCACGGCGGGGTCGTTCACGTCATAGGTCTCACCCTCGACGAGGTCGGGCCCGTCGTAGCCGCCCTGGTGGATGCCGCGGTCGGGCGTGCCGCCGTACATACCGCAACGCAGGTAGGCGGTCTGGTTGCCGATGCGCTCGTAGTGGACCTGCTTGGTCTCACCGGTGTCGAGGGTGTAGTCGACGATGCCCTCGACGAAGATGTTCGTGTCGGGCTCGAAGCGCAGGCGCCGCGACGGCTTGGCCACCCGGCCGGAGCCGGGTCGGGGATCGCCGAAGCGGTAGAAGACCCGGTCGCCCCACAGCGTCCAGCTGGGGAAGGCCACGAAGGCGTTGCCCGACACCCCCACGTGCAGCCGCCCGCCGAGGGACAGCGCCGGGCCGCCCACCCCGCGACCCACGCCCCAGTGGCGGTCGCGGGTGCCGGGCGAGCCGGCCGGCAGCTCGATGCGATGGCCGTCGACCTCGACCCAGCCCTGCACCTCGCCGAAGCTCTCGAACCCGGTGGTCACGTCGTTGCGCCGGCCCGGCGGGTGCCCGCCCGCCGAGTTCGACTGCGGTTCCCGGAACGTCTGGCGGGTGGTGTCGTGGAAGTCGAGCTCGTAGCTGATGCCGTGCTCGTTGGGCTCGAGCACGTACCGCCACCACCGCATGCCCCGGATGATCTGGGGAGCGATCGGCCCGAGGCGGAGATCGGCGCGGTCCACGCCCAGCCGCCGGAACGCCCGCACCGTGGTGTGGCGGCCCCGGTGGTTCACGATGGCGTAGGCCTCGGCCCGGTCGAGATTGGGGTAGAACGTGCAACCGGTGGCCACCAGCACCTCGCCGGCGGGGTCGTGGCACACCATCCAGTACCGCTCGTAGGCGCGGGGGTCGCCGGTCCACATCACGCGGATCGGATCGGGCGTCTGGTGGATGAGGTAGTCGTCGAGGGGCGAGAGCGGGAACTGCTCGGCGAAGTGCTCGTCGCCGACGGTCAAACCGGGGACCGGATCGGCGCCGGCATCGGCGGGGGTTGGGACATGGTGGTCATCCTCCGGAGGGCGCGGGCCTGGGGAACCGGGCGTTGAGCGGATCGGCGTCGAGGCGGCGACGGGCGTGGGCCACCACGGCCAGCCGCGCCGCCCGGCCCGCGTCACCGCCGGGCAGGGCGGCGATCACGGTGGCGAGCAGCGCCCGCAGCTCATCGTTGCGGGCGGCCACGGCGGCGACGTCGAGTGCAGCCGCCGGCGTCGGCGCCCGGTCGGCCTCGTGAGCGGCCGCCGCCGCCACCTCGTGGGCCAGGGCACCGGACACCAGCGGCGCCAGCTCGGCCAGCAGCTCGGCGGTGGCGCGGTTGTCGGCGGTCAGGAACGGCAGGACCTGTGCCCAGGAACCCTCGAGCCGGCGCAGCCGGCGTCTGGCCTCGTCCAGCGCGTCGGCCGAGGCCGGTGCCAGCCCGCCGCCGGTGGCCGCGTGCTCCAGCAACCGGCCGATGCCCCGCAATTGCTCGTCGACGGTGGGGTGCACGATGCCGTGGCTCCCTCTCGATCAGGCCGCCACCGCGTCGAGCAGCGCTCGCAGCACCGGGGCGGTCGGGCGGTAGGGCTCGTCGCAGCGGCCCTCGACGAACGAGCGCAGGCCGCTCGTCTGCATCACCGCGGTCTTGAACGAGGAGAACACGTTCCACCAGCGCACCGCATCGAGGTCGACGGCGCGGTCGGTGGTCCGCTCGTAGCGGGCGAACAGCTGCTCGCGCTCCCAGGCACCGTCGATGAGGTGCTCGCGGGTGCGCAGCGGCTGGGTGATCCAGCCGAGGTCCTCCATGGGGTCGCCGAGGTGGGCGAGCTCCCAGTCGAGCAGGGCGACGATGCGGGGGCAGGGACCGTCCTCGTCGTCGAGGAGGAGGGCGTTGCCGGCCTTGAAGTCGCCGTGCACCAGCACGGTGGCGGAGGAGCTCGGTGCGGTCTCCCGCAGCCAGGCCAGGGCCAGGTCGAGCTCGGGGGTCGGTTCCAGCCGGTCCTGGCGGAGCACCGCGGCCCATCGGTCGAGCTCGTGGTCGGCGGCGGCCGGACCCGGGTCGGCGAACAGGTGGCCCAGACCGGCCGCCGCCCAGTCGACGGCGTGGATGTTGGCGAGCAGGTCGCAGAACCGTTCGGCCAGCGCCACGCGGCTTGCGAGCGGGTCCGGGCCGTTGAGCACGAAGTAGTCACAGGTCCCCGGCTCCCGCCGCATGACCAGGCTCGGGCGACCGAGGTGCCGGCCGGTGGCGTCGAGCCAGCGGGCGACGGGGGCGGGCACGGCGGTGGCCTCGAGCGCCCGCAGCACGGCGAACTCGGTGGCCCGATCGGTCTCCAGCAGGCCGCCGGGAGGGTCGCGCCGCACGATCAGCGGTTCGACGGTGCCGTCGGGCCAGGTGGCGTCGAACAGCCAGTTCTCCCGGGAGCGGCCCACGCCGATGCGGGCGATGCCGTCGACGCGCGGGGCGGGGGCGGCGTCGGGTTGCGCGGCGAGGAAGGCGGCGATGCGCTCGCTGATCTCCCCGACGTCGTCGGTCACGCGCTGCTTCCCCCGTGTGCTACGTGTGCTGTCCGTCCGTGGTTCTAGCAGAGGTGTCGCCGCACCCGGCCCGGTGGTGGCGGAGCGCCGGCAGGTCCTTCCGCCTGCACCGCCTGGCCAGACTCGCGGATGTTGGCGCGGGCCGCCGCATAGCGTCACGCAACGCTGCTGGTCAGGGCGGGTCGTGGCTGGCGGCCATGCCACTGGGTACGCCAAGATCCGCGAGTTTCGCCACCGCCCACGGGGCGATTCGACGTCGATTCGACGCGAGTGAGGGGCGCGGGTGGCGCCATACCGGGTGGTACGGAACGGTGCAGGTCGGGGCGCCTTGACGGGTCGTCAGCAGCGCTGGGAGCATGCGGGGGATGCGCCGGCAGGGGCCGCGCGCTCGGGGAACCACAGGGGGAACCATGGACGTCGGCATCCTGATGCCGTTCGCCAGCGACGGTTGGCACGATGTGACCGACACGCAGGTGTACGAGGAGGAGCTGGGCCTGGCCATGCTGGCCGACGAGCTCGGCTTCGACGTGGCCTGGGCGGCGGAGCACCACTTCTTCGGGTACTCGTTCTGCCCCGACAACACGCAGCTGCTGTCGTACCTGGTGGCCAAGACCAAGCACCTCGACGTCGGCACCGCGGCGGTCATCATGCCGTGGAACGAGCCCCTGCGGGTGGCCGAGAAGGCAGCGCTGCTCGACAACCTGGCCAAGGGCCGCTTCCGCTTCGGGGTGGGCCGCGGCCTGTCCCGCCGGGAGTACGCCCCGTTCCGTGACATCGAGATGGACGAGTCCCGCGGTCGCTTCGACGAGGGCACCGCCATGGTCATCGAGGCGCTGCGCACCGGCTACATCGAGGGCGACGGGCCCTACTTCAAGCAGCCCCGCATCGAGATCCGGCCCCGCCCCGAGCGCGACTTCGCCGACCGCTTCTACTGCGTGGCCTCCAGCGACGACTCCGTCGAGTCCGCCGCCCGCTTCGGTGGTCGCATGACGATGTTCGCCGACCGGGCGTGGGAGCACCGCATGCCCAGCATCGAGACCTACCGGAAGCGCTACCGCGAGATCCACGGCACCGACGCCCCGCCGGTGATGACGGCCGACTTCGTGCTCTGCTGGGCCGACGCCGCCGAGGCCGAGGAGAAGGCGACCAAGTACATGGGCACCTACCTCGGCTCGCTGCTCGAGCACTACGAGGTCATGGGTGACCACTTCGCCGTCACCGAGGGCTACGACGCCTACGCCAAGGCGGCCGAGGTGCTGCGCCGGGTGGGGGAGAGCGGCTTCCTGTCGATGTTCATGAAGGCCGCCACCTGGGGCACGCCCGATCAGATCCTGGCCCGTCTCGAGGAGCGCCGGGAGCTGCTGGGCAGCTTCGAGTACACCGGTGCCTTCCGCTACGGCGGCATCCCCTACGACGAGGCCCAGGCGTCGATGCGGCTGTTCGCCTCCGAGGTCCTCCCCGTCATCAAGACCTGGGACTGAGCGGAGCACACCGCCCGGCGCGGCACCGACGCCCCTTCGGCCCGCCACCGCTCCCGCGATTTTGGGGGCGGTGGCGGGCGCAGCGGTAGCGTTTCCCCATGCAACGCCTTCGCTTCGGCGCCTTCGTCGCCCCGCACCACCCGTTGGGCGAGTCGCCCATGCTGCTGTTCCGTCGGGACATCGAGCTGGCGGAGCGGCTCGACCAGCTCGGCTACGACGAGTTCTGGGTGGGAGAGCACCACTCCTCGGGGTGGGAGACGATCGGCTCGCCGGAGCTGGTGATCGCCGCCGCCGGCGAGCGGACCGGCAACATCCGCCTCGGTACGGGCGTGATCTCCCTGCCCTACCACCACCCGTTCAACGTGGCCTCGCGCCTGGCCCAGCTCGACCAGATGGTGCGCGGCCGGCTGATCTTCGGGTCCGGCCCCGGCGCGCTGCCCTCCGACGCCCACACCCTGGGCATCGACCCGATGGTCCAGCGCGACCGCCAGGACGAGGCGATGGGCGTGATCAAGCGCCTGCTGGCCGGCGAGGACCGCTTCTCCTACGAGTCGGAGTGGTTCACCCTGCGCGATGCCCAGCTCCAGATCCTGCCCTACCAGGAGGAGATGGAGATGGCCACGGCGTCGTCGCTGTCGCCGTCGGGCATGGTGCTGGCCGGCAAGCACGGCACGGGCGTGATCTCGATCGCCTCCACGTCGTCGGAGGGCCTGGCCGCGCTGCCGACCCAGTGGGGCTTCGCCGAGTCCTCCGCCGTCGAGCACGGCCAGACGGTGGATCGCCGCAACTGGCGGGTGATGATGAACTGGCACATCGCCGAGACCCGCGAGCAGGCCCGCCAGGAGGCGGTGCTCGGCCTGCAGCGCTGGCACAACGAGTACAACGTGCGGGTGCTCGGCCGGCCGGGAGCCAAGCACTACGACGACGCCTGGAAACTGCTCGACACGATGGTGGACAGCGGTGCCGCCGTCATCGGCACCCCCGACGATCTGGTGGACGCCATCCGCAACCTGCAGGTGGTGACCGGCGGGTTCGGTGCCGCCATCGGCTTCGCCCACGATTGGGCCAACCACGACGCCACCCGCCGCTCCTGGGAGATGGTGGCCCGCTACGTCATCCCCGAGATGACCGGCCAGCTGCGGGGCCTGCGGGCCTCGGCCGGCTTCCTGATGGAGAAGCAGGAGGAGCTCATGGGCGCCGCGTCCCAGGCGGTGATGGCCAAGATCCGTGAGACCCCCGGCGCGTATGACGCGTTGAAGGTGACGTTGTCCAAGCGTTCGGAGAACCCGAAGAAGGCGCCGGAGTGGCGACCGGGCGCCGACGTCACGCTGCCCGACGGCGGCGCCGCCGACGGAGCCGGTCAGCCGACGGAGGCCGCATACGGCTGACTGACGCCGGCGGCGCATCAAGCTCGATGAGCACCGATCCGAACGGATCGGTCGGCCTACTCGGGGGCGAACTGCGTCAGTGCCGATGCGGGGAACTCCTCGTCAGAGCTCGATGACCGGATCGCCCGAGCGGTGCGGGCGGTCCTGCGGCGCCGTCGGCGGCTGGCGCAGCCGGACGCATCGTCGCCGTCGCTCGGACGGTGGGTGCAGGTGCAGCACGGCTGCGTGCATCTCCCGGCTGGTGGACGTGCGCCTGTGCTGCGGTGAGGAGCTTTCGTCGTCCGACGGTCACATCCGCCGGGTGTTCGGGCCCCGACGGCGTTGGTGGGCATCGTCGATCGTCGCCATGGCTGCGGGCGCGCCCCCGATGCGGTGGAGGTGACCGAGCAGCACCTCCCGGGCGAGGAGGCGCTCGAGGACTTCGCCGTCCGCGGGTCGACGAGTTGCAGGACGTTGGCCCAGGCGCAGTCCGTCACCCGGCTGCTCACCGGGGCACCGTGATCGCCCGCAACGGGCAGCCCGGCGCCTGGCCTGGTGGGCCGGCGGGATTTCAACCTGCGCACCCTCGACCTGTAGCGCCGGCACGGCGCCGGCGGGAGAACCGCCGGCGCCAAGCTTCGAACGCCGTGGGGACCGCCAGGGAGACGGCGGTCCGGGTGGTCTTCGCTCGCCGCTCAGATGTCGGCCGGGGCCGGGTCCTCCACGTGGTAGAGGCGCTGGGCGTTGTCCCACAGGATCGCCCGGCGCTGCTCGGGGGTGGAGTCGGCCAGGCCGGACTCGATGCGGTCGAACACCTCGTCACCGAACAGCGACGTGGGGTGGGGGAAGTCGGTCTCGAACAGGATGCGGTCGATGCCCACCTTGGCGCTCGATCAACCGGCGCGGCGCCACCTGCTCGAACCAGTAGCAGGCGTACACGTTGCGGGCGAAGTACTCGCTGGGCAGCATCTCGAGGTCGGGGCTGCCCTCGGGCACCCGGTTGCCGAGGAACTGGTAGTCGAGGGCCTCGAGCACGAAGGGGATCCAGCCGGGATGCCGGACTCCACCGAGACGAACTGGATGTCCGGGAAGCGGGTGAGCACGCCCGACACGAGCAGGTCGGTGGAGCCGGGATGGCGTTCTTCAGGAAGACCTCCACCGGAGCCGGCGGTGAAGGTGGCCATCTTTCCCGTAGACCTCCATCATCTGCTTGGTCATGCCGCCTTCCATGTTCCCCGAGCCGATGTGGAACGAGACGGCGCTCGAGCCTGACGGCGGCCTCCCACAGCGGGTCCCAGCTCGGTCGCCCAGCATGGGCTGGCCGAACTTGTGGGGCTCGCCGGTGAAGAGGATGCCCTTGTGGCCCAGGGCGGCGGCAGCGGCGGACCTCCTTCACTGCGGCGGGGATGTCCCAGGTGTTGAGGTGATGGGCAGCAGGCGCTGGGGTCCTGACGCCCACTCGGTCTGGAAGTCGTTGTACGCCTCCACGCAGGTGCGCATCAGCTTCGGGGTCTCCGAGCTTGAGTGAACTGCTGGCTGCCGAAGCCGGCCACGTTCGGGTACATGACCATGGCCCAGATGCCCATCTCGTCCATGTACTTGAGCCGTTCCTTGGCGTCGTAGGCGCCCGGGTATGTCGGCGGAGGGGTACTCCTTGAAGTCACCGCGGCCGGCGGTGGCGAGCAGGCCCGCCAGCGAGGTGCGCTTGCCGTCGATCACCCAGATGTCGCGACCCCGCGCGTCCTGCTCGAGGCGGGGCACGCGGTCCCGCATGGAGGCCGGCACCCGGCTGGTCCAGAGGTCCGGCGCCTCGCTGACGTGGGTGTCGACGTCGATGATCGTGTATCCGCTCACTTGCTCTCCCCCTTGTGCGACGAGCCATTCTCGCGCCTGGAGCCCACCCGATGCCCACAGGGCCGTCGCGGCAGGCTTTAGGGTGCGGCGCCATGGGCACCCATCGACGAGCGGTTCCCCGGTGGCGGCGCGGGATGAACCGCCCGACGTTCGCCGGCGCGGCCGCCGGGGCGCTGGCCTGGAGCGCGGTGGCATCGCTGCTGGCAGGCTGCGTTGCTGATGGTGCTCGTACGGAGGGTGCTGGTGGTGCTGGTGGTGCGCCCGCGCCGGCGGCGTCCTCGGTCGAGGGCCTGACGGCCACGCTGCGGCGGTACCGCCAGGACGACGTCGAGGGCCGGATCCAGATCCAGGTGACCAACGCATCGGGATCGGACGTGGTGCTCGACGAGCTGCAGTTGCGCTGGCCGGGCTGGAGCGAGGTGCCGCCCGTTGCGGGCCCCACGCTGCTGTCGCCCGGCCGCATCGTCGATCTGCCCATACCGGTCGGCATGGCCCTTTGCACCAACGGCGCCGGCTTCGAGGTCTCGGTGCCCGACCCGGCCGATGCGGTGGCGGTGGCCACGGCCGCGGTCGACGGAGGCCCACCGCAACCGGTCACCATCGCAGTGCGCGACGAGCGCGGCGTGCTCGAGGGGCTCTACCGACCGGCTTGCGAGGAGCGGGCGCTGGGCGAGCTGGCTGAGCTCTCCTTCGGGACGGGTTGGGCCGGGACGACGAGCGAGGGCCGGCCCGCCGTCAGCGGGGTGCTGCGCATCGTCCGCCATGGCGGCGGCGCCCGCACCGTGGTCTTGCGACAGATGACCGGCACGGTGCTCCTCGAGATCGAGCCGGCCACACCGGCCGCCCCGGCCGGGCCCTGGGCGGTGCTGCGGGGCGGCGAGGCGGTGGTGGAGCTGCCGGTGGTGCTGCGCCAGTCGGGCGACTGCCGGCCGCACGCCCTGGCCGAATCGAAGCACACGTTCTTCTTGAAGGCGACCGTCGAGGTGGACGGTGGTCCCACGCTGCAGCTCTACGTGCGCCCCGACGCCGAGGACGAGCCGGTCCTGCTGGCCATGATCAATCGGGCGTGCGGGGTGGGCTGACCGCCTCGGGGGCGGGGCGTGGTCAGGCGCCCGGCCGGGGCCGTTGCTCGTGGTGGCGCTCGCCCTTGCTGCGGCGGGCCTCCTTCATCTCCGATTCGAACACGTGGCGGTGCCCCCCGGTCAACGCCCGTTCGACGTCGCGGCCCAGGGCGCGGGCCACTGACCAGTACGTGTCGTCGTACTCCTCGACGATCTGGAACGTCCAGCGGCCCTCGATCACGTTGCGGCCGACCAGGTCGCGCGCCAGCCGGTCGGCCCAGGCGCCGTGTCCGGCGGCCCGCAGCAGGTCCACCGCCTCACCGGCGAGCAGGTCGGCCCGTCCGGACAGCTGGTGGAAGTCGTAGAGCCGGCCCCGGGCGCGCTCGACCCACTCGATCGCCTCGCTGAGCTTGCCCACCGCCTCGACGGTGGCATCGTCCACCCCCGGCGGGCGCCGGTCGATGGCCAGCCACGGGGCGCCGCCGTCGCCGGCCGGCGACGGGCCGCCGCCATCGGGGGACGGGTCGGGATCCGGCGTCGACGGCGTGATCGGTTCCAGGGGTGCGAGCTGTTCCCCCCGACGCGGGCCGTCAACCGGGCCCGGTGGGTCGGGAGGGGGCTCAGACCGGCAGGCCGAGCACGTCGCGCAGCGCTCGGCCTCGCACCTTGTCGGCCTGGAGCCGGGCGCGGTAGCGCACGGTGATGCGCAGGAACGCGATGCGCCAGCGGTCGGGCTGGCGGCGCATCCGGTGCTGATAGGTGCCGATGAGCACCAGGTTGTCGTCGACGATCTCGAAGAAGTAGGCCAGCGTGGTCGCCTCGTCTCCGGCCAGCGAGATCTGCATGTTGGTCGAGAGGTGGCCGGTCATGGCGCCGAAGGGGGTGCCGTCGGTCGGGGTGGCGGTCTTGGCGTAGAACTCGCCGATGATGGCGGACCTTCCGGTGTAGTCACCGTCGACGGCGGGGGAGATCCCGGCCGCTTCCAGGCGCGCGTCCTCGGTGAACACCTCGCCGAGGGCAGCCCAGTCCTCGGCGTCGAGGCGGTTGCAGTAGTCGAGCCAGGTGGCCCGAACGGCCTCGTGGTCTTCCAGTCGCCGGACGCGGGCGAGGAGGTCGGCGATGTCGGCTTCGGTCATGGCCGTAGTCTTCCAGGTGCCCGCCGGTGTGAACCCTCGGTTACGGTGCTCCGCCGGCGGCGTCGCCGGCCGGTACGGCGAGGACCGGCCGGTATGGTCGCCGCGGTGAACGGGGTGCGACGGGTGGTGCCGATGGTGCTCGGCTGAACGGCTGCCGGTACGGGGTGTCGTTGGCCAACGCCGGAGCCGCGCCCTCGCATGCTGCGCGAGCCGGTGCCCGGTCTGCTGGTGGAGGACGGCGGCTGGTTCCTGGTCGACTCGGGTTCAACGCTCCGCTGGTGCGCGACGCCGTGCTGCGACGGCGCTTCTTCGGCACCGTGCCCGACTACGAACCGGAGCTGGCCGGTCCGCCCGATCGCGATCCGCTGGAGGCGGCCTTCGAGCTGGCCGGCGTGGACCCCGCCGGACGTGGTCGGCGTGAGTGCGCATCAGCCACCTCCACTTCGACCATGCGGTGGATCCGTCACTCGCCGGGCGGGCGCCGATCTACGGCAGCGGGCCGAGCACGACGCCGCCAACGCCGATCCTCCGGCGCAGCGAGCTGACCGCCGCCATGATCAGTTCGATCGATCCCGCCATCGACTGGCGCTTCCTCGACGGGGATGCGGTGCTGGCGCCGGGCTTCGAGGCGGTGCTGACCGCCGGCACCCCCGGCCACCAGAGCTTCGTGGTGACCTTCGACGATGCTGTGCGGCGAGCGCTACCCGTCGCGCCGGTTACGTTCGCCGCCGACGCGGCCGGACCTGCAGGAGAACATCGACACCGAGCACCCGGTGACCGCGCCGTTCGGCGTGTCCACGAGATCACCGTGGAGGCGATCCGCCGGCTCAGGCCATCGCGCTGGATCGCGGCTCCGGTTGCCGCCCGGCCACGATCCCGAGGTGTGGCCGGCGTCGCTGAGTTGCGTGCCTGTGTTCGGCTGACGCCGAAGGGCCGCCCACGGCCCCCACGGTGCACGTCGCACTCCCGAAGCAGGTGTCGGGGTCCGCCCGCTCGCAGCGATTCGCCGCCGATTCGCTGCGACGCCATCGGCGCATACCAAGAGGTATGTACCGTGGGTGTCGGACGTACCGCAGGGTAGGATAGGCGGAGTGGGCGACGCGTGTCCGACCGCCGGGCCTGCTCAGCCAGCGGTGAGCTTGGTGTTGTCCCAGCAGGATGCGCTCGTCAGGCGTGAAGCGGACCACCCCGTTCATCGACCGGGCGTAGTACGCCGCCGTCTCCGACGGCATGGCGTCGGTCGAGCGGAACGCGCCGTACTTGCGGGCCATCTCCACCCGGAAGCGCTACGCCAGGTCGGCGTCGAGCTCGCCACCTCGCCACGCCCGTGCAGTGCACCGCCTGAGATCCTTCCAGTGCTCGCCCGACTCCACCAGGAACGACGCTCGCGGATCACGGCGGATGCGTTGGAGCTTGCGACCCCTGGTCTGCAGGTAGATCCTGCCGTCGAGGCAGGCGTACCACAGCGGCATGGCGATGGCACGCCGTCGCGGTGCAGCGTGGTCAGGATCCCGGTGTGCCCGTCGGTGAGGCAACGCCAGATCCTCGCTGGTCGCGGGGCGACGGGCATGGGGCCCCTACCCCATGCCGGGCCGGCGGCTTTTGCTGGCGGCTTCGCCGCCTCGGATGGGGCCCCAACCCCATCCTCCTCCCGAGCATGGGGCCCCTACCCCATGCCGGGCCGTGCCGTGTTTGCTGGCGGCTTCGCTGTGCCCGGGTGGTTGCGACGCAGGGCGATCGGGTAGCGGCAGAACATGAGCATCGGGATGATCGTCGCCATCGTGTCGGTCGTCGTCGTGGCGGTGGCCACGGTGGCGTTCCTCCTCCACACCCGCCGGCACCACCCTGAACAGACCGCCGCCACCAGGCCGCCGATCAGCCGATGGAACCGGCCGTACCGGAGGGTATCTCGAAGCGGGCCACCGCTGACCGACCGGCCGGGCCGGGTGCCGAGGGCATGTCGGTGCCCGAGCCGGGCGCCATCACGCCCGGGCCGCCGCCGCGGCGCTGACCCCGGGCCGACCTGCGCACCCCCAACCGCGACGAGCGTCCAAGCCGGGCGCTCGTCGTTGCGCGCCCGGACGGCCACCGTCGATCCCCCGCGAACCCCCCGCCCCACAGCGATGGCTCGTGAATCGCTGTCGGGGCTGCCGGGTAGGCGTCCGATCTCACGCCCTTGGAGGTACAGGTGACCGAGAACCCAACGACACAGACGGCGAAGAGCAACGCCGCCGACGTGGCCCACGAGGCCTGCGCACAGGCGTCGGACGTGGCGCACGTGGCCGGCGATCAACTGCAGGGCGTGTGGCACGACCTGCGCCGCGACCTGCGCGGCCAGGCTGCGCAGCAGACCGAGCGCCGGCACCAGCCTCCGCCGCCTCGACGGGCAGCTGCAGGCGCTCCGCTCCGGCGATCGGGAGGGCGCCGGTCCGTTGACCGGCTACGCCGATCAGCTCCAGCACCGGGTCCAGCGCCTCGCCCAGCGGGTGGAGGACGACGGCTTCGACGGGCTGGTGGGGAGGTGCGAACGTTCGCCCGTCGCCGGCCAGGACTGTTCCTGGCGTCCGGCGGCGGCCGGCTTCGTCGCCGGTCGGCTGATCCGCGGGGCGGCCGACAACGGGAACAACGGCAACAACAGCAACGGTGCAACGAGCCGGCCCGATGCGGCGGCGTCGACCCGGCCCACCCCGCCCCTGACGGCCCCCGGTGTGACCACGGCCGCGGCGCCCGTCGGTCCGGGCGGGGCACCGATGGGCGCCGGCCCGACGACGGTGCACGCATCGAGCGTCGGTGCCACGACGCCCGCCACCGGCCCCGGTATGCCGAGCACCGGGATGTCGTCATGACGGCCGAGGGTGGCGGCCGGGTCAACCGCGCCGACGTCGACCTCACCATGGAACCCTGGCAACCGGAACGCTCGCTCGGCGAGCTGCTGTCCGACATGACCGCCGACCTCAGCCGGCTGACCCGCCAGGAACTGCAACTGGCCCGATCGAGCTGCGCGAAGAGGCCCGCCAGGCGGCTCGGGTCGGCATCCAGGGCGCCGCCGGCGGAGCCGTCGCCCTCGTGGGTGCCGTCATCGTGGCCATGGCCGGCTCCTGGCTGCTCGACCTGTGGATGCCGCGCCCTCGCCTTCCTCATCGTCGGTGCGGTGCTGCTGGCCGTCGCCGGCGTGCTCGTCCAGCGGGCCAAGCGTGAGGCGAAGGCGATCAGCCCGGTGCCGCAACAGACCAAGGAAACCCTCAAGGAGGACATCGAATGGGCGAAGACACAGCGCAGCTGAGGCAGGAGATCGACCAGACCCGCCGGCACATGACCATGACGGCCGACGCCATCGAGGACCGCGCCGTGCCGTCGCGGATCATCGAGCGACGGCGCAACCGCATCCGAGCCGGCCTCGCCGACGCTCGGGACCGCGTGATGGGCGTGCCCAAGCACCTGGGCGACGGGCTGGCCGGCTCCGGCCACTCGGTTCGGGATGAAGCCGGCTCGGTGGTCGAACAGGTGGAGCACCGTGCCGAGAACAACCCCTTCGGCGCCGGGATCCCGCCTTCGGCGTGGGCATGCTGGCCGCCACCCTGCTCCCGCCGACCGAGCCCGAGCGCCAGGCCGGTGCGAAGGCCCGCGAGGCCGGTGGGTCGCTGCGGGAGCCGATGCAGGAGGCGGCCCACGAGCTGGCCGACGTGGCCCGGTCCCGCGGCGGGGAGGCGGTGGAAGCGGTGAAGGAGAGCGGGAGCGAGGCCGCCGGCAACGTGACCGCCACCGCCCGTGAGCGCTCTCAGGACACCCGCCGGACCGCGGCCGAGCAGCGCGGCGGCGGGCGCCCGGACCTGCTCAGGGTGCGCCGCCCGCCGCCCGTCAGGTGCTCGTGCACCTGACGGAGCGCGGCGGCGACGGCGGCGTCGCAGACCTCGTCGGCCTCGCCGTCGAAACGGTAGGTGCGGGCCCACGGCCGTCCGCCGGCCACGTCGTCCACCACCGTGGCGATGTACACGGTGCCCGGTGCCGTGCCGTCCACCGGCTCGCCCGCCACACCCGACGTGGCGATGGCCACGTGGGCGTCCAGCAGCCGGGCCGCCCCCACCGCCATCTCGGCCACCGCTTGCTCGCAGTACACGCTCGACGCCGCCACGCCCAGCAGGCGGCGTTTGAGGTCCTCCTGGTAGGGCACCACCCCGCCGCGGTACCAACGCGATGCGGCGGCGCGGCGGCGAAGGCGGCGGCCAGGCGGCCACCGGTGCACGACTCGGCGGTGGCCAGCTGGCGGCGGCCGAGCAGCGCCACGATCTGCTCCACCGTCGCGGCGTTGACCGCCCCCGGCCGGGTGCGGGCGGGGTGGTGGCGTCGGTCCCGGGGTGCTGCAGGTCGGCCATGGCCGTGCTCGTTACCCCGGGGCCGGCGACGGATGCCTGGGCGCCGTGGCCGGACCGAAGGCTCGGGGACCGCCGGGTAGGCTGCGCAGCGCATGGTCTCGACCGGGGATGGCGCCGTTGGAGAGCTCCCGGCCACCCGATGGCGACCCACCTGGCTCGTAGACAGACCGATCGGTATGGTCGGCCTGCTCGGCGTGGCCATCGCCTACTGGCTCGGCGCCGAGGTGGCGTGGGGTGCGCTGGGTGCGCCGGACGTGATCGTGTTCTTCCCGCCCGCCGGCGTCACGCTGGCTGCGGTGGTGCTCGCCGGTCGGCGCTGGCCGGCGGTGTGCACGGTGGTGTTGGCGGTGGAGCTCCTGGTGAACCTGCGCCACGGGGTGCCGGTCGGCATCGCCGCCGGCTATGCGGTGGCCAACGCCGCCGAGCCGGCGGTGGGCGGCGGCCTGCTGCTGGCCCTCTCCGGTGGGCAGCGGTCGCGGGCGGCGGCCCTCGAGGGGCGGGCGGGGATGGGCCGTTTCCTGATCGCCGCGGTCGGCGCCGGACCGCTGGTGGGCGCGCTGCTCGGCGCACTGGCCAAGCGGGCCGACGGATCCGACACCGCGTTCCTGCTCAACGCGTTGCACTGGTGGGCCGGCGACGCGCTCGGGGTGCTCACCATCGGTGCGGCCCTGCTGCTGGCGGCCGAGGGTCGCCTGCGCATCCTCGCCCGCCGTCCGCTGGAGGCCGTTGCGCTGGCGGCGGTGACCGCAGTGGTCGCAGTGGCGGTGTTCCGGCTGTGGGATCTGCCCTTCGCGTCGGTGGTGCTCCCCCTCCTGCTGTGGGCCGCGCTCCGCTTCGACGCGGTGGGCGTGGCCGTGCTCGGCTCGGTGCTGGCCCTGGCCGCCAACATGGCCACGGCGGCCGGTCGTGGACCCTTCGCCGTTCCCGACACCTCGCTGCAGGCGCAACTGGGTGCCACCAAGGTGTTCCTCGGTGTCGCCCTGCTGACCGCGTGGTTCTTCTCCATCGAGAGCGATGCGCGGCTGCGGGCATCCCGGCGGGAGCGCGCGGAGCGGTTGGCCCGCCTGGCGGCCGAGCGCGACCGGGCCATCGCCGAGGCCGGCGTGGCACTGGCCGCCGCCCACACGGAGGAGGAGGTCCGCATCGCACTCGCCGACCATGCCGAGCGGTATCCCGGCAACGCTCCGTCGACCGGTGACGAACGGCGCCGGACCGAGCGGGTCGCGCCCTACCGCGGTGCGCTGGGCGAGCTCGGCGCCCAGGCCATGGCCCGGGTGCGGGCCCTGCAGGCCGAGGCGTCGAGCGCGGCGCGCCTCGCCGCCCTGCAGGACGTGACCGCGGCGCTGGCGGCCACCATGACCGAGCACGACGTGGAGCGCGTGCTCGACGAGACCCTGCCCAAGGCCACCGGCGCCCGGGTGGCGGCGTTGCAGGCGCTGGCTCGGGACGCGGTCTCCATCGACCGGCATCGGGCCCACTGGGCGCAAGACGGCAGAAGCGTCGAGCTGCCCCTCGTGACCGGCGAGGGCGTGGCCGCCGTGCTGGTGTTGCGTTGGGCCACACCGCAGCCGTTCGGCGTCGGCGACCGCGCGTTCCTGCTGGCGGTGGGCGAGCAGTGCGCGCAGGCCCTCGAGCGCGCCCGCCTGCGCGAGGCCGAGCACGACGCCGTGCTGCGCCTGCAGCGGGTGCTGCTGGCCCAGAGCGTGGACCGGACCGAGCCGGCCTTCACCGTCGAGCGGCGCTACCGACCGGCGGCCTCACCGCTGCGCGTGGGCGGCGACTGGTTCGACGCCGTGCAGGTGGCCGAGCGTTCGCTGGTGCTGATCGTGGGTGACGTGGTGGGCCGGGGCATGGCGGCGGCCATGGCCATGGGCCAGCTGCGCAGCGCCGCCCGTGCCCTGGCGAGGCGCTGCGCACCGGCGGTGTTGCTCGAGGAGCTCGACCGCTTCGCGGGCTCGGTGGACGGCGCGCCGTGTTGCACGGTGGCGGTGGCCCGCATCGACGCCGGTGCCGGCCTGCTGACCTACTCCCTCGCCGGCCACCCGCCACCGCTGCTGCGCCGGGCCGGGGGCGCCGTGCACACCCTGGACGGTCGCCCCGGCATGCCGATCGGGGTGGCCGAGCAGCCCCGGCCGCAGCACCGCTGCCGGCTCGGCGGCGGCGACACCGTCTTCCTCTACACCGACGGACTGATCGAGCGGCGCACGGAACCGATCACCGACGGGCTCGCCCGCCTGGCCGGGCTGTTCGCCGCCGCCGATCTCGCCCGCCCCGATTGGGTCGACGCGGTCATCGACGGCTGCCTCACCCCCGGGGACGTCGCCCCCGGGGAGCACGAGCAGGCCGGCCGCCAGGGCGACGACCTGGCCGTGCTCGCCGCCCGCCTGAACGTCGGCGCCTGACCGCCCGGTGGCGGCCGGTGATCGCCGGCTCGTCGGGCGACGGGCCGTGAAGCGGGCGTGAAGCGGGGCTGCAGCGGGTAGGGCGCCCGCTGATCCGTGCGGCAACCACGCCGCGCCGGAACGGGGTGAGGTGCTCCATGGCGTACAACTGTGTCGAGATCGATGCGCCACCAGCAGCGGTGTTCGCGGTGCTCGTCGACCCCCGCACCTATCCACGCTGGCTCATCGGCGCCCACGAGATCCGCAGCATCGATGCGGACTGGCCGCAACCGGGTTCCCACTTCCACCACCGCGTCGGTGTGGGTCCCTTCACCATCCCCGACAGCAGCAAGGTGCTCGAGCTCACGCCCGGCGAGCGGCTGCGGCTGGCGGTCCGGGCTCGGCCGCTGATCAGCGCGGTGGCCACGTTCACGATCATCGGGGATGAGCGCCACACCCTGGTGACCCTGGAGGAGGAGCCTGCTCAACGCCTGGTGGGCAACCTCGTCCGGCCGGTCATGGACCCGATCACCCACGTGCGCAACCAGCGCTCGCTGCGCAAGCTGGTCGAGGTGGTCCGCAGCCGGGCCCTGCCGGCAGGGCCCGGCCCGTCGGCCCGGCTTGAGCACGGCGACGGTGGGGTAGAGGCTCGCCATGCGCATCCTGCTCGCCCTCGATGATTCGGAGGCCTCCCTGGCCGCAGCCCGGGTGGCCCGCTCCCTGTTCGGCCCCGAGCCGGAGTACCTCGCCGTCCAGGTCGGCCGGGTCGTACCCCCCGGTATGCTCGCCGATCCGACCGGGCTGTACGCGCTGCCGGCCGAGTACTGGGAGCAGGAGCTGGTGCAGCCCGATCCCTACGCCACCCAACAGCGGGCCGAGTCCGCCGGCGTCGCCGACATCGAGGTGGTCACCGAGGTCGGTGACCCGGTGCGGCGCATCTGCGAGGTGGCCGACGAGCAGCAGGTCGACGTGATCGTCGTCGGCGCCCACGACAAGGGGTTCTGGCGACGCCTGGTCGACCCCTCGGTGTCGGAGGGGGTGCTGCACCACACCGACCGCCCGGTGCTGGTGGTGCACGAGCACGCCGCGGTCCACGCCGAACCGGCCCGTTGACCCTCGACACCACGGCTTCGCAGCCCCCGGTGCCGGCCTCGACAGCTTCGCCGGCCGACGGCTACGACGCCGTCGTGATCGGTGCCGGACCCAACGGGCTGGTGGCCGCCAACGATCTGGCCGACCACGGCTGGCGGGTGTTGGTGCTCGAGGCGCAGCCCGAGCCCGGCGGGGCGGTGCGCAGCGATCGCGCCCTGCACGACGGGTACGTGGGCGACCGTTTCAGCGCGTTCTACCCGCTCGGCGCGGTGTCGCCCCATCTCCGCCGGCTCGACCTCGCCGCCCACGGTCTGCAGTGGAGCCACGCCCCGGTGGTGCTCGCCAACCCCACGCCCGACGGACCCGCCGTGCTCCTGCACCGCGACCACGCCGCCACCGCGGCGTCGCTCGACCGCTTCGCACCCGGCGACGGCGCGCAGTGGCTGCGCCTGCAGGACAGCTGGGAGCACATCGAGGCCCCGCTGATCGACGCGCTGATGGGCCCGTTCCCGCCGCTGCGGCCGACCGCCCGGCTCGTGAGGTCGCTCGGGGTGCGGCGGAGCGGCGACCTGGCCCGCACGGCGCTGCTGCCGGTGCGGCGCATGGCCGAGGAGCACTTCGCCGGTGCCGGTGCCGGTCTGCTGCTGGCCGGTTGCGCGCTGCACGGCGATCTGACGCCCGACTCGACGTTGAGCGGGTTCTTCGGTTGGATGCTGGCCGCCATCGGCCAGGGGCACGGGTGGCCGGTGGTGCGCAACGGTGCCGGTGAGCTGGCCGAGGCCCTCGCCCGCCGCCTCGTCGCCAAGGGTGGTGCGCTGCGCTGCGGTGAGGCCGTGACCCGCATCGAGGTGGCCGGCGGCCGGGCGGTGGCCGTGCACACCGCCGGGGGCGAGCGCGTCGCGGCGCGGCGGGCGGTGCTCGCCGATGTGGTCGCCCCCCAGCTGTACGGCCGGTTGCTCGACGAGGCGGACGTGCCCGACCGGGTGCTGACGGCCATGCGCCGCTACCAGCGCGGCGGCGCCACGTTCAAGGTCAACTGGGCACTGGACCGGCCGGTACCGTGGCGCGATCCGTCGGTGGCGGGTGCCGGCACGGTGCACCTGGCCGATTCCTTCGACGAGCTCACGGTGAGCGCCGCCCAGTTGGCCATGGGGTACGTCCCGCACCGGCCCTTCGTGCTGGCCGGGCAGATGACCACCGCCGACCCGACCCGGTCGCCGGCGGGCACCGAGGCGCTGTGGGCCTACACCAACGTGCCCCAGACGGTGCGCGGCGACGCCGCCGGGCTCGACTGCGATCCGCACCGCGAGGACGATGCCGAGCGGTTCGCCGACCGCATCCAGGCCCGCATCGAGGAGGCCGCCCCCGGCTTCACGTCGTCCATACTGCGCCGCACGGTGCAGACGCCGGCGTCGATGCAACGGGAGGACGCCAACCTGGTCGGCGGCGACAAGAGCCTGGGCACGGCCCAGCTGCACCAGCAGCTGATCTTCCGGCCCACGGTGGGCTCGGCCCGCCCCTCGACGGCCATCGCCGGGCTGTTCCTGGCCTCGGCGTCGGCCCATCCCGGCGGCGGGGTGCACGGCGCCTGCGGTGCCAACGCCGCCCGGGCCGCCATCGCCGCCGACCGCCTGCGCGCCGCCCGCAAGGTCATCACCCGCCGCTGACCGAGCGTCGGGCGCGCCGATGGCGACGCCCCCGGGCCGGGGCGCCGCCATCGCCGGATGTGGTCGGATGCAGCAGGGGTTCGATCAGCCCATCGTGCTGGTGGTCGACGCCCGGGTGGTGGAGCTGGCCCCCACCCCGCCGGCGCCCGCGCTGGTGGTCGACGTGGCGGTGCCGCTGGTCGAGCTGGTCGTGCTGTCGTCGCTCATCGGGTCGGTGTCGTCCGAGGACGAGGTCGTCGGCGTCATGTCGTCGGCCACGCTGCTGGCCGTGTTCTCCAGCGTCGTGGCCGTGTCCTGGATGGTCGAGGTGATGTCGCCGGTGTCGAGGTCGTCGCTGTCGTCACCGCCGCAGGCGGCGGTGAGCGCAGCGGTGCCGAGCAACAGGGCGGGTAGGACGGCGCAACGATGTTCGCACAGGGGACCTCCGAGAGGGTTCGGGCTGCGCCGGCACGGTCGCGTCGGCGTCACCGTGAGGCGTACCCGATGGCCCACCCCGGTCAACCGCACCCGGCCCCTCCGGGCGGCGTGCCGGCTGAGCCGGGCGTTGCGTTGCTCAGCGCGCTGGTGGGCGGCACCCGCTCCCGCCAGGGCATGGCCTCCTCCAGGCGAGAGGCGATGCGCAGCAGGAGGTCCTCCCGGCCGATGGCGGCCACCAGCTGCACGCCCACCGGCAGCCCGTCGGGGTCCAGTGCAGCGGGAGCGAGATGGCGGGGTGGCCGGTGGCGTTGAACGGGAGGGTGAACCGCCCGATGCGACCGTAGGTCCGGCCGATCTTCCACGGCGCCTCCGTCGACGGCCACAGCTCGTCGGTGCGCATCGGCGGGCATCCGGCCGTCGGCGTGAGCAACAGGTCGAAGCCCGCCAGCCACTCGTACACCGACATCGCCCACTGCCGCTGGCGCTGCTGGGCGTCGATCCACGCCACTGCGCTGAGGAGCGGTATGCTCGGCGGCGGCGTGGTTGAGGCCTCGAGGTCGGCCGCGCCCAGCGGCCGGCCGGCCATGGTGGACAGATCCGCCACCCACGCCGTCGATGGACGCCATCCACAGCGTGCCGTTGACCTTGCCGTCCCCGCCGAAGAGGACGTCGCCGCTGACCGGCTCCACGTGGTGTCCCATACTCGCCAGTACGGCGGCGGTGCGCTCGGCGGCGAGCACGCACTGCGGGTCCACGTCGTACTCGCCGCCCTCGGTCAACAGCCCCACCCGCAGCACGCCCGGGTCGGCGCCGAGCTCCTGTCCGTAGGGCCGCGACGGCGGCGGCAGGTGGTACAGGTCGGCATCGACGTGGCCGCAGGTGGCATCGAGCACGGCGGCGGTGTCGCGCACGGTGCGGCTGACCACCAGCTCGCTGACGAGTCGGGAGATGGCCCCGGGCTGGGGCATGCGGCCCCTCGACGTCTTCAACCCGACCAGCCCGCACCAGGCGGCCGGGAGCCGGGTGGAGCCACCGCCGTCGTTGGCGTGGGCCACCGGGACCAGCCCGGCCGCCACCGCCGCCGCCGCCCCGCCGGAGGAGCCCGCCGGCGAGCGGGTGAGGTCCCACGGGTTGTTGGCCGGGCCGAACGCCACCGTCTGGGTGGTCGGGCAGGAGCCCAGCTCCGGCAGGTTGGTCTTGCCGATGGTCACCAGCCCGGCCCGACGGAACCGGGCGCCGAGCTCGGTGTCGGCGGCGCTGCGGTGGCCGGCGTCGCGCAGCGCACCGCTGCCGGCCCAGTACGGCAGGCCGGCCTGGGTGGCGCCGATGTCCTTCAGCAGGAACGGCACACCCCGCAGCGGGCCGTCGGGGAGCGCGGGCGAGGCCGCGGCCCGGCGGGCGGCGTCGAAGTCCGACCAGATGACGGCGTTGAGCACCGGGTTGAGCGCCTCGATGCGGGCGATGGCGGCGTCGACCAGTTCGGTGGGGGTGGTCTCACCCCGGCGGACGAGCTCGGCCTGAGCGGTGGCGTCGAGGGCGGCGAAGGCATCGGACATGGGCCGCAGCGTAAGGGACCGGGCGGGCGCCGGCGTCAACCGTCGACGGCTACTCCACGAGCGGGTCGGCCGGCTGGCCGTAGGGGCTGATCAGCGGCAGGTAGGGCGTCGGGTCGGCGCCGGCCCAGTCCAGCGCGGCCACCTGGTCGCGGCTGCGGCGGCCGGTCAGGGCCCGCAACACATCGAACGCGCTGCCCCGCAGGGTGACGGTGGCATCGGCGGGCCCGGCGGCGCGGTGGCCGTCGATGACCACGGCCACCGGCGCCAGGCCGGCCTCCGCTGCCCGGTCGACGAAGGCCGGGGCGTAGCGGCGCAGCCCGAGGTGCACCGCGTCGCTGTCGCGCTCGCCGGGCCGGCGCAGCGCGGCGCGCAGGTCGTGCTCGTGGGTGACGAGGTCGGCGACGATGCGGGTGCCGAACCACGGGTCGTCCCGGGTGAAGGCATCGACGGCGGGTGCCAGCCGTTCCCATTCGTCGCAGACCTCACCGAGGGTGCGCCCGGCGCGCCGCTCGATCTGGGCCGCCGTCCAGTCGTCGCTGCCGAGGCCATCGGTCCGCCCGGCGAGCAGGTCGTCGACGATGCCCACCACGTGGGCCACCGTGTCACGCACCGTCCACGCCGGGCAGGCGGGCACCGCGGTGGCGGCTGCGCCGTCGTCGAGGGAACGGAACCACTCGATCAGGCGGGAACGGGCGGCGGCGTACACCTCGGTCGGGGCATTGGGCTCGGTCATGGGCCCAGTCTGCCCGCGCACCGCCGGCGCTCACCTCTCGGGCGGTTCCTCCGGAGCGAACTCGCAGAACGCGGCGTAGGCGCGCGGCGCATAGATGGTGGCCGGACCGCCGTGCATCAGCATGGCCACCCCGAGCGCTTCGGCCGCCTCCTGACGGGTGGCCCCGGCCCGCGCCGCACCCTGGGCGTGGGAGGCGATGCAGCCGTCGCAGTGGGTGACCACGGCGATGGCCAGCGCGATCAGCTCCTTCGTGCGGGTGTCGAGCGCACCGGCGCTGAAGGCGGCGTGGTGGAACTCGCCGAAGCCCTTGTACACCTCGGGGATGGCGTGGCGCAGCTCCCGGGTCAACGGGCGCAGGTCGTCGAGCACGGCCTTGCCGTGGGCGTGATCGTGGGCGTGTCCGTCAGCCATGTCCATCCCTTCCGGCGGGCGCGCACCGACCTCGGTGCACGGCTCACTTGTACCCGGCAGGGTATCGGCGCGGCAGGGCCGAACGACTCCGATCGCGACGTCGGTGTCGGTGTCGGCGTCGGTGTCGGTGTCGGTGTCGGTGTTTCAGCCCGGCGTGATGACGCGGACGGGCGCGCCGTCGAGGAACGCCCGGCAGTCCTCGGCGATGTCCCGGTAGAAGCCGTCGTACACGTCGATGGACACGTAGCCGATGTGCGGGGAGGCCAGCACGTTGTCGAGGGTGCGGAACGGGTGGCCCGGCGGCAGGGGCTCGGTGCCGTAGGCGTCGAGGGCGGCACCGGCGATGGTGCCGTCGCGGCACGCCCGGGCCAGGGCGTCCTCGTCGCAGATCGGTCCCCGGCTGGTGTTGATCAACCAGGCGGTCGGTTTCATGGCCCGCAGCTCGCCCGTCCCCACCAACCCCCGCGTGCGTTCCGACAGCACCAGGTGGATCGACAGGAAGTCGGACCGGGCGAACAGCTCGTCGCGGCCCACGAGGCGCACCCCCACCTCGGCGCAGCGTTCGGCGGTGAGGTGCTGGCTCCAGGCGATCACCTCCATGTCGAAGGCGAGCCCGACTCGGGCCACCATGGCGCCGATGCGGCCGAGGCCGGCCAGGCCGAGCGTGGCGCCGCGCAGGTCGGTGCCCACCGTCGTCATCCACCCGCCGGCGCGGACGTTGGCCAGCTCGGTGGGGAGGTGGCGGGCGGCGGCGAGCAGCAGCGCCCAGGTCAGCTCGGCCGTGCTGGCCACGCTGCCCCCGGTGCCGCAGTAGGTGATGCCGAGATCGGCGCAGTCCTGGGCTTCGATCACGGCGTTGCGCGGCCCGGTGGTCACCAGCAAGCGCAGCTTCGGCAGCCGCTCGAGCACGGAGCGGGGCAGCGGGGTCCGCTCGCGCATGGCCACCACCGCGTCGAAGGGCGCCAGCCGGGCGACGAGCGCCTCGGCATCGTCGAGGTGGTCGCTGAACGCCTCATAGGTGATGCGCTCGTCGACCGGCTGCCGGCCGAGGTGTACCAGGGCGACGCCCTGGTAGTCGTCGAGGAGGGCGACGCGCACGGGCTCAGCGACCCGCCAGGGCGCCGATGCCCGGCACCGCCAACGGCTCGGTCTCCCAGCGCTTCAGCTCGGGCAGGCACTCCGCCGAGAAGAGGCGGAGGCTGGCCTCGGCGTCGGCGAAGGGCATCCCTCCATAGCTGAAGCCGGGCATGATGCCGTTCATCCCCACCAGCTTGCGCATCTCGTCGAACTTCTCGAGGATCATCTCGGGCGTGCCCCACGGCATCAGGCCGACGAAATCGTCGATGGCGCCCTGCGTGCCGTGGCGGTCGATGTAGCGGGTGATGTTCGTGTAGAACTCGTAGCCCTTCACGCCCTGGTGGGGCGCGGCGGCGAACTCGTAGTGGCGCATCACCGACTCGTAGTTGGCGCCGATCCACTGGCGGGCCATGTGCTCAGCCCGGTCCGCGCTGCGATCGCAGAACACGCTGCCGCCGCACAACGGGGGCGGGCCGTCTGTGCCGTTCACTTCGTTGTAGACCCGGTTGTACTCGGCGAGGTCGCTGACGACCACCGGCCACGGCTTCTGCGGGATGATCAGCACACCGATGCCGAGCGACGCCATCAACGGCATGGACTCCGGTGACACGGCCGCCGCGTAGGCGCGGCCCTTGAACGAGTGGGCGGCCCGGGGCCGGATCTGACGGCGGGGCTGGGTGCCGAACTCGTTGTCGTAGGCCATCTCGCCGGTCTCGAGTGCCTCGAGCACCAGCCGGGCGTACTCGACGAGCCGCTCGCGCGAGGTGTTCATGTCCACCCGGAAGCCGTCGTACTCGATGCGGGCGAGGCCGCGGCCGATGCCGAGGATCATGCGCCCGTCGGAGAGGTTGTCGAGCATGGCCACCTGCTCGGCGACGCGGATCGGGTCGTGCCAGGGCAGCACGATCACCCCGGAGCCCAGCAGGATGTTGGGGTGCTTGCCGGCCATGTACGACAGCCACTGCACCGGATCGGGGCACATGGTGTAGTCGTCGAAGTGGTGTTCGACGGTCCACAGCGACTCGAAGCCGAGCTCGACGGCGAGGTCGCACAGGCGCAACTCCTCGCGATAGACGTCGAAGTCGCTGAGCGCATCGAACGGGTTCTGGAAAGCGGCCGTGTAACCGACGTGCATGGTGTGACCCCCTGCGCCGTTCCCCCGAGCGGACGCGGGATGAGCCTACTGCGCCGCATGGTCGGGTGGCGGCGGTCACCTGCGCTCGACGAAGCTGCCGGCATGGACGACACGACGCCCACCGCGGCCACGCCGCCCACCGCGCCCGCCGCCGGCACGCCACTCGACCACCTGCTGTCGCTGGTGACGTTGGAGCCTCTCGGTGAGCGGCGCTGGCGGGGTCGGGCCGGGGCCGACGACGGCTGGGACTCGGTCTACGGCGGGCACTTCCTGGGCCAGGCGACGGCGGCGGCGTGCGCCTCGGTGGAGTCGGGGCGACGGTTGCACTCCGCCCACGGCTACTTCCTCAAGGCCGGCGTGGCCGCCGATCCCATCGACTACGAGGTCGAGGTGGTGCGCGACGGGCGGTCGTTCTGCACCCGTCGGGTGCGGGCCACGCAGGGCAAGGGCGTGAACTTCGAGCTGCTGGCCTCCTTCACCGTGGAGGAGGCCGGGCCGACGCTGCCGGCCGAGGTGCCGGCGGACTTCGCCGCGCTGCCCGACCCCGACTCGCTGCCCACCTACACCGAGCTGATGCGCAGCCGCGACCCGGTGCCGTTCCCCGAGGGCTGGGCGTTCGGTGAGCGGGGCCTCGACATCCGGGTGATCAACGCCCCGTGGTGCGATGCCGGGCCGTCGCCTCGGGGTGGGATCCGCACCTGGAACCGCACCACCGGCCCGCTGCCCGACGACCCGGCGTTGCACGCCGCCGTCTTCGCCTACCTCTCGGACGACTCCATCTCGGACAACGTGCTGGTGCCGTTCGGGGTCACCTGGTCGACCCCGGGCACGATGGTGTTCAGCCTGGACCATGCCATGTGGCTGCACCGGCCGTTCCGGATGGACGAGTGGCACCTGGTGGAGCAGTGGCCGGTGGTGGCCGAGAGCGCCCGGGGCTCGCCCAGGGTCAGGTGTTCGACCGTCGGGGCGTGTTGGTGGCGTCGATCACCCAGGAGGCGCTGGTCCGGATCTGACCGGCGTGGCGACGGGGGGATGTCGGCCCCGTCTTCGTCGACGGCGAACGTGCACCCCGCCCGGTAGCCGGCTGCGTGACCGCGGCGATCGATTGCCGCGCTCGGTAGCCGGCTGCGTGACTGCGGCGATCGATCGCCGCGTCGGTCGGCGGAGCTGTTGTCGGATCTTTTCGGCTCATCCGCTCCCTGACGCCATCGGTTGCCACCGTCGGCAGACTGGCTCTCACGGATCGTCAAGATCCTGCCGGCGCCGCGTGAAGGATCCGACAACAGCGGGGGCGCCGAGCCGCGCCGAATCCGCGCCGAATCGCTGCGACACCCCCCGGGGCCGGACGACAGGTGCTGTGGTTCGGGGCCGGTGCGCGGCCGCGGCGCGACCCCGGAGCGTTGACGAACCGACCGGTATGCCGGCGGATCGCCGGCGTGGCCTGCGCGTCGCCGTCGATGCGCCTGGCAGCTCGCACCCCGTCCCCGGCGCTACGGTGCGGCCGTGACCGCCACCATGCCGGGGCCCGCCGACAGGCCTGCGTCGCCCGCCACCACGCCGCCCCTGCGCTTCGGCGTGGCCCACGACTTCCGCTGCCCGCCCGGCAGCGCCTACACGCTGGCCGACGTGTACGCCCAGACCCTCGAGCAGCTGCGGGCGGTGGACGACGCCGGTCTCGATCTGGTCTGGTTCAGCGAGCACCACTTCGTGGAGGACGGCTACCTGCCGAACTTCGTGCCGGTGGCCGGCGCGGCGGCCGCGGTCACCAAGCGGCTTCGCATCTCCACCGACATCGCGCTGCTGCCCTTCGCCCACCCGTTGCGCCTGGCCGAGGATCTCGCCGTGCTCGACCAGCAGTCCAACGGGCGCATGGAGCTCGGCGCCGGGCTCGGTTACGCGCCGCACGAGTTCAAGGCGTTCGGCATCCCCCGCTCCCACCGGGTGTCCCGCACGGAGGAGTGCCTCGACATCCTGCGCCTGGCCTGGCGGGGTGAGCGGTTCTCCTACACCGGCAAGCGCTACCAGGTGGACGATGTGGCGGTGACCCCCCGGCCGGTGCAAGCGGGCGGCCCGCCCCTGTGGCTGGCCACCACCAGCGAGGCCAGCGTTGACCGTGCCATACGGTATGGTACGCACGTGCTGCCCCAGGGTCCGAGGCCGGTGGTGCTCGACGCCTGGCGCGACGGGCTGCGAGCCGCCGGCGGGAACCCCGACACCACCCGGGTGGGCATCATCCGCAGCGTGCTCGTCACCGACGATCCCGAGCGGGACTGGCCGCCGGTGCGAGAGGCCGAGCGCTACCGCATGCGGGTCTACAGCCGGTTCTCCGAGGAGGCCGGCCGGGGCGGCAAGGCACTGTTCCTGGAGGAGCAACGCATCCCGCAGCGCATCATCGTGGGCGACGCCGCCCACTGCACCGCCGAGCTGGTGCGCTTCATCGCCGAGCACGGCCTGACCGATGTGGTCACCTGGGACGCGGCGCCGGGCGTGCCGCCCGCGGCCATGACGCCGTCGATCCTGCGCTTCGCCACGGAGGTGGTGCCGGCGGTCCGCGCCGCGCTGGCACCGTGAGCCCGGGCCGGCGGCTACCGTGCCTGCCCATGGACCGACCGCTCTCCGATGTCGTCGTGCTGGACCTGACCCGGGCCCTGGCCGGGCCGATCGCCGGCCGCCTGCTGGCCGACCTCGGTGCCGAGGTGATCAAGATCGAGCCACCGGACGGTGACCTCACCCGGGCCATCGTGCCCCGCGTCGACGGCATGGCCGCCTACTACGTGCAGTACAACGCCGGGAAGCGTTGCGTCTCCATCGACCTGGGCCGGCCCGAAGGCCGGGACCTGTTCCTGCGCATGGTCGAGAAGGCCGACGTCGTGCTGGAGAACTACCGGCCCGACGTGATGGCCCGCCTCGGCCTCGGCTACGACGTGCTCGCCGCTCACAACCCCGGATCATCCTCGCCTCGGTCAGCGGCTGGGGCCACGGCAACAGCCGCTCGAACCAGGCGCGTACGCCTCCGCCATCCACGCCGAGGCCGGCATCACCGAGATGGTCGCCCGCCGCCGAGGCGAGCAGGACCACCCCCGCAACGACCCGATGTCGCACTCGGACACCTACGGCGGCCTGCACGCCCTGGCCGCGGTGCTGGCCGCCCTGCACATGCGCGACCGCACGGGTAAGGGCCAGGCGGTGGAGGTGTCGATGGCCGAGTCCACGCTGGTGGTGAACGACCTCGCCGCCAGCGAGCTCACCGGCGAGGACCCGGTGGCCGGCTTCAAAGGCGGCCAGAACTGGTCGGCCATCTACCGGTTGCGCAGCGGCCGGCACGTCAACGTCACCATCGACGGCACCACCCGCGGGGGTTCGGCATGTGGTGCAAAGCCCTCGGCCGGCCCGAGCTGGCCGAGGATCCGCGCTTCGCCAGCGAGGAGTCGCGTCGCCCACCGCCGAGCTCGAGGCCGAGATCGCCACCTGGGTGGCGCAGTTCGACACCGCCGCCGAGCTCGAGGCGGCCATCGGGGTGTCGACGGTGCTCGCCGCCGAGGTGCGCACCGTGCCCGAGCTGGCCGCAACCGAGTGGGCGGCCGAACGGGGCGCCTTCGTCGACATCGACCTCGGTCAGGGCCACCCGGTGACCATCCCGCAGGCCCCGTGGCGCTTCAGCGACGCCGACAGCGGCGTGCAGCCCTTCGCCGGCTTCCGGGGCGAACACAACCGCGAGGTGCTCACCGAGCTGGCCGGTGTGGACGAAGCCGAGCTGGCCCGCCTGGCCGAAGAAGGCGTGATCTCCGAACGGGTGCCGGACTGGCGCCGCGCCGGCGGCTGACCGTTCGCGGGGCGCGGCCCCGTCGCGCCGTGCGGAGCCTGCCTCGCCGGCCCTTGCTGCGCTCGCGGTGCAGGTGCGCGAACCTGACGCGATCAGGTCAAGGCCGATGCGCGGCCCGCCGAACTTCTGAGCGTTGCGTACGTCGTTCGGTTCGTGGGAGGAACCCGTGCTGCACCGGCTCACCATCGCCCGCAAGCTCGTGGCCATCGCCGTGGCGGCCCAGCTCATGCTGGCCGTCGTGGGCGTCATCGCCGCGGTCTCCATCACCCGCCTGCAGGGCGCGGCGCTCAGCGCGGAGGACAGCGTGGCGCTGGTGCGCACCAGCGCCCGGCTCGACATGGACCACGACGTTGCGGGCCACCGTGCTCGCCGCCGTGGTCCGGGGCGCGGGCAGCGACGATGCCGGCGCCGCCGGGGAGGCGGCGGAGCTGGCGGCCGACATGACCGCCGCCCTCGACGAGATCGTCACCGAGGCGCCGTCGCTGGCCCCGCCGTCGACGCCGTCCGGGCCTGCGCCGAGGCCTACGGCGAGCAGGCCGCCCGGGTCCTCGCCGCCGAGGACACCGCCCGCCGGAACGAGGCCCTCGACGCGTTCGGCACCACCTTCGAACAGCTCGCCGTCGAGCTGGGCGAGGTCACCGACGCCGCCGCGGCGGTCAGCGCCGAACAGCGCCGCCGCGGACCGCACCGCCACGACCGCCCAGCTGCTGGCCGCCGGCGCCCAGCTCGTGGCCATGTTGGTGCTCGCGCTGTTGGTCCGGGCGATCTCCCGCTCCATCGTGGGCCCGATCCGGGCGCTGCGCCACCGCCTCGTCGACATCGCCGACGGCGAGGGCGACCTCACCCGCCGGGCCGATGAGAGCGTGCCCGGCGAGGTGGGGAGCTCGCCGCCGCCTTCAACCGCTTCACCGGGCGCATCGCCGCCGCCCTGGCCACCATCGCCCAGCAGGCGGGCGGGCTCGGGGCCGCCTCCACCCAGCTGCGGGCGTTGAGCGTCACCATGACCAGCACGGTCGACGGCGCCGCCGCCGATACCGCCACCATGGCGGCGGAGGCGGGTCAGGTCAGCGCCGCGGTGGCCCAGGTGTCGCACGGCAGCGCCGAGCTCGGGGTGTCCATCCGGGAGATCGCCCAGAACGCGTCGACCGCGGCCATGGTGGCCGCCCAGGCCGTGGACGTGGCCCGGCGCACCGACGCCGCCGTGGGCCGGTTGTCGACCACCACCGCCGAGATCGCGGCCATGGCCGACGCCATCGGTTCCATCGCCGAGCAGACCAACCTGCTCGCCCTCAACGCCACCATCGAGGCGGCCCGGGCGGGCGAGGCGGGCAAGGGCTTCGCCATCGTGGCCAACGAGGTCAAGGAGCTGGCGTTGGAGACCGCCACCGCCACCTCGTCGATCACCGCCCAGCTGGCCGCGGTGCGCGACGACACCGGCGCGGCGGTGTCGGCCATCGAGGAGATCACCGCCATCGTGGGCCGCATCGCCGAGACCCAGAACGTCATCGCCGCCGCGGTGGAGGAACAGACCGCCACCACCGAGGAGATGAACCGGCTGGTGGGCGACGCCGCCGAGCTGAGCGGCCACATCACCGCCAACGCCGAGCAGGTGCGCGAGGCGGTGCGCAGCTCAGCGCCGCCACCGCCGAGACGGAGGCGGCGGCCCGTTCGCTCGATCAGCTCGCCACCGAGCTGCGCTCGCTGGTGGGCGCCTTCCGTTTCGGCGCGTCGCCCTCGCCCCGGGCGACAACGCCGACCGGGCCGGCGCTGGCCGCTCAGCCGGTGGCCGGGTAGGTACCGGCCAGTACGCCCGGGGGCGGCGGTTCGGCCCCGGTTGTGTCGGTGGCGTCGACCGGCGAGTGCGCCAGGTCGAGGTCGTCCACCGGCCCGTCGGGATCGCCGGATCCGCCGCGCACCCCCATGGCCCGGTCCACCGTGTCCGACAACACCCGCTTGTAGGGATAGCCGAGGTACCAGCCGGCCCAGTTCCGCACCGGGTCGCCCGAGTAGAACTTGGCGTACTGCAGCATCCTTGCCCCGAACGCGTCGCCGGTGGCGTCCCACGCCAGCTTGAACAGCCGGATGCGCTCCTCGGCGCTGACCCCGGGCCGACCCTTGACGTAGCGGTCGAGGAACGGCCGTAGCTCCTCACAGGCGAGATCGGCCTCGGTCGGGGCGTAGAAGAAGCCGCCGGCGGCGAGGGTCTGGATGATCTCCACCAGCTTGGGGTACACACGCGGCGCCCGGAGGTGGGCGGCGGCCAGGTACGGCTGGTGCACCGACCACACGCCGTTGGGGCGGGGCTTGGCCAGGGCCTCGGCGCCGTAGAACGCGGCGCGGAACGTCTCGAGCTCCACCAGGATCTCGCCGATCTTCTCCTGCAGGTGCAGGAACCCGCCGATGCCCACCGCGTCGGCCAGACGCATGGCCAGCCCGCCGAAGAACTCCAGGTTCGACAGCATCCGGGCCGCCGTCTGCACCGCCACGGTGCCGTCGCGCGGGCGCAGCTGGTTCACCACGTCGCGCGCCGCGGCCCCGCCGCCATCGATGAACAGCCGATCCCAGGGCACGAACACGTCGTCGAAGATGGCGATGCAGTCCATCTCCTCGAAGCGGCTCGACAGCGGGTGGTCGAAGCGGCTGCGACCGGGCGCGGCCAGCACCTCCCGGCACACGAACTTCAACCCGGGGGAGTTGGTGGGGATCCCGAAGCCAACCGCGTAGGCCTCGTCCCCGGCGGCGATGCCCCCGAAGGGCCACGCCATGACCTCCTCGCACAACGGGGCCATCGTGCCCAGCATCTTGGCGCCGCGCACCACGATGCCCTCGGCGGTGTGGCGTACGCGACCGAGGTGGGTGAAGGGGTCCTCCTGCTGGGCCGAGGAGCGCGACCGGTCCACCTGCGGGTTGACCAACATGTGGGTGAGGAACAGGTCGTTGTCGCGGACGTGCTCGTAGTAGGCGCGCACGTTGTCGGCGTAGGCGGGGGACCCGCCCGTGCCGAACAGGTCGGCGATGAGCGAGAAGTCGGTGAGGATGGCGTTCATGAAGTCCGGTGCGCGGCCCATGAAGCCGAAGGAGTGGTCGGTGCGCAGCTTGTACAGCTGCCGCCGGCGCACCAGGTCCTCCTTGGTGCGGGGGATCACGAAGCTCGACGAGTACCCGTCGGTGATGGCGATGTCGCGGTGGCGGGGATCGTGCTGCAGGTCGTACTGCTCCATGATCGAGCGCAGCGTGCCGGCGAACGCGGGCTCGGTGGTGACGTCATCGACCTTGCGCCCCGCCAACCAGACCTCGGGCTGGTTCTTGCGCAGGCTCTCCAGGTACTCGTCGCCGGTGCGTGCTCCCATGGCCGAACGCTAACCCGAGGCGCGGCCCCGCCGCCCCGTCGATCCCGCGTCCGATGGGGGACATCCCCGATGGCGGCACCGCGCGTCCGGTGCACGCTGCGACCATGGTTGCGCTGAAGATGTGTGTGGTCCTGGCCGCGTCGCTGGTGTCCGCCCTGCTCACCGGGGCGCTGCTGCGCCTCACCGGCCTCGACGTACCCCGGGCGGGCACGCTGGTGGGAGCCGGGGCCGGTGTGGCCGGCGTGCTGGTGGCCAACCTCGTGCGGTTGCGCGCCGCCGGGACGCTGGTGCCGATCCCCGTCCACCGCCGGATCAGCCGTCGTCCCTGAGCCCCGGTCCCGACCGGCGCCCGACCCGCGTTGCTCAGTCGGTGACGAGGGGGTTGGCCGGGTCGGCGGCCCACTCCTGCAGGCTGGCGGTGTAGACCGCCACGTCCTGGTAGCCGAGCCGGGTGAGCACGAAGGCGTCCGACGACGCGGCGATGCCCCCGCCGCAGTAGGTGATCACCCGCTTGGAGCGATCGGCTGGGAAGTGGGCGGCCAGCTCCTCCAGCGGGCGGTACCGGCCCGTCGCCTTGTCGAGCAGGCCGACCGCCGGTGCGTTGGAGGCTCCGGGGATGTGGCCCGGCCGCCCGTAGGTGTTCTGCTCGCCCCGGTACTGCTCGGCGCCGAGGGCGTCGACGATGCAGGTCGATCCGTCGCCGATGGCGGCGAGCACCTCGTCGTGGTCGGCGATCAGCGCCGGCCGCGGCCGCGGCGTGAGCGCGGCGGGCGTTCGGCGGCTGGGACGGACCGGCCTCGGTCGGGTGGCGGTCGGCGGTCCACGCCCGCAGGCCGCCGTCGAGCAGGCCGGCGTTGTCGAAGCCGATCCAGCGCAACATCCACCACACGCGCCGCCCACATCGAGCGGTTCTGGTCGTAGAGCACCACGCGGCTGTCGTCGCCCACCCCCAGGCGGGCCATGGCGGCGGCGAAGTGCTCGGGGGTGGGCACGGCGAAGCGCAGCGGGTTGGCGGCGTCGCACAGCTCGGCGATGAGGTCGGCGAAGCGGGCGCCGGGGATGTGGGCCGCCTCGAAGTCCTCCCGGCCCGATACCGATCGGTATGCCGGCATGCCCTCGGCGGCCTTCAGGTAGACCGTGCAGTCCAAGACGACGAGGTCGGCCTCGCCGAGGTGCTGCGCCAACCAGTCCGTGCTCACCAACGTGTCGATCGAGGCCATGGCGACACCGTAGTGCGACCGGGCCGGCACCGGCGACGGGCCCTCGCATGGATCGCGTAGGGTCGGCGTCATGACCGCCGCACCCGCTCGCGCCCTCGTCCTGCAGCAGGCCCGCACGCTCGAACCCACCGCCTTCGACCTCCCCGAGATCGGCGACGACGACGGCATCCTGCGCATCGAGGCGTGCGGCTTGTGCGGCACCGACCATGAGCAGTGGTCCGGGCACATCAGCGCCAGCTACGCCTACATCCCCGGCCACGAGATCGTCGGCGTGATCGAGTCCGTCGGGGCCAAGGCCGCCGAGCGGTGGGGCGTCAGCGTGGGTGACCGGGTGGCGGTGGAGGTGTTCCTGTCGTGCCGGCGCTGCCCGGCGTGCGAGGCCGGCCAGTACCGCCGCTGCGAGCGCCACGGGGTGCGCCACTTCTACGGGTTCATCCCCAGCGCCGAGGCACCGGGGTTGTGGGGCGGGTACGCCACCCACCTGTACCTGCACCCCGATGCGCTGGTGCTGCCGGTGCCCGCCGGGCTGGACCCGGTGGTGGCCACCGCCTTCAACCCGCTCGGCGCCGGCATCCGCTGGGGGTGACCGTGCCCAAGCTGCAACCCGGTGAGGTGGTGGCCGTGCTGGGGCCGGGCATCCGGGGGTTGGCCGTGGCCGCCGCCGCCAAGGCCGCCGGTGCGTCGTTCGTGGCCATGACCGGGCTCGGTCCGCGTGACCTGCCCCGCCTGGAGCTGGCGTCGTCGTTCGGGGTGGACCTGGCCATCGACGTGGCCACCACCGATCCGGTGCGGGCGCTGCGCAACGCCGGCTTCCGCGGCGCCGACGTGGTGGTCGACGTGACGGCCAAGGCGCCGGCCGCGTTCGCCCAGGCGATCAAGCTGGCCGCCACCGGCGGGCGGGTGGTGCTGGCCGGCACCCGGGGTGCGGGCGACTCGACGCCCGGTTTCGATCCCGACCACATCGTCTACAAGGAGCTCACCGTGCAGGGCGCGCTCGGTGTGGACTACCCCGCCTACGAGGAGGCGCTGCGCCTGCTCGGCTCGAAGCGGTTCCCCTTCGAGCAGCTGCCCCGGGAGACCGTCGGCCTCGACGGCGCCGAGGAGCTCATCGCCCGCCTGGCCGGTGAGAAGGAGGGCGCCGTGCCGGTGCACGGCGTCGTCGTGCCCAACGGCTGAGGGGGTCCGAGGGCCGCCGCTCAAGCGGCGAGCACAGCTGAACGTCGTGCTCGTTGGCGGCTTTGCCGGGGTTGGTGGAGGCGGTCGGCGCGGTCGTTGGCCGACCGGCCGGCGCTCCCGGCCCTTCACGCCGCCGGCGGTCCCGGCCCCCGACCCTTCACCCCGGCCCCGGCGGGCTCCCGGCCCCGACCCTCACCCCGGCGCCCTTTTGCGGCGATTCGACGTCGATTCGGCGCTTTCGACGGGCGGGCATCGGCAGACCACCGCATGCGAAGGGCGATGACCGCCAGGGTCCGCCCCCGCACCGCGGGCGTTCGAAATTCGTGTCACACAACCAATCCCGAATCGACGTCGAATCGAGCGCGACGGGTTTCCAGGGCATCCCCCGACGCAACCGCCCGAGTGGGCCGAGCCGGACCGAGCCGGACCGAGCCAGACCAGACCGAGCCAGACCGAGCCGGACCGAGCCGGACCGAGCCAGACCAGACCGAGCCGGACCGAGCCGGACCAGGGCGGGCCGAAGCCCACCGAAGCCGCCGGGTAGGGTCGGCACCGCAGTCAACAGGCCCGAGCCGGCGAGGAAGCGAGCGAACCATGACCGAGACCCCGACGTTCGAGCACTTCGATGTGGAGTGGACGAAGAAGGTCCTCGGCAAGCGGGGCCGCAAGGGGATCGACGCCTACCTGGGCATCGAAGCCACCGAGTTCACCGCCGGGCGCCTGGTGGCCGGCTTCGACGTGACCGACGAGCTCGTGACCATGATCGGCAACATCCACGGCGGCTGCATCAGCGCCCTGGTGGACCACGTGCTGGGCGTGGTCATGTACCCGGTGATGCCGCCGCGCTCGTGGGCGGCCACCACCGAGTTCAAGATCAACCTGCTCGCCCCGGTCACCAAGGGGCGCGTCGAGGCGACCGCCCAGATCATCGCCATGTCCAAGCGCTTGGCGGTGATCCGCATCGACGTGGAGAACGTCGTCCCCGCCGAGGCCGACGGGGAGGAGCCGCGCCGCCGCCTGGTGGCGGTGGCCCAGGGCACCTCCACCATCGTGGCCCCGCGGGACTGATCAGACCTTCACGTGGGGGAGCACCGTCTCGGCGAACAGCCGGGCGGGCTCGCGGGTGTCGCGCCCGAAGAACTCGGCCATGAACATGGTGCAGCCCAGCTCGACGTGGCGCTGGATCTGCTCCACCACCCGCCCGGGCGTGCCGGCGATGGCGAGGTCGCCCCGGGGGTCACCCAGGTGGCCACCGAACACCTTCTCGGCGGTGGCGATGGCCGCTTCGGCGGCGGCATCGTCGGCGCCGATGATCACCAGGCACTGCTGGGAGATCCGGATCTCGGCGGGGTCACGGCCCACCGCGTCGCAGTGGGCGTGCAGCACGTCGATCTTGCGGGGCAGCTCCGACTGCGTCACCGCGGTGTTGTTCCAGATGTCGGCGTACTGCGCCGCCAGCCGCAGCGTCACCTTCTCCCCGGTGCCACCGATGAGCACCGGCGGCCGGCGCGGCGGCTTGGGCAGGCACACCAGGTCGTCGGTGTGCACGAACGCGCCGTCGAACGTGGTGGCCTCCTCGGCCGGGTCCCACATCCGCCCGAGCAGCTGCAGCGTCTCCTCCATCTGGGCGAGCCGGTCGGCCACCGGCGGGAACGGCATGCCGAAGTCGGTGTGCTCCCGGTCCATCCACCCGGCACCGAAGCCCGGGATCACCCGCCCACCGGCGATGGCGTCGACGGTGGCGATGACCTTGCCCAGGTGCGCCGGGTTGCGCATGCCGGTGGGCGTCACGAGCGTGCCGAGCTCCACCGAGTCGGTGCAGGCGGCCAGCGCAGACAGCAGCGACCACGCCTCCAGGATGGGGATGGAGGGCGACTGGGGGCCGTAGAGGTGGTCGCACACCCACAGCGAGTCGAAGCCCATCGCCTCGAACTCCTGCGATGCAGCCTTGGACTCGGCCCAGCTGCGCTTGATCTGCGGCACGGTCACCCCGATGTGCACGCCTGCGTCCGACGTCATGGCGTTCCCCCTTTCGCCGTGGCAACGGCTGGGCCGACGTTAGCCAGCGCGCTGCGCCGTCCGCGCCTACGATGCCGCCCCGACCGTTCGCACAGGGGGAGATCCATGGCCAGCGCGTGCTGCTCACCGGCGCTTCCACCGGAATCGGCAACGCCACGTTGCAGATGCTGGTGGCCGACGAGCACGAGGTGACGTCGCTCGACGTCAAGGACGCCCCCGCAGGCGCCGCCGCCCACCTCCACTGCGATCTGTCCGATCCGGCCTCGATCGATGCCACCATCGACAAGTTGCAGGGCCCCTACGATGCGCTGCTCAACGTGGCCGGGGTCGCCGGTTCGATGGGTGCCGAGCTCGTCCTGCGGGTCAACGTGTACGGCCTGCGCCACCTCACCGAATCGCTGCTCGCCCGCGGCATGATCACCGCTCCCGGCGGCTCCATCGTCAACATCGCCTCGCTCGCCGGCATCGTGTGGGATCGCCACCTCGACCGCATCAACGCGCTCGACGACGCCGCCGACTTCCAGGCCGGCATCGAGGTGGCCAAGGCCTATGACCGCGGTGGCCCCAACGCCTACGTGCTGTCCAAGGAGTGGGTGGTGGCGTACACCAAGCGCCTGGCCGGCCGGGTCGTGACCAAGGGATCCGGGTCAACAGCGTGAGCCCCGGCCCGGTGATCACCCCGCTGTTCCCGTACTTCGAGCAGGACGCCGGCGCCGAACAGATGGCGTGGATGAACGAGCAGGTGGGCCGGCCCGCCCAACCCGAGGACGAGGCCGAGGCCATCTGCTGGCTGGCCGTGGGCCGCAGCGGCTGGGTCAACGGCGTGGACCTGCCCGTCGACGGCGGTCTCTCCGCCGGCATGAAGGTCGGTTGGGCCGACACCAAGCAGTCGCCCGCGTCCAAGAGCCGGGGCTGAGCGGCGGTGCAGTTCGGCTACCTGTCGCTCAACAACGCCGAGGGCATCCGCCCCGACCGCCTGGCCCGCGAGTTGGAGGACCGCGGCTTCGACTCGGTGTGGATGCCCGAGCATAGCCACATCCCCGCCGACCGGCGCACGCCGTACCCCGCGGGCGGTGACCTGCCCGACGGCTACTGGCACATGATGGACCCGTTCGTGTCGCTGCAAGCGGCCGCCGCGGTGACCACCAACCTGCTGCTGGCCACCGGCATCTGCCTCGTGCTCGAGCACGACATCTTGGACCTGGCCTGCACGGTGGCCACCCTCGACGTGCTCTCCGGCGGGCGGGTGCTGCTGGGCATCGGTGTGGGCTGGAACGAGGAGGAGCTGGTCAACCACCGGCCCGAGCTGCCGTTCAAGCTGCGCTACTCGGCCATGCCGAGGCGGGTCGACGCCCTGCGCCGCATCTGGACCGAGGAGGCACCGGCTTGCGATGGGCGGTTCGAGAAGTTCTCGGCCGCGTGGGTGTACCCAAGCCGGTGCAGCAGCCGGTGCCGATCGCCCTGGGCAACGCCGGCAAGGTCGGCATCCAGCATGCCGCGGAGTATGCCGACCACTGGTGCCCGATCGACGCCCAGCTGCTCAACTACGACGGTCGGCCCGACGTACGGGGCGGTATCGAACTGTTCCGCCGCCTGGCCGCCGAGGCCGGCCGCACCGCCGAGGACATCCCCATCTCGGTGTTCGCCTTCGGCAAGCCCAACCGCAAGCGGCTCGACGTGTACACCGACCTGCAGGTCGAACGCATCGTGGTCCCACCGCCCACGATGATGCGCCACGACGAGTCGGCCACCCTGGCCTGGCTCGACGAGTGGGCGCCGATCATGGCCGACCTGCGCTGAACGCCGCGCCGGCCGGTGAGCGGTCGGCGCCACGATCACACCGGAAAGCGAGCAACGATGAGCGCAGATCCCGACGCGCACCTCGAAGCGCACCACCACGTCGCCCCGATGCAGCACCGGCCCAGCGGGCCGCTCGTGGGCCTGCGCATCCTCGATCTGACCCACGCCCTGGCCGGCCCGTTCGGTTCGATGGTGCTGGCCGACCTCGGTGCCGAGGTGATCAAGGTGGAGCCGCCGTCGGGGGAGCTGGTGCGCTTCAACGGCCCGTTCACCCGTGACGACGAGGGCCGCCACTACGGGTCGCGCTTCGGTGCCCGCAACCGCAACAAGCGCTGCATCGCCCTCGATCTCAACGACGCCGAGGACCGCGAGGTGTTCTTCCAGCTGGTGGAGACGGCCGACGGCCTGATCGAGAACCAGCGGGCCGGCGTGCTGGACCGCCTCGGCGTGAGCTACGAGGCGTGCCGGGCCCGCAACCCGCAGTTCGTCTACGCCGCGGTGCGCGGCTTCGGTGACCGCGCACCGGAGCCAGCCCGTATGCGGCCTGGCCGGCCTTCGATCCGATCGCCCAGGCCATGGGTGGCATCGTCGCCTCCACCGGCACCGACGAGGACCACCTCCTGCGCTGCGGTCCGCCCATCGGCGACACGGTGCCCGGTCTGATGGCGGCGCTGGGCCTTTTGGCGGCCATCCACCACGCCCAGCGCACCGGTGTGGGCCAGTTCCTCGACGTGGCCATGGTCGACGCCATGATGTCGATGTCGAGCGAATCGATGACCAGCTGGAGCTACACCGGGCGGCCGCAACGGCCGGCGGGCAACACGGTCGACGGGCTCAGCCCCTTCGACATCTACGCCACCGCGGATGGCCATTGCGCCATCGCCGCACCCACGCCGCCGCAGTGGGCCAAACTGTGCGGGCTGATCGGCCGGCCGGACCTGATCGACGACGAGCGCACCTCGCACATCCGCCAGCGGCTCAAGCACCGTGACGTGGTGGACGAGGCGGTAGGGGGTTGGGCGTGCTCGCACCAACGCCGAGGTGATCGCCGTGCTGGGCGACGCCGTACCGGTCGGTCCGGTCTACGGCCCGAAGGACTGGATCGGGGATCCGCATGTGGCCGCCCGGGAGATGCTGGTGGCGGTCGAGCACCCCCACCACCGACCCACCGTGCAGGTCAACTGCCCGATCCGCTTCACCGAGACACCGGCGGGGATCTACAAGCGGCCAGGCCTGCTCGACGAGGACGGTGCCGATCTGCGCGCCGAGCTGGCCGCCCGCCGCCGCACCGGGACCACCGCCGAGCAGCAGGACGCGATGAGCGGCTCCGCGGCCGATCCGTCGGCGGAAGAAGCCGCCAACGGCACCGATCCAGGACGGATGCTCGACGGTGTGCGGGTGCTGGACTTCACCCAGTACCTGGCGGGGCCGACTGCACCCGGCTGCTGGCCGAGCTGGGTGCCGAGGTCATCAAGGTGGAGCTGCCCGACGGTGATCCCACCCGGAAGCTGAACCCCCAGCGCGGGGGCAAGTCGGGCATCTTCATCCAGCAGAACCGGGGCAAGCAGAGCCTGGTGCTCGACCTGCGCCGACCCGAGGCCATCGACGCGCTGCGCCGGCTGATCCCGCACGTCGACGTGGTGGTGGAGAACGCCACGCCCGGGGTGATGGAACGCCGCGGCCTGGGTTACGCCCAGCTGTCGGCCATCAACCCCCGGCTGATCATGGTGTCGGTCAGCGGGTTCGGCCAGACCGGTGGGTATGCGCACCGGTCCTGTTTCGACTTCATCGCCCAGGGCATGGCCGGGCTGATGCACATGACCGGCGAGCCCGATGGGCCGCCGTACTTCGTGGGCATCGGCGTGGGCGACGTCAACGCCGGGGTGCACGCTTTCGCCGGCCTGGGCTACGCGCTCTACCAGCGCGACCGCACGGGTCGCGGCACGCACATCGATGTGTCGATGGTGGAGGCGCTGCTGCACATGCAGGAGAACGCCATCAGCGCAGCGTCGATGACGGGCGGGACGTTCCGACCGGTACGGCAGGGGTTGCACTACCAACCGGCCTCGCCGGCGGGGACGTTCAAGGGCCCCGAGGGTTGGATCGTGGTGCTGTGCATGCCCAACCAGGTGCCGAACCTGTGGGCGGCGATGGGCCGCCCGGAGCTGGCCGACGATCCCCGCTTCGCCGAGTACGACGCCCGGATCGCCAACCGTGCGGCGCTCACCGAGCTGATCGAGGGGTGGATGGCCACGTTCGCCACCGACGAGGAGGTGCTCGCCGTGCTGGAGTCCCATCGGGTGCCCTCCGGGCCGGTGCTGGAGCCGGCCGACATCGTCGAGCACCCATGGTTCGACGAGCGCGGCGGCGTGCGCACCGTGCGCGACGGTGTGGGGGGCACGTTCCGGGCGCCGGCCTTCCCGATCTTGTTCGACGGACGGCGGCCGTCGCTCGACCTGCTGGCGCCGGAGCTGGGGGAGCACTCCCGCGACGTGCTGGCCCGCTTCGGGTTGGACGAGGAGGAGATCGAGGCGCTGCTCGCCGAGTGAGCCTGGTCCTGCCCGGCTCACCGACCTTCCTCATCGCACGGGGTTGACGCTCAACGTAATCGCAGGTATTATGTTGAGCGTCAACGGGTTCCACCGTCCCCCGTGTTCGTTGGAGGTTGTTGTGATGTTCGTGCAGTCCGATCCTTTCCGTGAGCTCGACGCCCTCGTCGGCCGGCTGGCCGGTCGGGCCGCCGGCGGCAGCTACGGCGGTCCGATGGATGTGTACCGCCGGGGCAACGACGTCTGGGTGCACCTCGATCTCCCCGGCGTCGCGGCTGACAGCCTCGACATCAGCGTCGAGCGAGGCATGCTCAGCGTCAGCGGCGAGCGCCGCTGGATCCGCCAGGAAGGCGACCGGGTCTACCTGAGCGAGCGCCAGCAGGGGTGCGTTCCGTCGCCAGCTGCAGCTCGGCGACGGGCTCGACCTCGACGCCATCGAGGCCGATTACCACGATGGTGTGCTGACGCTGCGCATCCCCGTCGCCCAACAGGCCCAGCCCCGCAAGATCCGGGTGGCCACCGGCGTCACCCGTTCGCACGCGGCACCGTCAACGCCGAGCACGACCCTTCCCCCGGCCGGCCATCGAGGCCGGCGACACCCGCGCACTGAGCGCCACGCCGTCACGTCCCGCCCCCGGCAGCTCCTCGGCCGGGGGCGGGTCGCGCGGCGCCCGCAACGACGGGCCGTCGGCAACACCCGTCCGGCCCGGCACCGACCGAAAGGAGCCATGATGTCCACCGCAACGATGACCCGCACCACGCTCCGTCCGCTCGAGGACCGGCTGGTGGTCCGCCCGTTGGAGGCCGAGCAGCAGACGGCCTCCGGCCTGGTCATCCCCGACACCGCCAAGGAGAAGCCGCAGCGCGGCGAGGTGCTCGCCGTCGGCCCCGGCAAGCGGTCCGAGCACACCGGCGCGCTGATCCCGCTCGAGGTGGCCGCCGGCGACCACGTCGTCTACTCGAAGTACGCCGGCACCGAGATCACCGTCGACGGAGAAGACCTGCTCATCCTGTCGGCCCGCGACGTGCTGGCCGTCCAGGGCTGAGCGGCCCGCCACCCCGGACCTACCCCCCGGTACCCCGACCCCGACCCGTAGAAAGGAACGTGCGCAACCATGGCGAAGATGCTCGCCTTCCGTGAGGATGCCCGTCAGCACCTGCTCGCCGGCATCGACCAGGTGGCCGACGCGGTCAAGGTCACCATCGGCCCCAAAGGCCGCAACGTGGTGCTCGACAAGAAGTGGGGCGCCCCCACGATCACCAACGACGGTGTCTCCATCGCCAAGGAGATCGAGCTCGACGACCCGTGGCACAACATGGGCGCCCAGCTGATCAAAGAGGTCGCCGCCAAGACGAACGACGTGGCCGGCGACGGGACCACCACCGCCACCGTGCTCGCCCAGGCCATGTTGCACGAGGGCATGCGCAACGTCGCCGCCGGCGCCAACCCCGTCGCCCTCAAGCGCGGCATCGAACGGGCCGTGGCCGCCGCCGTCGACGCCATCAAGGAACAGGCCAAAGACGTCGACGGCCGTGGGGACATCGCCAACGTGGCGGCCATCTCGGCGGCCGATCCGGCCATCGGCGAAGTGATCGCCGAGGCGATCGACAAGGTCGGCAAGGACGGCGTGGTGCAGGTGGAGGAGTCCAACACCTTCGGCACCGAGCTCGACTTCGTCGAGGGCATGCAGTTCGACAAGGGCTACATCTCGCCGTACTTCGTGACCGACGCCGAGCGCATGGAGGCCGTGCTGGAGGACGCCTACGTCCTGTTGCACCAGGGCAAGGTGTCGGCGGCCCGCGACCTGCTGCCGGTGCTGGAGAAGGTGCTGCAAGCCGGCAAGCCGCTGGCCATCATCGCCGAGGACGTCGACGGGGAGGCGCTGGCCACCCTGGTGGTCAACAAGATCCGCGGCACGTTCAAGGCCGCCGCCGTGAAGGCGCCCGGCTTCGGGGACCGGCGCAAGGCCATGCTGCAGGACATGGCCATCCTGACCGGTGGCCAGGTGATCAGCGAGGAGGTGGGCCTCAAGCTCGAGAACGTCACCCTCGACCTGCTCGGCCGGGCCCGCAAGGTGGTCATCACCAAGGACGCCACCACCATCGTCGACGGGGCGGGCAGCGCCGAGGACGTCGCCGGCCGCATCAACCAGATCAAGGCCGAGATCGACAGCACCGATTCCGACTACGACCGGGAGAAGCTGCAGGAACGGTTGGCCAAGCTGTCCGGCGGCGTGGCGGTGATCAAGGTGGGCGCGGCCACCGAGGTCGAGCTCAAGGAGCGCAAGCACCGCATCGAGGGCGCGGTCAGCGCCACCGGGCGGCGATCGAGGAGGGCATCGTGGCCGGCGGCGGCACCGCCTGCTGCGGGCCCGAGAGCGGTCGCCCGGCTGTCGCTCGACGGCGACGAGCGGACCGGGGCCGACATCGTGTGGAAGGCCCTCGCCGCCCCGTGCCGCCAGATCGCGGTCAACGCCGGCCTCGAAGGCGGCGTGATCGTCCAGGCGGTCGAGCGTGAGCTCGACGGCATCGAGCTCAACGCCGCCACCGGCGAGATCGAGGATCTGGTGAAGATCGGCGTGATCGATCCGGCCAAGGTCACCCGGGCGGCGCTGCAGAACGCCGCCTCCGTGGCCGCGTTGGTGCTCACCACCGACGTCCTGGTGGCGGACAAGCCCGAGCCCAAGGCGACGCCCATGCCGGCGGCGCCGGAGTTCTGAGGGCGCCCCTGCCGGTGACGCGATGACCAGGCATGGGGCGGCCGCGAGCTCCGGCCGCCCCATGGTCGCGCCGTCGCCCCGTTCCATCGAGCCCGTGGGAGTGTGCAGACCATGACCGAGGACCAGCGCCCGGACCCGTCGAGCTTCGGCGCCTTGGTGGCCGCCTTCAGCGCCCCGCCAGCAGAGCGCCAACACCCGCGCCGCCTACCGGCGCGACCTGCACCGCTTCGGTGACTGGTGCGCGCAGCAACAGCTGGCACCGCTCGACGCGGCCGCGCCCGACGTGGACCGCTACCGGGCCGAGTGCGAGGCGCAGGGCCTCAGCCCCGCCACCGTGTCGCCGGCTCGCTTCGCTCAGCTCGTTCTTCGCCTTCGCGGTGACCGAGGGCGACCTGCCGGTCTCGCCGCTGGTGAGCACCGAGCGCCCCGACGCCGTACCGAGTGGTACGGTCTCGCTCGACGGCGCCCAGATGGCAGCCATGATCGCCGCCGGCGCCCGGCTCGGGGCGAAGACCGAGTTGTTGGTGGACCTGCTCCTGCTCGACGGTCTCAAGCTCGGCGAGGTGCTGGCCGCCAACGCCGGGATCTCACCGATGATGGCACCCTGACGGTGCACCGGCGAAGCGGCTCGGTCGAGGCTCGACCTGCAGGACGCCACCGCCGCCGCCGTGGGGCCCGTACCTGGACGGCGGCGGCAGGGCCCGCTGTTGATGAGCGACAGCCCCACCCACGAGCCGGCCCGGCTCACCCGCTTCGGGGCCGACTACCTGCTGAAGCGGGCGGCCGAGGAGGCGGGCATCACCCAGGCGGTGTCGGCCAACGTGCTGCGGCGCGGCTGCGTGGGCAGTGCGCACCGCCGAGGCGACTCGGTGGAGGACATCCGCAACCACCTCGGCCACCAGGACAGCCGGACCACCGAGCGCCACCTCGATCCCTCGACCCTAGCCGAGCGGGTGGCGCCGGGTCGGGCGTCGCTCAGCGATCGCGCAGGCCGGCGTCGATCTGCTGCGCCATGGTGGGGATCTGCTGGGCGAAGCAGATCGGGCTCACCGGATCCTCACAGGGTGTGCTGCGCCTGTTGGCGAAGCTGCTGTCCACGTAGCGGTAGCCCAGGTTGGAGATGAACGAGATCAGCATAGTGGCGCTCGGGCTTGCCCTTGAGCTGCTGCACGATGCCGGCGTCGGCGCCGTAGTTCCAGGTGAGCCCGGTCTTGTGATCGAACGTGACCTCGGCGGCGGCGTTGCAGGGCCGCACGTCGTTGCCGTAGAAGTACCCGTCCACCGTCACGGTGCCATCGCTGGGGTTGATCCAGCGGCGCGGCTCGGTCGCGGGGATGCCAGGGCGCACGCCCTCCTTGCCGCAGAAGATGGTGGTGGCCAGCGCCTCCTGGTACGCCTGGTCGGCCAGCAGGCCCTGGAGGTAGGCCCGAGACTTCGGCGACAGCAGGGAGGCCTGCACCGCCTTGCCGTCGGGGCGGGTCCACAGCTCACCGCTGTCCTGCTCGATCAGCCACAACAGGCGGGCGGTGTCCATCGACGTCATGGAGATGGAGCCCGGCTGCCAGTTCCCGCCGGTGGCCGGGTTGGTGCCGTTGATCTGCAGGGTGCCCAGCCCCAGCTCTCGCAGCTCGGCGTGCATGGCGGGCAGGTCGTTGCGCTGGTGCAGCAGCCGCAGCAGGCCGCGGGCCGACTCGTTGTCGGAGTAGGTCATCATGGCGAACATCGCATCGCGCACCCGCTGGCCCGGCGTCTCGCCGATGCGGCCGGCGTGCACGGTCGCCTGTGCGGCGTCGGTGCGGTCGGCCCGCTCGGCCCGCTGCGGGGTGAGGGCGGGAGACGCCGGCTCGGTCGTCGGCGTGGCCGGGGCGGACCCGGTCGGCGGTGCGGGCGTCGCAGAACCCGTGGTCGGCAGCGGGGCGGTGGTGCTCGGCGTGGCGGCTGCCGGCGCAGGCGGCGGGGGCACGCGATCATTGAGGCTCAACTGCTTCATGTCGACCAGGCGCATGATGCGGAAGGCGACGATCACCTTGAACCGCGACGCCGGATAGGGCGACAGGAACGACACCGCGGCCTGCTCGCGGCCGGCGAGCAGGTCATCGGCGGGGGAGTAGGGCGCGTCCCAGGCCATCGTCGTGACCCGCTGGCCGGTCTCCTCGTCGAACGTCCCGCCGTCGAAGCGGGCCATGTCCCACCGGCGCCAGCGCACCGAGCTGACCCCGTACGAGCCGGCCGGTCCCCGGTCGAGATCGATGGGTACCACGATCCCGTCCGGGTGGTCGCGCGACAGCAGGACGTTGGCGGCGGCCACCGCCCGGCCCTTGTCGTCGAGCTCGATGACGGCCACATCGACGTTCGGGGTGGCGGCGATGGTGGGTGCCGTCTCCGGGCAGCCGCTGCCGGCGGGGCAGAGGCCCTCGATCGGCCCGTAGTCGACCACCTGCTCGAAGTGCGCTCCCCGCACCGAGTCGAGCAGCAGCTGCTCGAGCGCCCGCTGCTCGTCGTCGGGTGACGTGGCCGCTGCCGGTGTGGCCACCGTCACCGTGGCAGCGCCGATGCTACACATGGCCACCGCCGCCAACGCGCGATGTTTGAACGTTGAACGCTTCAACCTTGCCCCTCCGTGACACTCTTGACCTATGGTCGCAAAGGACCATACCGCGGTGCCCGGTCGCGATCGGGGATGCAGGTGGCCGTGTACTAAGGGTTGCACCGCTCACCGTTCGGTTGCGATCGGTGTTTCCTGTTCGGTGCACCCGGCCATCAGAGCTGGTGCAGAACCGCTGTGGTCAGAGCAGTTCCCCGGCCTGGAAAGCCCACAGTGCTTCGGAAAGGCCACGCTCGGCGATGAAGCGGTTCACCGCTCGAACGGATGGAGAAACGTGGGCGATCGCATCGAGCTCCGCTCCCTGGAGCATCGCTTGACGAAAGCCGGCGAGCTCCTGCGTGCGGTTGATCGACTTCTTCTGCAACCCGAGGATGTCCTTGGGGGTGCGCGCCACACGGGCGGTGTAGGCATCGACCGCCTCATCGAGCTGGTCGGGCGGGAAGGCCCGGTTGAACAGGCCGAGGTCGGCCGCCTCCTGGCCGGTGATGATGGTGCCGGTGGGGAAGAAGATCTCCTTGGCCTTCTTCGGGCCGACGAACCACGTCCAGAAGGCCGACACGTACCCGGCGCCGAGCGGCAGCTGTGGGGTGCCGACCTTGCAGTCGGTGGACACGTAGCCCACGTCGCAGATGGCGGCCAGCTGGGTGCCGCCGGCCAGGCACACGCCGTGGACCTTGGCCACCACGGGCAGGTTGAGGTCCCAGATGGCGAGCCAACCCCACAGGATGCGCTCGAGCCAGTCTCGGTCCCCGGTGACCCCACCGCCGATGACGTTGCCGCCGGCCACGTCATAGCCCGCACTGAAGCCACGCCCGGCCCCGGCGACGACGGCCACGTGCACCCCGGGATCGCGGTCCGCCTCCCGCAGGGCGGCGACGAGCTCCTCCTGGAGCTGCAGCGTGATGGCGTTCAGCTTCTCCGGACGGGTGAGCGTCACGGTGGCGACGCGCCCGTCCACCCGGTAGTCGATCGTCTCGGCCATGGCCGGCACCCTAACCGCCGGCTGCGACCGCCGGCGGCGTAGCGGTAAGTTCGCCGCCGCGTGCCGCACGAGGGTTCGGACGCCAACGGGGGAGGATCGCCGTGGGAGCAGTGTGTGACGGCCGTGTCGTGATCGTGACCGGTGCGGGCCGGGGCATCGGCCGTGGCCACGCCATCGAGTTCGCCGCCCAAGGGGCGCGGGTTGTGGTGAACGACCACGGTGGCGAGGTGGACGGCAGTGGCGGCGACGCCCAACCGGCCGAGGAGGTCGCCGCCGAGCTGCGGGCCATGGGTGCCGAGGCGGTGGCCAACACCGACGACGTGGCCGACACCGAGGGGGCGCGACGGCTGATCCAGACCGCCATCGACCGCTTCGGCCGTCTCGACGTGCTGGTGAACAACGCCGGGATGCTGCGCGACCGGGTCCTCGCCAACATGAGCGAGGACGAGTGGGACGCGGTGATGCGCGGCCACCTCAAAGGCACCTACCAGCCGAGCCACGTGGCCGCCCAGTACTGGCGGGATCAGGCCAAGGCGGGTGAGCCGGTGGACGGGCGGATCATCTCCACCAGCTCGGGGTCGGGCCTGTTCGGCAACCCGGGCCAGGCCAACTACGCGGCGGCCAAGGCGGGCATCATCGGTTTCACGTTGGTGGCGGCCAAGGAGCTAGCCCGCTATGGCGTCACGGCCAACGCCATCGCCCCCGCCGCCCGGACCCGCATGACCATACCGCTCGGTCTGGGCGCCGATCGTGACGAGTCGTTGTGGCACTGGAGCGACCCGGAGAACGTGGCCCCACTGGTGGTGTGGCTGGGCAGCGCACAGTCCGCCGGGATCACCGGCCGCGTCTTCGAGGTGATGGGCGGCCGCATCGGGGTCATCGAGGGCTTCCACCGCGGGCCGTTCGTGCACCGCCAGGAGCGCTGGGAGGTGTCCGAGCTCGGGGCGATCGTGCCCGACCTGGTGCAGCGGGCGGCCGCTCCCGAGCCCGTGGTCCCCGAGATGTGACGCGAGCTCACCTCGTCGGCTGGGGCACGGCGTGCCGCTCCCGCTGTCCCAGCGTGCGGCGGACGCGGGCGACACGCTGGAGGTCGGTCGGGGTCACGATGCCCACCAGCGCGTCCTCGGCGCCCACCAGGATCCGGCCGGCGGTGGTCACCGGCGCCCGGCGCAGCACGTCGACCAACGGCTCGTCGGGCGAGGCCCACGCCAGGTGGGAGGACGGCGTCATGCGCTCGCGCACGCTGGTGAGCGTGGCGTCGAGACCGGCCGGCAGGCGGAGGTGGTCGAGCGTGATCATGCCGACGATGCGCCCGGAGAACGCCTGCACGGGATAGGTGGAATGGCCGCCGTGGCCGAGCTCGTCGGCCAGCTCGCCGACGCTTCGGTGGTCCTGCACGCAGTCCACCGGGCTGGTCATCACGTCGGCCACCGTGAGCCCGGAGAACGTGAGCGTGGCCTCGGCGCCGAGCTGCTCGCCACGGGCGGCCAGCTGGATGAACCAGCCGAGGGCGAGGGTCCACAAGCCGGCCGGGGCGGCGCCGAGCACGCCGGCGGCGCCGTACGCCATCAGGCCGTAGCCGAGGACACGCCCGGCGCGAGCCGCGTTGACGGTGGCCCGGGCCTCGTTCCCGCTGCGCCACCACAGCAGCGCCTGCAGGATGCGCCCGCCGTCGAGCGGCAGGCCCGGCAGGAGGTTGAACACACCGAGCACCAGGTTGGCGCCGCCCAACCAGAGGGCCAGGGTGACCAGCGGCGACGGTGCGCCGACGGCGCCGAACGCGGCGCTGAGGCCGAGACCGGTGGCGCCCAGGGCGATGCTGGTGGCCGGGCCCTGCGGCCACGGCCAGCAGCTGACGTGGACGCCACGGATCCCGCTCGAGCCGGGCGCTGCCGCCGAGCAGCTCGAGGCTGATGCCGGTGACGCCGAGCCCCAACCGCCGGGCGGTGAGGGCGTGGCCGAGCTCGTGGGCGAGGATCGAGCCGCCGAACGCAGCGGTGCCGAGCACGGCGAGCAACATCAGGGCGCCGTCGGTCTCCCCGTCGGCGCCGGGCAGGATGGCGGTGGCGAGCAGGTACCACACGAACCCGCCGATGATGGCGCTGGTCCAGTGGAAGCTGACCGGGATCCCGGCGATGCGGGCCCGAGCCCTGGCGGAGGTGGAGGGGGAACGGTTCACGGATCTCCTTCGGCGCGCTCTGGCGGACCGAAGGTCTTCCCGCTCCGATGGAGCTGGCCCCGCCGGATCGCAGGAGCGATCGTGCTGACGACGGACCTCGTGGGGTACTCCCCTTCGGAGGCCAGATTACTGAAGTTCACTTCCAATGTCAAGACGACACCGTGGGCGTCCGTGCCGGCTGGTGGTGCAAACTGCACGCTCTGTATGGCCATGACCACGGTGGGCGAGATCGAGGGGCTGGGCCGGGCTCGCAGCCCGTTCGGGCGGGCCCGCAACTGCGGCCGGCGAGGTGATTTGCACACATTCACCGCACCGCCGGGTTGGCACAGTCAGGTCGCCGAGTGGTGCTGCACCGACGCGTCGCGTGAACCGGATCGGTTCGGTTGAAGTTGGTCAGAGGAGAGATGGGTGAATGCATGCCGGAGATGGCGGGGGATCGCCGGCGTGGAGCGAACGGCGATCCACCAGGTCAATGGTGTCCCGGTGCGCCGGCGCCGAGCCGTGGTGGCGGCCGCAACGGCCAGCGCGTCGATCGATTGCCATCACGAGCGCCAGCAGTTTGGCGCAATCACGCCGATGCATCTTATAAGCGTTACACGATTGCCCGAATTGCAACGGTCTGCGCAAAGTTCGCGTAGGGTTGAAACGCGGCCGCTGCGGACACGTCGCATCACTCCACAGGTTGCGGGTGATCGAGGTGTCGGCTTCGTCGGCGGAGACGGAGGCCGCGCGTGGTGTCGGGACGGGAACAAGGGGCGAGTGCGCAGGCGTGCAGAACCGAGAGGTTGTCGAGGTCGGGCAAGTTCGGTCGGAAGGCCGGGGTCGGCGCCGCAGGCGCTGGCAGGCGCTTGGCGTGGTCGTGGCCATCATCGGCGCAGCGGTCGCCACGATCGGTGCCGGAAGTGGTGTCCCTGCGTCAGCCGATGCAGGCGGCACGGAGTGGTGGCAGACACCCGACGCCAAGGAGCTGACGATCGATCTGAACGGCCAGCGCAACTGGTACGGGCTGCCCACGCTGCCCGCCGACGGCGTGCTGTCCTACTGGGCCGAGGTGCACGCCTCGCTCATGCAGCAGGCGGGCTACCTCTACCACGAGGATCTCGGTGCGCTGATGCGGATCACCGGCTGCCGGTCGATGGCCGAGAACGTGGGCTACGCCTCCAGCGTGTGGAGCGCCCACGTGGCGTTGTCCAACAGCCAGGCCCACCTGCGCAACATGCTCGGCAACTGGCGTCTCACCGGCATCGGCGTGTCCACCGGTCGGGGTCAGAAGTGGGTGGTGCAGCTCTTCTGCACCTGGTGAGGTGCCCTCGGCGCTCGCCGCTCGGCCGATGCGCCATGCGCAACCAGGTTCCTTCGATCTGCTGAGGCGGGTGGACCCCACCCATCCACACCGGGCCGGCCGGCAGCGCGGCCGCTCGCCGGGGCCCGGTGCGGTGGCGATGTGGCTGCGGCGCTCAGGCCTCGGCCGTCACCGGATCGATCATCTTGCCGATCTGGGTGACGATGGATGCGGGGAAGCCGCTCCGCTGGGCGTGCTCGTCGATGAGGGCGGCATCGTCGGCGATGTAGACGCAGAACGTCTTGTTGCCGGCGACGTAGGAGTGCTCCCACTGGATGTTCTTGCTCTCCGCCTTCATGGCGGCGAGCACCTCGTTCGACTTGGCCGCGGCGGCGCGCAGCTCCTCACGTTCCGCCGAGCCGATCTCCGGGATGTCGCGTTCGATCATGAACCGTGGCATCGATTCCCCTCCGTTGTTTGCTGGGTGCGTCGGTTGCAGCGTAGTCAGATCACCAGGTGTCGACCGGTCGCTTCTTGGACGATCGTGGCGGCGGCGGTGCGGCCATGAGGTGGTCCAGCAGCCGGCGCAGCCGCCCCCGGGTCTCGGCCGGATCGATCACGTCGTCGTGGGCGTTGGCGTTGCGCACGGCGGCGAAGCCGTCGGTGCGGCCGAGCTCGACGGTCGGCCAGGTGACGGCGAACACCGGTACGGTGGCGGCGTTCGGCAGGCGGCGAGGATGAGACCCGATGCGTCGCCGGCGCGGCGGGCTGGATGCGGAACAGCGGGACGCTGCGGTGCTGGTGGGCGATGATCGGGCGGCTGTGCCACCGGTTGGTGCCCGGCTCCGTGACGGTGGCGCCGTCCTCGCCCGGCCAGGTGGTGACGCAGCCCTCGCTGTCCACCAGCGAGACGATGGGCAGCTCGTAGGCGTCGCACAGCTCCACGAAGCGGGCGACCTTCACCGCCGCCGACTCGTCGATGCGGCCGCCGTGCTCGGCCGGCCGGCTGGCCAGCACGCCCACGCTGTGCCCGCCGATGCGGGCGAAGGCGGTCAACACGGCGCGGGCGAAGGCCGGTCGCAGCTCGAACAGCGTGCCCGCGTCCACCAGGGCCTCCAGCACGGGCTCGATGTCGTAGGGGCCGGCGTCGGCCACCAGCTCGGCGATGGCCGCGGCGCGGGGCGGTTCGACCGGCGCGGTGGCCGGCGTCGGTCCCACACCGGTGGGGATGGCGCTCGGCAGGTAGGACAGGTACCGGCGGGCGGCGGTGATGGCGGTGGGCTCGTCGGGCACGAGCAGGTCGATGCCGCCGGTGAGCTCGTGCATCTCCACGCCGGCGAGCTCGTTGTGGCCGAGCCGCATCCCCAGCGCGGCCTCCACCATCGGCGGACCGCCCATGCCCACCGACGAGCCGAACGTGCCGATCACACAGTCGCTGAAGCCGGCCAGGCTGGCGTGGCCGGCGAAGGAGGGGCCCGACACGATGGCCACCGTGGGCACCCAGCCCGACAGCTCCGCCATCCCGTCGAAGAGCTGGTAGGGCCCGAAGGCACCGTTGAGCTCGAGGTCGCCGCGGCCGGTGCGGGGGTGGCGCGCCCTGCTGCCGCCGCCGTCGACGAACAGCACGAGCGGCCAGCGTCGCTGCTGGGCGAGGGCGAAGAGGCGTTCGAGGCGGGCGGCGCCGTACCCGCCGCCCTTGTCGGTGTAGTCGGTCGACGAGGCGATGACGGGGCGCCCGTCGATCGTGCCCACGAAATCGACGCCGCCGGCCTCGGGGACCCAGCCGCCGTCGTGGTCGACCGCGGCGATCGACCCGTACTCCACCGCGCTGCCGGGATCGAGCAGGGCGGCCAGGCGTTCCCGGGCGGTCAGCTTCCCGGTGAGGTGCACGCGCTCGGTCGCATCGGGGCGGGCGGAGTCGAGCTGCGAGGCCTTGGCGGCGGCGAGGGCGGTGATGCGGTTGGGGTCCATGGTCGCCTCGGTCGGTGGTCGGGCAGGAGTGGGGTCGGGAACGTGGTGGTCCGGTGGGCTCAGCGGGGATCGATCGGGTGCTTCTTGACCGCCGGGAGGGTGCGGGTGGTGCGGCGCAGCATGGCGGCGATGCGGGGCCGGGTCTCCTCCGGCAGCAACACGTCGTCGAAGGAGTACGTCCGGCCGGCGCGAACGCCCGAGGCGACGTCGCGCATCTGCTCGGCGTACGCGTCGCGGATGGCGCGGGCCTCCTGGGGGGTGGCCGCGGCCTGGATCTCCTTGCGCTTGACCAGGTACGCCGCGCCCTCCAGCGACATGCCACCGGACTCGACCGAGGGCCAGGCCAGCCGCAGTTGCGGCACGTGCCGCGACGAGCCGTACCCGCTCATGGCGTAAGGCCCCAACCCGTACGCCTTGCGGACCTGCACCGAGTAGAGCGGCACGGTGCGGTGGTGCAGCGCCGACAGCGGGCGGGCGTGGTGGCGGGCGATGCCGCCCCGCTCGGCATCGGGGCCGACCATGTAGCCGGGGTTGTCGATGAACGACACCAGGGGCAGCTCGTAGGCGTCGCAGAGCTCGATGAAGCGGGCCGCCTTGTCGGCGGCGGCGCTGTCGATGGCGCCGGCGTTGGGTGAGAGGGGTTGGTTGGCGAAGATGCCGATGGCGCGGCCCTCGAGCCGGGCGAGCGCGGTCACCATCGACGGCGCCCAGGCCCGGCCCAGCTCCAGCACGCTGGCGTCGTCGGCGAACGCGGTGATGAGGGCCCGCATGTCGTAGGCGCGGCGCCGGTTGTCGGGCACGATGCGCCCGATCGTGGCCGCGCTCGGCGCAGGCCGGGCGGCGGATGCGTCGGACCCCGCGTCGTCGAACCAGTAGTCCAGGTAGGCGCGCACGGCGGCCAGCGCCTCGTCGGCCCGGCGGCCACGAGATCGAGGTCCTGCGTGCGGCGTACTGCTCCACCGGGAGCGGCTGCACGCCGATGGTGGCGCCGGCCACGCCGATGACGAGGTCGCACAGCATCGCCTGGGCGACGTGACCATCCCGCACGGCGCCGGTGATCCTGCGACCGTCGGCACCCAGCCCGACAGCTCGGCGAGCCCGTCGAGGGTGTCCCAGCGCCGCGGGTGGTGACCACCACCGGCGGCAGGGCAGGGATCGTCGGGGCGGGCGCCGTCGCCCTCCACGAAGAGCACCAGCGGCCAGCGGTTGACCTGGGCGAGGTAGATGAGCTTGGCCAGCTTGCGCTGGTTGCGCTCGCTCTGGGTGCCGTCGAGCACGGCACGGTCGTAGGACGCCGCGACGACGGGTCGGCCGCCCAGCTCGCCCACGCCGCCGACCAGGCCGTCGGCGGGACCGTCGTCCTCGACGTCGGAGGAGCGACCGGCGAGCGGGCCGTACTCGGTGAACGTGCCGTGGTCGAACAAGGCGTCGAGGCGGTGGCGAGCGGCCGGGCAGCCGGCGGCGGCCGCGGCCCGCGCCGTGACGATCTGATCGATGGCGAGCTGCTCCACCCGGGTTCCCTTCTCGGCGGCGCGACGCGTCGCCGCGGTGTCGTGGCGGGCAGCCTTGCACACCCGCCGGCGCAGGACGGCGGGCGCGGGGCCACGTTGGTGTGCGCTCGCCGTACCGCTCGGTACGGGAACCGTTGGGGGCGGGTGGGCCGCCCGCTCGGGGCGAATCGGCGACGAATCAGCCAGAGCCAGGGGTCAGCCAGGAATCAGCCGGGAATCTGCCGGGAATCAGCCAGCTCCGAGTGCATGAAATATACGGAAGGCTCATAACGTGCCACATACCGGGGCGGTTTCGATCGTGGGCGACTCGAACGGGGCCGGAATGGTCGACGCTCAGCGCCCTTGCTGACGTGTTCCGGCAACGAAAGGACGTTTCATGGAAACTCCTTCCAGCTCGCCCAGGACGCCACAAGGGTGCCTTCGGCGAGGGCGGCGCGAGGGCGTGCAGGTCTGCACACCGCTCCTCGCCGGGCATCCGGGTCCGAGTGCCGACCGACGGCGCATACCGTACGGTATGGCGATTCGACGTGTCGATCCGCCGAGGCCGAATCGCCGGCGAATCGCTCCGGCGACGGCCATGCGCACGCCGAATCGCCGACGAATCGCTGCGACACGGCCATCCCGACACGGCGAATCGGCGGCGAATCGTCGGGAGCTACGGCAATTCGCGTCTGTCGAGGAGCGCCGCCGGTCAGATGGTGGAAGCGGCCGGTGTTGGGGTGGCGCTGGGGTAGGCGGCCAGGGCGTCGCTGAGGGCGGTGCGGTACCGCGCGACCGAGTCGAGCTTGATGTCCTCGTAGCCTCGCACGAGGTCCGGCAGGGCGGCGATGGCCACGGCGGCCGCGAGCCGGTCCGCGTCGAGCGTGCGGCACACCGTCTCGATGGCGGCCTCGTACTGCGTCGGCAGGGTTCGCTCCACCTTGCGCACCTCGGCCCGCCCGAAGGGATCGAGCGGTGTGCCCCGCAGCACCCGTCCCCGGGACAGCGCCCGCAGCGCCGGCGCCGCCCACGTGCCGATGGCGATCTTGCGATCCAGCCCCCAGTTGCGCAGCAGCGGCGGGTGCAGCTGCCAGGCGACCATGTCGTCGGGCCCGGCCATCGAGCGGACCTCGTCCAGCGCCTCGTCGTCGAGGAGCAGGCGCGCCACCTCGTACTCATCCTTGTAGGCGAGGAGCTTGAACAGGTTCGCCGCCACCGCCATCGTCAACGCCGTACTGCCGGGTACGGCGCGCCGCTCGGCCTGCGCCGCCGCCTCGACCGCCCGCCACCACCGGCGCACCGGCCGGTCGCCGCCCCAGGCCTGCAGCTCCGCGGCGAAGCGCGTCGCGGCGAGCCGGTCGTCGGCTTCGAGGCCCAGCGCGCCGAGGCCGGCGGCCACGGCGTCGGGCAGGCCGCCGCTGCGACCGCCGGACGGGGGCGGCGCAGGCGCAGCCGCGGCGCGGCCCGCCTCGTCGACGGGTGGCTTCGCCCCGGCGGCGGCGTGCCGGGCGGCGCGCACCGCGCTGGGATCGACGATCTGGGTCCGCCCCCAGCGGAACGCCTCGATGTTGGCCTGCACGGCGACGCCGTTGAGGGCGATGGCCGCCTCGATGTCGGCAGGGGGCAGCGGGAGGCATCCGGCCTGCACGGCCATCCCGACCACGAAGAGGTTGGCGGTGGTCGCCGAGCCGAACAGGTCGGTGGTGATCGCCTGGGCGTCGGCCCAGTGCTGGGCGTCGGCCCGGGTCAGGGTGGCGATGCGGGTGCTGAGCTCCCCGGCCGGGGGCAGGTGCACGTCGAGGTGGGTGATCATCTCCCCTGTGGGGGTGGGCGAGGTGGACCCGACGACGGTCGTGCGCCCCGGATCGGCGGTCAGCAGGCCTTTGTCGGAGGCCGCCACCAGTTGGTCGAGGGCGAGCAGCAGGTCGGCCTGGCCCTCGCCCAGGCGGTTGGTGGCGGTGGGCGCCACCGTCGACAGCCGCACGTCGCTGACCACCGGGCCGGCCTTCTGCGACAGCCCGATCTGGTCGAGGCCCCGCACGTGGTACCCGCTGAGCATCGCCGCCGTGCCGAGCACCTGGGCCACCGTGACCACGCCGGTGCCGCCGATCCCGGTGATGCGCATGGCGAAGTCCTCGGCGGGCACCACGACGACCGGGTCGGGCAGGGCGGTCGTCGGCGCGGGCCTGCCCACCCCGGCTTCGGCCGTACCGTGCGGTTCGGCACGGCCCGGCACGGCGTCGAAGCGGCGGGTCACCCGGCGCGCCGCCCGGCGCCACCGCCGCCGTGCGCCGCTCGACGTCGTGACCGTGACGAACGAGGGGCAGTCACCCTCGAGGCAAGAGGCGTCGAGGTTGCACGTGGTCTGATCGATGTGGGTCCGCGGCCCGAAGGCCGTCTCGATCGGCTGCACCGACAGGCAGTTGCTGATCCGGCCGCAGTGGCCGCAGCCCTCGCAGACCCTCGGGTTGATGACCACGCGGCGGGTGGTGGCCGGCGGGGTCCGCTTGCGCGACCGGCGGGCCTCCGCGGCGCAGGCCTGGTCGTGGATGAGCACGGTCACCCCTGGCACCGTCGCCAGCAGCTCCTGGGCTTCGAGGAGGCGCTCGCGCGGCCACACGGCCACCCCGGCGGGCAGCGTCACCCCGAGATAGCGCTCGGTGTCCTCGGCGGTGATGAGCACCCGGGCCACGCCGTCGTCGAGGAGCTGCCGCACGACGTCGGGCACGTCGCGCTGGCCGGTCGGGTCCTGCCCGCCGGTCATGGCCACCGTGCCGTTGTAGAGCAGCTTGTAGGTCATGGTCACGCCGGCGGCCACCGCGGCGGTGATGGCCAGGCGACCGGAGTGGAAGTAGGTGCCGTCACCCAGGTTCTGCACGAAGTGGGAGCGTTCGACGAAGTCGGCCATGCCGATCCACTGGGTGCCCTCGTTGCCCATGCAGGTGATGGCGGCGATGTCGCCCACCCGGTCGGGATCCATCAGCAGGGTCATGGTGTGGCAGCCGATGCCCGCGCCGACGAGCGTACCGTCGGGTACGACCGTGCTGCGGTTGTGGGGACAGCCCGAGCAGAAGAACGGCGCCCGCTGCGCCGGCAGCGGCTCCAGCGTGAGCCGGATGCGCTGCCGCTGCGGCTGCTCCGGTGCCAGCCGATCGCCCAGGGTTGCGCCCAACCGGCGGCGCAGGACGCCCACGAGGGCGTCGGCATCGAGCGCGCCGTAGGCGGGGCAAAGCTCGCGCCCGGCATCGTCCACCTTGCCCACCACCCTGGGCCGGTCATCGAGGTCGTAGAGGGCGTCCTTGATGAGCGACTCGATGGTGGGCGCCTTCTCCTCCACGACGAGGACCTCGTGCACCCCTCGGGCGGCGTGGCGGACCACCGACGCGTTGAACGGCAGGGGCATTCCCATCTTCAACAGCCTGATGCCACAATCGGCGATGGCCTGCTCGCCGCGCAGCCCGAGCCGGGCGAACGCCTCGGTCACCTCCCGGTAGCTGATGCCCGAGGCGACGATCACGATCCAGGCGTCGGCCGGATCGGCGGTCAGGTAGTTGAGCGCGTTGTCGACCGCGTAGCGCCGGGCCAGCTCGTAGCGGACCTCGACGATCTCGCGCTCGAGCCCGAGGGTGTGCGGGGTGAGCAGGCGGCCATCGGGCCGGTGCTCGTAGGGCCGACCGTCGACCTGCGGCAGCACGGGCTGGAACGCCTCGGGTCGCAGCGACATGGTGGCGGTGGCATCCGCCACGTCGGCCACGATCTTCAGCGCCACCCACAGCCCGGTGGCCCGCGACAGCGCCACCGCGTGGCGGCCCAACTTGAGGGCCTCGGCCGGGTCGCCGGGGTAGAGGATGGGCACGTGCATGGCGGCGAGCAGGCTTGCTGAGCTCGACGGGATCGTCGAGCTCTTGGCCGCCGGATCATCGCCAACGATGGCCACCGCCCCGCCGTGGGGGGCGGTGCCGGTGTACACGGCGTGGCGCAGGGCGTCGGCGGCGCGATCCACGCCGGGGGCCTTGCCGTACCAGATCCCCACCACGCCGTCGTAGCGACAGTCGGGCTGCACGGAGGCGAGCTGCGAGCCCATGACCGCGGTGGCGCCGTACTCCTCGTTCAGCGCCGGCCGGACGACGATGGGCAGCTCGGGCGCCAGCGCAGCGGCGTCGCGGACCGTTTCGCCGTAGCCCCCGAGGGGCGAACCCTGGTAGCCCGACACGAAGGCGGCCGTGCGCAGCCCCGCCCGGCGGTCGGCGCGCAGCTGCTCGAGGGGCAGGCGGGCCAGCGCCTGGATGCCGGTGAGGAACACCGTCCCGTCATCGGCGAGGTAGCGGTCGTGTAATCGGTAGGACTCGCTCAGCGTCACGGTTCCCCCATTCCCCGGGACACCAACGCTACCGACCGGTCCACGGCTCGCGGTCTGGCGGATGCGACCGTTGTCATGCCGGGATGCCGCGAGGAGCGCCAGCTTGACACCGTGACGCGCGCGAGACGTCGGGCCGTGGTGCAGGGTCGAGGCGTCGAACGGCAGATCAGCGGACCATGGCGCGGTGTTCCAGATCCACCCCGGTCAGGGCCCTGGTGATGGCCAGGGCGGCCTGGCGGGCGCCCCAGAGGTTGCCCGCAGCCGGGCCGAGCCGGCTGGTGGCGAGCCGGCCGGTGGCGAACAGTGGCCAGGGACCGAGCCGGAGCTGTCCATCGGGCAGGGGTAGCTCGCCGCCCATCGGGATGTCGGCGGCCAACCCGTGCAGGCAGCGGGCGGCGCTCAGGCAGGCTTCGGTGCCGGTGGCCAGCCAGATGCGGTCGGCCAGGACGGGACCGCCGTGCCCGGCGTCGAGCCGGAAGCGTGGACCCCGCTGTTCGGCGGCGCGCACCTCGGCGCCATCGACAATGCGCAGGGCCCCGGCCGCCTCGAGCCCGCGCAGCGCCGTCAGCATGCCCGGCGGTATGCTGCCGCCGCCCCGGGCGCTGCGTGCCTGTTGCAGGCGCCGGCCCGGGTCGGGCTCGGCGTGGAACGCGTCGAGCCGGCGTGGGCCCAACCAGCCGGGCTCGACGTCGAAGTTCCGCTCGGTCATCGCCCGCCGGGCGATGATGGTGGCGGTGCCGCCGTGGCCGGCAACGCCGCACGCCAGGTGGGCCGCCGTCTGGCCGCCGCCGATGATGGCGACGTGCTCGCCCGCGAGGTCGCCGTCGCCGGCGGTGAGGTCGATGTCGTCGGCATGGCGGAGGCGGTGCAGGGCGACGGGGACCACCGCCGCCAGCCAGTCGGGCAGGGTGCGCCGGTGCGGGTTGGTGGCCAGCACGACGGCGCGTGCCCGCACGGTGGTCGCCGAGGTGAGCACGCGCAGGCCCCGACCTGCGGGCTGCACCTCGTGCACCTGTTCGGCCCGCACCGCATCGGTGAGCCCGGCGTCGGCCACCAGGCGGTCGCAGAACGACTCGAAGGTCGCGGTGTCGGGCGAGCGGTAGGGCCCGGAGCCGGTTGCGCCGCGTTCGGCCATCCAGCGCAGCAGCGCGCCGGGATCGGGCCCCGGATGGTGCACGGCGGGGGAGCGCAGCCGGTCGATCTCGAGGCGGCGGAACCGGTCCCGCCAGGCCGTGAGCCAGCCCCCGGAGGGATCGATCACGCGTGTGGCATCCCGCCCGGAGGGATCGGCGGCGAGCAGGTGCAGCGCCACCGCCAGGCCGACCGGTCCCGCTCCGAGCACGACGACGTGCGCTTCCTCGCTCCGCCTGCTCATCGGCCCGGTCCGCTCGTGCGCCGGCGGCGGCCGGGCAGGTGGGGCGGCTGGCCGGCGGCGCGACCTGCCCGGCCATCGGGGATGGACACCCGGTAGGCGACCTGCCGGGCCGCGGTGGAGAAGCCGAGCCGCCGGTACAGCGCGACCGCCGGCCCGTTGGCCTCGTCCACGTACAGCATGGCCAGGGCCCGGCCGCCGTCGGGCACCCGGAAGTGGTGCAGCGCGTGGGTGAGCAGCGCTCGACCGAGGCCGGGGGTGTGCTGCTCGGGATCGACGCCGATGGCGTACACCTCGACCAATCGCGTGGCGGCGTGCCGCTTCAGCCAGCAGAACCCGCAGGCCGAAGCGTCGCGCCTGGCCATGGTGATGTGCGACGGGTCATACCAGTCGGTACGAGTCCGTCGGGTGAGGTCCTCAGCGTCCACCCGCCCTGCTCGGGGTGTTCGGCGAAGGCGGCGTTGTTGAGCCGGACGAGCTCGTCCCGGCCGGCGTCGTCGTCGACGAAGGGGCTGATGGCGACCCCGACGGGCAGCGGTGCCACCGGTCCCGGGGCAGCGGTGCCACCAGCGCGCCAGGGTCCGCTCGATCCGCCAGCCCGAGGCCCGGGCCAGGCGCTCCTGGCCCGGGTCGGCGGTCCACCAGGTCAGCGGGCCGCCGCCGTGGGTCAGCAGCCGGACGTAGAGCACGGCGAGCACCTCCGGCTCCACCCGCTCGCGCCAGTGGGGGTGCACGAGCAGCTCCATCGTCCACTGCGGCGACGGGTGGCGGCTCGGCACGCAACGGGCGTAGGCCACCAGGTGGCCGTCCTCGTCGTCGCAGAGGACGCCGAAGGAACCCCGGGCGGGTTCGGCGGCGTCGAGGCGCTTGCGTTCGGACAAGCCGGGATGGCCGTCGGCTCGGAGCCGGTCGAGCAGGGCGGCGAGTGGCGGGTGGTCGAGATCGGCCGGGCCGGACACGATGCTGGCGCGCATGGCTTGAGTCTAGACAGAATGGGAACTATTCTCAACATGCTGACACGCACCCAGGGCCCGCAGCGGGCGACGACCAACTCGAGGAGAACGACCATGGCTGACTCGACCACCTCGACACCGGCGAAGGTCCCGGTGACCGTGCTCACCGGTTTCCTCGGGTCGGGCAAGACCACGCTGCTCAACGAGATCCTCACCCGCCACCACGGCCAGCGCATCGCGGTGATCGAGAACGAGTTCGGCGAGGTCGGCATCGACGACGCGCTCGTGGTGCAGGCCGAGGAAGAGATCTTCGAGATGAAAACGGGTGCATCTGCTGCACCGTGCGCGGCGACCTGATCCGCATCCTCGGCACGCTGCTCAAGCGCAAGGACCGTTTCGATCGCATCGTGGTGGAGACCACCGGCCTCGCCGATCCCGCCCCGGTGGCGCAGACGTTCTTCGTGGACGACGAGATCGCCGCCGCCTGCAGCCTCGACGCCATCGTCACCATGGTCGATGCCAAGCACGCGCTCGCCCACCTCGACGAGGTCAAGCCCGCGGGGGTCGAGAACGAGGCGGTCGAGCAGCTCGCCTTCGCCGATCGGGTGATCCTCAACAAGATCGATCTGGTGGACGGCGAGGAGCTGGCCGTCGTACAACGCCGGATCCGCGAGATCAACGCGGTGGCCGAGATCATCCCGGCCAGCTACGCCCGCCTCGACCTGCAGCGGATCCTCGGGGTGGACGCGTTCTCCCTGGAGCGGGTGTTGGAGACCGATCCCGAGTTCCTGGACGACACGGATCACCGACACGACCAGTCGGTGACCTCGGTGGGCATCGACGTGGCCGGCGAGGTGTCGGCCGACCGGCTCAACCGTTGGTTGGGCGACCTGCTGCGCCGCAACGGCACCGACCTGTTCCGCTCCAAGGGCATCCTTGCGGTGGCGGGGTCCGACAGCCGCTACGTGTTCCAGGGCGTGCACATGCTCCTCGACGGCGCATCCGGCCGGCCGTGGCAGGCGGGAGAGGTCCGCCGCAACCGGCTGGTGTTCATCGGCCGCAACCTCGACCGCGACGCGCTGGACCGCGGGTTCCGCTCGTGCCTGGTGTGAGGGCCGAGCCCGACCGCTGGCTGACCGACCGTCGGGCCGTCGACCCGAGGTGGGGTGCCGGCCTCGAGGACTGGATCACCGCGCTGGCGGTGTCGCCGGACGGGGCGCTGGTGGCCGCCGGCTCGGCGGCGGGGAGACCGTCGTGCTCGACACCGCCACCGGCGCAGTGCTCGCCACCATGGCCCGGCGCCCTCGGCGTGGCGGCGCTGGCGGTCGGCCGACGGCGCCGTGTTGGCCAGCGGCGGCCAGGACGGCGCCGTGCGGCTGTGGCCGCCGCAACGGTGGTCAGCCCGTGGCGGCCACGCTCGCCAGGCCGGCCGGCGTCGCCGCGCTCTCCTGGTCGGTAGACGGGCTGCTGGCCGTGGGCGTCGGCCGGCGGGTGCTCATCTGCGACGCCGCCGGGACCGTGGTGGCCGTCCACGACGACGCTCCTTCGACGGTCACCGCATTGGCGTGGTCGAGCGATGGGCGCCGCCTGGCGGCGGCCGCTACGGCGGGGTCCAGTGGTATGGCGTGGGGGCCGATGGCGTGGTCGCGCACCGGCGCTACCCGTGGAAGGGGTCGGTGCTGGCGATCGCCATCGGGCCGGGCGATCGGTGGATGGTCGGCGGTGCGCAGGACAGCACCATCCACGTGGCGGTTGTGGTCGGGCACCGACTACGAGATGGCGGGCTTCCCCGGCAAGGTGGATCAGCTGAGCTGGCACCACCGCGGTCGTTGGCTGATGGCGGGGTGCGTGGGCATGCTCACCCGCTGGGACTTCTCCGGGAAGGGCCCGTCGGGGCGCAAGGCGAGGTGTTCGGCACCAACGGCACCCGGGTGGTCGCCCTCGCCCACGAGCCGTCTGGCGATCGGGTGGCGACGCTGCTGGCCGATGGCGGCGACGCCGCGCTGGTGCTGTGGCTGCCGGGCCGCTCGACCCGTCCCGATCACGGCTTCCCGCTCGGTGCACCGGCAGGCGCTCGCCTGGCTGCCCTCGGCGGCGCGGTCGTCGTGGGCACGGGGCACGGGCAGGTGTTCCTCCAACCGCTGCGCTGACGGCGGGCCCGGCGGCCCGGCCGGTGAGCTCCCGGGAAGTTCCCAGCTTTCCTTCAAACGGACCGCAGCCCGGGGGCGTTGCCTGGTGGGCATGCACCCCACCTGCAAGACCCCGGCCGCCATCCGCCGGCCGCGCCGTCGTCGGCGCCGTGGCCTGACCCTGGCCCTGGCCGCCTGCGGGACCGCAGGGGCCGGCGACGCCGACCGCGCCGCGGCCGCGAGCTCGACGGCCGCCGAGAGCGCCGGTGGTGGGTCGGAGACCGCCACCGGCGCCGGGCTGTTCGACGACGGCACCGTCCACACCGTCGCCATCAGCTACGACGAAGCGGACTACGCCGAGCTCGTGGCCGCGTACCAGGGATCAGCGGAGAAGATCTGGATCGAGGCGACCGTCACCATCGACGGCGTCACCTATGAGCAGGCCGCCATCCGCCTCGGGCAACTCGTCGCTGTTCGGCCTACGGGACTCGGGAACGGACACCGAGGCGCAGACGCTGCCGTGGCTGGTGCGGCTCGACAAGGAGATCGAGGGGCAGTCCCACCTCGGCGTCAGCGCGTTCGTGATCCGCTCGAACAGCTCGGAGACGGCGCTGAACGAGGCGCTCGCCCTCGAGTTGCTCGAGGCGGCGGGGCTGGCCAGCGAGTCGTCGGCCAGCATCCGGCTCACCATGAACGGCTCCGCCGAGGAAGCGACTGGTGGTGAAGCACCTCGACGAGGACTGGGAGGAGGCCAGCTTCGCCGCCGACGGCCTGCTCTACAAGGCCGAGAGCGAAGGCGACTACACCTACCGGGGCGACGACCCGGCCGCCTACGAGGACGTGTTCGACCAGGAGACCGGCGAGGAGGACCTCACCCCGTTGATCGAGTTCCTCGACTTCGTCAACAACAGCGATGACGCCACCTTCGCCGCCGAGCTCGACCGGTACCTCGACGTGGAGGCCTTCGCCACGTACCTGGCGTTCGAGGAGCTCATCGACAACTTCGACGACATCGACGGCCCCGGGAACAACTCTATCTCCGCTACGACGCCGAGACCGGCCGGATGACGGTGGTGGCGTGGGACCACAACCTCGCCTTCGGCGTGCGCAACGTGAACGGCGGCGGGCCCGGCGGGGCGGGCGGGCCGGGCGGGCAGCGGCCCACCGGCCAGGCGCCTGTCGGTCAGGCGCCGGTCGGTCAGGCGCCTGTCGGCGGTGGGTTCCCGACTGGCGGCGGGCCCGGCGCCATGGGCGGGCCGAACGCCAAGAGCAACCCGCTGGTCGAGCGGTTCCTGGCCGATGACACGTTCGCCGGCCTGGTGACCCGGGCCAAGGCCGATCTCCAGGCCGAGCTGTTCGACAGCGGCCTGGCCGACGAGCTGCTGGCCGAGCGGGCCGCGGTGCTCACCGACGAGGCCGCCGACCTGGTCGACGCCGCCACCGTCGCCGCCGAGGTGGCGGCGATCACCGCCTCGATCGCCACCTGAGGCGGCGGCGGCCGGCCCGGCGAGACGGGCGGGATCCCACCGGGGATCCCGCCCGTCGCCCGATGCCCGTTGCCCGTTCACCGAGCGGAGCGACCGCTCAGCTGTCGAACATGATGACGCTGCGGGTCACCTCGCCGTTGGCCATGGCGTCGAGTGCGGCGTCGATCTGGTTGATGGTGACGCGCTCGCTGATCATGGCGTCGAGGTCCAGCTTGCCCTGCCGGTAGAGGCTCAGGAAGTGGGGGGCGTCGAGCTGGAACGCGGACGAGCCCATGAGCGAGCCCATCAGCCGCTTCTCCAGGTAGAAGTGGCCGGGCTCCAGGGTGAGCTTCTGGCCGCGGGGGATGGCGCCCACGATCACCGCCAGACCCTGCGGCGCCAGCGCGTAGAGGCACTGCGAGGCGAGTGCGATGTTGCCCACCGCGTCGAACGCGTAGTCGACCCCGCCGCCCGAGAGCCGCTTGATCTCCTTGACCGGATCGATGCCCTCGCCGGAGAGGATCGTGTCGGTGGCGCCGAAGTGCCGCGCCGTCTCGAGCTTGTGCTCGAAGATGTCGATGGCGATGATCTGGCGGGCGCCGGCGATGCGGGCGCCCTGGATCACCGAGTTGCCCACGCCGCCGGCGCCGAACACGGCCACCGTCGAACCGGGGCGGACCTTGGCGGTGTTCAGGGCGGCGCCCACACCGGTGGTCACGCCGCAGCCCACCAGCGCGGCCACGTCGAGCGGGATGTCCTCGTCGATGGCCACGACGGCCCGTTCGTGCAGCAGCATCGCCTCGGAGAAGCCCGACAGGTCGGCGAACTGGTAGAGCGGGGTGCCGTCCACCGACAGGCGCGGCGCCTCACCCTTGCGGCGACGCAGCGCCCGGCGGTCGGTGCACAGGTGGCGGGCGCCGAGCTGGCACTGGGTGCAGTGGCCACAGGCCATCGACGTGCAAGCGATCACGTGGTCGCCCACCTTCACGGTGCTCACGTCGGAGCCGACGGCCTCGACGATGCCGGCGGGCTCGTGGCCGGGCACGGTGGGCACCGCCCCGGCGATGGAGCCCTTCATGAAGTGCAGATCGCTGTGGCACACCCCACAGGCGACGGTGCGCACCCGCACCTCGTTGGGCCCCGGATCGTCGATGTCGATGGCCTCGACGCTCAACGAGCCGCCGATCTCGCGGAACACTGCCGCCTTTGCCTTCATGTCTCCCCCTGGTGGTTGGCTCGGTCCGCTGCGCGTCGGACGCGCCGCCACCGTACTCGGGGCGCTCCGCTGCACCAGAAGTGCTGAACGGGCCCGGCGCGCGGGGGCGCGCCCGACTGGGCGGCTGGGCCGGGTGGGTGCGCGGCGCTGCCAGCTGGCCGCCGTGCTCTTCGGTGCGTCGGCCCCGGCCGCCTCCGTGCTGGCCGGCTCGATGCCCGCCCTGGTGCTGGCCGGTCTGCTGTACGTCGGTGCCGGGGCGGCATTGCTGCCCGCCGCCGTGCGAAACCGGCCCACCGCGGCGGCGTTGCGGGCCGACCGGCGTTCGGTGGCGGTGGCGGTGGTGGCCGGCGGTGCGGCGGCCCCGGCGCTGCTGATGGTGGGGCTGGCCCACACCGACGCTGCCGGTGCATCGCTGCTGCTCAACCTCGAGCTGGTGGCCACCGTGTCGCTGTCGGCGCTGCTGTTCGGCGAGCACCTGGGACGTCGGGTGGTGTCGGGCGCGGCGCTGGTGACGCTGGCCGGTGTGGTCCTCGTCTGGCAGCCGGGCGGCCGGCTCAGCGGCGGGGCGCTGGCGGTGCTGGGCGCCTGCGTGCTGTGGGGGCTCGACAACAGCGTCACCGCCCGGGTCGATCAGCTGGCACCGGAGCACCTGGTGGTGGCGAAGGGCGCGGTGGCGGGCGTGGCCAACACGGTGCTGGGCCTGCTGGGGGCGGGCGGGATCGGGAGCCTGCGGGTGGCCGAGGTGGCGGCCGCGCTGCTCATCGGGGCGGTGGGCTACGGGGCGTCGATGGTGTTGTGGGTGCGGGGGGCGCGCGAGCTGGGCGCCGCCCGGGCGCAGGTGGTGTTCGCCACCGCGCCGTTCATCGGGGCGGTCGTCGCCTGGGTGGGGTTGCAGGAGCAGCCCGGTGCCCGGCACGCGCTGGCGTTCGCCCTGGCGGCGGCCGGGGTGGCGGTGGCGGCCCGCTCGGCCCACGTGCACCCGCACGTCCACCGGGCGCTCGTGCACGCCCACGACCACCTGCACGACGAGCACCACCGCCACCGCCATGACGGTTCCACCGATGGGCTCGGTTCGGCGGCGGGCCCGGGTTGGCGCCGGCGCAACGGTCGGCACACGCACGTGCACGCCCACCCGGAGGGCATCTCGCCTGACGGGCACGCCCATCCGCACGTGCCCGACCTGCACCACCACCACGATCACGGTTGACGGCCGGGTCGGCGCGGCCGTGGGCGATGCCGGTGCGGGCGTACGCTGCGCCGCCATGGAGATCCGCGTGGTTCGGCCGGGGGAGTACGAGCGCATCGGGGCCCTGACGGTGGCCGCCTACGCCGCGCTCGAGGGCATGGGGCCGCTGGGCGCCTACGGCGAGGAGCTGGCCGATGTGGCCGGGCGGGGGCCGACCGCCACCGTGCTGGTGGCGGTGGACGGCGACCAGCTGCTCGGCAACGTGACCTACTACCCCCGCTACGCCGACGAGTTCCCGAACCTGGCCGAGGTGCTCGGGGCGTTGGCCGGTTTCCGCATGCTGGCCACCGCACCCTCGGCGCAAGGTCGTGGGGTGGGAGCCGCCCTGACCCGGGCCTGCGTGGAGCGAGCTCGTGAAGACGTGGCCAGCGGCATCGCGCCGCACACGACGTCGCTCATGCCCGCCGCCCAGCGGCTGTACCACCGGCTCGGTTTCGAGCGCTGGCACGCGCTCGATGGGCGTGGGCCGCACTCGTCCGGTGGAGATCATGGGTTTCCGCATCCTGTTCTGATCTGTCCAGTGCCGTTCTTGCTGGTCGCTTCCCGTACTGCATGGTGGTGGGTGTGCACGGTGCGTGGGCGTGCATGGTGCCGTCGGCGGTCGCGGGTCCGTCCAGGCGATGCTGCAGCGCGCCTCGGCGGTCAGAAGGGTCCGAACCTGCACGTCGTCGCACCACCACTTGGGGTGACCTGCGTCGTGACCAGGGCCTTCGCCCGGACGTCCGACGCAAGCCACCCTGTTGACGTGTCGGTTGGGACCCTTCAGCCCGACTGCGACGGCTCAACCGAGTAGCAGGGCACCGCCGAGCGGGCGGAGGCGGCGGTGTGGCGGCGGCGGTCGGCGGGACGCTCGCGCGAGACTGCTCGACCGGGCGGCGCAACGGCCGCCACGGGGCGCACAGGGGGAATCCAGCGATGATCGACGAGCCGTACCTCGAAGGCGTGCGGGTGCTCGACTTCACCCAGTACCTGGCCGGACCGTCCTGCACCGTCTGCTGGCCGAGCTCGGGGCCGAGGTCATCAAGGTGGAGATGGCCCCGTGGGGCGACCCCACCCGGGCCGGGGTGCCCCGTCGCAACCGCCGCGCCGGCGGCTTCATCCAGCAGAACCGGGGCAAGCGGAGCCTGTGCGTCGACCTGCGGCGCCCCGAGGTGTGGAGCTGGTCAAGGAGCTCGTCGCCCACGTCGACATCCTGGTTGAGAACTACAGCCACGGGGTCATGGCCCGCCGGGGCATGGACTACGACACGCTGGCCGCCATCAACCCCCGGCTGATCTACGCGTCGGTCTCGGGCTTCGGGCAGAGCGGCCCGCTCAAGCACAAGACGAGCTTCGACTTCATCGCCCAGGCCTACTCCGGCGTGATGCACATGACCGGTGACCCGGAGGGCCGCCCACGTTCGTGGGCATCGGCGTGGGCGACACCAACGCCGGCGTGCACGCCTTCGCCGGCCTCGGCTACGCCCTCTACCGCCGCGACCGCACCGGGCGGGGCATGCACGTTGACATCTCGATGGTCGACGCCCTCTTCCACATGCAGGAGACCGCGGTGCACGCCGTGTCGATGACCGACGGCGAGTTCGTACCGCTGCGAGAAGGCCGCCACTACCAACCGCTGTCACCGGCGGGCACGTTCAAGGCACCGCAGGGCTGGATCGTGATCCTGTGCACCCAGGGCCAGGTGGGCTACCTGTGGGGCCGCGATGGGCCGCCCCGAGCTGGCCGAGCACCCCCACTTCCGCAGCAACGGCGGGCGCATCGAGCACCGCGACGAGCTCACCGCCCTCATCGAGGCGTGGATGGCCACCTTCGCCACCGACGCCGAGGTGATCGAGGTGCTCGAACGGCACCGGGTGCCCTGCGGCCCCGTCCTCAGCCCCGCCGGCGCGCTCGAGCACCCGTACTTCGTCGAGCGGAACATGGTGCGCGAGGTCCACGACGAGCGGGTCGGCACGTTCAAGATCCCCGGCTTCCCGATCAAGTTCTCCGATCGTGGCCCCGACCCCGAGCTGCGGGCCCACAGCCTGGGCGAGGACAACGAGGCCGTGTTGCGAGCTGCTGGGCTACGACGCCGCCACGATCGCCGCCCTGGAGCAGGAGGGCATCATCCTGGCCAAGGACCACTGACCACCGCCGACGACGCCGTGCGCTCGGCATCGTGCTGGCGGCGGCGCAGCTGCACCAGGCGCTCGTCGATGGCGCGTGGCCATCGACCGGGCGGTGCGGAACAGGTAGAGGCACCACAGCACGATGCCGCTGAACTTGGCCAGGTCCTCCACGAACGTCACCCGACCGTCGAACGGCAGGGCCTGGTCGGCGGCCACCGACGCGCCGAACGCAAGCACCGCCAGGCCGAGCAGCGCGTACTCGGTGCCCCGCAAGTAGGGCCGACCCAACCACAGGAAGCCCAGCGCCACCGCGGCCGACACCGCGTACATCGTCATCTCGGGGGCGAACAGGTACTCGGGGACCACCACCTCGTGGAGCATGAACGCATCGTCGAGGGCGAGCAGGCCGCTCAGCGGCGGCGGCGGCGAGCATCCGCCCCCGCCCGCTCCACGGGTCGATGGCGTAGAGCACCGACGCGCCCAGCAACGCCACCGCGAACGCCGCCGCCCAGCCCATGACCGCCAGCATCGACAGGAACCCCACGGCGAAGGGTCCCTGGGCCACCGCGGCCGGATCGGCGGTGACGGCGTAGAGCTCCAGATCGAACGCCCGGGCCAGCGCCACCGCGCCGGCGGCGACCGCCAGCACGAACAGCGCGGCCGAAGCAGGGCGAGGCGCAGGTCCAGCAGCTGCCGTGCGATCGGTCGGCCGGCGACCGCCTCGGGTGCGAGCGCAGGTGGGTCGTCGGTGGTTCCGGCGTTGCCCTCGCTGTCGACCCGTGCTGTCATCGGCTGCTCCATCGTGCTCACAGTTCCCCGCCGGGACACGACCGCACTCCCGGTCCGTTCCGCCCCGCGCCCCGGTGGCCAAGTATGCGGTGAACGCCCGGCGGTTGCGACGGCTCCGTTGCCGTGCCTCCGTCGACGTGCTGACCGGTATGGTCCGGGCCGGCCGAGGCGGAGGTTGCGGCGCTCGAGGCCGCCGGCGTGCTCGACGCCGAGCTGCAAGGATGAGCCGATGAGCGCCGCCTCACCCGTCATCGACGCCCAGGTCCACGCCTACGAGCGCGACCACCCCGGCCGGCCCTGGGCCGACGTGCTGCACGGTCCGGCCGAGGTGACCGGCGAGCAGATGGTGGCGGCCATGGACGCGGTCGGCGTCGACGGGGCCGTGCTCGTGTCGCCGTGGACGATGTACCGCTACGACGCCAGCTACGCCGAGGCGGTGCACGCCGCCCACCCCGGCCGCTTCGCCCTCGTCAAGCCGCTCGATCCGATGGCGACGGACACCACCGACGTCGTCACCGCATGGAAGGCGACGCCGGGCGCGGTCGGGGTGCGGCTCATGCTCTACCGCAGCGAGGACCCGGCCGCCCAGCGCGCCGGGTCGGCCCGCATCGCCGCCGCCGCCGGCGCCGCCGGGCTGCCGCTCAACGTGCTGTGCTGGGGGCGCCTGGGCGAGCTCGACGAGCTGGCCGCCACCCACCCCGACACGCAGTTCGTGCTCGATCACCTCGGGTTGCGCCAACCGTTCGAACCGCCCGCGCCGCCGGAGCCGTGGGCCGACCTCCCCAACGTGCTGGCGTTGGCCCGGCACCCGAACATCGCCATCAAGATCAGCGGCGCCTGCACGCTGTCGCACCGCCCGTTCCCTTACGAGGACCTGTGGGAGCCACTCGGCCGCCTCTTCGACGCCTTCGGTCTCGAACGGTGCCTGTGGGGCACCGACTGGACCAGGGCCACCGGTCTGCTCACCTACGACGAGGGCGTGCGGGCGTTCACCGAGACCGATCGGCTCAGCGATGGCGATCGGGCCATGCTCATGGGGGGCTCGCTGACGCGCGTCTACGGCTGGTCCCCGTCGCGCTGAGCCGCGATGATCTGCGGTCGATGCCGACCGACCTGCTCTGCCTGCGCGACGCCTACCTGACCGACTTCGAAGCCACCGTCACCGACGTGCGCGACGTCGACGGCGCCGTCTCCATCGCCGTCGACCGCACCGCCTTCTACCCGACCGGCGGCGGGCAGCCGGCCGATCACGGTGAGCTGGCGGGCCTGGCGGTCACCGACGTGCGCAAGGAGGGCGACGTCGTGTGGCACCGGGTGGAGGTCCCCGGGGGCGCCGCGCTGCCGGCGGTGGGGCAGACCGTGGCCGGGCGCATCGACTGGGGGCGGCGCCATGCCCTGATGCGGACCCACACCGCGCTGCACGTGCTGTGCGGGGTGATCTGGAACGAGTGGCGGGTGCCGGTGACCGGCGGGAACATGGAACCGCTGGCCGCCAGGATGGACTTCGAGTTCGACCCGCTGCCGGAGGGGTTCGGCCCCCGGGTGGAGGAGCTGGTCAACGCCGAGCTGGCCGCCGGCCGGGCCATCGAGGTGTCGTTCCTGCCGCGCGACACCGCCCTGGAGGACGCCGACCTCATCCGCACCAAGGTGTCGCTGATCCCCGAGTCCGTGCGCGAGATCCGGGTGGTGGACATCGTCGGACTGGACAAGCAGGCCGACGGCGGCACGCACGTGCGCACCACCGCCGAGGTCGGCCGGATCCGGGTGGTCAAGCTGGAGAACAAGGGCAAGGGCAACAAGCGGGTCCGCCTCGAAGTGCTCGACGCCTGAGCTGAACTGGAGGGTGCGGCGGTTGGCGGTTGGCGGTGGGTGGTTGCTGGTTGGTGGCCGCCATGCCGGGGGGTATGGGCGGGTTCCTTCGCGTTCGATTCGATGTCGATTCGGAATCGGTCGTGAGACACGAAGTCTGGCCACCGTCAGTGCGGCCGTGCAGCCTGACCGGGGGTGGAGGCCATCAGCGGTGGGCGGCCGAACCCGGTCGGTCGATGCCGTCGAATCGAGGTCGAATCGCCGCCGAAGCACCGGGTTGGTGGGGTCGCCGGCAGCTCGGTGGATCCAGCTCGCGCTGCGCGTCCTGGCGGCTTCGCCGCGCCCGCGCTGCGCGTGCTGGCGGCTTCGCCGCGCCCGGATGGGGCCCCTACCCATGCCGGGCCGTGTTGCCGGCGGTTCAGGCGGGTGGGCTGCGGCGTTGCACGGTGACGCCGGCGGCGCGTTCGAACAGCTCGATCAGCGCCATCTGATCGAGGCCCGCCTTGCCCTCGGCCAGCAGCTCGTCGTACATGCCCAGCAGCCGGCTGCTGAACGGGAGCTCCATGCCGAGCTCGGCGGCGGTGTCGTTGATGTAGCGCAGGTCCTTGTGCTGCACCGCCACCGTACCGATCGGTCTGTCGAAGGCCCGATCGAGGATCTGCGGTGCCTTCACCCCCAGCACGGTGGAGCTCGCCCAGCCGGCCTGCAACGCCGGCACCAGCTGCTCGACGTCGAGCCCGGCCCGCTGGGCGAAGGTCAGATCCCTCGGCGATGGCGGCGAAGTGGATGCTGACGAAGATCTGGTTGACCAGCTTGGCGTACCCGCCGGCACCCACCGCCGCACCGAGGTGGGTGATGCGGCTCCCCAACGCCTCGAGCACCGGGCGGGCCCGTTCCAGGGTGGCCGGCGGGCCGCCGACCATGATCGACAGCGTGGCCTGCTCGGCCCCGGCCCGACCGCCGCTGACCGGGGCATCGAGCAGGTCGATGCCACGCTCGGCCAACCGGGCCGCCTGCTCCGCCGAGCGGGTCGGCACGCTCGTGCTGGTGTCGACCACGATGGTGCCGGGGCGGGCGCCGGCGGCCACACCGTCGTCGTCGAACAGCACCGCTTCGACCACCTCGACGCCCGGCAGGCTCAACACGACCACGTCGGCCGCGGCGGCCGCCGGCGCGGGGTGGGCGCCACCACGGCACCGTCGGCGGCCAGCTCGGCGGTCCGAGCGGCATCGACGTCGAACACCGTCACCGACGGCGCCACCCGCAGCAGGTTGCGGGCCATCGGTGCGCCCATGATGCCCGTGCCGATGACGGCGACCCGCTGCTGCATCAGCCGTTGGGCCGCACGACGATCTTGACGTGGGCCTCGGGGTTGCCGAGGGTGGCGAAGGCGGCGGCGGTGCCGTCGAGGTCCACCTGGTCGGTCACCAGCGAGCTCACCGGCACGTGCCCGGCGGCGATGCCGGCCAGGCTGTCGGCGAACTCCTTGGGGCTCCAACCGAGCACGAAGCGCACGGTGAGCTGACGGGAGATGGCCACCGTCGGCTCGATGGTGTCGGGTTCCATGCAGAGGCCGACCACCACGATCTCGCTGCGCGACGGTGCCATGCGCATCGTGTCGCGCAGCATGCCCGGCACGCCCACGGCGTCGAACAGCACGGCCGGACCGCGCCCGCCCGTCGCCCGCCAGGCCACCACCGGTGGCGTCTCGCGGGGGTCGACGACCTCGGCGGCGCCCAACTCGGCGGCGAAGCGGCGCCGCACGGGGGAGAAGTCGGATGCGACGATGCGGTCGACGCCCTGCAGCTTCAGCGCGGCGATGACCGCCAGGCCCACCGGCCCGCACCCCAGCACGATGGCGCTGCCGGCGGCCGCCGCACTCGACTCGTTGACGGCGTGCAGCCCGACGGCCAGCGGCTCGGTCAGCGCGGCGTGCACCGGATCCGTACCTTCCGGTATGGCGATCAAGCCGCTGGCCTGGACGACGACCCGTTCGCTGTAGGCCCCGGGGAACTCGTTGCTGTAGCCCACCGAGCGGAAGCCGTCCTCGGCCCGCACCACCGGATGGGCCACCACCAGATCGCCGGGCCGGACGCCGGCGCCGGGACCGCTCTCGGGCGGGCCACCGGGGCCGAAGTCGAGCACCCGGGCCGAGAACTCGTGGCCCATGACCAGATCCCGATCGGGATCGAAGTCGAAGATGGTCATCCCCGTGGCCCGGGCGGCCTCGGTGAACGCCCGGGCATGGCGGGCGCAGTGCAGGTCCGACCCGCAGATCCCGCACGCCACCGGCTCCAGCAACGCCTGGCCGGGGCCGGGCTGCGGCTCGGGCACCTCGTCGACCACCAGCGAACCGTTGCGCAACACCACCGCACGCATGCTCATACCGCCAGCGACGAGGAGGCCTTGGCCTCGCGACCCAACAGGACATCGAGGGGATCGTGCAGATCGCCCACATAGCCCAGCGCGTAGGCGCCGCGGCTGTAGCCCATCAGCCGCAACAGCCCCTCGTCGAGGGTGCGGGCGACCTCCTGGGGGCAGGCCAGGTACTGGTTCTCCTCTTGGCGCAGGAAGCTGCGGCAGTACGTGAGGTTGATGCCCATGCGCACCGCTTCGGTCGAGTTGGCGCCGCCGCCGTGGTACAGCGAGCCGGTGTAGAACAGCACCGAGCCGCGCCGCATCAACGCCGGGATCGTGTCCTGGAAGGTCGGCCGGAGCTTGTCCTCCCAGTGGTTGGAGCCGGGGATCACCCGGGTGGCGCCGTTGGCCTCGGTGAAGTCGGTCAACGCCCAGATCGTGTTGACCTGCACGTCCATGCCGGTGGGGAACGGGAAGAAGTCGAACGCCCACTGGTCCCGGTGCACCATCTGCGCCGGCGAGTCGGGGCCGATGGCGATGACCTGGGTGAGGTGCAGCTGGTACGCCGAACGCTTGGGGCCCAGCACCTCGCCGCACACGCCCAGGGCGAGGGGGTGGGTGACCAGCTCGCGGGCGGCGGACGATCGGGCGATCAGCGAGCCGGTGCGGCGGGTGCGCAACCCGCTGAACTCGTCGCTGCCCGCAGGCGTGTCGGCCAGGTACGGGGCGATCTCGGCCTCGAAGCGGTCGAGCTGGTCGGCGGGCGCGAGGTCATCGACCACGACGCAGCCGTCCCGGCGCAACAGCGCGGCGACGGCCTCGGCGTCCGCTTCGGTGGCGGGCAGGTGTTCGACGGGCATGCCGCAGCGTAGATCGCCGCGGCGCCCCGGGCCACGGCTGGCACACGGCCCCGCCGATCCTGCTTGGATACAGGCCATGAACGAGGACCTCTGTCTCTACGACGTGGCTGACGGCGTCGCCCTGGTCACCCTCAACCGGCCCGAGCGCAACAACGGCATGAACGGGGATCTCGAGGTGGCGTTCCTCACCCGGCTGCTGCAGGCCGCTGATGATCCCGCCGCCCGCGCCATCGTCATCACCGGTGCCGGCAAGGCGTTCTGCCCCGGCGCCGACCTCGCCGGCGGCCCCAAGGCCAGCAGCGAGCCACTGCCCAACACCAAGATCCCGTTGGACGTGGCCCGGCGCATCGACAAACCGCTCATCGCCGCCATCAACGGTGCCTGTGCCGGCGTCGGCCTGGTGCAGGCGCTGTACTGCGACGTGCGCTTCGCCGACGCCAACGCCAAGTTCACCTGCGCCTTCCCGCGCCGTGGCCTCATCGCCGAGTACGGCATCGCCTGGATCCTGCCCCGCGTCGCCGGACGCGGCGTGGCCACCGACCTGCTCGTGTCGGGCCGGGTGTTCACCGCGGCCGAGGCGCTGCAGTACGGCGTGGTCAACCGGGTGTGCGAGCCCGGCACCGTGCTGGACGAGGCGATGGCCTACGCGCGGGACGTGGCCGTCAACGTGGCCCCCGGCTCGATGGCGACCATCAAACGGCAGCTCGAGCGCTACGAGTGGATGGACTGGGACGGCGCCCTGGCCGACTCGCACGCGCTGATGCGCCACTCCACGTCCCAGCCCGACGTGGTCGAGGGCATCGGCAGCTTCGTCGAGCGGCGCACACCGTCGTTCTCGCCGCTGGGGGAGGGCAGCCGCTACCCGTGGATGGAGCGGCCCGGCCCGCTCGGCGTGCGCCCGCTCAGCCCCGAGGGCATCAGCAAGGCGCAGGGCTTCTTCCACGCCGTGGAATCCGCCGGTGGACGCATGGTCAGCATCGCCGGGCAGGTGGCCCGCAACGCTGCCGGCGAGATCGTCGGCGCCGGCGACCTCGCCGCCCAGACCGCCCAGGCGTTCACCAACGTCGAGGCCGCCCTGCGCGCCGCCGGGCTCACCGCAGCCGACGTGGTGAAGCTCAACTACTACATCGTCGACCTCGACCCGGAGAAGGCCGCCGCCTTCGGTGCGGGGGCGGCGGCGGCCAAGGCGGCCGGGGTGAGCCTGCCCCGCGCCGCGGCCACCATGATCGGCGTGACCGCACTGGTGGACCCCGCCTACCTGGTGGAGATCGAAGCGGTGGCCGTTCGTTGAGCCGGGCTCGCGGCGGCTGAGCCGCCCGGGCCGGCCGTCCCTCCCGGCTCAGGCGGGCAACGGTTCCAGGCGGCCGTCGGCCACCAGGTCGATGGCCGCCCGCACCGTGGCATCGAAGGCCGCCACCGCCAGCTCCAGGTGCTCGGTGGGCGTGTCCTCCTCCCGGGTGTGCGACAACCCACCGGTCGAGGACGAGAACACCATGACGGTGGGCACCAGGGCGGCGATCTCGGTGGCATCGTGCAGCGCACCGGACGGTATGGCGTCGTCGTGGCCCTCCAGCTCGCGCACCGCGGCCCGGGCGGCGTCGAGCAGCTGGGGGGCGAACGGCCGCGGCGGCACCCGGAACAACGGTTCGGCGCTGACCGTGCAGCCCTCGGTGGCGGCGGCCCGTTCGGCCGCGTCCCGGGCGGCGCGGTACATGGCCTCCAGCCCGGCGGCGTCGCCGTGCCGCAGGTCCATGGTGGCCCGGGTCTCGCCGGGCACGGCGGTGACCACCCCCGGCCGGCAGACGACCTGGCCGACCGTGCCCACCCCGCCCTCGGCGGCGGCGATGTCGGCCAGTTCCAGGGCGAAGCGGCTGGCGGCGCGCAGCGAGTCGCGCCGCATGGCCATGGGCATCGTGCCGGCATGGGCGGCCTGACCGCGGAACACGAGCCGCTCCCGTTCGATGCCGAACGTGCCGGTTACCGCGCTGATGGCCCGGCCGCGGTGCTCGAGCACCGGGCCCTGCTCGATGTGCACCTCCACGTAGGCCCGCACCGGATCCAGCCGGCTGCGGGCGGCGTCGATGGCGTCGAGGCGCACGCCGTGCTCGGCCACCACGTCCTCCAGGCGCCGGCCCTCGGCGTCGGTGAGGTCGCGGACCAGGTCGGGTTCGAGCGTGCCGGCCACCGCGGCGCTGCCGAACAGGCTGCGGCTGAAGCGGGCGCCCTCCTCGTCGGCCCAGTCCACCAGCGCCACCCCGCAGCGCGGCGGGCGGCCGACCGCGGCGTCGGCGGCCAGGCTGCGCAACAGCTCCAGCCCCGCCATCACGCCGAGCGCACCGTCGAGCCAGCCGCCGGAGGGCACGGCGTCGAGGTGGCTGCCCACCACCACCAACTCGTCGCGCTCGCCCGCCAGGTAGGCCCACAGGTTGCCGGCCTCGTCCTGCTCGACGCGCACCGGCAGCCCGGCGAGCTCTTCGCGCAGCATGGCCCGGGCCTCCAGCCACCCCGGCGTCCAGGCCAGGCGCCGGGCCCCGCCCGGACCACCGGTGCGTTCGGCCAGGGCCCGCAGATCGGCCACGACGCGGGCGGGATCGTAGGAGGAGCGGGCGGCGCCGGGCGCGGGGGAGGCCATCGACCCATCGTTGCAGAGGGTCCGCACCCGTCACCTGGCCGGAGCGGGGGTGGTCGGCGCGGGTCGGGGCCTGACGGGTCGGGGCATGACCCGACAGGTCATCGATCCGCTTCCCGGGCCGGGGTGATGCTGGCGTCATGACCACGCCGACCATGCCGACCACGCCGACCACGCCGACCACTCCCACCACGACGATCCGGACCGACGAGATCGCGACCCACAACATCCCGACCGGCACGATCCCGACCGACGACATCCCGACCGGTCGCACCGGAGCCGTGACGCCCGCCTCCGCCGCGGAGCACCGCCCGACCCGCTGGCTGCGCCGCGTCCTCGCCGTCAACGCCGCCACTTCGGCCGGGGCCGGCGCGCTGGCGCTGTTCGCCGGCCGGGCCACCGCCGACGCGCTCGGCACCGGCGCGGTGACGGTCGTGCGGGTGCTCGGCGCCGGGCTGCTGCTGTTCGCCCTCGACGTGGCGCTGCTCGCCTCCGGCCGGCTGCGCTGTCCGACGTTGGCCCAGGGTGCGTTGGCCGTGGCCGCGCTCGACGCCGCCTGGGTGGCGGGCTCGATCGCCGTGGTCCTCGGCGCCGAGCTGTCCGGGACGGGACGGGCGGTGGTGGCCGTCCAGGCGATCGGCGTGGCCGACTTCGCTGCGCTGCAGGTGGTGCTGGCCCGGCGCATCCGGCGCGGCGACGCAGGTGCCGACCACCCGCGGGCGGCCGTGCGCACCGCTGGCTAGCTTTCCCCACCGTGGAAGCGAACGCAGCGGTACAGGAACTGATCGACCGGCAGGTGGCCGAGGGCACCCAGATCGGGGTGCAGGTGTGCGCCTATCGAAACGGCGAGCCGTTCGTCGACGTGGTGGCCGGCATCCGGGGGCCCGGTGACGCCAGGCCGGTGGAGCCCGACTCACTGTTCCTCAGCTTCTCCGCCACCAAAGGCGTGACCGCGCTGGCCGTGCACCAGCTCGCCGATCGGGGCCTGCTCGACTACGACGCCCCGGTGGCGCAGTACTGGCCGGCGTTCGGGGCCCACGGCAAGGATCGCCTCACCGTGGCCCAGGCCATGAGCCACCAGGCCGGCCTGCACGCCCTGCCCAAGCCGCTGCAGCCCGAGCACCTGACCGACTGGGACGCCGCCCTGCGCCGCATGGAGGAGGGCGTGCCGGCGTGGGAGCCCGGCACCGGCACCGGTTACCACGCGGTCAGCTACGGCTGGATCGCCGGTGGGATCGTGGCCGGGGTCACCGGCCGCCACATCCAGGACGTGATCCGCACCGAGATCGCCGAACCGCTCGGCGTCGGGCGCGAGCTGCTGGTGGGCATCCCCGAGGATCCCGAGGTGGAGGCGCGGCTCACCACCCTGGAGATCGTACCGGCCGGTACGGGCCTGCCCATCCCCGACGAGGCGCCGTTCTACGAGGCCATGCCCAAGCCCATGTGGCCGCACTTCAACGAGCTGCCGTTCCGGCGGGCGGTGATGCCCGGCGCCAACGGCCACTTCAGCGCCCGGGCACTGGCCAAGATGTACGGCGCCCTGGCCAACGGCGGCGAGATCGACGGTGTACGGCTCGTGAGCCCCGAGCGCATCGCCGCCATGCAGCAGTTGCGCACCGACGAGGTGGACAAGGTGCTGATGGTGTCCATCCGGAAGAACTGCGGGTTCTTCCTCGGCGGCCTCGGCCCCGACCTCGACGGCAACCTGGTGCACGGACCGATGGGCCCGCGCGAGAGCGCCTTCGGCCACCCCGGGGCGGGCGGATCGGTCGGCTTCGCCGACCCGGAGCTCGGGCTCGGCGTGGCGGTGATCATCAACAAGATGGCCTACCCGAACCCGGGTGAGGGCACCACGCTCGAGATCTGCGATCTCATCCGGTCGCTGGCCGGCTGACCTCCGATGGCAGCGAACACCGACGAACACGGCGATCAGCGCGAGGGCGGTGCCGGAGACGGTGGGCGAACCGGCGGCGTCGGTGCACCCACCGGCGACATGGGCGCCTACAACGACATCATCGTGCACACCGAGGACCCGGTGTGCGTCATCACCCTCAACCGGCCGGAGAAGCTCAACGCCTTCACCTATCGCACGCTGGCCGAGCTGCGGGCGGCGGTCGAGGCGGCGGCGGCCGACCCGGCGGTGGTGGGCATCATCATCACCGGCGCCGGTCGGGGCTTCAGTGCCGGGCTCGATGCCGACACGCTGGCCGCGGTCACCGGTGCCGCCGGGGGCGGGGGCGGTCGGGCGGCCGCTCCCGACGAGGCGGCCCAGCTGGAGGCGGGCGAGCTGCCCGGGCTGTTCACCTACCTGCTGTCGGTCCCCAAGCCGGTGATCGCCGCCGTCAACGGTGTGGCCGCCGGTGGTGGCCTGGTCCTCAGCTCGCTGTGCGACGTGCGCATCGCGTCCACTGAGGCCAGCTTCACCACCGTGTTCCTCAAGCGCGGTCTGGTGGCCGAGCACGGCACCAGCTGGGTGCTGCCGAGGGCACTCGGCCCCGGGCGGGCGCTCGACCTGTTGTGGACCTCCCGGCGCATCGGCGCCGAGGAGGCGCTGGCCGCCGGCATGGTCGAACACGTTGTGCCGGCCGGCGAACTGGTGGAACGTGCCGTGCAGTACGTCCGGGAGATCGCCGCCTCGGCCTCGCCGGCCGCCATCGCCGCCACCAAGCGGATGGTGTACGAGCACCTGGGCCTGGGCTACCCCGACGCGCTGCGCGATGCCGATCGGGCGCAGTGGGAGGCCATCGAGGGCCCCGACGCCGCCGAGGGTGCGCGAGCGCTGCTGGAGAAGCGGGCGCCCGCCTTCCGCCGACTCGGCAGCTGAGCACGAGACCCGGGGCCGCCGCATCGGGCGCCCCGGGGCCGGTCGTGCTGCTCAGCGCCGCGTGTACGGTGCTCGGCGCCGCGTGAACCGGTGCTCAGCGACCCTTGAACTGCGGGGGGCGTTTCTCGACGAACGCCCGGAACGCCTCGCCGCAGTCCTCGCTGGCGGTGATGCGCTCGTGGTCGGTGGTCTCGAGGTCGAGGAAGTCGGCGAAGCCCAGCTTCTCGGCCGCCACGAAGTGCGCCTTCATGCCCTGCAGGGCGAGCGGGGCGGCGGCGGCCAGGCGGTCGGCCAGGGCGCGGGCCTCGGCCCGGAACTGGTCATCGGGCCAGACGCGCGAGACCAGCCCGATGCGCAGCGCCTCCTCCGCACCGAACTTCTCGGGCAGGAAGTAGAGCTCGCGGGCCTTGGCCGGACCGACGATGCGCGGCAGCGTCCATGGTCCGCCCATGTCGCCCGCCACCGCCACGTTCAGGAATGCGGTGGAGAAGTTGGCCGAGGCGGCCGCCACCCGCAGGTCGCAGGCGCACGCCCAACCGAAACCGGCGCCGGCACAGGCGCCGTTGACGGCGGCGATGGTCACCGGGCGCATCTCGTGCAGCAGCGTGGTCAGGTGGAAGTACTCCCGGCGGAGCGGTTCGTGCACCGCACCCGGGGTCGTGTAGTGCTTGAGGTCGGCGCCGGGGCAGAACCCCTTGCCGGCGCCGGTGAGCACGACGACGCGGACGTCGTCGTCGGCGGCGGCCTCGCGCAGCACTTCGTGGACCTCGCGCATCATGGTGTTGATGATGCCGTTGAGGGCCTCGGGACGGTTGAGGGTGACCGTGGCCACGCCCCCGTCGACCTCATACCGTACGGTTTGGTATGGCGCGTCGGTGGGGTCGGTGGGCGCGGCGCTGGCGGTGCGATCGCTGGGCACGGCTCAGACCTCCGTCATCACGTGTTGCTCGAGCAGCTCGGCGAAGCGCTCCCGGGCCTGCTGGCGCAGGGTGAGCGTGTGCTGGGTGGGGAACAGGCCGTCGGTGGGGGCGTGGTCGGCCAGCACGAGGCGGGCGAGGGTGGCCTTGTGGACCTCGGTCGGGCCGTCGGCCAGGCCCATGTGGAAGCTCTCGATGACCATGCCGGCGAAGGGCATCTCGTTGGACACCCCGAGCGAGCCGTGGATCTGCAGGGCGCGGGCGGCGACGTCGTGGAACACCCGGGGCATCATCGCCTTGACCGCGGCGATGTCCTGGCGGACACGCTTGTAGTCCTTGTACTTGTCGATCTTCCAGGCCGTCTGCAGCACGAGCAGGCGGAAGCACTCGATGTCGATCCAGGACTGGGCGACCATGTCCTGGACCATCTGCTTGCGGCCCAGCATCTCGCCCTGGGTGGTGCGGCTCACCGCCCGTTCGCACATCATGTCGAACGCCTTGCGGACCTGGCCCACCGTGCGCATCGCATGGTGGATGCGGCCACCGCCGAGGCGGGTCTGGGCCACCACGAAGGCGCCGCCCCGCTCGCCGAGCATGTTCTCCTTGGGGACGCGCACGTCGCGGTACTCGAGGTAGGCGTGGCTGCCCTCGCGCTCGGCCTGGTAGCCCAGGGCGACGTCGCGCTTGTTGATGATGCCGGGCGTGTCGGCGGGGACGAGGAACATCGACATGCGCTGGTACGGCGGGTTGTCGGGGTCGGTGACCGCCATGGTGATGAAGAAGTCGGCGTAGCGGGCGTTGGAGGAGAACCACTTCTCGCCGTTGATGACCCACTCGTCGCCGTCCTGTTCGGCCCGACAGGTGAACACCTTGGGGTCGGCGCCGCCCTGGGGTTCGGTCATGGAGAAGCAGGACACGATGTCGTTGCGCAAGAGGGGTTCCAGGAAGCGCTGCTTCTGCTCCGGCGTGCCGTCGTGGGCGAGGATCTCGCTGTTGCCCGACTCGGGGGCCTGGCAGCCGAAGACGGTGGGGGCGCACTTGGCCGTGCCGAGGATCTCGTTGAGCAGGCCCAGCTTCACCTGACCGTAGCCGGGGCCGCCCAGGTCGGGGCCGAGGTGGCAGGCCCACAGGCCCCGGGCGCGGACCTGGGCCTGCAGCGGTGGGATGAGCGCCTGGCGGATCGGGTCCCGAACGTCGTAGGGCGAGTCGATGACGTGGTCGAGGGGCGCGATCTCCGCCTCGACGAAGTCGCGCACCCAGTCCAGTTCGGCCTGGAAGGCGGGGTCGGTCTCGAAGTCCCAGCTCACGTCATCAGCTCCCGGTTCGGCGATGGAACCTGATCAGCCTGTCAGTTCAGCTCCTGCTGCGGAAACCACGTACTCGCTCTCGCGCTCATCGCGGTGCGCGCTCTCCGTTCGGTGGTCGGTTCGGGCCCTGTCGGGGTGAATCGACGTCGATTCGGCGGGAGGTACGGCGCATGTTGCGGGCTGAATGTGTGGATCGGCGGCAGTGCCATTGCGGAGAGTGCTCGGGCGACGGCGGGATGTCGGCTCAAGGTGAACCAACGATGGTGCCGGTACTGGTGGGTGTTGGCGGTCGACGGTTCTGTTGGTGCTCGATGGGCCACGCGTCGGCGCCGTTCCGCGCTCGCGGACGGGCGGCGCACGAAGGCGAGAGCGTGGCGCGTTGTGCAGGTGCACGGAGGATTGCATGATGAAACGGTGCAGCTCACGCTGATGTCCGGTCGTGGGGGATGTGCACAACGCGCCACACGCTCGTGTTCCGTCCGGCCCGCGTCGGTCTGACGGTTCGAGGGGGAGCAGGCGGCGGGGCTGCTGCGCCCCGGCGGACGGCATGCCGGGGCGCGAGCGGGACGCACGGGTGCGAGGACGGTGGGACGGGGCGTGCGTGGCGCGGGGCCACGCGTGAGCGGCGCCTCGCCGGGGGTGCGGGCGAGGCCGGCGGTACAGGCGGGCGGGATCGGTCGGTGGGCACGAGAAGGTCAAGTGGTCGGGGCCGGCCTGCCGACAATACCGAGGTGGACCACAGCACGGCGACCGGACCCGCACCGATGCGCCGGCCCGTCGCGGACCAGGTTGCCGCAGCCGCGCCCCGCCACCCCGTGAGGTCGTGCTCGTCGCTCCCCGCACACCGAGGCCAGCCGCGACCTGGTGCGGGCCATCACCGGCACCACGTGGCGCCCGCCCCCGCTCCCTCGGCGAGAGCCTGCTTCGCCGAGGCCCGGGCGACCAGCTGCGCTTCGCCCACGAACTGCCCGCCCGCAGCGTGCTGCTCGACGCCGACCTGCTCCCCGGCCTGCCCGCTGCTCGCCGCCACCGTCGCCGACCGCGGCTCGGCGCTGCCCGGCCAGCTGCTGCTCACCGTCGGCAACCGCGATCGCCCCCTCCACGCTGCCCGCCGGCGCCGGTCGAGCTCCGCCCGCTCACCCTCAGCGAACGGCTCGGCGGCGGCCAGGCCTGCTTCGGCTCCCTGTTCGACACCGAGCCCGACGCGTGGGCCTCGGCCCCGCTCACCGAGACGCAGTACCTGACCGAGCTGCTCCGCCACGACCGCGGCCCGGCCGATCCCGACCACCTCGCCGCCCTCGACCTCGCCGTGCTGCGCGCCGTCCAGCGCCGCTCCGGCACCTGGTTCGAGCGGGTCGCCCTGGCGGCGGTGGTCGGCGCCCATCCCGACGATGTGGCCGGCGCGCTGGAGCGCCTCGAGCTGCGGCCACCTCCGACGGGCCCCGTTGTTGGCTGCCCGCGGCGCGCCGGTCAGGCACGAGGGCAGCGGCCGTGTGCCGGTAGCGGCCAGGCGTTCGGCCGCATCGTGGCCACCGATGTGGCCAACGTGGCCCAGGTGTTCTCCCTCGGCGGCGCCGCCGTCGACCCCGAGGCGGTGACGGGCGACGCCCGCCTGGCGTTGGTGCGCACCGGCGCCCTGGCCGAAGGCTGCTGACCCAGAACGAATGGTTGCGGCGGCCCTGCGAGGTGCGCACCTGGCACGCGGCGCGCGACCACGAGCAGGTCGACCTGGTCCTCACCCGGCCCGACGGCCGGGCCATCGCCGTGTCGGTGGCCGCGCACCGCCCGCTTCGACGACGAGCAGGCCCAGGCCGCGCTCGCCTCGCTGCAGGCCCTGCGCCGCCGCCACCCCGGTCTGCAGACGGCTGATCCTGCTCTACCTCGGACCGATCACCGTGCCGCTCGGCCGCGACCTGTACGCCGTCCCGCTGTCGATGCTGTGGTCCGCCCTGCCCCTCGCCGCCGGCCTGGGCTTCGGCGGCTTCGAGGAGGAGCTCACCCAGGCCGCCGGCCGAAATCTCGCTGCTGCAGGGCGCCTCCGGGATGGGCGTCGAGGGAGATCACCCGCCAGCGCGAGCGAGCGACGTTCTTCCTCGATGACGAGAAACGCTGCCGATGCTGGAGGCCACCGTCGAACGGCTGACGCAGTTCGGCCTCGAGCTCGACTTCGACCCCGCACCGACACCGATCCCGCCGATCTGGCCACCGCCGGCGCCGTCGCCACGCGCTCCCGCCGACCAACCCCGACGTGCTGGCCGCCGCCCACCTCACCATCCGCTCGCCGGGCGGCGACGGCGGGTGGGGCGCGGTGTGCTGGTGGCGGCGGCCGCCCGGGGGTGGCGCCCGCTGGTGGGTCGGCCAGGCTGCTGCCGAGGCCGCAGGTCGTGGGTCGGGCCGGGCCCCTGTCGAGTCCTCGACGCCGCCGACGCCGACCACCTGCTGGCCAGCCTGGTGGCGGGCATCGTGCACCGCCGGCCTCGCCGTACGGGCCTGAGCCGGGCACCCGCCAAGCGCCGCCGCCCGACGGTCGGGTGCAGCTTGGTCCGCCAGGTCCTCGTCGACCAGCATCGGCCCATGGGACCCATCCCCACCCACCCGCCGCAGGCTCGCCCGCTGCCGGCAGCTCGACACCGCTCCGAGCAGTTCCGGCGCAACCGGGCCGACATGGAGCACCTGCTGGGCGTGCTCGCCGAACTGCACCACCAGGCCGCCGCCGGTGGTGGGCCGAAGTCGCACGAGCGGCTCGCCGCCCGGGGGCAAGATGCCGGTACGGGAGCGGATCGCCCTGGCCATCGACCGGGACTCGCCGTTCCTCGAGATCAGCCCGCTCGTGCCTGGGGCTCGGACTACGGTGGGCGGCGGCATGGTGCTCGGCATCGGGGTCATCGCCGGCACCGAGTGCGGTGATGCTGGCCAACGACCCCTCCGTGCTCGGCCAGGGCCATGACCACGTTCGCGGTGAAGCTCATGCGGGCGCTCGAGATCGCCCGGCACAACCGGATGCCATGCATCCAGTTCGTGGAGTCCGCAAAGCGCCGACTAACGCGGCGACCCCGACCCGGAACGCTCCATGCGCACCAGCACCACCCACTTCGGTGAGTCCGGCCGGATGTTCTACGAGATCACCGAGAAACATCCAAGCTGCGCATCCCCACCATGTCGGTGGTGTTCGGCAGGCTCCACGCCGGTGGCGCCACCACCAGCCCGGGACGGATTACAGCATCTTGATCCGGGATCAGTCAAGGTGTTCCTCGGCGGCCCGCCCTTGGTGAAGATGGCCACCGGCGAGGAATCCGACGACGAGACCCTCGGCGGTGCGGTGATGCACACCGAGATCAGCGGCCTGGGCGACCATCTGGCCAACGACGAGGCCGATGCCATCCGCCTGTGCCGGGAGTCGTCTCCCACCTGAACTGGCGCAAGCTCAGGCCCGGGCCCACCATGGCCGCCGACGAACCGGTCCACGACGCCGATGACCTGCTGGGCATGGTCTCCCTCGGCCTGCCAACCGCTCGACATCCGCGAGGTCATCGCCCGGGTGGTCGACGGCAGCCGCTTCGAGGAGTTCAAGGCCGCTACGGCACCACCCTGGTGTGCGGGTGGGCCTCGATCCACGGCTGCCCGGTGGGCATCCTGGGCAACAACGGCGCCCTGTTCTCCGAATCGGCGGAGAAGGCCACGCAGTTCATCCGAAACTCTGCAACCAGATCGACGTGCCGCTGGTGTTGCCTCCAGAAGCATCACCGGCTACGTAGTCGATGCGATTTCGAGCACTCGGGGATCAAGAACAGCTCGTTGATGATCAACGCCATGTCCAACTCCACGGTGCCGCACATCACCGTGATCATCGGCCTCGTCCTACGGTGCCGGCAACTACGGCATGAGCGGTCGGGGCTTCTTCGCTCCTACCTGTGGCCCACGGCCAAGATCGCCGTCATGGGCTACAAGCAGATGGCGGGGGTGATGTCGATCGTCGAGCGCAACAAGGCCGCCCGCCAGGGGCGGCGACCTTCGACGAGAGGCCGACGCCAAGCGCCGCCTTCGTGGAGGAATGGGCGGAGAAGCAGTCCCCTCGCCCTCTACGCCACGTCCCGGGTGAGCGACGACGGCATCATCGACCCTCGCGACACCCGCACCGTGATCGGCATGTCGCTGTCCTACTGCCACAACAACGTGGTGCAAGGCGCACCGAACTACGGGGTGTTCCGACCGTGACGACCAACCAGCAGGTCCCCACCGGCACCGTCCCCACCCGCACGATCCGCACGCTGCTGGTGGCCAACCGGGGCGAGATCGCCCGCCGCATCATGCGCACCGCCCGCGCCATGGGCATCGCCACCGTGGCCGTGTACGCCGACGGCGACGCCGGCGCGCCGTTCGTGACCGAGGCCGACGAGGCCTACGCGCTGCACGGCCGGTCCTCCGCCGAGACCTACCTCGACGTCGCCAAGGTGCTCGACGTGGCCCGCCGCAGCGGCGCCGACGCCGTGCACCCCGGCTACGGCTTCCTCTCGGAGAACGCCGCCTTCGCCCAGGCGGTGCTCGACGCCGGCCTGGCCTGGGTCGGGCCGCCGCCCGCCGCCATCCGGGCCATGGGCGACAAGCTCGAGGCCAAGCGGCTGGCCATCGCCGCCGGCGTGCCACCCTGCCCATGGCCACCGAGATCCCGGCGACGCCGCCGCCACGATCGGCTTCCGCTGCTGGTCAAGGCGTCAGCCGGTGGCGGCGGCAAGGGCATGCGGGTGGTCAACGGCGCCACTGAGCTGGCCGAGGCGGTGGCCTCCGCCCAGCGGGAGGCGCAAGCCTCCTTCGGCGACCCGACCGTGTTCTTCGAGCGCTACGTGGGCCGAGCCCGCCACATCGAGGTGCAGGTGCTCGGCGACCACCACGGTGAGGTCGTGCACCTGGGGGCGCGAGTGCTCGATCCAGCGCCGTCACCAGAAGGTGGTGGAGGAGGCGCCGTCCCCGGTGCTCGACGCCGAGGCCCACGCGCCCGCATCGGCGCCGCCGCGATGGCCGCCGCTCGGGCGGTGGGCTACCACTCGGCCGGCACCGTCGAGTTCCTCTACGACGACGGCGAGGGCGGTTCTCGTTTCCTCGGACCGACACCAGGCTCCAGGTGGAGCACCCAGGCTCGCCGAGGAGATCTACGGCATCGACATGGTCCTGAAGCAGCTGCGCAGCGTCGCCAGGCGCCCGTTGGGCTACAGGCGGGACGACCTGCGGGCCGACATTGCGCCATCGAGGTCCGACTCTACGCCGGACCCCGGCCAACGACTTCCTGCCCGCCGCCGGCCCGGTGCTGGCCTGGCAGCCGGCCGCCGACCCGGCGGTGCGCTACGACAGCGGCATCGAGGCCGGCTCGGTGGTCGGCGTCAGGATTCGATGACCTGGCCAAGGTCATCGCCCGCCCCACCCGGCCCGGGAGGCGGCGCTGAAGCTGGCCCTCGCCCTGGAGCGGACCCGCCTGGCCGGGCTCGTGACCAACCGCGACTTCCTGGTGGCCACCCTGCGCCACGGCGCGTTCCTGGCGGGCGACACCACCACCGACTTCATCGAGCGGCACCGGCCCGCCGGCCGGCCCGTGGTCGGCGAGGACGACCGCCTCAGCGCCGCGGTCATACCGTGGCCCTGTGGCAACAGGCCGCCAACGGGCTGCGGCCCGGGTGCCGGCGCCACCATGCCGACCGGTTGGCGGAACTCGGTCATGCCGCCCCAGCGCCTCGAAGCTGGCCGACGGTGAGCACCTGGCCTACGCCTCGCACCGCGACGGTGCCTTCGACGTGGCCCTCGGTGAGCGCCACGGCCGGGCCAGCTGCTCGACGTCGATAACGACTACGTGACCGTCGAGCTCGACGGGCGGCGGCTGCGGGCCACCGTCACCGCCGTGCCCGGCGGCTGGTCGGTTGACCTACCGGGCGGTACGGTGGCGCTGCAGGGCCGGGACCGGTTCCCCCAGCCAGGCGCAGCGGCATAAACGGCCTGGTGGCGCCGATGCCGGGCAAGATCATCGAGGTCCGCGCCGCGGTGGGCGATGCGGTCATCGCCGGGCAGGTGCTCGTCATCATGGAGGCGATGAAGATGGGCACCACCTGACCACCGCCGCCGACGGCACCGTGGCGTACTGCAGGTGGCCGTGGGCGAGCAGGTGGACAACGGCGCTGTGCTGCTGGTGGTGGCCCCCGCCGAAGGCTGATCTCGCCCACCGGGTCCGCGACGAGGCGCCGCCCCCATCGGGAGCGGCGCCTCTACAGGACCTGATCGTTCCGGATCCGACGATCAGTCATGGTCAGGTGGGCCACCCGGGGCATGACCTCGTTGGCCATGAGCTCCATCGAGCGCTTCCAGGCCGGCTCGTCGTCGACGTAGTCGATGCCCAGGATCGGGATGTGGCCGAAGCCGCCGACGTCGGCGTACACCTTCTCCAGCTTCTCGGCCGCCACGTCTGGGGCGAACCGATCAGCCAGTTGTGCTCGGCGCAGTACTCGACGGTCACCGCCTCGTCGGGGTGGTCGGCGTCGGCCTTGTAGTAGGGCAGGAACCCGAACGAGCCCAGCAGCGGCAGGAAGTACTGCGCGCTGCATGCGGCCAGGGCTGCGTTGACCAGAGTGCTCCCAGGCCTCCTCGTCGGTGTCGGCCTGAACACCTCGCCTGCCGCCGCGCCACTCCGAACGGCTGAACGCCCTCCCGACCCGCCCGGCGGGCCCGGCCTCGTAGGAGTCCCAGTAGCTCTTGCAGTAGCCGGGGTTCAGGTTGAGGCTCATCGGGATCAGCCCTTCTCGCCGGCGAGCTCGAGGTGGGCGACGGCGAGGGGACAGCCCGGCCACGCCGATGGGCGGGTGCGGCTGCTGCAGCGGCAGGATGTGGCGCTTCAACAGCGGCGGGATCTCGTTGGGCACCGCCGCCTTCCAGAACTTGCCCTCGTAGGACCAGCCCGGCTCCTGGGTCCACAGGTTCATGATGATCTCGATGGACTCGCGGGTCATCTGGTTCTCGCCGCCCATGCCGTCGACGCCGAACATCTCCCAGTCGGTGCTGCAGGTGAGCCGGGCGGCGAAGCCGAAGTTGAACCGACCGCCCGAGATGTGGTCCAGCATGGCCACCCGGTTCGCCCAGCGGCTCGGGTGGGTAGTAGGGGAGGCAGAACCCGCCCGTACCGATGCGGATGTTCTTGGTCTGGCGCAGGCCTTCCACCACCAGCAGATCGGGCGCCGGGTGCGGCTCCCACACCATGGCGTGGTGCTCGCCCACCCAGAACTCCGAGTAGCCGAGCTCGTCGGCCCAGATGATGTTCTGCAGGTCCCAGTCGTGGCCCTCCTTGAGCCCTCGCTCAAGTGGGTGGCTGGGCATCGTGGACTGTTCCGAGCTTCGTGGAGTTTCACCCCCTGTGATCGTTCGTCGGGCTGGTGACGTCCCCTCCGACCGTCGCACGGCAATCCTGCCCAGATGCGGTGAGCCGGTGTCAGACGCCACGCAACTCAGGTGGTGTCGGGCGGGAAAGGGCCGGTCGGCGTGCTGCCCCTGGCCGAGCCGCGCTCGCAGCCGCATCGCGTGATGGGCAGCACGATGCGCACCGGGTCCCCGCGCCCGACAGCGGAGCGGAGGGTGCCGTCCCGCCGTGGGCTCACGATCGAGCGGACGATGGCCAGGCCCAGGCCCGAGCCGCCACGGTTGCGGCTGCGGGCCGGATCTGCGGAAGAACCGTTCGAAGGCGTGCGCCGCCACCTCGGGCGCCATGCCCGGCCCGTCGTCGCTGATCGTGATGACGTGCACCGCGCCGTCGTTGACGGCTCCACCGAACCGGCGTGGTCGGCTCGGTGTGGACCAGTGCGTTGGTCACCACCGCGGCGATGACCTGGCGCAGCCGGGCCTCGTCACCGCGCAGCGGCAGGGGGCCGTCCGCGTCGGCCCGCACCGGCCGGTCCGGCTGCACGGCGGCGGCGTCGCTGACCGTGTCGCGCACCAGCGCGGAAAGCTCGACCGGCTCGTCGGCCAGCGGGCGGCCCTCGTCAGGCGGGCCAGCAGCAGCAGGTCGTCCACCAACGGCCATGCGGGCGCTCTCGCCTCGATGCGCCGCATGGCGTCATCGAGATGCGCCCGCCATCCCGGGCCCCAGCGGTACAGATCGACGTAGCCATAAGGATCGACGTGAGCGGGGTGCAGGCTCGTGCGGCGTCCGACAGGAACCGCCGCAGCCGGGCCTCGGTGCCCTCCCGCTCGTCGAGCATCACGTTGAAGGCCAACCCCAACCGCCCGGCCTCGGTGCGCGGCGAGGGGTGCTCGACGCGCCGGCCCACCTCGCCCCGGGCGATGGCGTCGGCGGCCTCGGTCATGCGCCGGATCGGTCGCAAGCCCAGGCGGATCACCCACCAGGCGGCCACTGCGGTGGCGGTCCACCAGCGCGGCCACGCCCAAGGCCGATGAACGTCGGCGATGGAGCGTCGGCCTCCTCGGCCAGGGGAGCCCGACGACGAAGCGGTCCAGCCAGCTCAGCCCGGCGTCGACACCGTCGACGGCGACCACAACCACATCGTCACGCCCCTGCTCGTCGGTGTCGAACGCGCCGAAGGCACCAGGCCGGGCCCGCCCCGCTCCAGGAACGCCGGCGCCGACGCCATCAGCGGTCAGGCCAGGAGGGCCCAGGCCGGGAGGGTCAATGCCGATGCCGATGCCGAGGCCGGAACCGTCACCGCTGACGCCGTCGAGCCGCCGGCCCGCTCGGCGACGCCCAGCCCGAGGGCCAACACGGTGCGCACCCCGCCGTCCTCCGCGCGGCCGACGTAGAGCTCGCTGAGCGCTGCCGGGCCCGGGCCCCCGGGGGCATGGCGGCGGTGCCGTCAGCCGAGGCCGGGCCATACCCAGCGGGCGGCACCGCCTCGAGCAGGCGGTCGAAACGGTCCACGAGGTAGCGGTGCTGGGCCCGGGCGAGCGAGAAGCCGGCCACCGCCAGCGTGGCGAACACGAGCAGGACGCTGATCAGCAGGCGGGATCCGCAGCGTGTGCCCACCGTCACGCAGTGCGCCGCCGCCGGCGTTGGCGCCCGCCGCGGGCGTTGGCGCCCGCCGCGCCCGCCCCGCCGCTCACGCCGAACGCAGGCAGTAGCCCGCCGCACCGTGGATCAGCCGGGGCTCCCGGTCGTCGATCTTGCGGCGCAGGTAGGAGATGAACGTCTCCACCACCGTCGACTCGCCATCAGTCGTAGTCCCAGACGTGATCGAGGATCTGTGCTCGCGACAGCACCCGGCCGGCGTTGACCAGCAGGTAGCGCAGCAGCTTGTACTCGGTGGGGGAGAGGTGGACCTCGTCGCCGCCACGCTGCACCCGATGGGCATCCTCGTCCATCTCGAGATCGGCGCGTAGCGCAGCACGTTCAGAGCGGTCATCGATGCCGCTGCGCCGCGGCGACCCGGACCCGGGCCACCAGCTCCTCGAGGGCGAACGGCTTCACCACGTAGTCGTCGCCGCCGATGGTGAGACCGCGCACCCGGTCCTCGGTGGCGTCGCGGGCGGTGAGGAAGATGACGGGGGCGGCCGCGCCGCGTCGCGGGCCCGCCGGTAGACCTCGAAGCCGTCGAGGTCGGGCAGCATCACATCGAACAGCACCACGTGCGGCTGGTGCTGGGCGATGGCGTCCGGCACCTCCCGGCCGGTGGTCGCGCCGAGCCTCGAAGCCCTCGAGGCGCAGTGCGGCGCACACCAGGTAGGCGATGTTCTCCTCGTCGTCGACCACGGGCACCCGGGTGCCGGTCGCAGCGCTGGAAGCCATGGCCGCAGGCTGCGCGCCGAACCGGGGAGTTGGCTGGCAACGCCGCGGGACTTCACCCCGACCGCACCCGAAGGTGGCGGCCCCGGTGCGTGTGCCCGCATCGGGAGGGGGGTGGCGGGGCGGGACAGCCCGTATGCTGAGCCATCGTGCAGGGAGAAGTCGTGCGTGAGGCAGCGCCGTCGGCCGAGCCGTCGCCGTCGATCCGCATCCTCATCGTCGACGATCACCGCATGTTCGCCGACACGCTGGTGCAGCGGCTCGGCGACGAACCCGATCTCGACGTGGTGGCCACCGCGGCCGATCTCGACGCCGCCCGCCGGACCGCCACGCTCAGCCAGCCCCACATCATCCTGCTCGACCTCGTGGGCGGGGAGGAGGCCGTGGCCGAGCACATCGGCGAGCTCATCGCCGCCGCCCCCATCGCCCGGGTGATCGTGCTCACCGGGCGGGTGGACGAGGCGGTGGTGGCCCGCTGCATCGCCGCCGGCTGCCACGGGTTCCTCACCAAGGACCGCAGCAGCGAGCAACTGGTGGACACCGTGCGGCGCGTGGCCGCCGGCGAGCGCGTGATCCAGCCTTCCGAGCGGGCCGTGGCGGCCGCCGCCCCCGGCGCCGCCGAGCTGGCCTCGCTGTCGCGGCGCGAGCGCGAGGTGCTCGAGCTGCTCGGCCAGGGCCATGCCGCCGAAGCCATCTCCAAGGCGCTCGGCATCAGCCGCAACACCGCCCGGGCCCACATCCAGCACGTGTTGGACAAGCTCGGCGTGCGCTCGCAGCTCGAGGCGGTCGCGCTCGCCCGCCGCGCCGGCTGGCTCTGAGCCGTCGGCTCAGCGCGGCGGCGCCGCGTCGGCGGCCAGCGCGGCGTCGAGCACGTCGGCCAGGTCGGCCGCATCGAGGGGCTTGCGCAGCAGCGGCCACGGCAGCTCGTCGCGGTCGGCGTCGGCCCCGGCCGACATCAGCACCACCGGCAGGTCCGGCGCGGCGGTGGACATGGAATGGGCGAACGCCAGGCCGTCGGTGCCCGCCATCATCACATCGCTGAGCACCAGGTCGGGCCGAGGGCCGTGCCGCAGCGCGGCGAGGGCGGCGTCGGCATCGGGCAGGCTGACGGTGGCGTAGCCGAGGCGGTGCAGCAGACGGGCCGCCCTGCGCCGGTCGTCGATCTCGTCGTCGACCACCAGCACCAGGGCGGCGTCGTGCGGCTTGGCCGGCACCGCGGCCGTCGAACCGTCGCCATCGAAGGACGAGCCGGCCACCAACGGCAGGCGGACCGTGACCGTCGTGCCGCTGCCCGACCGCGACGACAGGGCGACCGTGCCGCCGTGCTGCTCCACGATCGAGCGCACCGACGGCAGCCCCCACCCCCGGCCCGTGGCTCCGGCCTTGGTGGAGAACGACGGCTCGAACGCCCGGGCCGCCACCTGCGGGGCCATGCCGGCCCCGTCATCGCAGACCTCGAGGACCGCCGCCGGCAACCGCTGGGGTCCGTCCGCCGCCCCCCGGCCGACCCGGACGGTGATGCGCCCCGACAACGCAAGCGCATCCCGCGCGTTGCACAGCAGGTTCAACAACATGCGGTCGAGCTCGAGGCGATCGCCGAAGACGATCACCTCGCCATCGGCCACCACTTCCACGGTGTGCGGCGCGAACGGGACGCGCACGAGCTCGACCAGATCGGCGGCCATGGCGGCCAGATCCAGCTCGGCGGGCTCGATCGACTGGTCGCGCACCATGGCCAGCAGCCGCTGCACGAGATCGCCACCGCGGGCCGCGGCCTCGCTGATCTGGCCGACGTCGTCGCGGATGCGCGGCGTCGCCGCCGGGTCCCGGCCGATGTGCTCGGCGTAGTTGCGCACCACGCCGAGCAGGTTGTTGAAGTCGTGGGCCAGCCCGGCGGCGCGCTGGCCGATCGCCTCGAAACGCCGGCTGCGCAGCAGGTCCGCCTCGAGCCGCTCCTGTTCGGCCAGGCCCAGGGCCACCTGGAGGCGGCTGCGCCGCATGGCCTCCACCGCCAGCAGCAACCCGCAGACCAGCGTGACCCCGAGGTAGCCCTGGAGCGCGTCGAGGGCCTCGGCCCGACCGAGCCGGCCGGCCAGGCCGTGCCCGGTGGAGACGGCGAGCTCCGCGATCGCGGTCGTCGTCAGGACGGCAAGCCCGGTGCGGCGCAGCCCGGCACGCAGCGCCACCGCCAGCACGAGCGGCAACACCGTCCACTGCAGCACCACCAGGCCGGTGAAGTAGGCGCCGGCCGTGGCCAGCGCCACCGCCACCAGCCACAGGTTGCGCTCGAGCGGTCCGGCCGGATCGGGACGGGCGCCGCTCGCCCAGCGCGGTCCGAGCGGCGGTGCGCTGAGCACCGCCAGCAGCGCTGTGCCCACCAGCACCGCGCCCCACGCGTCGCCCAGGTACCAGTGCACGATGTTCCTGCGGAACGCCTCCTCGCCGAAGGCCAGCCCCAGCGTCCCGGCCCCGATGAGCGCGGTGGCCACTGGACCGGTGGCGGCCAGGACGGCCAGGAAGCGCAGCAGCGCGGCCGGTGTGGCGAACGGCTCGGCCGGCCCCCAGCGGCGCAGCACCGATGCGGTCACCAGCGGGTGGCTGACGTTGGCCAGGGCGAAGCCGACGTTGAGCGACATCGGATAGCCGTTGGCGATGTCGATGGCGATCTCGGTGGCGGCCACGATGCCGAGCAGGAGCGGCCAGCGCCTCGGGGTGGTGCACACCAGCGCGGCCACCGTCATGCCCGCCGGCGCGAACAGCTTGACGCCGTCGCTGACGACGTCGGTGGCGTGGAGCGCGGCCAGCGCCCCGAGGGCGTACCCGCCGGCGAGCAGCAGGCACAACAGGAGCACCCGGCCGGGCCCGGCGTCATCCCCGACGAGGGTCGATGCGGGACGCACCGTGGACGCCTGCTCACCGTTCACGGTGCGCACCCTATCGCCATGGCCCTTGAGCAGATGCGATCCGCCGTGTCGGGCGTCACCGGATCCGACCACCGGTCGTCGCCAGCGGCCAAGATGGCGCCAGCATGAGCCTCCCCCAGCCCCGCGACTTCAGCCAGCTCCTCGCCCTCGAACCGCACGGCCCCGACACGTTCGTCGGCGTCAGCCCGCCCTATGCCTGGGGCCGCATCTACGGCGGTCAGGTCATCGCCCAGGCGCTGTGGGCGGCGTGCGACACCGTCCAGCCCACCCATGGGGTGCACTCCCTGCACGCCTACTTCATCCTCGGCGGCCGCCTCGACGAGCCGGTGCGCTACGAGGTCGACCGGGTGCGCAACGGCGCCTCGTTCGTCACCCGTCGCGTCGTGGCCCGGCAGAGCTACGGCGCCATCCTGACCCTCGAGGCGTCCTTCCACGCCCCCGAGGACGGCCCGGCCGTGCAGACCGTGCGCGCCCCCGACGGCGTGCCCGACCCCGACGAGCTGCCGGAGGACGGCTGGGGTTGGATGCTCGAACGGCGCAACGTTCCCGAGGTGCACGGCAGCGGCCGGGTGCTCACCTGGGTGCGCGTCGACGCCAGCGTCGGTGAGGACGCCGTCATGCAGCAGTGCGCGCTCGCCCTGGCCTCGGACACCTCGGCGGTGGCGGCCGTGCGCAGCAGCCACCCGCAGGGCGACATCCCACGGGAGCGGTACCCCGAGGTGTTCATGGGCGCCAGCCTCGATCACGCCGTCTGGTTCCACCACCACACCCGGGCCGACGACTGGCTGTTGCTCGACTTCCAGTGCCAGTTCGTGGGCGGCGCGCGCGGGCTGTCGTTCGGTCACGTGTTCGACCGGGAGGGACGGCACGTGGCCACCATCGTGCAGGAGGCGCTGCTGCGCGAGCGCCGGCCGGCCGCCGGCGCGCCCAAGCCGACCGGTCCGGACTGATCCGACCGGCCGCCGCGCCCCGCTCACCGTCGGCTGCGGGGTCGTGCGCCGCCCGTGCCGTCGGCCGGCAGCGGCCGGCCTCGCTCGGGATCGCCGTCGCGCAGATCAACGAAGGGCAGGGCCGACGGGCCGAGGGCCTGGGCCAGCGGCACCGGCCGGCCCACGTGGTAGCCCTGGGCGTGGTCCACGCCCTCCTTGCGCAGGAAGCGCAGGGTGGCCGCATCCCGGGTGAACTCGGCCACCGTCTGCTTGCCGAGCTGGCGGGCCACGTTGACCAACGCCCGGATGATCGTCTTGTCCATCTCGTTGGACGTGCAGTGCGACACGAACTCGCCGTCGATCTTGAGGAAGTCGAAGGGCAGGTACTTCAGGTAGTAGAAGCTGCCGAAGCCGGCGCCGAAGTCGTCGAGGGCGAAGCGGCACCCGAGGTCGGACAGCGCCTGGGCGAGGTGCCGGGCGGCGGCGATGTCGCTGACCGCGGCGGTCTCGGTGACCTCGAAGATCAGCCCGTGGGGGTCGACGCCCGAGGTGCTGATGCGGCTCGAGATCAGGTCGAGCAGGCCCACGTCGTTGAGGGAGCGGCCCGACAGGTTGATCTCGAGGGACAGGTTCCGGCCGCTGCGCTGGTGGTCGGCCAGCAGGTCGATGGCCCGGGTGGTCACCCAGCGGTCGATGCCCTGGATCAGGTCGAGCCGCTCGGCCACGGCCAGGAAATCGGCCGGCAGGGTCAGGCTGCCGTCGCTCTCCCGCATCCGCAGCAGCAGCTCGTACTGGGCCACCGCACCGTTGCGCAGATCGACGATCGGCTGGGCGTACAGCTCGAAGTCGTCACCCTCGAGGGCTCGCTCGATGCGCTCCACCCAACTGATCCGGCTGCGGGTGCGGCGCCGGTCGCTGAGGTCGCTGGTGCTCGAAAGCGCCCACCGGTTGCGGCCCTCCTCCTTGGCGTCGTACATGGCCAGATCGGCCGACACCAGCATGTCGTCGGCCGACTGCGTGGAGCCGTCGAACAGGGCGACGCCGACGCTGGTGGTGACCCGGCGACGCGAGCCACCGCGCAGCTGCACGGTGGTCTCCCGGATGGCGTCGATGAGCGTCTCGGCCACGACCTTGGCCTCCATGGCGCCGCCGGTGGGCAGCAGCACGGCGAACTCGTCGCCGCCCAGGCGGGCCACCGTGGCCCGGTCGGTCATGGTGGCCGACAGGATCTGGGCGATGCTGCGGATGAGCTGGTCGCCCGCATGGTGGCCGAGGCTGTCGTTCACGTACTTGAAGGGGTCGAGGTCGAGCACCAGCAGCGCGCCGGCCGGGCCCAGCTCGGCCACCGCCGCCTGGTGCTGGCGCAGCGCCCGTTCGAAGGACCGCCGGTTCAGCAGCCCGGTGAGCGGGTCGTGGTCGGCCAGGTAGTGCAGCCGGGTGTCCACGGCGCGGCGCTCGGTGATGTCGAGCGACTGCACCAGCAGCCGCCACGGCCGGCCGTCGCGCCACTCGATGACGCTGGCGTGCACCTGGTCCCAGCGGATCTCGCCGTCGGCGCGCACGTAGCGCTTCTCGAACGAGACCCGGATCTCGCCCTCCTCGAAGATCCGCTCGAAGGCCCGGGCCAGGTGGGGCCAGTCCTCGGGCGAGGTGAGATCGATGCAGTGCATCGCCGCCAGCTCGTCACGGGAGTAGCCGGTCATGGCTGCGGCCGCCTCGTTCGCCTCGAGCAGGGAACCGTCGGCGGCCACCACCGTCATGCCGATCGGCGAACCTTCGAAGGCGAGGCGGAAGCGGACATCGGCGTCGCGCTCGGTGGCGGTGCGTTCGGCGGCGTCGCACCGGGCGCGGCTGCAGCTGGTGGCGGTGGCGTTGGTGCGCTCGACGGCGGTGGCGGCCGGGCGGGGCGATGCGCACCGGCCCGGGGACGTCGTCGGTGCGGAAGACGATGAGCCGGCCATCGTCGGCACCGTGCTCGCCGGCACCGTGCTCGCCGGCGGTGGCGCCGAGCGCGACCGCCTCGTTGCGGATCACGGCGCGGCCCGGCAGGAACCGCTGGAGCGTGGCCGCGCACACACGCTGGCCCGGTCGCAGGGGGAGCACGGCGCGGGCGGCGGCGTTGACCACGACGAGCGTGTGATCGGCGCGGAGCACGACGACGCCGTCGGACACCGCCTCGACCACCGACTCGAACATGGTTGCCGCGTTCGTCATACCCACCCGTCGCCCTGGACGCCCCGCCCCTGGAACGATCACGAGTGTACGGCTCTCTGAGCGCGTTACCACCCACGCTCGGTGATGGACATCGCGGGCGGTTGGGTCATGGCGCTCGGGCTGGCGGCCTGGCGCGAGACTGGTCGGGCCGGAGGTGCGCCATGGCCGAACAACGAGCCCGACCGCCCCAGCTGGGCTGCGCTGGTCCGCCACCTGCGCGACATCGGGGTCACCGACGAGCGCGTGCTCGCCGCCTTCGCCGCCGTCGACCGGGCGGCGTTCGTCCCCGAGGCGCTGCGGGACGTGGCCGACGAGGACCGGCCGCTGCCCATCGGCGGCGGCCAGACCATCTCGCAGCCGCAGGTCGTGGCGGTGATGGTGGAAGCGCTCGAGCTCGGGCCGGGCGATCGCGTGCTCGACGTGGCCTGGCTCCGGCTACGCCGCCGCCATCCTGGCAGGCTGGCCGGCGAGGTGTTCACCATCGAGCGGCTGGCCGATCTGGCGGCGGAGGCCCGCCAAGCGGCTGGCGGCCGAGCCCCGCCCGGCGGCGGTGCACGTGCGGGTGGGCGACGGCACCCTCGGCTGGCCGGAAGCGGCACCGTTCGGCACAGTGCTCGTGTCGGCCGCCGGGCCCTGATAAGCACCGCCGCTGGTGGCACAGCTCTTCCCAGGGGGCCGGCTGGTCATGCCGGTGGGTCCCGGACCTGACGAGCAGCGGCTGGTGCGGGTGCAGCGCTCGGCCGACGGGCAGCGGGTGGCGGAGAGGCCGCTCGGCTGGGTGCGCTTCGTGCCGCTGCTCGGCGCCGCCGGCTGGGCGAACCGGAGGCTGGGCCCGGATCCACCGAGCCGGCCGTGGCACCCTGCTGACCCGGACCCGCGCTCGGTCGGCGCTGCCGGTCCGCCGCACCCCACGCCCGAACGGGGGCCGGCAGGCGCCGGCAGCCCTGCCTGCGGGGCAGCGGTCAGCCAGCCGGCGACCCACCCCACCGGGCGTGCTTCGGCGGCGATTCGACGTCGATTCGACGGCATCGACCGGTCGGGTTCGGCCACCCACCGAGGTAGCCACCACCTCCGGTCAGGCTGCGGCCACACCGATCGTGGCCGGACTCCATTGTCTCGACCAATTCCGAATCGACGTCAGATCGAGCGCGACGGAACTCGCCCCGACCCTCCGCCATAGCGCCCCCAACCACCGACCGCCAACCACCGACCGCCCATCGCCGCGCCCACTACATTCGGCGGGCGATGCCCGACGAGCTGCTCTACGAGACCCGCGACCACGTCGCCACGATCACCGTTCAACCGGCCCGAGCGCATGGAACACCATCTCCCTGCGCATGCTCGACGCCCTCTCCACCCGACTGCTGGAGGCCGACGCCGACCCGGCCAGGGCGGGCCATCGTCATCACCGGCAACGGCCGGTTCTGGTGCGCGGGGCTCGACGTGGCCGAGACGGCCTCGGGGGGCGGGCTGGGCTCCAACCAGGGCGTCACCGCCCTGCCCGGCGAGTTCGACCTGCGCAACGCGCCTCCGGTCGTGCTGCACAAGATCGACACCCCCACCATCGCCGCCCTCAACGGTGGCGCGGCCGGCTACGGCCTGGACCTCGCCCTCGGCTGCGACCTGCGGATCATGGCCGAGCAGGCCAAGCTCGCCTTCGCCTTCGCCGCCCGTGGGGTGCTGCCCGAGAGTGGTGGCACGTGGCTGCTGCCGCGCATCGTGGGCCTGTCGGTGGCGGCCGACCTGCTGTACCGAGCCCGCACCCTCAGCGCTGCCGAATCCTGGAGGCTGGGCCTGGCCAACGAGGTCGTGCCCGCCGCTGAAGCAAATGGCCGCTCGCGCCGCCACCATCGCCGGCGAGATCGCCGCCAACGCCCCGCGGCGGTGCGGGCCGCCAAGCGCATGCTGCGCCACGCCGCCACCGAGCCGCTCGAGGAGCGTGCAGCGCGGTTCCTGGCCTGCTGCCGCTGTTCGCAAGGACTTCAAGGAGGGGATGGCGTCGTTCCTGGAGAAGCGGCCGGCGAACTTCGAGGGGCGCTGAACGATGGCCCCGGCGCCGAGCGGGCGCCCGGTGCTGAGCCCGGCGCCGGCCATCGACGAGGTGGGTGACCGCCAGGGCGCGCTCGACGCGCTCGTCCGCGGCGCCGTCGCCACCGTGCCGTTCTACGCCGCCCACCTGGCCGGTTGCGTGCCCGCCGCCGGTCCGGTCCGGCTCGGCGACCTGCCCACCTGCACCAGGCATCGCTGGCCGGCTGGGGCCGCTTCCCCCTCGCCGGTCGCCCGATGCACGAGTGTGTGCGCGTGGCGGCCACCTCGGGCACCACCGGCCCCCGGCTGTTCGTGGGGTACACGGCGGCGGACTGGGCGGCCATGTCGGCCAAAGCCGGTCGCATCGCCCGCCACGTGGGCCTGGGAGGGCGACACCCTGCTCAACGTGCTGGGCTCAGGCCTGTGGGTCGAAGTGGACCGTGCTTCGACGGGGCTGGCCCGAGCCGCCGGGGCCGGCCTGTTCTGCCCCGGGCCCACCGGCGCGGAGCAGGTGTTCGAGTGGTGCGAGCAGTTCCCGCTGACCTCGATCACCTGCACCCCGTCGTACCTCCGGCTGCTCGTGGAGCGGGCCGAGGCGGAAGGCCGCCCGCTGGCCGGGCTCGGGCTGCGGCTGGCCTTCGTCGGCGGCGAGGGCGCCTCGGCGGCGCTGCGACGTCACGTGACCGATGCGTTCGGCCCCGGGTTCCAGTGGACCGAGATGTACGGCTCCACCGAGGTGGGCGGCGCCGTGCTCGGCTACGGGAGCCCCGAGCCGGGCTTCGCCGGCGGGCTCAACATCGGCACCGAAAGCTACATCGTCGAGCTGCTCGACCCCCACGACGACCGCCCGGTGGCCGACGGCGAGGTGGGCGAGATCACCGTCACCACGTTCAACGAGGGCTGCCCGCTCATCCGTTACCGCACCCGCGATCTCGCCGAGCGGCTCGACGGGCGTGACTCGAGCGGCCTGCCCCGCACCACCACGATCCTCGGGCGCATCGACGACGCGCTCAAGGTGCGCGGCGCGCTCGTCTACCCCAGCGTGATCGAGGAGCTGATCGTGTCGGCGGTGGGTGCCGGTGCGGAGTGGCGCATCGAGCTCACCCGCGACGCCGCCGCGCTCGACGTGCTCACCATCCGGGTGGAGACCGACGACGAGGCGTGCTGCCGGCGCATCGCCGAAGACGTGCACCACCGGGCCCTGGTCCGCGCCGTTGTCCATGCCGTACCGAATGGTACGTTCGAGCGGTTCAGCGGCAAGGCCAAACGGGTGCAGGACCACCGACCCGGGGACTGAGCGATCGCCGCCACCGGTCGCCGCACCCCCCGGCCGGGCGAGCCGCCGTCAGCTGAATGTCATGAAGGGGGGCCTCCCTCGGTGGCAGCCTTCGGTTGTCATTCGTCCAGCGTCCGAAGGAGGCCCCTGGTCATCATGCTTCATGTAGGTCTTGATTTGTCGCGGCATCGCTTGGATGTCCATGTGTTGGATCCCGGGGGGAGCACGGTCGCCCAGTTGGCGGTCGCTCCTCACGGGGAAGAGCTCCGCGGGCTGGCAGCCCGGTTCAACCGCAAGGGACCAGTCCGAGCGGTGATCGAGTCCATGAACGGCGCCCGGTTCATTCACGACACCCTCGAGATGGCGGGATGGGATGTCCTGATCGCCGATGCCTACAAGGCCAAAGGAATCGCTCCGCTGGCCTGCAAAACCGACAAGGTCGACGCCATGGTGCTGGCCGAGCTATCGCGCCGCGACCTCGTGCCCGCCATCTGGCTACCCACCCCCGAAGTCCGCGGTGAACGCGAACGCATCCGCTACCGCGCCCACCTGGTCAAGCACCGCTCGATGCTCAAATGCCGTATCCACGCAACCTTGCTGGCCTTCGGACTACCGAACGACTACAGCGACCTATTCGCCGGCGGCGGGCGCGCCTACCTCGACGAACTCGTCTTCCCCACCCCCTGGCGCGACAACGTCAACGCCGCCAGGACCCTCATCGACGAACTCACCAGCCAGATCAAAGCAATCGACCGCGATCTCAACCTGATCGCCTCACGCCACCCCTACGTCAAACTGCTCGTCACCGCCCCCGGCATCGGACCCGTTCTCGGCTACAGCATCGCCAGCGAGATCGGTGACATCACCCGCTTCCCGACCCCCACCCAACTCGTCGGCTACAGCGGCCTATGCCCAAAGGTCTACCAATCCGGCCAAACCGACCGGCGCGGCGCCCTCGCCAAGAACGGCCCCCGCTACCTCCGCTGGGCACTCATGGAAGCCGCCATCCACGCCGCCGCCCACCCCGCCTACCGCGACCGCTACCTACGCACCCGCAGCCGACTCGGCCGCTACCGCGGCTCCAAAACCGCCCGCGTGGACGTCGCCCGCCGACTCGCCCACGCCACCTGGCACATGCTCACCAAGGGAGAACCATTCGCTCCGGCAGGCGCCACCTGCGTTCTGACCCCCTGAGGGTCCCCTGCTGAATTGCGCTACCGGACGACTTCTCCCAAAACCTGATCCACACACCACCTGGCCATAGAGAACTGAGAAGACCCTCCCCACCAGCCGCCAACCAGGCAACGCCGCTGGCCCACAACCGCACAACCCACAACCCCCAAGCCCAGCTTCAACACGCCCACACACCCCCAAACACCCCCTTGACACCCGGCCCCCCTTCATAGAGAACGTGATGTCGAGGCTGTCGCCCTCGGAGCGGATGGCCGCCACCACCGCCGAGATGAAATCGGGGTGCTCGCCCATCGGCGTGCCGCCCCCCGGCCCGACGAGCGGCTCGAGGATCTTGGAGAACACCAGCTCGGCCCGGCGCTGGGCGGCACCGGCACCGGCCACGTCTCGCGCTTCGCTCCACAGCTCGGCCGCGTCGAGGAACAGTCGGTCGTTGACCAGGTTCCGCAGCTGGCTGTTCACCCGCCGGGTCAGGCTGTCGTAGATGTGCTGCTCGGCATCCTCGTCGGGTACGCCGGCGCTCCACGCGTCGGGGTCGGCGGCGAAACGCCGGAAGGAGTCGGTCAGAGCAGCGATCAGATCCCCGGCGGGGCGCATCGACTCGTACTCGTCGCTGGCCCGGCGGGCGTAGCGCACGCACAGCGCCTTGACCTTCGACCAGTGCGCGGGCCTGATGGCCGGATCGATGGCCACGCCGAGGCGCAGCTCCCAGTAGCGCAGGTAGGCCGCCACCGCGTCGTCGACCGCCAGGTGGAGCTTGTGCAGCGAGTACGACGGCAGCGAATCGCCCAGATAGAGCGGCTCGCTCTCCACCCGCAGCTGCCCCAGCAGCCAGCGCAGCTCGGCGTAGGTGTCGGGGTCGGTCTCCTCGGCGATGGGCTGGTGCAGCTTCGACAGCAGGTACAGGTTGCGGTCGAGGCGCTGGCGCAGCAGGCGCTCGGTGGGGTAGCCGAGCTCGTTGCCGATGGCGGAGAGCACCTGGTCCACCGAGGCGATCACGTGGTAGCGCCGGGCATCGAGGTTGGGCAGGTTGGGGCCCTCGACCAACTCGAAGTGGGTGAAGCAGACGATCAGCTTGTCGCCGTGGCCGGCCGCGGCGATCTGCCGCATGGCGGCCACCGGGGCGGCCTGCATCGGCTGCTGGGCGTTGTCGACGATGATGATCGAGTCCACCTCGTCGAACGTGCGGGTGGTGGACGAGGGCAGGCTGGACACCGAGTCGGGGGTGTGACCGAGGCCCTCGCGGTCGATCAGCATGACGTAGGGGATCTCCCGCGCCCACGTCGGGTGGAACGGACCCCGCACCCGGATGCCGTTGATCAACGGGGTGAGCAGCTGCCCGAAGTCGGCGTGGTCGTTGCCGCCGAACGTGCGCAGCCGCTGCAGGAAGGCGGTGCGGTCGGCCTCGTGGCAGCGCCAGTAGAGCGGCCAGCCGTCGCGGGAGGTGACCACGTCGGTGGGGGCGAGGATCTCGATGCGGGCCTTGATCTCGCTGATGAGGAACTCGACGATCTCCACCACGGTGGAGTTGCCGGCCAGGCGGTCCTTGAGGAGGACGTGCAGCTCCTCCTCGGGCGTCTCGGCGGTGGCCACCCCGGTGGCGACCATGGCGTCGACCTCGGCGGCGATCGCCTCCTCGAGCAACCGGTGGATCTCGGTCACGATCCCGGTGGTGTTGCCCGACAGGCGATCCTCCTCGCCGCCGGCCTCCTCGGCCCCGCGGTCACGGTCGGCGTCGCCCACCCCGGCGGCGTCCTCGTGGGGGTCGCCCAGCAGGTAGCGGAGGCGGAACCGCTGGTCGACGTGGTCGAGCAGGCGGGCGCGGATCTCGGTTGAGGGGCGGTCATCGAACACGGCCAGGCCGGCGTTGACCACGTTCTCCTCGACGTAGCGCGCACCTCCACCAACGGCATGAACGTTGCCACGGCGTAATAGTCGCCGGGGGCGAGCAGCAGTTCGGTCTCGGCCACCGTCGTCTTGGAGGCGGACGTGGCCGGGAAGGCGTCCGCTGCGCTGGTGCCCATCAGCTGCCGGATCAGCGTGGACTTGCCGCGCCCGTGGTGCCGATGACCAGGATGGTCCGGTAGCCGGTGGTCTGGGAGGGGCCCGGGAGAACCATCTCTCGCAGCCCGTAGAAGGTCTCGCCACTCATCGATGTCGGTTCTCGGCGGGTAGGGGACAGGGCTGAACGGTGTGCCGATCGGACCCACGCTATCGGCGGACTGCCCGCCGCCGCCCCGAAGAAGCCGTCGCGCAGCGGAAAGAGGTATCGATCGGTCACCAGGTTCAGGAACCGGCGGGCGAGGTCGAAGCCCTCGGCGGCGTCGAGCAGCAGGGCCCTGGTGGTGGGTAGTGGGGTGCCGCCGGCGGCGAGCCGGTACCACCGGGGGCCGAGCACACCGAGCAGTGCCTGGCGGCCCCGGCCGGCCGAGGCGATCACCTCCGCCGCCTCGTGCGGGGTGAGCGGCGTGGTGGGGGCGGACGTGAGCGTGCGCACCAGCCGCTCGGTCTCGATGGGCGCCATCGGCCGGGTGGCGGCGTGGTCGGGGAACACGCCGGTGAGGAACAGGGCCAGGTCACCGAGCCGCCGGTAGATACCCGGCCGCTCCTCCTCGGCCACCAGTTCCAGCAGGGACGCCAGGCGGTGCGGCTCCAGCTCGGAGAAGCGCTGGCGCCGCCAGCGCTCACCGCGGCGCACCCACACCGGGCCGCTCTGCACCCTGGTGTAGGAGGCCAGGTGCTCGACGGCGAACAGGCGGCGCGCCGGGTCGGTGTAGTGGGCCCGCAGCGAGGCGGTGTCGAACACCGGGACCCGCTTGTGGGCACCGAACCGCTCGGCCACGAACGTGGCCGTCTGCAGGTCGAACACGCCGCGGTGCACGGCCACGGCGAACAGCAGGAACGGTGAGACGTCGGCGCGGACGCCGGGCACGGCCAGCTCCGGCCGGAACAGGCTCTCGAACGTGGACGGGTCGGCCAGGGCCGTCTCCACCAGCTCGGGATGGCTGCGCAGGTACGGTGCGGCCTCGTCGACGGGGGCGTCGGCGGTGAGGCCCGAGGCTGCGCCCAAGAGGCCGAGGTCGATGTCGCTGAGCTGTTCCAGGTAACGCCCAGCGGTGTGGTCCGCAGGAAGCTCCATGACGGAACGCTAGCGAACGGCGGCGGCGCCGCGTCGCCACCCCGCCCGGCGTTCACGCGCCCGTCGCACGCCCGAAACGCCGGTGCGGGGGCGCGGTCTGGGCGAGCACGGGGCGACGTCGGGGCGCCGACGGGCCGGGCGGGCGCGCCCACGGGCCGGGCGGGCGGCCGGACGGCGGCGGGAGCTACGGTGCCGGTCACCATGAGCGTGCACTTCGAGCAGGAGACCGCCGTCGAGCCGCTGGGCGACGGCCGCTACGGCGTCACGTTCAGCCGCGACTGGTACGTGCACGCTGGGCCCAACGGCGGCATCGTGGCCGCCGTGCTCCTGCGGGCCTGCACCGCCGCCGTCGGTGACCCGAACCGCTCGCCGCGGACGCTGACCGTGCACTACCTGGGGCCACCGGCCGAGGGCCCCGCCGAGGTGCACGTCCGCATCGAGCGGGCCGGCAAGGGCATCAGCTTCGTCTCCGCCCGTCTGGAGCAGGGCGGCGAGGCCAAGGCGCTCGCCCTGGTGGCCTACGGCACGCCCCGGGCGGAGAAGGTGGCGTGGTCGGCGCGGCCGCTGCCCGTCATGGCGCCGCCCGAGCACTGCCCGGTGCTGCACCACGCGCTGGAGGAGCCGCCGAACATCCACCACCGCTGGGAGACCCGCCTGGCCATCGGCACCCCCAACCCGGCCGGACCCACTGAGGCGGCGGTGAGCGGCGGGTGGATCCGCGCCTCGGTCCCCACCCCGGTGGACCACGTCCTGGTGGCGGCGCTGGCCGACGCCTGGCTCCCACCGGTGCTCGCCCGCCCCGGGATCCCCCTGCTGAGCGTGCCCACCGTCGAGCTCACCGTGCACTTCCGCGACACCACGACCCTGCCGCAGATCGGTGCCGGGGACTGGTTCGCCTGCTCGTTCCGCACCGATGTGGCCCAGGAGGGCTTCCTCGAGGAGGACGGCCTGATCTGGGCCGCCGATGGCCGCCTGGTGGCCATGTCCCGCCAACTCGCCGTGGTCGTCGAACGACGGAGCTTCCCATGACCGCCACCCCTGCGCACCCCGCCGATCCCGCCCGCCCGGCCGGCGCCACCGCCCCCGGCCCGGCCACCGCGGAGGAGGCCTTCGACCCGAACGCGGTGCCGATCCGGCCCGCCGCCACCGTGATGGTGGTCGAGGACGACCCGGCATCCGCCGGCGCGCCGCCGCTGCGGGTGCTGATGTTGCGGCGCACCGCCCGGGCGGTGTTCGCCGGCGACATGTGGGTCTACCCCGGCGGTCGGGTCGACGACGAGGACGAGGCCATCGCCGCCAGCCATGTGGTCGGCCTCGACGATGCCGAGGCGAACCGCCGGCTGGGCGTCGAGCGCGGCGGGTTGGCCTTCTGGGTGGCGGCGCTGCGGGAGTGCTTCGAGGAGGCGGGGATCCTGCTCGCCCGCCGCCGTGCCGACGGCGCCCCCATCGACGTGACCGATCCCGAGATCGTCGCCCGCCTGGCCGCCCGCCGGGTGGAGCTCAACGCCGGCCGGCTCGGGTTCGCCGAGCTGATCGAGGCCGAGCAGGTGGAGCTCGACGCCGCCCGCATCCACTACATCGCCCACTGGATCACCCCGCTCGGCTCGCCGCGCCGGTTCGACACGCGCTTCTTCGTGGCCGCCGCCCCGCCCGGGCAGGTGGCCGCCCACGACGACACCGAGGTGGTGCACCACGAGTGGGTGGCGCCGCGCTCCGCCGTGGACGCCTGGCGGGCGGACCGCATGGCCATGATGAGCCCGACCGCCCGGATGCTGATGTGCCTGGCGCCGTTCGAGTCGGCCGCCGACGTGATGCGCTTCGCCGCCGCCGACCCCGAGCCGCAGCAGGTCCGCGTCGCCCGGCGCGGTGACGAGTATCGGATCCTGCTGCCCGGCGAGGAGGGCTGGGACGACGGCGACGGCGAGGCCGAGTTCGGCTGGGTCAAGCTGCACCGACGGTGAGCGGGCCCGGTCCCGCGCGGGCCTGGCCGCTGCCCCCGCCGGCGAGCCCGGGGATGACCCGCTGGCCGTGTTCCGGGACCTGCGGGAGCGCACCGTGCGCGACCAGCACGACCTCTTCATCGCCGAGTCCCGCCATGTGGTCGAACGGGTGCTCGTCGCCACCGATCTCGACGTGGTCCGGGTGGTGTGCACCGCCGCCGCCGCCGAGCGGCTGGCCGGTGGGCTGGCCCGGGTGCCGGCCGAGCGCATCAGCGTGCTCGCGCCGGACCGGCTGGCCGCGCTGGCCGGCTACGACGTGCACCGCGGGGTGCTGGCCGCGGTCCGCCGCCCGCCCGCCCGCAGCCCGGAGCAGGTGCTGGCCGGGGCGCGGCTGGTGGCGGTGCTCGAGGATCTCACCGACCCGGAGAACCTGGGGGCGCTGGCCCGCAGCGCCTCCGCGCTCGGCGTCGGCGGTCTGCTGCTCAGCGAGCGCTGCACCGACCCGCTCTACCGGCGCACCGTCCGGGTCTCCATGGGCGAGGTGCTGCGGCTGCCCTTCGCCCGCCTGGCACCGTGGCCCGACGCACTGGCGCGCCTGCGCGACCGGGGCTGGTGCACGATCGGGTTGAGCGGCGACGGCGGGCACCGCATCGAGCAGCTCGGGCCGCTTGCCGCCGGTCGGCCGCTGGCGCTGGTGCTGGGCAGCGAGGCCGACGGGCTGTCGAGCGGCGCCCGCCGCGGCTGCGAGCACCTGGTGCGCATCCCGATGCGGCCGGGGGTCGATTCGCTCAACGTCGCCGCCGCGGCCGCCATCGCCTTCCACCAGGCCGGTCTCGCCGCCGGCGAGGTGGGTTAGCCTCGCCGTCCATGAGCGACGCGCCAGCGCAGGGCACCGTGCACCCGCCCACGTGGGAGGCGCACCTGCCCCCGGGGACCGACCCGGCCACCGTGGCACTGACCCCGGCGGCGAACCTCACCGCCCGGTGGGTGGCCCACTGGCGGGCCCGGCCGAGCGACGTGTTCCTCCTCGACGACCACGGGGACTCGCTCTCCGGTGCCGAGCTGGACGCCGCCTCCGCCACCGCCGCCGGCCGATTGGCGGGCCGGGGTCTGCGGGCCGGCGACCGGGTGCTGATCAGCTGCGGTTCCTCGCTGGAGCTGGCCATCGCCCACATCGGCGCCCTGCGGCTCGGCCTGGTGGTGATCCCGGCCAACACCGCCTACCGGGCCGAGGAGCTGGCCCACATCATCGGCGACGCCGAGCCCCGCCTGGCCATCATCGACGACCCGGAGCGGGCCGGCTGGGTGCGCCAGGCCGCGCCGATCGAGGTCCTCGCCCCCGAGCTGGCGGTGGCCGACGCCGACGGCGGCGGCCTCCCGGCGCTCGACGCGACCACCCTGGAGAGCCCGGCCCTCATCGGCTACACCTCCGGCACCACCGGGCGGCCGAAGGGGGCGGTGCTCAGCCATGGCAACCTGCTGGCCAGCGTCGAGGCGGTGCGCATCGCCTGGCGGTGGACGCCGTCCGACCGGTTGTGGCTGTGCCTGCCGCTGTTCCACATGCACGGCCTCGGCGTCGGCCTGCACGGCACCCTGGCCGTGGGGGCCTCCGCGGTCATCAGCGCCCGCTTCGACCTCGACGCCTTGCTCGACGCCGCCCGCCAGCGCCGGGCGACGATGTTCTTCGGGGTGCCGACGATGTACAGCCGGCTGGCCGCCGCCGATGCCGGGGCCCTGGCCAACCTGCGCCTGCTGGTCAGCGGTTCGGCGCCGCTACCGGCCGACCTGCACCGGGCGTTGGAGCAGGCCAGCGGTGCCCGGGTGCTCGAGCGCTACGGCATGACCGAGACGGCGATGCTGGTGTCCAACCCCTTCGACGGGGATCGGCGCCCCGGCACGGTGGGCATCCCGCTGCCCGGCGTCGAGCTGCGGCTCGACGCGGCCACGTCCGAGGTGCTGGTCAAGGGCCCGAACGTGTTCGGCGGGTACCTCGGCCGGCCCGACGCCAACGCCGAGGCGTTCACCGCCGACGGCTTCTTCCACACCGGCGACGTGGGGGAGTACGACGAGGCCGGGTACCTCAAGCTGGTCGCCCGGATGAAGGAGCTGATCATCAGCGGCGGGTACAACGTGTACCCCCGCGAGGTGGAGGACGCCCTCCGGCTGCACCCGGCGGTGCACGACGCCGCCGTGGTGGGCGAGGCCGACCCGGAGTGGGGGGAAGCGGTCACCGCCTACTGCGAGACCGACGGCTCGGTCAGCGGCGAGGAGCTCATCGCCTTCGTGGGCGAGCACCTGGCCCGCTACAAGCGGCCCAAGCGGGTGAGCATCGTTTCGGCCCTGCCCCGCAACGCCATGGGCAAGGTGGTCAAGGCTTCGCTCGCCGACGCGCCGACGACCGGCTGAACGCTCGTCAGCCGGTCGTCGGGATCCACTTCATGGTGCCGGCGCGACGCCGGCGCTGGTCAGCCGACCTGGACGGTGCCGAACGTGGCGGCCACGTCGGCCACGACCTCGGCGGCCCACTCACGGGCGACGAGGTTCTGGCCGGGCAGGTCGCCGAGAGCCCGGTCGACCCGGGCCTGGGCGGCGGGGTGGGCGGCGACGGCCGCCCGCAGGTCGAGCAGATCGTCGATGACACGGCTGCGGGAGAGCAACGCCCCGGTCCAGTCGTCGAGCAGTCGGGTCGAGCTTCTTGCTGTACGGCGGCGGGTAGCTCGATGGCCATGCGGTGCCTTTCTCGGTGGTGGGCGCTCGAGCGGGCACCCGTCATTGCGACGGTCGGTGGCGGTGGGGGCCACAGGACGTCTCGGCTAGGGATGCACCCCCAGATCTGGGGGTGCGCCCGTGAACGGGAACGATCTCCGCCTGTTGTCAGCGTAGGGGCGTGCGCCGCTCTATCGGCGGATCCACGACCGCCCTGAGCCGGGCCGCACCGATGGGGTGCGCCGGTGCGAAGCCGGCGAGCATGCGCTCCTCCTCGGTCTCCCCGCCCCAGAACCCGTGCTCGCGGTGGATGCGGGCGTAGGTGCGGCACTCCACCAGCACCGGGCAGGCGGCGCACACCGAGCGGGCCTCGGCCTCCCGTTTGAGGCGCGATTGGGGTCGTTCCGCCGGCGGCGGGAAGAACAGGTGGGTGCGGCCCTGGCAGACGCCCTCGGCCATCCACTCCTGCTGTGACCACCGCAGCAACCAAACGGTGACCTCGCTGCTGCGCTCATCCATGGACCGATCGTAGGCGCGGTCACTGAGCAACCGGTGTAAACGATCGTATGAATCTTTCGGATGGGCCATCGCGGAACCGGATGTCTTCCGGGCGCGGCAAACGGCCCGGGCCCGGATCGAGGGGGCGCGGGCCGTTGTGGTGCCGGGGAGGGCTCAGGACGGCGCGCCGGCCAGGGGTTGCACGTTGTTCGGGTCGTCCACCAGGAGCGAACCGAGCGCATCGGCGATGGCCGCCTGCTGCTCGGGGGTCAGCCGGTCCAGGAAGTGGCGCCGCACGCCCATCACGTGGGTGGGGCGGCCTCTCGGAGCTGTTGGAGGCCCTTCGGGTTCAGCACGGCATAGCTGCCGCGACGGTCCGATGGGCACTGCTCGCGGCTCACCGAGCCCTCCCGCACGAGGCGGTCGAGGCGGCGGGTGAGACCGCTGGGGGACAGGTGCAGGCGTTCGGCCAGCTCACTCATGCGCAGGCGCCCCTCCGGCGCCTCCGAGAGCTGCACGAACACTTCGTAATCGGCGAAGGAGAGGTGATGGGTCGCCACGAGCTCGGCATCGAGCACGTTGCGCAAACGGTTGCTGGCGATCACCAGTGATCGCCATGCTGCTTGTTCCCGCTCGTCCAGCCACGGCGCGTCGAACATGGTTGCAGACTAACGCCGGGCCGCCTCGGCGCTGAGATCCGAAAGTCCATTCCACCCGCCGCAGAGGTATGGCCGGTGAACGTGGCGCTGCGGCGGGGTGACGGCTCGGGTCAGCGTGGTGACGAAGGGTCCACGTGGGACCGTTCGAACGACGTGAGCAGCCGCTCCGCCGCCGACGCCGCGGTCACCGTACCTGCGAGTACGTCCTGTTCGAGTCGAGCGGCCAGCCGTGGGTCCGGGCCCGGAGCCGTTGCAGCAGCCGTTCCTCGACCATCGACCACATCCAGCGCAGCTGCTGGGCCTGGCGCCGGGCGGTCCACTGGCCGGCGCCCTCCAGGATCGTTCGGTGCCGAACGATGTGGTCCCAGATGGTGTCGAGGCCCTCGCCGCGCAGGCCCGAGCAGGTGACCACCGGCGGTTGCCACAGCGACTCGGGCGGGGTGATCAGGTGGAGGGCGGTGGCGTAGTCCGACGCGGAGGAGGTGGCCCGGCCGATGTTGTCGCCGTCGGCCTTGTTGACCGCCAGCAGGTCGGCCAGCTTCGAGGATGCCCTTCTTGATGCCCTGGAGCTCGTCACCGGCGCCCGGCAGCATCAGGACCAGGAAGAAGTCGACCATGTCGGCCACGATGGTCTCTGACTGACCGACGCCGACGGTCTCCACCAGCACCACGTCGAAGCCGGCGGCCTCCACCACCACCATCGTCTCGCGGGTGGTGCGGGTCACCCCGCCGAGCGTGCCCCGCGACGGCGACGGCCGCACGAAGGCCTGCGGGTCGACCGACAGCACCGGCATCCGGGTCTTGTCGCCCAGGATCGACCCGCCGTGACGGGATGACGTGGGGTCCACGGCGAGCACCGCCACCCGGTGCCCGTCGGCGGTGAGCTGCGAGCCGAACGCCTCGATGAACGTGGACTTGCCCACGCCCGGGACCCCGGTGATGCCCACCCGCTGCGAGCGACCGGCGTGCGGCAGCAGCGCCACCAGCAGCTCCTGGGCCAGCTCCTGGTGGCGGGCGTTGGTCGACTCCACCAGGGTGACGGCGCGCGCCACCACCGTGCGGTCGCCGGCGAGCACGCCGTCGCGGTACTGCTCGAACGTGAGGAGGGGTGCCACGCGCCGCCGACGGCCCCGATCAGATCCGGTGGGCGGTGTGGCTGATGACGGCGTCCACCAGCAGCGGCCACAGCGGCTGTGGCAGGTCGTGGCCCATGTCGTGCAGCAGCAGCAGGTTGGCCCCCGGCACCAGCTCGGCGGTCCGCTCGCCGCCCTTGGGCAGGATGAGGGTGTCCTGGCGGCCGTGGATCACCAGCGTGGGCACGCCGAGCGTGCGCAGCGCCTCGGCCCGGTCGCCGGAGGAACGGATGGCGGCCAGCTGGCGCACCGCGCCCTCGGGGTAGAAGCAGCGGTCGTAGCCGGCGGCCGCCTTCTCCTCGGCGCGGGCCTGGTCGAAGTAGCGCGGGCTGGAGAACAGCTTGGCGGTGGCCGAGGCATGGGCGATGAACCCGGCCCGATCGGCGGGCGGCGGGGTCATCAGCGCCTTCATGACCTCCGGCACCGACTGGAAGTAGTCGGCCTCGCCGGTGGTGGACATGACCGAGGTCATCGACAGGACCCGCTCAGGGTGCTCGATCGCCATCGTCTGCACGATCATGCCGCCCATCGACATGCCCATGATGTGGGCGGCGTCGATGCCGAGGTGGTCGAGCAGGCCGAAGGCGTCATCGGCGAAAGCGGACAGCTGGTAGGGCACCTCGGGCATGGTGCCGGCACCCATCGAGGCCGCCAGCACCGCTCCGATGTCGACCTGTTGACCGTCGAGCTTGGTGGACAGCCCTACGTCACGGTTGTCGAAGCGGATGACGAAGCGGCCGCGGGCGGCCAGCTCGGCGCAGAGGCCCTCGTCCCAACCCAGCAGCTGGGACGTGTAGCCCGAGACCAGCAGCAGCGCCGGGTCGGAGCGGTCGCCGAAGGTCTCGAAGCACAGCTCGATGCCGTTGGACGCAGCGATGGGCATGGTTCGTCACGCAGCCTGTTGGTCGGGGTCGGGGTACCCGAGGGTCTGGTTCAACTTGGCGATGAGGTCCACCGCGGCGTCGGCGATCACCGTGCCCGGCGGGTAGATGGCGGTGGCCCCGGCGGCGAGGAGCGCGTCGTAATCCTGGGGCGGGATCACCCCGCCCACCACCACGAGGATGTCACCGCGGCCCAACTGCTCGAGCTCGGCCCGCAGCTCGGGCACCAACGTGAGGTGGCCGGCGGCGAGCGAGTTGACCCCGACCACGTGCACGTCGGCATCCACCGCCTGACGGGCCACCTCGGCCGGGGTCTGGAACAGCGGGCCGATGTCGACGTCGAAACCGAGGTCGGCGAAGCCGGTGGCGATCACCTTCTGGCCGCGGTCGTGGCCATCCTGGCCCATCTTGGCCACCAGCAGGCGCGGGCGGCGCCCGTCGTTGGCCTCGAACGCCTCGACCAGCGATCGGGCTCGTGCGACCGTGGGGTTGGCCACGCCCACCTCCCGGGAGTAGACGCCGCTGATGATGCGGATCTGTGCCGTGTGGCGGCCGAAGACCTTCTCCATGGCGTCGGAGATCTCGCCCACGGTCGCCTTGGCCCGGGCTGCGTTGACCGACAGCTCGAGCAGGTTGCCGCCACCGGCGGCGGCGTTGGTCAACGCCTCGAGCGCCGCCTGCACGGCCTGCGGGTCGCGCTCGGACCGCAGGCGATCGAGCTTGGCCAGCTGCCCGGCGCGCACGGCGGCGTTGTCGATCTTGAGCACGTCGACCGGCGGCTCCTGATCGAGGCGGTACTTGTTGACGCCCACCACGGTCTGGCGGCCGGCGTCGATGCGGGCCTGCGTGCGGGCGGCCGCCTCCTCGATGCGCAGCTTGGGCACGCCGGCACCGATGGCCTCGGCCATGCCGCCCATCGCCTCCACCTCGGTGATGTGGGCCCAGGCCCGGGCGGCGAGGTCGGCGGTCAGGCGCTCCACGTAGTAGCTGCCGCCCCACGGGTCGATCACCTGGCAGGTGCCCGACTCCTGCTGCAGGACCAGCTGGGTGTTGCGGGCGATGCGGGCGGAGAAGTCGGTGGGCAGGGCCAGCGCCTCGTCGAAGGCGTTGGTGTGCAGGCTCTGGGTGTGGCCCTGGGTGGCGGCCATGGCCTCCACGCAGGTGCGGATCACGTTGTTGTAGACGTCCTGGGCGGTGAGCGACCAGCCCGAGGTCTGGCTGTGGGTGCGCAGCGACAGCGACCGGCTGTCGGCCGGGTCGAACTGCTTCATCAGCTTGGCCCACAGCAGCCGGGCCGCGCGCAGCTTGGCCACCTCCATGAAGAAGTTCATGCCGATGGCCCAGAAGAAGCTGAGGCGGGGGGCGAACTTGTCGATGGGCAGGCCCGCCTCGATGCCGGCCCGGGCGTACTGCACGCCGTCGGCCAGGGTGTAGGCCAGCTCCAGATCGGCCGTGGCCCCGGCCTCCTGCATGTGGTAGCCGGAGATCGAGATCGAGTTGAACCGCGGCATGTTCGCCGAGGTGTAGGAGAAGATGTCCGAGATCACCCGCATCGACGGCCCCGGGGGGTAGATGTAGGTGTTGCGGACCATGAACTCCTTGAGGATGTCGTTCTGGATCGTGCCACCGAGCTGCTTGGTGGCCACCCCCTGCTCCTCGGCGGCGACGATGTAGAGCGCCATCACCGGCAGGACGGCGCCGTTCATGGTCATCGACACGGTCATCTGGTCGAGCGGGATGCCGTCGAACAGCTGGCGCATGTCGTAGATCGAGTCGATGGCCACGCCGGCCAGGCCCACGTCGCCCGCCACCCGGGGGTGGTCGGAGTCGTAGCCGCGGTGGGTGGCCAGATCGAAGGCGATCGACAGGCCCTTCTGGCCGGCGGCCAGGTTGCGCCGGTAGAAGGCGTTGGACTCCTCGGCGGTGGAGAACCCGGCGTACTGGCGGATGGTCCACGGCTGGTTCACGTACATGGTGGGGTAGGGGCCCCGCAGGTACGGCGATGCCGGGGTACGTGGAGGAAGTCGAGGCCGTCGCGGTCCGCCGCAGTGTAGAGCGGCTTGATGCCGATGCCCTCGGGGCTCTCCCAGCCCAGCTCGGCCGGCGGGGCGCCGGTGGCGGCCCCGGCGGCGCCGCTCCCAGGCGGCGAGGTCGGCCGGTGCTGCGGGACCGCTGGGCAGCGCACCGAGCTCGACGGCGGTGAAGTCGGGGATGGCGCTCATCGTCGTTCACACTACGGCGCACCGCCGCACCGGGGCGAACGTCGCCGCCGGCCCCGCCGCCAGTTAAAACGAAGCGCTGGTGAAGAATCCGGCGACGTCGATGACCACGTCGGTGCTGCCGGCGGGGTTGAACACGCTGATCTCGCCGTCGGCGCCGTAGCCGGTGACGGCCAGTGAGGCCGCCGTCTGGCCGGCGGCGAAGTTCAGGTTCGACGTGGGCGGGGGCGCGGTGCCGATGGTGCCCGGGAAGGCGGTCAGGTACCCGGCTGCGGTGGTGTTGGTGGCGGTCAGGTTGTAGGCCACGGCCATCGCCCCGTCGTCGGGCAGGGGGATCATCGGGCTGGAGGCGGGGAAGCCCGCCAGCCGCAGGCTGCGCAGGAACGCCGGCTGCACCGGCCCGTCCTGGAGGCGGCTGTCGTAGTAGCGGAACGGCCGCTGGAACGGGACGTAGCGCCCGGCCTCGCTGGTGCGCAGCTCGTCCCAGTAGCCGACGACGTCGACGATGAGGTCGGTGCGGCCCGCCTCGTTGTAGAGCGCGATGTTGCCGTCGGCGCCGATGCGGCTGAACACCAGGTTGGCCACCGTGCGCCCCGCCACCGGGTTCAGGTTCGAGGAGAACGGGCGCAGCCGGTCGCTCGGGAACACGGTGATGAACGTGTCGGCGCCCGGCGCCACCGCGGTGACGGTGAGCGCCACCGCGGTGGCCCCGGCGGGCACGCCCCCGCGACTGCGCACGGCCAGGGCGCGCAGCTCGCCCGCTCCCAGGGCGCTGCCGTCGCGGCTGTCGAGCAGGCGGGCGGGGGTGAGGGGATGGAAGCGGCCGCCGGCGGTGCCCCCGGCGCCGGCGAAGTACCCGACCACGTCCGCCACCACGTGGGCTTGGCCGGCGGCGTTGAACAGCGTGATGCGCCCGCCGGCACCGACCCGGACGATGGCCAGGTTCGGGGTGGTCTGGCCGGCGGCGGCGTTGACGTTGGACACGAACGGGCGCGCCTCGCCGCTCGGGTAGGCGGCCAGGTAGGTGGCTTCGCTGGGCGCCACCACGGTGAGGTTGATCGCCACCGCCAGGACACCGGTGGCGGGGATCGAGCCGATGCCTCCCACCTGGACCTCGCCGGCGGCGCCGGGGCCCAGCGGCGTGCCGCCGTCGCGGGTGTCGGCCACCCGGGTCGGGGTGATGCCGGTGTACTCGCCGTCGGCACCGGAGAAGGCGGTGGCCGGCCGCGGCTCGCCGGGCGGGGTGTAGAGCCGCAGCATGGCGGTGGCGGCGCCCGGCCCCGCCGGTGACACGGTGGCGAACTCGGTGCCCTGCACGTTCCAGGCGGCGGCGGCCAGGCCGGCGGCGATCGAGCCGCTGAGCCCCGAGCCGGCGTTGCGCTCGAACAGCGTGACGCTGCCGGGGGTACCGCTGCTCACCAGCAGCTCCCAGCCGCCGTTGCCACCGGTGACCGCGGCGGCCAGCGGTCCGCCGTAGGTGCCGCCGAGGTCGCCGCCGGCGGTGCCGGCCAGGCTGAGCGAGATCCGTCGGGCGGTGCCGGCTCCCACCCGGACGAGCACGCTGGCGTTGTCGGCGGCGAGGGCGAGCACGTCGACCTGCTCGGCGCCGTCGAGGAGGTCGACGGCCGCCACCACGGTGGGCGTCGACGGTGCCGCCGGTGCGAGGTCGTAGCGGATGACACGGGCCGGCGCGGTGGTCACCCCGATGGCGATGGTCGTGCCGGCCAGGGCGTAGAACGCCCGGGCGGTGCCCGCCGGCGGGGCGAACACCTGGGCGGCGCCGTTGCTCAGCGACAGCCGGCCGAAGTTGCCGTCCGCGGTGGTGAACAGCAGCTGGTCACCGGTCACGGCCTGGTCGGTGAGCCCGGCCACCTGGGGGTAGGTGGCCTGCAGGGCGAGCGTGTCGGGATCGCGCCGTTCGGTGCCGAGGCCGCCGCGGCTGACGAGCACGTCGCCGCCGGCCATGGTGAGCCCGCTGATGGGTCCGCCGAGGTCGACCGAGCCGACGAAGAGCCCCGGCGCCAGGTAGCGGTGGAGCGCGGTGCCGCCGGCGACCACGACGTGGCCGGCGTCGTCGAAGACCACGTCGGTGGCGGCGGTGCCGGGGATCGACACCTGCTTGTAGGGGTTCAGGGCGCCGGAGGGGCGCTGGCGGGGGCGTGGCGGCCCACCGGGATCGGCCGGGGCCTCGGTGACCGGCCGCTCGCCGGTGACGGGCCCGCCGTCGTGCCCGGTGGCGGGCGTGTCGCCGTTGGCGGGGCCGGGCAACGTCTGGGCGCCGGCGGCGGGGGCGAGCAGGGCCAGCAGCAGCGCCATGGCGACCGCCGCCCCGGCCACCAGCCGGCTCGGCAGGCCGGGCGGGGTCGGGCCGAGCCTCCGTCGCCGCCCAGGGATCACCGCACGCATCACTGCATGGAGCGTAGTGCTCCGCTCACGCGGCGCGGTGCAGCCGCGGAGGGTGCGGTGCAGGTGTGGTGCCGTGCAGGTGCGGCGCGGTCACGCGGGCAGCGCCCGCTCCAGCACGTCGAGCACGTCGCAGCCGACGTAGATGAACTCGTCGACGCCCGCCGCCTCGTAGGCGGCGCGGCGGTCCCCGGGGTTGCCGGCCAGGTACACGGTGGTGGCGCCGGCCTGCTTCAGTGCCGCCGCGACGGCCTCGGCCAGCTCGCCGTAGACGGCATCGGACGAGCAGATCACCGCCCGATCGGCGCCCGACCCCCGGAAGGCGGCAGCCGCCTGCTCGGCGGCGGCGAAGCCGTCGTTGCCGATGGCCCGCAGGCCGCCGACCTCGAAGAAGTTCTTGGCGAACGTGGCCCGCGCCGTGTGCACGGCGATCGGACCCAGGTTGGCCAGGAACACCGCCGGCCGCCCGGCGTCGGAGGTGGCCAGCGCGTCGGCTCGGTCGCGCAGCGCCTCGAACGGCGCGGCGTGGCGGCGCAGGGGGAACGGGTCCACCACCACGGCGGCGCCGGCCGGCGGCTCGATGACGGCGTCGAGGCCGCCGGTGACGGTGAGCGGCGCCTGGTCGAGGTCGGGGAACTCGCTGACGCCGGTGATCGCCTCGCGGCGGCGGGCCAGGTCGGACCGGCGGTGCCTCCCAGGTGGCGGCCACCGTGGCGGCGAAGCTTCCGTCGGCCAGCACCGCGGCCATGCCCCCGGCGGCCTCGATGGCCTGCAGGCGCGACCAGGCTGCGGCGGCCAGCTCGTCGGTGCGGGTCTCGACGTACCAGGAACTGCCGGCCGGGTCGATCACCCGGTGCAGGCCGGACTCCTCGGCCAGGATGATCTGGGTGTTGCGGGCCAGCCGGACCCCGAGCTCGTCCCACTGGCCGGCCGCTGCGCCGAACGGCAGCACGGTGACCGCCTCCGCACCGCCCACCGCCGCGGCGAAGCAGGCCAGCGTGGCCTGCAGCAGGTTCACCCACGGATCGCCGGGTGTACATGGCGCAGGCGGTGACGGCGTGGATGCGCATGGCCCCGGCCGCACCGGCGCCGGATGCCTCGGCCACCCGGGCCCAGGCCCGGCGGGCGGCGCGCAGCTTGGCCATGGTGGCGAACTGGTCGGCGTCGGCGGTGAGGCGGAACGTGATCTGCCCGAGCGCGTCGTCCACCTCGAACCCGGCGGCCACCAGGGTGCGCAGGTAGGCCACACCGGTGGCGAGCGCGGCGCCGATCTCGTCGGCCGCCGATGCGCCGGCGTCGGCGTACACGGTGGCATCGACCCGGGCGGTGGTCATCGCCGGCCAGGCGGCCCGGGTGGCGGTGGCCAGCTCGCCCAGCTTCGCCCAGTGCCTCGGCGACGGGGCGGGCCAGCCAGCCGTGGCGGGCCAGGGCTGCCGAGCGGATCGACGCCCAGGTCGGCCCGCACGGCTGCAGGGTTGAGGCCTCGCTCGGCGCACAGGGCCTGCAGCCACCGGGCCGCGCCACCGACTGCGGGCCCTGGTCGAGCGCCACCGGCGCGATCTCGAGGTACACGCCGTCGAGCGCGGCTCGCAGGGCCGCCTCGCCGCGGTCGCCCACCGGGTCCGAGCAGATCGAGGTCACGCCCTCGCTCGAGGTCGGCCAGCACCGCCTGGTTCACGGCGGCGGCATCGTCGCCGTGGTGGCTCTGCCGCACGTCCCAGCCGCCGGCCACCGCCGCGGTGGCCGGGCGCCCCGGACGAACGGCGCCGCCGGGCAGACCGGCGGCGTCGGAACCGGGGCCGTCCCCGTCGACGTAGAGCGGCGCCACCCGCAGGCCGTCGTAGGTGGTGTGCACCAGCTTGCGCTCGAACGGTGCGCCGTCGAGCACCTTGTCACCAGCTCGCGCTCACTGGTCGCGCGGTGGGGCGGGGAACTCGGCACCGAGCTGCAGCTTCGTCGGGGGTTGACTGGTCGGCCACGACAGCACGCTACGTGCCGCAGCCCCGGCGGCCCAAGGCGCTGGGTGGCCCCGGGTGGGGAAAGGATTCACCGGGTCCGGCGAGCGGCCCCTAGCCTGTCGTGCTCGTGAGCGACGACCAACGTGCTGGATCCGCCGGTTCGGCCGGCAGCCTCGACGAGCAGCGCCGGATCCGGGCCGACAAGGTCGCCGCCCTGCGCCGTGCGGGCATCGACCCCTATCCCGATCGCTTCGAGCGCAGCGCCACCAGCGCCGAGCTGCACGAGCGGTTCGGCTCGCTCGAGCCGGGCGCCGAGACCGGTGTGCAGGAGCGGGTGGCCGGGCGGGTCATGCTGCGCCGCAACATGGGCAAGCTCATCTTCCTGACCATCCAGGATCTCGGCGGTCAGCTGCAGCTGTTCGTGTCCAAGGCCGAGCTGGGTGACGAGGGCTTCGCCGCGGTGGCCGACATCGACCTCGGTGACTGGGTGGGCGCCACCGGCGAGGTGATCACCACCCGCAAGGGCGAGCTGTCGGTGAAGGTGGCCGAGCTGCAGCTGCTGGCCAAGGCGCTGCGGCCCCTGCCCGACAAGTGGCGGGGCTTGTCCGACACCGACACCCGCTACCGGCAGCGCTACGTGGACCTCATCGTCAACGAGGAGGCGCGGCGCACGTTCCGCACCCGCCACCAGGCGGTGCGCTCGCTGCGCAACCAGCTCGACGAGGAGGGCTTCATCGAGGTGGAGACGCCGGTGCTGCAGCTCGAGGCCGGCGGTGCCACCGCCCGGCCCTTCGTCACCCACCACAACGCGCTCGACCAGCAGATGTACCTGCGCATCGCCCTCGAGCTGCACCTCAAGCGGCTGGTGGTCGGTGGCATCGAGCGGGTGTACGAGATCGGGCGGGTGTTCCGCAACGAGGGGATCTCCACCCGCCACAACCCCGAGTTCACGATGGTCGAGGTGTACTGGGCGCTGGCCAACTACGACGGGATGATCGGGCTGACCGAGCGGATGATCTGCCGGGCGGCGCTCGATGCCACCGGCGGTTACGTGGTGGCCCACCCCGACCGCCCCGGCGCCACCATCGACCTGACGCCGCCGTGGCCGCGGCGCCGGATCGTGGAGCTCATCGCCGAGCGCACGGGCGAGACCGTCTCGGTGCACGACCCGGTGGAGCGGCTGCGCGAGGTGTGCGACCGGCTCGGTGTGGCCTACGAGGACTGGTGGGGCAGCGGCAAGCTCGTCTACACGATCTTCGACAAGCAGGTGGAGGACACGCTCGGCCACGATCGGCCGATGTTCGCCTTCGAGTACCCGGCCGAGGTGTCGCCGCTGGCCAAGCCGTCGCCGGGCGACGCCGAGAACACCGACCGCTTCGAGCTGTTCATCGGGGGCAAGGAGCTGGCCAACGGGTACTCCGAGCTCAACGACCCGGTCCGCCAGCGGGCCATGTTCGAGATGGAGGTGGCGGCGGCCGAGCACGGCGACGACGAGGCCGCCCGCACGGTGGACGAGGACTACCTGCGGGCGCTCGAGTTCGGCCTGCCGCCGACGGGGGGCCTCGGTGTGGGCATCGACCGGCTGGCCATGCTGCTCTCCGGCCAGCCGTCCATCCGGGAGGTCATCCTGTTCCCGACGCTGCGGCCCGAGCAGGCCGGCGAGGACGACCCCGACGCCGCCGATCCCGACGGGGGGGCCGAGCCCGGGCAGGCCTGAGCCCGGTCAGGGGGTGAACGCCACCGGCCAGCGGGTGTCGGCGTCCCAGAAGAAGTCACCGCGGGCCCGGTCGAGCGATGTCTCGGAGAGGTCCACCCCGCGCAGGTCGCTGTGGGACCACACCGTGTCCTGGAGCTGCGCGCCGGCCAACCGGGCGCCGCGCAGATCGCAGTAGACGAGCACGGCGGCGGACAGGTCGACGTGGCGGAGGTCGGCGTCCTGCAGGTTCACGTTGACCAGCACCGCCTGCTGCATGCGGGCCCGCTGGAACACCGCACCGGTGAAGCGGCTGTCGATGAGGTGCGCCTGATCGAGCTGGCAGCAGCTCAGGTCGGCGCCATCGAGCGTGGACGCCTCCACGAACAGCCGCCGCAGGTCGGCGCCGGGCAGCACCAGACCGGTCAGCATGTAGTTGCGCCAGCGGGCGCCGGCCAACGGTCCGACGACCGGATCGGGACGCAGATCGAGGGTGCGGTCGACCTCGGCGTGGACCACCGACGCGCCCGTCGGCGACGTCGCCCGGCGCGGGATCGGCCCGGCGGGCGCGCCGCCGTCGAACCGCGCCATCGATCCGCCTGTCGAGCTCGTGGCCATCCCGCCTCGTCCGCACCCGCCGCCGGGTCACCCGTTGGGTGTTCGGCTCGCCGCCCGCCGCGACGCCGCCGCTGTTCATCGTAGAACGAGCCCGGCGGCAGCCCGCTGGCATCGACGGCGCGATTGGCTCGCTCCGCGCACTGTTCTTGCAGCAACTTCACACGGAACGGCACCCTCGGTGATGACGCCACCATGGTTCGTCGGAGGGGTTCCCGTGCGGTGGTGGCCGGGCGTCAACCAGTGGGCTCGAACGTGGCGCGGTAGAGGGTGGGCCACCGCTTGCCGGTGAGCAGGAACGTCCCGTCGGCCGGGTCGTAGGCGATGCCGTTGAGGACGTCATCGGAACTGGAGAGACCGGCCGGCACGAGCGTCGCAGCATCGATGCGGGCGGTGACCCGGCCGGTGGCGGCGTCGATGCGGACGATCTCGGTGGTGAGCCAGACGTTGGCGTAGATCGCACCGTCGACGCACTCGAGCTCGTTGAGGCGGTTGACGGGCGTGCCGCCATCGAGCACGGCGACCGAGCCCAGCTCGGCGAAGGTGACCGGGTCGCGCCGGCGCAGGGTGTTGCTGCCGTCGCTGTGCCACAGCACCTGGCCGTCGTAGCAGAGGCCCCAGCCCTCACCGGTGTAGGTGAAGCGGCGCTTCGGCTCGAGCGTGCCGGCGTCGTGCACGAAGGCCAGCCCGTTGCGCCAGCTCAGCTGGATGAGCTCGTCGCCGACCAGGGCGAGGCCCTCACCGAACACGTCGGCCGCCTGCGGGCGGGAGGCGAGGACCGTACCGGTGCGCACGTCGACCCGCCGCAGCGTGGTGGCGCCCTCGAGACCGGTGCTCTCGTACAGCACGCCGCCGTCGAGCAGGAGGCCCTGGGTGAACGCGCCGGGGTCGTGGGGGTAGCGCTCGAGCACCCGTACCCGCAGCCGTTCGGCCGCCGCCACCGATCCGCCCGCGCCGCTGGCGGCGGTGGGCGCCGTGGGCGCGGAGGGCGCGGACGGTTCGCCACCACCGCTGCCGGTGGCCCCCGAGCCGGGTGCTGCGCCGGTGCCGCCCGCGGTGGCCCCGGGCTCCCCGGCTGGCGATCCTCCCGCCACGGTGCCCGTCGTCGCGCCTTCCTCGCCGGTGTCAAGGCCACCCGCGGATCCGGTCCCCTGGGCCGGTGCCGTGGTGGCGTCCGGGCCCGAGGGCACCGGCGAGGCGGTGCCCTCGACACCGGCGGTCGACGTGGCCCCGGCGGGATCCGACACGACCGAAGCGGTGCTGACCGGGGAGGCCGAGGGCGAGGCGTCGCCGCTGCAGCCCAGCAGGGCGCCGGCGAGGGCGGCGAACAGAATGCGGCGCAGCATGGACGGTCAACGGTAGCGGCGGCGATACCGTGCATCGCGTCAGCCGCGCCGTCCGCGGCTCTCACAGAGGGAAGGGCGTCATGATCGTCGGTGTTCCTGCCGAGACCAAGACCCTCGAGCGCCGGGTGGCGATCACGCCGGCGGGGGTCGTCGAGCTGTGCAGCGGGGGCCACGAGGTGATCGTGGAACTGGGGGCCGGGCGGGGCTCGGGCATCACCGACGACCAGTACGAGGCGGCCGGCGCCCGCCTCGGCAGCGTGGACGATGTCTACGAGCAGGCGACGCTGCTGCTGCACGTCAAGGAGCCCCAGGCGCGCGATCTCGAACGGCTGCGCCCGCACCACCTGCTGTTCACCTACCTCCACCTCGCCGCCTACCCGGCGGTGGCGGAGGCGCTGCTGGCCTCGGGGTGCACCGCGCTGGCCTACGAGACGGTGCAGCTGCCCGACGGCCACCTCCCGCTGCTGGCGCCGATGAGCAGGATCGCCGGCCGCATGGCGATGCAGGCCGCCGCCCACTACCTGGAGGCGCCACAAGGCGGCAAGGGCATCCTGAGCGGCGGCATCCCGGGGGTGGCCCGGGCCAAGGTGACCGTGCTGGGTGCGGGGGTGTCGGGCTGGCACGCCATCGACGTGGCCGTGGGCATGGGCGCCGCCGTCACCGTGCTCGACATCTCGCTGCCGAAGCTCGAAGCGGTCGAGCAGATGTGGGGCGGCCGGGTGGAGACGATCCACTCGTCGCGCCACGCGGTGGAAGCAGCCGTTCGCAGCTCCGATGCCGTCATCGGAGCGGTGCTGGTGACCGGTGACCGGGCCCCGGTGTTGGTGGACGAGCCCATGGTGGCGGCCATGGAGCCGGGCAGCGTGCTGGTGGACATCTCCATCGACCAGGGCGGGTGCTTCGCCACCTCGCGGGAGACCTCCCACACCGATCCCATCTACGTGGAGCACGGCGTCATCCACTATGCGGTGGGCAACATCCCCGGGGCCGTGCCCCGCACCTCCACGTTCGCGCTGACCAACGCCATCATGCGCTACGCGGTGGCGCTGGCCGGTGGCCTGCCCGGTGCGCTGCAGCGCTTCCCCGAGCTGGCCGGTGGGGTCAACGTGGCCGCCGGCCGGCTCACCAACGCAGCGGTTGCGCACGGGCTCGGCCGCGAGGCGGTGCCGCTGACGGTGGCCCTCGGCGCCTGAGGGCCGGGTCCCCGGCGCCGTGCCATACCGTATGGTCTGGCCCGACCGCCCGCGCGGCCGGCCGGCCGGAAGGGCGCGGCGGGGCCCCGTGGGTGCCGGGTCGGCCGCTTGGTCCGCGGTCAGCCGCGCTCGGGGCGGGTGCGCACCTTGAACACGAGTGACGCGGTAGCGGCGAGCGTGCCGTCGGCGGCCCGGGCCTCGGCCTGCACGAAGGCCAGCGAGCCGCCCCCGCTGCGGACCCACGCCTCGGCCACGGCGTCCTGGCCCTTGACCGCGCCGCAGTAGTCGACGGTCATCGACACGGTCATCATCTCCGGCTGCGACGGGTAGTAGGTGCCCACCGCCGGCACCGACGTGGTGTCGAGCAGGGTGGCCAGCGCACCGCCGTGGATGAAGCCGGCGGCCTGGCAGATCTCGGGCCGCAATGGCAGCCGCAGCCGGGCGTAGCCGGTGCGCACCTCCTCGAGCGCGAACCCCAGCGTGGTCGGCAGGAACACCCGGCCGGGCGCGAGGAAGCGGTCCCACTGGGCGCGACGATCCGGGTCGAGCGGGGCGAACGAAGCGGCGAGGTCCGAGGCCATGGCGGCCGACGGTAGCCCGCCGGTGCGGCCGGGGGCTCAGCCGCCCGGTGGCACCCGGCCCGGCACCTCCCAAGCCGCCAGCAGCCCGCGCAAGCCGTCGGCCAGGGGCAGGGCCAGGCGGGGTACCACCTCGGCCAGCGCCGCCGACGGGTCACCGAGCTCCGCCAGCGACCAGCGGGCGAACAGGCCGTCGTCCATCCAGGCGGCCACCTCCGGGCTGATGCCGGGCACCTCCAGCGTGGCGGACGAGGCGGCGGCCCGCAGCGTCGACCACGGGCAGGTCTCGGCGAGCAGCTCGCCGTGGCGCCGCAGGGCCTGCAGAGATCGTTCGGATCCGAACGGTTTGCCGCCCGGGAACAGCTCCACCAGCTCCTGCTCGTGGTGGAGCGATTCGAGCGCCGGGGTGCTGCCCAGCAGGTGCAGCCACAACGTCGCCCACCACTGCAGCGGCGATGAGGACGGCGGCGGGTTGGGCAGGCCCAGGGCCCGCCGGCAGGCGTCGGCCATCCGCCCCTCGGCGCCGTCGCGCAGGACCGTGCTGGCACCCGAGCCGTCGACGAGCAGGGTGTGCGATGGTCCGCCGCGCGCCTGTAGGTGCACGAGGTGGATGCGGCGCCGCCGGCCGTCACCGTCGAGATCCCAGGCGTGGGCGGCGGCCACCAGGCCGAACGCGTCCCAGGTGGCAGGGGCGTCGAAGCCGAGCAGCAACTCGCTGATGACGCGCTGTGGCGGGGCGGCGTTGATCAGCAGCTCGACATCGTTCTCGAGGAAGCGGACGCCGATGGCGGCATCGGCGGAGCGGTGTGAGACGGCACGGGCCAGTGTCTCGGCCACCTGGGCCAAGCGGTCGCGCCGAGCGACAGATCGCATGGTTGGTCCTTGGTTGTGGACGTTTCCGGTGCGACCTGCAGCTGCGATGCGGGGAGGTCGAAGCCCGCCACCGACAGCATGGCACAGGGGTGTGACAGTTCCTGCTGCTCGGCTCCCGGTCGGTCGCCGGGTGCCGGTGGTGCCCACCGTGCCGGACGGACCAGCCGGTGGCCGAGCGCGGCAACGGCCGCCCGTTGGGCGGCCGTTCGGCTGCGTTCGGGCCGGCGGAGGCCGGGCCCGAGCACGGACCTCGGTCAGCCGGTGGCGGCCAGGTTGTTGCGCCGGCGGCTCACGCCGATGGGCCACGGCACCGAGTAGCCGGCCCGGGCGCGATCCTCTTCGGACTCACCGCCCCAGAAGCCGTACTCGCGGTGCACGCGTGCATACGTGCGGCAGGGCTCGAGCTCGGGACACGCCTGGCAGATGATGCGGGCCTGGGCCTCGCGCCGGGCCCGGGCCTGCGGTCGCTCGGCATGTGGCGCGAAGAACACGTCGGTCTTGCCGCTACAGGCGCCCTTCGACATCCATTCCTGCTGCATCCACCGAGGCGACGGACTCGCCATGGTCATGGGGTTCGCATCCTTCCCGTTCCGAAATCCGTGCCTTCCCCCCAAGTGGCGCAAACCCTACAGTGGGATCGCTACTCGGTAAAGAGGTGATTTGAAACGCTCGTTTCATGATCCTGACACCCAGATGACGTGCTTGTTCTGTCGCATCGCGACAGGCCGTGAGCCCGCCTTCCGGGTGTGGCAGGACGACACGGTGGCCGCCTTCCTGGACATCCGCCCGCTGTTCGCGGGCCATGTGCTGGTCGTGCCGACCCGCCACGTGGCCACCCTGGCGGAACTGGAGGCCGAAGCCATTGGGCCGTTCTTCACGTTCGTGCAGCGCGTCGAGGCCGCCGTCCGGCGGGCGTGCGATGCCCGCGGCACCTTCGTGGCCATGAACAACGTGGTCAGCCAGAGTGTCCCGCACCTGCACGTGCACGTCGTGCCGCGCAACCCCAAGGACGGGTTGCGGGGGTTCTTCTGGCCCCGAACCCGCTACGAGGACGAGGAATCCGCACGGAGCGTGGCCGAGCGACTCGCCTCGATCATCAATGCGGGGGAGTGCTGAGCAATTCGCCCGGCGGGCTCAGGCGCAGATCCGCATCACCAGACCGCGCTCGTCCCGCGCCCCGTCGCCGAGGGTGATCCCCTCGCCGGCGGCGATCGAGCGGGCGGACAGCGCCACCGCCACCGCATCCAGCACGTCATCGGCCGCCACCCCGGGCCCCACCTGCTCCAGCGCGCCGGCCAGCGCGCCACGGCCGAGCCGACCAGCCAGCAGGCGCCGCCGGGCGACCGCACCGGCCGGGCTGCGCTTGGGCTCCGCCAGCGGCCCGCCGGCCAATCGGGCGAAGGCGAGCTCAGGGTGGACCTCGTGCAAGCGGGCCTCGTGGCTTGGCGTCACCCACTGGTCCACCTCGCGCATCTTGGGCACCAGGTTCCACGCTTGTTTGGACAATCCCTTGCCACTCGCCGCCCGCGACTGGACCAACGCCTCGGCATAGTCCGGCCGTTTCCAGCACGGCGCGGCAGGGGGTGGGGAACACGCTCGAACGTCGCACGCCGAGCAGGCGGCGGGCCTCGACGTCGGCCCGGCGGCGGCCGTCCACCGGCAGACCGATCGGTATGTCGGCGCCGATGATCACCGATCCCGCCCCGACGCCGGCGGCCATGGCGTCGGCGAAGCGGTCGTGGACCTCCACGCAGAGCCGGCCGGCCGGGTCGAGCAGCGCCAGCACCCACCCCGGCGGCACCCGTCGAGCCCGGCGACCGGTGCCGGTGCCGCGGCCGCTGCATCGCCCTCGTTCCGGCGGGGCGGCGGCCACCGGGCTCACAACGCGGTGATGAGCTTGAACGCCTCGCCGTGCTCCACGCCCACCAGCGCCCCGTGCTGGTGCAGGCGCGGTGATGCGACCGATGAACGCGCGCGCTGGTGCCGCCGTCGTCGGTGTCGATCTTCATCGTCGAACGGAACTGGCTGGCGTGGCGAACAGCCCGTCGAGCTTGCGCTCGAGGAAGCCGCTGACATCCTCCACGTGATCGGCCTCGTCGGCCTCGTAGAGCAGCAGGGCACGGGGCCGGTGGTGGGGCAGGGCCTGCTCGGGGAAGAACAACGGGTCGCGCCGCGACGATGCCCTCGACGGTCAGCAGGCCGGCGTGGCGGTGATCGGGGGTGGAGCCGGTAGCGCTTCCACGGGTCGTGGCCGATGACCACGTCGGGTTGCAGGCGGCGGATGTGGTAGGCCACCCGCCAACGCTGGCGCAGGCCCGAGTCCAGCTCGCCGTCGGGCCAGCCGAGGAAGACCACCTCGCCCGTGGGCCCCAGCGCCCGGGCCGCGGCCGGTGCTGCTCGCGCTGGCGGACCATGACCAGCTCGGCCGGATCCTGGGACGGGTCCCAGGTGCCCTTCGAACCGTCCGTGCACACCAGGTGGTGCACCACTGCGCCGGCGGCCGCCCACTTGGCCAGGGTGGCGCCGCACCCGAACTCGACGTCGTCGGGGTGGGCGCCGATGGCGAGGACGCTGGCGGGCACGTCGAGGTTGCTGGACACGGTGTCGGCCACCGAGCCGAACACCACCGGTGCGGTGGTGCCGTCATCGGCGGCCGGCGCGCCGGAACGGGCGGAGGGGGACGGTCGCTCACGGCGCCAGCCTACGGGTGCCGGCGGTGGGGGGCGGGCCCTCCAGCAGGCCGGGACGATGGTGGAGGACCTCGGCGAGGTCGCCGGGGAGGTCGATGTCGAAGCCGAGCAGCGGGTCGCGCACCACCCGGAACCCGAGGGCCAGCCGGCGGGCCTCGGCCGCGTGGCGCCGGAAGCTGCCCACCCCGTAGGCGAACCCGAACCCCGCCCTGGTGGGCACGGCCAACACGTTGGTGCCGTCGTCGCGCCGGTCGGGCACCACCGTGACCCCGCCGAAGCCGACCACCCGGGCGAAGCCGCGGGCCAGGGGGAGGTCGCTGTGGGCCACCACCACGCGGGCGAAGCCGCGATCGGCCAGCGCCGCGACCCCGTCGCCGACCGCCTGGTTGAGGCCGCGGCCGGGGCACCACAGCACGCCCGCCTCGCGGCGGTGGCCCAGGTGGCCACGTCGTCGTCGTCGCAGACCACGAAGCAGGGCAGCGGTGCGGCGGCGGCCACCACGGCGCCGGCCATGCGCCGGGCCAGGGCCGCCTGCTGCGCCGCTGTCAGGGCCGGTGCCAGCCGGGCCTTGGCCGCGGTGAAGGACTTGACCGGTACGAGCACGGCCACCCCTGGCGACGACGGCGACGGCCCGAACACGGCCGCAGTCTATGGATCGGGTCACGGCCCGCCCGGCTCACGGCCCGCCCGGCACACTGACCGCCCGGCTCACTGACCGCCCACCCCCGCCGGCGCGCCCGACACCGCCGGCGCGGCGGGCGACGCCTGCCGCGGTGTGCGCCCACGCTGCGGGGGCGGTCGGGGAAGATCGGCGCGGGTCGGCCCCAGCCCGTAGGTTGTGTCCCATGAACATCCGGGTCGTCGTCCTCGGCGGAGGGACATGGGGCACCACCATGGCCTCGCTGGCGGCGCGCAACGCCAGCACCACGCTGTGGGCCCGCCGCCCCGAGATCGTCGACGAGGTGAACGCGACCCACCGCAACGGCCACTACCTGCCCGGTGCATCGCTGACCGAGAACCTCCGGGCCACCGCATCGCTGCAGGAGGCGGTGGAGGGCGCCGACGTGGTGGTGATGGCCGTTCCCTCCTACGCCTTCCGCCAGGTGCTGGAGGCGGCGGCGTTGTACGTGCGGCCGTGGGTGCCGGTGATCAGCCTGGCCAAGGGCTTCGAGGCCGGCACCAACCTGCGCATGACCGAGGTGGTCGGCGAGGTGCTGCCTGGCCACCCGGCCGGTGTGCTCACCGGCCCGAACCTGGCGCAGGAGATCGTGACCGGCCAGGCGGCCGCCTCGGTGGTGGCGATGCAGGAACCGAACGTGGCCGAGGTGTTGCAGCGCGCCTTCGCCTCGACCTGTTCCGGGTCTACACCAACAGCGACGTGGTCGGCTGCGAGGTGGCGGGGCCGATCAAGAACGTGATCGCCGTGGCGTCCGGCATCGCCGACGGCCTGCAGACCGGCGACAGCACCCGGGCCGCGGTCATCACCCGGGGCATGGCCGAGCTCACCCGCTTCGGTGTGGCCATGGGCGGCCGCCCCGAGACCTTCGCCGGCCTGGCCGGCATGGGCGACCTCATCGCCACCTGCATCAACCCTGACAGCCGCAACCGCTGGTTCGGTGAGCAGCTGGCCGCGGGCGCCCGCTGGCCGACGTGCGGGCCGAGCTCGGGTTCGCCGTGGAGGGCGTGCACTCCGCCGGCGTGGTCATGCAGCTCGCCGCCCAGCTCGGCCTCGACCTGCCGATCTGCGCGAGATGGATGCCGTGCTGGAACCGGGGGCGCTCGGCGCAGGAGGCCTACCGCGGGCTGTTGCGGCGCTCGGCGAACCCGGCCGTGCTGGCCCGGTGACCCTGCTCGGGGTGCTCGGCGGTCACCATCGAGCGGTGGCCGACCGGGCGGGAGGCGTGCAGCTCGGCCGCGCCCGGCTGTCGTGGTGGGCCGGCGTGGGCGACCGATGGCATCGCCCGTCCGACGAGGTGGCGATCCGCCAGCTCCGCCGGCGGGGCACGCCGGTGCTCGACACCGCCTGGCGCGCGTGGCCGGGGGCGACGTGCGGGCCGAGACCTACGGCGCCATGGTCGCCGGGCGGGAGTGGATCGTGCTCGACCTGCACAACGCCACCCGCGTGCCCATCACGCTGGCGCTCGTGGTGCAGGACGGGCGCGACGACGTCGGAACCGGTGGCGACGGTGCGGTGCGGGGGCGGCCGAGCTGGCAGCTGGCGGGGCCGGTGCTGCACGGTCCGGGCGATGGCGGCGCCCTGTTGGTCACCGGCCGCCCGGCCGACGCGGCGTGAGGCCGCCGATCCCGACGAGCTGCTCGACCGCCTGGCCGGTGGTCGCACGGTGGACTTCGACCCGGGCGCCGGGGCGGCCGGCGTGTCGGCCTGGCGGGACCGCCTGCGTGGCCGTCGTGCTGGCGTTGACCCACGGCAGCTCCCTGGCGGGTGCTGGCCGCACCCGACCCTGCTGGAGGCCGCCGCGGCCGGGGGCGTGGCGCGGCATCGGCGGCAACCGGTCGACCTGTCGCGGGCGCCGGGGGCGGAGGCGGTGGCCTGGGCTGGCAGCAGCAGCTGGGCACCGGCTGCCGCGCCGACACCGGCGACGACGGTGCCGCCACCGATGACCGCGGCGCGCCCAGCTGTTGCTGGGTGCGCCGTCGGGCCGGCTCGACGGCGCCGCCGACGCCGCCGCCCTCGCCGCCCTCGGCCACGATCGTGAGGCGGCGATGCACCTCGACGCTGCATTGGCCGCCACCATCGGGAAGCCGCTGCTGGCCGACGACGCCCGCCGGTTGCTGGTGGCGGTGGCCGACGTGGTGCGCTGGTCGCCCGATGCCGTGACGTTGGCCGAGCCGTTGCTGGCGTCGGCGGTGTCGCTGGCCGCCTGGGGCGGGCCCGCGGCGGGTGCGCGCGTTTCGGGCGGCTCGAACGGTGGCGACGGCGATGTCGTGTCCTGGGCGCTCGAGGCGGTGGCCACCCGAGCCGGTGCGGCACCGCCGGAGGGCATCGCCGGGCGCCGCGGTCGCGGCCGTGGGGCCCGCCACACCGCCGGCGAAGCGGTGTCGCCGGCCTGGTTGCGACGCACCACCGCCGGACCCGACGCCGCGGTCGTGCTGCAGCAGCGGGCGACGCTGGTGGACGACGACACGCCCGGTGCGTTGCTCCTCCTTCCCGGGTTCGGCCCGGCGTGGCGCGGGCGCGCCGTCGAGGTGCACGGCTTGCCCACCGCCGCCGGCACGTTGTCGTTCGCGCTGCGCTGGCACGGCGAGCGGCCGGCGCTGCTGTGGCAGGTCGACGAACGGCCCGGGGCGAGCTCGGTGCGGCTGCGCTGCCCGGCGATCGATCCGGCGTTCTCCTCCTCCGAGCGTCGCGGTGAGGCGCTGCTGGCCGCTCCGGCCACCCGGCCCGACGCGACGCGGCCGCACGACACCGCCGACGGGTTGCAGCCTCCCGACCCGGGATCGTTCCGGTGACCGCGGCGGCAGAGGCCCGCGCCATACCGATCCGTCTGTCGGGGCCTCGGGTAGGGTGACGCCGCCATGGCCGCCCCCACCGCACCCCGCCTCCGCAAGGCGCTGAAGGGCAAGGCGCCCAGCCTCGCGGTGGAGCGCGAGTTGTGGGCAGCCGGCGACGAGGTGATCGTCGGGGTCGACGAGGTGGGGCGCGGTTCGTGGGCCGGACCGCTGAGCATCGGCGCCGCGGTGCTGCCGCGAGATCGTCGGGTGCTGAAGGTGCGGGACTCCAAGATGCTCACCGAGGCGGAGCGCGAAGCGCTCTACGACCGCATCGCCGGGTGGTGCGTGGCCTGGTCGGTGGGCCACGTCAGCGCGGCCGAGTGCGACGAGCTCGGCATGTCGGCGGCTCAGAAGTTGGCCGCCCGGCGGGCGATCGACGGCCTCGGCGTCGTGCCCGACCGGGTGCTGATCGATGGCAACTGGGACTTCGTCGGCGGCGGCCGCACCCGGCGCATCATCAAGGGTGACGCCACGTGCCTGTCCATCGCGGCGGCGTCGATCCTGGCCAAGGTGACCCGTGACCGGTTGATGCGGGCCGAGGCGGCCCACTTCCCCGGCTACGACTTCGAGCTCAACAAGGGCTACCCGTGCCCCCGCCACAAGCTCGCCCTCAAGGCGTACGGGCCGACCACCATCCACCGCCGCACGTGGGTGTTCATGGAGCACCTGCCGTGGAGCGGCATCAAGCGGACCCCGCCGGCGGGCACGCAGCAGTCGCTGTTCTAGCGTTCGTGGCCCACACACCCGGTCGGCGGCGCCGCATGCCCCCGGCCCGTCAGCGACCCATGACCCCGTTGCGGGGGATGTCCTTGAACGCGCTGACCGTGTCGATGCCCGGCTCCTTGGGCAGGCCCAACACCCGTTCGCCGACGATGTTGCGCAGCGTCTCGTCCGAGCCGCCGGCGATGGCCATGGCCGGCATGCCCAGCACGTAGGCCGTCCACGAGTACGTGCCCCACTCGCCGGTGTCGGCCACCAGCCGTGGGCCGAGCACCCGCGACACGAAGGCCGACGTCTTGCGCATGTTCTCGGTCAGCGCCAGCTTGGCGGTGGACAGCTCCGGCCCGGGGAGCTGCCCGGCCTTGATCTTGTCCATGGCCCGCTGGCTCGAGTAGCCCAGCACCTTCAGCTCGACGTAGAGCTGCATGAGCTCCTGGCGGACCACCGGGTCGGTGTCGAGTCCGAAGTGGCGGACCATCTCGCGCAGCCGGGCGAAGCCACCGCCCCCGCCGCCCCCGCCGGCGCCGATGGAGGCCCGCTCGTTCATCAGCGTGGTCAGCGCCACCCGCCAGCCATCGTTGATCTCGCCCAGACGGAAACCGTCGTGCACGCGGTACTCGTTGAAGAACACCTCGTTGAACTCGGCCCCGCCGGTCATCTGGCGCAGCGGCCGCACCTCGATGTTGGGGTCGTGCATGTCGACCACGAAGCAGCTGAGGCCCTTGTGCTTGGGCAGATCCGGGTCGGTCCGGCACACGACCTCACCGATGTCGGAGTAGTGCGCGCCCGAGGTCCACACCTTCTGGCCGGTGATCACCCACTCGTCGCCGTCGCGCTCGGCCCGGGTCTGCAGGCCGGCGAGGTCGGAGCCGGCCACCGGCTCGGAGAACAGCTGGCAGGCGATGAGGTCGCCCCGCCACAGCTTGGGCAGCAGGTCGGCCTTCACCTCGGGGCGGGCGTGATCGTTGATGGTGGGCGCCACCATGCCCAGACCGATCCCGAAGAACGACTGCAACGGGACGTCGTAGCGGGCCTCGAGCTCGTTGTAGCGACGCTCGTAGGCGTGGGGCAGCTCGCGGCCGCCGTACTGCTTCGGCCCGGTGATCCAACCGAGGCCGGCGTCGTAGCGCTTCGCCCGCCACCGCTTGGCCGCCTCGATCTCGACGCCCTCGGTGGACCGATCGCTCTCGCGGAACAGCCCGGGGTTGTCGGGTCCCTCACCCCACACGAACGCCTTCTGCTCGGCCTTGAGCGAGGCGTTGGCCTCGAGGAACGCGGTCACCTCGGCGGTGAACTCATCCAGTGTGATGTCGGCCACGATTCGCTCCCGTGACGGTCGGCTGCACGCGGTCAACGTAGTGGCCGCGTGTACGTTGCGCCCATGGCCGGCTTCGTCGATGCCTCACCCGCCCGCTTCCGCCACCCGGCGGTGCTCGCCTTCGGGGCGTGGAGCGCGCTCATCTGGCTGACCCGGGTGCGCAACATCCTGCAGGACGACTCGCTCGACGCCACCGGCAAGGTCATGTGGCTGGTGCCCGCCCTGGTGTTCGGCGTGGGGGGCGTGGTGGCGCTGGCCGCCTGGTGGCGGGGCATCCCCGCGCTGGCCCGGCCGCTGGCCGCGGTGCTGCTGCTGACCATGCTGTACTGGCCGATCCGCACGGTGTTCATCCTCTTCGACGGTCGCTCGGCCGCGTTCCGGGCGGTGCACGTGGTGCTGGCGGTGGTGTCGGTGGGCCTGGCCTTGGCCGCCGGCACCCGGCTGATGCGGACCAACCTGATCCCGCGGGGCGCGTACCGGTAGGCTGACCGCCGCTATGGGACAGCCCGTTTCGGTCATCGAGAAACCAACCGGACGCGCCGGGGTGCTGCGCTTCGAAACCAACCGGAACCTCACCGGGATGGGTCACGAGCGCTACTTCCCGGACAAGCCGGTCACCGGGAACCGCCCGCCGGACGTGCTGGCCAAGCGGCTCTTCGAGCGGGGTGGGGTGTCCTCGGTCCACGTCTACGGCGGGGTGATCACCGTCGGGCTGTCCAGCCCGGGCGCCGACGGGATCAAGAAGATCATCGAGGACCTTTACGTCTTCTACCGGCCGGAGGCCGCCACGCCGGCCGACGCGCCGGCCGCCGGCTGATCCTCTCCCCGGCGGGGCTGCGTTCCGGCTGACCGACACAGCGAACCCGGAAGCGAACAACCGTTCGCTAGGATGATCGGGTGGTCGATCGCGCCGCCGCCGCTCGCATCCTGCAGGAACGGGTCCGCCCCGTCGCCCTGGCCAAGGAGCGCGTCCTCGACGTCCCGACCGCGCTCGCCCCGCTGCTGCCCCAACGCGGCTTGCAGCGGGGCACGGTGGTGGCCACCGGTGGGGCCGCCACCTCGCTGGCGTTGGCCCTGGCCGGCCCGGCCACCACCGCCGGGTCGTGGGCCGCGCTGGTGGGGCTCGATCGGATCGGGCTCGCCGCGGCCGAGGAGCTCGGGGTGGCGCTCGAGCGGATCCTGCTCGTCGGGCCGGTGCCCACCTCCCAGTGGGCGGCCACCGTGGTGGCCGTGGCCGAGTCGGTCGATCTCGTGCTGGTCGCCGCCGGCCGCCGCGGTCGCTCCGGGGTGGCCCGCCGGGTGGCGGCTCGGGTCCGGTAGCAGGGCTCGGTGCTGGTGCAGGTCGGCTGGCCGTCGGGCCGCTGGCCGGAGCGGGCCGCCCTCGAGCCGCACGCCCGTCCGCTCGGCTGGTACGGCATCGGCTCGGGCCACGGCCACCTGCGAGGTCGCCAGGTGGAGCTGCGCGCCAGCGGTCGTCACGGGGCGGATCGCGGGTTGCGGTCACGGTTCTGGTTGCCCGACGCCGACGGCCGCTTCGCCCCCGTCGAGCAGGCGCCGCTGGTGGCGGTCGGCCGGGACGGTGCCGGCGACGAGGCCTGGTGCCGGTGGAGGCGTCGACGTTGACCGGGCGGCCCGCGGCCGCGCTTCTGGCCCTGGTCCGCGAGCCCGCCTGAGCCGGCTGCTGCCCACGCCATGGGAACGGTCACCCGCACGCTGGTCATCTGGTGCCCCGACTGGCCGGTGCTCGCCCTCGGCCACCGAAGCGAGGAGCCGGCGGCGGTGCTGGTGGGCAACCGGGTGCTGGCCGCCACCGCCGCCGCCCGGGCCGACGGGGTGGTGGCGGGCCTGCGCCGTCGTGACGCGCAGGCCCGCTGCCCGCAAGCTCACCGTGGTCGAACGGGACCTCGACCGCGAGGCGCTGCTCTTCGAGCCGGTGGCCGCGGTGGCGAGCTCTGTTCACGCCCTGGGTCGAACTGTCCTGGCCCGGAGCTGGCGCTCACCCAGGGGCCGTCGCGCTACTTCGGTGGCGACGAGGCGCTGGTGGCCCGGGTGCGCAAGGCGATCGACGAGGCGGTGCCCGCCCAGGCCGGCCTGGCGCGGGTGGGGGTGGCCGACGGCCTGTTCGCCGCCTGGCTCGCCGCCCGGCCGGCGGCGCCCACCGTCGGGGCGTGCTGGTGGAGCCGGGCGGCACCCTGACGTTCCTGGCGCCGCTGCCGCTTGTCGGTGCTCGAACGCCCGGCGCTGGTCGACGTGTTGGGCCGCCTGGGTCTGCGCACGATGGGGAGCTCGCCGCGCTGCCCGCCGCCGACGTGCTCGGCCGGTTCGGCGAGGAGGGCCGCCACGTCCACCGCCTGGCCACCGGGCTCGACGAGCAGCCGGTCGACGCCCGCCCGGCACCCGCCGACCTGTCGGTCAGCTCCGAGCTCGACCCGCCCGTCGAGCGCATCGACCAGGCCGCCTTCGCCGCCAAATCCCTGGCCGATCGGCTGAGCGAGCAGCTCGACGGGGCCGGTTGGTCCCGCCTGCGCCTGGCGGTGGAGGCCGAGACCGAGCACGGCGAGCGGCTGCTGCGCCTGTGGCGCCACGACGGGCGCGCCTCACCCCGGGGGCGATGGCCGAGCGGGTCCGCTGGCAGTTTCGAGGGCTGGCTGACCGCAGCGCCGGGCCGGCAACCAACCGGTGGGTTGACCCGGCTGGCGCTGGTGCCCGATCAGGTCGTACCCGCCCGCGGTCGCCAGCTGGGCTTCTGGGGTGGCCAGACCGAGGCGGCGGCACGGGCGGCACGGGCGGCGGGTCGGGTGGCCGCCCTGCTCGGTCCCGAGGCGGTGCGGGTGGTGCAGCGCCGTGGCGGTCGCCAGCCCGGCGAGCAGTTCGCCCCGCTGGCCGCCACCGCAGTGGACCTGGTGGAACGGGCCGACGGCGGCGCGCTGCCGGCCGCCGGAGGCGGACGCCCCCGGCCGGGCGCCTGCCGGCCCCATCGCCGTCGGTGCTGTGGGGTGTGGGGTCGCCGGACGACCCGGCGCCGGGGGGTGAACCGGTGGCCGCCCGGGTGCTCGACGCCGATGGTGCCGGGGTCGGGGTGACCGGTCGGGGCGAGCTGACCGCACCGCCGGCGGTGTTGGTGCTCGACGGCGTGGCCGTGCCCGGCGCCGGTGCGACCCGGGGCGCTCGCCCGGTGGTGGCCTGGGCGGGGCCGTGGCCGTTGCAGGAGCGGTGGTGGGATCCCGCAGCGTCGCCGGATGGCCCGCCTGGGTGGTCCTCGACGACGACTCGGCCTGGTTGCTGGTGCTCGAAGAGGGCCGCTGGTGGGTGACCGGGTGCCCGATGACTGACCCTGGATCCACCGAGCAGACCGCCGCACCGTCCTGTGCCCGGGACCCGCCCGCTGTCGGCGCTTCCGATCCGCCTCACCCCCGGGGCCGCAGGCGCCTGGCACCCCTCGCCCGCGGGGGCCGGCGCTGTCAGCCGGCCGGGAGCCCACCAGCGCCGTGCTTCGGCGGCGATTCGACGTCGATTCGACGGCATCGACCGGCTGGGTTCAGCCGCCCACCAGTGGTGGCCTCGACCTCCGGTCAGGGGGCACAGCCACACCGATGGTGGCCGGACTTCGTGTCTCACGACCAATTCCGAATCGACATCGAATCGAGCGCGAGGGGGCTCGCCCAGACCCCCGGCAGGGCGCCCACCGACCACCGACCACCCGCCGCCGCACCGGTCGGCTGAACATCGTTGTACGCCGCGACCGCAGGGCATGCGTGTGACCAGCGCTCGCGCTCCGTACCGTTTGCGCCATGAGCGATGCGCCCAGCAACTGGCCACCTCCCGGCGGGCCGGTCCCGCCTCCCGGCTACGGGGTGCCGGGACAACCGGGTCAGTTCCCCGGTCAGCCCGGCCAGTACCCGGGCCAGCCGGGTCAGTACCCGTCAGCCCTGCCCGGTCAGCCGGGCCAGCCGGGCCGGGCCAGTACCCGGGTTACGGGTGCGCCGCCGCCGTACGGTCCGCCGCCGGCCAAGTCCAAGAAGAAGGGGTGCCTCATCGCCGCCGGCATCTTCGCCGCTCTGGTGCTGCTCGGCATCGGCGGCTGTGCTGTCGCGCTACGGGCCGGTGTCCGCACCCTCACCGCGCCGGTCGACGCCTCCAACAAGTGGCTGGACGCCATCGACGAACGTGATGACGACGAGGTGCACGCCTCACCTGCCCGTCGCTGCGGCGACCTCGACGACGTCGCGCAGCTCCTCAGGCGCAACGACTGGGACGGCAGCCAGGATCTGAGCGGCACCGAGATCGTCAACGCCAGCGCGTCGGTGAGCGGCACCATCGGCACACCCGGCGGTGACGTGTCGATCGTGCTGAGCCTGGCGCGGGCGTCGGGGATCGCGGCCATCGGGGCTGGTGCGTCAACGGGATCACCGTCAACTGACCCGCGGCGGGCGTCGGCCCGGCCCGACCCCACGTTTGGGGACGTTGGCCTACGGCGCGCAACGTGGCGGCGGGTTACGTCTACGTGGCGACTGACGAGCGTCGGGGCACCACGCTTCGGGAGCTCGGACAGCGTCGGACCATCGGCATTGTCGCCACGATGCCGATGCCGACGCTGCGCCGGAGCGGGCTCAGGCCGACCGGGCCCCGAGGAGCCGGCCCGTGATGCGCGCCACCACGAGGTAGGTGCCCTCGACCGGGATCGACCCGAACTCGCGGGAGTCCGCTCCTGGTGATCGTACGTTGTCCGACAGGACCCACATGGTGGCGTCGGGCCGCACGGCGTCGACCTGCTTCACCAGCCAGGTGCCCGGGCGGTAGGGGTGCTCGAACAACCGCCGCTGGCTGGCGCGGGCCCGCCCGGTGCGGATGCCGATCAGCCCGTCGCCATGGCACAGGGCGGGCTCCATCGACCGGCCCGCGACGACGAAACGGCGGATCTGCCGGGATCGATTGCGAGGTGACCTCACGTCGTGGCAGCGTAGGCCCCCCGGTGCAGAAGCCTCGCCGGGCATCCATCAGGACCATCCCTTTCAACACACAGGAGACCCCACATGCTGAACAAGCTGTTCCGGCGCCGACCGGCCCTGGCCCACTGCGATCTGTACTGGGTGTGGCGTCTGCGACCCGGCCCAGGCCAAGATCGAGGCGCTCGTGCCTGAAGACGATCAACAAGTACCACGACTCGAGCGACGAGCACTTCCGACCTGCTGCGTCATCGTCAAGGAGGAGCGGGCCGAGGAGGCCAAGCACCACCTGATGGTCCCAGGGCCGACTTCTTCGCCCCGGCGCACTTCGAGCAGTTCCCGCAGCTGCACGACCTGTTCTGGAAGGCCTGCCACCAGTGCGGCGAGGTCAAGAAGTCCACCGGACGCCGCCGTGGCCCAGCAGCTCATCGATCACATCGACGAGATCGCCGCCATCTTCTGGTGACCGACAAGGCGCGATGATGGGTGGACTTCTACCCGCCGGCCTGAGCCTGCCCGAGCCAATATCGTCGGTCCCCGGGCCCGGCGGGGTCAGACCCCGCCTGGCCGGGGGCCGCTCCGGCGGCGCCGCGACGCCGCCGCTCGGGGCGAATCGCCGGCGAATCGCTGCGAGCGGTTGTGGTCGAACACCTGTTCTGCGATCATGTGTTCGATGGGCTTTGACAACCCTCCGTGCCGTGGTCGGAGCTCGAGCGACGCCTGTCCGACGGGCGGGCCGCCGGGCCCGGGCACGGTCGCTTCGCCCCTGCCGACGGCGGGGACAGCCCGGCCTGGTCCCGCAAGCGCTCCCCATACCAACCAGTATCCTCGTCGCCCGGGGCGGCCGGCGCCGGGGAGCAGGGTCGGGTGCCGGTCGCAGCGTCGGTGCCCTACGCAGAGCCGCACTGCCACCCAACTTCTCCTTCCTCGATGGCGCCTCCCACCCCGAGGAACTGGTGGAGGAGGCGGTCCGCCTCGGTCTCGGTGCGCTCGCCCTGACCGACCACAACGGGTTCTACGGCGCCGTCCGCTTCGCCGAGGCGGCCCGGGCTCATGGCCTGCCCACCGTGTTCGGCGCCGAGCTCACCCTCGACATGGCGGAGCCGCCGGAGGGCCAGGCCGATTCGGCGACCACCTGCTGGTGCTGGCCCGCAACCCCGCAGCGCCCGCCTGGCCCGGGCCATCACCACCGCCCAGCTCGCCGGGCGCAAGCGCACCCCGCATCGGCCTGGCCGAGCTCGCCCGGCTGGCCGAGCCGGCCCGGCGCCCACGGCGGCCCGGGCGACTGGTGGTGCTGACGGGTGCCGCAAGAGCCCCGTGCAGCGGGCCCTCGCCACCCCGGCCCGTCGGCCGCCGCCGAGGAGCTGGCCCGGCTGGTGGACGCGCTCGGACGGGCCAACGTGGTGGCCGAGCTCGTGGGATCACGGCGATCCCCTCGACAGCGTGCGCAACGATGCCATCGTCGCCCTGGCCGACCGCTTCGGGCTCGACGTGATCGCCACCAACAACGTGCACTACGCCACTCCCGCCCGCCGGCCGTTGGCCACCGCGCTGGCCGCGGTGCGGGCCCGGCAACCTCGACGAGCTCGACGGGTGGCTGCCCGCCTGCAGCAGCGCCCACCTCCGCTCCGGCGCCGAGCAGGCCCGCCGCTTCGCCCGCTACCCGGGGTGGTGCAGCGCGCCGCCGAGCTGGCCGCCGCCTGCGCCGTTCGACCTGTCGCTGGTGGCGCCCCGCCTGCCGGACTTCCCGGTACCGCCCCGGCCACAGCGAGATGTCGTGGCTGCGGGTGCTGGTCGAGCGGGGGGCGACCGCCCGGTATGGTCCCCGGTCAGCGCACGGCGGTGCGGGCGAGCGCAGCGTGTACGCCCAGATCGATCACGAGCTCGCCCTCATCGAGCAGCCTCGACTTCCCGGCTACTTCCTCACCGTGTTCGACATCGTGGAGTTCTGCCGCAAGGCCGACATCTACTGCCAGGGGCGCGGGTCGGCCGCCAACAGCGTGGTCTGCTACGTGCTGGGCATCACCAAGGCCGACGCCCACGCGCTGGGCCTGCTGTTCGAACGGTTCCTGTCGCCCGAGCGGGACGGCCCGCCCGACATCGACCTCGACATCGAGTCCGACCGCCGCGAGGAGGTCATCCAGTACGTCTACGAGCGCTACGGCCGGGAGCGCACCGCCCAGGTGGCCAACGTGATCACCTACCGGGCCAAGTCCTCGGTGTGACATGGCCAAGGCGCTCGGCTTCGCCCCCGGCCAGCAGGACGCCTGGTCCAAGCAGGTGGACTGCTGGTCCTCGGTGGCCGACCACGCCACCTCGACCGACCAGCACGGCAAGGTGGACCACGACGTGCCCGAGGCGGTGCTGGCCCTGGCCCAGCAGGTGGAGCACTTCCCCCGCCACCTTGGCATCCACTCCGGCGGCATGGTGATCTGCGACCGGCCGGTGGTGGAGGTGTGCCCGGTGGAGTGGGCCACCATGGCCGATCGCTCGGTGCTGCAGTGGGACAAGGACGACTGCGCCGCGGTGGGGCTGGTCAAGTTCGACCTGTTGGGGCTGGGCATGCTCAGCGCCCTGCACTACGCCATCGACCTCGTGGCCGAGGCGACGGGCACCACCATCGACCTGGCCGCCATCCCGCAGGACGACGCGGTGTACGAGATGTTGTGCCGGGCCGACTCCATCGGGGTGTTCCAGGTGGAGTCCCGGGCCCAGATGGCCACCCTGCCCCGGCTGCGCCCGCGCACGTTCTACGACCTGGTGGTCGAGGTGGCGCTCATCCGGCCCGGCCCCATCCAGGGCGGCTCGGTGCACCCCTACATCCGCCGGCGCAACGGTCTGGAGGAACCGACCTACCTCCATCCGCTGTTGAAGCCTTCACTGGAGAAGACGTTGGGGGTGCCGCTGTTCCAGGAGCAGTTGATGCAGATCGCCATCGACGTGGGCGGGTTCACCCCGGCCGAGGCCGACCAGCTGCGCCAGGCGATGGGCTCCAAGCGCAGCCGGGAGCGGATGGAGGCCCTGCACCGCCGGTTCTGCGAGGGCGCGGCGGCGCGCGGTGTCACCGCCCCCATCGCCGAGGAGATCTGGCTGAAGTTGGCCGCCTTCGCCAACTACGGCTTCCCGGAGAGCCACTCGGTGAGCTTCGCCTACCTGGTGTACGCATCGGCGTGGCTCAAGCGCCACCATCCGGCGGCGTTCTGCGCAGCGTTGCTCAACGCCCAGCCGATGGGGTTCTACAGCCCGCATTCGTTGGTGCAGGACGCCCGTCGCCACGGGGTGGTGGTGCACACCCCCGACGTCAACGCCTCGGCCCGCACGGCCACGCTCGAACCGTGCGAGGGCTCCACCGGGGGGCTGGCCGTACGGCTCGGTATCTCCTCGGTGCGCTCGTTGGGCGACGAGCTGGCCGACCGCATCGCCACCGGCCGGCCCTACCGCGACATGGAGGACGTGCGCCGCCGCAGCGGGGCCGGCCTGGCGGCGCTGGAGGCGCTGGCCACCGCCGGGGCGTTCGGCTGCTTCGGGCTGACCCGCCGGGCGGCGTTGTGGGCGGCGGGTGCGGTGGCCCAGGGCGGTGCCGACCGGTTGGCCGGCATCGTCACCGGGGTGCACGCCCCGCCGCTGCCCGGCCTGGGCGCCGAGGAGGAGGCGCTGGCCGACCTGTGGGCCACCGGCATCAGCCCCGATGGGCACCCCACCCGCTTCCACCGGGCGTCGTTGGCGGCGTTGGGGGTGGTGACCGCCGAGGGTTGCGGTCGGTGCCGAGCGAGTCGAAGGTGCAGGTGGCCGGGGTGGTCACCCATCGCCAACGTCCGGCGACGGCCGGCGGCACGACGTTCCTGAACCTCGAGGACGAGACCGGCCTGATCAACGTGGTGGTGTCCAAGGGGTGCTGGGCCCGTCACCGGCGGGTGGCCCGGGGGGCGCCGGCGCTGCTGGTGAAGGGCCGTCTGGAGCGTGGCGACGGCGATGTGTTGAACGTGATCGCCGAGCGCCTGGAGCCGATGGCGGCGACGGTGGGGAGCTGCGCTCGCGGGACTTCCGGTAGCGTGCGCGCCGCCGGTCCGGTCCCGGCTCCGGCCCGGTCCCGACCCTGGTCAGGTCGGGTTGACGGTGAACGTGCCGCGCACCACGGTGCCGTCGGCCCGCTCCGCCTGGAACTCGCAGGTGTAGGCCGTGGTCGCGCCGAGCGGCTCGATGGTGACGGGGTCCCCGGTGCCGCTGAACCCGAAGCGGCCGACGTCGCACCAGCCGTAGAGCATCGACGTGGCGCTCACCTGGGCGAGCAGGTTGAGCGACTTCGACCCGGCGGCGGCCACCGTCACCGGAGGGAGGTCGACGTCCACCGGCTCGATGGCGCCGCCGCTGGGGAGGAACGGCAGCGTCGTGGTGGTCGGCGGCGCCGTGGGCGGGGTCGTGGGGATCGTGGTCTCCGGTGCCGGCGGGGACGTCGTCGTGGTGGTCGTCGGCTCGTCCTCGGTCTCGCCGCCCTGCGGCGTGGCGAACGCCGTGGTGGTCGGCGGCTCGCTCATGGCCGTGGGCGGCGCCTCCGCCGCCAGGCTGGTCGACGGCTCGATCTGGCTGTTGGCCGGCACGGGCTCGACCTCGGTGGTGGTCGTGACGAGTGCGGTCTCCGTCCCTTGTTGCTCGGCGACGGGTCGGGCCCGGCGGCCGCCAGCGTGCCGGCGGTGACGAGCGCGGCGGCGGCGGCCGACAGGGCGGACGGGGTGATCGTCGGAACGATCGTCTGGATGGCGGCGACTGCGGCGTTGGCCAGCGGGGCGCTGCCCAGGATCGGCAGGTTGGTCAGCCAACCGAGCGGCCCGCTGGCCCGCTGCACCCGCCCGATCGACACCGACAGGAACGCCCGCACCACCACCGGGTCGAAGTGGGTGCCGGCGCAGCGGGTGAGCTCCGTGCGGGCCACCGTGGCGTCGAGCGGCTTCTTGTACGACCGGGCGGCGGTCATCACGTCGTAGGCGTCGGCCACCGCCACGATGCGCCCGCCGTAGGAGATGCCGGTGCCGCCGAGGCGCAGCGGGTAGCCGGTGCCGTCGTAGCGTTCGTGGTGCTGGCCGACCGAATCGGCCCACTCACCCAGCCACCAGCGCAACGGCTCGATCAGCTGCGCGCCGGCGGCGGGGTGGCCCTTGACGATCAGGAACTCGTCGTCGGTGAGGGCGCCGGGCTTGTTGAGCAGCTCCGGCGGCACGGTGACCTTGCCGATGTCGTGCAACAGCGCCGACCACTGCAGGCGATCGAGCTCCTCGGGGGAGAGCCGCAGCTCCTGGCCGATCAGCACCGCATAGGCCCGGACCCGCTCCGAGTGCCCGCGGGTGCGACGGTCGTGGCTGTGCAACAGCGCCACCAGCCGGGCCAGCTCGGCGGTGGCCTCGGCCGGCGTCGCCTCGGCGGGTGTGGTCGCCCCTGGCCGACGGCGGGCCAGCAGCTCCGGCACCCGACCGCCGTTGTCTCGGGTCCGGGCGTCGTCGCGGGCCCGGGCGTCGTCGCGGGCCCGGCCGTCGCGGCCCTCGGCAGACTCGCCGTCAGCTCGTTCGATGCGGCGGCTGTTGCCGGCACGGAGCAGCACCCCGAACCGGGACGGCGCGGCGTCGGGGAAGGCGAGGGAGAGGCGCAGCAGCGCCGCCAGGGGCAGCAGCCGCCGGGCGATGCGCTCGGTGCCGAGCAGCACGCCCGTGCTCACCAGCAGCAGCCCCGCCCACCAGGCCAGGGCGGCGCCGAGCGGTGCCGGCCGGTGCACGACCCGGCTGAGCACCAACACGGTGGTGGAGGACGCCACCACCGGGGTGATCAGCACCAGCATGCGCACCAGGCGCGCCAGGTGAGGACGTCGTTCCCACCGGCTCGGCCGGCTCGACTGGCTCGATCGCGTCTCCACCGCGACGGACTATCGGCTCACGGACCGTTCGCTTCATCCTCCGGACACGGGATCCACGGCCCGGCACCGATCGATTCCCCCATCGGGGCGATCCGCACCGAAGCGCCGCGGTCGAGCGGGTCCGAAGGCACCGGCGGCCGACGGCGACGAGTAGTGTGCGCCGGGGATGGAGGGCAGACGCCGCAACCTGCGCACGATGCTGACCGAGGCGAAGGACACCTCGGAGCTGATGGTCGACCTCGCGTACGCGGCGCTCTACTTCGGCGACCCGGACATGGCCGAAGAGGTCGACGAGCTCAACGAGGACCTGCAGCTGCTCGCCTCGGACATGCGGGCCACCTGCGTCCTCGGCGCCCGCAACCTGAAAGAGGCCGAGGCGATGGCCTCGGTGCTGCAGGTCATCGACTGCATCCAGCGCATCGCCGGCGACGCGGTCGACATCGCCCGCATCGTGACCCACCGCCTCGGCATCCCCCGGGAGCTGGTGGCCGACCTGTCCAACGCCGAGGAGATCTCCCACCGGGTGCTGGTGCGGGAGGGCTCGCACATGGCCCACCGCCCGCTCGAGGGCCTCGAGCTGCCCACGGTGACCGGCATGCGCATCACCGCGGTGCGCCGCGGCCGCGACTGGATCACCGACGAGCTCGACGGCGACCTGGTGCTGCGCCCCAACGACGTGCTGTTCCTGCAGGGCCCACCGGCGGGCATCACCCGGCTCCGCGAGCTGGCCGGCGCGCCGTACTGGCACCCACCCCAACCGGCCCAGGACAACGTGGCCTTGTCCGATCTGGACCGGGCGGTCGACGTGCTGGTGGAGATGAAGAACCTCTCCGAGGTGGCGGTGGGCCTGGCGTACTCGGCGCTGGTGCTGCGCGACCCGCTGCTCGCCGCCGAGGTGAAGCACCTCGAGGACCGCCTCGACGAGATGAAGGATCGGCTCGAGCTGTGGGTGCTGCGGGCCGCCCAGCGGGACCTCGACCCGGGAGCCCTGCGGGGCCTGTTGCACCTCTCCCAGGCGGCGGAGGACCTCGGCGACCAGGCCCAGCAGATGGTGTGGCTGGTGGAGGACCCCGGCGACGAGGTCCACCCCATCCTGGCCATCGCCTTCGGCGAGACCGACGAGGTCGTGTTCCAGCTGCCGGTGGCCGCCGGTTCCCAGGCCGACGGGGCCTCGCTGTCGTCGCTGGCCATGGACGTGGAGCCCGGCTTCCAGGTGCTGGCCATCCGTCGAGCCGGCGGCTACCTCTACCGGCCGCGCGGCTCGGTGGTGCTGCTGGCCGGCGACGAGCTGCTGGCCCAGGGCCCCTACGAGGGTCGCGAGGCGTTGGCCAACCTGCTCGGGTGGGGGTTCAACGTGGACGAGGACACCGGGTCGTGGGAGTTGCTCGACCACAGCGGCGAGGTCGTGCGCAGCGGCTGATCGGCGCTGCGCCGGGTGGCGGCCCCGACCGGGCGAGCCGGGCCGGATCGAGAACGAGGGAGACGTCGCGGACATGAGCACCGAGGTGGGCACCGAGCCCTGGCTGGCCGAGCGCAGTGCGACGGCGCGCCCCTACGAGGGCGTGGACCCCTTCACCATCGACGTGGTGGTGGGCAAGGACCGCACCGGCGACGGCGTGACCTACCACGTGGTGTTGGAGCCGGGCCAGCGGCCGCAGCTCCGGCCGGGTGCGGCGCCCGGCGGGGCGTCGGCCACCTTGGAGCTCAGCCGGACCGATGCCGAGGCCGAAGCCCGCGGCGATCGCCCGGCGGTGGTCGGCTACATGCGTGGCACCACCAAGACCAAGGGCGCGACCCGCCCGCTCTACGAGTACTTCCGGCTGTTGGACTGAGCCGGGGTCGAGGGCCGGGTCAGCGCAGCCGGCGCTGGGCGTCGCGCAGCTCCCGGTAGCCGATCAGCCGCACACCGCTGAGCAGGGCGGTGAGCTCCGCATCGCCGGTGAGCAGCTGGTGGGCGCTCACCCGGTCGGTCCAGTCCGGATCGAACGCGCGCAGCTCGCTGCAATCGACGCCGGGACGCAGGTGCAGCTCGGTGACGCCCGGCTGGGCGTCGCGCAGCAGCTCGAACAAGGCCGCCCGCGACCCGGCCGAGCCGGGGCTGACGACCCGGTCGGCGTGCAGCACGCCGACCTCGGCCGCCAGCTCGCGCAGCGGGAACTGCACCCGGCTCTCGGTGCTCTCGTCGGGCAGGCGGACGGGCAGGTCGAACTCCTCGGCGAGCTCGAGGTACACGTCGAAGAACTCCGGGCGCAGCGTGAGCGCATCGAGGTGGCTGCCGAGGTGGGTGACGTCGATGCCCCACTGCACCGCCCGGGCCACCTGGGCGCGGGCCTCGCGGCGCAGCTCGTCGACATCGGCGTGGTCCCACAGGTCCTCGACGGTGCGGGGGAAGCCGCCGTCGCCGTCGACCAACGTGGGCGACATGGTGATCGGCCCCCAGCGGTAGTGCTCGAACTCGGCGTTGGCGGCGATCTGCACGCCGATGTCGTCGTGGGCCCGGTAACGGGTGGCCGCGTCGCGCGACCAGGGGCAGGGCACCAGCAGCGACGACGTGGTGGCGACGCCGAGGCGCAGCGCGGTGAGCACCGCCTGGTTGGTGGCGTGGCTCATGCCGAGGCCGTCACAGCAGATCAGCAGGGCCCGCGTGCCCGCCGGCAGGCCGAGTCGTTCGAGCGTCGTGGTCACCGTGGAGGCAGGCTACCGAGGCGGTGTCGGGCTTGCCGTGGTGTTCCGTGCGGTTCAGCTGAACAGCGCGTCGGGATCGGAGCAGGCCGCCCACAAGCCGAGACCGGCCTGGCGGGCGGCGGCCACCGCGGCCCGCAGGTCCTCGGCGAAGGTGACGTTCGGCGGGAACGTGAGCGTGCCCGCGTAGCCGTCGGCGGCCATGGCCAGGTTCACGAACAGCCCGTCCTCGTGGCGGAACACGTAGGCCAGCAGCCGGTCGTAGGCATCGCGCAGCTCGGCGTCACGCACGAGCTCGACCTCGGTGCCGAGCGGCAGCAGCGTCGCCAGGTGGTGGGAGGCCTCCACGCCGAAGCACTCCACCGGCTCGTTCGGCTTGACCGACTCGGGGGTGTCGATGCCGATCAGCCGGACCCGTTCGGTGCGGCCGCCGAGCTCGACGTCGATCGTGTCACCGTCGACGATCTTGGCCACGGTGCCGATGCTCGGTGCAGCCGGCGCCGAGGTGGCGCCGGTCGCGCCGGTGGACGCGTTGCTGGGCGCCTCGGCGGAGCCGAGCGGTTCCGAAGCGGCGACGCCCGGCCCGCAGGCGGCCAGCAGCATGCAGATCAGGGCCAGGACGGTGATCCGCGCCTGCAGGTGCACGGTGCGGCCTTTCGACGAGGGATGGGGCAGCGCACCTGGCGCTGCGAGGCGGACGGCCGGCGGGCCCGCTCCGGGTGGCGCAGGCCACCGGAGCAGGCCCACGGCATCAGATCCGCTCGATGATGGTACCGGTGCCCAGTCCGCCGCCGCAGCACATGGTGATCAGGCCGTAGCGGCCGTTGGTGCGCTCCAGCTCGTGCAGCGCCTTGGTCATCAGGATCGCCCCGGTACCGCCCAGGGGGTGGCCGAGGGCGATGGCGCCGCCGTTCGGGTTGACCTTGTCCATGTCGACGTCGAGCTCCTTGGCCCAGGCCAGCACCACGGAGGCGAAGGCCTCGTTGATCTCGACGACGTCCATGTCGGCCATCGAGAGGCCGCTGCGCTCGAACATCCGGCGGCTGGCGTCGATGGGACCGGTGAGCATCAGCGTGGGATCGGTGCCGACCAGGCACGTGTCCACCACCCGGGCCCGCGGCTTGAGCCCGAGCTCCTCGGCCTTCGCCCGCGTCATGATCAGCAGCGCGCCCGCACCGTCGGAGATCTGCGAGGAGCTGCCTGCGGTGTGGGCACCGTCCGGACGGGCCACGGGCTTGAGCTGCTGCAGACCCTCGAGGGTGGTGTCGCGCATGCCCTCGTCACGGCTGATCACGCGGGTTGCGCCGGTGGGCTTGCCCTCCGCGTCGACCTCAGGGACGGTCACCGGCATGATCTGCGAGCCGAATCGGTCCTCCGCCCAGGCCGCCGCCGCCAACTGTTGGGAGCGCAGGCCGAACGAATCACAGTCCTCCCGGGTGATCTCCCACTTGTCGGCCAGCCGCTCGGCCGCCTCGAACTGCGAGGTGAACTCGTGCTCGTCGAAGTAGCTCTTGGGGATGGCCTTGCCCAGGCCGAGCTTCTTGTCGGAGTTCGAGCCGATCGGGATGCGGCTCATCGACTCCACACCGCAGGCCAGGCTGACGTCGACCACGCCGGCGGCCACGAGGCTGATGGCCACGTTGGTGGCCTGTTGGGACGACCCGCACTGGGTGTCGACCGTGGTGGCCGGCGTGCTCTCGGGCAGACCGGCGGTGAGCCACGCGGTGCGCGTGACGTTGAAGGACTGCTCGCCCACCTGGCTGACGCAACCGCCGACGACCTGCTCGATCTTCGTGGGATCGATGCCGGACCGGGCGATCACCTCCTTTTGCAGCGAGGCGAGCAGATCGACCGGGTGGATGGTGGACAAGCCACCGCCACGACGGCCAACCGGCGTCCGCACGGCTTCGACGATGACAACTTCACGACCGGTATCCATGCGCGCATGCTACGGGGTGGGCTGCGACCTCGACAGCCTGTTGGTGGGCGCACGCTCGCCGGCGGGTGGACGGCACAGTGGGCCACGGGCTCACGCCGCATGGCGACGGTCCGCTTCGACGGTGGTGGCGGGCCGGGGCCGGGCCGCGGCCAGCGCGGCGCGGGCCCGGGCGATGCCCTCGCGGCCGATGGCCTTGGTCTGCTCGTCGAGCCGCCAGGAGACATCCCGGGCGTCGATCAGGCGCAGTTGCTTCGTGCTCATGGCGACATCATCCCCAGGGGGTGTGACAGTGAAGCCGTGCGGCGATGCCGATGGCGGAAAAATCTCCGACGGCGGTGGCAACATCGGCCCCGATGCACCCGCTCGACCCCGACCCCGCGCCCGACCCCGACCCGATCACCAGGTGGCACTGCGAGCGCGCCGACGCGGTCGAGGCCACCACCTCGCGACGCGCGCGCTTCGAGCTGCCCCCCGGGGTCATCCACCTCGACGGCAACTCGCTCGGGCCGCTGGCCGCCGGGGTGGCCGAGCGGGTGGCGCACACCGTCCGCCACGAGTGGGGCGTCGGCCTCATCCGCTCCTGGAACGACGCCGGTTGGATCGACGCCCCCCGCCGGCTCGGCGCCCGGCTGGCCCCGCTGCTCGGCGCCGACGCCGACGAGGTGGTCGTGTGCGATTCGACGTCGATGAACCTGGTCAAGGCGGCGCATGCGGCGCTGTCGTTGCGACCGGCGCGGACGGTGCTGCTCACCGAGGACGACGGCTTCCCGACCGACCGCTACCTGCTCACCCGCATCGCCGCCGATCGGGGCCTCCGCCTCGTCACCGCCCCGGCCGTCGAGGTGGCCGCGTGGGTGCTCGCCGCCGCTGCCGCCGACGGCGCCCGGCAGCCGGCGGACGGCGCGCCGGCCGCCCCGGCCGCACCGGCACCGGCGACGCTGGGCCGGCTCGACCCCGCCGACGTCGCCCTGGTGGCCCTCGGGCACGTCGACTACCGCGACGGCACCCGCCACGACCTCGGCGCCGTCACCGCCGCCGCCCACCGGCTGGGTGCCCTGGTGCTGTGGGACCTGGCCCACAGCGCCGGGGTGGTGCCGCTGCGCCTCGGTCGGGATGCGGTCGACTTCGCCGTGGGCTGCACCTACAAGTACCTCAACGGCGGGCCCGGCTCGCCCGCCTTCGTGTTCGTGGCCCGGCGCTGGCACGACCGCCTCGACCACCCGCTGGTGGGCTGGATGGGCCACGCCCGACCCTTCGCCTTCGCCCCGGGCTACGACCCGGCGCCCGGCCCCTCGGCCATGCTGACCGGTACGCCGCCGATCCTGGCCTTCGCCGCGCTGGAGGCCGCGCTCGAGGTGTTCGACGGGGTGGACCTCGAAGCGCTGTTCGCCCGCCAGGTCGAGCTGAGCGCGCTGGCGCTGCGGTTGCTGTCGCCGGTGGCCGCCGCGCACCCCGAGCTGCGGGTCGCCTCACCGCTCGATCCGGCGCAGCGCGGCGCCCACCTGGCGCTGCGCCACCCGGAGGCGCTGGCCGTGTCCGCGGCGCTGATCGAGCGGGGTGTCATCGGCGATTTCCGGCCGCCGGACCTGCTGCGCTGGGCGTTCGCCCCGCTCTACGTGCGCCGCGTCGACGTGTTCGACGCCGTCGCCGTACTGGCCGACGTGCTCGACCGCCGGAGCTGGGACGACGAGCGCCACCGCCGGGCCCGGACGGTGACCTGAACGCGCCGGCGCGGCCACTACGCTCCGGGCGCAACGGCTCCGACACCGGCGGGGCCGACGCACGCAACCCGAGCAGACCGGTCGGTACCGCCTCCGGCCGGACCGCCCCGAACCCAGGGAATGGAGCACCACCGTGGCCGACGCAGCGGCAAGCACCGGCACCGCCGGGCAGGGGGCCGTGCCCCGGCGCTACGGCATGTCCGTGCCCTTCGGCGGCATCCCGCTCGGTGAGCAGCGCGACCTCGTCAAGGAGCTCGAGGACCTCGGCTACACCGACCTGTGGTCTTCGGAGGCCGACGGGAGCGATGCCTTCACCCCGCTCGTGCTCGCCTCGCAGTGGGCGCCGTCGCTCCGGCTGGGCTGCGCCATCGTGCCCGCCTTCACGCGGGGTCCTGCGTTGATGGCCCAGTCGATCGGGGCGCTGGCCCAGGCCGCCCCGGGTCGCTTCGCCTTCGGTCTGGGTACGTCCTCCAACGTGATCGTCGAGCGCTGGAACGGCATCCCGTTCCAGGAGCCCTACCGGCGCACCCGGGACATGCTGCGGTTCCTGCGGGCCGCGCTCAGCGGGGAGAAGGTGACCGAGACCTACGAGACGTTCGCGGTGGACGGGTTCCGCCTGGGCGTGGTGCCGCCCGAGCCGGTGCCGCTGCTGGTGGCCGGGCTGCGCCAGGGCATGCTGCGCCTCGCCGGCCGGGAGGGCGACGGGGCCATCATCAACTGGCTGGCCGCCACCGACGTGCCCAAGGTGGTCGAGCCGGTGGTCAGCGCCGGCGGCGGAGCGCCCAAGGAGATCGTGGCCCGGATCTTCGTGGCCCCCTCCACCGACCGTGAGGCCGTCTACCGGGGCGCCCGCTTCGCCATCGCCGCCTACCTCAACGTGCCGGTGTACGCCGCGTTCCACGAGTGGTTGGGCCGCGGGGACCAGCTTTCGGGCATGTGGTCGGCGTGGAAGGCCGGGGACCGCAAGGCCGCCCTCGCCGCCATTCCCGACTCGCTGGTCGACGAGCTGATCGTGCACGGCTCACCGGAGGAGTGCCGCGAGCACGTGCAGCGCTACCTCGACAGCGGCGTCACCACCGCCGCGCTGTCGATCATGCCGTTCGGCCTGCAGCACGGCACCGGTCCCGAGGGCATCGCCCGGGCGCTGCGCGATCTGGCCCCTCGCTGACCCGTGGCCGCAGTCGTCCCCATCCTCGAGCTGAACCGGGTGAGCGCCGGGCCGTTGAGCGGCCTGTCGCTCGCCCTGCGGCCCGGGACGGTGACCGCGGTGGTGGGGCCCGTCGGCTCGGGGCGCACCACCTTGGCCAAGGTGGTGGCCGGCGTGACCAGGCCGCACGGGGGGCGGGTGGTGCTCGACGGGGTGGACATCACCGAGGTCGACCCAGCCAGCCGGGCCCGCTTCGGCGTGGGCTGGGTGCGGCAGCGGCCCCGGCCCTTCGCCACGCTGACCGTCGAGGAGAACGTGCTGGCCGCCGCCTCGGCCGCTCGCCGCTGGGGCGGCCGGGAGGCGGCGCTGCGCAGCCGGCGGCTGCTCGAGCGCTTCGACCTGGCCGAGCAGGCCGACCTGCCCGCCTGGCAGCTGGAACCCGCCGCCGCCGCCCGCCTGGAGGTGGTGCGCGTGCTGGCCGCGCCGCGGCGGCTGATCGTGGTCGACGAGCTGTCCGAGGAGCTGGGCGCCGAGCACCGTCGCGAGCTGGCCTACGCGCTGGTCTCCACCGCCCAGTTGGGCGGGGCCGTGCTGTGGCTCGACGTACCCGGCCGGCTCGACGTCCGACCCGACCACCTGGTGGTGCTGGCCGGCGGGCGCATCGTCGTGCACGGTGCACCCGAAGCGGTGGAGGCCTCGGCCGAGTACCGGCTGCTGCGCAACCAGGAGCTGGTCCGGTGAGCGCGCCGGTGGGCGACGCCGAGCACGCCGGCCGGGGCGAGGGCTTCAGCACGGGCGGCTTCGTGGTGGAGCAGCTCGAGGTCTTCGTGGGCCCCACCGCAGTGGTAAGCGCCTGGAGGCGTTGCACCTGCGGGCCGGGGAGATCGTGGCCCTCGTGGGGCCGTCGGGTGCGGGCAAGACCCTGCTGCTGGCGGCCTCGCCGGCCTGGCACCGACCGCCGGGCAACTGTGGCTGGGGGAGCGGCCGCTCCAGCAGCGGCGCGCCCATGAGCGCGTGCGCGACGGGCTCGCCTTCGTGCCGCAACACGGCATCGAGCTCGACGACCTCATCGTGGAGGAGCCAGCTGATCTGCCGGCCGCGCTCGGCGGCCGCCGCGGGCCCCGCTTCGGTCGTGGCCAGGGCCCCCGGCCCGGCCGCCCGTGGGCGCTGTTCGACCTGTTCGAGCACCTGCCCGGCCTCGAGCGCGTCGTCGAGGCCGACGTCGCCTCGGTCGGGGCCTGGGAACGCCTGGCCGTGAGCCTGGCCGTGGCCCTGCGCAGCGGTCCCCGTGTGTTGCTGCTGGACGAACCCGCCGCCGGTCTGGGCGACGTCGGTCGAGCGGCTGCGGGCCAGCCTGCGGCGGCTGGCCGCCACCGGCATCGCCCTGGTGGTGGCCACCCGCAACCTGGCCTTCGCCCGCTCGCTGGCCGATCACATGCTGGCCGTGCGCGACGGGCGGGTGCAGCCCTTCAGCCTGGGCGAGCCGGCCCGATGACTGCCGCCGCCCGCATCGGCTGGGCACCGACGAGCGCGACGAGGTGGGAGCACGATGAGGTGGGTCGACATCGCCATCGAGGCTGCTGCGGGCGCCGACGCTGGCGTTGCTGGCGATGGCGTTCGGGCTCGGGCAGCGCTTCGGTGCCCGTTGTGAGCCAGGGGGAGGCGCCGCTGCGGTGACGGCCGCGGTGGTGGCTGGCTGGTTCAGCGGCATCAGCAGCCCGGGCCGGTGGCCAACGCCGCCGCCGTGGTGCCGTTGGTGTTCGGCGCCGCCTACCTGCTCGGCGTGTTCGTCACCACCCGCCCGGAGATCGCCGGCGACCCCACCCGGCTGGTCACCGCCAGCGCTGTGCGCCGTGGCCGCGGTGGCCGTGCTCGTGCTGTGGCGCGGTGACGACGCCGTGGCCGCCACCGGCGGCGGGCACCTGCGAGCCAGTTCGGCGGCCCGTCGCTGTCCACCGACTCTTTGGCCGACGCCGTGGTCGCCCTGGCCGCCATCGCCGCCCTGAGCGCCATCGTGACCGTCGGTCGCCTGCGGGTGCGCCTGGTGGTCATGGACCGGGCGCCGGAGCTGCTGACCCGGACCGGGCACGACGCCCGCCACGTGTCGGCCCTCTTCGGTGCGCTCACCGCCGCGGCCGCCGCCCTGGCGGGCATCCTGGCCGGGCGGCACGGGGGCGTGGCGCCCACCGCCGCGGTGGCGTTGACGGTGGCGGGCGTGGAGACCGCGCTGCTGGGCGGGCTCGGGCTCGATCCCGGGAGCGCTGGGGCGGCCGTGGTGCTGTCGCTGGTCGGCGCCCTCGGCGACGAGTTCCGGCCGGTTGGGGCGCTGGCGGTGCATGCGCTGGTGGTGCTCGTCCTGTTCGCCCGCCAGGGCACGTCGGACGCTGGAGCACCGCTCGCTGGGAGGTGGCCCGATGAGCGGGACCGGCGCATCGCCCGGCGACGGGGCGGAGGAGCTACCTGGCCGCGCCGGGGCCACGGGGGAGACCACGCGGCACCGCCCGGTCCCGGCGTCGAAGGCGCCGGTCCGGCCGACGAGCCGACCGAGGTCGGTGGTGGGTCGACGGGCCGAGAACCGTGCCACCGGCGGAGGAGACCGCCCCCGGTGGCGGAGCCGGCGACCGAGCCGCCGCCGCAGCTGCCCCCGGCGCCCGACCCGTTGTTGCCGCCTCGGCCCCAGGGCGCGTACCGCTGGCCGCAGATCGCCGCCGCCGTCGCCCTGTTCTTCGCGGTGGTCAGCCTGCCGTTGCGGGTGGGCGCAGACGGCCGCCGCCTCCTCGTCGACCTGCTCGTGCTGGTGGCGCTGGCCCAGTGGTGGTCGCTGCTGGCCGGCTTCGCCGGAACGCCGTCGCTGGCGGCGGCTGCACGCCGGCACCGGGGCCTACGTGTGGCCGCTGCTGGTCGAGCGCATCGGGCTGAACCCGTGGTGGCCATGGCCGTCGCCGCTGGTGGCGGCGGCGTTGGCGGTACCCACCGGCTGGTTGCAGCTGCCGGCTGGCCGCGCCCTGGACGGCGCTCACCGGCCTGGTCTTCGGTGCGGCGGCGGCGGCGCTGGTCGAGGTGCTCGACGACGACGCCGCCGAAGGCCGCAGCGTGGCCGCGGTGACCGCGCCCGGTTCGACGTTGCGCCGCAGCCTCACCACCTGGCTGGCCGTGGTGCTGGGCGTGGGCAGCGTGGTGGCCGCGGTGGCGCTGCGCCGCAGCCGGGCTGGGCCTGGCCGTGGTCGCCCACCGTGACGACGCCGAGGCGGCGGCCACGCTGGGGGTGCGCGCCGACCGCGCCCGCCTGGCCGTGTGGGTGATGGCGGCCGGGGCCGCGGCCATGGCCGGTGCGCTGGTGGGCTTCGCTCTGGCACCGTGGCCGGTGCCGCGGCCTTCGACCCGCTGGTGTGGGTGGTGCCGCCGCTCGTGGCCGCCGCCCTGGGCGGGATGCGCTCGCTGAGCGGTCCGTCGTTGGGGGCGCTGCTGTACGTGATCGTGGAACGGGTGGTCGATGCCCCCGCGGCGCTGGCCGTGTGCTCGATCGCCGCCGTGGTGCTGCTGGTGGCCGTACCGCGCGGTCTGGCCGACCACGCCGCCCCGCCGCTGCTGGCGCGGCTCGGGCCCTATCGGGAGCGGCTGCGGCTCAGGGAGCCGTCGGGATCCAGCACACCACCAGCTGGCTGACGGAGATGTCGGCCGCGGTGAGGCCGATGCGCAGCGTGTCGGTGTCCGCGCCGCGGCGTCCCACTTGCGGTCGAGCGCCACCAGCTGCTCGGCCAGCTCCGCCTCCAGCTCGGCCAGGTCCCGCTGGCCCCGCTCGACGCGCTGTTGGGCGTTGTCGAGCGTGGCCGACCCGCTCTGGCCCACGACCGAGCCGGCGGCGTTGGCGACGCTGCGGGCCAGGCTGCGCGAGGAGCGCCTCCCGCCGAGGAACGCGCCGAGCAGGCCACCGGCCGCCTTCATCAGACCGCCTGTGCGCTTGCGGCGCTGCTCGGCCTCGAGGTCCTCCACCCGCTCGCGGGCGTCGGCGATGGCGTCGCGCAGCTTGTCGGCGCGGGCCGCCACCTTGTCGCGCAGGGCGGCCGCCTCCTCGTCGCAGCGGGCGTCGGCCGCGGCGTCGAGGCGCAGGCGGAAATCGGCCTCCGACTCGTTGGGGCGCTGGATCACCTTCAGCGTCCGGTTGCGCAGCAGGACCAGCCCTCACCGAGGCGCAGGTGCTCGACGAGCCGCTTCTGGGCGTCGCGGAACCACGTGGCGCGATCGAGCGGTGCCTCGGGCAGCGCGAACGGACGCCGGCCGGTGCCTGCTCGTGCAGGTCCCGATCGTCGTGGTCCACCTCCACCGCACCGGCCCAGTCCACGTGACCGCCGAGGGGTGCAGCACGGCCTCCCACTCGTCGCGCTTCGTCGATGCCGGCGCGGGCGTCGTCGGAAGCGGCTGGACCTGCGCCACCCAGCGGCGGCCTCCCATCGCGTACCGCCCGGTACGCGCCCACCTGGCGGGCCCAGGGCGTCGGGGGCGAGGTAGCGCACGGTCACCCCATCGGCGACCGCCGGTGGCACCGTCGTCTCTGCCGTCGGCAAATGTCGGGCATCGCAACCGCGGGGAGCCGGTCGGCTCGGTGTGGGCGTGTCACCGGCAGCGGGCGGGGTCCCCGGCGGCCTCCTCGAGGCGGGCGATCTGGTCGGTCGAGCGGCCTGCGCAGGTACGACATCGCCCAGCGGGTGGTGAACAGCTTCGGCCCACCAGCCCCGGCGCGCTGCAGCACGAACTGGCGCTTGCCGAGGGCGGAGATCGTGCGATCGAGCTCCGCCGGCTCCACGCTGCCCGACGCCGCCGTCAGGCCTTCGAGCAACCGCGCCTTGTCACGCTCGGTCTGGAGCCGACCGACCATCCACGTGCCGGCGTTGGACAGCGCCTTGTAGTCCACATCGACGGGGTTCTGGGTGGCGAGCACCATGCCCACGCCGAACGCCCGCCTGCTTGAGGATGGTGAGGATGGGCTTCTTGGCCGGCGGCATGGCGTTGGGCGGCACGTAGCCGAACACCTCGTCCATGTAGACCAGCGCCTGCAGCGAGGTGGTGCCCGACTGCCGCCGCATCCACGTGATCAGCTTGGACAACAGCAGGGTGACCACGAACTGGCGCTCGGCATCGGCCAGGTGGGAGAGGCCGATCACCGCCGCCCGGGGCCGCCCGTCGGCGCCGTGGAGCAGCGCGTCGAACGCCAGGGGCTCGCCCAGCGACCACGCCCGGAAGCTGGGGGAGGCGAGCAGGCCGTTGAGCCGCAGGGCCAGCGCGGTGCGCTCCTTGGCCGGGAAGAAGCTGTCCAGGTCGAGCACGCCCAGCTTGCGGATGGTCGGCTGCTGGACGAGCCCGATCAGGGCGGCCAGGTCGAGGTCGCGCCCGTTGGCCCAGGCGTCGATGATCAGGTTGGTGAGCAGGATGTGTTCGGGGCTGGTGAGCGGGTCGGCGTCGATGCCGGCCAGGCCGAGCAGGCCCGACACCAGGCCCTCCACCTCGTCGTGCAGCGTCTCCTCGTCGGTGCCGGCCGGCGGTGCCTGCAGCGAGCCCACCAGGTTGAGCGGCACGCCCGTGGTGGAGCCGGGCGTGTACAGCGTGACCGGGGCGCCGTCGCGCAGCGCCCGGATGCGTTCGCCGTCGATGCCCCACGAGGCCAGGCCCTCTCGCCAGTCCTGGGCGGCCTTGGCCGCGGCCTCGTCGGGGCTGAGGCCGTCGCGCGCCGCCTGCTGCTCATCCACCCAGGGCCGGAACTGGGCCGGTTCGAGCTCCGGGAACGTGAGGGCGAGGTTGCCGAGGTCGCCCTTGGGGTCGATGATCAGGCACGGCACACCCTGGAGCAGGGCCTCCTCCAGCAGCACCACGCCCAGACCGGTCTTGCCCGAGCCGGTCATGCCCACGATCACGCCGTGGGTCACCAGATCGGCGGGGTCGTAGCCGGTGAGCTGGTCGCTGCGCCGGCCGGTGGCGGGGTCGAGGTCGGCACCGAGGTACATCTGGTCAGGGTCGACTGCTGCCATGGGGCGACGATAGGCGGCGGCACGCCGGCGTCGGTGGCCACCTCGGCGCCCGAGCCGTTCGGCGCGACGCGCGATCGGCACTACGACTAGTGTTCGGGTCACCCACCCACCCCCGGTCAGGAAGGAAGCGACATGAGCTTCTTGGACAAGGCGAAGGACGCGGTCAAAGACGCCGCCGAGAAGGTCGAGGACGTCGCCAAGGACGTCGTCGAGGCCATCGACGAGAAGACGGGCGGCAAGGTGCCCGACGCCGTGAAGGAAGCGGTCGACAAGATCGACGGCGAGAAGGGCTGAGCCACCACGGCTGAGCCCGGCGACCGTCGAGGTCGTCAGCGGACGGGTCGGGTGCCGCCTGGTGCCCGACCCGTTGCGCGTCCGGGTGCGTGTCCGGGTGCGCGACCGGTCGGGCGTCGACGTGCCGGTCACGCCCCGGCGGCGGTGCCCCGCTCGCCCAGCTCGAGCGCAGCCCGCAGGTGGCCGGCCAGCTCGGGCAGCTGGCAGTGGGCGTTGAGCCCCGACGGGTTGGGGGCGAGGTAGGCTGGCCGGCCGGCGAAGCCACCCGGCACCGGCCCGGCCACCGCCGAGGGGTCGAACGCCTGGCGGTAGCCGGTGAGGCCCAGGAAGCACACAACCCGGGGTCGGAGCCACCCCACCAGGCGGCCGAGCCGCTCGCCGCCGTCGCGGTACTCCGCCGCGGTCACCTCGTCGGCGGCCCGGGTGGCCCGCTTGACCAGGTCGGTGAAGCCGACACGGTCCACCCGGAACACGAGGTCGGCCCGGCGCTGGTGGGAGTCGGGCACGACGGCCGCGGCGACCATCGCCGGCCAGAAGCGGTTGCCGGGCCGGGCGAAGGGCACGCCGACATCGGCGGCGTACAGCGAGGCGTTGAGCCCGCACACCAGCAGGCGCAGGCCGGGCCCGACGCGGTCCGCCAGGGTGCGCAGCCGCTCCACCTCGTACACCGGGCCGGCGGCGCCGTCGAGCGCTGCGAACCCGGCGCCGTGCAGCAGGTCCGCCGCCGGCACCGGCAGCCGGTCGGGCAGCCACAGCGAGACGTTGGCGCCGACCGGGAGCTCCCGGTGCAGCCGGGCCAGTGCCGCAGGCACGTCACCCGGGCGGCGGCGCCGGAGGTCACCGCTCGGTCGTCGCGCTGCCATCGCGCCACGGTAGGCGAGCGTCACCGCCCGCAACGGCCACGGCGCGTCCCCGCCGAGGCGCCATCGGGGTTGGCCCGCCCGTTGCGCCGATCGCAGGGCGCCCGGCGCGACTACGCTGCCAACGGAGACGCCCCCGTCACAGTGAGGTGGAGATGACCAGCACCATCGAGAGGGAATCGATCAATGAGGCGCTGGCGCTCATCGACAAGGAGCTCGTGAAGCTGGTGAAGCGCGACCTCGTGGCCACCATCGAGGTGGCCGACTTCCTCCTCGACGTGCGGGCGTTGCTCACCAACGTCGACGGCGACACCGAGGCCTGAACCGACGTTCGAGAGGGGGCGCCGCCGCCGTGGCGCACGGTGGCGGCCGGCGAGCAGCGCTCGGCTCAGGGCAGCAGTCGCCGCAGCACCCGGCCCAGGCCGTAGCCGATGAGGGCACCGCCGACCACGTCGGACGCGTGGTGGATGCGGACGTGCACCCGGCTGGTGGCCACGACCGCGCCCAGCACGGCCAGAGCGGCTCGCACCACCACGTTGTGCCGCCGCCCCAGCATCAGCACTGCCACCGCGGCGGCGCTGGCGTGGCCGCTCGGGAAGCTGGTGGTCTTCGGTTGGCGCAACCGCCGGGTGCGCTGCTGCCCTTCGGCCAGCACCGGCCGGGACCGCCGGAACGCCGACTTCACCGGTCCGTTGACCAACGCTGATTCCACGGCCAGCGCGGCGCTGGTGCTCGCCGCCCGCACCACCCGCACCGGATCGGGCCGCACCAGCACCGGCACCCAGGCCAGCGCGTGCCACAACATCGAGAAGTTGGCGGCCTCGCTGGCGGCATAGAAGACGCGGTCGGCGTTCGGCACCGTCCGCAGCTTGTCGAAGGGCCGGTCCGCCCAACGATCGAAGCGGTCGGCCAGCGCCCACAGCGCCCTGGCCCCGGCCGAGCGCCCCGCCGGTCCGGTGGGCCCAGCCGGTCCGGTGGGCCCGGCCGGTCCCGACGACGGTCCCGCCGCCACCGTGGGAGCCGAGCCGGCCGGCCGGTCGCCGTGGGCATCCTGGTCGGTCACGCTCGCCCCCGACATCGCCGCGGTCGGTTGGTGTGGGTCCCGGCTGCGGGCGGGTCGGCCCAGGCCCGGATGATCTCCCCGGCGATGGCCGCCGGATCCTGCTGGGGGCCGAAGTGGCCCAGCTCGTGATGGCGCCACAGCCGGGCGCGGGGCAGGAGCTGCACCACGCCGGCGGCGAACGAGGAGGGCGAGCCCGGCTCCCGCTGGGCCCGGCCGCCACCGTGGTGGGCACGGTGATGGCGGGCAACTGCTCGTAGAGCCCGTGATGGCGCCCGAGCCGGTACAGCTCCGACTCGTCGGTGCGGGCGCAGGCCAGGGTGATGGCCCCGGCGGGGGCGGCGGGATCGGGATCGGGCACGAAGCAGTGGGTGAGGTACGCCTCCAGCGATGCCGCCTCGAAGGCAGCGAACGGTGGTTTCGAGGAGAAGTTGGCCCGGGCCGCATCGATCGACTCGAAGCGGTCCCGGCGGCGCAAGGTGATCTCGGCCAGCACCTCGTCCTTCATCGGCTCGTCGGTGTCCACCGGCGGTGACCGGTTCGTAGCAGTAGAGCGCCTGGAAGGCGCCGGGCCGGCGCAGGCTGGCCAGCAGCAGGGCGGACGATCCCATCGAGTGACCGGCGGCCAGGCACCCGTCGAGCCCGAGCGCGTCGACGGCGGCGAGGAGGTCGTCGGCCACGCCGTGCCACGAGCGGGAGGCGTCGGGTGGGGTGGTGGTGGCGCCGTGGCAGCGGGCGTCGAAGCTGAAGCAGTGGTACCCGGCGGCCACCAGGCGGCGCGGCCGCCCAGATCCGCCCGGCGAAGCCGGTGGCGTGGGCCAACAGCACCGGTTCGCCCGTGCCGCCGAGATCGTGCAGCGCCACCTCGACGCCGTCGGTTGAGCGGGTGCGCTGCATGGCCGGTCATCTTGCTCTCCGCCGCCCGGGCCTGGCCAACCCGACCGCCCGGCCCGGCCAACCCAGCCTCGGGCGCCATCCCCGCCGGGCGATGGGTACTTCGATAGCCTGCAGGCATCGACGATGACGCCGAGCTCGAAGCGGTCCTCGCCGCCAACGCCGCCTTCTACGAGGCGTTCGAGGCCGCGGACCTCGACGCCATGTCGGATCGGTGGGAGCACAGCGACCGCGCGATCTGCACCCACCCCGGCTGGCCGGCGCCGTACGGCTGGTCCAAGGTGGCCGCCTCGTACTACGCCATCTTCTCCAACCCGTCGCGCCAGCAGCTGATCCTCACCGACGTGCACGTATCCCGCAACGGCGACACGGCCTGGGTGTGCGTGGACGAGAACCTCCTCGGTCCGGCCATGGGCCACACCGTGTCGGCCCTGAACCTCTACGTCCGCGGCGCGGCCGGTGACTGGAAGCTGATCGCCCACCATGGCAGCGGGGTGATGGCCCGTTGACGCTGGGGCCGTCGCCCACCCGGCTCGCCATGCTGATCGGTACGGTCGTGGCCGCGTCGGCGCTCGGCGGCGGGTGCCTGCCCGCGCCGGACCGTGCCGGCCAGCCCGATCTCGACGTCGACGGTGGCGGCGGCCAGCTGGTGCGCCTGCAGCAGGATCGCAGCGGTGGCGGCCACGGTCCCGGCCGACGAGCTCTGCCGGCCGGGTGGCGTGGCGGTGGGCGCCGGCCGGGTGCTCGACTGCCAGCTCGTGCCGCTGGTGGACGAGGCGCACGCCCGCTGCAACTCGACGCAACCCTCGGCCGTCTTCGACGACGCCCGCCGCTGCCGGCCGCCCCAGCCGGCGCTGGCCGACGACGTGATCGGGTGGGCGCTGACCGCCGATGCCGCCGGGGCCCGCACCCTGGCCGTCTACCGCAGCGGGTCCACGCCCGCTGCCGGCATCACCCACCGACCGCCCGCTGGCGGGCACGCTCGGCTCCACCTTGCTGCAGCCCGCCTCACCGGGCGAGCGACGCCGAGGCCCGCTGGGCGGAGTTGGCGGTGTGCGCCCGCGACATCGACGCCGACGGGTTCACCGATCTGCTCGTGTTCGCCCGCTCCTCCGACCCCGGGCGGGCGGGCACCCCCGAGGTGGTCGTCGTCTCGTTCTCGGCTGCAGCCGGCGCCGCGGCGGCGACCAGCGGGGACGGCGCCGTGCCGGCACTGCAGCGCCCGCCCCGTTCGTGCCATCGCCGCGGAACGGGGCCAGGGCTGTGCGTCGCCGCTGGTGGCGCAGCTGCGGGGCGACGGGCGCGACCTGTCGCTGGGCAGCGAGCGCGCTCCGGCCTGATCGGCACCTCGGGCGCGGAGCGGCCCGGTCCCGTAGGACCGGGCCGTGCGTCTTCCCGCAGGCGTGGGGTGGTGATCAGGCCGACTGGCGGCGGTGGCGCAGTGCGGTCGCGGCCAGCAGCGTGCCCACACCGGCGGTCGCCAGCCAGGTGGCGATGCGCAGCACCGCGAACGCATCGGCCCCGGTGCGGGGCAGCGTCTGACGGGACACCGACTCGTTGAGCACCTTGGTCTCGACGGTGGTGCTGGTCGTCGACGGAGCGGCGGTGCTCGGCGTGGTGCTGGGCGGCGACGCCGGTGCGATCGGGGCCTCGGTGGTCGGGGTCTCCGTCACGGGCGGGGCCGCCGGGGCCTCGTCGCGCTCCGGTGCCCCGGTCGTGGTGGTCGGGACCTCGGCCGGCGGCTGCTCGGCCGGGGGCTGCTCGGCCGGCGGGGCCGGCGTCTCGGGGGTGCTGGGGGCGGCGGTGACCGGCGGGGCGGTGGTGCTGGTGGTCGACGGCACGCACGGCTCGAGGCCGAAGCTGGCCGCCGAGATCAGCCGGTTCGTGCCATGACCCCGCACGGCCTGGCTGTAGAAGCTCCCGTTGGGCCCGACCACGGCGAGGGGGAGGCCCAGGTGGGCATCGAGCTGCACCTTGCACACGTCGGTGCTGGGCAGGGTCAGCGCCAGCTGGTAGCGACCGCCGGTGCGCTCGCAGGGCTCTCCGTCGACGCCGCACACCTGCCAGCCGTCCTGCAGCGCTTGGTCGACCTCGGGGTCGAAACCGAGCGTCGGGTTGTCATAGGCGGCGAGGCCGACGGTGATGGCGGGTGTGCCCGAGCCGTCGAGGCAGCCGGCGTGGAAGCCGGTCCAGCTCATGGTGACGGTGTCGCCGTGGCGCACGTCGAGCCCGCCGAGCGACGAGGCGGTGTCGCCGCGGCCGTTGTCGAAGGAGAGGCCGAGCAGGGCCTGGGGTCCCTGCGGGCAACCCGGTGGGATCGGCGCCGGGTAGTTGGCGTAATCCGTCACGGGGCTCGGCGCGCTCTGGGCCGCCGCCATGCCGGGCATACCGGCGAGTACGGCGAGGCTGGCGGCGCTGAGGACGGCGAAGGCGGCGCTGAGGCGCCGTACCGTCGGGGTGCTTCCGTGCTCTTGGGTGGTCATGTCGGTCTGTCCCGCCTATCGGCTCTTGCGTTCACAGATATGAACGGCGTGTTCGGCTCCTGATGTACCTCGGGTGCGTTACAGAGCGGCGTCCGCCATGACAACTCGATGACGAGGCCGTTCACGTGGCGAACGGGCCCGGCCGACCGGTCGACTGCATGGGTTCTTTCACCCACGCGACCGCTCCGCACCAGCACTCGGCTGCCGCGCCATGCCGCGCGGCATGGCGGCTCTGCGCCCGGTGCCCGCTCGTGGGCGCAACGCGCGTCAACCGAGCGGTGGAGCGGGCGCCCGCTCGCTGCGCCTGCCCGTTGCGACCCGCCGGTCGCGCTCGCTGCGCTCGTTGCGCTGGTGATCCTCGCCATGCCGTACCGCCTGGTACGTCGCCGCATCCGTGCGTCCGTCGGGGTCCATACGGTGTGGTCCGGCGGGGTGGCTCGCCCCGGGTGGTCAGACCGCGGTCACGCCTGCCCGCCGAAGGCGCCGGGCCCGGTGAACAGATCCCGCCGCCACCGTCTGGGTGTTCCCAACACGGCCCGCGGGTAATCCTCGAACATCCATCGGGCGAAGTTCCGCCTCGTCCAACCGTTGAGGTCGACCGCCCGCAGGACCACTCGGCGCCGCGCCGGTGGGCCAGGATCGTGCCGAGCGCACGGGCGAGCCGGTGGTCGGCCCACAGGTGGCGCCGGACCGCGGCGTGGTAGGCGGCGCCACGGCCACCGCGGCGGCGTCGCCGGTGGCGGGCACCACCGCGTCGGGCCGGGCACCGGCGCCGTCCGAGCGACCGTGCAGCACCGCCTCGGCCGCCAGCCGGCCCGTCAGCAGGGCCTGGCCGATGCCCTCACCGGTCATCGGATCGGGGGCGGTGGCGGCGTCGCCGGCGAAGAGCACCCGGCCCCCACAGGCGCTGAGCGTGGCCTCGTCGATCCAGGCGGGGATCGGCCAGGCCCGCATGGCCCCGTCGGGCACCAGGCCGTCTCCCAGAACGGCGCGCACCTCGGGGCGGGCCAGCAACGTGCGCCACAGCTCGCCGGTGTCGCCCATGGGCACCGGGCCGTCGCGCAGGATGCCGAAGCCGATGTTGACCGTGCCGTCGGCGAGCGGGAAGGACCAGATGTAGGCGGGCAGCAGGTCGGCGGGGAACCAGATGTGCTGCCGGTGGCGCGCGCCGGCGGTGGCCCCGCTGAAGTACTGGCGGAAGGCGTGCCATCGCCGCGGTAGCGGGAGGCGGCGCGGCCACGAGCTTGCGGGTGGGGGACCACATGCCGTCGGCGGCGTGAGCGCAGGGCAGCGCAACGTGCGCCCCGCTGCGCACCACCAGGGCGCCGTCGGCCGTCTGCGCCACCGAGTCGAGCGCACTGCCGGTGTGCAGCCGGGCGCCGGCCTTGACGGCGAGCTCGGCGAGGGCGGCGTCGAGCTCGCGGCGGCGGGCGACGACGGAGTGGTGGCCCGTGCCGGCCGGCAGCTGCAGCTCGACGCGACGGGTGGACGGCGCGTGCAGCACCACCGTGCTCACCGGCTGCCAGGAGGCGACGGTCGGCGGTTCCAGCCCCAGCTGCTCGAGCTCGCGCAGGGCCGCCGCGGTCAGACCGTCACCGCAGCACTTGTCGCGGGGGAACGTGGCCTTGTCGAGCAGCGCCACCTCGAGCCCGGCCCGGGCCGCCACGATCGCCGCCGCCGCTCCGGCGGGTCCGGCCCCGACGACGACGAGGTCCACCTGTGCTTCCATCGAGGACCCAGTCTCGCCCGCCACCAGGCGGTAGGGGAATTCGACCGGGGCGGTGGCCCGGCGGGCTAACCCGACGGTGCGGTCGTGCCCGTGGTCGCCGTGGTGGTGCTGGCGGGCGGTGCGGTGGTGGTCGAGCCCGGGTCGGTGGCGGCGGTGGTGGTCGTGGTCGAACCGGGGTCGCCGGCCACGGTGGTGGTGGAGCCGTCGGGGGTGGTGCTGGTCGTGGTGGTGGAGCCGTCCTTGGGGCGGATGGTCCCGTCGCACTGGACGCCCTCGGCCGGGCCGTACAGGGCGTAGAACCGGTCGGTCTCCGTCTTGCCGGTGTCGAGCCAGGTGCGCGACCGCAACGTGGTCACCTGGGTGCAGACCTTGCCGTAGAGGGCTTCGGACTGGCCGCTCTGGGAGGCCTCGATGTACTTCGTGGAGTACATCGTCACCGTGATCGAGGTGTCGGTGTAGGTGGGCCAGATGAGGATGCCGTAGGGCGTGATGTTGCGGATCTTGAGATCGGGTCCGGGGAAGGACAGCGTCGCCTCACGGCCGTAGGGGTAGCGGGAGATGTACAGGCCGTGCGCCATGTACTCGTCGATCTCCAACCCGGCGAAGAAGGCGGCGTTGAACAAGGTGGTGGAGAACTGCGATACCCCGCCGCCCACGTCCTCCTGGAAGTTGCCGTCGCCGTCGATGACCGGCGCCGCCTTGAACCCGTTCTCGATGGTGCGCCGTCCCACCGTGTCGTTGAGCGAGAACGTCCCCCCGGGCGGGATCACGGCGGCGCCGACGATGTCGGCCATGCGGTGGATGTTGTCGACCCGGGGTGCGCAGCACGGGTGCTGGGTGGTGAAGGAGGAGATCTCCTCCTTGATCCCGAGGCTCTCGAAGTAGGCGGCGTCGCGCTGGGGGGCCTTGGGGGCCAGCTCCAGGTCGACGCTTCGGGCCCCTTGCTCGATGGCGGTCGACAGCGCGGTCACCGCCGTCGGTGCGCAGCAGGCGGTGCCGTCCTCCCCGCCGGCGAGCACCACCTCACCGCCTTCGACCCCGAGCTCCGGTTCGACCGGCGGGGTGCCGACGTCGGCGAAGGTCTCGGCCAGGTACTGCAGGGTGGGCTGCGGGTCGAGCGAGAGGACGAGCTTGCCGCCGTCGGTCAGCTGGGCCGACAGGTACGGTGCCAGCGCGGCCGGGTCGAGCGTCCGGGTGTCCTCACCGAAGCGCACGTCGAGCGGTTGGTCGAGGTGATGCGCACCGTGGCGAGCAGGGTGACGGCGCTGTCGTCGCTCTGCTGGGGCGGCACCGGCACCAGCGGGGCGGTGATGCGCACCGGGGTGCCGTCGAGCCCGTCGCCGTCGAGCTCGTTGAGGGCGTTGACCACGGCGGCCACGTCGAGCTGGCTGCCCGGCTTGCCGGCCACCGTGCGCAGGTCACCGTCGACGTAGGCCAGCGACGGCTCGGTGGCGGGGACTTCCACCGCCGCACCGAGCCGGAGGCGGCCGCGTCGGCGGCCAGCGCCGTGTCGAGGGTGAGCTCGACGGGCGCGTCGTCGTCGGTGAAGAACGAACCCAGCCAGCTGAACGGCCGGAACAGCACGAACCCGTCTCCCCGGGCATCGAAGGCGGCATCGGCGGTGGCGTCACGGTCGAGCGCCACCCCGAGGTCGCCGAGCGTGCTCTCCAGCAGCCGGTCACCCACGTCGATCTCCACCGGGGTGGCCGCCACGCGCCCGCCGATCTCGTCCATGACGGTGGCCAGTCCCGCCTCGTCGAGGCCGCCGACGTCCCGGCCGGCGATGTGCACGTTGCGACGAACGGCGGTGCCCCCGGTGAGGGCGTCGAGGGCCCAGCTGCCGAGCCACAGGACGACGAGCGCGCCAAAGACCGAAGCCACAACGATCCCGGTCTTGCGCGCCGACGTCACCCGGGCACCAGGATCGCGCATCGCAGAGTGACTTGGTAATCACCTGTGGCCCGATTTCGACGCGATCGCGTGCCGCATGCGTCACATTCCGGGCACGGTCGGTGTCAACGGGTGCCCGCGAGGCTCCCGCGACTAAAACGGCCGCCGTCGAACCAAAGAACCGGACAAAGGGAGAGCTGCCGATGAGCGGCATGTGCGAAGGTCGAGTCTGCATCGTGACCGGGGCCGGTCGGGGCATCGGGCGGGAGCACGCCCTCATGCTCGCCTCGGAGGGCGCCAAGGTCGTCGTCAACGACCTGGGGGGCAACGTCGACGGCACCGGTGGGGATCAGTCGCCGGCCCAGCAGGTGGTCGAGGAGATCAAGGGCATGGGCGGCGAGGCCGTCGCCAACGGTGACAACGTGGCCGACTGGGAGGGCGCCCAGCGTCTGGTCAACCAGGCCATCGATGCCTTCGGGACGCTCGACGTGGTCGTGAACAACGCCGGCATCCTTCGCGACCGCATGCTCACCAACATGACCGAGGCCGAGTGGGACGCGGTCATCAACGTGCACCTGAAGGGCACGTTCGCCCCGAGCCGCTGGGCCGCCGCCTACTGGCGGGACAAGTCCAAGGCCGGTGAGAAGGTCGACGGCCGGATCATCAACACCACCTCGGTGTCGGGCATCTACGGCAACCCGGGCCAGACCAACTACGGCGCGGCCAAGGCCGGCATCGCCAGCTTCACCGTCATCGCCGCCCGCGAGCTCAAGCGCTACGGCGTGACGGTCAACGCCATCGCGCCCGGTGCCCTCACCCGGATGACCGAGGGCCTGGCCGGCATGTCGCAGGAGACCGAGGAGGAGCGGGAGATGATGAACCCCCGCTGGATCGCGCCGGTCTGCACCTGGCTGGCGTCGCCGTTGTCGTCCGACGTGACCGGTCGGGTGTTCGAGGCCTCCGGCCGCGTGCTCGGCATCGCCGAGGGCTGGCACCGCGGCCCCACCACCACCCCGATCGACGATCCCAAGCAGCTCGATTCGGCGGTGCGGAGCTGCTGGCCAAGGCACGCCGCAACGCCGACATGAACGGCGCCGACACCGACCTCTGATCGGTCGGTCCCGTACCATCGCCGTCGACGCCCGGGTCCGCAGTGGCCCGGGCGTCGACGCGTGGCGGGGTAGGTTCGCGCCATGCTCGCCGCCGGAGACCAGGCCCCGTCCTTCGCGCTGCCCGATCAGGACGGCACCATCGTCGATCTCGCTTCGCTGCGGGGCCGCAAGGTGCTCGTGTACTTCTACCCGAAGGCCGACACGCCCGGTTGCACCACCCAGGCCTGCGGGCTGCGTGACATCGCCGGTGAGGTGGGCGACACCGCCATCATCGGCATCAGCCCCGACCCGCCGTCCCGCCTGAAGAAGTTCGCCGACAAGTACGAGCTCGGCTTCACCCTGCTCTCGACGCCGAGCACGCCACCGCCGAGGCCTTCGACGTCTGGAAGGAGAAGAAGAACTACGGGCGCACCTACTTCGGCATCGAGCGCTCGGCGTTCCTGGTGGGCGAGGACGGTGCGCTGGAGGCCGTCTGGTACAAGGTCAAGCCCAAGGACACACCGACGAACCTGCTCGCCGCACTGGGTCGGTGACCGTGGTGCGCACCGTCGGTGGCGCGGCCCTCGCCGTGCACGACACGCCGTTCGGGGTGCTGGAGGCGGTCGCCGCCGAGGGTCGGCTGCGGTCGCTGCGCTTCTGCTGGGATGCGCCCCGGGTCGCCCCCACGGCGCCGATCCGGCGCTGGCCGCGCTCGGGGCCCAGTTGGGTGCCTACCTGGCCGGCGAGCCGGTCGACTTCGAGCTGCCCATCGAGTGGGAGCGGGTCGAGGGGTTGCGCCGCGACGTGCTGCAGGCCATCTGCTCGGTGGGCCACGGCTGCACCACCACCTACGGGGCGGTCGCCGGGCGGGTGGGCCGGCCGGGTGAGGCGCGGGCCGTGGGCCAGGCCCTCAAACGCAACCCGTGGGCGCTGGTGGTGCCCTGCCACCGGGTGGTGGCCGGCACCGGTGCCCTCACCGGGTACGCCGGCGGGCCGACGACGGGCGGGCACCTCGACGTGAAGGCGGCGCTGCTGGCCCACGAGCGCGAGTGGGCGGAACCCACGCTCCTCGGCGGCGGTTGAGCCCGGCCGCGACGCTCACCCGGGGCCCCGAACGCCGGCCGGCAGGCGCCTGGCACCCCTGTGGGGGCCGGCGCCGTCAGCCGACCGGCAGGCCACCAGGGCCATGCTTCGGCGGCGATTCGACGTCGATTCGACGGTATCGACCAGCCGGGTTCGGCCGCCCACCGGTGGTGGCCACGGCCTCCGGTCAGGCTGCACAGCCGCACCGAAGGTGACCGGACTTCGTGTCTGACGACCAATTCCGAATCGACATCGAACCGAGCGCGACGGAGCGCACCCGGACATCCGCCATGGCGCCCCGACCACAGCCACCGACCACCCACCGCCGCGCCGTGCAGCTGAACCAGCGCAGGTCTGTTCAGATCAGGTCACAGCTTGCGGAGCTCGAGCCGCTCCACGTGGTGGTCGCTGCCCTTGTGCACGATCAACCGGGCGCGCTCCCGGGTGGGGGCGATGTTCTCCCGGAGGTTGGGCAGGTTGATCGTCGACCAGATCTGACGGGCGGTCTCGAGCGCTTCGTCGTCGGACAGCTTCGAGTACCGGTGGAAGTACGAGCGCTCGTCGGCGAACACGGTCTTGCGGAAGGCCAGGAACCGTTCGAGGTACCAGCGCTCGTTGTCCTGCTCGGAGGCGTCCACGTAGACCGAGAAGTCGAAGAAGTCCGACACCACCGGCCGGTGCTGCTCGAGCTCGCGCTCGCTCGGCGGCTGGAGCACGTTGAGGCCTTCGAAGATGAGGATGTCGGGCTGGCGCACCACCTGGTGCTCGCCGGGCACGATGTCGTAGGCGAGGTGGGAGTACACCGGCGCCCGCACCACCGGGCACCCGCCCTTCACGTCGGCCAGGAAGCGCACCAGGCGGCGCACGTCGTAGCTCTCGGGGAAGCCCTTGCGGCCCATCAGGCCCCGGCGCTCGAGCTCGGCGGTGGGGTGCAGGAACCCGTCGGTGGTCACCAGGTCCACGTTGGGGTGGTTGCTCCAGCGGGCCAGCAGCAGCTGCAGCAGGCGGGCGGTGGTGGACTTGCCCACCGCCACGCTGCCCCCGACGCCGATGACGAAGGGGACCTTGCGGCTGCGCCGACCGAAGAACGCATCGGTCGTGCGGTGCAGGTCCTGCAGGGCGCCGACGTAGAGGTTGAGCAACCGGGTGAGCGGCAGGTAGATGTCGCGCACCTCGCCCAGCGAGATGGCGTCGTTGAAGCTGAGCAGACCGCTCAGCTCCTCCTCGGTCACGATCAGCGGGGTGGCGGCGCGCAGGTTCGCCCACTCCTGCCGCGGAAGGACCGGTAGAGCGCCGGATCATGTCGACGCTCGGGCTGCTCGAAGCCGTCCACGGGCGGCAGTTGCACAGTGTGGCACCACCCACCGCAAGCTGGTGGCGCGCCGGTGACCGGCGGGCAACGGCGATCCATCGTCCCTGGTCCCGTCACTGACGTGGCGTGAGGGGGTGCCGGCTCAGAACAAGGACAGCTGGTCGCGCTCGATGCCGCGCAGCTCGTCGTAGTCCACCTCGACACAGGCGATGCCGCGGTCGGCGGCCAGGACCTTCGCCTGGGCCTTGATCTGCTGGGCCACGAAGATGCCCCGCACCGGCCGCAGCGACGGGTCGCGGTTGAGCCGGTCGAGGTAGCGGGTCAGCTGCTCGACCCCGTCGATCTCGCCCCGTCGCTTGACCTCAACCGCCACCGCCCGACCCTCGGCGTCGCGGCACAGCAGGTCGACGGGGCCGATGTCGGTGGGGTACTCCCGGCGCACCAGCAGCAGCACCTCGCCCAGCGTGGAGGGGTCCGCGGCCAGCAGCTCCTGCAGGTGGGCCTCCACGCCGTCCTTGACCAGGCCGGGGTCCTGGCCGAGGTCGTGGCGGTGGTCGGCCAGCACGTCGTGCAGGGTGATGGTGAGCGTCTCGCCCTTGGGGTTGGTCACCGTCCAGGTGGCGCCGTCCTCGGTCAACCGGTTGGGCGGGTTCATCCAGTTGAGCGGCTTGTAGGCACCGCCGTCGGCGTGGACCATCACCGACCCGTCGGCCTTGACCATGATGAGCCGCAGCGCCTCCGGCAGGTGGGCGTCGAGCCGGCCGTTGTAGTCGACCGTGCAGCGGGCGATGACCAGGCGCACCGCTCAGCGCTCCCGGGCGTTGCGGTAAGTGCCGAGGTAGGTCACGTCGTAGAGGTGGGGCGGCCGGGGCTCGAACACGCCCTCGAAGCCGGCCCGCCCGGGGCGGTGCTCCACGTCGACGAAGAACCGGTAGCTCCACGCCCGGTCGGTGGGACGCGACTCGATCCGGCTCAGGTTGGCGCCGCGCAGGCCCAGCTCGACGAGGGCCATGGCCAGCGAACCGGGGGTGTGGGCCACCTCGAACACGACGGTGGTCTTGTCGGCGTCGTCGGGCACGGTGAAGGAGCGTCCGGGGTGCAGCACCACGAACCGGGTGGTGTTGTGGGGACGGTCGACCACGTTGCGCAGCAGCACGACGAGGCCGTGGGCCTCCGCCGAGTCGGGGTGGGCCAGGCAGGCGGAGGCCGGGTCGCCGCGCTCGGCCACCAGCCGCACGGCGCCGGCGGTGTCGTGCTCGGGCTGGGCGTCCCACCCGTAGCGGGTGATGACGCCCTCGGCCTGGGAGAGCGCCTGTGGGTGGGAGTGCACGGTGCGGATCGACTCGAGGGTGGCGCCGGGATGGGCGAGCAGCGCGTGCTGGATCTCCTCGAAGTGCTCGCCGGTGATGTGCACCTCGTGGGTCAACAGGCGGTCGAGCACGGGCAGGATCGACCCGGTGGTCGAGTTCTCGATGGGCATGACCAGGCGATCCACCTTGCCCGCCTCGAGGGCGTCGAAGGTGGCCTGGAAGCTGGGGAAGCCGACGGCGTCCTCGCCGGGGAACAGCAGGCCCGAGGCCCGGTGGCTGTAGGAGAACGGCTCGCCCTGGTACCCGATGGTCACGAGCGGGACACGCTAGTGCGGGCCGGCGCGGTGGCGCGATCAATCGGCGGCTCGGTCCTAGACTGCGCGGCCATGGCCCGACGGCGACGTACCGTACCGTTCGGTATCGGCGCCGCCCTGCTGCTGTCGGCCGTGGTGGGCTGCACGGGCGATGACGCCGGCCCGTCGGCGGCCCCCACCACGGCGGCCGATCCGCTGGCCGAGAAGCGGGCGCAGGCCCCGATCCTCGGCGCCCTGCTCGACGGCGACGGGCGGGGGCTGCGCCTCTACGTGCTCGGCCGGCCCGAGGACTACACCGCCGGCTCGCTGACCGTGGAGGTCGGCCCGGGCACCGGTTCGGGACCGCTTCGGCTGCTCGTGCGCCGGGCCGATGGCGCGTCGGCCACCCCGGCCGGCCTGGTCTGCCGGCTCGATCACGACCTGCACGTGCTCGACGTGGCGCTCGACCGTCCGCTCGGGGCGCGGGCCGTGCTCGATGCCAGCAACGGCAGCGTGCTCCAGCCGATGGACGCCCCCGCGGTGGCGCGGCCGGCGCGCCTGCCCGACGGCTGGCGGCTCCTCGACGAGCACCCGCTGCGCGAGGCCGACGCCCAGACCGGCTGGACCCAGCGCTACGGGCGCAGCGACGCCGAGGCGACGATCTCGGTGGTCCAGCGCCGGGCCGAGCTGGGGTGCCCGAGCGCTACGCCGTCGACCGGGCCGAGGTCGAGGCGGTGACGGTGGGCGCAACGGTGGCCACCTGGTCGCGCCAGGCGAACGGTACGGCCACCGCGCTGGTGTGGGAGCAGGAGGGCTGGGTGGTGGCGCTCAGCTCGTCGTCGCCCGATGGGACCCGTCCGGCGTTTGGCCGCGACGAGCTGGTGGCCTTCGCCGGGACGATGTCGGCCGGGTCGGGCCCGCCCGGGGCGGGTCGTTGATGCTCAGCTGGCGCGGTCGCGCAGCCGGGAGCGGATGAGCGCCCGCCGTTCCTGCAGCTCGGCGTACGTGAGGCTGTGGGTGGTGGTCGGGTCCACGCCGAAGCTGGCCTTGATGCCCGAGAGGTCGGGCCGGTAGTCGTCGGGCGCCACGCCGATCTCCGCTGCGATGCGCTCGCCGTGGGTGGTGGCGAAGTACATCGACAGGTGGGTGATCTCGGCGAACAGGTCGAGCCCGGGCGCCAGCGAGGCGATGGCCCCGTCGAGGAAGACCAGGTTCTTGACGAACAGCATGAGGATCTTGGGCAGGCGCGCCCCGTAGGCCAGCAGCTGCTTGACCATGCGCTGGATCTCGGCCACCAGCTCGTCGGGGGTGAGCGTGGTCGGGTCGACCGGGGGGCCGTCGAGGTTCAGGTCCCGGATGACGGCGTCGAGGTCGGTGTCCGGCGGCAGGGTCCCCAGGTCCCGCAGGGCGGCGAGCTGGCCCCGCACGTCGTTCATCGACGCCGTCATGAGCAGGCGCAGGAACGCGTGGCGCTCGCCGGGTGTCATGCGGGCGGTGATGCCGAAGTCCAGCAGCGCGGTGCGGCCGTCGGGTCGGACGAAGAGGTTGCCGCCGTGCAGGTCCCCGTGGAAGATGCCGGAGATCATGCACCCTTCGAGGAAGCCGATCATGCCGGCCCGGATGATCTGGTGGGTGTCGAGCCCGGCGGCCTGCATGCCGGCCACGTCGTCGAACCGGTAGCCGTCGAGGCGTTCCATGACCAGCACCCGGCGGGTGACCAGTGACGGGTGGGGGCGGGGGATCACGAAGCTGTTCTGGCCCAGCTCGGCCAGGCTGGCGGCGATGTCGAGCATGTTGGCCGCCTCGATGCGGAAGTCGAGCTCCTCGGTGATCGTCTCGGCGAACAGCTCGACCAGTGCCGGGGGGTTGGCCAGGGCGGCGATGGGGATGCGGCCGATCAGGAACGGCGCCAGCCAGGCCATCACCCGCAGGTCCTTGCGCACCAGCGTGCCGACCGCCGGCCGCTGCACCTTCACCACCACGTCGATGCCGCCGTCGCGCAGGGTGGCGGCATGCACCTGGGCGATGGAGGCGGCGGCCAGCGGCTTGCGCTCGAAGCGGCTGAACACCTCCTCGAGCGGCCGGCCGAGCTCCTCCTCGACCACCCGGCGGACGGTGGGGAAGTCCTCGGCGGGCACCTGGTCCCGCAGCAGCTTGAACTGGCCCACGAGCTCTGCCGGGAACAGCCCCTCGCCGGAGGAGATGATCTGCCCGAGCTTGATGTAGGTCGGCCCGAGGTGCTCGGCGGCCACCCGGATGCGTCGGGAGATGCCCTCGCGCGACGCCTCGGGACCGCGCCGGCGGTCGACCAGCCACCACAACCCGCCGGCGGAGCCCAGCTCGTACACGGTGCGCAGCATGCGACCCACCGGCGGCACCCGCGGCGGCGTGGTCAGCTGCGGCACCGAGCGACGGGTCATCGAGCGCAGCACCGGCACCCGCCGCCGCCACGACATGGCGTCGGGGTAGACCAGCCAGGGCGGGCTCTCGCTGAAGGTGCCGTGGACGAGGTCGGGCGGATCGGGCGTGGGCGCGGCCGGCGGGGCGGCCGGCGCGGTGATCGCGGCGGGTGCGGGGGTGGGATCTGCGCTGGCCATCGATGGCCAGTGTGGTCCGGCCGGCGACCTTCCGAACACCCGGAGCGCGCCGGGTGACCGAGGTCATGGACGACGGTGGCAGCGGTCGCCGGCACGCTCCGTGGCGCTCGGCGGGCTCGATCGCCGCGGTCCGGGCTTGCGTCGGGCAGGGCCGGCGGTGCGTCGGGCGGCCGCCGCCGGGATGACGCGTCGCCGGGACGGTGCGCCCGTATCCTGAGCGCGGTTCGGTGGGCGAGAGCCGGGCGGATTTCTTCCGGTCGGCGCGAACCAACGGCGACGCGTCATCGTCGGAGATGGGCGACGACGTTCGCAGGCTGCGGGTAGCGACCCGGGGCACGGCGGTGATCGGCGGAGCGATGGGCGCAGGGCGCCACGTATCCGACGGTGCCCCGCCGCCTCCTCGGGGATGCAGCCCCACAGGAGGAAGAGGCACAGCACCATGTCGGGACCGTACGAACCCCACAACCCCCAACCGCCGGGTGGGTGGCCGCCGGGGCCGGGCGGCACCGCGCCCGGCCCGTACGGTCAGCCCGCCCAGCCGCCGGGCCAGTACGGGCAGCCCGGCCAGTACGGCCAGCCGGGCCAGTACGGGCAGCCCGGCCAGTACGGCCAGCCCGGCCAGCCCGGCCAGTACGGCCAGCCGGGTCAGCCCGGTCAGCCAGGCCGGTACGGCCAGCCGCCCCAGGGCGCGCCGCAGCCGTTCGCCCCGCCGCAGGGGTTCGGTGCCCCCGGCCAGTTCCCGCCCGGACCGCCCCCCGGGGGTGCGGCACCCGGCGGCTACGGGCCGGCACCGCTGGTGAGCGCCGGCGTGGTGCGCAAGCGCAAGGGTCCCAAGATCGCGGCGGCGGTCATCGGCACCACCTGCCTGGTCGGTTCCGGTGTGTTCGCCTACGCCGCGCTGGGCGGTGACGGCGGCGGTGCGTCGACACCGGAGGCGGCCATGCAGGCCTTCTTCGATGCGGCGGGCAAGGAAGACGTCATCGGGATGCTCAACACGCTGCCCAGGGGCGAGCGGACCACGATGGTGCCGCTGATGGAGGAGATGGTCGGCGAGTTCTCCCGGCTCGGCGTGCTCAGCGACGACGCCGACGCCGGTGCGGTGACCGGCGTGGACTTCGAGTTCACCGAGCTCACCTTCGAGACCCGGGAGATCGGGCCCACCGTGGCCCGCGTCGAGGTGACCGGTGGGTCCGTCGACGCCAGCTACGACCTCACCGACCTACCGCTCGGCCAGAACCTGATCGACGAGGCCTTCGACGGTGAGCGTCCCGAGGGCGCCGAGTCCGACACCACCGACCTGGCCGACAGCGATCTGAGCCTGGTCACCGTCAAGGACGGCGACGGCTGGCACGTGAGCCTGTGGTACTCGGTGGCCGAGGAGGCCCGCCGCGACGCCGGCAAGCCGGCGCCCGATTTCGGCAGCGGGGTCGAAGCCGTGGGGGCCGACTCGCCCGAGCAGGTGGTCGAGGAGCTGTTCGCCGCCATGGGCCGGCTCGACGTTCGGCGCATGATCGAGCTCACCGATCCCCAGGAGATGGCGGTGCTGCACGACTACGCGCCGCTGTTCCTCGACGATGCCGAGGCCGCGGTCGACGAGCTGTTCGACGAGGCCAACGTCACCATCGACGTGCGCCCGCTCGGGCTCGAGGTGCGCGAGGCCGACGGGCGCCGGATCGTCGACGTCCGCGGCGTCGAGGGCGAGATCAGCGCCGACGGCGATGAGGTCAGCTTCCGCGTCGAGGACGGCTGCGGGTCGATCACCGTCGACGGCGAGGAGCAGTCGGCCTGCATCGAGGATCTCCGCGACGAGCTCTCGTCCAGTGATCCCGCGCTCGGCGACGCCCTCGATGCGCTCACCGACCCCAAGATCCCCATGGCGGTGACCGAGGTCGACGGCAAGTGGTACCTCAGCCCCACGTTCACCATGGGCGAGTTCATGCTCGTGTGGTTGCGCGGTGCCCAGCCCGAGGACGTGTCCTCGCTGTTCGGCGCCGTCGATGACGAGATGAGCGGCGGCTTCGATCTGGGGGCGTCGCTCAACAGCGACCTGCTCGGCGGGCTCAGCGGCGGCGGCGGTGGCTTCGACGACTTCGAGGACGATTTCGGCACCGACGTCGAGGACGACTTCGGCTTCGACGACGATCCCGCCGACAGCGGCGGCTTCACCGAGACCGGCTACGACCGTTACTACGACGCCTGCGGCGACCTGGAGTTCGCCGTGCTCGACGCCACCACCAACGCCGAGTGGGGCGCGGCGGTGGTGCTGGCCAACGCCTGCGCGGTGCCGTTCCTGCAGTCGGGCGACATCGTGCCGGACGACCTGCTCGAAGAGGTGGCCTACCCCGAGTGCTACCCGGCGTGGCCCTACGACCCGAACCTCACCCTGCAGCAGCAGAGCGACCTGTTCACCCAGATCGACGCCTGCGTGTCGACGAAGGGCTGACGATCCCGGCCGGTCACCGCGGTGTGGTGACCGGCCGTTCAGTAGTCCTCGTGGGGCAGCCACAGCTGGCTGCGGCGCATGGCCCGGCTGAGGGCCTCGAGGCACTGCTCGGCCAGCTCCGGACGGCAGATGAGGAAGTCCGGCAGGTAGACCGACGGGTTGTTGTAGCGCAGCTCGGATCCGTCGATGCGGGACACGTGGAAGCCGGCGGCCTCGGCCACCACCACCGGGGCGCAGTTGTCCCACTCGTACTGCCCGCCGGAGTGGGCGTAGACGTCGGCGTGGCCCATGACCACCGCCATGGCCTTGGCGCCCGCCGATCCGAGCCCGAGCAACTGCCCGTTGAGCTCGCGGGCCACCACCTGGGCGGCGGCGGAGGGGTGCCAGCGTGACGCGATCACCCGGATCGGCCCCTCCTCCCGCTCCGGCACGCCGGTCGGCTCGTCGGTGGCCAGCGTGACGCCCATGGCCGGCAGCGCCACCGCACCGGCGACCGCCCGGTTGTCCTGCACGAGGGCCACGTGCACCGCCCAGTCGGGCCGGGGCGGGGTGCCGTACTCGTTGGTGCCGTCGAGCGGGTCGACGATCCACACCCGCTCGGCGTGGAGGCGGGCCTTGTCGTCGGCACCCTCCTCGGACAGCACGTGGTCACCGGGGCGGCTCTCGGCGAGGCGGCGGGCGATGAGGTGGTGGGCGATGGAGTCGCCCTGGGCCTCGAGGTCCCAGCGGCTGGTGCCGTCGCGCAGCAGCTGCTGGCGCAGCGCCAGCAACGCCCGGCCCGCCTCGTCGGCGATCTGCCGCGACAGGGCGTGATCATCGAGCCCGGGGGTGGGTCGGTCGCTCACCGGCTCGGCGTTGCGCCCGGGGTTGCGGGGGTGCCCGAGGTCGCGGGCATGGCCTGGGTCGCGGGGGCGCACGCGCCGTCGAGGTCCAACATCGGCGGCGAGCCTACCGCCGGACGCTCACGCCGGCCCGGTGACCGACGCCGCCACCGCGGCCAGCGCAGGCTCGGCCAGCTCGGCACGGCACACCAACAGATCGGGCAGGTTCACATCGGCGCCGTTGAACCGCAGGGCGCTGCCGTCGATGCGGCTGGCGTGCAGGCCGGCGGCCAGCGCCACCGCCACGGGCGCGCACGAGTCCCACTGCCGCATGCCCCCGGCGTGCAGGTAGAGGTCGGCGTGGCCCGCCAGCACGGCCGCCACCTTGGCACCGGCCGAACCGAGCGGCACCACCTCGGCGCCGATGCGGGCGGCCACGTCGTGGCAGAGCTGCGGCGCCCGGGACCGCGACACCACCATGCGCAACGGGCTGCCGTCGGGGGCGGGCACCGGGACCGGCGTCGGCTCGGTGGCCCAGCACATCCCATCGGGCAGGGCGACGGCGCCGACCACCGGCTCGCCGTCGACGCTGAGGGCGACGTGCACCGCCCAGTCGGTGCGGCCGGCCTGGGCGAACTCGCTGGTGCCGTCGAGCGGGTCGATGATCCACACCCGGCTGGCGCTGAGGCGCACCTGCGGGTCGGGTGCCTCCTCGGAGAGCACGACGTCATCGGGGCGCAGGTCGGCGAGGCGGCCGAGCAACCAGGCGTTGGCCGCAGCGTCGGCGGTCGGACCCCACTCGGCGGGGTCGCGCTGCTCGCTCACGAAGGTCTGGCGCAGGCTGAGGAGGCGCTCCATGGCGCCCCGGGCCAGCTGCGAAGCGACCGCATGGTCGTTCATCGACGGCGACGCTAGTGCGCCGGGCCGACCCCCGCGTCGGGGATGGGGGTCCGCGATGGTGTGGCCTGGCGTCAGGCGGGCTGGCCGTAGGGGTGGTCCCGCTCCACGTAGCAGGCCTCGTGGTAGTGCTCCACCCGGTCCCAGCGGCCCTCGAGGTAGACGTTGCAGATCACCTGCATCAGGCGGGTCTTGGCCTGGAACTTCACCCGCTCGCCGCAGGCCGCGCAATCCACGTAGCTCCCGGCCTCGATGGGTCGCAGCACGGCGCGGCTCACGTTGTGGGCCACGGGGGCGGGGGCGGGTGCCTGCGGTTCGGTGAGCCCGGTTGCTTCGGCCATGGCAGGAACATCGGCCCGCGGACCGGGGGGCACTGAGCCAATTCACCTCACCGGGGGAACCCCGGCCACCGCCCTGGTCCCGGGTCAGGGAGTGGGACCGACCTCGTCGGCGAGGCTCGTGGCCCGATCCGGCGCCGCCCCCGCCCGGTCCGCAGCGATGCCAGGGGGATCGAGCCGGCGGGCGAGGCCGACGATGCGGCGCAGACGCCGCTCGTCCGTTCCCGCCGCCACCAGCTCGGCGATCTCGAGCTCGAGCTGTTCGGCGATGACCAGGTCGACCCCGCGCCGGCTGGGTGCGAGCACCCCGACGAGCAGCAGCACGCCGGCACCGGCGGCGGTGACGAACCCGAAGGCCAACGCCCCTTGCTGGTCGCCGCGGATGTTGGTCACGATCATGCCGGCCACCCCGGCCACGCAGCAGACGATGGCCAGCCGGCGCAGGGCCTGCGGGGTCACGGGGTCACCATCGGGGTGCGGGGACCGCCGCCGTGCGCCATACCGAACAGTCCGGTCCGCCCGACCGACGGGTCAGTTCCGCACGAGCGGCTTGTACTTGATGCGGTGAGGCTGAGCCGCATCGGCGCCGAGCTCCTTGCGACGGAACGCTTCGTAGTCGGAGAAGTTGCCCTCGAACCACCGCACCACCGAGTCGCCCTCGAAGGCGAGCACGTGGGTGGCGATGCGGTCGAGGAACCAGCGGTCGTGGCTGATCACCACCGCACAACCGGCGAAGTTGTCGAGTGCGTCCTCGAGGGCGCGCAGGGTGTCGACGTCGAGGTCGTTGGTGGGCTCGTCGAGCAGCAGCACGTTGCCGCCGGTGCGCAGCATCTTGGCCAGGTGCACGCGGTTGCGCTCACCGCCGGACAGATCGCCCACCTTCTTCTGTTGATCGGAACCCTTGAAGTTGAAGCTGGCCACGTAGGCGCGGCCGTTCACCTCGCGGTTGCCGATGAGCAGCGTGTCGCGGTTGTCGGTGATCTCCTCGTAGACGGTGCGCTCGGCATCGAGGGCGTCGCGCGACTGGTCCACGTAGGCCAGCTGCACGGTGGTGCCCACCGTGAGCCGGCCGCCGTCGGCCGGTTCCTGATCGGTGATCATGCGGAACAGCGTGGTCTTGCCCGCGCCGTTGGCGCCGATCACCCCGACGATGCCGGCAGGCGGCAACGAGAACGTGAGGTCGTCGATGAGCAGGCGATCGCCGTAGCCCTTGGTGAGATGGTCGGCCTCGACCACCACGTCGCCCAGGCGGTCGCCGGAGGGGATCGTGATCTCGAGGCGGTCGTTGGCCCGGTCGGCCGCCTGGGCCTCGGCCAGGAGCTTGTCGTAGTTGGCGAGGCGGGCCTTGCCCTTGGCCTGGCGGGCCTTGGGGGCCATGCGGACCCATTCGAGCTCGCGCTCGAGCGTGCGCCGGCGGGATTCGCTCGACTTCTCCTCGCGCCGCAGCCGCTCCTGCTTCTGCTCCAGCCACGAGCTGTAGTTGCCCTCGAACGGGATGCCCTTGCCGTGGTCGAGCTCGAGGATCCACTTGGCCACGTTGTCGAGGAAGTACCGGTCGTGGGTGATGGCCACCACGGTGCCCGGGTACTCCTGCAGGGTCCGCTCGAGCCAGGCCACCGACTCGGCGTCGAGGTGGTTGGTGGGCTCGTCGAGCAGCAGCAGGTCGGGCTTGGACAGCAACAGGCGGCACAGGGCCACCCGCCGCCGCTCGCCACCGGAGAGGGTGGACACGTCGGCATCGGCCGGGGGCAGGCGCAGCGCGTCCATGGCGATCTCGATGGTGCGGTTGAGATCCCAGGCCCCGGCCGCCTCGATCTTGGCCTCGAGGTCCGCCTGCTCGGCACCGATCTTCTCGTAGTCGGCGTCGGGATCGGCCCACTTGGCCATGACCTCGTCGTAGCGGGCGAGCAGGTCCCGCACCGGTCCCACCCCGTCCATGACGTTGCCCATCACGTCCTTGGACGCATCGAGCTGGGGTTCCTGGGACAGGTAGCCGACGGTGAAGCCGGGGGAGAGGCGGGCCTGGCCGCTGAAGCCGTCGTCGAGTCCGGCCATGATCCGCAGCAGCGTCGACTTGCCCGACCCGTTGTGGCCGATCACACCGATCTTGGCGCCAGGGTAGAACGAGAGCGAGATGTCCTTGAGGACCTCGCGGTCGGGCGGGTAGAAGCGGCCGACCTTGTACATCGTGAAGATGAACTGGGCGTTGTTCACAAGGGCGCGAGGCTAGTGCGCGGCGGTGTGCTCCCGGTCGGATGGGAGCCGGAGCAACGCGGTACGGGAGGACCCCGGTGCTGACGGTGCGCCAATGGCCCCGTGGCCGGCGGCCGAGTCGCCGCTCGACACGGAGCGTGAGCGTCGATCCCGTCGGTGGGCAAGGTCTGGACGGAAGTTGCGATCGGGTCGGTGACGGCGTCGATCGCCAGCGCTCTCACCTGGACGTTCGGACGCGGGGTTCCCGGCGCTCTGGTCGTTTCCGTCCAGACCTGGAGCCCGCCGGCCCCGGTGCGCCGCGGGCGCTCACGCAGCGTGCCGCCAGCTGGCCGCGGTCGGCGGGGGGGACCGGCGCGGTGACCGGCCGGGTGTGGGCGCGAGGTGGCGTTAGCGTGGGCCGCCGACCAGGAGGACCATCGCGATGCCGGCGATCACCATCGAAACGCTCACCCCGGCGGCCGCTGCGGCCACGTTCGACCACGCGCTGCTGCGGCCCGAGCTGGATCTGGCCGGCGTGGATGCCGGCTGCGAGCTGGCGGCGAGCCGGCGCACGGTCGCGGTGTGCTGTCGGCCGGCGGACGTGGCGCGCTGCGCCGCCAACCTGCGCGGCACCGGGGTGCTGGTGACCACGGTCATCGGCTTCCCCCACGGCGCCCACCTCAGCGCCACCAAGGTGTTCGAGGCGGAGCGGGCCATGGAGGACGGTGCGGTTGAGCTCGACATGGTGATCAACATCGGCCACCTCCGCTCGGGTGACGACGCGTTCGTGGAGCAGGACATCGCCGCCGTGGTGAAGGCGGCCGCCGGCGGGGCGAGCGTCAAGGCCATCCTGGAGAACGCCTACCTGACCGATGAGGAGAAGGTGCGGGCGTGCCGGCTGGCCGAGTCGGCCGGTGCCGCCTACGTGAAGACCTCCACCGGGTACGCACCGAGCGCGGCGACGCTGGCCGATGTGCGGCTGATGCGGGCCACCGTGTCGCCGCACGTCAAGGTGAAGGCGGCGGGCGGCGTGCGCACGGTGGACGACCTGCTCGCCTTCCTCGATGCCGGCTGCGACCGGATCGGCACCAGCTCCACCGCCGCGCTGCTCGACGAGCTGCACTCCCGGCGGGCCGCGCTGGGCCTGGCCGACTGAGCAGGACCGCTCCACCTGCCCCCACCCTCCGCCGGACATACTTATAGGTATGTTCGGCGGGCCGTCGGCGCGCCGAATCGCCGGCGAATCGCCTCGAGTGGGGGCCGCCGAGACCTCCGGGCCGGTCGGCGGGTTGGGCCGGCGGCTGGTGGGCCCGCTGCGGGTGGGTTGTTATGCTCCCGCCCCGTGATTCGAGCAGCGTTGTGGGATTTCGGTGGTGTCGTCACGTCCAGCCCGTTCGAGGCGTTCAACGCCTACGAGGCGGCCAACGGGCTCCCGAAGGATCTGATCCGCACGATCAACGCCACCAACCACCTCGACAACGCCTGGGCCAAGCTCGAGCGCAACGATGTCGGACCGGAGGGATTCGCCCCGCTGTTCGAGGCGGAAGCCGCCGCCCTCGGCCACACGGTCAGCGGCAAGGCCGTGCTGGCCTGCCTGATGGGCCGGGTCCGCCCGAAGGTGGCGCTCGCCGTGCAGCGCTGCTACGAGCACCTGCACGCCAACGTCTGCCTGACCAACAACTTCGCCGGCGGTGGGCTGATGGCCGACCCCGAGCGCGAGTCGGAGATCAAGGCGGTGCACGCCCACTTCCACCACATCATCGAGTCGTCCAAGGTGGGTCTGCGCAAGCCCGACCCGCGCATCTACGAGCTGGCCTGCACCACGATGGGCGTGGAGCCCCACGAGGTGGTGTACCTCGACGACCTCGGCGTGAACCTCAAGCCGGCCGCGGCCATGGGCATGACCACCATCAAGGTGGTCGACCCCGACGATGCCCTGGCCCGGCTGCAGGCGGTGGTGGACTTCCCCATCGGCTGAGGGCCGCAGCCCGCTGCTCAGCCGGGCGCCGCCGCTCCCGGGCCGCCCGGTCATCCCACCGCGGTGGGGGCACGGACGGCATGCTCTGGCCCATGGGGAACAAGCTGCTGACCCGGCCCGTCGGAGGCGGGCCGCTGGAACCGGCCGAGGCGTCGGAGTGCGAGGCCCGCCGTGCGGCCGGCGAAGCTGGCGTGGCTCGATGTCGTGACGTCGGATCCCGGTGAGCTGGACGAGCTGGGCATGCGCTTCGGTTTCGACCCCGCCGCCATCGAGGACGTGCTCGACATCGAGCAGCTCCCCAAGTACGAGGACCACGGCGAGTACCTCTTCGTGGTGCTGCACGCTGGCGTCCGACGGGGAACGGCTCGACACCGTCGAGGTGGACTGCTTCGTGTCCGCCGGGCTGCTCGTCACGGTCGCCGCCGTGCCGGTCGCCGGCATCGCCTGGCTGTGGGAGGCGGCCGCCCGCCACGCCCACCTCGCCGCCGGTGGGGCGGGGGAGCTCTTCGCCCAGCTGACCGAGGTGCTCGGTCGTGGGTATCTCCACGTGCTCGACGAGTTCGAGCTGCGCATCGACGGGCTCGCCGATCGGGCGCTGGCCGCGGACCCGGACATCTTGGCCGACGTCCAGGTCCTGCGGCGCGAGGAGGCCACCATCCGCAAGGTGTTGCGGCCCCAGCGGCTGGTGCTGGCCGGTCTGCGCCGTGACGTCGGCCACCACCTGGGGGACCGGGCCGGCGCGCAGCTGGTGGATGCGTTCGACGTGCACAACCAGGTCGTGGAGTCCCTCGCCACCGCCCGTGGCCTGCTCACCGACACGCTCGACACCTATCGGGGCGCAGCCGCCGATCGCCAGGCCGCCGCCGCCACGGTGCTCGCCGTGTACGCGGCGGTCATGCTCCCGCTGACGTTCTTGACCGGGTGGTACGGGATGAACCTGGGGTACCTCCCCGGTGCCGGGGACCGTGGTGCGTGGGTGTGGGTGGCGGCGTTGATGGTGCTCGTCGCCGGCGGGAGCTTCGCCGCGTTCGCCCGGGCCGGGTTCGTCCACGGCCCGCGGCTGCGGGCGCCGGCGCACCGACTGCGGGGCCTCGCCGCGGTCGCCCGGCGACCGGTCGATGCCGCCATGATGACCCGGGTGCGCCGCAACGGGCGTTGAGCCGACGGGTCACCCCGGCCGCCGGCCAACCCGACCCTCGGTCACGTGAGCCCGGCGAACACCTCGTCGAAGGCTGGTCCTTCTCCTGGTCGTGGATCTGGTGGCTGCCCGACGCCGGGCTGCCGGACTCCACCCGCGAGGCCCGCTCGATGGAGTGGGTGCGCTCGTGGGCCGGAACAGGTTGCCCTTCACGCCGTTCCACGCCCCCATGTTCTCCGGCTCCTCCTGCAGCCACACCAACTGCTGGGCGTTGCCGTAGCGGGCCAGCACCTCGGCCACCTGGGCGGCGGGCCACGGGTAGAGCTGCTCCACCCGCACGATGGCCACCGACGGCAGACCGCCGCGCTTGTCGCGCTCCTTGAACGCATCGGCGGCCACCTTGCCGCTGCACAGCACGACGCGGCGCACCGCCGAGGGGGACGCGGAGGCCACCGGGTCGTCGAGGACCTCGTTGAAGGAGGTGTCGCCCACGAAGGCCGACAGCGGCGAGCGGGAGAAGCGGTCGCGCAGCAGGGACTTGGGGGTGAACACGATGAGGGGCTTGCGGATGCTGCGCACCAGCTGGCGGCGCAGCAGGTGGAAGTACTGCGCCGCCGTGGTGCAGTTGGCCACCTGGATGTTGTCCTCGGCGGCGAGGGTCATGAACCGCTCGATGCGACCGGAGGAGTGCTCGGGGCCCTGGCCCTCGTAGCCGTGGGGCAGCAGCATGACCAGCCCGGAGGTCTGGCCCCACTTGTCCTCGGCGGCCACGATGAACTGGTCGATGATGATCTGGGCGCCGTTCATGAAGTCGCCGAACTGCGCCTCCCACGCCACCAGCACGTCCTTGTTGTGCACCGAGTAGCCGTACTCGAAGCCGAGCGCGGCGTACTCCGACAGCAGCGAGTCGTACAGCCAGAGGTGCGAGCGGCCCTCGTCGGCCAACGTACCGAGCGGCATGTAGGCGTCGTTGGTCTCGTAGTCGAGCAGGGCGGCGTGGCGGTGCGAGAACGTGCCCCGGCGCGAGTCCTGCCCGGCCAGGCGGACCGAGCGACCCTCCAACAACAGGGTGCCCAGCGCGAACGCCTCGCCGAGCGCCCAGTCGACCTCGCCGGCCTGCCACATCTTGTCGCGGGCGGTGAACTGCTGGCGCAGCTTGGGGTGCAGCGTGAACCCTCGGGCAGCGCCGACAGGGCCTGGTACACCTGCTCGAGCGTGCGCTGCGGTACGCCGGTGCCCACCCGGGGAGCACCCCGACGAGGTCGGGCGCCGGCGCCCGATGGGTGGGCGGTGCGCTCTGGCGGGTCTCGTCGAGAGCGGCCTGCAGGCGGCGCTGGAAGTCGTCGAGGGCGGCCTCGGCCTCGTCGAGGGTGAGGTCGCCGCGCTTGACGAGCGACTCGGTGTAGAGCTTGCGCACCGAGCGCAGGCTCGTTGATGCGCCGGTACATCGTGGGTTGGGTGTAGGACGGGTCGTCGCCCTCGTTGTGACCGTGGCGGCGGTAGCACACCATGTCGATCACGACGTCCTTGTTGAACTGCTGGCGGTAGGCGAAGGCCAGGTGCGCCACCCGCACGCAGGCCTCGGGATCGTCGCCGTTGACGTGGAAGATGGGCGACTGGACCATCTTGGCCACGTCGGTGCAGTAGTACGAGCTGCGGGCGGCCTCGGGGTTGGTGGTGAAGCCGAGCTGGTTGTTGATCACCAGGTGCACGGTGCCGCCCACCCGGTAGCCCTTGATGTTGGACAGGTTGAGCGTCTCGGCCACCACGCCCTGGCCGGCGAAGGCGGCGTCGCCGTGGACCAGCACCGGCAGCACCGGGTAGCGGCGGTTCGGGTCGTCGGAGGGCTCGATCTGGTCCATGCGGGCCCGGGCCATGCCCACCACCACCGGGTTCACCGCCTCGAGGTGCGAGGGGTTGGCGGCGAGCTGCACGTCGAGGGCGGCGCCGCTGCGGGACCGGAACGTGCCGCTCTGGCCGAGGTGGTACTTCACGTCGCCGGAGCCCTGCACGGCGTCGGGGGCGATGTGGTCCTCGAACTCGCTGAACAGCTGCCCGTAGCTCTTGCCCACGATGTTCACCAGCACGTTGAGCCGGCCGCGGTGGGCCATGCCCAGCACGGCGCTGTCAGGCCGGCGTCGGCGGCGTCGGCCAGCACCGCGTCGAGGAGCAGGATCGCCGACTCGGCGCCCTCGATCCCGAAGCGCTTCTGGCCGATGTACTTGGTGGCGAGGAACTTCTCCAGCGCCTCGGCGGCGTTGAGCCGCCCGAGGATGTGCTTCTGCTCGTCTAGGTCGACCTGCAGCGACAAGCCCTCGACCTGACGCTGGATCCACTGCTTCTCGACCGGTTCCTGGATGTGCATGTACTCGATGCCGATGCGCCGGCAGTGCGCGTCGCGCAGGACGCCGAGGATCTCCCGCAGGGTCATCGAATGGCGCCCGGCCAGGCCGGAGCAGAGGAACTCACGGTCGAGGTCCCAGATGGTGAGCCCGTGGGTCTCGGGGTCGAGCTCGGCGTGGACCTTCACCTCGGTGAGGCGTAGCGGGTCGAGGTCGGCGATGAGGTGGCCGCGCACCCGGTACATGTTGATGAGCGCGTCGACCTTGGTCTGCTTCTCCACGGCGGACTCGTCGTGGTCGGTGGGGTTGACGTCGCGGCGCCAGGCGACCGCCGAGTACGGCACCCCGATCGCTTCGAAGCAGCGCTGGTAGAACTCGTGGCGGCCGATGAGCCGGTCGTGCACCTCGCGCAGGAACAGGCCGGACTCCGCGCCCTGGATGATGCGGTGGTCGTAGGTCGACGTGACCGTGACCACCTTGGAGATGCCCAGTTGAGCCAGCGCCTCCGGATCCGCGCCCTCGAAGGCGGCGGGGTAGTCGATCCGCCCGACGCCCACGATCACGCCCTGGCCCTTCATCAGGCGGGGCACCGACTGGACCGTACCGAGCGTGCCCGGGTTGGTCAGGCTGATGGTGGCGCCGGCCAGGTCGTCGGCGGTGAGCTTCTTGGAGCGCACCCGGCGGATCAGGTCCTCATAGGCGCCGACGAACTCCCGGAAATCGAGGGCATCGGCGCCCCGGATCACCGGCACCATCAACGACCGGCTGCCGTCCGCGTTCTCCACATCCACGGCGATGCCGAGGTTCACGCCTTCGTGGTGCAGGACGCGCGGGCTGCCGTCGGCGTCGCTGAACGTCGAGTTCATCACCGGCACGGCGTCGGCGATGGCCCGCACGATGGCGTAACCGATCAGGTGGGTGAAGCTGACCTTGCCGCCCCGGGTGCGGCCCAGGTAGCCGTTGATCACGCTGCGGTTGACCTCGAGCAGCTTGGCCGGCACCTCGCGGAAGCTGGTGGCGGTGGGCACCTCGAGCGAGGCCACCATGTTGGTGACGATGCGGGCGGCGGCCCCCCGCAGCGGCTGGCCGGCCGGTGCCGCGGGGGTGGCGGGCGTGGCGGGGGCGCTCGGCGCGGGCCGGGCGGTGGGCGCGGGCGGTGCGGGGGGTGCGGGCGCACCGGTCGGTACGGTGGCGGCGCCATTGCCTGCGGCGGGGCCCGGCGGCGACGGGGTCACCGTGGCGGGCGCGCCGTTGGCGGGCGCCCCGTTGGCCGGGGCGGCCGGGGCGGCGGTCCGCTCGGCCTCGGCGGTGCCGGCCGGCGCAGCCGGGACCAGGTGCGGTGCCTCCGCCCGGTAGTCGGCGAAGAAGTCCCGCCAGGCCTCGTTCACGGAGCTCGGGTCGGCGAGGTACTGCTCGTACATCTCGTCCACGAGCCACGCATTGGGGCCCACCGTGGAGGAATCGGGTCGCGCGTCAGCCACGCCCGGGCATGCTACCGGCCGCTTCGCGCCGGGACGGCCCATCGCAACACGGGCAAGACGCACCCACGTCGGGCGCCGGCGGGCACCGGGCGGGCACCGGGCGGGCACCGGGCGGGCACCGTCGGGAGGCGGCGCTAACGTCGGCGGCCATGCGGATCGCCACCTGGAACGTCAACTCGCTCAACGCCCGCATGCCCCGCGTCGAGCAGTGGCTGGCCGAGATGCAGCCCGACGTGCTCTGCCTCCAGGAGACGAAGCTGGCCGACGACGCCTGGCCGGCGCTGACCTTCAAGGCGCTCGGCTACGACAGCGCCCACCACGGCTTCAACCAGTGGAACGGTGTGGCCATCCTGTCGCGGGTGGGCATCGACGACGTCGTCGAGGGCTTCCCCGACGACGACGAGCCCGACCGCGACGCCCGCCTGCTGTGGGCCACGTGCGGCGGGGTGCGGGTGGTGAGCATGTACGTGCCGAACGGGCGGACGCTGACCGATGAGCACTACCAGTACAAGCTCGGCTGGTTGGACCGGCTCCGCCGCGCCCTCGACGCCCACCACCGCCCCGAGGACCTGCTCGTGCTGTGCGGCGATTACAACATCGCCCCCGGCGACGACGACGTGTGGGACATGGCGCAGTTCAACGACTCCACCCACGTGTCGGTGCCCGAGCGGACCGCGTTCGAGCGCCTGCTCGAGTGGGGCACCGTCGACATCGTCCGGCGCCGCTACCCCGAGGACGGGCTCTACACGTACTGGGACTACCGGGCGGGCTCCTTCCACAAGCGCATGGGCATGCGCATCGACCACCTGCTCGCGTCCCGGGCGCTGGCCGAGCGCAGCGGGTTCGTGTTCATCGACCGCAACGCCCGCAAGGGCACCAAGCCCTCCGACCACACGGTGGTCATGGCCGAGTTCGACGTGTGAACCCGCGGGCCGGGCGCGGTCAGGGCAGGGCGGCCAGGGTGGCGAGCAGCGCCGGCGCCAGCCGACGGGCCCGCATGGGGCCCACGCCGGGTCGGCCGGCGAGGTCGGCCTCATCGGTCGGCGGGCGGTCGGCCAGGGCGGCGAGGGTGGCATCGTCGAGCACGGCGGCGGGGGCCACCGCGGCCAGGCGTGCCCGGGTGGCCCGCCATTGCAGCAGCGCCGCGTGGCGGCCGCTCGCCGTGCCGCCTCCGGGTCGAGCGCCGGTCGCGGTGGCGCGGCGTCCCCGGTGACCAGCGCGAGGTGACGGGCCCGGCCGGTGGTGGTCGCGACCGCCGGCGGCTGCTCGCCTCGCGATCCTCGTGATCCTCGCCCTCCTGACCCTGCCGACCCGCCCGGCCCGCTGCGCCCGGCGAAACTGGCCAGCGCGGCCGGCATCGGGGCCGGTGCCGCGGCCGCGTCGGCCTCGTCGCAGGCCTGCTGCACCGCAGCCAGGAACGGTGAGGCCAGCCGCCGGCTGGCGGCGCCGCGCACCGTGCGCTGCGCGGCCCACGTGCACAGCAGCGCCTCGGTGGCCCGGCTCAGCGCCACGTAGAACAACCGCCGCTCCTCGTCGGCTCGCACCGTGCTGGCCGGCACCAACCCGTCCTCGACGCCGGCGACGATGACCGCCCGCCACTCCCGCCCCTTGGCCCGATGGAACGTACCGACCCGTACGGCGTCGAGCGACAGGCCCTCGTCGGCGGTGGCGGTGGCCGCCCAACGGGCGAAGCCGGCGGGGGTGGGCCGAAGGTCGAGCGCGGCGTACTCCGCCGCCAACGCGGCCAGCGCCGCCCGGCCCGGTTCCGCCAGCAGCTCCAGCAGGTCGTCCCACGCCAGGTCCGCTTCGAGCGGTGGCAGCTCTCGCAGCAGGGCGCGATGGTCGCCACCGGCCAGCGCGGCCGGCACGCCGGCGGTCCCGAGGGCGTCGAGCACCGAGCGGGCCAGGGCGTTGGTGCGCACCAACACCGCCTGTTCGCGCCAGGCCACGCCGCGATCGTGCCAGCGCTGCAACTGGGCGGCGATCACCGACAGCTCGTCGGCCTCGTCCCGGCAGGCCACCACCCGGGGCGGCACCCTTCGGGCCGACCCACCGCCGGGCTGGGTGCGGCGCCCGGCGGCAGCGCCGCGCGGACACGGCCACCACGGCGGGACTGGAGCGGTGGTTGGTGCGCAGCTCCACGATCTCCCCGCCGTCGAGCAGCTCGACCAGCCGGTCGAAGAGGGTGGGGTCGGCGCCGTTCCACCCGTAGATCGCCTGGTTGGCGTCACCCACCGCGCACAGGTCACGGTTCGGCCCGAGCCACGCCAGCAGCAGTTTGAACTGCAGCGGGTTCACGTCCTGGAACTCGTCGACGAAGAGGTGGCGGAAGCGGTGGCGCTGGGCCTCGGCGAAGGTCGGGTCGGTTCGGAACGCCTCGGCGCAGCGCTCGAGCAGGTCGTCGAAGTCCACCAGGCGGCCGCGCCGCTTGGCCGTTTCGTAGTCGCCGAAGAGCTGCTCGACGAGCGCCGGGTCCACCGGCGCGGTGCGGCGGCGGCGGGACAGCGCTGCGGTAGCGATCGGGCCGGATCGAACGCCCGCGCCCAGTCGATCTCGATGCCCACCCGCACCAGGGTCGGGCCGTCGACCCGTCGCCCGGCGATGCGCCGAAGGACCGCGCGCGGTCCTGCACGAGCGACGGTTCCGCCTGGCGCAGGTCGTGCCAGCGCCCGCGCAGCAGCCCGAGCGCGATCGAGTGGAACGTTCCGGCGGCCGGCAGGTCCCGCAGGCCGAGCTGGCGCACCCGGCCCCGCGCTCGGACGCCGCCTCCCGGGTGAACGTGACGCACAGCGCCCGGCGCGGGTCGAGGTCGCCCTCGGCGGCGCGGTAGGCGAGGCGGCGGGTGAGCACCCGGGTCTTGCCGGAGCCGGCGCCCGCCCGGATGACCAGCGGCTGTGACCGGGTGGTCACCGCGTGCCGCTGCTCGGCGTCGAGCCCGGCGAGCAGATCGGTCACGGCCATGGTGGCATCCTACGGAGCCTCGGCCGCCGGACGGTTTTCGCCGAACGCCTCTAGGTTTGATGCCATGCAAGCCCTATCGCCGGGCCGCTTCGAGCGGCTCGTGGGAGATGCGCTGGACCTGTTGCCCGACGAGCTGGCGGAGCTGATCGACAACGTGGTGGTCACCATCGAGGACCGCCACCCCGACGAACCGGAGCTGCTCGGCCTCTACGAGGGCATCCCGCTGACCGAGCGCCACGACTACGGGGCGCTGGTGCTGCCCGATCGGATCACGATCTACCGGCTGGCGGTGTGCGAGCTGTGCGCCGACGAGGACGAGCTGGTCGAAGAGGTGGCGGTGACCGTCGTGCACGAGCTCGCCCACCACTTCGGCATCGACGACGAACGTCTCGAGCAGCTCGGCTGGGACTGAGCTGCCCGACGCACGGGCCGCAGCGTCGCGCCTCGGGCCACGAGCCGGTCACTACGCTGAGCGCCGTGAGCTTGCCCGCGAACATGCTGCAAGAGGACGAGGAGCTGATCCTCGCCATCAAGCCCCACTGGTGGGCGTTGATCGACGGCATCGCCGCGCTGGTGGGCGCGACCATCTTCGGGGTCCTGGCGCTGTGGGCCGGCAACGGCGCGCTGGGCCTGCTGGCCGCGGTCGTCCTGGTGGTGGCGCTGCTGTTCTTCGCCACCCGCTACATCCGCTGGGTGACCACCACGTTCGCCGTCACCTCGGAGCGGGTGATCTTCCACCGTGGCTTCGTCGCCCGGCGCAACACGCAGATGCCGCTGGAGAAGATCAACACCGTCGACTTCCACCAGACCGTGTTCGAGCGGGTGATCGGTGCCGGTGACCTGGTGATCGAATCGGGTTCGGAAGCGGGCATCGAGACGTTCAGCGACATCCGCCGTCCGTTGGCGGTGCAGGCGGAGATCAACCGGCAGATGGACCGCCACGAGAAGGGTGGCTGGGGCGTGGCCCACCGCCCGCCGACCATCCCCGAGCAGATCGCCCAGCTGGCGGACCTCCGCGACCGTGGCGTGCTGTCCCACGCCGAGTTCGAGTCCAAGAAGGCCGACCTCCTCAACCGGATGTGATGGTGGCCGCCTCCCAGCCCAGCGACGGTCCATCCCGCCCGGTACGGGTGGTGTCGCTGGTGCCCTCGCTGACCGAGTCCATCCTCGCCTGGGGGGTGGAACCGGTGGCCTGCACCCGGTTCTGCGAGCAGCCCCGCTTCGAACACGTCGGGGGGACGAAGGACCCCGACGTCGAACGCATCGTGGCGCTGCAGCCCGATGTGGTGCTGCTGTGCGAGGAGGAGAACCGCCTCGAGGACTACGAGGCACTGCGGGCGCAGGGGGTGCCCACCCACAGCGTGCGCATCGACGACGTGGCCGACGTCGCCCCGGCGCTGGCCGGGGTGGCCGCCGCCGTCGGTGTGGCCTTCGATCCGCAGGCCATGGCGCTGCCGGCGGCGCGGCCGGCCGGGGCGGGTCGGGTGTTCGCCCCCGTCTGGCGGCGCCCGTGGATCGCGCTCGGCGCCCACACCTACGGGGCGTCGGTGCTGCGCCACCTCGGCTTCACCGTGCTGCTGGGCGACGGTGAGGTGCGCTACCCCGAGGTGGCCGTGGCCGACGTGGCCGCCGCCGGGCCGGACCTGATCGTGCTGCCCACCGAGCCCTACCCGTTCAAGGAGCGGCACCTCGACGAATGGGCCGACGTGGCCCCGGCGGTGCTGGTCGACGGGCAGGACCTGTTCTGGTGGGGCACCCGCACCCCCGCCGCGCTGGCCCGGCTGGCGGCCGCGCCGGTGTCGCACCGCTGACCCCACGGAGGGATCAGCCCGGTCCGGTCGGGCAACAGGTGGGTCAGCCGCCGCTCGGCGCGGCGGTGGCCGGAGTGGTCGTGCCCGCCGTGGCCTGCGGTACCGCGGCCGCGGCCTCGTCGAGCCCCCAGCGGGCGACCACATCGGCCCACACCGAGGCACCGGCGCGGGCGGCGCCCGGCGTGGAGTAGTGCACACCGTCCTCCTGCCGCATCAGCACCGGCAGGCCGTCGCCGCCCGGCAGGTACTGGGCGTAGGACCCGTCGGGGTTGACCACGCCGGCACCGCCGTCGACCACGTGCACCCACGGCCGTTCGGCCGCTTGCTGGCGGTACACCTCCGACAACGACGCCATGGCGGTGGAGAACCCGCCGTCGCGCATCGCCGGCAGCGCCACCCAGGTCAGGGTGAGATCGCCGCGGTGCAACAGGTCCATCACCAGACCCACCCGCCGGCCGTACTCGGCCAGCCACTCCGGCGTGTCCACCCGCAGGATCTCGCCGTCGACCTCGACGTCCTGGTGGTCGTTGGCGCCGAACATCAGCACCACCGCCTCGGGATCGAGCTCGTCGATCTTCACCGCCAGCCGCGACGGCCAGTCGAAGTAGTCCGGCCTCGACAACCCGCTGGACACCCGGTAGTCGAGCGTGACGTCGGTCAGCTCGGGATCGGCCACCTCCTCGATGGCGCCGCCGAGCTCGCGCATCATCGAGTCCCCGGCCAGCAGCACCCGCAGCGGCTCCTGGGCGGTGACGTAGCGCTTGCCGGTGGCCGGGTTGACCTCCAGCGGGATGGTCGACGCGGTGGTGGGCGGTGCGGCCGCCTGCTGTTCGACCACCGCCTCCACGTCCACCCGGACGGGCGGTTCCTTGCCCGTCCACTCGCTGATCTTGGCCGCGGGACGGTCAAGCAACAACGCCTGGGAGAACCGGTGCAGCCCGTTGGCCATACCGACCAGCACGGTGCGCTTGGCACCGAAGGGCTGCTGCGAGGCGAGGTTCACCAACGACTGCGAACCGAGCAGCATGGCCACCAGGAACGCCACCAGCATGGCGCCCACCGTCTGGTCGCTGCGGTACGGCCGGCGCTTGCGGAACGGCAGGCCGGCGGCCGACGAGCTGCGTCGGGTGGGGCGGGGTGAACGGATGGGAGCAGCCATGGACCCGCCTCAGAACTGGAAGTAGATGAACGGCGCCACGCCGGAGGGCCCCAGCAGGTCGATGAGCACGAGGAAGGCGCCGAAGAGGCCGGCCTGCACCGACGCCGGCAGCCGCGAGAGATCGGCCAGCACGTTGCGGGTCACCGGCCGGGGGATGAACTGCACCGCCAGCGAGGCGGCGATGGTGGCCACCAACAGCGGGGTCACCAGCGGTCCGCCGCCCCAGGCGGTGAGGATGCGCCAGAAGATGTCCAGCGCGGTGCCCAGCGAATCGGCCCGGAAGAAGATCCAACCGCCGCAGATAAAGTGGAACGTGATGATCCGGCCGATCCAGCGGCGTTGACGGTCGCTGAAGCGGGGCTGTGGGCCGCTGTCGGGCTCTCCGAGCTCGTCGAAGGCATGGTCGGCCACACCGTCAGCCCCGGAGAGGGTGGCGTCGGTGTGGGCGTCGAGGCGGACGAGCGCGAGCTGCCGTCGTCGCTGGCGGGCGGCGTCGAGCTCCCGCTTCTCCTTGATCCGCCGCTCCACCACCAACCCGGCACCCTGGTAGGCGCCCCAGATGACGAACGTCCACGCCGCGCCGTGCCACAACCCGCCCAGCAGCATGGTCAGGAACAGGTTGCGGTCGCGCCGATCCCGCCCGCCCTTGCTGCCGCCGAGGGGGATGTAGAGGAAGTCGCGCAGCCAGTTGGACAGCGTCATGTGCCAGCGGCGCCAGAACTCCTGGATCGACACCGCGCTGTAGGGCCGATCGAAGTTCTGCGGGAAGCGGATGCCCAACAGCAACGCCACCCCGATGGCGATGTCGGTGTAGCCGGAGAAGTCGGCGAAGATCTGCACCGCGTAGCCGTACACACCGAGCAGCAGCTCGAGGCTGCTGTGGCGCCCCGGATGCTCGAAGACCGGATCGACGATCGAGGACGCCAGGTAGCTCGAGATCACCACCTTCTTGAACAGCCCGGCGCCGATCAGCGCGATGGCCCCGGTGAGGTCGATGCGTCGGGGGTCGAGCTTCTGCTCCAGCTGGGGCAGGAACTCCGCCGCCCGCACGATGGGCCCGGCCACGAGATGGGGGAAGAACGACAGGTACAGCGCGAAGTTGATGAGCGGCGCCGGTTTGAGCAGGCCACGCTTCACATCGATCACATAGGACAGCGCCTGGAACGTGAAGAACGAGATGGCCACCGGCAGCACGATGTGGAGCAATGGCGGGGTGGGCAGGCCGACGCGCCCGAAGGTCTCGCGCATCGTGTCGGCGAAGAACCCGTAGTACTTGAAGAAGCCGAGCAGCCCCAGGTTGAACACCACCGCGGCGGTGAGCGTGGTGGAGCGGGCCCGCTCGTTGCCGGTGCGGGAGATGGCCTCGGCGGCGGCCTGGTTGACCACCGTCGACAGCACGATGAGGCCGATGAACCGCCAGTCCCAGAAGCCGTAGAAGAAGTAGCTCGCGGCGAGCATGAACAGCTTCCACTGCGCCTGCTTGCGGTGCAGCGCCCAACCCACCGTGAGCACCACGGCGAAGAACACGGCGAAGGTGAAGGTCGGGAACAGCATGCTCGTCCAGGCGCGACCGAGCGCCGGGCCGGTCCGACCGTCCGAGAGGACCGGCCCGGCGCCGATGTTACGGGCGCCGCATCGGCGTGTGGGGGATACCGTCCTCCACGAACGCCGGCCCGTCCACCACGAAGCCGAACCGGCCATACCATTCGGTCAGGTACGACTGGGCGTCGAGCACGAAGGGGCCGGTGCGCCCGGCCATCGCCTGCTCGAGCAGCCGACGGGCCAGACCGGCGGCGCGGTGGGCGGGGTCGGTCACCACGCGGCCGATCCGCCAACCGCCACCGGCCTCGGCCATCACCCGCAACGCCGCCACCACCTGGCCGCCCGCCGCCTCGAACCACAGCTGGGTGGTGGCCGCCTCGAGGTCACGACCGTCGAGGTCGAGGTACGGGCACTGCTGCTCCACCACGAACACGGCGCTGCGCAGGGCGGCCAGGCGGTAGGCGGTGACCGGATCGATGTCGACCCACCGCGCCGCCCGCAGGCGCAGCGGTGGATCGTCGGGCGGCGGGTGCACGAGGCCTCCTCGGCGGGCGCGGGTGGTGGGGCAGGGTGCCGCTCGGTCCGGCACTACGGCGGCCGGCGGCCACGGCGGCCGGCGCAGCGGGACGGCGGCGCCGGGAACACTAACGTCGTGCCGGTGAGCACCGGCATCGTGAACGCCAACGGCATCGACCTGTGGTACGAGCGGCTGGGCGACGAGGACGGCCCCGTGCTGCTGCTGATCACCGGCCTCGGCGGCCAGGCGGTCGGTTGGCCGGAGGAGTTCTGCTGGGGCTTCGTGGATCGCGGCTTCCACGTGATCCGCTTCGACAACCGCGATGCGGGGCTGTCGTCGTTCATCGAGGCGCCCGTCGATCTGGCCACCGCCGCGCCCGCCTTCCTGTCGGGGGGCGAGGTGCCCGCGCCCTACCTGCTGCACGACATGGCCGCCGACACGCTGGCGCTGCTCGACGCGCTCGAGGTGGACCGGGCCCATGTGCTCGGCGCCTCGCTCGGCGGCATGGTGGCGCAGCTGCTGGCCATCACCGCCCCCGAACGGGTGGGCTCGCTGACCTCGATGATGTCCACCACCGGGGACCGGGCCCTGCTGCTGCCCGAGCCCGACGTGCTGGGCATGCTGCTGCGTCCGCTGGCCACCGACGTCGAGGCCGCGGTGGCCAGTGCCCTGGCCTGGTCGGAGCTGGTGGACAGCCCCGAGCACCGCGACCCCGAGGCGGTGGCCGCCTACGCGCGGCGGGCCTGGGAGCGCTGCCCCCGACGCGACGGCGCCGCCCGCCAGCTGCTGGCCATCGCCGCGTCGGGCTCCAGGGAGGCCGAGCTCGCCTCGCTGGCGGTGCCCACGCTCGTCGTCCACGGCACCGTGGACCGCCTGATCCGGCCCGAGGGCGGTCGTCGCACCGCCGAGCTGGTGCCCGGCGCCGAGCTGCTCGAGCTTGGAGGGCATGGGCCACGACCTCCCGCAGGCGTTCTGGGCCCCGATCATCGAGCAGGTGACCCGGCTGGCCATACGGGCCGGTACGTAGCCGGTCGGTTCGGTGCGGGGCGGGCGCTGCTGCCAGGATGGCGCCATCCGCTCGATCAGCTGGGGGTAGCACATGGGTCCGTTGCAGGGTGTGAAGGTCATCGAGTTGCAGGGCATCGGCCCGGGCCCGTTCTGCGGGATGATGCTGGCCGACATGGGCGCCACCGTCATCCGTGTCGATCGGGCTGCCAACGTGCCGGCCACCCCACCGTCGGAACCCTCGCTCGACATCCTGGCCCGGGGCCGGCAGTCGATCGCCGTCGACCTCAAGCAGGCCGAGGGGGTGGAGACGGTCCTGCGCCTCATCGAGGGCGCCGATGCGCTGATCGAGGGGTTCCGGCCCGGCGTCATGGAGCGGCTCGGCCTGGGCCCCGACGTGTGCCTGGCCCGCAACCCGCGCCTGGTGTACGGCCGCATGACCGGCTGGGGCCAGGAGGGTCCCTACGCCCAGATGGCCGGCCACGACATCAACTACATCTCGCTCGGCGGCGCGCTGGCCCACATCGGCCGTGCCGGTGAGGCGCCCCTGCCCCCGCTCAACCTCGTGGGCGACTTCGGCGGCGGCGGCATGCTGCTGGCCTTCGGCGTGGCCTGTGGGCTGGTCGAGGCGAAGGCGTCCGGCAAGGGCCAGGTGGTCGACGCCGCCATGGTCGACGGCACCGCCATCCTCATGACCATGTTCGCCGGGATGATGAAGTCCGGGGCGTGGGCCGACGAGCGGGGCACCAACCTGCTCGACACCGGCTCGCACTTCTACGACGTGTACGAGACCGCGGACGGCCGCTACGTCAGCCTCGGTTCGATCGAGCCGCAGTTCTACGCCGAGCTGCTGCGCCTGTCCGGGCTCGGCGAGCAGCCCGACCTGCCCAACCAGCTCGACAAGTCGCAGTGGCCGGCCATGAAGGAGCGGGTGGCCGCCATCATGCGCTCGAAGACCCAGGCCGAGTGGTGCGAGATCATGGACGGCTCCGATGTGTGCTTCGCCCCGGTGCTGACCATGGGGGAGGCGGCGCAGCACCCCCACAACGTGCACCGCAAGACCTACGTCGAGGTCGCCGGGGTGACCCAGCCCGCACCGGCGCCGCGCTTCTCCCGCACCGAAGCGGCCATCCAGGGACCGCCCGCCTATCCCGGCGAGCACACCGACGCGGTGCTCAAGGACTTCGGGTTCTCCGGGAACGACATCGCCGCGCTGCGCAGCTCGGGCGCGGTGAGATGAGCCCGTGCCGCTGATCTGGACCCACACCGCCTACCCGCAGGAGCTGCGCTTCGGGCCGGGTGCCGCCGACCGGTTGCGCCCGCTGCTCAAGGACGCCGGCAGCCGGCGGACGCTCGTGCTCACCTCGCCCTCGGTCGCCGCCGACGCGGTGATCGAGGGCCTCGGCCGCTCGGTGGTGGCCGTGTTCCGTGAGGCCGCGCCGCACGTGCCGGTGCCCACGGTGCGCGCCGCCGTGCAGTTGGCTCGCACCGAGCAGGTCGACACGATCGTCTCCATCGGCGGCGGATCGGTGATCGACCTCGGCAAGGCGGTCCTGTTCTTCCTCGAGCAGGAGGCGGGCACCCCCGGCGTGACCTTCGCCGACCGACCGCTGCTGACGCAGGTGGCCGTGCCCACCACCCTGGCCGGTGCCGAGTGCTCGCCGGTGTTCGCCATGACCGATCCGGCCGCCCGCCACAAGCAGGAGGCGGTCAGCCCCACGCTCAGCCCCCGGTGGGTCGTCTACGACACCAAGCTGCTGGGGGCCACGCCCGGCTCGCTGCTCGCAGCATCGGGCATGACCGCGCTCGGCCACGCGCTGGGTGCCGTGCTGACCCCCTCGAACCCCGAGAGCGAGGCGCTCGGCGCCGCCGCGCTCGGCCGCCTGTTCGGCGCGCTGCACGCCATGGCGTCGGACCCCGAGGCCCTCGGCACGCTGGTGGAGGCGTCGGCGGTGGCGGCCCGGGCGGCGTCCAACGGCCGCCCGCAGCTGGCCGCGGCGCTGGCGTTGTTGCTCGGCGGGCGCTGCGGGCTCGACCACGGCGTGGCCCTGGGGTTGGTCCTGCCCCAGGTGCTGCGCTTCAACGCCGACGCCCTCGACGCCCGCATGGAGCAGGCCGCCGCCGCCCTCGGCCAGGCCGACCTGGCCGATGCGCTCGACGGGCTGCGGGCCCACAACGGGTTGCCGTCCAGCCTGTCGGCGCTCGGCGTCCAGAGCGAGGACATCGCCGCCGTGGCCCGCTTGGTGCAGCAGCACCCGGCGTTCCGCTTCAACCCGCGCCCGATCGGCGAGGCCGATGTGGTGTCCCTCCTGGAGGGCGCGTTCGCCTAGGCCCGTCCGCGGGTGTGGGCGCCCCCTTCCGTCGGGTCAGCGCTCGGCGAGGGCGTTGGGCTCCCGGATGGCCTTGATCACCGCGTCGGCGTTGGTCAGATCGGCGAAGGTGGCATCGGGCCCGCAGGCGTCGAGCTCGTCCACGTCGAAGCGGCCGGTGGCCACGGCGATGACCCGTGCGCCGTTCTCGCGGGCCGCGGCCACATCCGCCGGGGTATCGCCGATGACCACCGCGTTGGCGGCCAGGAACCGCCGGCCGTAGCTGGCGGTCTGGCCTGCTGCGGCCCGGCGCACCAGGCTGGCCCGATCCGGAGGACCTCGTCGCCGAAGGCACCGGCCGGGAAATGGTCCCGCAGCCCCGGCCGAGACCTTTGGCTCCGCCACCTGCGCGCACCGAACCGGTGGCGATGGCGTAGCGTGCCGGTGGCGCCCGCCAGCACCAACGTCGGCGGCCCCGAGCCGAAACGTGCGGTCACCGTCGCGGACCCACGCAGGTGGTAGAAGCGGTTGACCACGGCCACCCACTCGCCGAAGCGGCGCTCGGCATCGGCCAGGGCGAACCCCGACGCCGCTGCCACCTGGTCGTACAGGCGGCGATCGACCGCCCCGCCGAGCTCCAGGGTGGTGATGTCGAGCTCCACCCCGAACACCAGCCGAGGTGGCGTGCTCGAAGGCGGCGTGGTGGACCGGATCGCCGGCACGCAGCACCGTGCCGTCGAGGTCGAACAGGGCGAGGATCTCGTGGTTGGCAGCCACGCCCAAGATCGCCAGCCAGCCCGAGCGGCTCCACTACGATCGCCGCCCTGTGACGCTGCTCCAGCACGATTCCTGGGCCTGGTGGGCCATCATCGGCAACGCCCCTGGCCAGGCTGTGGGCGCTCGCCGCCCGCAGGTCGCCGGGTTGCTTGATCCGGGCGCTGTGGTGGTTCACCGGGCTCGCCCAGCTGTCGGTGTTCGTCCAGGTGGTGATGGGCGTGATCATGGTCGCCGCCCAGGACCGGGTGGCCCCGCAGTTCCACATGTTCTACGGTTTCGTCGCCCTGATGGCGATCGCCATCATCTACAGCTACCGCCTGCAGTCGCCCAGTACCGCTACCTGCTCTACGGCGGCGGCGGGCTGTTCCTCATCGGCCTGGGCATCCGGGCCATGCTGATCGGCGCCAGCAGGCCCAGATCGGGCAGCGCAGCGCCGGCCGCTGTCACAGCGTGGCGTGCGGGTGGCTCTCGGTGAGGCCGGCGGGGTACCCGGATGAACTCGGCGTTGGTCCACGAACCCTCGACGGTGTGGGCGTCGCAGTAGCTCATGGCTGGGCGCACGCCACCCATCAGGGTGCCGATCAGCTTGCCGACCTTGCCCCGGTAGGGCACCGACCCCGACACGCCCTCGGCGGCCCGCTGCTCGAAGTACTCGGCGTCGATCGACTCGCCGGCGCGCTCCGCCCGGGCCTGCACCGCCTCGAAGCTGGCCATGCCGCGGATGCGTCTTCACCAGCCCCCGTGGCGACTGCTCGATCTCGCCGGGCGACTCGTCGGTCCCGGCGAACAGCGACCCGATCATCACCGTGGAGGCACCGGCGGCCAGCGCCTTGGCGATGTCGCCCGAGCGGCGGATGCCGCCGTCGGCGATGACGGGGATGCCCAGGCCCGCGCAATCGTTGATGGCGGTCAGCTGCGGCACGCCGACCCCGGCCACCAGCCGGGTGGTGCACACCCCGCCGGGGCCCACGCCCACCTTGATGGCGTCGGCGCCGGCGTCGATCAGATCGAGCGCCCCCTGGCGGGTGGCCACGTTGCCGGCGATGAGGTCGACATCGTCGCCGAACTGGCGCTTGAGGTTGCGCAGCTCCTCGATGGCGTGCTCGGCGTGGCCGTGGGCGATGTCGAGCACCAGGGCGTCGGCGCCGGCGTTGACGAGCGCCTTGGCCCGCTCGATGGAATCCTCCGAGGTGCCCACCGCGGCGCCGACCTGCGAAGCCCTGCCCCTTCACCTGTGCCACCATCTCGGCCTGGCTGTCGATCGGCAGGAACCGGTGCACCATGCCGATGCCACCCACCCGGGCCACGGCGATCGCCATGGGGGCCTCACACACCGTGTCCATGTTGGCGGCCACCACCGGCAGGCCGAGCGTGACCCGGCGGGACGGCTGCGTGCCGGCGACGTCCTGCCGGCTGCGGATGCCGCTGCGCCGGGGGACCAACAACACGTCGTCGAAGGCCAGACCGACGCGGAGGTTGTCGAGGGACACGGTGCGCTCCTTCCGGAACCCCGCGCTTCATCGACCCGACAGGAGTTCGAGCCGATCATAGCGTGATCGCGCCCGGGCGGCGGTGGCACCATCCGTCGAGGCCCGGGGCGAAACAACTGACCCCGACGACGGTTCTGCCGGTCGTGCCGTCAGTTCACCGACACCTTCGGGCTCGGCCGGCATGCCTGCTCGCGGCCGTCCACCACCGGACGGCGGGCGCCGATCTCGATGCGGCGGGCTGGGCCAGTTCGGCCACCGGGATGGTGACCCGCAGCACCCCGTGCTCGTAGTCGGCGCTGATCCGGGAGGGATCGAGGCCTTCGGAGAGCACCAGCGTGCGGGTGAAGTCACCGGCGGGGCGCTCGCGGACCACGAACCGCTCGCCCTCGGCCAGCGTGGTGCGCCGCGTCGCCTTGAGGGTGAGCTGGTTGCGCTCGACCGACAGCTCGATCGTGTCGGGGTCCACCCCCGGTAGGTCGAGGTACAGGTCGACGGCGGAGGCGGAGCGGACCACGTCGAGCGGGACGCTGACGGTGGAGCCGGTCTCGAAGGCACCGTTCACCAGGCGGTCGAACTCGCGGAAGGGATCGAAGCGAAGCATGGGATGGCTCCTCGTTCAGGGGATCGATCTGGCACAACTTGAGTCCGACGGACTCAGCTTTCCCAACGGTCCTGGACTGAGGTCTATTCCGAAGGCCGGACGGAGCAGGGCAGGGCTGGGCGATCGATCGAGGCGGGGTCGAGGTCGCGGTCAGGGTTGACGGCGCGCCGTCAGCCGGCGCGCCGGATCAGCACCGGGGTGCTCTCGGCACGGCCGCGCCGGGTTGCGACGCAGGGCGGCAGCCACCGCCGCGTCGACGCCGGAGGAGGCGCCGATCACGTCGACGAAGCCGAGGTCGTTGGCGTCACCACCCTTACCCCGATGCCGCTCGCCGCCGCCACCGACCGGGCCACCTCGTCGGCCCGGATGGGCCGGCACCAGGAAGCGGTCGTAGGGCGGCAGCGTGCCGGTGACGTCGTCGATCAGCCGGGACTGATCGCCGAGGTCGGTAGAAGTCGCCGTTGCGCCCGGCCAGCTTGCCCCGGCGCCGCGGGCGACCTCCAGCACCCGGCGCAGGCCGACCAGGTCGATCAAGGTCTGCAGGCCGAGCGTTGCCCAGCGAGCCGGTGCGCTGAGCAGGTAGCAGAGCCGGTGCGTCGACCACGACACCCCGACCACCTCGCTCGGGTGGCGGAACCAGCCCTGCATGATGGCCAGTGGGCTCTCCCCGATGGCGAGCATCGCCGGGCAGGGCGTGGGCACCACGTAGCGCCGCACCACGTCGACCGGATCGTCGACCGGGGTCAGCAGGTGGGTGCGCACGGGGGCCACCTGGAGCCGCCCGTCGTCGGCGGGCTGCCGAGCTCCAGCGCCACCAGCCGGCTCCTGGGCGCACCGGCAGGATCGCCCGGTGGACCCGCCGGCGCAGGCCCTCCGCGCCGTACGTGTCGATGTTGCAGCAGCACGCACACGGCGTAGATCCCGTCGAGCTCAGCGCCTCGCCGTTGACCACCAGGCGCAGCTCCAGGCTCGCTCGACCATGGGGGTTGACACGAGCGCGGTCCAGTAGCGATCCGGTCGGGGCGGGTGCTCCGCATCGAGGCTGCGGACCTCCGTGCGCAGGCCGACGGCGTCGAGGGTGCCCTCCGACAATAAGGATGCGCCTCGGGACGCACGTCGTAGGCTTATCACCTCACGGTCGCCGGCCTCGTTGGTCACCGGACCCGGGCGGTCACCTCGAGCCGCTCGCCGTCGCGGACGGCCGACCAGGCCTCGTTGGCGAACGAGGCGGCGTTGCCCGCAGGGTGCAACGCCGGCTCGAAAGTGCCGGTAGGCGCGACGCAGGTCGGTCATCGCCCGGTCATGGTAGGGGGCACCGGTGGCCGGACGCGCCACCGGCCCGCCCCCCGACGTGAGCAGGCCCGGTGGCGGCCACAAAGAGGCGAAAGGTCCCGGGACCGCTCGTCAGCCGGCGAGGCGCTTCTCGAGCTGCGCGCAACTCGTCGCGCAGTACGTCGGGCAGGCGCTCGCCGATGAAGGCGTAGTGCTGCTCGTAGAGCAGGGCTCCTGCGCCAGGCCTCGTTGTCCACGGTGAGGTCAGCTGGTGCTGACGCCAGCGCTGACGTCGAGCCCGGAGGTGTCCACCGTCGGCGGTGAGGACCCGGCCGATGGCCGTCTCCTGGGCCTCCTTCTTGCCCTCCGAGGCGCTCGATGATCCACTTCAGCACCCGGCTGTTGTCGCCGTAGCCCGGCCACAGGAAGCTGCCGTCGGCGCCCTTGCGGAACCAGTTCACCCAGTACAGCCAGGGCGAAGCGGCGGCTCTCGGCGCCGGCGCCGATCGACAGCCAGTGGGCAGTAGTCGCCCATGTTGTACCCGCAGAACGGCAGCAGCATGGCGAAGGGATCAGAAGCGGACCTCGCCCCACCTTGCCGAACGCCGCCGCCACTTCTCCGACGACATGATCGAGCCGAGAACACCCCGTGCTGCCAATCCCCGGGCCTCGGTCACCGCCGGCGTTGAGCACGCCGGCGCGAAGAGATTGGCCGAGATCGGCACGCCGGCGGGATCCTCCCCGCTCGGGGGCGCACGACAGGTTCTGCGACGCCGGCACGGTGAAGCGGGCGTTGGGGTGCGCCGCCGGGCTGTCGAGTCGGGTGTCCAGTCCTGGCCCCGCCAGTCCTGGAAGTGGGCCGGCGAGTCCACGCCCGCTGCCCTCCCGCCAGATGTCGCCGTCGTCGGTGCGGGCCACGTTGGTGAAGATGGCGTTCTTCTCCACGGTGACCATGGCGTTGGGGTTGGTCTCCGACGAGGTACCGGGGCCACGCCCGAAGAACCCGCCTCCGGGTTGATGGCATAGAGGCGGCCGTCGGGCCCCGGAGCTTCACATCCAGGCGATGTCGTCGCCGATGGTCTCCACCTTCCAGCCGGGCAGCGTGGGGATCATCATGGCCATGTTCATCTTGCACCGCACGCCGAGGGGAACGCCGCGGCCACGTAGCGCTTCACGCCGTCGGGCGAGGTGATGCCGAGGATCAGCATGTACTCGGCCAGCCAGCCATCGGTGCGGGCCATGGTCGAGCGATGCGCAGGGCGAAGCACTTCTTGCCAGCAGGGCGTTGCCGCCGTAGCCCGACCCGTAGCTCCAGTCTCCTTGGTCTCCGGGAAGTGGGTGATGTACTTCGTGTCCGGATCGCAGGGCCACGCCACATCGGCCTCGCCGTCGGCCAGCGGCTTGCCCACCGAGTGCAGGCAGGGCACGAACTCGCCGTCGGCACCGAGCACGTCGAGCGCGCCCTGGCCCATGCGGGTCATGATCTTCATGTTGACCGCGACGTAGGGGGAGTCGGTCAGCTGCACGCCGATGTGGGCGATCGGCGAGCCGAGCGGGCCCATGGAGAAGGGGATCACGTACATGGTGCGGCCCTTCATGGCGCCCGTGTACAGCTTGGTCATCTCGGCGCGCATCTCGGCCGGGGCCCGCCAGTTGTTGGTGGGACCGGCGTCGATCTCCGACTCAGCGCAGATGAACGTGCGGTCACTCCACCCGGGCCACGTCGCTCGGGTCGGACGGCGCGAGGTAGCTGTTGGGGCGCTTGTCGGCCGCCAGCTTCTCAGACGTGCCGCCGTCCACCAGGGCTGCGCCAACCGGTCGTACTCCTCATCGGAGCCGTCGCACCATTCGACGGTGGCGGGCTGCAGGATCGAACCCAGTGATCGACCCATTGGATGAGCTTGGCGTTGGTGGGCGGGAGGCATGACCCCTCTTCCGACAGCGTTGTCGTGTGTCCGAGAAGCAGCTTGCGAGCTACCCGGCGACGACGGCCCAATCGGCCAGCCGCCCCGGCCATCTGCTCCGCCAGGTGTCGGCACAGCAGATGTCAGTCGAATGTAGCATCAGTCCGCCAGATAGCCCCGGGGGCCATCGTCAATGCTGCAGGCCCATCCGGCGACGGATGGTGGCAAGAGTGCGGGCCCGGCGGCCGGCCGGCTACTCGTTGCCGTAGGACGGCGTGGCCATGTCGACCTCGGAACCGAGGCGCAGCGCGGTGGCGCGGCCCTCACCGTCGAGGTCGAACACGACGCGCTGGCCCTGGCGGACCATGCGGAAGATCGAACCGGCGAGCGCATCGCCGGCGAGCTCGATCTCAGCGAGATCGCTGTCGCGCAGCAGGCTGCCGGCCTTGGTGCCCGGGTCATAGGACTTGATCACGCCTTGCACGCCGCGCAGGCTACCCGCCGCCGTGCTCCGCCCGGCGAATCCGGGTGCCCGCCCCGCCGCCGCGGCGTCGCCCGAGCGGTCCGGGGGCCACCGCTAGGCTCGCCGTCCATGACCGACAACGCAGCCGACGCCGTCGGGCGCGAGCTGCCGCTCGGCGTGCGCGAGCTCGCCGAGCTGCCTGTCACCCGCCTCCGCGGCGTGGGGCCGAAGAAGGCCGACGGGCTGGCCCAACTGGGCATCACCAGCGTGCTGGACCTGCTCACCCACTACCCCCGTCGCTACGTGGACCGCACCCGCGAGGCCCTGCTGGCCGAGCTGCGGCCCGGCGAGGAGGCCACCGTGGTCGTGCGCGTGTCGCAGGCCTCCACCCGGCGCACCAAGCGCGGCCAGGCCATGACCACGGTGCGCTGCGTCGACGGCGCCGGCACCTCGCTGGGCCTCACGTTCTTCAACCAGGCGTGGCGGGAGCGCCAGCTGCAGCCGGGCGCGCTGGTGGTGGTGTACGGCCGGCTGGAGCTGTTCCGGGGCGCCCGCCAGATGACCTCGCCGCTGGTCGACCTGATCGGCGACCGCACCGGGCGCATCGTGCCGATCTACCCGCAGTCGGAGAAGGCGGGCCTGTCCACCTGGGAGATCGGCGACCTGGTGGAGGAGGCGCTGCGCCGGGCCACGGCGCGCCGCGGCATCGCCGACCCGCTGCCGGTGCCCTGGCGTGACCGGCTCGATCTGGTCGACCGTGGCTTCGCCCTGCGCACCATCCATGCGCCCGAGTCGATGAAGGCGATGATGGCCGCCCGCAAGCGCCTGGTCTTCGACGAGCTGCTGCGGGTGCAACTCGCCCTGGTGCAACGGAAGCGGCAGCTCGAACACGCCGCCCGCGGCATCTCCCACACGGTGCAGGGTCCCCTGGTGGAGCGCTTCCTCGAGGCCCTGCCGTTCCCGTTGACCGGCGCCCAGCGGCGGGTGATCGACGAGATCGCCACCGACCTGGTGCGGCCGCTGCCCATGCACCGCCTGCTGCAGGGCGACGTGGGCGCCGGCAAGACGGTGGTGGCGGTGGCCACGCTGCTCATGGCGGTGCAGGGCGGCCACCAGGGCGCGCTGATGGCCCCCACCGAGGTGCTCGCCGAGCAGCACGGCGCCGGGGTGCGGCGACTGCTCGCCGGTCTGGAGGTGCCCGACCCGGCGTCGCTGCTCGGCGACCGGCCGATCCGGGTGGAGCTGCTGACCAACCGCACCACCGCGGCGGAGCGGCGTCGCATCCTCGCCGGCCTGGCCGACGGCGGGGTGGACATCGCCGTGGGTACCCACGCCCTCATCCAGGACGCCGTGCAGTTCGCCCGCCTCGGCGCGGTGGTCATCGACGAGCAGCACCGCTTCGGGGTGGAGCAACGGGCGGCGCTGCGCGACCGTGGCGGCGACGGGGCCACGCCCGACGTGCTGGTGATGACGGCCACGCCGATCCCGCGCACCGCGGCGATGACGGTCTACGGCGATCTCGACGTGTCGGTGCTCGACGAGCTGCCGCCCGGTCGCACCCCGATCGACACCATCTGGGCCGCCGACGGCGTCGACGAGGCGGAGGCCTGGGCGGCGGTGCGGGCCCAGGTGGCCGAGGGCCGCCAGGCGTACGTGGTCACCCCGCTGGTGGAGGACAGCGAGAAGCTGGAGGCGTCCTCGGCCGAGGCCACCTACGCCCGGCTCGGCGAGGAGGAGCTGGCCGGGTTGCGGCTCGGGCTGCTGCACGGCCGGGTGCCGCCCGCCGACAAGGACGCGGTGATGGAACGGTTCCGCCGCGGCGAGCTCGACGTGCTGGTGGCCACCACCGTGATCGAGGTCGGGGTCGACGTGCCCAACGCCACGGTGATGGTCATCCTCGACGCCGACCGCTTCGGCATCGCCCAGCTGCACCAGCTGCGCGGGCGGGTCGGGCGAGGGGTGCACCGCAGCACCTGCTACCTGGTGGCCCACATCGACCCCGAGGACCAGGCCGCCCAGGTCGCCGCCGAGCGGCTGGCGGCCATGGTGCGCACCACCGACGGCTTCGAGCTGGCCGAGGTCGATCTCGAGCTGCGTGGGGAGGGCACGATCATGGGGGAGCGGCAGAAGGGCCGCAACGACCTCAAGCTCGCCTCGCTGCGCCGGGACAAGGAGCTCGTGATGGTGGCGCGCGAGGTGGCGCTGCAGCTGGTGGACGAGCGGGGCACGTTGGCCGCTGTCCCCGAGCTCGACGACGAGGTGCGCACCATGCTCGGCGAGGCCGACACCGAGTTCCTGCTGAAGAGCTGAGCCACCGCCGCCCGGGCGGGCGCAGGTGCTCAGGGCAGCAGGTCGTCCTCCTCGACCACGAGGTCCCAGCGGTCGAGGCAGTCGCGGCAGCGGAACACCAGGCGGTCGCCGAGGTGCCAACCGTCCTCGGGCGCTTCGTTGAGCAGGGTGCACGGGCCCCCGCAGTCGATGCAGGTGATCTCGGTGGGGACGGCCACGTGGTCGACGCTACCCGGCTGCGGGCCCGGCCCCGCCCCGCCCCGGGCGCGCGGCACCGCACCGCTACGGTGGCGCCGATGCGCGTGATCGCCGGCACGGCCCGGGGCCGACCGCTCAAATCGCCCCGCGGCGACCGCACCAGGCCCACCTCCGACCGGGTGCGGCAGGCCGTGTTCAACGCCCTGGGCAGCGCCGTGCCGTTGGTCGACGCCGTGGTGGCCGACCTCTTCGCCGGCACCGGCGCCCTGGGCATCGAGGCGCTGTCGCGCGGCGCCGCCCACGCCGTGTTCGTCGACGACGACGCCGCCGCCCGACGGCTGATCGCCGAGAACCTGCGAACGTGCGGCTTCGCCAACCGGGCCGAGGTGCGCGGCGGCGACGCCGTGGCCGTGGCGGCGACGCTCGGACCGCTCGACATCGCCTTCTGCGACCCGCCATACCGCTTCGAACGGTGGGCGGAGCTGCTCACCGTGCTCGACGCCGGCCTGGTGGTCGTCGAGTCCGACCGGAGGTGGCCCTGCCCGACCGCTGGGAATTGGTCCGCAGCAAACGGTACGGGTCTACGGTGGTGCTCTTCGCGGCACCGGCCGCATCGAGGGCGCCGCACGGGTAGCGGCCGGCACAGCGACACGACGAACAGGAGAGAGCACCGTGGCGACCGCACTGGTACCGGGCAGCTTCAACCCGATCCACCTCGGCCACGTCGCCATCATCGAGACCGTCGCCGCCGCCTTCGACCAGGTGGTGGTGGCCGCGGTGGGCAACCCCAACAAGGCGCCCGACCCCTTCACCCTCGAGGAGCGCCGCCAGCTGATCGCCGAGTCGTTGGCGCACCTGCCCAACGTGCGCACCACCACCGGCTCCGGGCTGGTCGTCGAGCTGGCCCGCGAGGTGGGTGCCGACGTGATGGTGAAGGGCCTGCGCGGGGTGGCCGACTTCGAGTCCGAGGTGCAGATGGCGCACATGAACCGGGTGATGAGCGGCATCCCCACCATGTTCGTGCCCACCTCGCTGGAGCACGGTCACCTGGCGTCGAGCCTGATCCGGGAGATCGCACGGCTCGGGGGTAAGGTGGGCGAGATGGTTCCCGCCCCGGTCGCTCGCGCCCTCGCCGAGCACGCACGTCGCTCGTAGCCCTCGATGAGCGAGCACGAGTTCGACCAGGGCCTCCGCGACGACGACACCCTCGGGGACCTCAGCGATCTTCCGCAGACCGAGACCGAGAAGCTGCTGCGCCGCGTGCTCGACATCATCGAGTCGGCCCGCCCGGTGCCCCTGTCGACGTCGGCCATGATCAACAAGGAGGAGGTCGTGGCCCTGCTCGAGCAGGCGCTGCACCACTTCCCCGAGGAGCTGCGCGAGTCCCGGTGGCTGCTCAAGGAGCGCACCGAGTTCCTCAACAAAGCTCGGGCCGACGGCGAGGAGCTCATCGGCCGGGCCCGCGCCCGGGCCGAGCAGATGGTGCAGCGCTCCGAGGTGGTGCGCGCCGCCGAGTCCCGGGCCCGCCAGATCGTCGACGCGGCCGAGGCCGACGCCCGGCGGATGCGCCTCGAGTGCGAGGACTACTGCGACAAGAAGCTGGGCAGCTTCGAGATCGTGCTCGAACGGACGATGAAGTTGGTGGCCCAGGGCCGGGAGAAGCTGCAGCTGAGCACCAGCCGCATGGCCGACGAGTACGACACCGCCGACGCGTCCGAGCCCACCCGCAACGGGCGCGGTGAGCCGCCCTCGGGCTTCTTCGACCAAGACCAGGCCTGAACCGGCGCGGCCCCGTCGCGGGCCACGGGGACGGCGACGAACCCACCGACGAGCCAGCCGAGGGGAGCGTGCCATGACCGCCCGAGCGTCCCTTTCCGTCTCTGTCGCCCAGGTGCTTCGCCGCGCCGGGGTGCAACACCCGCTGTCGCGGGTGGTGACCGTCGCTGACCTCACCGTCGGCGAGGCGTCGATACCGTCCGGTACGCCGATCGAGGTGGACCTCGTGCTGGAGGCCACCGGCAACGCGGTCGTGGCCACGGGGACGCTGCGCACCACGGCCACCTGCGAGTGCCGGCGGTGCCTCGATCGCTTCGAGGAGCCGCTCACCGCCACGGTGCGGGAGATCTTCGATCCGCATCCCGTCGAGGGCGAGACGTACCCGCTGCAGAGCGAGCTGATCGATCTCGCTCCGCTCGTGCGCGACACGCTGCTGTTGTCGCTCCCGCTGGCGCCGCTGTGCCGCGCGGACTGCCCGGGGCCCGCTCCCGAACGGTTCCCGACCGTCGTCGAGGCCGACGGCGACCACGGCGCACCCGACGCCGGGGAGGCGACGCCCGGGCCCGACGCAGACGTCGATGCCGCGCCGGCCGCCCCGCCACGGGATCCGCGTTGGGCGGCGCTCGACCAGCTGCAGCTCGATCGCTGAGCGCGCCGGCGCGGCGCGCCGGGGGATAATCGCCAACGCCGGTCGGGGCGGGTATGCTCTACCGCTCGTGCCCGGCCCTCCGGGCCGTCCGAACGCGTGCCAGGAACCGAGGATCGCCGTCATGCCCGTCCCCAAGCGAAAGACCTCCAAGGCCAAGACCCGCAGCCGTCGCGCTGCCGCCTGGAAGCTCGGCACCCCCGCCCGCAGCATCTGCCCCCGTTGCGGCTCCGCCAAGCTGCCCCACGTCGTGTGCCGGGCCTGCGGCTGGTACGGCGGGCGCCAGGCCATCGAGGTCGGCTGACCCGGTCCGGCCTGCGCCGCGCGCACCGCTCGCGTTGAAGACCACCACCGCCACCCCCGAGCCCGCCGCGCTGGCGGAGCTCAGCCCGATGCTCGCCGAGCTGTCGGCTCGCGCCGGGCACCTGCCGATCGCCGTCGATGCCATGGGCGGCGATTTCGCCCCGCCGCCATCGTGGCCGGCGCCCGCCAGTCGCTCGCCGACGGCATCCCCGTGGTCCTCATCGGTCGGCCCGACGAGGTCGGTGACACCGGCGACGTGCCGGTCGTGGGGGCCAGCGAGGTGATCGCCATGGACGCCGATCCCGGCGCCAGCGTCCGCCGGCTCAAGGACTCCTCGCTGGTGCGCTGCGCCGAGGCCGTGCGGGACGGCTGGGCGTCGGCGATGGTCAGCGCCGGCAACACCGGTGCGGCGATGGCCGCGGCGCTGTTGCGCATGGGTCGCATCCGTGGCATCGCCCGACCGGCGATCGCCATCCCGATCGCCACACCCGGCGGGGTGCCGACCATCATGCTCGACGCCGGGGCCAACGCCGATTGCCAGCCGGAGTGGCTCGTGCAGTTCGCCCAGATGGGCGCGGTGTACGCACGGCTCCGCTTCGGCGTGGCGCAGCCCCGCATCGGTCTGCTCTCCATCGGCGAGGAGTCGGTGAAGGGCAACCAGCTGGTCAAGGACACGATGAAGCTGATGCAGGCCGACGACCGGTGGCTGCGGGCACCCGATGCGCGCTTCATCGGCAACGTCGAGGGGCGCGATCTGATGTCCACCGAGGTCGACGTGGCCGTGGCCGACGGGTTCACCGGCAACGTGGCGCTCAAGTCGCTCGAGGGAGCGCTGATCGGCATGGTCAAGACCATGGAGCTGCTCGCCGACGGCGACCAGCTCGTGCTCGACGCCGCCCACCGCCTCCACGCCGAGCTCGATCCCGAGAACGCCGGTGGTGGCATGCTGCTCGGCGTGCGCGGGGTCTGCATCATCAGCCACGGTTCGTCCTCGCCGCAGGCGGTGCACAACGCCGTGCAGCTCGCCCGCGATGTCGTCCTGGCGGACACGGTGGGTGCGCTCACCGACATGGCGGCCCGCGCTACGGAGGACGCCGCGGTGGCGATCCCGGCGCCGGGTGGGGCCGAGGACTAAGCTTCCCGGACCTCAGTCCGGGGAGAACGGAGCAGTCGACAGTGCCAGCGGAGACGCATTTGACGCAAGGACCCGTTTCGAGGGCCGAGGTGTTCGCCATCATCAGGGATCGCCTCGCCGACATCCTGGAGATCGAGCCCGACAGCATCGAGGAGGGCGCGTCGTTCCGTGACGACCTCGACGCCGACTCGCTCGCGCTGATCGAGCTCGTCGAGGCGATCGAAGAGGAGCTCGCTGACCGCACGGTCGGCTTCCGGATCGAGGACGACGACCTCGAAGACCTCAAGACCGTGCGCGACGCCGTCGACTACGTTGTCGGACGCCTCGGCTGAGGAGCGGTCCCCCGTCGAGGACCTCACCACGCTGGCCGACCGCCTCGGCCACGCCTTTCGCGACCCTTCCCTGCTCGACCACGCCTTCCGGCACCGCTCCTGGTGCGCGGAGAACGAGGGTCCCTCCAACGAGCGGCTCGAGTTCCTGGGGGACTCCGTGCTGGGTCTGGCCGTCACCGACCATGCCTACAGCTCCTACCCGGATCTCCCGGAGGGCGCGCTGGCCAAGATCCGCGCCTCGGTGGTGAGCTCGGTCAGCCTGGCCGAACTGGCCCGTGAGCTCGACCTCGGCCGCTACCTGCGCCTCGGTCGGGGTGAGGAGGCCACCGGGGGCCGTGACAAGGCGTCGATCCTGGCCGATGCGCTCGAGGCGGTGATCGGCTCGGTGTTCGTCGATGCCGGCTGGGAACCGGCCCGCGCCGTGGTGTTGGGCCTCGTCGGTGCCCGGATCGCCGCCGCCGCCGAGGGACCGGGGGTGCAGGACTACAAGACGAGGCTGCAGGAGCTCGTGGCGCGGCGCTTCGACGGGCCGCTCCGCTACACCATGACCGAGGACGGCCCCGACCACGACAAGCGCTTCGTGGCCGCGGTGGTCGTCGGCGGCGATGCGATGGGCACCGGGGCGGGCAAATCGAAGAAGCAGGCGCAGCAGGCCGCTGCACAGGATGCCTGGGAGCGACTGGTCCACGTGACCGGGGAGAGAACGGACGCCGATGCTCGAGCTACCTGAGATCGAGACCTTGCGCCGGGAGACCGAACGAGAGATCGGCGGCCGGAAGGTCAAGTCGATCACCGTCGACAAGGCGCACCTGGCCGAGGGCATCAAGGCGACGGACTTCAAGCGCACCGAAGGTGCCAAGGTCAGCGCGGTCAAGCGGCGCGGCGCGTGCCTGGTGATGAACCTCGACACCGGTGACCGCATCATCATCGACGTCAGCGAGGGCGTGGCGTTGCGCAAGGCGAAGGGCGACGAGGCGAGCTGGGCGGAGTTCGCATTCACCCAGGGTGGTCCGTTGCGGCTGCTGGCCGACATCGGCGACCCCCGGGTGGGTGTGCTGACCACGGCCGAGCTCGACGAGGCGCTGCCGCCGACCGGCGCCATCGACCTCACCGAGCAGACGGTGTCGTGGGTCAACTTCGCCCGCGCCCTGGTCGGGGCCGGCGGTGCGCTGCGGTCGCTGCTGACCGACCCCGGGATGGTGGAGGGCATCGGGCCGCTCTACGCCGACGAGATCCTGTGGCAGGCCGGGCTCCGCCCCGACCGCAGGGCCGAGAAGCTGGGGACCCAGGAGCTGCGCCGGCTGTACCGGTCGGTGGCCGAGGTGCTGCACGATGCGCTGAAGGCGGGCGGGACGACCACGGCCACGAACGCGTTCACCGACCTGTCGGGCAAGGCGGGCGGGTACCAGGACAGCCTCGAGGTGTACGGCCGCGACGGCCAGCCGTGCCGGCGGTGCCGGGGCACCGTGGTGCTCGACAAGTTCGACGGCAAACCGACATACCGCTGCGCCCAGTGCCAGGTCTGAGCGCCTGAGCCGGGCGGCCGACCCACCCGGTCATGGCGAATCCCGGGCGAATCGCCAGGATGTACGGCGGATCAGGTGGTGAAGATCGCTCGTTCCGTGCTCCGGTGAGCTCGCTCAGTAGCTCTCGATGGGGTCGGATTCGGCGACGAGGTGGTGGACCTCGTTGAGGGCCTGCAGCGCCCGCACCTCGCCCTTGGCCCGCACCCGGTGGGTCGAGGCGTGCGCCGGCCGGAAGAACATGGCCGTCGACAACCCCAACACCTCGCCGATGTAGGCGTTGATCACGCCGCCATGGCAGGCGACCACCACCCGCTGGCCCGGATGGCCGGCGATGATGCCCTCGATCACGTTGACCACCCGGTGGCGGAACTCGTCGTTGCGCTCGCTGCCGGGGTACACGTCCCAGGTCCGGTGCCGCACGAACCGCTCCCGCGCACCGCGCAGCACCAGCTCGCCGAGCACGTCGGCGGGGTGGGCGTCCTGCGGCAGATCCCGGAACGTCTCGATCTCCCTCAGGTCGTCGACGATCTCGACCTCCAGGCCGTGGTGCGACGCGACCGCCGCGCCGGTGTCGTGGGCGCGCACCAGACGGCTGGCGTACACCGCCTGGACCGGCTGGCGGGACAGCGCCAAACCCACCGCCACCGCCTGGCGACGGCCCAGCTCGGACAGCGGCGGGTCCACCCAGTCGGCCACCTTCGACGTCGTCGGGTCAGGCCACACCTGCTGGCCGTGGCGCACCAGGATGAGCTCCGTGGCGTCGGTGGCGGTGGTCAGGAAGGCCCGGTCGAGCGGCGAGGGCTGGCGCGGGGGTTCGGGGGCGGGCGATGACATCGCACCAGCATGCCGGGAACGCGCCGCACCGGGCGACCGGCGGGCCGGGCCGTGCACGCCTGTCATCGAGAGGCCGGTCCACCGTCGCCACCGCTCGCAGCGGCTAGGGTGACGCCCTTCGGGTGGAGCACCGGGGTCGCCGCGGCGCGGCGTCACGGGCCCACCGGCGCCGTCGCCGACCACGGGAGCGTCGAAGCCGACCATGTTCCTGAAGTCCCTGCAGATCCGCGGCTTCAAGTCCTTCGCCGACAAGGCCCTGCTCGAGCTCGAGCCGGGCATCACCGTCGTGGTGGGGCCCAACGGATCCGGCAAGTCCAACGTCGTGGACGCCATCGCCTGGGTCCTCGGTGCCCAGGCGCCCACGTCGATCCGCTCCCAGAAGATGGACGACGTCATCTTCGCCGGCACCTCGAAGCGTCCGGCGTTGGGCCGGGCCGAGGTGTCCCTCACCATCGACAACAGCGCCGGGCTGCTGCCCGTGGAGTTCTCCGAGGTCACGATCACCCGCACGCTGTTCCGTTCCGGCGACAGCGATTACGCCATCAACGGGGTGTCCTGCCGGCTGCTCGACATCCAGGAACTGCTCTCTGACGCCGGCGTCGGCCGCAACCAGCACGTGATCATCTCGCAGGGCCAGATCGACGCCATCCTCAACGCCCGGCCCGAGGAGCGGCGGACCATCATCGAGGAGGCGGCGGGGATCCTCAAGTACCGGCGGCGCAAGGAGCGGGCCGAGCGCCGCCTGGCCGCCACCGAGACCGACCTGTCCCGGGTCAGCGACCTGCAGCGTGAGATCCGCCGGCAGCTCCGGCCCCTCGAGAAGCAGGCGCACGCCGCGGAGCGCCACGACGTGCTGGCCGAGGAGCTGGCCCGCCTGCAGCGGTTCCTCGCCGCCGAGGAGCTGGTCACGCTGCGCCAGCGGTTGGAGTCGGTCACCAAGCGCCGGGCCATCGCCGCCGAGCTGGCCGACGGGCAGGCCGCCCAACTGGCCGAGCTCGACGAGCAGCTGGCCGCCGCCGAGGACGAGCTCCGCCGGCACGGCGGCGGTGAGGTGACCGAGCTGCTCGCCCGTTTCGACACCGCCCGGGAGCGGGTCCGGGGCCTGGCCGCGGTCCTGGTGGAGCGCCGCCGCAGCGCGGAGCGCCTGGCATCGCTCCGCTTCGACGACGATCCGGTGGCGGCGCTGACCGACGAAGCGGTCGAGGTGGCGGAGGCCCTCGAGGACGCCCGGCTGCTGGTGGCGGGGCTCGAGCCGGAACGTGACGAGGCGGCGGAGATCGAGGCCACGGTGGTGGCCGAGCGGGAGGCGCTGCTCGCCCCCGACGAGGACGGCATCGACCCGCTCGTGGCCCGTGCCGGCGAGGTGCGCCGGGAGCTCGCCTCGCTGCGCGCCGGCCTGGAACGCGCCGGCGGTGAGGTCGGCCGGTTGCGCGACCGGCAGCGGAGCCTCGAGCAGCGGCTGACCGACGCCGAAGCCGAGCACGGCGGTCTCGACGGCGCCCGGGCCGAGGCCGAGGTGGCCGAGGAGGAGCTGGCCGAGGCGGTGGAGGCCGCCAGGATGCAGCGCGCCGCCGCCGAGGACGAGCTCACCGCGGCCGAGGAGGCCCTGCGCGAGGTCCAGGCCGCCCATCGGGCCCACCAGGCGCGCGTCGAGGTGCTGGCCAACGCGCTGGACGCCGCCCGTGCCCGCGCCGGGGCCGCCCGCCTGGCCCGGCTCGACGGCGTGGTCGGCACCCTCCTCGACGCGGTGGACATCGATCCGGGTTGGGAGGTCGCCTTCGAGGCCGCGGCCGGCGAAGCCCTCACCGCCGTGGTGGTCGACGACGTGGACGTGGCCCGATCGGCGCTGGAGCTGCTGGCCGGCGGCTCCGGCGGCGGGGCGGTGCTCGCGGCGCGCCGCGACGGCACCGGCCCAACCGACCGCACCCATCCCACCGACCCAACGGGCCCCACCGGGCCCGCCGACCTCGGCGGCAGCCGCAGGGGTGGCCCGCCGTCGCCGTCGGGAGCCGAGCCGCTGCGCCGCCACGTCCGGGGCCGCAGCGCCGCCGTCGACGCGCTGTTGGACCACCTCCTCGCCGGGGCGGTACGGGTGTCGGGAAGCTGGTCCGATGCCTTGACCGTGGCCGTGGCGCACCCCCAGCTGGTGGTGGTGACCGACCAGGGCGACCGCTTCGGGCCACAGGGCTGGCGGGTGGGCACTGCGGCCACCGGCGTCACCGGTGCGATGCTCGACGACGCCCGGCGCCAGGTGGAGGAGGCCGCCGGCCTGCTCGACCCCGCCCGGCAACGCCTCGATCACGCCCGGCAGGCGGCCAAGGCGTCACGCAGCGCGTTCGAACAGGCCGTACGGGCCGCCGATGAGCACGCCAACCGTCGTCGGGCGGCGCTGGCCGCCCAGCAGCGGGCCGAGAAGGCGCGGTCGGAGCTGCAACGCGACCTGCAGACGGTGCTCAACCAGGTGGCTTCGCTCGAGGACCGCAACCAGCGCGAGCACCAGCGACTCGCCGAGCTCGAGGCGCTGTTGCCCAGCCTGGAGGCGGCGGAGCGCGACGAGGCGGCGCGGACCGAGGCCAGAGCCGCCGCCGAGGCGGATCTCGATCGCCGGCGTTCCGAGGCCGGTCGGCGGCGCATGGAGCTGGAGGTCCAGCTCGCCCAGGCGGCCCAGCGGGTGCAGCTGCTGACCGATCGCCAGCGCGACATCGAACGCCGCCTGGAGCACACCCGCCGCTCCCGTGAGGAGGCCGAGCGGGAGCGCGTGCGGGCGGCGCGCCGGCTCATCGTGCTCGAGCGCCTTGCGGTGCTGATCGACGGCTGGGCGGATCGCATGGCCACCGCGACCGAGCAGCTCCAGGCCGAGCGGCGCCGGCTGTCGGACGCGGCCAAGGAGGTCACCCGCCAACTCGATGCGCTGCGCCAGCAGCGGCAGCAGGCGGAGCGGGCCGAGCGCGAGCAGCGTGAGGTCGCCGGCCGGGCCGAGCTGGAGGGGGCCGAGGTCGGCGTCCGGCTGGAGGCGCTCGTCGAGCGCATCGAGCGCGAGCTGCAGGTCACCGGTGACGAGCTGCTGGCCGACGGCGGGCCGCCCGCCCCCGAGCTGGCCGAGGGTGTCACCCCCGCGGTCCGGGTCAGGGATCTCGACCGCGAGCTCAAGGCGATGGGCCCGATCAACCCGCTGGCGGTTGAGGAGTACCGGGCGCTGCAGGAGCGGGCGTCGCTGATCGAGGCCCAGGTCGATGACGTGAAGGAGAGCCGGCGCGAGCTGCAGAAGGTGATCCGGGCGATCGACGACGAGATCACCAGCACGTTCGCCGCCGCCTTCGCCGATGTGGCCGGACACTTCGAGCACCTGTTCGCCACCCTGTTCCCCGGCGGCACCGGCTCCCTGCGGCTCACGGAGCCCGACGACCTGCTGCACACCGGCATCGACGTCGAGGCCAAGCCGTCGGGCAAGAACGTGCGCAAGCTGTCGTTGTTGTCGGGTGGTGAGCGTTCGCTGACGGCGCTCGGCCTGCTCTTCGCCATCTTCCGCAGCCGCCCGTCGCCGTTCTACGTGATGGACGAGGTGGAGGCGGCCCTCGACGAGGTGAACCTCCGGCGCTTCCTGGGCCTGCTGGAGGAGTTCCGCACCGAGGCCCAGCTGCTGGTCGTGAGCCACCAGAAGCGGACGATGGAGATCGCCGATTGCCTCTACGGCGTGTCGATGAAGCCCGGCGAGAGCTCGCGGGTGGTCAGCGAGAAGCTCCGCACCGCCTGACCCGCGGTTGGGGTCGGGCCCCCATCCGGGTGCGCCGGAGGCGCCAGCAAACACGGCCCGGCATGGGGTTGGGGCCCCGTGCTCGGGAGGAGGATGGGGTTGGGGCCCCATCCGGGGCGCCGGAGGCGCCAGCAAACATGGCGACGTACATCACCGACGAGTGCATCGGGTGCGGGGCGTGCCTGCCCGAGTGTCCGAACAAGGCGATCTCGGAGGGCGACGAGATCTTCCACATCGATCCCGGCCTTTGCACCGAGTGCGTGGGCTTCCACAACGAGGAGCAGTGCGCGGCGGTGTGCCCGGTGGATTGCTGCCTGCCCGACCCCGCCCACCCGGAGACCGAGGACGTGTTGTTCGAGCGGGCGCTGCGCCTGCACGCCGGTTGGGCTGACAAGATGTCGCTCGGGCCGGACACGTCCCGGTTCCGTACGGGCTGACCAGCCCACACAAGCTGACGCAGGGGGAACGATCATGCTGTCGCGCGAGGACAACGAGCTGCTGTGCCGGGTCGGTCCGGGCACGCCGATGGGGAACCTGCTGCGGCAGTACTGGATCCCTGCGCTGCCTTCGGCGGAGTTCCCCGGCCCGGACAGCCCGCCGAAGCGGATGAAGCTGCTGGGCGAGAACCTGGTGATGTTCCGCGATTCGAACGGGGACATGGGCTGCGTGGTGGAGGCCTGCCCGCATCGGGGCGCCTCGATGTACTTCGGGCGCAACGAGGAGTGCGGCCTGCGCTGCGCCTACCACGGCTGGAAGTTCGACACGTCCGGCACGTGTGTGGACCTGCCCACCGAGCCCCGTACCTCGCGGTTCAAGGACAAGATCCGGATCCGCGCGTTCCCGTGCCGGGACGTGAACCACATGGTGTGGGTGTACCTCGGCCCCCGGGAGACGCCCCCGCCGTTCCCTCGTTTCGAGCTGTGCACGCTCCCGCCGGAGAACTGCGCCCGCCCCGCCATCATGATGGAGGAGGCCAACTGGGTGCAGAACATGGAGGGCGACCTCGATTCGGTGCACCTCGATTGGATCCACAAGCGGTTGTCGAAGGATGCGCCGCCGCCGCCGGTGGGCATCGCGGGCTTCTACAACCCCGATCCCGACCCGCCCCGCCTCGACGTGGTGCGCACCGACTACGGCGCGTTCTACAGCGCGGCTCGCCGTCTGGGTGACGGCAACGACTGGCACCGCATCAACCAGTTCATCTTCCCGTTCCACACGATGATCTCGGTGGGCGACATGGTGAACCTGCGTTCGTTCATCCCGCTGGACGACCACTACGCCATGCTCATCTCGCACTCGGCCTACCCGAACAAGGCGTTCCCCGAGGAGGAGGCGCTGGCCATGGCCGACGCCTTCGCCCCGGTCGGCGGGTACCTCCCGCGCACCAACGACCCGCGCAGCTACTTCAACACGGTGGCCAACAAGCGCAACGACTACCACCGCAACCTCGAGGTCGAGAAGGAGTCGATGTTCAACGGCATCCCCTTCGTGTTGAACCTCCAGGACCGGGCGATGACCGAGTTGATGTGCGGGCCGGGCGACGAGCCGCTGTACGACCGGACCCAGGAGCACCTCGGCTCGAGCGACGCCATGGTGATCGCCGTCCGCCGGCAGCTGATCAACGCTGCGAAGCGGCTGGCGGAGACCGGCGAGGTGCCCGCGAACGTGGACGGTGTGGACCTCGACCGGGTGCGGGCGGCCACGCTGGTGCTGCCCGAGGGCGCCGACTGGAAGTCGATCTCGGCCGATGGGCGCAACGCCGATTCGGGGCTGCCGCCGAGCGCGGATGTCCCGTTGATCCTGTAGGGCTGCGGCCGGGTCCGGGTCCGGGTGCTGCGGCGCCGGCGCCTGCTCGCCCCGGGATGAACGGGTCTGTACGGAAACAGCCACGGCGGCGAGTAGCCGCCGTGGCCGCACAGCTCTGACCAGGGCGT
>JAWKIM010000010.1:0-382024 GCA_041394365.1 Acidimicrobiales bacterium
TCCCCTTCCTGCGCACAGGGCGCCCGTCGTAGCGTGACGCCATGGCGAGCTTCGCGGTCACGATGAAGGACCATACCGTTGAGTACGTCGGGGAGGTCGACGCCTACCAGCAGGAGGGCACGATGACCACGTTCTTCCGCAACGGCGACCTCCGCCAGGTGGTCGACTCGTGGAGCCACCGCGTCTTCTCCGTCCGCACCGCCGAGGTGCTCATGATCCGCCTGCTCGACGACGTCACCGACATCGGCGCCGGCGCCCGCCCGGACACGTGGGGACGCCAGGACGACACGTGGGTGATCCCCACGCCCCTGCGGGCGGTGACGGGCAGCAGCTAGGTTGCCCGCCCATGGCTGGATCCCTCCTCGGCACCGCAGTCCGACGTCTCGAAGACCCCGAGCTGCTGCGCGGCCAGGGCACCTACATCGACAACCTCGACCTGCCCGGCAAGGCCCACGTCCACTTCGTGCGCTCCACCGTCGCCCATGCCCGCATCACCGGCATCGACGCGTCGGAGGCCCGCGCCATGGACGGCGTGCTCGCCGTCTACACCGCTGCGGACCTGGACCTGGCGCCCTTCCACACGTTCGTGGCCGTGGCCCCGCAGTTCGCCAGGCCGCCGCTGGCCACCGACACCGTCCGCTTCGTCGGCGAGGCGGTGGCGGCGGTGGTGGCCACCGACAAGCGCGTCGCCGCCGATGCCGCCGAGGCGGTCATCGTCGACTACGACCCCCTACCGGTCATCGTCGACCCGGAGCGCGCCTTCGACGATGGCCAACCCGTCATCATCGAGGCCAACGGGTCCAACGTCAGCTTCTCCAACATCGACCCCTACGACGACGGCTTCTTCGCCGACGCCGACGTCGTGGTGCGCGGCCGCTACGAGAACCAGCGGGTGGCCGTGGTCCCCATGGAACCGAACAGCTTCGCCGCGGTGCCCGGCGAGGGCGACCACCTGACCGTGTACGCCTCCACCCAGATGCCGCACCTCATCCAGCCGGCCATGAGCGCCATCCTGGGGTTGCCCGCCGAGCACATCCGCGTCATCGCTCCCCACGTGGGCGGCGGCTTCGGCGGCAAGGCCGGCACCGCACCGGAGTACGCGGTGGTGGCGGCCGCCGCCCGCAAGCTCGGCCGGCCGTGCACCTGGACCGAGACCCGCAGCGAGGACATGGTCGCCCTGCCCCACAGCCGGGCCCAGGTCCAGTACGTCGAGCTGGGCTGCAAGCGCGACGGCACGTTCACCGGGCTGCGGGCCCGCATCATCGGCGACAGCGGCGCCTACCCCGGCGTGGGCACCATGCTGCCCGGCGGCACCCGCCGCATGTCGCAGGGAACTACGCCCTGCCCAAGCTCAGCGTCGACGTGGCCTGTGCGGTCACCAACACCACGCCCACCGGCGCCTACCGGGGGGCAGGGCGGCCCGAGGCGGCGTCGATGGTGGAACGCATCGTCGACCAGGCCGCCCGGGAGCTCGGCATCGAGCCGGCGGAGCTGCGGCGCCGGAACTTCCTGCAGCCCGACCAGTTCCCCTTCGTCACCCACACCGGCGTCACCTACGACAGCGGCGACTACGCCACCCCGCTCGACCGTGTCCTCGAGCTGGCCGGCTACGACGAGCTGCGGGCCGAGCAGCGACGCCGCATCGACGCCGGCGCCACGGTGCTGCTCGGCGTCGGGCTCTCCTCCTACGTCGAGATCACCGCCGGCGGCAACAGCGCCGAGTTCGGCGCGGTCGCCATCGACACCGACGGCGGCGCCACCATACGCGTCGGTACGTCGGCGCACGGGCAGGGCCACGCCACCAGCTTCGCCATGATCGTGTCCGACCGGCTCGGCATCCCGCTCGAGCGCATCACGTTCGTGCAGTCCGACACCGACTTCGTGCCACGCGGCGGCGGCACCGGCGGCTCGCGCTCCCTCCAGCTCGGCGGCAGCGCCATCCACGAGGCCACCGAGCAGGTGTGGAACCAGGCCCGCGCCCTCGCCGCCGAGCTGCTCGAGTGCGCCGTCGAGGACGTCGTGCTGCACGAGGACGGCCGGGTCGGTGTGGCCGGCGTACCCGCCACCGCGCTGGCCTGGGCCGAGCTGGCGCAGCGCAGCCCCCAGCCGCTCGCCGCCGAGCTCGACTTCGACCAGAAGGGCGCCACGTTCCCCTTCGGGGCCCACATCGCCGTGGTCGAGGTCGACACCGAGACCGGCCGCGTGACCCCGATCCGCCACATCGCCGTCGACGACGCCGGCACCGTGCTCAACCCGCTCATCCTCGCCGGCCAGCAGCACGGCGGCGTCGCCTCCGGCGTGTCCCAGGCGCTCTACGAGCAGGTGCACTACGACGAGGCCGGCAACCCGCGCACCGCCACGCTGGCCGACTACGCCCTACCCTCGGCCGCCGAGCTGTCCAGCTTCGAGGTCCACTCCACCCAGACGCCGACCCCGCTCAACCCGCTCGGCGCCAAAGGCATCGGCGAGGCCGGCACGATCGGTGCCACGCCGGCCGTGCAGAACGCCATCGTCGATGCGCTGGCCCACCTCGGGGTGCGCCACGTGGACATGCCGGCCACCCCCGAACGGGTGTGGCGCACCATCGACGCCGCCCGCGCCGGCACCCTGCCCGATCCCTGGCGTGAGCCGCCCGCCATCTTCGAGCAGCTGCGCCACGCCGGCGCCGGCGCCGCCGACCAGGCGGCCGTGGAGGCGGCCGAGGGCGTCTGACGCCCCGCACCACCCACGAGACGCCCGCGAGACACCCATGGCCACCACCGACTGGAACCCGCTGCTGCGCACCGAGTTCGACAAGGACTACTGGAAGCAGCTGCAGCGCTTCGTGGCCGACGAGCGCAGCCGCGCCGAGGTGTTCCCGCCGGCGGCCGAGACGTTCGCGGCCCTGCACCTCACCCCGTTCGCGGCGGTGAAGGTGCTGATCCTGGGCCAGGACCCCTACCACGGACCCGGGCAGGCCCACGGCCTGTGCTTCTCGGTGCGCGACGGGGTGGCCCCGCCGCCGTCGTTGCAGAACATCTACAAGGAGCTCCACGACGACCTCGGTTGCCCCCCGCCCACCAGCGGGGACCTCACCGCCTGGGCGGTGCAGGGCGTGCTGCTGCTCAACGCCGTGCTCACCGTTCGGGCCCGAAGCGCCGGCTCGCACGCCAACAAGGGCTGGGAGACCTTCACCGACGAGGTGATCCGCACGGTCTCGGCCAAGCCGGAGCGCGTCGTGTTCATCCTGTGGGGGGCCTATGCCCGCAAGAAGAAGGCGCTCATCGACCGCACCCGCCACGTGGTGATCGAGTCGGCCCACCCGTCGCCGTTGTCGGCCCACAACGGCTTCTTCGGCAGCCGGCCGTTCTCGGCGGCCAACCGGGCGCTCGTCGAAGCCGGTCGCGAGCCCATCCGCTGGTGCCTCGGTGCCCCGGAGGCATCGCCCGGCTGAGGGAATCGGGACGACGAACGAACGGATCACGTTCAGCGTCATCGGCGTACGGTCGATGAGGGGAGCGCCGAAACCTCGGCGTACGTGCCATCCGCTGCTGGGAGGCGGCGCACCACGGCCCCATGGACGAGATCAACCCGCACGACACCGGCGTCGACCCGCCGGACAGACCCTCGCTCCCGGCGAGGCACCGCGCCCGGCAGCTGCTCGGCCGCCATGCCGCCGTGCTCCACGTGGTCACGGTGTGCCTGCTCATGAGCATCGGGGCCACGTTCGTGTCGTCCCGGCAGCTGCGGGCCATCGAGCAGAACCACACCGCCATCCACCTGAGCAACGTGCGGGCCACCGTGGTGCGGCTCATGCTCCACCAGGCTGAGCACCAGCTCGGCCAGCACGAAGACGACACCGCCGCCGACGACACCGCCCTGCTCGACGCCGCCCGGGCCGAGTTCGTCGCCGCCTACCCCGAGCTCGAACGCATGGACCGCCGCCTCGCCGAGGGCATGCGCAGCGCGCTCGATCGGTACACCACCGCCGTGGACGACTGGTTCGCACTGGCCGAGCAGCTGGACGGAGGCGACCCCGGTAGCGGCGCCCGGCTCGACGAACTGGCCGACACCGTGCTGGAACCGGCCGCCGCCGCGCTGCTCGACGCGGTGGACAACGCCGCCGCCGAAGCGCAACGCCGCGCCGACCAGGCCGCCCGCCGCAGCGCCGTGGGGGTGTGGGCGGTGGCCGTGCTGGTCGCCGCCGTGGTCTCCGCGCTCGGCCTGCGCGCCGCCCGGGCCCAGGGGCGCCTGGCGGTGGCGGCGCGCGACCGCGAGGCCGACGAACGACTCCGCACCCTGGTGGCCAACAGCGACGAGCTGCTCGTGGTGTGCGACCCCACCACCGGCGCGGCCACCTACGTGGCCCCCTCGGTCGAGCGCGTGCTCGGCTTGCCCGTCGCCGATCTGGCCGGCGGGCTGCACACCGCCGGCGTGCTGGCGGACCAGGATGCCGCCACCTGGCGCCGCGCCTTCGCCGAGGTGGCCGCCGCCACCGACAGCCACGAGCGGCTGCACCTACGGGCCCGGCACCGGGCCGGTCACCTCGTCGATCTCGAGGTGGACGTCACCAACCTCGTCTCGGTGCCGAGCATCGCCGGCGTGGTGGTCAACGCCCGCGACGTCACCGACCGCATCGCCCTGCGCCGCGACCTCACCCACCAGGCGAACCACGACTCGCTCACCGGGCTCGCCAACCGGGCCTCGTTCTCGGAGCAGCTCGCCGTCGCGCTGCGCCACGCCACCGACCGGCGGGGCGTGTCGGTGCTGCTGGCCGATCTCGACGGCTTCAAGGAGATCAACGACAGCCTCGGCCACGGGGCCGGCGACCGGGTGCTCGTCACCGTGGCCGAGCGCCTGGCGTCGCTCACCCGGCCCGGTGACCAGGTGGCCCGCTTCGGCGGTGACGAGTTCGCCGTGCTGGTGGTGGGCCACCACGCCGCCTCGCTGGCCGAGCGCATCGTGGAACGGCTCGCCGAGCCCATCGACCTCGAGCTCGGGCCGGTCACCATCGGCGCCTCCGTCGGCGTGGCCCGGGCCGATGCCAACGCCAGCGCGACCTCGCTGCTGCGCGACGCCGACGCCGCCATGTACGACGCCAAGGCCAAGGGCAAGAACCGGGTCGGCACGTTCGAGCCGGCCATGCACGACACCGCGCTCGAACGGCTGCGGCTGCGCGCCGAGCTCGACCAGGCCATCGCCAACGAGGAGTTCCACCTCGTCTACCAACCGACCGTGCGGCTCACCGACGGGTTGGTCACCGGCTTCGAGGCGTTGCTGCGCTGGACCCGGGCCGACGGCAGCGTGGCCTCGCCGATGACGTTCATCCCCTTCGCCGAATCGACCGGTCAGATCGTGCCCATCGGGGCCTGGGTGCTGCGCACCGCGCTGGCCCAGCTCGCCCAGTGGCAGCGCGCCCAGGCCAGCCAGCGCACCCTGACCATGGCCGTCAACGTCTCGATCCGCCAGCTCGGCGCCCCCGGGTTCGCCCGCGACGTGCGCACCGCGCTCGAGCAGAGCGGGGTGGCACCCACCTCCGTCACGCTGGAGATCACCGAGACGATGCTGATGGAGGACCCCGACCAGGCGGCGTCGGTGCTGCGCGAGCTGCGGGGCCTCGGCATCCGCATCGCCATCGATGACTACGGTGCGGGCCACGCCAGCATCGGGGCGCTGCGCCGGCTGCCGGTGGACGTGTTGAAGATCGACCGGTCCTTCGTCTCCGCCCTCGACGAGCAGGCCGACGAGGCGGAGGCGTACCTCCGTTCGATCACCGAGCTGGCCCGCTCCTTGCGGCTGGCGACGGTGGCGGAGGGCATCGAGCATGCCGAGCAGCTCGAGCACGTCCGCCGGCTCGGCTGCCAGTCCGGTCAGGGCTACCACCTGGCCCGACCCCTCAGCGCCGACGCCGCCGACGAGTACCTCGCGGCCCAGCGGCGAGCCCGCCAGGCCGCCGCCTGACCGGCGCGCCGGGAAGCGCGCAGCCGCCACCGGGAAGCGCGGACCCGCCGCCGGGCAAGGCTCGGCGAACGGTGATCGGTGGCTGTGCGCGCCCGGGCGCGCGCGTTCGTCATCCCGCCGCGGTAGCAATTCCCGGCGCGATCGGCTGGAATGGGAGGCAGTTGGGGGCGCAGAGCGCCGATCCGGGATCCGGCGGGGTCCCGCTGGTGCGCACTGACGCGGGCGACCACCTCGTTGAAGGGAGTCGCCATGTGCACCGAACACCGCGCTGACGTGATCGCACGCCGCGAGCCGGCGGGCCGCGGCCTGGTTCGGGCCACCCGCCGCCGCTTCCTGGCCGGTACCGTCGGCGCCCTGGCCGGCGGGGTGCTGCTCAGCAACCGTGCCGGCGCCCACCCGTTGACCGTCGAGGGCGCGGCCGACACCTCCGGCGGCGACGGCACCGCCACCGACGCCGGCATCGAGCGGGTGGGCGGCATCGCCCTGCCCAGCTACCGCAACCGCCCGGCATGGGGCGCCGACGAATCGCTCCGCCTCCGCGACGACGGCACCGTGGATTACCCGGTGGCGTTCTACCCCGTGCAGAAGATCACCGTGCACCACACCGCCTCGTGGACGCCGTGGAGCGAGGACGAGTCCGTCGAGCTGCTGCAGGCGGTGTACGCCGAGCACATCGCCCAGGAGTTCGGCGACATCGGCTACCACCTGCTCATCGATCCGCGCGGCACCGTGTACGAGGGCCGCTACTCCGGCGGCACCAGCTTCCCGATCTACAACAACTACCCGAGCGCGCCGCAGTGGGCGCCGCAAGCCGTCAACGCCGCCCATACCTACCAGTACAACGCGGGCAACATCGGCATCTCGATGATGGGCGACTACGACAGCCACGACATCAGCGACGAGGCCTGGTGGGCGCTGAAGACCACCATCGCCCTCATCTGCGCCAACACCGGGCTCGATCCGCTCGGTGAGTCCCGCTACCACAACCCGATCAACGGGGTGGAGGCGGTGCTGCCCAACATCGTGGCCCACCGAACCGTCGCGGGCACCGATTGCCCGGGCCGCTACCTCATGCAGTGGTTCGACCTGCTGCGCGAGGAGGTCGCCGCGCTGGTGCCCGTGCTCGGCACCGACGCCTGGTTGGCGTGACGGCGGGCGGTAGCGGCCGCTGAGGGGACGGGGAGCAACTAGCGTCTCGGCCATGACCAACGTGGCGGCGACCACCGAAGCGCTGTCCATCGCGGTGGCGGCACGGGTGCCGGTGCTGCTGTGGGGTGCGCCCGGCACCGGCAAGACCTCTGCGCTGCGGGCGCTGGCCGACGCGGCGGGGCTGCCCTGTGAGGTGGTGATCGCCTCCATCCGCGAGCCGAGCGACTTCGCCGGCCTGCCGGTGGTGATCGACGGGCAGGTCACGTTCGCGCCGCCCTCATGGGCCCGCCGCCTGCACGCCCACGGTCACGGGCTGCTGTTCCTCGACGAGCTGTCCACCGCCCCGCCGGCGGTCCAGGCCGCGCTGCTGCGGGTCGTGCTCGAACGGGTGGTGGGGGATCTGACCCTGCCCGACGAGGTGGTCGTGGTGGCCGCCGCCAACCCGCCCGAACAGGCCGCCGACGGCTGGGATCTGTCCGCCCCGCTGGCCAACCGCTTCTGCCACCTCGATTGGGGCGTCGATGCCCGCGCCTTCGCCGAGGGCATGGCCGGCGGCTTCCCGGCACCGCCGGTGGCGGCGCTGCCCGCCGGCTGGGAACGCCAGCTGGTGGCCACCAGGGCGCTGGTGTCGGCCTTCGCCATCGTGCGCCCGGCGCTGGTGGTGGCCCCACCCGCCGATGCCACGAGCGCGGGCCGCGGCTGGCCCAGCCCCCGAACCTGGGAGATGACCGCCTGCCTGGTGGCCGCCGCCCGGGCCGCCGACGCCTCCGCCGATGCGCTGTCGGCGCTGGTGCGCGGCGCGGTGGGCGACGGCGCCGGTGCCGAGTTCCTGGCCTGGTCCGCCGAGCTCGACCTGCCCGATCCCGAAGCGGTCCTGGCCGACCCGTCGAGCTTCGTGCTGCCCGAGCGGGGGGACCGCGCCTATGCCGCGTTGTCCTCGGTGGCGGCCGCCGTGCTGGCCGACAACACCGTCGAACGTTGGTACGCCGGCTGGAAGGTGCTCGGGACGGCGGGGGAGCGGGCGCCCGACGTGGCCGCCGTCGCCGCCCGGCTGCTGGCCCGCAACCGGCCGCCGGGGGCCAGCGCCCCGCCGGAGAGCAAGGCGTTCCTCCCGTTGCTGCGCGACGCCGGGATGCTGCAGCAGTGAGCCGCCGCGGTGACCCGGCCCCCGGCGGACCGCCGCCGGCGGGACAGCCGGCCGAGCTGCGCCACAAGGTGGCGGCCGCCCGGTTGTGGGCCGCGCACCGCTTCCCCTACCTCGCTTCGGTGCTGTTCGCCTCGCCGGTCGTGTACCGCACCGGCACCGGCACCGTTTCGGCCGATCGGCACTGGCGGCTCTACGTCGACGTGGAGCGGGCGGTCACCTGGCCGGTGGAGACCCTGGGCAGCCTGTTCGTGCTGCAGGCCAACCACCTGCTGCGCGAGCATGCCGAACGGGCCGACGCCCTCGGGCTCGCCCCCGAGGACAGCCAGCCGTGGGCCGACGCCGCCGACGCCGAGATCAACGACGACCTCGCCGGTCAGCTCACGCTGCCCGAGGGCGACAAGGTGGTGCTGCCCGACGACTTCGACGCCCCCCGGGGCCGCCTGGCCGAGGAGTACTTCGAGCTGGTGCGGGCCTCCCGTCCGGCTGCGGCCGACGACGGCGGGTGGGGCGACGGCGACGGTGATTTTCGACGCCCAACAGGGCGGTGGGCCGCCCGGCGACCAGCCGCCCGGGGATGCATCGCCGCCTGATGCGCCGTCGGACAACGACGATGCCAGCCGATGACGACGCCCGCGCCGACCGGGGCAGCGGCACCGACGGGCGTTCGCGTCCCGACGAGCTCGGCGACGGTGAGCCGTCGTCCTCCCAGGCGGACCGTGCCGCCGATGCGCCCATACCGGAGAGCACGGCGGAGCTGATCCGGCGGCAGGTCGCCCAGGAGATCGCCAACGAGCACCGCCAGCACGGCAACGTACCGGCCGGTCTGCTGCGCTGGGCCCAGGCCCGGCTGCACCCCAAGGTCGACTGGCGCCGCCAGCTCGCCGCCGAGCTGCGGCGCTGCGTGGCCGACGTGCGCGGGCAGGTGGACTACTCCTACCGGCGACCCTCCCGTCGCGCCGGGGTCACACCGGGGGTGGTGTTGCCCGCTCTGCGCCGGCCGCAGCCCGAGGTGGCGGTGGTGTGCGACACGTCGGCGTCGATGGGCGATGACCGCCTGGCCCAGGTGCTGGCCGAGGTCGAGGGGCTGCTGCAGTCGATCGGCGTCGGTGGGCTCACCGTGCTCGCCGTCGATGCCGAGGTGCACAGCGCCCGCCGGATCGTGCACGCCGGTCAGGTCGAGCTGCTGGGTGGCGGCGGCACCGACATGGGCGCCGGCATCACCGCCGCCCTGGCGCGGCGGCCCCGGCCGGACATCATCGTCGTGCTCACCGACGGCGAGACCCCCTGGCCGTCGAGCGCACCGCGCGGCGTGCGGGTGGTGGTGGGGTTGCTGGGGGAGCGGGCTCCCGCCGCGCCGCGTTGGGCCCGTTCCGTGCGGATCGACGACGCCGCATGAGGGCGGTGGACGTGGGTGTGCCCGCCGACGTGGACGTGCCGGCGGACGTGGGCGAGCGGGCGGGCCGGGATCGTGCTGCCGCTTGAGCGGCCGGCGCCGCCCCGCCGGCGCTGGTACCGCGCGGTACCCCCGGCCACCCTGCAGCTCGACTGCGGTGGGGCCCGCCACACGGTGCGCTGGAAGCGGGGCCGTCTGGTGCTGCTCGATCACGATGTCGGCGCCGAGGCGGCGCTGATGGCGCTCGGCTCCGACAAGCCGGCCTGCCTGACCCTCCTCGAACGCTGGCGCACCATGCTCAACGGTACGGCCGGCGCCCCGGGACGGGCGGCGGCCCGCTCCGTGGGGTCGGTGGCCGGTGGCCGGGCCGGCGGGCGGGTGCGTTCGGCCGCTGCCGCCGGATCGGATCTCCGCTCCTTCGGCGCCGACCTCGCCCGGGTCATCGAACTGTCCCGCCTGGTGCGCGCCGAGCGCCGCTGGGCCGACCCCGATCTCCCCGCCGCCGATCGCCAACGCCTGGTCGATGCGCTGGTCGGTGGCCTGCGCACCGCCACCGCCGCCTCGCTCCGGCCCAGCGCCGCCCGGCGGGGCCGCCAGCAGGTGGTGGTGCACGCCCGGCCGCTGCCCTCCGGCGAGGAGGCCGCCGCCGAGGTCACCATCGGACCCGCCCGCATCGAGATCGACCTCCAGCTCCCGCTGAGCTGGGTGGTGGAGGTGGCCGGTCGAGGTCTGGGGGAGCAGCCCGACCGCATCGTGCTGGCGGTGATCGATCAGCTGCCCGCAGAGGCGCTGGCGGGCGTCGTCGGGATCGTGTGGGAGGTGGACGACCGCGGTTCGGTCGCCGCCCGCCTCGAACGTTGGTGGACGCGCCCCGCCGTGGCGGACGGGCAGGGCTGGGAGGTGGTCGACGAGGCACCGCGCCCGGTGCACCCGGCCCGCTCGCTGTGGTGGTCCACCAGCCGGAGATGAGGGGTCGCGGCACCGGCGGGGACCGCTCGGCGGTGCCCGGGGACGGCCGACGGTGCGGCCGGCGGCCGCTGCTAGCTTCGCCGGTCATGGCCGCCGATGAGGATGGACTGGAGCGGGGCACACCCCGGTGGGCCGATGCCCGGGTGGCTGCGGTGCTAGCCGGCTGGGGGGCCGCCCACGAGGTGGTCGACTGCGACCCCGACCTGGCCGACACCGCCACGTTCTGCGCCCACTACGGCTATGACCCGGCGGACTCGGCCAACACGATCATCGTGGCCACCAAGGAGGATCCCGCACGGTATGTCGCGTGTGTGGTGCTGGCCACCCACAAGCTCGATGTGAACCGCGCCGTGCGCAAGCGGCTCGGCGCCCGCAAGGTGTCCTTCGCCACCGCGGAGGAGACGCGGGAGTTGACCGGCATGCTCATCGGCGGCGTGACCGCCATCGGCCTGCCCGAGGAGCTGCCGCTGTGGGTCGACGCCGCGGTGATGGGGCGGGCGCGCATCATCCTCGGCGGCGGCAGCCGCAGCACCAAGGTCATCGCCGCCCCGTCGCTGCTGCTGCGGGTGCCCAGCTGCGAGGTGGTCGAGGGGCTGGCTGCGCCCATCGTCGGGGCTGCGACGGGCGAGGATGCCGGGGCTGCGCCGGGCGAAGGGGCTGCGACGGGCGAATGGGCTGCGACGGGCGAAGGGGCCGGTGCGGGCGAGGCGACGGAGCGCCCGGCATGACCGTGTGGGCCTTCGACCTCGACGGTGTGGTGTGGTTGGCGGGCAACGACATCCCGGGGGCGCCGGAGGCCATCGCCGGCCTGCGGGCCGCCGGCCACGAGGTCTGCTTCGCCACCAACTTCTCCTTCGCCCCGGTGGCGGAGGCCGAGCAGAAGCTGGCCCGCATCGGTGTCGACGGTGCCGGTCGGGTCATCACCTCCGCCATGGCCGCTGCGTCGTTGGTGGCCGCCAACGAGACCGCCCTGGTCGTCGGCGGACCGGGCATCGACGAGGCGCTGCTGGCCCGTGGTGCGGGCGTCGTGCGCGACGGTGACGGCCCCGTCGACGTGGTCGTCGTGGGCTACGACCCCGAGTTCGACTACGCCAAGCTGACCCGCGCCACCGCAGCGATCCGTGCCGGTGCCCGCTTCGTCGCCACCAACGAGGACCCCACGTTCCCCACGCCGCAGGGGCTGCTGCCGGGCGGTGGGTCGCTGGTGGCGGCGGTGGCCTATGCGTCGGGGGTGCAGCCGGTGGTGGCCGGCAAGCCGCACCAGCCCTTCGCCGACCTGGTGCGCGATCGCTACGGCGCCGAGGGGATCATGGTCGGTGACCAGCCGATGACCGATGGCCGCCTGGCCGTGCGCCTGGGCTACCGGTTCGGGCTGGTGTTGACCGGGGTGACCGGGCGCGGGGACCTGCCGGTGGAGCCGGTGCCGGATCTGGTGGCCGACGATCTGGCGGCGCTGGTCGAGATTGCTAACTCCAGCAAGCATTAGTTCGCGCTCGGCAATAGACTGCCGACCATGCCGAACCTCTCATCGCTGACCGAGTTGTCCAAGAAGCTGCCCGCCAAGCTGCCGACCCGGCCGGCGCGGCCCGCCTTCACCGTGCCCGCACCGGCCCGGCACGTCATGGCCAACGCCGTGCGAGCCGGCGACCGCTTCACCGACGAGCTCACCGAGAAGCTGCGCCACCGCGGCTCCGCCGGCAAGGCCGCCGCCGATGCGCTGGCCAAGGCCACGGTGGTCAGCCGGCGGCTGGCGGCGCCGTTGCGTGATGCCGTGCTCACCGAGCCCGACGGCGAGGGCGCGGCCGACGCCGTGACCGCCGCACCGGAAGGTGCCGCGCACCGAGGGCGAGGCCGCCGTTGAGGGCGAGGCGGCTGTGGGGCGGACGCCGACGCCTCGACGACGCCGAAGCGCTGCTCGCGCTCGCCGCAAGCACGCCGCAGCCGCCTCCGCCTGACCCCAGGGCCACCCGACCCGGCCCGAGTCCGCCCGCCGACCCGCCGGTCCCGCACCGGCGGGTCAGGGCGCCTACGGCGGGCTGGTCCACCGCCCGGCCCCACGCATCACGTTTCTCCGGTGACGAATCAGGGTGGCCGCCGGCGGCCCGCCACCGTCGCATCGGCGTGTTCGATGCTTCCCCCGACCCGACCCGACCTGACCCGACCCGGCCCGGCCCGACCCTGACCCGGCCCGGCCCGACCCGACCCGGCCCCTCCGGCCCCGGACCGCCGCCCTCCGGCCGCGCTCTGGGCGCACCCTGGGCCGCACCCGGGCCGCACCATCACGTTTCTCCGGTGACGAATGACGGTGATCGCCAAGCGCGACGTCTGCCGCTGACCGTGTGCATGGATCCCGTGCAGTGGTCCTGGCGCCGCAGAGACCGCTTCCCTTCGTCACCGGAGAAACTCGATGCGGCCGACCGACCCCTGACCGGGTGCCGGCGCCGCCCCGCCCGAGCTTGTCACACCCCGTCGGTACCATCGCCGCCACCGGAGTTGCACCGCTCCGCCATGGGTGCGAACCGAGGAGGTGACCAAGATGGCCGCACGCCGACGACTCGACGCCGAGCCTGGTGCGCCGCGGCCGTCGCCGACCCGCACCAGCGCCCAGGAACTGATCCGCGCCGGTCGTGTCACGGTGGCCGGCGCCCCCGCCGACAAGGCCGCCCGCCTGGTCGCTCCCGACGAGCCGCTCGTGATCCTGGGCCTGCCGCCCCGTTACGTCGGGCGCGGCGGGCACAAGCTCGAAGCCGCGCTCGACGCCTTCACCGTGGACGTGGCCGGCACCCGCTGCCTCGATGCCGGCGCCTCCACCGGTGGCTTCACCGACTGCCTGCTGCAGCGCGGCGCCGCCGAGGTGTGGGCCATCGACGTGGGCCACGGGCAGCTCCACCCCCGCATCCGCGACCACGAGCGGGTGGTCGTGCGGGAACGCTGCAACGTCCGCGGCCTCCAGCCCATCGACCTCGGCGGCGAGGTCGACGTGGTCGTGGCCGACCTGTCGTTCATCTCGTTGACTACGGTGGCGCCGGCCCTGGTGCGCTGCACCCGACGACGAGGCGAACTGGTGGTGCTGGTGAAACCGCAATTCGAGGCCGGACGGCGCGAGGTCAGTGCTGGGCGCGGCGTCATCAGCGATCCGGCGCTGTGGGAGCGGGCGATCCTCGACGTGGGCGCCGCCCTGGCCGCCAGCGGCGCCACCCCGCTCGATGTCGTGCGCTCCCCGCTCACCGGCGGCGACGGCAACGTCGAGTTCCTCCTGCACGCCCGCCGGGACGAGGCCTGAGCATGGGGCGCGTCCTCGTCGCCGTCCACCAACACCGCTCCGAGGCGATCGAGCTGGCGGCGTCCACCGTTGCCTGGCTGCGAGCCGGCGGCCACCACGTCGAGCTGCCCACCACCGACGCCGTCCTCGTCGGCTGCCCGGACCTCGCCCGTGACCAGGTGGCCGGTGCCGGCTACGACCTGGCGCTGTCCATCGGCGGCGACGGCACCATGCTGCGCACCGTCGAACTGGTCTCCGCCGACGACGTGCCGGTCCTCGGCGTGAACGCCGGCCAGCTGGGCTACCTGGTGGAGATCGAGCCCGACGCCCTTCGCCCCAGCATCGAACGCTTCTTCAGCGGCGACCACCACATCGAGCAGCGCATGCGCCTCGACGTGCGTCGCGCCGGCCGCGACGGCTCGGTCCAGGCCCTCAACGAGGCCGTGCTGGAGAAGACCCCGTCCGGCCACACCGTCCGCCTCGCCGTGACCGTCGACGGCCGGTACTTCATGACCTTCGCCGCCGACGGGCTCATCGTCGCCACCCCCACCGGCTCCACCGCCTACGCCCTGTCGGCCCGGGCACCGGTGGTCGCGCCCACCCACCGCCTGCTCGTGCTCACCCCGGTGGCCCCCCACATGCTGTTCGACCGCAGCCTGGTGTTCGAACCCACCTCCGAGCTGCGCCTCGAGGTGTGCAGCTGGCGGCCCGCCGAGCTCTACGTCGACGGCCGCTCCGAAGGCGTGCTCGGCGAGGGCGACGCCGTGGTCGTGACCGCATCGCCCCACCCGGCGCGCCTGGTCACGTTCGAGCAGCGGGACTTCCTCGGCATCCTCAAGCACAAGTTCGGCCTGAACGACCGGTGAGGGCGCGCTGATGCTCGAGGAGCTCCAGGTCACCGACCTCGGCGTGATCGAACGCCTCGGCCTCACGTTCGGCCCCGGCATGACCGCCCTCACCGGCGAGACCGGCGCCGGCAAGACCCTGGTGGTCGAGGCCATCGACCTGCTCCTCGGCGGTCGGGCCGACCCGAGCTTCGTGCGACCCGGCGCCACCGAGGCGGTGGTGGAGGGCCGCTTCGCCGAGGGCGACCAGGAGTGGGTGATCCGTCGGGTGGTGCCCGTCCAGGGCCGCTCCCGCGCCTACGTCAACGGCTCGCTGGCGTCCCTGGCCGAGCTGTCCGAGCTCGGCCGGCACCTCGTCGACCTGCACGGCCAGCACGCCCACCAATCGCTGCTCGCCCCGTCCACCCAACGCGCCGCGCTCGACCTGTTCGGCCGCATCGACCTCGATCCGGTCCGGCGGCTGGCCGCCGAGACCACCGAGCTCGAGCGTGCCCTGGCCGCGCTCGGCGGCGACGACCGCGCCAGGGCGCGCGAGCTGGACCTGCTGCGCTTCCAGCTCCAGGAGCTCGACGCCGCCCGCCTGGAGAACCCCGACGAGGACGCGGTCCTCGAAGAGGAGGAGGATCGCCTGGCCGACGCCGTCGCCCACCAGGAGGCCGCGGCGCTGGCCCTCGCCGCCCTCAACGACGACGGCGGTGCCGCCGAAGGGGTGGCCTCCGTCATCGCCGCGCTGCGGGACCGGGCACCGTTCCGCCCGCTCGAGGAACGGGCCCGATCCCTGGCCGCCGAGCTCAGCGAGCTGGCCAGCGAGATCCGTGCCGTGGCCGAGTCGATCGAGCCCGACCCGGAGCGGCTCGCCGAGGTTCGGGCCCGCCGCAGTCAGCTGCGCGACCTCTGTCGCAAGTACGGCGAGACGCTGGCCGAGGTCATGGACGAGCACCGGGCCCTGGCCGATCGGGCCGAGGAGCTCGAGGGCCGGGAAGGCCGCGCCGCCGAGCTCGAAGACCGCCGCCGCGCCGCCGCCGACGAGCTGCGTCGGGCCCAGCGGCGGGTGGGCACCGCCCGGCGCAAGGCGGCCCCCGAGCTGGCCGGGGCCGTGCAGGACCGGCTGGCCGACCTGGCGCTGGCCAAGGCCCGCATCAGCGTCGACGTGGCCGGTCCGGACACCGACCCCGCCGGCGACGAGGTGACGTTCCTGCTGGCCGCCAACCCCGGCTCGCCGCTGCTGCCCCTGGCCAAGGTGGCCTCCGGCGGGGAGCTGGCCCGCGCCATGCTGGCGTTGCGCCTGGTGCTGTCGAAGGTGGGCTACACCAGCCCGCCCACCCAGATCTTCGACGAGGTCGACGCCGGCATCGGCGGCGCCGCCGCCACCGCGGTGGGCGAGGCCCTCGCCCGCCTGGCGGCCGGCGACCGGCAGATCCTCGTGGTCACCCACCTCCCACAGGTGGCGGCCTGGGCCACCACCCACGTGACCGTCGAGAAGCGGCAGGGCGACGACAGCACCGAGTCGGTCGCCCGCGTGCTCACCACCAAGCAGCGCACCGTGGAGCTGGCCCGCATGCTGTCGGGCAAGCCCGAATCGGCCTCCGCCCGCAAGCACGCGGGAGAGCTGCTCACGGCGGCGGCTGACGCCCGCAACCAGTGGTGAGCGCGTTGCGTGGTCGCCGCCGTGCCCAGAACGGCGGCCGTCGGGTCGCCAGCATGCGCGGGTCGCCCCTGCCCAGTTGCTAGCGTGATCCGGGCCGAGCGGGTTGGGACTGTCCTGTGCTGGACAGCCCTGCTTCGTGTTGGCCACGTCATGACCGAGGACGGCACGGCGCCCCACCGGCGCCGCCGACCCGACCAGGAGGTTCCGTGGCCAAGCACATCTTCGTCACCGGCGGCGTCGTGAGTGGACTGGGCAAAGGCCTCACCGCCTCCGCGCTGGGCAGCCTGCTGCGGGCGCGGGGCCTGCGGGTCACCATGCAGAAGCTCGACCCGTACCTCAACGTGGACCCCGGCACGATGAACCCCTTCGAGCACGGCGAGGTCTACGTCACCGGTGACGGCGGTGAGACCGACCTGGACCTCGGCCACTACGAGCGCTTCATCGACACCGAGCTCACCCGGGCGTCCAACGCCACCACCGGCTCGATCTACTCGGCGGTAATCGCCGCCTAGCGCCGGGGGGACTACCTCGGTCGCACGGTCCAGGTCATCCCGCACATCACCGACGAGATCAAGCGTCGCATCGCCTTGCTGGCCACCGACGACGTCGACGTGGTCATCACCGAGGTCGGCGGCACCGTGGGCGACATCGAGATCCTGCCGTTCCTCGAGGCCATCCGGCAGTACCGCCTCGACGTCGGCCGCGAGAACGTGTTCTTCCTGCACGTCACGCTGGTGCCGTTCATCGGGCCCTCCGGGGAGCAGAAGACCAAGCCCACCCAGCACTCGGTCACCGAGCTGCGCGCCCGCGGCATCCAGCCCGACGCCATCGTGTGCCGCAGCGAACAGCCGCTGAGCACCGACCTCAAGCGCAAGATCTCCAACCTGTGCGACGTCGAGGTCGACGCCGTGGTCAACGCCGCCGACGCCAGCAGCATCTACGTCATCCCGCTGGTGTTGCACGAGGAGGGCCTCGACGGGTTCGTGTGCCGGGCGTTGCGCCTGGACACGCCACCGCCGGAGCTGACCCGCTGGCGCGCGCTGGTCGAGCAGATCCGTTCCGCCTCCCGGCCGGTGCGCATCGGCATCGTCGGCAAGTACGTCAGCCTGCCCGACGCCTACCTGTCGGTGGTCGAGTCGCTGAACCACGCCGCCTTCCACTTCGGCGCCAAGCTGCAGCTGGGTGGATCCAGGCGGAGGACATCGAGGGGATGCTGGCCGCCAGCCGGCTGTCCGACCTCGACGGCATCGTCATCCCCGGCGGGTTCGGCGCCCGCGGCATCGAGGGCAAGATCGCCGCCGCAGGCTACGCCCGCGAGCACGACCTGCCCTGCCTCGGTCTGTGCCTCGGCATGCAGGTCATGACCATCGAGTACGCCCGGTCGGTGCTCGGCCTGGAAGGTGCCAACTCCACCGAGTTCGACCCCGACAGCCCCCACCCGGTCATCGACCTGATGGAGACCCAGCGCGGCGTGACCGACCTCGGCGGCACCATGCGGTTGGGCAACTACATCGCCGAGCTGCGCGAAGGCAGCCAGGTGCACGCCGCCTACGGCGCCGGGGTGGTCAAGGAGCGCCACCGGCACCGCTACGAGTTCAACCCCCGCTACCGCGGGCGCTTCGACGACGGGGACTTCGTCTGCTCCGGCGTGTCGCCCGACAACCGGCTGGTGGAGTTCATCGAGCTGCAGTCGCACCCGTACTGGGTGGCCACCCAGGCGCACCCGGAGTTCCGCAGCCGGCCCGGCCAACCGGCCCCGCTGTTCCGGAGCTGCTGCGGGCCGCCCTGCAGCGCGCCGCCCGCCGGGCCGACCAGTCGGACGCCCGCTGCGAACCCGCTCCGTCGATCCGTGCGTCAGCAACAGCCGCATCGGGGGACGAGGACCGTACGCTCGTGGTGACCGTGCGCGAATCGGTGTCGCTCGGTCTCGAGAGCTGATCGGGCTGGTGGTGGAGCAGCGACAGGCGGCACAGCGCACGCAGACGGACGGCAGCGCAGGGGCGGCTGGCCGGGACGGGGCCTTCGCCCGGGTGGCGGTGGAGGAGATCTACCAGGGCTACGTCATCCGGGTCACGAAGGGACGCTTCCGGGCGCCCGGGGGCGAGGAGTTCACGCGTGACGTGATCTACTCACCGGGCGCGGTCGGCATCGTGGCCGTGCACGACGGTCCCGATGGCCCCGAGACGCTGCTGGTCCGCCAGTTCCGGCCCGCCATCGAGGACTGGCTGCTGGAGATCCCCGCCGGGTTGCGCGACAAGCCGGGGGAGGACCCGGCCGAGACCGCGGCCCGCGAGCTGATCGAGGAGACCGGCTACCGGGCCGAGCGGTTCCACCCGCTCACCGTGTTCCTCAACGCCGCCGGCATGACCGATCAGCGCACCCACGTGTACCTGGCCACCGAGCTCACCCACGTGGGCGCGGCCGCCGACGGCGTCGAGGAGCAGTACCTCGAGCTGGTGCGGGTGCCGCTGCGGGAGGTGCGCCCCATGATCGAGCGCGGCGAGCTCATCGACGCCAAGACGATCATCGGGCTGCGGCTGGCCCTCGACCACCTCGGCTGGTGACCGCCGGGTCGCGCCACCTGCCCCACCTGGCCCGCCGCCTCGCCATGGCGTTGCGGCGGGAGCCGCCGAACCCGCACGACGAGGCGTGGGCGGCGACGGTGCTGTCGGCGGCCGAGCTCGCCCTGTTCCGCCGGCACCGGCCCGACGATCGACGCCACGCCTTGGCGGTGGCCCGCACGGTGCAGTCGGCCTGTTCGGCGGCGAGGACCGCGCCGCCCACCTGGGTGCTGCCGGCCGCCCTGCTGCACGACATCGGCAAGGTCGACGCCGACCTCGGCACCGCCGGACGGGTGGTCGCCTCCCTGTGCAAGCTGGTCCGGGTGCGGACGGCCCCGGGCACGCTCGGCCGGTACCTGCGCTACGAACGGCGCGGTGCCGAGCTGCTCACCGAGGCCGGCGCCCACCCCTGCACCGCGGCCTGGGCGGCCGAGCACCACGCGCCGGCCGAGCGGTGGACGGTGCCGCTGCGCTGGGGGCGGTTGCTCAGCGACGCCGACCACCACGCCGTGTGAACGCCGGCTCCCGCCGGCCGCCATGGCGCCCCACCGGCCCGGCCCGGCACGCGCGCGCTCGCAGCTGAACGGTGTCTTGCCGACCGGCCGGCGTTCCCGCACGTCGACGCCGACCCGCGGTTGATCCGGTTGCGCACATGCGCGGCGTCTTCCTCAAGACGGACGATGCACCCCCCGATGCTCAAGCCGACCGCACACCCTGCGGAACGGGGTGAGCCGAACGGGAGACGCCGTGTTGCGGAACATGCGGGTGGCGAGGAAGCTGCCGTTGCTGGTGGGCGCCATGTCGGTCGCGCTCGTCGTGTTCGCCCTCGCCGCGTTCGCCGTGCTCGACCAGGCCAAGATCGGCGGCGACGACTACCGGCAGATCTCGCTGGACAAGGAGCTGCTGGCCGACGTGCTGCCGCCACCCGCCTATCTGGTGGAGTCGATGCTCGTCGCCAACCAGCTGTCGGTGTCGGCCCGCAACGGTGATTTCGACGCTGCCGGCGAGCACGCCGCCACACTGGAGCGCCTCGAGGCGGACTACCGGGGCCGGCTCGAGTACTGGCACGAGCACCTCGAGGACCCCAGCCAGCGCGAGGCCATGCTCGAGCGGGCCGAACCGGCGGCCGAACGCTTCTTCGACGTGCTGCACACCCAGTTGCTGCCGGCGTTGCAGGCCGAGCGGGGAGAGGTGGTGGCCGCTGCGGTCGACGGGCCGCTGCGCGACGCCTACGAAGCGCATCGCAGCGCGGTGGACGACGTGGTGACCTCGGCGGTGGCCCGCGCCGCCGAGCGCGAGCAGGCGGTCAACGACGCCGTGGCCCGTTCCCAGCTGCTGCTGGCCGGCGGCCTGGGTGTGGCCGTGGCGGTCAGCGTCGCCCTCGCCCGGCTGATCACCCGGTCGATCACCGCGCCGCTGGCCACGTTGCGCGCCGGACTCGAGGCGGTGGCCGACCAGGGCACGGTGGACGGCACCGAGCTCGACGCCGATCGCGGCGACGAGCTGGGCGCGGTGGCGGCCGCGTTCAACCGCTTCGCCGCCGCCATGCGCGAACGCATCGCCGCCCTCGATCGCCGCGCCGAGCAGCTGACGGCGGTGGCGGTGGGCATGGAGCGCTCGGCCGAGGAGGTGTGCTTCGGGATGGAGACGGTGGCCTCCGCCACCACCGAGATGGACGCCACCATCAACGAGATCGCCCGCACCGCCGGCGACGCGGCCCGCATCGCGGCGGACGCCGTGCACGCCGTCGAGCGCTCGATGCAGCGGATGGAGGACCTGCAGCGCAGCTCGGCCCGCATCGCCGACGCGGTGCTCACCATCGGTCAGATCACCGACAAGACCCACCTCCTGGCCCTCAACGCCCACATCGAGGCGGAACATGCCGGCGACAGCGGTCGGGGCTTCGCCGTGGTCGCCCACGAGGTGAAGGAGCTGGCCCGTCGCACCGGCGACACCACCAACTCGATCGGTTCGGTGGTGGCCGGCACCGGCGACGACGTCGCCTCGGCGGTGGCCGCCATGGAGCACATCCGCACCATCATCGGCGACGTCGAGGAGGCCTCCACGGTGATCGCCGCGGCCGTCGAGGAGCAGACCGCGGCCATGCGCGAGATCGTGGGCCAGGTGGAGATGGCCGCCCAGCGGGGCGTGCAGATCCGCGAAGCCGTGCGCGACGCCCGGTCGGTCGGCGCCGCCTGAGCCCGGTGGCTGTCCGAGCGGCGTCGCTCAGCGGGGGAGCAGGCCGATGGCCTCCCGGGCCCGGCCGAGCACGCCGTCGGCCACCGTGGCCGCCTTCTCGGCCCCGATGGCCAGCAGCCGGGCCGTCTCGGCCGGATCGGCCCGCAGCTCGGCGAAGCGCTGCTGGATCGGGGTCAGCGTGGCCACCACGGCGGCGGCGGTGTCGGCCTTGAGCGGGCCGTACTGCGTGTAGCCGGTCGCCGCCTCCTCCGGCGTGCGCCCGGTGCAGGCGGCCAGGATCGACAGCAGGTTGGACACCCCGGGTTTGGCCACCGGGTCGAAGCGCACCTCGGCGTCGGTGTCGGTCACCGCCCGCTTGATCTTCTTCTCGACGTCCTTCAACGGGTCGAGCACGCCGATGGTGCCCTGGGGCGAGTCCAACGACTTCGACATCTTGTTGGGGGGCTGCTGCAGGTCCATCACCCGGGCGCCGGCGCGGGGGATGGCGGCTTCGGGCACCACGAACGTGTCGCCGTAGCGGCTGTTGAAGCGGATGGCCACGTCGCGGGTCAGCTCGAGGTGCTGGCGCTGGTCGTCGCCCACCGGCACCCGGTCGGTGTCGTAGAGCAGGATGTCCGCCGCCATCAGCGCCGGGTAGGTGAACAGCGCGGCGGAGATGAACTCGGCCTTGCGGGACTTGTCCTTGAACTGGGTCATGCGGCTGAGCTCGCCGTAGCTCACGGTGCACTCCACCAGCCACGCCAGCTCGGTGTGGGCGCGCACGTGGCTCTGCACGAACAGCGTGCACACCTCGGGGTCGAGCCCGCAGGCGATGAGCAGCTGGGCCAGCTGCAGGGTGTTCTCCCGCAGGGCGGCCGGGTCCTGGACCGAGGTCAGCGTGCAGGTCCACCACGCAGAAGAAGCTGTCCGCCTCGTGCTGGTCCACCACCCAGTTGCGGACGGCGCCCAGCAGGTTGCCGAGGTGGAGCGCCCCGGAGGGCTGGATGCCGGACAGGACGCGGGTCACGAGTGCGACAGGGTAGTGGGGGAGCGCACCACCGCCCCACCCGATTCGGGCGGCCCCGGATCAGGCGGGGATGAGGTTGGCGGCCGCCGGGTCGTAGCCGGCGGCCCGCAGGGCGGCGGCGTCGCCGAAGCGGGCCCAGCCACCGTCGGTCCACACCCAGTAAGCGCTCGACGTGCGGGGCCGGAACACCGTGCCGGGCACCGTGCCGCCGCAGGCCCACTGGGCCACACCGGCGCCGCCGGGCAGGCGGTGCCAGCCGCTGCCGCCCACCGCCGCCTGCAGCGCGGCCAGCTCCTCCATCGAGCGCAACGGCCAGGGCGACCCGCCGGCGCACCAGTAGAGCGTGCCGTCGCCGGCCTCGGCGAAGGCCCGGTACTGCAGCGGACGGAACGGCATGGCCGACAGCAGGGCGTCGAGCCGGGGCCCGGCGAGCTGCACCTTGCCCCAACCGCCGAGCAGCTCGAGCTGGTCGGGGTCGGGAACCCACCAGGGGCCGCCGGCGGCGTAGACGAACACGTTGGGGGCGTCGCCGGCGCGGAACAGCGTGCCCTCGGCCAGGGCCGACGGCAGCGGCGGTGCGGTCACCGGCGGCGGCGCGGTGGTGACCGGCGGCGGCCCGGTGGTGACCGGCGACGGCGCCGTGGTCGGCGTGGGCGACGGCACCGTGGTGGTGCTCAGCAACGTCGTCGGTGTGCCGGCGGTGACGGTGAAGTCGTTGCGGGGGCGCCACGCCCCGAACGCCGGGACCTGTCCCCAGCCGGCGAAGCCGATGGCGCTCGGGTAGGAGACCCAGACGCCGCCCGACCAGCCGGCCATGGGGCCGGGGTCGACGCGGTGGCGGTCGGCGTTCAGCTCGTCGTAGTGCAGGTGGGGGCCGGTGGAGCAGCCGCCGGCGGCGCCGGTGTTGCCCGAGTAGCCGATGATCTGGCCGCGGGCCACGGCCTCGCCGTCGCGTATCGCGTAGGAGCTGAGGTGCAGGTAGCGCGAGTACTTGCGCACGCCGCCGTGCCAGATCTCGATGTAGCGGCCGGCGCAGCTGTCCTCGTAGAGGCGGGCCACGCCGGCGCCGGCGGCCACGATGGGGCTGCCCTCGGCCATGACGAAGTCGACGGCGGGGGTGGCACCGCCGTGGTGGCCGCCGCCACAACCGTTGTCCCACGTGCAGCCGATCTGGAACGCCCCCCAGAACGGCAGCAGGTCGGGTTCGTCGGCCTGCGCCGAGGCGGACACGTTGCGGTAGAAGAGGGCCGCGGCGGCGAGGGCGATGACGAGCGACAGGGCCTGCCCGCGACGCCGGCGTTGGGCCTGCCGCTGGTACCGGCGACGCCGCCGGGCACCGACGGCGGGGCCGCCACGCCGCTCGGCCGGGGTGCCGAACGCCGTTCCGGTGCCGTCCGTCGCCCGAATCGCACCGCCGAACGATGTTGGACGCTTGCCGAACGACATCCTTGTAATTACGCTCCTGTGGGTGACCTATGAGGTGCACACTCCCGTGTTCGAGGGGCCGTTCGACCTTCTGCTCCACCTGATCCTCAAGGAGCAGGTGGACCTCTACGAGGTGTCGCTCACCCGGATCGTCGACGCGTTCCTGACCGAGCTTGACAAGATGGCCGGCCTCGACCTGGGCACCGCCACCGAGTTCCTGCTGATCGCGGCCACGCTGGTCGAGCTCAAGGCGCGGCGGCTGCTGCCCGAGGAGGAGGACGTCGACCTCGACGACGAGCTCGCCCTGTGGGAGGAGCGCGACCTGCTGCTCGCCCGCCTGCTGGAGTGCAAGACGTTCAAGGACGCCGCCGCCATCATGGACGAGGCGCTGGAGCGGGCCTCCCGCTCGGTGCCGCGCACCTGCGGGCCCGACGAGCGCTTCCACGACCTGCAGCCCGACTTCCTGGCCGGGGTCACCCCCGAGGCGATCCGCTCGGCCTTCGTGCGGGCGACCACCCCGAAGCCACCGCCCCGCGTGTCCATCGAGCACCTGCCCTCGGTGCGGGTGTCGGTCTTCGACGCCATCACCGAGGTCGCCGACGAGCTGCGGCGGGCCGGCGGCGCGATGTCGTTCCGGGAGCTGTGCGCCGACCTGGTCGAGCGCCTCGACATCGTCGTGCGGTTCCTGGCCGTGCTCGAGCTCTACAAGCAGGGCTTCGTCGAGCTGGAGCAGGCGTCGTCGATGGCGGCGCTGGAGCTGCACTGGGTGGGCGAGGACGAAGTGCCGCTCGCCGACCTGCTGCTGGCCGACGCGTACGACGGCTGAGCCGGGCGCACCGGACCCGCCGGGCTGGCACTCCCTACCATGGGCGGCGCAGCACAACCAGCACCGGCGTCGCAGCACGACCGCCGGCCGGAACCCAGGAAGCGATGCGGGCGTGGACCATCCCACCGACCAACCGATCGACCAACCCGTCGTCCTGCCCGACGACGTCGACCGCGCCATCGAGGCGCTGGTCATGGTGGCCGACCAGCCCGTCGAGCCCTCGGTGCTGGCCCAGCTGCTGGAGATCCCGGTGACCGAGGTGGAGCAGCGCTGCCGCTCCCTCGCCGCCCAGTACGAGATCTCCAACCGGGGCTTCCAGCTGGCCCGGGTGGCCGGCGGCTACCGCTACCAGTCCCACCCCGACCAGGTGGCCTACGTCGAGCGGTACGTGCTCGACGGGCAGTCGGCCAAGCTGTCGGCCGCCGCGCTGGAGACGCTGTCGATCGTCGCCTACAAGCAACCGATCTCCCGCGCCCAGGTCACCGCCATCCGCGGGTCAACGTCGACGGTGTCATGCGCACGCTGGTGCAGCGCGGCTTCGTCACCGAGGTCGGCCACGATCCCGGTCCGGGCCAGGCCACGCTGTACGGCACCACCCAGCTGTTCCTCGAGCGCATCGGGCTCGACCGCATCGAGGACCTGCCCCTGTTGGGCCAGTTCGTGCCCGGCGGTGACGTGGTCGAGACGCTCGAGCGCACGCTGCTGTCGGAGGGCGATCCCCGGCGCCGCACCCGCACCGCCCCGGGGCGTCGCCCGCGGACACCGCCGATGAGGAGGGTGACGAAGCGCACGACGAGCGCGGCGGTGGGCGCAGCGATGCGGACGCCGACGAGCTGATCGACCTCACCGGCCCCGACGCCCACGCCGGCGACGAGTGAGCGACGCCGAGCGGCTGCAGCGGACCCTCGCCCGCGTCGGCTTCGGCAGCCGGCGGGTGTGCGAGGACCTCATCGCCGAGGGCCGCGTCACGGTCAACGACGAGGTGGCCGCGCTCGGCCGGCGGGTCGATCCCGAGGTCGATCGGGTGGCGGTGGACGGCATCGGCATCGGGGTGCGACCGGACCTCGTCCACTACCTGCTCAACAAACCGACCGGTGTGGTCACCACCGCCAGCGACCCCCAGGGCCGGCCCACGGTGGTGCAGCTGGTGCCCGACGAGGTGCGCGTCTTCCCGGTGGGCCGCCTCGACGTGGACAGCGAGGGCCTGCTGCTGCTGACCAACGACGGCGAGCTCGCCCACCGCCTCACCCACCCCAGCTTCGGGGTCGACAAGGAGTACCTGGTGGCGGTGCAGGGCGCGCCCAGCCGCGGTGCGCTGCGCCGCCTGCGCGTGGGCGTCGAGCTGGACGACGGCGTCACCGCACCGGCCCGGGTGGCGACCATCGAGCCCGACCTGCTGCGCATCACCATCCACGAGGGCCGCAACCGCCAGATCCGCCGCATGTGCGACGCCGTCGGTCATCCGGTGCGGCGGTTGGTGCGCACCCGCATCGGCCCGATCGCGGACGGCAAGCTGGCTCCCGGGGCGTGGCGGCGGCTCACCCTCGACGAGGTCAGGGCGCTTTCGAACGCGACGGGGGCGAACCCCTAGCATGCGCCAGCGTGCTGAGCGTGCGAGCCGTCCGAGGAGCCACCACGATCGACCGCGACGAGGTGGACCACATCGCCGACCGGGTGGAGGCGATGGTGCGCGCCATCCTCGACCGCAACGGTCTGCAGGCCGACCAGCTGATCTCGCTGCTGTTCTCGGCCACCGGCGACATCCACGCCACGTTCCCCGCCACCGTGGCCCGGGCCCGCATCCCCGAGCTGGCCGAGGTGCCGCTGATGAACATGGCCGAGCTCGACATCGTCGGCGCCCTGCCGCGCTGCGTGCGGGTGATGGTGCACTGCTGCACCGAACAGGCCCGCGGCGCCATCGAGCACGTGTACCTCGAGGGTGCGGTGGCGCTGCGCCCCGATCTCGCCACCTCGTGAGCGGGTCGCGCCTCGCGTCGGAGTGGTCGTCGTGAACGGCATCGCGCCCGACCAACGCCGCGCCAACGTCATCGGGCTGGGGCTCATCGGCGGCTCGATCGCCCTCGCCCTGCGCAAACGGGGCTGGACCGTGCACGGCAGCGACGCCGCCCCCGACCACGTGACCCGGGCGGTGGAGCTGGAGGTGATCGACGCCGGCGGCATCGATGTGGGCGCCACCATCACGTTCGTGGCCACGCCGGTGGGTGCGCTGGCCGCCGCGGTGGCCGACGCGCTCGAGCGGACCACGGGGCTGGTCACCGACGTCGGTTCGGTGAAGAGCCCGGTGGCCTCGGCCGTGCGCGACCCCCGCTTCATCGCCGGCCACCCGATGGCCGGTTCGGAGCTGATCGGCCTCGACGGCGCCGACGCCGACATGTTCTCCAGTGCGGTGTGGGTGCTGACCCCGCAGCCGGACACCCCCGACGAGACGTTCACCGCGGTGGCGTCGATCGTGGCCGAGCTCGGCGCCGACGTGGTGGCCGTGCCCGCCGCCGCCCACGATGCGCTGGTGGCGGTGGTCTCCCACGTGCCCCACCTCACCGCCGCCACGCTGATGACCCTGGCCGACGCCCGGGCCGAGGACCACGCCGCCCTGCTGCGGTTGGCCGCCGGCGGCTTCCGGGACATGACCCGCATCGCCTCCGGCCACCCGGCGATCTGGCCCGACATCTGCGCCGAGAACCGCGGCGCCATCGTCGACACGCTCGACCAGCTGATCGAGGGCCTGTTCCGCATGCGCAACCTGGTGGAGCAGGGCGACCGCAGCGGGCTGACCGCCGCGCTCGAACGGGCCCGCCAGGCCCGCGCCAACCTCCCGGCCCGCTCGGTGCGGCCCGAGGAGCTGGCCGAGGTCCGCATCCCCATCCCCGACCGGCCGGGGGCCGCCGCCGAGGTGTTCACCCTCGCCGCCGAGTTGGGCGTGAACATCGACAGCTTCGAGGTGGTGCACAGCGCCGAGGGCACCAGCGGCGTGGCCGTGCTGCTGGTGGACGAAGCCCGCAGCGAGCTGTTCCGCGGCGGCCTGCTGGCCCGGCGGTTCAAGCCGTCGGTGCGCCGGCTGACGTGAGCGGCCCGGCCGACCGGGCGGTCCAGCCGATCACCGCGCGGCGCGGCCCGCTCGACGCGGTGGTGACCGTGCCCGGGTCGAAGAGCATCACCAACCGGGCGCTGCTGGTGGCGGCGCTGGCCGAGGGACCGAGCGTGCTGCACGGTGTGCTCGACGCCGACGACACCGCCGCCATGGTCGATTGCCTGCAGCGCCTGGGCGTGGCCGTCGCCCGCGACCCCGTCGCCGAGCAGGCCACCGTCGAGGGGGCCGGCGGTCGGTGGCCGGCCCTGGCCATACCAGACCGAATGGTATGGCTCGACGCCCGCCAGTCGGGCACCACCGCCCGCTTCCTGCCGCCCGCACTGGCGCTGGGGGAGGGCGGGTGCACGCTCGACGGGGCCGAGCAGCTGCGGGCCCGCCCGTTCGGGCCGCTCATCGGCGCCCTGCGGGACCTCGGCGTCGACGTGCACGCCGCCGGCGGGCGCGACGGCGGGCTGCCGCTGGTGGTGCACGGTGGCTCGCGGGCGCGCTGGCCGGCGGAGGTGGCCATCGGCGGCGACGTGTCCAGCCAGTTCCTGTCGGGCCTGATGATGGCGGCCCCGCTGGCCCCGCACGGGCTGCGCATCCGGCTGACCACGCCGCTGGTGTCGGTGCCCTACGTGACGATGACCGCCCAGGTGATGGCCGCGTTCGGCGCGCCCGCCTCGGTGGGCGACGGGCTGGTCGAGGTGCCCGCCGGCCGTTACACCGGGCGCGCCCACCGGGTGGAGGGCGATGCCTCGGCGGCGTCGTACTTCTTCGCCGCCGCCGCCATCTGCGGGGGCACCGTCCGGGTGCAGGGCCTGGGCCGCCACAGCGTGCAGGGCGACGCCGCCTTCGCCGACGTGCTGGCCGCCATGGGCTGCACCGTGCGCCGTGGCGAGGACTGGACCGAGGTCACGGGGCCGGCACCGGGGGGGCTGCGGGGGGTCACGGTCGATCTGGCCGACCTGTCCGACACCGCCCCCACCCTGGCGGCGGTCGCACCGTTCGCCGACGGGCCCACCACGATGACCGGCATCGGGTTCATCCGCCGCAAGGAGTCCGATCGCATCGGCGCGGTGGTGGGCGAGCTGCGTCGGCTCGGCATCGCCGCCGACGAGCTCGACGACGGCATGACGGTGCACCCCGCCGGGCCGGCGGCCCGCGGCACCACCGTGCAGACCTACGACGACCACCGCCTGGCCATGAGCTTCGCGGTGGTGGGGCTGCGCCTGGCCGGCACCGTGGTGGCCGACCCCGGCTGCGTGGCCAAGACGTTCCCACGCTTCTGGGACGTGTTCGCCACCCTGTCGAGCTGAGCCGGGGCGGACGGGAAGGGCTAGGGTCGACGGCTCGTATGGTGCAGCACGGCGACCCACCCGGTGAGCGCAGCGAGGTGGTGGCCATCGACGGCCCCGCCGGCTCGGGCAAGTCCACCGTGGCCAAGCGGGTCGCCGCCGAGCTGGGGCTGACCTACCTCGACACCGGCGCCATGTACCGGGCGGTCACCGCCGCCGTGCTGCACGACGGGATCGACCCCCACGACGATGCGGCGGTGGCCGAGGTGGCGGCCGCCTGCACGATCGACGTGGGCCACCGGGTCACCGTGGACGGCCGTGACGTCACCGCCGAGATCCGCGGTCCGGCGGTGACCGCCTCGGTGTCGGCGGTGGCCGCCAACCCCGACGTGCGCGCCACCATGGTGGACCAGCAGCGCGCCATCGTCGGGCGGCAGCGCGGTGGGGTGCTCGAGGGCCGCGACATCGGCACCGTCGTGTTCCCCGACGCCCGGCTCAAGGTGTTCCTCACCGCCTCGCCCGAGGCCCGCGCCGCCCGCCGGGCGGGGGAGGGGACCACCGGCACCGACGCCGCGGCCGTGGCCGCCGATCTGGCCCGCCGCGACCACCTCGACTCCTCCCGGGCGGCGTCACCGCTGGCCACCGCGGTCGACGCGGTGGTGGTGGACACCACCGACATGACCATCGAGCAGGTCGTCGCCCGGGTGGTCGACCTGTGGCACGAGAGGCAGGACCCGTGACCGCCAGCGTGGACCAACCGCAGGAATCCCGCCTCGACGCCGCCTGGAACGTCGAGCGACCCACCCGGGCCGCCCGCTGGTTCTACGCGCTGTGCCGGGCCGTGCTGGTGGGGCTCTGCTACGCCTGGTTCCGCATGGAGGTGACCGGGAAGGAACACGTCCCCACCGCCGGCGGGTTCATCCTGGCCCCGGTGCACCGCTCGAACCTCGACACGCCCATCGTCGCCTCGGTGACGCGGCGGCCGCTGCGGTTCATGGGCAAGGACACGCTGTGGAAGGCCAACAAGCAGTTCGCCTGGCTGATCTCGTCGTTGGGGGCGTTCCCGGTGGCGCGGGGCACCGCCGACCGTGACGCGCTGCGCCGTTGCCAGATCGTGCTGGAGGCCGGCCAGCCGCTCGTGCTCTACCCGGAGGGCACCCGGCAGTTCGGGCCCACCCTGCACGAGCTCTACGACGGCCCGGCGTTCCTCGCCCTGCGCACCGGTGTGCCCATCGTGCCGGTCGGCATCGGCGGGTCCGAGCGGGCGCAGCGAAAGGGCTCGAAGTTCATCCGGCCGACGAAGGTGCGGGTGGTGGTCGGCCCGCCGATCCTGCCGCCGGCCAAGGGCGAGGGCCGGGCCACGTCGCGGCGAGCGGTGCGCGAGCTGACCGAGACGCTGGCCAACGAGCTCCAGCCGCTGTTCGACCAGGCCCGCGCCGGTCTGAAGGTGTAGTCGGTAGCCGGGTGCTCAGCGGGCCAGGGCGCCCAACACGTCGCTGGCCGCGTGCTCGCGATCGGCGGCGTCGGGCCGGCCGGTCAGCGTGCCACCGGCGCCGAACGTGGCGAACACATCGAGTGCGGCCACCAGCTCGCGCAGCTGACGGGGCGGCGGGAAGTACTCGTCCTCGTCGGTGACGGTGATCTCCTCCACCCCCCGTCGGGGCGCCAGCCGGTCGATCACCGCCTGCACGAGGTCCTCCGGCGCCGAGGCGCCGGCGGTGACGCCGACGGTGCCGGTCAGATCGTCGGGCAGCTCCTCGGCGCCGTTGACCCGGAACACCCGCGGGCAGCCGGCGTCGGTGGCCAGCTTGGCCAGCGCCTTGGTGTTGGAGCTGTTGGCCGAGCCGATGACCACCATGGCGTCGCAGCGCGGGGCGATCGCCCCGAGCGCGGCCTGGCGGTTGGTGGTGGCGAAGCACAGGTCCGAGCGGCCGGGCTGCCACAGGTCGGGGAAGCGCCGGCGGGCGGCGTCGGCCACGCCGGACCAGTCCCGGTGCGACAGCGTGGTCTGGGCCAGCAGCGCCACCGGTTGCTCGATGGGACCGAGGGCGTCCACGTCCTCAGGGGTCTCGACCAGGTCGATGGCGTCGGGGGCCACGGCCATCGTGCCGACCGCCTCCTCGTGGCCTTCGTGGCCGACGTAGAGGATGCGGTAGCCGCGGCCGGCGCGCCGGCGGACCTCGTGGTGGACCTTGGTGACCAGCGGGCACACCGCATCGACCACGTACCCGCCGTTGGCCCGGGCGGCGGCCACCACCTCGGGCGCCGAGCCGTGGGCCGAGAGCATGACCGGCCGGCCGGGGGGGACCTCGGCGATGTCGTCGACGAAGACCACCCCGAGCGCCCGGAACCGTTCCACCACCCGCTGGTTGTGGACGATCTCGTGGTAGCAGTACACCGGCGGCGGGAAGGCCCGCACCAGCCACGACAGGGCCTTGATGGCCATCTCGACCCCGGCGCAGAACCCCCGGGGTGCCGCCAGCAGCACGCGCTCCACATCCATGCCGGGCCCAACCTACCGGCGACGCTGCGCCAAGCCTGCCGAGCTGCAGCGGGGGCCCGACGAGTACGATCGTCCGGCTGTGTCCGCACCCGCCACCCCCACCCCCCGCGCCCGCCCGGCGGCCGGCGCCGCCTCCACGGCGGCGGCGCGCGCCAACCTGCCCCGGGTCACGGCGGTGGCGGCCGGGTCGCCGGCCGAGGCGGCGGGCGTGCTGGTGGGCGACGAGCTGCTCACCGTGTGCGGGGAGCCGGTGACCGACGTGATCCGCTACCGGATGCTCGCCGACGACGCCGACGTGTGGCTGGAGCTGCGCCGCGGCGGCCTCGAGGTCGAGCTCGAGGTGCCCAAGCGGGCCGGTGAGCCGTTGGGCATCGACGTGGACGCCGCCGTGTTCGATCGCGTCCGCACCTGTGACAACCACTGCGAGTTCTGCTTCATCTACCAGCTGCCCCCGGGCCTGCGCCGCAGCCTCTACCTGAAGGACGACGACTACCGGCTGAGCTTCCTGTTCGGGAACTTCACCACCCTCACCCGGTTCACCGAGGCCGATCTGGAGCGGGTGATCACCGAGGGGCTGTCGCCGCTGTACGTGTCCATCCACGCCACCGACCCGCTGGTGCGGGCCGACCTGCTGCACAACCGCCGCGGCGCCACCTCGCTGCGCTGGCTGCGCCTGCTGCTCGACCACGGGGTGACCGTGCACGGCCAGCTGGTGATCTGCCCGGGCCTCAACGACGGCGCCGTGCTCGAGGACACGCTGTGCGGCATCGCCGACCAGTACCCGGAGCTGGCCACCGTGGCGGTGGTGCCGCTCGGGTTGAGCCGGTACAACACCGCCCCCCGCATGCGCCTGCACACCGCAGCCGAGGCCGCCGCCGTGCTCGATGCGGTGCACGCCTGGCAGGACACGTTCCTCGGGCTGGTGGGCCGCCGTCTGGTCTTCGCCGCCGACGAGTACTACCTGATGGCGGGGCGGCCGTTCCCGCCGGCGTCGCACTACGAGGGCTTCGCCCTGCACGAGGACGGCGTGGGCATGGCCCGGGCCTTCGAGGCCGCGTTCCGCGGTGAGATCGCGTCGGCCCCGGCCCCGCAGGCCGGCTTCTTCGCCTGGTCCGACGGCGCCGACGGCGGTGCCAACCCCGCCCGCATCAGCGCCACCGTGCCCGGCTACCGCGCCCCGCGCCTCGGCGACGGCGACGGTGCGCCCACCGCCGTGGCGCCGGTGGCCGTGCAGCTCGGCGTCGCGCCGGACGCCGGTGGCGGTGCTCACCGGCACCTACGGCGCCGAGGTGCTCGGCCCGTTGCTGGCGGAGCTGCAGGCGGCGGCCGGCACCGCGCCGGTTCGCCTGGTGCCGGTGGAGAACCGGTTCTTCGGCGGCAACGTGGGGGTGACGGGGCTGCTGGTGGGCGAGGACCTGAACCGGGTGCTGTCCACCGAACCGGCCGGCCACCGCTACCTGCTGCCCGACGTGTGCCTGTCCGAGGGTCGCTTCCTCGACGGCACCACCCCGGCGGAGCTCCTCCGCCCGGTGGAGATCATCCCGACCGACGGCGCGTCGCTGCGCCGGGCCCTGGAGCGTGCCTGATGTCGTTGCCCCACCTCGCCATCGTGGGACGACCCAACGTCGGCAAGTCGACGTTGGTGAACCGCCTGGTCGGCCGCCAGGAGGCCATCGTCGAGGAGCGGCCGGGCGTCACCCGCGACCGCAAGGCGGTCGAGGGCGAGTGGCAGGGCCGCGGCTTCGTGGTGGTCGACACCGGTGGCTGGTTGCCCGGCGGCGTGGGCAGCGCGCTGGACGACAAGGTGTCCAAGCAGTCCGAGCGGGCCATGCACGACGCCGACGCCGTGCTGTTCGTGGTGGACAGCCGGGTCGGCTGCACCGACGAGGACACCCGGGTGGCCGGGATGCTGCGGCGCATCGAGGCCCACAAGCCGGTGTTCGTCGTGGTCAACAAGGTGGACCACCCCGCGGCCAACCGGCCGTGTGGGAGTTCCTGTCGCTCGGCCTGGGCGAGCCGTTCGCGGTGTCGGCGCTGCACGGCACCGGCACCGAGGACCTGCTCGACGCCGTGCTCGACGCCGTCGACGCCCGCCGGGCGGAGGCCGAGGCCGGCAACCCGGTGGCGGCCGCCGCGGCCGCCGCCCTCGATGGCCCTGCGCCCGACGCCGACGGCTTCGACGCCGATGCGGTCGACGAGGACGGCGACCCGTTGGCGCTGCCGCCCGGCGCCCCCAACCGCGACGACGAGCTGTACTCGGTGGCCATCGTCGGGCGGCCCAACGTGGGCAAGTCGACGCTGTTCAACCGGCTCATCGGCGACGACCGCTCCGTGGTGCACGACCTTCCCGGCACCACCCGCGACGCCATCGACACCATCGTCGACACCCCGTTCGGGCCGGTGCGCTTCGTGGACACCGCGGGCATGCGCCGCCGGTCCAAGATCGGCCACGGGGAGGAGGACGCCACCGAGTACTTCTCGATGGTGCGCCCTGCGTGCCGTGGACAACGCCGATGTGGCGCTGCTGGTCATCGATGTGACGGTGGGTGTCACCCACCAGGACCAGCGCCTGGCCGAGCGCGTCGACGCCGCCGGCTGCCCGATCGTGATCCTGCTCAACAAGTGGGAGCTGCTCGAGACCGAGGAGCGCGAGCGCATCGGTGTGGACGTGAAGGACCGGCTGCGCTTCCTGGGCGATGCGCCGGTGCTGAAGATCAGCGCCCTCACCGGCAAGGGCGTGCACAAGCTGCTGCCCAAGCTGGGTGCGGCCATCGAGGACTACCAGGCCCGGGTGCCCACCGCCACGGTGAACCGGCTCATCCGCGAGGCGCAGGCCGCCCAGCCGGCCCCGCACGGCGCCCGGGTGCTGTACGCCACCCAGGGCGCCACCCACCCGCCGACGTTCACGCTGTTCACCAACAAGGACCTGCCACCCACCTACCTGCGCTACCTCGAGCGCCGTCTGCGCGAGGGCTGCAAGCTGGGCGCGGTCCCGATCAAGCTGCGCGTGCGCCGACGGGGTTGAGCCGCCCACGCAGCGGGAACGCAGGTGTGCGGTGATGGCGCCAACCGCCTGTGGATTTCATGCACATGGCTCGACGTGGAGTCTTCAACCGCGCCGGCGAGCGCTCCAGTCAGCAACACGTCAGTGCGTTGACCTGCGAAAACGGTGTGATCGTTCGCGATTGTGGCGCGGTCGTCGACAGCGATGACGGCGCCACCTACGATGCCTCGGGAGATCTATGACGCTCCAGACGGCGGCAGCCACCATCCTGTGCGCGCTGGCCGCGCTGACCTGGGCCCGATCCGCCCGACTGCGCCGGCGCATCGCCGAGAAGGTCGAGCGCGACTACGGCCCCGAGGCCGACGCCACCGAGCTGTCCCGGGCCACCTGGAAGAAGGACAGCCTCACCGCCATGAGCTGGGTGGTGCTCACGCTGGTGCTGTTCGTCAGCGGCCTGGCCGGCTTGCGGGGCCGGCCGTCGTGGCCGTTCCTGGCCCTGGCCGTGCCGGCGGTGGCCAGCCTGCTGGCCGGTCGGAACTTCACCCGCCAGGCCCGGCTGTCGCAGGCCCGCTGGCAGCTCGAACGCAAGGCGGAGGAGACCCTCGAGCAGGACGAGCTGGCGCCCAAGCGGTGGGCGGAGCGCCTGGCCCCCGCCGCCCTGCCCACCTTGCCCGGCTTCGAGCTCGGCCGGGTGTACCAGGCCGGCACCGGGGTGATGGCCGGTGACTTCTACGACGTGTACCCGCTGTCGGGCGGCCGCCTGGCGGTGGTCATCGGCGACGTCACCGGTCACGGCATCGAGGCGTCGATCACCGCCTTCCAGGCGAAGTACCTGCTGCGCGTGTTCCTCAAGAACTACCGGGACCCGGCGCAGGCGCTCGAGGAGCTGAACATGCAGCTGTCCTCGCACGACCGGGCGGAGGAGTTCATCTCGATGTGCGTGGTGGTGTTCGACCAGCGGGCCCGCACCCTGCGCTAGCGTCGGCGGGCCACCCCGCCATGTGGCTGTGGCACCAGCGCGACCTGCAGCCGCTGCGCTCCACCGGGCCGCTGATCACCCTCGACCCGAAGGCCGAGTACACGTCGCGCGAGATCGAGCTGGAAGAGGGCGACCTGGTGGTGCTCTACACCGACGGGCTGGCCGAGGCCCGGCCGGCATGGAGCTGTTCGGCGAGGAGCGCATCGCCGCCGGCATCCGCCGCGACCCGGGCGCCCCTGCGACGTGCTGTGCAAGGACCTGCTCGAGCAGGCCGCGAGTTCGCCACCACCGAGATCACCGACGACGTGGCCATCCTGGCCATCCGCCGGGTCTGATCGCGAGCGGGTGGCGGCCGGCCCCGGCTAACCTCGGGGCACCACAACCGAGGAGGGCACGATGGCTGAGGGCCGCTGGCCGCGGCATACCGCGGCATGTGAGAGTTCAACGCCGGGGACACGGCCGGGTTCGGTGAGATCCTGGCCGACGACTGCGTGTTCGAGGGCAGCCGGGTCGGGTCGCTCGTCCAGGGCGGAGATCGTGGCCGCGGTGTCGGCCACCCGCGAGGCCCTGGGCTGGCAGCGCCACGAACTGGTGCAAGCGATGGAGGAGGCCGACCTGCTGGTCGGCCTCGCCCGCAACACGTTCGGCTCCGGCGAGCAGTTCCCGGTCGGTGGGGTGATGCGGTTCCGGAACGGCAAGATCATCGAGATGCGCCGCCGGCGGTATGGCCGGGGTCTGAACCCGGGCGGCGGTGGGCGCCGCAACGTGCGAGCGGGCACCGGGCGGTGCGGAGCTGACAGACTCGGACCCGTGACCGACCTGCGCGACCCGTCCTCCGACGAGCACGAGCACCACCTGTCCACCGCCGCTCGCTGGCCGCCGCCGCCGAGCGCGCCCTGCAGGGCAACCTGCACCGCGAGGGCGAGAAGCTGGCCCGCCAGAACAAGCTGTTCGTGCGGCAGCGGCTCGACCTGCTGCTCGACCCGGGCTCGTTCCTGGAGGACGGGTTGCTCGCCAACGCCTCCGCCGTGGACCTGCCCGCCGACGGCGTGGTCACCGGCACCGGCACCATCGACGGCCGGCCGGTGGCGGTGATGGCCAACGACCCGACGGTCAAGGCCGGCTCGTGGGGCGCCCGCACCGTCGAGAAGATCGTGCGCATCACCGAGACGGCGCTGCAGAACCGCCTGCCCATGTTCTGGCTGGTGGACTCCGCCGGCGCCCGCATCACCGACCAGGTGGAGCTGTTCCCCGGCCGGCGCGGCGCCGGACGGATCTTCTACAACCAGGTGAAGCTGTCGGGGAAGGTGCCGCAGATCTGCTGCCTGTTCGGCCCGTCGGCCGCCGGCGGGGCGTACATCCCGTCGTTCTGCGACGTGGTGATCATGGTCGAGGGCAACGCCTCGATGTACCTCGGTTCACCGCGCATGGCCGAGATGGTCATCGGCGAGATCGTGACGCTCGAGGAGATGGGCGGTGCCCGCATGCACGCCTCGGTCTCGGGCTGCGGTGACCTGCTGGCGGAGGACGACGAGGACGCGCTGGACCAGGCGCTCGCCGTGTTCAGCTACCTGCCGCAGTGGTGGGGGGAGGAGCCGCCGGCCTACATCGCGGCCGAGCCCTCCCGGCCGCTCGACGCCACCGTCGTGCCCGCCGAGGAGGCCAAGGGCTACGACATGCACAACGTGATCGACGGCATCGTCGACGCCGAGAGCTTCTTCGAGATCAAGCCGCTGTTCGCCCCCGAGCTGATCACCGGGTTCGGACGGCTCGACGGCAAGCCGGTGGGCATCGTGGCCAACAACCCGATGCAGAAGGGCGGCGTGCTGTTCGTGGATTCCGCCGACAAGGCGGCCCGGTTCATCTGGTGGTGCGGCGCGTTCAACATCCCGCTGCTGTTCCTGGCCGACGTGCCGGGCTTCATGATCGGTACCGAGGTGGAGCGCCAGGGCATCATCCGCCACGGCGCCAAGATGATCACCGCGGTGTCCGAGGCGACGGTGCCGAAGCTGTCCATCATCGTGCGCAAGTGCTACGGCGCGGGCTCTACGCCATGAGCGGCCCGGCGTTCGGCCCCGAGGCCACCATCGCCCTGCCCACCGCCAAGATCGCGGTGATGGGCCCGGAGGCGGCCATCAACGCGGTGTACGCCAACCGGATCGCGGCGATGACCGATCCGGCCGAGCGTGACGCCTGGGTGGCCGAGCAGCGCGCCCTCTACGAGGAGGACGTCGACATCCTGCGCTTGGCCTCGGAGCTGATCGTGGACACGATCATCGACTTCCCGCAGCTGCGCCAGGAGTGCATCCGCCGCATCGAGCGGGCGTGGCAAGGACCGGCACTTCTCGGACCGCCGTCACGGCGTGCCACCGGTGTGATCGCTCGGGCGGACCATGCCGTGGTGTGAGCCGTGCGAGCGGTTCTACAACCCCAACACCGTCAACCGTGACGGCACCTGTCCCACGTGCGGCGAGCAGCTCGGTGAGCCGCAGGAGCACGGCTGGAAGGCCGTGCCGTGGCACTTCTGGTTGTTGCTCGCCGCCCTCGGGCTCTACCTCGGCTGGCGGCTCATCCAAGGTGTCATCTGGGGCGTCGGGCTGTTCTGATCGTGGATCCACCGTTCCGGCCGTCGCACCCTCCTGGCCCGGGACCTGCCTGCTGTCGGCGTTGCCGGTTCGCCCCACCCCGGGTCCGAACCCTGCCCGCAGCGCCTGGCCCCTGGGTGGGGGGCCGGCGCCCTCGGCCGGCCGGTGACCCCATCCGAGCGGTGCTTCGGCGGCGATTCGACGGCGATTCGACGGCATCGACCGACCGGGTTCGGCCGTCCACCGCTGGTGGCCTCAACCTCCGGTCAGGCTGCGCAGCCGCACTGATGGTGGCCGGACTTCGTGTCTCACGACCAATTCCGAATCGACATCGAATCGAGCGCGAAGGGGCTCGCCCATACCCCGGGTAGGGCGCTACCGAGCACCGCTCCGTTCAGCCCAGCTGAGCCGACCGCATCGACGGCGCGCGCCCACATCGACGGCGCGCGTTGGGATGCGGCGTGGTCGGCGTCAGGCGGGGAAGGCGTCGAGGAACTGCAACGCGCCGTCGATGAACTTGAAGTCCTTGACGATGCTGAAGTGGTCGGCCTTGCGGACCCCGAGGAACGTGGCGTTGGGCAACGCCTCCACCAGCGGGTCGGCGGGACCGGCGAAGTCCTGGTCGCCCAGCACCACCAGCACCGGGTTCGTCACCTTGGCCAGACCTTCCTTGGTCACCGGCAGCGCCCGCTTGCGCCGCATCAGGGCGGCGAGGGCAGCGCGGTCGATCTCCGGCGACTCGGCCAGCTGGGCGAAGTACCCGGAGGTACGGTCCTCCGGGTCGGGCTCCCCGGCCACACCCCGGGCGATGGCCTTGGCCCGCTCGTCGTCCTGTTCGAACAGGTTCGCACCAACCCCCGCCACCACGATCTTGCGGAACCGGGACGGGTCCTCGATGGCGAGCGCCAGCGTGGTGCGGGCGCCGAGCGAGAAGCCGATGATGTCCACCGGTTCGTCGGGCAGCTGCTCGGCGACGGCCGCCTCGAGCCGTTCGTAGGCCTCCGGGTCGTGCGGCTTGGGCGCATCGCCGTGACCGAGCAGGTCGATGGCCAGCACCTCGCGGCCGGCCTCGCGCAGCAGGTCGATCCAGCCGTTCTCGCCCCAGGTGCGGGCCGCGGACGTGGCCAGGCCGTGCAGCAACACCACCGGCGGGCCGCTCATGATGGGTTCCGATCGCAGCGCATGGGCGGGGAACCTAACGCACCGGGCGGCGGGCTGCGCCGGTTCCTTGGCGAGCGCCGGCGTGCTGACGCGCCCAACGCCGGTGGCGGACGCGCCGAGCGGCGGCGTCCGGGCCGAAAGACCGCACGCCGCCGCTCACCGTTCCGACGTGGGTGCCGCCACGATCTCGCCGTTGCGTCGATGGTGACCTGCGTCACGTCGGGCGCCAGTCTGGCACAGCAATCCGGCGTTGTCACCGGCCGGAGCGCAAGTACCGTCGTTCGCCATGGGCACGCCGCTGGTGATCGACACGCACTGCGCGATCGACGGCGACGAGCTCGCCTGGCGCTTCGAGCCGGCGGGCGGCCCCGGCGGGCAGCACGCCAACCGGTCCCACACCAGGGCGGTGGTCACGTTCGACATCGCCGCCTCCCCGAGCCTCACCGCCTCGCAGCGGGCCCGGTTGATCCGCAAGCTCGGCCCGGTGCTGACGGTGGCGGCCGACGACGAACGCTCGCAGCGCCGCAACCGGGAGGCCGCCCAGCGTCGGCTGGTCCAACGGCTGGCCGACGCCCTTTACGTCCCGCCGCCGCGCCGCAAGACCAGGCCGAGCGCGGGCTCGGTCCGCCGGCGCCTGGAGGAGAAGTCGCAACACGCGCAACGCAAGGCCGGCCGCCGCCGCGTCGAGCGCGACGACTGACCGGCGGCGAGCGTCGGGCGGCCCCGCGATCAGGCGCCGGGCAGCGAGGCGCCCCAGCTGTCGACGAAGGCGATCTCGTTGAGTGGTCGGCGGCTGAGCTTCTTGGGGAACGGCTTCGCCGGCCAGCCGACGCAGATGTGGGCGGCGGTGATGATCTCCTCGGGGATGCCGAGCAGCTCCTTCACCTGGGGCTCGTACATGCACAGCAGCGTGGTCAGGGCGGTGCCCAGGCCCTGCTCGCGGCAGCCGAGGAGGAAGTTCTGGGCTGCCGGGTAGATCGAGCCACCACCCACCACGGAGAGACGACCGAGCTCGGTGTCGGTGGGGTGCACGCCGTCGGGGTCGGCGCACACCACGACGATGACGGGGACGTCCTCGAAGTGGTCGGCCATGTGGTCGGCGTTCTCCACCAACTTGAAGGCGCCACCGATGTCGATCTGACCGGCGCGGGCGCCCTCCATGTAGGCCTTCCAGGGCACCCGGTACCACTCGGCGAGCTGTTCCTTCTTGGCCCGGTCGCGGACCGCGACGAACCGCACCGGTTGGCGGTTGCCGCCCTGGGGGGCGAAGCGGGCGTAGTCCATGGCGCGGGCGAGCACCTCGTCCGACACCGGTTCGTCGGTGTAGAAGCGGCAGGTCCCGTTGGTCGTGATGGCTTCGGCGAGTTCCACGGGGGGAACGCTAGACACCCTGGGCGGGCAATGCGTGTTGCCGGTCACACAGCGGGTCGCGAACAGCGCCGCTGCGAAAGGGTGGCGCCGCAGGTGCGGGCGTGGTGCCGCACGGCCGGATCGGTGCCCCCCGACATCGATCCGGCCGCGACACCCCGAAGGGGCTGGTGGCCGCTGCGTCGCACCGGGGCAACGGCGCCGGCCGCTCGCTGCGTCTGCGCAGGGCGGTCGCCGGCCACCACCCAAGCATCGGCACCGGAGCCGCCGTGCTTGACGACGTTCTGACGCGATCGTGCCGGGTGGCTGCGGCCGACCGCGGGCCGGATCAGTACCCGGCCTGCTTGTCGACCACCCCGAGCAGCGGCTCGCCGGCCCGGTGGCGGCGAAGGTTCTCGACGAAGCGGTCGACGTTGCGCGACGCCCGGTACTGGCTGGCCCCGGCCGTGTGCGGCGTCATGGCCACGTTGTCGAACGTCCAGATCGGGTGGTCGGCCGGCAACGGCTCGCCGGGCACCACGTCGAGGGCGGCGCCGCCGAGCTGGCCGCTGCGCAGCGCGTCGACCAGCGCGTCGCCGTCGACGACCTCGCCCCGGGTGACGTTGACCAGGAACGCACCCGGCTTCATGGCGGCGAACGCCTTCGCATCGAACAGCTTGTCGGTCACCTCGGTCAGCGGGCAGCAGATGGCCACCACGTCGGAGGCACCGAGCAGGTCCTGCAGACGGGCCGTGGGCCACACCTCGGCCACCCCGTCGCCGGCCGGCACCGCCATCTCGTCGAGGGCGAGCAGCTTCATGCCGAAGCCCAGGGCGCGACGGGCCATGGCCCGGCCGGTGCCGCCGAAGCCGACGATGCCCATGGTCAGCCCCTCGAGCTCCAGCTCCTTGGCCCGCATGTCCTCGCGCTGGGCCCAGGCGTCGGGCCCGAGCTTGATCGCCCGGTGGATCTGACGGGTCAACGCCAGCAGCAGGCCGAACCCGGTGTCGGCCAGGTGCCCGCCGACGAGGCCCTTCTCGCCGGTGAGCACGATGTCGCTGTCCTTGAACGCGGGGTACATGAACATGTCCACCCCGCTGGCGGTGGCGTGGACCCACCGCAGCTTCGGCGAGGCGTCGAGCAGGCGTTGGGGGAGCACGCCGAGGATGACGTCGGTGTCGGCGGCTTCCTCCATGGCCGCCTTCACCCCGCCGACGACCTTGACCACCGCATCGGGCCCGGCGGCGTCGGTGATGGCCGCAACCTGCTCGTCGGTGACCGACGGCAGGGTGAGCCCGGTGATGATGAGAACCTTCACGGTGCACGCTCCCCACGAACGGCGCGGGCCCGGTTGGCCCGCCCGGCCGCGCACACTAGGCAGCACCGGCGTCGACCGCTCGACGAGCGCGCGCCCGGCCTCCGCCGAGCCGGGCCCGCCCGCCGCCGGCCGGTTCGGCACGCACTGCGAGCGAAGGTGGGTGCCGGTGGGGCAGACTGCTGGCCGTGAACGAGCGCCAACGAGGGATCCCCGACATCGAACGCACCGCCGGTGAGGCCGCCGAGCTGCCCATCGACAAGGTGCGGGCCTTCGCCGCCGAGGCGTTCACCAAGGCCGGCATGCTGCCCGAGGACGCCGACACGGTGGCCGGCAACTTCCTGTGGGCCGACCTGCGCGGCGTGGACACGCACGGCGTGCAGCGCCTGTCGTGGTACCTGAAGTGGTTCGAGGAAGGCATCTGCAACCCGGCCGCCCAGGTCGAGGTCCTGCGGGAACGCCCCACCCTGCTGTCGGCCGACGGCCACCACGGGCTGGGCCAGAACGTGGCCACCCGCTTCATGCAGAAGCTGATCCCCAAGGCGAAAGACGCCGGCATGTGCGTGGGCGTCATCCGCAACAGCAACGACTGGGGCTGCGGCGGCTGGTACCCGCACCTCGCCTCGCAGGCCGGCCTGGCCTGCGTTGCCACCACCACCTCGATCCCCAACCTGGCGCCCTTCGGTGCCCGCACCCGGCTCTACGGCAACAACCCCATCGCGTTCGCCTTCCCCCGCCGCAACGACCCGCCCATCCTGTTGGACATGGCGCTCACCCCGGTGGCGTTGGGCAAGGTGCTGCGGGCGCAGGCCGAGGGCACGCAGCTGCCGGCCGAGTGGGGCTTCAAGGATCGTGACGGCAACCCGACGACCGATCCCTCCGCGGCCATGAAGGGGATCATCCCCGCCATCGGCGGCTACAAGGGCACCGGCCTCGCCATGATCACCAACATCCTCGCCGGTGTGCTGTCGGGCTCGGCCCACTCCGCCCAGGTCGAGGTGGGCCGGCGCGGTCAGTTCTTCCTCCTGCTCGATCCCGACGTGATCCACCCCGACGGCGCCGAGGCCTACTTCGACGCCATGGAGGACCTGGTGGCCCAGGTCCGCGCCGTGGACGTGCTGCCGGGGGAGCAGGTGTTCCTGCCCGGTGAACCGGAGCAGCTCCGCCTCGAGCAGCGCATGGCGGCGGGCGTGATCCGCTACCCGGCGTCGGTGATCGACGGATTGCGAAAAGTGGCGTCCCGTTTGGGGATGCCCTTCGATTTGGCCTAGAGATGGGTCGGTGCCCGGGACGGGCCCGATGGAGCAGCGGACCTAAAGGGGGGTTCCGGACATGCGGTACTACTCGTGCGATTCACACGTGGTCGAAGCGCGGGAGGTGTTCGAGGGGCTGGAGGACCGCTTCGGCAGCCGGGCCCCGCGCGTCGTGCACAACTACAACGACAAGCCAGGGGACTGGATCGTGCTGCCGGGCACCGCGCCGGTGCCGGTGGGCCGGTTGGGCATCGCCGGCAACCGCCTCGACGACCCCAAGACCGACGAGAAGATCGCCCGGGGCTACGAGGGCCTGAACCCCGGGGTGAAGGATCCCCACGCCCGCCTCGACGAGCAGGTGCGCGACGGCATCGTGGGCGAGGTCATGTACCCCTCGCTCAACATGTTCACGTTCGCCATCAAGGACCGCGACGTGGTCTCCGCGGTGTTCGAGCGCCACAACGACTGGGTGTTCGACTACTGCTCGGTCAACCCCGAGCGGCTCATCGGCATCGGCTGCCTGGGCCTGCCCGACGTGGAGATCGCGCTGGCCGAGATGAAGCGGGCCGCCACCAAGGGCGTGCGCGGGTTCGCCATCCCCGCCCACGTTTCGCCCGAGCGGCCGTACCACCACGCCGACTACGACCCGTTCTGGGCGGCGGCGGAGGACTTCGGCGTCCCGCTGACCATGCACATCTTCACCGGCGAGACGTTCGACGGCGGCATGCCCAAGCACTGGGGCACGCCGGGCGGCACCATCAAGGGCTACACGATGGCCCACACCACGGTGACCAACACCATGATCGACCTGATCTGCGGCGGTGTGGTCGAGCGGTTCCCCAAGCTGAAGTTCATCATCAGCGAGTTCGAGCTGGGCTGGCTGGCCCACACGCTGCAGCGCCTCGACCACGCCCTCTACCGTACCCCGAAGTATGCCGTGGACTACCTCACGATGAAGCCGTCGGAGTACTTCCACCGCAACTTCTACGCCACCTTCGAGGACGACGAGGCGGGCATGGCCACCCGCCACATGATCGGCATCGAGAACCTGCTGTGGGGCAACGACTACCCCCACCACGACTCGATCTGGCCGCACTCGATGGAGTCGCTGGCCAAGTGCTTCGCCGACGTGCCCGCCGCTGAGCAGGAGAAGATGGTGTGGACCAACACCATCGACCTCTACAACATCGACGTGAGCAAGCTGCCGGTGCTCGCCGCCTGATCGGCACGACCACCACCTCGGCAACGATCGGGACGGGCCGCCTCCGGCGACGGGGGCGGCCCGTTGCGCGCACTACGCTCGGTGGGCGATGCGGGTCTTCACCGTGCCCAACGTGATCTCGTTCCTGCGGCTGCTGTGCGTGCCGGTGTTCGTGGTGCTGCTGTTCGTCCGCGAGAACCGGGCCGCGGCGGCGTGGTTGTTGGGCGTGCTGGGCATGACCGACTGGGTCGACGGCTACCTCGCCCGCCGCCTCGGCCAGGTGTCCGAACTGGGCAAGATGCTCGACCCGATCGCCGACCGGTTGGCGTTGGTGGTGGGCATCGGCTCGATCCTGTGGGTCGGTGCCGCGCCGTGGTGGGTGGCGGCCGCCGCGCTGGTGCGGGAGATCGGCGTGTCGCTGGCGGTGCTGGTCCTCGGTGCCCTGGGCGCCAAGCGGCTGGCCGTCACGTGGTGGGGCAAGACGGGCACGTTCCTGCTGTACTTCGCGTTCCCCATGTGGCTGGGGGGCACCTCGACGTTGAGCTACGCCCCGGTGCTCGAGGTGGGCGCCTGGTTCTTCGCCCTGCCCGGTCTGGCTGCGAGCTACTACGCCGCCTGGCAGTACGCGTCGGCCAGCCGGGGTGCGCTGGCCGAAGGAAGGGCCGAACGGCGTGCTGCAACGGCACCATCCGCCTGACGGCGAGCGGCGCCGGGGGCCCTAGAGTCTCGGGCCATGAAGGCAGTCATCATGGCCGGCGGCGAGGGTTCCCGCCTACGGCCGCTCACCTCGAACCTGCCCAAGCCGATGATGCCGTTGGTCAACCGGCCGATGATGGAGCACGTCGTCCACCTCCTGGCCCGCCACGGTTTCGACGAGATCGTGGTCACGGTGGCGTACCTGGCATCGTCGATCCGCAACTACTTCGGCGACGGCTCGGAGTTCGGGGTGCGCATGGTGTACGCCACCGAGGAGTCGCCGCTGGGCACCGCCGGCTCGGTGCGCAACGCCATGGCCGAGCTGCAGGAGCGCTTCCTGGTCATCTCGGGCGACGTGCTCACCGACATCGATCTGTCCGCCATCTGGGCCACCCACGTGCAGAAGGGCGCGCTGGCCACCATCGGCCTGACCCCGGTCGAGAACCCGCTCGAGTTCGGCATCGTGATCGCCCGCGAGGACGGCACCATCGAACGCTTCCTGGAGAAGCCGTCGTGGGGCCAGGTGTTCTCCGACACCATCAACACCGGCATCTTCGTGCTCGAACCGGAGATCTTCGATTTCATCGAGGCCGGCCGCCCGGTGGACTTCTCCTCCGAGGTGTTCCCCAAGCTGCTGGAGGAGGAGCGCCCGCTCTACGGTGCGGTGGCCCGGGGCTACTGGGAGGACGTGGGCACGTTGGGGGCCTACGTCACCGCCCACAAGGACATCCTCGACGGCAAGGTGGCGGTGGACATCCCCGGCTTCCGCTTGGCCGACGGGGTGTGGCTGGGCGAGGGCTCCGAGATCGACCCGACCGCGGTCATCGAGGGCCCGGCCCTCATCGGTCAGAACTGCCGCATCGGCCCCGGGGTCCGGGTGGGGGAGTACGCCGTGCTCGGCGCCAACGTGCGCGTCCGCCAGAACGCGGACCTCGAGCGCGTGGTGATCCACGACAACGCCTACATCGGCGAGTCGACCCGGCTGCGGGGCACGGTGGTGGGCCGCGCCTGCGACCTGCGCAAGGGTGTGCGCTGCGAGGACGGCTCGGTCCTCGGCGACGAGTGCTTCGTGGCCGAGGAGGCGTTCATCGGCGCCGACGTCAAGATCTACCCGTTCAAGACGGTCGAGAGCGGTGCCGTCATCAACTCCTCGATCGTGTGGGAGTCGAAGGGGGCGCGCAGCCTCTTCGGTCGCAACGGCGTGGTCGGCCTGGCCAACGTCGACGTGACCCCCGAGGTGGCCACCCGCCTGGCGCTGGCCTTCGCCACCACGCTCAAGGTCGATTCCACCGTGGTGACCTCGCGCGACTCGTCGCGCTCGGCCCGCATGCTGAAGCGGGCGATCATGGCCGGGCTCAACGCCGGCGGCATCAACGTGATCGACCTCGAGGTGGCCACCGTGCCGGTCACCCGCTTCCACATCAACACCGGTCAGCCGGTGGGCGGGCTCACCGTGCGCATCGAGGACGGCGATCCGCAGTTGGTGGGCATCCACTTCTTCGACACCACCGGTGCCGACATGAGCGAGGACGCGCAGCGCAAGATCGAGCGCTACGTCAACCGCGAGGACTTCCGCCGGGTGCTGCCGGGCGAGATCGGCGACATCACGTTCGCCCCCCGCGCGCTCGAGAACTACGCCATCTCGTTGGAGGAGACCGTCGACATCAAGGCGGTGCGCAACGCCGGGTTCAAGGTGGTGATCGACTACGCCTACGGCTCGACCGCGTTCGTGATGCCCAACCTGCTGTCCAAGCTCGGCGCCGACGTGCTCGCCGTCAACCCCTACGTGTCCACCGCTGGGGTGATGGAGTTCGACGCCCAGGAGCACGCCCGCTCGGTGGCGCAACTGGTGCAGGCGTCGGGCGCGCACGTGGGCGCGGTGATCGATCCCGATGGCGAGCTGCTGACGCTGGTGGACGACGAGGGCCGCGTGCTGAGCCCCACCGAGGCGATGCTGGCCTACATCACGCTCGTCGGCGACCGCCTGCTCGGCGACCGCATCGCCGTGCCGGTGGGCGCCAGCCGCCATACCGAGCGGTTGGCCGCCGCCAAGGGGGTGGCGGTGCAGTACACGAAGATGTCGAGCTCGGCGCTGGCCGACGCGGCCAAGGAGCCCGGCGTCGGCTTCGTGGCGTCGCTCGACGGCGGCTTCATCCTGCCGGGGTTCCTGCCCGCCTTCGACGCCGCCGCCGCGCTGGTGAAGCTGCTCGATCTGCTGGCGCACCACGGCGTGAGCCTGTCGAGCGTGGTGGACCAGCTGCCGCGGGTGCACCTGGCGCACGAGACGGTGGTGACGCCGTGGGATCTCAAGGGCATGGTGATGCGCACACTGGTGGAGCAGACCCAGCGCGAGACGGTGCTCGTGGACGGGGTGAAGGTGTTGCACGACAACGGTTGGGTGCTGGCGCTGCCCGATCCGGAGGAGGCGATCACCCACGTCTACGCCGAGGGATCGAGCGATGCCGACGCCCGCCGGCTCGCCCGTGAGTACGTGTTGAGGATTCGCCAACTCGTACGGTGAGTGGCCTGTACGTTACGTTGAGACTTCCGCACAGCGGCAGCGCAACCCTCAACCTGAACCACTAGGTTGGTCTCCATGAACGTTCCCGACGATCTGCGTTACTCCAGCGAGCACGAGTGGGTGCGCGTGGAGGATGGGCTGATCCGAGTCGGCATCACCGATTATGCGCAGGATGCGTTGGGTGACGTGGTCTACATCGACCTGCCGGCGGTGGGGACCGCGGCGGAGGCCGGGGGATCGTTCTCCGAGGTGGAGTCGACCAAGTCGGTGAGCGACATCTACGCGCCGGTGGCCGGCGAGGTGGTCGAGGTGAACAGCGCCCTGGCCGATGCGCCCGAGCTCATGAACCAGGACCCCTACGGCGAGGGGTGGATCTGTGTGATCCGGCCGGTGGACCTCGGCGCGGTGTCCTCGTTGCTCGACGCCGCCGCGTACCGGGCCCTCATCGAGGAGTAGGCCGACGGTGGCTGACGTGGTGTGCCCGCGTTGCGGGCATCGCAACGCGCTGGGATCCAACTTCTGCTCGTCGTGCGGTCTGGAGCTGTCCTCGCACCCCGATGACACCGCCACGCTGTCGTTGGATGCCTACGAGCCCACCGGCGAGGCGCCGTTGGTCGAGCCGGAGGAGATCAGCGATCCCGGCGTGCTGGTGGTGACGCGCGGCCCCAACGTCGGCTCTCGCATACCGCTCGGTACGCGCCGGCTCACCGCCGGACGGCACCCGGAGTCGGACCTGTTCCTCGACGACGTCACCGTGTCGCGCCGGCACGCCGAGATCGTGCACACCGAGTCCGGCTACGAGGTGGTCGACGTCGGTTCGCTCAACGGCACCTACGTGAACCGCCAGCGCATCGAGCGGGCGCTGCTGCACAACGGCGACGAGGTGCAGATCGGCAAGTTCAAGCTCGCGTTCTACACCCGTGCTGCCGAGGCCCGGTGAGGGCGTCGGCGGTGCGGTGCCGCTGCTGCGTCGGGCGGGCCGGGTGGTGAGCGTGACCGATCGGGAACACCTGTCGATCGGTGAGGTCCTCAGCCTGCTGCAGGCCGAGTTCCCCGACGTGACCATCTCGAAGATCCGGTTCCTGGAGAGCCAGGGGCTGATCGACCCCGAGCGCACGCCGTCGGGGTACCGCAAGTTCTACGACGCCGATGTGGCGCGCCTGCGCTGGATCCTCGTCCAGCAGCGCGACCACTTCCTGCCGCTCAAGGTGATCAAGGACCGCCTCGAGGGCGGGGCCGTCGAGCTGCCGTTCGATCCGCCGTTGCCCGGCGACGCACCGCCCGAGGCCGGCGTCGACGGCGTTGCATCGCCGTCCGGCCCGGCCGCATCGGGCACCGGGGCGGATGGGGACCCTGCGGGCCGGAAGGTCGCTCCCGGCGACGGCGGCGACGGCCCGGCGCGACCGCCGCCGTCGGCGTTGCCGGGTCGGCCGAGCGCTCCACCGCCGGCGACGACGCGCCCGGGGCCCGCCGGCCCGATGGTGGCCGTGGTGATGGTGGCCGCGGCGATGGCGGCGCGGGCAGGGCGCGGGTGCGCCGCTGGATGCCGATCGTGCGCTCGCCGCCGGGTCGGTCGACCCCGAGCCCGATGCCGCTGCTCGTCGGCCGGGCCGGGCACCGGCGTTCAACGTGTTCACCGGCTCTCCGACCCGCCGGCAACCGTCGGACGCGCCGCCCGCCCGCCCCGCCGGTGACGAACCGGGCGACGGTCCCGGTCCGGGCGCTGCGGCCGGCCGTGCCACCGGCGAGGGCGACGGCGAGGAGGCCGGTGGCGAGGAACCCACCGGCCGCGGCGCCCGTGGTGCCGCGGCGGGGCGACGCGCCGCCCGACCCGCCGCCCGGCCCTGTTCGAGCCGCCGCCCGGGAGCGGGCGGAGGCAGCTGAACGGCTGGCCGCCGAGGCGGCCGAACGGCCGGGTGGCGCGCAGGACGTGGCCGCCGAGCGCAGCCGCCGGCGCCGTGAGGCCACCGCCCGCCGCCGGGGCCGAGATCTCGGCGGTGAGCTTCACCGCCGAGGAGCTCGCCGCTGCGGTGGGCCTGTCGGTGGCCGCCATCGCCGAGCTGGAGCGCTATGGCCTGCTGGCCTCCCGCTCGGTGGCGCAGGGTCGCCGCTACGACGAGGACGCCGTGGTGGTGGCCAAGCTGGCGGCCCGCTTCGCCAACTTCGGCATCGAGGCCGGCACCTGCGGATGTTCCGCGTGGCGGTCGAGCGGGAGCTGGCACTCTACGAGCAGGTGATCAGCCCGCTCGGCCGGGCCCGGGCGGAGGGGGCCGAGGCGCGGGCCGCCGAGGTGTTCGACGAGCTCGATCGGCTGGGTGCGGACCTGCGCGACGCGCTGTTCCATCGTCGCGATCCCTGAGCGCGGCGCGCCGGGCACCGGGTCGCCGTCGCGGCGCGCGCACCGGAAAAACCCCACCCGACAGCCCGACCCGCGGCGCTCGCGCCGTCGTGGAGGCGGGCGGAACGCGGTAGGGTCGTCGACGATGGTCGAAGTCGAGCTGGTCGAGGTCCGGGTGGAGATGCCCGGGAACACGCCCATCGTGTTGCTCCGCGAGCGCAGCGGCGCCCGTCGGTTGCTGCCCATCCTCATCGGTGACGCGGAGGCGCGCGCCATCGTGTACGCGGTCGATCGCATCCAGACCCCGCGGCCGATGACCCATGACCTCTTCCGCGACGTGCTCGAGACGCTCGGCGTCGGCGTGCGCCAGATCGTCGTGACCGAGCTGCGGGACCGCACGTTCTTCGCCGAGCTGCACCTCGTCGAGGGCGAGAACCGGTCGGTGGTGTCCGCCCGGCCGTCCGACGCCATCGCCCTGGCGGTGCGCACCGGTTGCCCGATCTTCGTGCACGACGCCGTGCTCGACGAGGCCGGCTACGTCGAGGAGGAGCGCGAGCGCCCCGCGGAGGATCCGCAGCCCGATGAGGTCATCGCCCAGTTCAAGGACTTCCTCGAGAGCGTCAACCCGGAGGACTTCAAGTCCTGACGCCGCCGATCGCCGCTCACCCAACGATGGTGATTGACGTCCGCGAGAGATCGGCTAGCCTGCCCAGCGGTGACACTGGCGTAATTCCGGGCGTGTAACGGCCGGGAGCTCGCCGCAACGCGAGGAGACAGCTCTCGTGCAAGCACGGATGGGGCACAGCGAGACCGGCTATTCCGGTCGGCAGGCCGCGCAGATCGTCGGCATCACGTACCGGCAGCTCGACTACTGGGCCCGGACGGACCTCATCCGCCCCAGCCTGGTGGACGCCGCCGGTTCGGGGTCGCGGCGCAAGTACTCCTACCGGGACCTGCTCGAGCTGAAGGTGGTCAAGAACCTGCTCGACGCCGGCATCCGCCTCGAGTCGGTGCGAGAGGCGTTCGCCTACCTGCGTGACCACCTCGGTGAGGACGTCGCCTCGGTGAACCTGGTGATCTCGGGCAAGCAGTCGGTGCTCGTGCGCACCGGTGAGGAGATCATCGATCTGCTCCGCGAGGGCCAGGGCGTGTTGAACATCCTGCCGCTGGCCGGGGTGAAGGACGAGGTCGACGCCGCCATCGTGCAGTTCCCCGCCGGTGACGGCGAGGCCGCCGTGGCCACGTTGCCCGACGCCGCCGAGGGCTGAGCAGGCGGCTGCGCCCGCGGGCCCACCGCCGCCGGCGTCACAGGAAGCGGTCGTTGTCCACCGCGCTGATGCCCACCTGGTTGCGGCCCGCCCGCTTGGCCCGGTAGAGCGCCTGGTCGGCTCGTTCGAGGGTGGTCTCGGGGTTCTCGCCGCCGTGGTGCACCGCCACCCCGATGGACACGGTGGTGGTCGGCCCCAACGCCCGCCACCCTCGATGAGGCGGTTGGCGGCTGCGGTGGCCGCCTGGCCCACCCCCGGGCGAGCACGACGAACTCGTCACCGCCGAGGCGGGCCACGTCGTCGCCGCCGCGCACGTAGCTGTTGAGGTACCGGCCGAGCGTGCGCAACAGCTCGTCGCCGGCGAGGTGGCCGGCGCTGTCGTTGACCGCCTTGAACCCGTCGATGTCGATGAGGATCACGCCGTCACCGTTGCGCAGGGTGCCCAGCAACTTGTTGGCGTGGCGGCGGTTGCCCGTACCGGTGAGCACGTCGTGGCTGACCTCGTGGTCGAGCCGGGTGAGCAGCTCGAAGCGCTCCAACGCCGCCGAGCTCTGGTGGGCGAACAGGCGCACCAGGTTGGTCAGGTAGACGTCGTCGGGGTCGCGGTCCAGCTCGAGCTGCACCCGGCCGAGGATGCCGCGGCGACCGACCAGGGTGACCGTCGTGCGCTTGGGACGCGGTGCGGTCAGCACGGCGGCGCCTGCGGCGGCGCTCGTCGGTGGCGGCCTGCTCGCCGGTGGGTGCGGCCGGGCCGCCCGGCACCGGGCCGCCGACGGTGACGCCGGCGGAGTGCTCGGCGGTGGGGCGCAGGCCGAGCGCCACCGAGGCGGCCTGCTCGGCGCGTTGGGCCCGGCGGCGCAGTTCGCTCCAGCCGGAGGCCGACATGATGTCGTGGCCCTCGGCATCGATGAGGGTCACCTCGGCGCGGGTGTCGAACAGGCGAGCGGCCGCACCGGCCAGGTCGCCGGCCACCTCGGCCCGGCTGGAGCGTTGGGGGAGGGAGTCGAGCGTGCGGGTCAGGTCGATGAACGTGTCGGTGCGCTGGCGGTCGTGGCGCTGCAGGCGGCGCAGCCGCTCATCATCCACGACGCCGCCTCACCGAGGGCGGCGCCGGCCGGCAGCACCACGGCCAGCGTGGTCCACTGCAGCGGTCCGTCCGGGTGGCCGAGCACCACGGCGGCGAGCACGGCACCGACGCACACGGCGAAGGACAGCGCCGTGCGCCGCGGTTGGGTGAGGCCGACCCAGGCCAGCACCAGGGTGACGAACAGCGGGTAGGTGGCGGCTGCCTGAGCGGCCTCGCCGTAGCGGAGCGCGAGGTCGGCGACGGGCAGCAACAGCAGCGACAGCACCGCCTGCACCAGCGCGATGGGGTGTTGCCAGCGGCGCCACGGCAGGCCGGCCGCGGTCAGCGACGCGAACCCGATGCACACCAGCACCGCGGCGGTGGGCAGCGCATCGGCGTGCCCGCCGAGCTGGTGGAGCAGCAGGCCGCTGCCGAGCAGGCCGTGGGCGACGAGCAGGACCGCGGCCCAGCGCACGCTGCCGGGTGTGACCGAGGAGATGGACATCCGAAGGTGGTGCTCTCGTGGAGGGGGCGCAGGACGAGGGTCGCACGTTCCGGCCCTGGGCACCTTTGCTCATGGCTCGCGGGACGATACGGGGCTCAGCCTAGTGGGTTTCGGCACGTGCAGCGTGCCTTCCGCCTCGCGGTGGCAATCCGGGCGATGGCGCTGGAACGGGCGATGATGCCGTGGGCCACGTACTGCTCGTGGTTGGCGTCGATCTTGGTCAGGTCGTAGCGGTAGTTGACCATCAGCCCGTACGACTCGCGGATGCCCGTCGGGGTGGCGTTGGCCATCCAGTTGATGCGCTCGACCTGGGCGCCGTTGGTGAGGTGGAAGTTCGCCACCCGATCCCTCGAGCGGCCGGGGCCGTCGCCGATCAGGTAGTCCACGCACAACCCGACCAGCAGCTCGCGCAGCGCTTTGGGCACGGTGGCGCCGTCGGCGTCGGCGGGGCCCGCGCCGGTGAGGTCGGCCAGCACCGGGCCAGCGCCGCCGGGCCGGTGGCCCCGTCGGGGGTCAGCTCGGCGATCGCCTCGAGGTCATCGGGCCCCAACACCGCGCTGTCGGGCCGGGTCAGCTCTGTTGTCGAGCCAACGGCGGAAGCCGGGCAACGGCGACAGGGTGGCGAACTGGTTGAGCCGCGGCAGAGTCGCGGCTGAGGTCGGCCACCACCTCCTTGATGAGCACGTCGCCCAGGTTCACGCCGGCCAGGCCGGGTTGGCAGGCGGAGATCGAGTAGAAGATGGCGGTGGTCGCCTCGTGGCCGGCGCCGCTCGGGGCCGAGATGTCGAGCAACGGCGCCACGTCGGTGGCGATCGCCTCGACCAGCGCCACCTCCACGAAGATGAGCGGCTCGTCGGGCATGCCCGGGTGGATGAACGCGTAGCAGCGACGATCGTGGTCGTCGAGGCGGTTCTTCAGATCGTCCCAGCTGGTGATCTCATGGACGGCCTCGTAGTCGATGAGCTTCTCGAGCAGCGAGCCGGGGGAGTCCCAGGTGATGCGGCGCAGCTCCAGCAGCCCCGGCGGGAACACCCGTGAGAGCACCTGCTGCAGGTCGGTGTCGAGCGGGGCGAGCTCGGGGTGCTCACGCCGGAGCTGCAACAGCTCGGCCCGCAGGTCGACGGTCAGCTTCACGCCGCCCCGCAGGCCGCACAGCAGCTCGAAGAGCTGTTCCCAGCGCGGCGCGCAGGCCAGGCGCAGCGCGGCCACCGCGTCGAGCACGGCGGCGGCGTCGGCCTGGCCGCCGCGGATGGGCGTCAGCACGTCGGCCGTGTCGTCGAGCGCCCGCTGGACCTTGTCGGTGTCGGGCCCGAAGGACTCCAGCAACAGCCGGAAGAACTCGAGCAGGCCGTTGCGGTCGAGGCTGACCACCACATCGGCCACCTCGCCGGCACGGTTGCGGATGGCCACCCCGCTCAGCCGCGGGTCGAGGCAGGCCTCGACCTTGTCACGCAGCCGCTGCCGCTCCCGTTCGTTCAGCTCGTTGCCCGGCCGCGGCCGACGCCGCCACCGGGCGGTGGCCTCCTCGAAACCGGCCCGTGCCGTGGCCCGGACCCGCCGCAACGCCATCGGCGATCAGCCGATCCCGGCCGGGACCTCGATCGGGTCGCCGCACTGCGGGCAGCTGCCGGTGCGGCGCACCGTCTTGGCGTTCACCAGCAGGAAGCACGACGGGCAGGGGAACTCGAACTCCTTGCGCTGGGGGAGCTCGCCCTCGTCGGTGATGACCACCGGCGCCTCGGTCTCCTCCTCGTCCTCGTCGTCGTCGTAGGTGGCGAGCCGATCCTTGAGGATGGTGTCGAGGTCGGCCTCGACGTCGTCGGACTCCTCTTCTTCCTCGTCCTCGTCGCCGTCCTCGGCGGTGCGCGGCGGCCGGGGCCGAGCAGGCTCGGCCTCCTCCTCTTCCTCGCTGTCGTCGCTGAGATCGTCGTCGTCGTCGAGGTCGCCCCCGAGGTCGTCGTCGTCGAGGACGTCGAGGTCCTCCTCATCGAGGTCCTCGAGATCCTCCTCGGGGAGGTCTCCCTCCTCCTCGATCTCCTCTTCTGGGGTGTCGTCGTCGAATCCGGCGTCGATGTCGTCGTCGTCGTCAGTCATGTCAGCCATCCATCGCGGTCGGGTCCCCGACCGCTACCGAATTCCGGTGTCCCGTCTGAGTCCGGGGCATCCTAGAGGGTGGGTCGGGCAACACCACAGCTTCCTGGTGAATTCCCGGCCCCTGGGCCGGGACCTGCTCACCGTGGTGCACGCGTACCTGGTCGTATGGTGCCCGGCGGGTGGATCGCACCGCCCGTCGCCGCACCGTGCCGCCGCACTGTGCCCGTTGCCGGGCCGGGGCAACCATCGGGCGCGGCGCCGGGCCACGCTCCGCTCTCACCGATCTCCCGGCAGCCGGGCCAGCACGTCGACCGCCCGCTGGCGCAACCACAGATCGGCGAGCACCAGGCAGGTCATCGCCTCCACCAGGGGCACGGCCCGGGGCAACACGCACGGGTCGTGCCGGCCGCGGGCCGACAGCGTGGTGGGCGTGCCGTCGCGCTCGACGGTGGTCTGCTCGGAGGAGATCGTGGCGGTGGGTTTGAAGGCGACGCGCAGCACGACGTCCTCGCCGTTGCTGATGCCGCCCTGCACGCCGCCGGCGTGGTTGGTGGTCGTGGCCACACCGCCCGGTCTGTCGGCGCTGGGCACGAAGGGATCGTTGTGGCGCCGCCCGGTGAGGCGGGTGCCGGCGAAGCCGCTGCCCACCTCGAAGCCCTTGGCCGCCGGCAGCGAGAGCATGGCCCCCGCCAGCAGGGCGTCGAGCTTGTCGAACACCGGCTCGCCCAGACCGGCCGGTACGTTGCGGGCCACGCAGGTGACCACACCGCCGAGCGAGTCCCCGTCGGCGCGGGCGGCCTCGATGGCCTCGACCATCCGCTCGGCGGCCCGCGGGTCGGGGCAGCGGGTGGGGGAGGCCTCCACATCGGCGCGGGTGACGGTGGCGGCGTTGACCTCGGCGTCGATGGTGTGCACCGAGGACACCCAGCCCAGCACCTCGATGCCGGCGGCCTCCTCCAGCAGCCGCCTGGCCACCGCCCCGCCGGCGACCCGACCGATCGTCTCGCGAGCCGACGAGCGACCGCCACCGCGGTGGTCCCGGAAGCCGTACTTGGCGTCGAACGTGAAGTCGGCGTGGCTGGGCCGGTAGACGTTGCGCAGGTGGTCATAAGCGCCGGGGTTCTGATCGGCGTTGCGCACCATGAGCGCGATCGGCGTGCCGGTGGTGCGGCCCTCGAACAGACCGGACAGCACCTCGACCGCGTCGGCTTCCTGGCGTTGGGTGACCAGGCGGCTCTGACCGGGCCGGCGGCGGTCCAGATCGGCCTGGATGTGGGCCACGTCGAGTCCGAGCCGCGGTGGGCAGCCGTCGACGATGACCCCCACGGCGATCCCGTGGGACTCGCCGAAGGTGGTGATGCGGAAGGCGTGACCGAACGTGGAGGACATGGCGGCCGCTACGTTAGGCGCAGCCGCCGTCCATACCGACCGGTATGAGGGCGGTTGCGCCGGCGGGCCGGGCGCCCGGCGTCAGGTGGCCAGCAGGACGACCGGATCACCGACCCGGGCCCAGTTCCACAGGAAGATCGCATCGCTGCGGCGCTGGCGGACGCAGCCGGCGCTGCGGAAGAAGCCGAGCTCGTTCTCCGATTGCAGCGGGGTGCCGTCGGCGTAGGTCGGGATGGTGTGGAACCCGTAGCCCAGCCCGGCCGGGTTGAACGCCACGAAGTACTCCATGGTGATGCCGTCGTGGCCGGCGCTGGCGTAGCGCTGGAACGCGTACACCTGGTACGTGCCGGGGGGCGGGTCCAGGTACTTGCCGGAGATCGGGTAGCTGCGGTCGACGAAACCGTCGTCGCCCACCAGCCACAGGCGTTGCGACAGGTTGGCGTACACGATGCGACGGCCGCCGCCGCTGCCCGCCGGCGGCATCGGATCGAGCGCCCGGCAGCCGAGGCCGGCGTAGCCGGGACCGGCCTCCAGGTTGATGGCGTAGGCGCACACCTGCTGGGCTCCCGGCCACAGCCACAGCGTGGCGCCGAACCCGTGGGCGGCGCCGTAGGCGGGGTAGAGGGCGGCCACGTCGGGCCGGTCCTCGTTGGCGGGGACCGCCCCGGCGAAGTAGCCGTCGATGTAGAGGTGGATGTCCACCGGGGCGGTGACGTCGGGGTCGAGCGCCCACCCGGTGACCCGCAGGGCGCTGTCGCCCACCCGGGCGGTGTCGAGGTTGCCCACCGGGGTCGAGGAGAAGTCGATCGTCTTGCAGCCGATGGGGGCCCAGGGCGCCCCTGCCCCGGCGCCGATGGCGTAGGCGCACACCGAGTGCCGGCCCTCGGCCATGGGGAACGTGGCGCTGAAGCCGGCCTTGCCGCCCGACCACGGGAAGGCCGCGCCCTGATCGGGACGGTCGCCGTCGGCGGTGACCGCGCCGACGAAGGCGTCGTCGACGTAGAGGTGCACGCCGATGGGGGCGGCCACGTTGGCGTCGAGCGCCCAACCGAAGACCTGCGCCTGGCCGGTGCCGGGCACCCGCTGGACCACGTCGAGCACCCCGAAGGGGTCGTCGGTGACCCGGACCGACGAGCAGCCGAGCAGCACGTACGGGGCGCCGGGGCCCACGTTGATGGCGTAGGCGCAGAAGCGGTGGTTGCCCGCTGCGGTGGGGAACACGCGGGCGAACCCACTGCGGGGGCCGGCTCCGGGCACGGCCGCGGCCACGTCGGGTCGGGTGCCGTCGGCCTTCCAGGCGCCCAGGAACTGCCCGTCGCGGTACAGGTGCACGTCGATCGGGTCCCGGGAATCGGGATCGACGGTCCACCCGGCGACGACCACCCCGTCGGGGCTCTGGTAGACCGTGTCGACGAACCCGAGGGGATCGCCGCCGGCGGCGCCGGCCTGCCCGGTGAGGGCGAGCGCCCCGGCGCCCACCCCGGTGAGCGCACCGGCCGCGAGCAGCACCACGCTGCCGCACGCGGCGAACACCCGCCGCACGCCCGAAGTCCAACCCCTGACCATGTCGCTCCTGTGTGGTCGTGCCGACAACGCCCTCGTCAGATCGCGGAGCACGCTACCCAGAATCCAGGGAAAACCGCCCAGCCGAACCATTCGCCCACGCGCGGCGCGATCGCCGGCGTGGGGGCGAGATGGTCCGAGCCGTGCCGCCCGCCGTCACTCCGTGTAGAACCCGCCGTCCGGATGGAGGATCTCCCCAGTGACGTAGCTCGACTCGTCCGACGCCAGGAAGACGGCGGTGTTGGCCACCTCCACCGGTTCGCCGAAGCGCCCCATCGGGATCTGGGCCATGAACGGCACCAGGAACTCCGGCGGCGTCTCCTGGATGGCGGCGGTCATGTTGGTGGCGATGTAGCCGGGGCCGATGGCGTTGACCCGGACACCCTTGGGGGCGAGCACCCGGGCGGCGATCTTGGTCAGCATCCACACCCCGGCCTTGGACACGTTGTACGGCACCGGCCCGCTGTTGGACTTCGCCATGATCGACGCGATCGTGATGAGCGAGCCGGGCCGGCCCGCCTCCACCAGGTGGGCGGCACAGGCCTGCACGGCGAGCATCGTGCCGATCAGGTTCACGTCGAGGACCGCCTGCAGCTCCTCCACGGAGAGGTCGAGGAACGGCACCCAGGGCGTGGTCACGTTGTCGACGCTCTCCATCATCCGCTTCCGGGCGACCTCCTTGTCACCGCTGCGGTAGGCACCATGGCTGACCCCGGCCGCGGTGAGCAGCACGTCGAGCCGGCCGAAGGACTCCAGCGCAGCGGCCACCATCGCCTCGTTGGACTCGCGGCTGGCCGCGTCGAGCTGGCAGGCGACCGCCCGACCCCCGGCCGCTTCCACCAGGCCCACCGTCTCCCGGGCCGCGTCGAGCAGCAGATCGGCCACCACCACGCCGGCTGCGCCCTCCTCGGCGAAGCGCACCGCGGTCGCCCGGCCCAGGCCGTTGCCCCCGCCGGTGATGACCGCCACCTTGTCGGTCAGACGTCCGCTCATCGTGGTTCCCCCTGTGTCGGCCGCGAGCACCGCATCGGCGCCGGGCGTCGGCCCACCGCGTTCGTCGCGGTGCTGCGCTGGCACGGTAGCCGTCGCTCTGGCTGCGTTCCCCTCGGTTGGGGATGGATGGCCCCGGCCGCAGCGTCGACGTCACGGCCGTGAAGCCGCGCGCCCGGGTTGCCGTGTTGTCCACCGCCGTCCTGCTGGCCGCTTGCGGTCCGTTCGGTGGCGGCGACGAAGCCAAGGACACCTCCACCCGGCCCGACGCGCCCGAGGAGCTGGCCCGGGTCCCGGTGCCGGCCGGCGGTGAGCTGCCGCACTGGACCTACGAGGGCGAGGAGGGACCGGAGTTCTGGGGCGAGATGGCCGAGGACTGGGCGCTGTGCGCGGCCGGCGACGAGCAGTCACCCATCGATGTCACCGGCGGGGTGCCGTTCGTGGCGGCCGAGCCGACCACCACCACCGAGCCCGAGCCGACGACGACCACCACCACCAAGAAGGCGGCGCGCACCACCACCACGGAGACCACCGAGCCGGAGCCGACCACCACCACCGAGGCCCCCTTCCCGGGCGCACCGGCCGAGCAGGAGATCGACTTCGCCTACCACGCGTCCGCCTACACCGTGGTGGACAACGGCCACACCGTGCAGGTCAACCTCGACAACGCCGGCGCCATGGTGATCGACGGCGTGCCGTTCACGCTGGTGCAGTTCCACTTCCACACCCCCAGCGAGCACACCCTGGCCGGCGCCGCCTACCCGCTCGAGTACCACCTGGTGCACCGCAGCGAGGCCGGCGAACTGGCCGTGGTCGGGGTGCTGATCCAGCGCGGCGGCGAGAACGAGACGCTCAAGCCGATCTTCGACGCCCTCCCCGATGCGGGGGTCACCGTGGAAGGCGCCGAGCCGATCGATCCGGCGGCGCTGCTGCCGGCCAACCGGACGATGGTGCGCTACAACGGGTCGCTCACCACCCCGCCCTGCACAGAGCACGTGCGCTGGCACCTGCTGCTGACCCCGCTGCAGATGTCGAACCTGCAGATCGCGCGGTTCATGGCCAAGCACCCCGAGAGCCGCCGCCCCGTGCAGGAGGTCAACGACCGCGAGGTCGTCATCGAGGTCGACGACCAGGTCGACGTCGAGGGGGCCGAGGGTGCCGACAGCTCCCACGGCGAGGGCAGCTCGTCGTCCGGGCACGGGTCGTCATCGACCGACAGCGGGGCCGCGTCGGGCGACCACACCGCCACCACCGCCGCCGACGCCCATGCCACGGACACCCACAGCACGGACACGAGCAGCACGGACTCCCACGCCGCCGACGCCGGCCACGCCGACACCACCACCACCGCCGCCCACGCCGACAGCGGCCACTGAGCTCGCCGGCGCCTCCCGCGGTCAGGGGGTGCGGAGGCCGGCGGGGAGCCCGAGGCGCTCGGACGGGATCTGGATGAACAGCGCCTCCGCCTCGGCCAGCCGCGCCTCGCCGTGGGTGCCCTCGGCCTTGACCACGATCTTGCGGCCCGAGCGGGACTCGACCCTCGCCCGGAACGTGACCGGCACGTCGAGCGGAACACCGGCCAGGTAGTCGACCGTCAGGCGACCGGTGTAGGCCATCACCCCCAGGGTGGACAGGCAGAACCCGGTGAGGTCGTCGAAGATGGCCGCCACCACGCCACCGTGGGAGCGGCCCGGCGCCCCCTCGTAGGCGGCGCCGAGCACCAGCTCCGTCTCCACCCACGGCGCCCGGTACCACACCTCGAGCGGGATGCCGTAGGGGTTGGCCCGCCCGGCGAAGGGGCGCTCGGGTGACGTGAGCAGCAGGTCGCCGTCGTGGGGCAAGGGCTCGAGGTAGCGGTCTGCCATACGGGACAGGTCGCGCACGCGCCGGGGGCCGTGGCGCAGCCGGTCGACCAGCGCCTCGACCTCACCGGCGGCGGCGCTCACCGTCTCGGTGGGCGCCAGGTGGCCCACCAGCGCATGGTTGAGCGCCCGGATGGCATCGGCCAGCCGCTCCCGGGCGGCGACGTTCTCGGGATCGAGTTCGGCGTTCGGCTCCACCCGTCGGAGGCTACTGACGCGCTGCCACTATCGCCGACGCGCGGTGTCCGTCCGCTCAGGACCTGGTGCTGCGGCGCCGTTCCGCGGTGCCCGGTGGGGGCCCGGCGTCGCTGCCCGCCGCCCGCCGCTCGCCGCCGCGGGGCCGGCGCCGCGTCGGGGCCGGGTCGCGGGTGTCGATGGCGTCGAGCTGGTCGACCGCGTCGAGGGCGGCCTGCATCTGGTAGGCGCCGAGCCGTCGGTAGGCCTCGAACTGGCGGTGGTCGAAGAACTGGTCGCCGGTCGACTCGTCGGGGAAGCGCTCCGTCGATTCGGCGAAGCCCTGCACGTCCCAGGGGATGCGGTCGGTCAGGTTGGCCTCGATGACCACGATGCGACCCTCCACCGGCCGCCCGTCGTGGCGGGCCCGCCCGGGGTAGAGCACCCGGCCCACCGCGTAGGGCCGGGCGGCGAAGGGCCGCAGCTCGTCGCCGCCGGCCGGGCTGCGACGCAGCAGCCGCCGCGCCGCACCGGCCGGGATGACCGGGGTGGCCGGCACCGCGCCGGTGCCGGCACCGGTCGCTTCGCCCGGGGTGGTGCCCGCCGGCCCGGGCCCCGGCACCGCCCGCAGGTCCGACAGCTCGATCTCGATCTCCACGCCGAGCTCCTCGCGGGCGAGGCCGATCGCCTCGGCGATGGTGCCGAAGGAGGTGGGGCCGTCGCCGGCGGCGCTGACGCAGTAGAGGTCGGTGCAGCCCCGGCGCAGCAGCTCCACCAGGCCAAGGTTCTCCCAGTGGCCGCCGTCGGACACGTACAGGTAGCGATCGGCGAAGCGGAAGCGGCCCAGCACCTCCCGCACGAAGTACGGCCAGCCGGGGCGGTCGACCCAGCGACCGGTGGGGGCCTCGACCTCGATCAGCCGCCGGACCCACTCGGGGTGGGGCAGCCACACGCCCAGCCGCAGGTTGAGCACGGCGAACAGGCGACCCAGCGGACCGACGCCGAGCTTGCCCATCGCCGGCGACACCGCGGCCCCCGAGATGGCCATGGCCGCCACCATGGTCACATCGCGCTGGCGGGCCGGGCTGAGCACCCGCTCCAGGTCGGCGGTGGCCAGGTACCCCACCTGCGGGCCGCCGACCTCGGTGGCGGAGAACGTGAAGGACACCGAGCGCCGGCCGGGTGACCTTGCCGGGCGTCGGACAGGTTGGCGGCCGCGCACACCACCAGCTGCGGGCCGCCACCGCCGAGGTCGGGGTGGTCGCTGAACCAGATCGGCTCGGCGTAGGGGATGGGCGTGGCCCGCCCGCCCCGGCGTTCGAGCACGTAGGCCGCCTGGAGCCGCTCCTTGTAGAACGGGTACATCGACCAGGCGTGGGCGTCGGCCAGCCGCCACAGCGCCACCAGCAGGGCGAGCACGCCGATCCAGCGGAGCCAGTCGGGCACCGCCACCAGACCGAGGCCGAGCCCGGCGAAGTGCCCGAACGGGCCGTTGGCGGCGGCCAGCTCGACCAGGTCGACGAACAGCACGAGCGCCACCAGCGGCACGGCCAGCGCGGCCAGCACCCTCGTCCAGCGCAGCAGCCGGCCGGGTTGGGTGCTGCGCCGCTGCAGGTAGGTGCGCAGCGACGCACCGGCGACGACGACGAAGCCGAGCGCCCCGGGCGCCATATCGGCCCAGCTCGACGGCGTGTTGGCGGCGGGAGCGGCCAGGCCGGGCAGCAGCCCGGCCAGCGCGTCGACGGCCCGGGGCACGGCCACCACGGCGGCCGGCAGGGCGAGCAGCACGGCGGCGCTGAGAGCGGCGGCCGCGGCCAGGCCGGCGATGAGCCGGCCGATGGGCCAGCGCTCGTCGCGCCGCAGCAGCTGCACGAAGAACAGCAGCAGGGCGGCGCCGGCGAGGGTGGCGGGCAGGCCCACCATCCAGCGGTCGAAGCGCAGCGGGGGCCGGTCGCTCACGCCCTGGCGCAGCAACAGTTCCGGTGCCCGCTCGAGCGACAGCCGGCCGGTCAGCGCGTCGAGCCCGGCGGCATCGATGCGCCCGCTGAGCAGGTCCTCGCCGATGGCGCTGCCGATGGCCCCGTCGTCGTCGAAACGGAAGGCGGGCTGGGTCGCCACCGCCACCGGGTCGCGGCCATCGCTGTTGAAGCGCTCGGTGATGGGGGCGTTGTCCACCGTCAGCCGGGGCTGGCGGCTGATGCGCAGGCGGCCGTCGTCGAGCACGACCACCCCGCTGCGGGTGCTGACCAGCGGCAGGCGCACCTGGCGTTCGGTGATCTCGCGACCGCGCAGGTCGACGGGGAGGGCGTCCCAGGCGATGCCGAGCTCGGCCACCGGGACCGCCTCGCCGGCGGCGGCCCGCTCGACGAGCTCGGCCACCTCGCTGCGGGTGCGGCCGGCGGCGCCGTCCACCAGGGACAGGGTCCGGCGGTCCTCGCGGGGCGCGCCCACCGGTTCCACCAACGGCTCGCGGGCGCGCAGCTCGGGGTGCACGGCGTCGGCGGAGATGAACCAACCGACCGGGCGGGCCACCGCGAACAGCAGCAGCCAGATCAGGATGAGGTTCAGCCCGATGCCACCGAGCAGGCGGGCCAGGCCGGCCACCAGCGTCGAGCGGTCGGGCGCCAGGTAGGAGGTGTTGGCCCGCAGCCAGCGCTCCTCGGGCGAGCCGCTGGCGAACGGGGCGGGCTCATCGGGTGCGGGCGGCGGTGCGTCGGCGGCCCGCCGGGCGGTGGCCAACCCGGTGGCCAGGTAGCACCCGCCGGACACGGCGGCCAGGTAGCGGGCCCGTTCGAGCACCCCGCGGTCGCGCAGCGCCTGGAGCGCGCCGAGCGAGAACGAGGCGGAGCGCAGACCGCCGCCCGAGCAGCTGATGCCCACCCGTGGCCGCCCGGCCGCCGGCGGCTCCCAGGGATGGGCGGCACCGGCGGCGCGCAGGAAGTCGGGTCGTTGCTCGGAGCGCCCGAACAGCGGCCCACCCACCGGTGGGGGCAGCCGTTGCGGCAGCAGGGTGAGGAGGTTGGCGAGCACCAGGCCGAGCAGCAGGTAGGTGGCGAAGGCGAAGACGAACAGCCAGTCGGGGTCGAGGCCGAGGCTGCCGTCCCGGCGGAACGAGCTGATGGTGCGCTCGTAGAGCACGTTCTGCACGATGGCGGTGATGCCGGCCGCGCCGGCCAGGGCGGCGAAGAACGTGGGCCGGCGCCAGAAGCCGTCGCGGCGGGTGCCCTTCGGTTCGACCCCGGCCCGCCAGAAGCAGGCGGTGGCGAACAAGCCGACGACGAGCGGGATGATGCCGTAGCCGAGGTCGAGCAGGAGCCGGGCCCGGCCCACGTCCTGCTCGTCCCAGGCGCCCAGCAGCATCCGGGTGCGGGCGGCGCGGTGGGCGAAGGGCAGCTCCAGGTACCCGGCGGGAGCCGAGACGACGACCAGGGCGATGGCCAGCGCGCACAGCACGGCCAGGCCGATCCACGCCCGTACGGCCACGGGGCCTTCCAGCCCGGCCGGCAGCCGCAACGACCACGGCGCCGCCCCCTCGCCCGCGGCGTGCTCGTCGCCGCCGCCGAGACCGTCACCGTCACCGTCACCGTCACCGAGGCCGGCGCCGTCGCCGTGGCCGTGGCCGGTGCCCGGCTGCTGGCCGGCGGTCACCGGGCGGCGTCCGCGGCGGCCCGTTCGTCGGCGCGGACCAGGTCGATCACGCGGGCCAACGTATCGAGCCGGGCGGTCGGGTCCACCCCGTCGGGCTGCACCCGCAGCGTGGTGATCCCGGCCCGCCGGTAGGCGGCGATGCGCTCCGCCACCTCGGCGTCGGTGCCGAGGAGCGTGGTGGCGATGACCAGCTCGTCGGGGACCCGGGCCACGGCCTCGTCGCGCTTGCCGTCGAGCCACAGCCGGGCGACGGCGGCGCAGTCGTCCTCGTAGCCGGCGCGGATGAAGGCCTCGCGGTAGAAGTTGTTGCGTCGCGAGCCCATGGCCCCGATGGGGAACGCCACACCCATCCGGTAGCGGTCGAGCAGCTCGCCGCGGTCGCCGAAGGCCACCGTGCCGCCGGCCTGCAGGTCGAGGGCGGCCAGGTCCCGCCCGGCGGCGGCCGCGCCCTCGGCGATGGGGCCGAGCAGCACGTCGGCGGCCTCGGGCACGAAGGACGTGCCCACCCAGCCGTCGGCCACCTCGCCGGTGTAGCGGAGTGCGGCCGGGCCGAGCGTGGCCAGGTAGATGGGGATGTTCGGGTTGCCCGGCTGGGCCAGCCGCAGCGCCTTGCCCTCGCCGCCGGGCCGGGGCAGCACGTACTGGCGGCCGTCGTAGACGAGCTTCTCGCCGGCGAAGGCGAGCTTGACGATGTCGACGTGCTCGCGCAGCCGTTCCAGCGGCCGGGCGAAGGGCTGGCCGTTGAGGCCCTCGACCACCTGGGGCCCGCTGGCGCCGAGGCCGAGGATGAAGCGGTCGTTCGACACGGTGGCCATGGTCAGGGCGGTCATCGCCGTCATCGACGGCACCCGGGCGGAGATCTGCATGATCCCGCTGCCCAGACGGATGCGGTCGGTGCAGGCGGCGAGGTAGGCGAGCGGGACGACGGCATCCTGGCCCCACGCCTCGGCCGACCAGACGACCTCGACGCCGAGCCGCTCCGCCTCGCGGACGAAGTCGACCTGCTCCTCGAAGTCGTTGCGGCGGCCCGAGGCCGCTCCTCCGATGCCGATCGCGATGCGCATGGTCGCCGTCGCCTTTCCTCCGCCCGCGGCACGATCGTGCCTGGTGGCTGTGCCTGCTGCCGTGGCTCTCCTGGTGCTCGCAGACCGTAGTCGGCGCTCCCCGGCGGCGGGCGGGTGGTGGCGTTGCGCCGCCGGGGGTGCGCAGAATCGCCCGATGACCACCGAGGCTCCCGGCGAAGGGCCGCAGCGCGCCGATGGTGGCGCCGTCCGCCCGACCTGGGGCTTCGAGCTCCGGCGGCCCGACGGCGTCAGCATCTGGTACGACGTGACCGCCTCGGCCCGCCCGGGTGCGCCCTGGTTGGTGCTGTGCCCGCCGGCCGGTCGCAACGCCGCCTACTGGGCGCCCGAGCTGTTGGACGAGCTGGCCCGTTCCCACGCCGTGGTGCGGCTCGACTGGCGCGCGGGAGGTCGCAGCCGCTGGGCGGTCGGGGTCGCCGGGGCTGACGGGGTCGACGACCTGGCGGGAGCGATGGTCGAGGACCTGGTGGCCGTGTGCCGGGCGGCCACGGGCGCGGGTCCGCCGCCGTGCGGCTGCTCGGGGTTGGCTTCGGGGGTGGCTGGCGCTGCAGGCCGCCCGGCGGCTGGCGGGCGCGTCCCCTGCCACGGCGGTCGCCGGCCCCGGTAACCGGCCGGCGGTGGTGGCGGTCGGGTCTTCGGCCTGGTACGCCGACCCCCGCCACCCGGGCCGTCGGAACCGACGGTGGTCGCCCTGGTGCTGCGCCGGCGCAGTGCCGCCGGTGCCGATCAGACCGGCTCCTGGCCCGGGAGCTGCGGGCCGAGCTGGCGCCGGCGGAGCTCGACGCCCCCGACGTGGGTCCCCGGCTGCGACGCGAGGTGGCGCGCTGGGTGGCCCACGGGTTCAACCCCGAGGACGCACCGGGTGGCCTGGCTGGCTGCGCCGCCGCTGGCCGTAGCGGCGGAGCGGGAGGTGGCGAAGCGACGCGGCGGTCGTTGTCGTGCACGGCGTCGAGGATCCGGTGGTGCCGATCGCCCACGGACGCCGGTTGGCCGCTTCGCTGGGTGTGGTCTGCCGTGAGGTGCCCGGCGCCGGGCACCACCTCGGCCCTCGCTGTGGCCCGCGGTGCTCGGCACGCTCCGGTCCTTCGACGATGCACCGCCGGACGGAGGAGCGAACCCGGCGACCACCGGTTGACGGCCCGTCGATCTCCGGCTGACGGCCCGTCCGTCTCCGGTTGACAGCCCGTCGGTCTCCGGCTGACGGAACGTGACCGGTGCCGCAGTCCGCTGCGGGCCGATGGGTAACCTGCTGGACCTATGTCCTCGCTCGCCGTCCAGCTCGGCCTGGTCGTGCTGCTGGTGCTGCTCAACGCCCTGTTCGCCGCCAGCGAGATGGCGCTGCTGTCGCTGGGGGAGGGGCGGGTGGCGCGGCTGGCCGGCAAGGGCCGGGCCGGGCGGGCGCTCGCCCAGCTCACCAGCGACCCGAACCGGTTCCTGGCGACGATCCAGGTGGGCATCACCGCCGCCGGCTTCCTGGCGTCGGCCACCGCCGCGGTGTCCCTCGCCGAACCCCTCACCGGGCCGCTCGGCTTCCTGGGTGGTGCGGCCCGCCCGGTGGCCATCGTGGTGGTCACCCTGGTGCTCACCTACTTCACGCTGGTGGTGGGTGAGCTCGCTCCCAAGCGGCTGGCCCTGCAGCGCTCCGAGGCGCTGGCGATGCTGGTGGCCCGGCCGCTGGCCGCGCTGTTCCGGGGCTTCCGGCCGATCGTGTGGCTGCTCGGCGCCAGCACCGACCTCGTCGTCCGCCTCGCCGGCGGTGACCCGACCAAGGCCCGCCAGCAGGTGACCGAGGAGGACCTGCGTGACCTCGTGTCGTCCGCCCCGCTGAGCGACGACCAGCGCGAGCTGCTGGCCGGTGCGCTCGAGGTGTCGGAGCGGTCGCTGCGCCAGATCGTGCGACCCCGCAGGGAGGTGCTCTCCATACCGATCGGTACGCCGGCCGGTGAGGCGCTGACCATCCTGGCCGAGCACCGCCGCTCGCGGGCGCCGGTGGTCGACAACGACCTCGACCGGACCGTCGGCGTGGTCCACCTGCGGGATCTCGTGGGGGTGGACGGCCCGGTGGAGCGGCAGGCCCGCCCGCCGCTGGCGCTGCCCGAGACGCTCGACGTGCTGTCCACCCTGCGCCAGATGCGCCTCGCCGGCGAGCAGCTGGCGCTGGTGATCGACGAGCACGGCGGGGTGGAGGGCATCGTCACCCTGGAGGACGTGCTCGAGGAGATCGTGGGGGAGATCTACGACGAGGCCGACCGCGACCTCATCGCCGTGCAGCGCAACGACGACGGCTCGCTCGAGCTGAGCGGCGCGTTCCCGGTGCACGATCTCGACGAACTCGGGGTGAGCCTGCCGGCGGGCAGCTACGCCACGGTGGCGGGGCTGCTCATGGAACAGCTGGGCCGGGTGCCGACCATCGCCGACGCGGTGACCCTCGAGGGCTGGGGGGTGGAGGTGCTCGAGGTCGACGGCCATGCGGTGACCCGGGTGCGCATCACCCGCTGCGCCGCCGACGAGGCCGACGAGGCCCAGCAGCCCGAGGACTGAGCGCGCCGGGCCGGTGCGCTCAGCGGTGGTCGAGGGTGGTGAGCACGTCGGCCCACACCCGCTCGACCTCGACGGCCAGCGCGGCCTCGTCGCCGCTGTTGTCGAGCACCCAGCGGGCCACGGCGCGGCGCTCGGCATCGGACACCTGCGAGGCGATGCGGGCCCGGGCATCGGCCTCGGCCATGCCCCGGGTGTGCACCAGGCGCTGGACCCGCACCTCCACCGGCGTCTCCACCACGATCACGTGCTGGTAGCCGTCGGTGGGCGCGCCGCCGGCGCCCCATCGACCGAGCACGGCGCTCTCCACCAGCACGGCCTGGTCGAACAGCACGATGGCGCCGTCCGGGGCCCGTCCCACCTCGGCGGCCAGCACCCGGTTGATGGCCGGGTGCGAGATGGCGTTGAGATCGGCCAGGGCGTCGGGGTGGCCGAAGACCTGGGCGGCGAGGGCGGCGCGGTCGAGCTTGCCGTCGCGCACGATCTGCGCCCCGAAGCGGGCGACGAGCTGCTCGTGGGCCAGCCCGCCCACCTCGGCCACCTCCCGGCCGATGCGGTCGACGTCGACCACGATGGCGCCGAGGCGGGCGAAGTGCGCCGATGCGGTCGACTTGCCCGAGCCGATGCCGCCGGTCAGGGCGAGCACGTGACGGGCGGTCACGAGCCGCTCCCGTCGTCGCCGGTGGGCACGATGGGCGGGTCCGGTTCCTCGAACGGCGGCCGGACGCCGTCGGGCAGGGCGACGTCGAACGCGTTGAGCACGCACGAGACGAGGCAGTAGTAGCCGATCAGGTTGACCAGCTCGACGACCTGGTCCACGCCGAGCAGCGTGACCGCCCGCTCGTAGAGCACCTCGGGGACTCGGTGGCCGGGGCCGAGCAGCTCGACGGCGAGCGCGAACACGACCAGATCGAGCTCGTCGCAGCGGCGGGCGGTCGCCGGTGCGGATCGCTTCGATGATGTCGGCCTCGAGGCCGGCCTGGGCGGCCAGCCGGGCGTGGGCGTACCACTCGAACTGGGCGGAGAACTCCTTGGCCACGCACAGGATGGCGAGCTCGGCGAGGCGCTTCGGCAGGCTGAGATCGAAGCGCATCGACTCGCCGACGGCCTGGATGCGGGCGCCGATGTGGGGGCGTGGACCCAGGCGTTGAACGGACCGGCGAGGCTGCCGTCCGCCTTCACCAGGCCGAGGGAGCTGCTGGCCCGTTTGCCGCCGGCGATGGCGTCGTAGACGGCTTGCCGCTCGGCGCTGAGCGATCCCGGTGCGTGCGCGGGGAGGCGTGACATGGCCCGGAACCTAGCTCGCCGTCCCGGGTGAGGGGTGCGGCGGCCCGCCGCGGTCGCCGCCCGGCGGTGTCGGCGCCACCCACTCGCAGCGAATCCGCGCCGAATCGTTCCGATCCCGGCTCCCGCCGAATCCGCGCCGAATCGCTGCGACCTACCAGGCGGTATGTTCGGTGGGCCGGGTGGGCCCGCCGTCGGCACCGCTCGCGCTCCGGCGAACGGGGCCGACGGCGAGCGGCTCACTGGGCGATGACGCCGCCGTCGATCACGAACTCGGCACCGGTGGCGTAGCTGCTGTCGTCGGAAGCCAGGAACAAGGCGACCGACGCGATCTCCTCCGGCTTCGCCATGCGACCCGACAGCGGCACGGTGCGCTGCATCCGCTCGAAGCGATCCTCCTCGCCCCCGGTCACCTCGGTCATCATGTCGGTGTCGATCAAGCCCGGGTGGATCGAGTTGACCCGGATGTTGAACCGGCCCAGGTCGAGCGCCGCCGCCTTGGTCATGCCCCGCACCGCCCACTTGGACGCGCCGTAGGCGAAGGACACCGGCGTGCCGAGCATGCCGGCGATCGAGGAGATGTTGACGATGGAGCCCCGCTTGGCCTCGATCATGACCGGCGCCACCGCCTGCATCCCCAGGAACACGCCGACCTGGTTGACGTCGATCACCAGGCGGTACTCCTCGAGCGTGGTGTTGCGCAGCGTGCCCTTGCGGTAGATGCCCGCGTTGTTGATCAGGATGTCGATCGTGCCGTAGGCCGAGGTGGCCGCCGCCACCACGCTCGCCCAGTCCGCCTCGCTGGTCACGTCGTGGCGCACGAAGGTGCCGCCGATGTCGGCCGCCACCCGCTGGCCCTGCTCGGCGAGCACGTCGGTGACCACCACCTTGGCCCCTTCGGCCGCGAACAACCGGGCCTCGCGCTCACCCTGACCGCGAGCGGCGCCGGTGATGATGGCGACGCGTCCGTCGAGCTTTCCCATGGTGGTCTCCCCCTGTGCGTGGTGCGCGGGCCCGGCACCAGCGCCGGCCTGCGTCGTTGCTGCGGGACAGTACCGAACCGGCCGTCAGATCCCGAAGCTCGCCTGCTGCACCGCGCTGATGTCGGCCTCGGCGCCCTGGTAGCGGACATCGGCATGGGCCTGGCGGCCGAACGCCACCAGCACCAACTCGCCCGGGGTGCCGACGACGGTGACGGTGCGCGGTCCGCCGTGGGCGGCGAGCACGGCGCCGTCCGGTCGCTGGAGGCGCACGCCGACGGGGCTGCGCCGCAACAGCAGGCGCAGGCGTCCGGCGGCGGCGGCGAGGGCGTCGTCCTCGGCTGGATCGAGCGGGCGGGGCCGCCAGTCGGCGCCGGCGGCGGACGTCCTCGTGGTGGACGAAGAACTCCACCGTGTTGGCCAACTCGTCGCGCGGCCCACGCTGGTGGGCGACCAGCGCGACGGCCCCGAGCGCACCAACTCGATCAGCTCCTCCCACGGGCGTGCCGCCATCGACCGCTGCACCGACTCGGTGTGCCGGCGCAGCGGGCCCAAGCCGGCCACGATGCCCACCGCCGCGTCGGGCCGGCGCTCGCGCACCACGAGGTGGGCGGCGAGGTCGCGGGTGGTCCACGCACCGCACAGCGTCGGGGCGTCGGGGCCCACCGCACTGAAGAGCTCGCACAGTTCCTGCCGCTCGTGGCGGGCCCAGTTGGTCATGGTGCGAGGCTATGGCCCCGCCCGAAGGTATGGCGCCGCCCCGGGCTGACCGCGACGGTGTCGCTCAGTGCCCGGGGGTGAACCGGATCGGCAGGGCGGTCGGACCCTGGATGCCGATCGGGGGCCGCCAGGTGACCTCGCCGTCGAGGGCGACGTCGGGCAGGCGACGGGCCAGGACACCGAGCGACTCCGACAGCTCGGCCCGGGCCAGGTTGGCGCCCAGGCAGTAGTGGATGCCGCCGCCGAAGGTCAGGTGGGATCGTTCCGAGCTGCGGGTGATGTCGAAGCGCAACGGATCGGAGAAGAACTGCGGATCACGGTTGGCGGCGGCGAACGACGGGATGATCATCGTACCGCTCGGTATGATGGCGCCGGCCAGCTCGACGTCGGTGGTGGCGATGCGCAGCGTCGAGCGCACGGCACCGTTGAACCGCAGCACCTCGTCGGCCGCGGCGGCGGCCAGCTCCGGACGCTCGCCGAGCAGCGCCCACTGCTGCGGATGCTGCGCGAACAACCAGATGCCGATGGCCAGCTGGTTGCGGGTGGTGTCGGTGCCGGCCAGCAGCAACGTCTCGGCCATCACCACCAGCTCCTCGTGGGTGAGGCGGTCGCCCTGCTCCTCGGCGGTGATGAGATCGGACAGCAGATCCGGCCCGGGCTGGTGGCGGCGCCGCTCGATCAGCGCCTCCATGTAGGCGTCGAGCTCGTCCTGGGCGGTCAGGATGGCGGGCAGGTCGTTGCGCAGGTTGAACCCCAGCGACTTGAGGATGTCCTCCGCCCAACGGTCGAAACGGGGCAGGTCCTCGGTGGGCGCGCCCAGCAGGGCGCAGATGATCGGGATGGGGTAGGGGCCCGACACGGTGGCCACGAAGTCGGTCCGCCCGAGGGGGGCCACGGCGTCGATCAGACCGTCGATCACCTCGCGCATCAGGGGGCGCAGCCGGTCGGTCGAGCGGGGGGTGAAGGCCTTGGACACCAGCTTGCGCAGCCGGGTGTGCTCATCGCCCTCGATGGTCAGGATCGACTTGCCCCGCCGCGTGAGGAAGCGTTCGTCGGTGACCTGCTGCAGGTCCTGCAGCCGCTGGATGCCCTGGTGCAGTCGCGGGTCCCGCAGGGCGGCCTGACAGTCCTCGTAGCGCAGGACGATCACGCCGAAGGGGCTGCGGGCCAGGGGCGTTCGCCGGGCCAGGTCGTGCACGGCGGTGAAGGGGTCGGCCATGAAGGCCGGGTCGAACATCTCGAGCGTGGGGAGGTCGAGCTCGTCGATCGGGGTGGCCACGTCGGTCACGCTACCGACCGGTAGGTCTGCTGCGGCGGCTCGGGGGTGGCGACACCGCCACCCCGGGGCGATCAGGCGGCGGTGCGCTCGACGGCCTCGGGCGTGGCGATGGCAACCAGGAACTCGAGCTCGCTGGCCCGGCGGCGGTAGGCCACGGCCAGGGGAGCGGGGGCGCTGAGCGCCCAGCGGCGCATCCGCTCGGCGCGGGCGCTGAGCTCGGCGATCTTGCGGGTGGTCTCCATCGTGCGGTCTCCTTCGTGCTGTCCGGGGCTTCCGGGGCTTCACCGGTGCGGTGCTGCCCGGTGTGTGCCCATCGTCGACGTCGCGGCCGCTTCGCGGATCGGGGAGAGCCCTATTAGGGTCGGCGGCGAACCGGGGCCGCGCCGGCGTGGGGGAAGTGGGGGATGACCAGATGCGGGTGATGACGACGGGGCTGCAGTTCCCCGAGGGGCCGATCGCCCTGCCCGACGGGGACGTGCTCGTGGTGGAGATCGCCAGGGGAACGCTCACCCGCTGCCGGCCCGACGGCACGACCGAGGTGGTGGCGGAGACGGGCGGCGGTCCCAACGGCGCCGCGCTCGGTCCCGACGGCAAGGTGTACGTCTGCAACAACGGCGGCTTCGAGTGGCACGAGCGGGCCGGCCTGCTGCTCCCGGGGTTCCAGCCGGCGAGCTACACCGGCGGGTCCATCCAGCGGGTCGACCTCGGCACCGGTGCGGTGGAGACGCTGTACACCCACTGCGGGGACCGCCAGCTGCGCGGCCCCAACGACATCGTCTTCGACCGGCACGGCGGCTTCTACTTCACCGATCTGGGCAAGGGCCGCGATCACGAGATGGACCGCGGCGCCATCTACTACGCGTCGACCGACGGCTCGTCGATCTCGCTGGTGGCCGCGCCGCTGCTCACCCCCAACGGCGTGGGGCTCTCGCCGGCGGAGGACCGGCTGTACTACGCCGAGACCGCCACCGGTCGGGTCTGGTACTGGGAGCTCGAGGCGCCCGGCGTGCTGAAGTTGACCGGCCCGCAGGTGTCCTCCACGTCGGTGCCGGCCACGTTGCTGGCCAACGTCGGCGGCATTGCCCGGCTCGACTCGCTGGCCGTGGACAGCGAGGGCAACGTGTGCGTCGCCACGCTGATGGTGGGTGCCATCACCGCCATCGCCCCCGATGGCGCCATCCGGGCGATCGTGCCGGTGCCGGGGGACGACTTCATGGTCACCAACGTCTGCTTCGGCGGGCCCGATCTCACCACCGCGTACATCACCGCGTCGGGCAAGGGCACGCTCTACGCCCACGAGTGGCACTGCCCCGGTCTCAAGCTCAACTTCGGAGGATGGTCCTGATGGCGAACATCGAACTGTCGAACCCTGCCCCGCAGGTCACCCAGATCACGCTCAACCGGCCCGACAAGCTCAATGCGCTGACCTACGACCTCGTGCGCGAGCTGCACGAGGCGCTCGCCGCCATCGACGCCGACCACGACTGCCGGGCGGTGGTGCTCACCGGCGCCGGCCGGGGGTTCTGCGCCGGGCTCGATCTGGGCGGGTTCGGCACCATCCCCGGCACCGAGGACCTCGGCACCCCGCAGCAGGGCATGGCCGTGCAGCAGTTCATCGCCACGCTGGTGCCCCGGCTGCGCGACCTCCGTCAGCCGGTGATCTCGGCCATCAACGGCCCGTGCGCCGGGGGCGGGTTCGCGCTCGCCCTGGCGTCGGACATCCGGGTCTGCTCGACGGGCGCCAAGTTCGGGACCGCGTTCGTGCGCCTGGGCCTGTCCGGCTGCGACATCGGGGTGTCGTGGATGCTGCCCCGGTTGATCGGGGCGTCGCGGGCGTGGGAGCTGCTGCTCACGGGCCGGGTGTTCGACGCCGCCGAGGCCGACAAGCTCGGTCTCGTCACCGAGTGCGTGCCGCCCGAGGCGTTGCTCGACACGGCGCTGACCATGGCCGAGCGCATCAAGGCGAACTCGCCGTTCGGGGTGTGGATGACCAAGGAGGTCATGTGGTCCAACCTCGAGACCGGCTCGCTCCAGTCGGGCATCGACCTCGAGAACCGCACGCAGATCCTCGCCTCGCACACCCAGGACTGCCGCCGCACGATGGCCAACTTCTTCAGCCCCGGCCCCAAGGTCTACGAGAACCGCTGACCTCGGTCGGGCTCGGATCCACGGCAGTCGACGCCCCCCGGCCCGGCCCCTCCACCTTCGCGCCCACCGTGGCCGTGTTCGCGCGGTTGGCGTCCACCAGCGACGAATCGCCATCGAATCGCTGCGACGACGGCCCTGGTCAGCCCCATTTTTCGGCGCCTGCCGGCGGCTGCACCGTGGACAACCCGAGCACGCTCGAGGTGACGCTCGACCCCATCACCCGGTAGACGGCAAGAGCCCGCCGCCGGGCGCCCGGTGGAACGCCGGGCGTGGCGGGTCAGGCGGCGCGGCGGCGGGGCGCGCCGGTCGGGAGGCGTGCTGCCGTGGCGGCCCGCCGGGGCGTGCGGTGGGGCGACAGGGCTGTCCGGGCGAGGTGGAGCGGCCGGGGCGTGCGGTGGGGCGACAGGGCTGTCCGGGCGAGGTGGAGCGGCCGGGGCGTGCGGTGGGGCGACAGGGCTGTCCGGCGCGAGACCGGGGCGGTTTTGGAAGGAGTTTTCTCACGCAACGCTCGGAACGTCGACGCAGCGCAGTTGTGCCGCCATGCTGGGTCGATGTTTTCGGCGTAGTCGGCCGGGCCGCCGATCAAAACCGCCCCGGTTTGTGCTGTTTCGAACAGGCCAGGCCATTCCATGCAAGATCTCCGCTCTGCGCCGTCTGACCAGCGGTCGACCGACTGACCGGCTGACACAGCTGGGTGCGTGCCGGTGCGCGGCAGCCGCAGGCGCGGCGGCCGCAGGCACGGCGGCTGCGGCAGCCGCATGCACGGCGGCCGGTCCGGCCTGTGCCAGGCTCTGCGGCCGTGGCGGAACGGGCCGGACTCCTCCGATCGAGCGCGGTGATCAGCGCGGGTGTGCTGCTGTCGCGCCTCACCGGCCTGCTGCGCACGGTGGTGCTGATCGCCCTGCTCGACAACAGCCCGCTCGGCGACGTCTACAACTTCGCCAACAACGTCCCGAACCTGGTCTACGAGCTGCTGGCCGGCGGCGTGCTCTCCGCCGTGCTGCTACCGCTGTTCGTCGACCTGCTGCGCAACGAGGACACCGACGGCATCTCGGCGCTGGTATCGGTGTCGGTGGGGGCGCTCGCCGCCGTCACCGTCGCCGGGGTCCTGGCCGCGCCGGCGCTGGGCTGGGCGATCGCCGGGCTGGGCGGTGGCGCCGCCGATCGTGCGGCGGAGCAGGCCGCCACGACCGCCCTGCTGCGCTGGTTCATCCCCCAGGTCTTCTTCTACGGCCTGATCACGGTGGTGACCGCCCTGCTGCAGGCCCGCCGACGGTTCGCCGCCGCCGCCTTCGCCCCGCCCTCAACAACGTGGTGGTCATCGGCACCTACCTCGTGGTCGGGCGGGTCACCAGCTTGGACCTCACCATCGCCCCCCTCGACGAGGTGCTCCGCGAGCCGCGCACGCTGGCCCTGCTGGGCGCCGGCACCACGCTGGGGGTGGCGGTCAGCGCGTTCGGCCTGCTGCCGTCGCTGGCCGGCTCCGGCGTGCGCCTGCGAGCCAACCCCGATCGCCGCAACCCGGCGGTGGCCTCGATGTTGGTGGCGGCCCGTGGCGCGCTCGGTTTCGTGCTGGTGAGCCAGCTCGGCGTGACCATCACCTCGGCGTTGGCCAAGCGCTACCGCCTCGACGAGGGCGACTACTCGGCCTGGAACTACGCCAACCTGCTGTTCTTCGTGGTCTACGGCCTGCTGGTGGTGTCGATCACCACCGCGCTGGGCCCGGAGCTGGCCACCGCCGCCCAGACCGGCGACCAACGCGGGGTGCGACGGGAGTGGCTGCGCGGCCTGCGGCTGATCGTGCTGCTGATGGCGCCGGCGTCGGCCGCGCTCGGCGTGCTGGCGCTGCCGTTGATGCGGATCCTGCCGTTCCGGGCCGAGGCGGCGGGCACCACGGCCACGATCTTCCGGCTGTTCTGCTTCGGCTTGCTGCCGTTCTCGATCGTGCAGCACATCATCCGGGCGTCCTACGCGCTGTCCGAACGGCGCGAGCCCTTCCGCCTGGCGGTGGTCCAGAACGGTGTGGTCGTGGGCCTCGGCATCGTGTTCACACCGTTGTTCGCCATCACCGGGCTGTCGGTGGTGTACATCGTCGGCTACGTGGTGACCGCGGTGGTGGCCTTCTCGCACTTCGCCCACCGGCTCGGTCGTCTCCGGTTCAGCGAGGTCGCCATGCTGCCCCGCATGGTCGCCGCCGCGGTGGCCATGGCCACCGTCGTCGCTGCGTCACAGGCGCTGCTCACGTGGGGGTCGCGCACCGTCCCGGCCGTGGTGGCGGTGGCGGTGGGCACGGTGGTGGGGGGCGTCACCTACCCGGCGTTCCTGTGGGGGCTGCGGGCCGACGGTGATCTGCGGGCGTTGCTGGCGATCGGCCGCCGCCTGCTTCAGCGCACCGCCCGGTAGCGCCGCACGGCCAGCGGGGCGAACGCCGCCACCAGCACGATCGACCAGCCCAGCGCCCACAGCACCGGCCGCAACGTGGGCCCGCCGAGCACCAGCGCCCGGGCCGCGTCCACCGCCCGGGTGACCGGCTGGTTGCGGGCGAAGGCCTGCAGCCAGCCCGGCATGGTGGCCAACGGCACGAACGCCGACGAGGCGAACGTGAGCGGCAGCAGGATGGGGAAGCTGGCGGCCTGGGCGCTCTCGGCGTTGGCCACGCTCATGCCGATGAAGGCGAACAGCCAGCTGAGCGAGAACCCGAAGCTGATCATCATGCCGACGGCCGCCACCAGCAGGGCGATGTTGGTGTGGATCCGGAAGCCGACCAGGAACCCGATGGCCACCATCAGCAGCACGACGAACAGGTTGGGCCAGGTCCGACAGCGCCCGCCCGGCCAGCACCGCCACCCGGCTCATCGGCAGCGCCCGGAACCGCTCGACCATCCCGGAGCTCATGTCCTCGGCCAGGCCCACGCCGGTGTTGATGGCCCCGAAGGCGACGGTCTGCAGGAAGATCCCGGGCATCAGGTAGTCGACGTAGGGCACGCCCACCGCCGGTGTTGATCGCCCCGCCGGAAGACGTAGCGGAACATCAGCACGAACAGCACCGGCTGGATGAACGTGAAGACCAACAGCTGGGGGACCCGGACCAGCCGGATCAGGTTGCGCTGGGTGACCGCCAGCGTGTCGAGCACCGTCCAGCGCAGCTCGTTCATGGCCGCTCCTCCGCGGTGTGGCCCGTGAGGGCGAGGAACACGTCGTCCAGGCTCGGCTCGCGCACGGCGATGGCGGTCGGCTCGATCCCTTCGGCGGTGAGCACGCGCAGGGCCTCACCGAGCAGGGCGGGCCCGTTGGTGGTGGTCAGCTGCAGTGCCGAGGCGGACGGGGCGTCGGCGGGGCCGAGGCCGGCGAGTGCGGTGGCGGCCAGCAGCCGGGCGTCGCGGTCGGCGAAGCTCAACTCGACGACGGTGGAGCCGAGCTGCGCCTTCAACTCGGCCGAGGTGCCCTCGGCGATGACGAGGCCCCGGTCGATGACGGCGATTCGCTGGGCCAACCGGTCGGCCTCCGAGTGCGGGTGCGGTCAGCAGCACGGTGGTGCCCTCGCCCACCAGCCCCTCGATGACGCCCCAGAGGTCCTTGCGGCTCGCCGGGTCCAGCCCGGTGGTGGGCTCGTCGAGGAACAGCACCGGTGGGGCGTGCACCAGCGAGGCGGCCAGGTCGAGGCGGCGCCGCATGCCACCGGAGTAGGTGCGGGTGGGACGGTCGGCCGCGTCCGGTCAGCGAGAACAGGGCCAGCGGCTCGTCGCTGCGGCGACGGATCTGCTCGGCGGGCAGGTGCGTGAGCTTGCCCACCAGCCGGGTTCTCCCGCCCGGTGAGGGTGCTCGTCGACGGCGGCGTACTGGCCGGCCAACCCGATCACGGCGCGGACCCGGGCCGGGTGGGCGGCCACGTCGATGCCGAGCACGGTGGCTCGGCCGGCCGTCGGACGCAGGGTGGTGGTCAGCATCCGAACGACCGTGGTCTTGCCCCGCCGTTGGGGCCCAGGACCCCGTAGACGGTGCCCGGCGCCACCGGAGGTCGACCCCGTCCACGGCCCGGACCTCGCCGAAGTGCTTGACCAGGCCCTCGGCCTCGATGGCGGCATCCATCCGCCCACCATGCGCCGCATGCTTGATGCCTGTCAACCATTCTGTCGTGTCAATGATTGCAGACCGTCTGGTATGGCGGGGGTGGCGCTAGGATCGCCGGCGATGGCCGGGACACCGGGGGATGAGGATCTGCGGGAGACCTGGCGCGCCCTGATGCAGCTGCTCTTCGTCCAGCGTGACCGCTTCATGGCCGCCGCCGCCGAGCTCGGTCTCACCCCCGTGCACGTCGCCACCATGCGGGAGCTGGCCATCGGCGGCGACGCACCGATGCGGGCGCTGGCGGACGTGTTGCGCTGCGACGCCTCCTACGTCACCGGCATCGTCGACCGGCTCGAGCAGCGGGGCTTCGTGGCCCGCCGGGCCGATCCCGCCGATCGACGCATCAAGCGGGTCTCGTTGACCGATGCCGGCCGGGACGCCTTCGTGCAGCTCGAAGCGGCCATGTTCGAGCCGCCGGCCGCGGTGGCGGCGCTGGCGGCGCGGGATCGGGCCAGCCTGCGACGGATCGTGGGCCGCCTCCGGGCTCAGCTGGAGGCGCCGGGTTCGCCGTCGGGCGGCGCGGCTGCGCCATCGTCGGGTTGCTCGACCGGCTCGGAACCCGCATCGGGCTCGGTGGATCCTCCGAGGTGACGGGCCAGGAAGGCCTCGGTGCGCTGCCAGGCCAGCGCCGCCGCCTCCGGGTCGTGGGCCAGCTCGCGATCGGCCTCGAAGAACCAGTGGGAGGTCCCGGGGTAGCGGTGGAACTCCACCGGCCGGCCCACGAGGTGCAGGTGGGCCTCCAGTTCGACCACCTCGTCGTCGCTGACCAGCGCGTCGAACTCGGCGAAGTGGCCCTGGAAGGCGCAGGCGGCCGCGGCCAGATCGGCGTTCTGGGTGCCGTAGAACGCCACGGTGGCGGACACCTCCTGGGGGGAGCGCGCCGCCAGCCACATGGCCCACGACGCCCCCATGGAGAAGCCGATCACGCCGATGGGGGCCGACGGGTCGTCGGTGACCGAGCGCAGCGCCCGGGCGCTCGACAGCACCAGCGCGGCGGCCCGGTTGATGTCGAGCGCTGCCAGCGCGGCCTCGGCCTCGTCGGGGGTGGCGGGCAGCGCACCGTTGAGCAGGTCGGGCGCCAGCGCCACGTACCCGGCCTCGGCCAGTCGGTCGCACAGCCGGCGGAAGAACGGCGTCAGCCCCCACCACGAGTGCAGCACCAGCACGCCCCGCCGGTTCGCGGCCTCGAGCGGTTTGATCAGATAACCGGAACCCGCAGTCTCGGACACGACCCCCGACGCTAGTGCCCGCGATAGGGTCCGGCGCATGGGAGTGCAGCTGGCCAAGAACGCCATCGATCTGGGCATCGTCATCCGCGACAGCGAGGCGTCGCTCAAGTTCTACCGGGACACGCTCGGCTTCGAGCACGTGGCCGACATCCCGATGCCGTTGGGCGGTGGGGGCACCATGCACCGGCTCAACTGCGGGGACAGCTGGTGAAGCTGGTGAAGTTCGACAACGTGCCGGCGGCGGCCAACCCGCCGGGGGGCATCGCCGGCGCCTCCGGCTACCGCTACTTCACGATGATCGTGTCGAACCTGCAGGAGATCATGCAGGCCTGCGCCGACGGCCGGCTACAAGGTGGTCGTCAGCGTGCGCGAGGCCCGCCCCGGGTCACCATCGGCATGGTCGAGGACCCTGACGGCAACTGGGTCGAGTTCGTCCAGAACTCCTGAGCCCCGCCCGTGGACATCCCCCGTTCCACGTGCTCGAGGTGGTGCGGGCCGCGCAGCAGGTCGAGGCCGCAGGTCGGGCGTGCTGCACCTCGAGGTGGGCCAGCCGTCCACCCCGGCGCCCGCGCTCGCCCGGCAGGCCGCGGCCGAGGCACTGTCGGGTGACGTGCTGGGCTACACCACGGCCAACGGCATCGCACCGTTGCGGGCCCGCATCGCCCGCCACTACGCCGAGCGCCACCACCTCGACATCGATCCCGGTCGCGCCGTGCTCACCGCCGGGGCGTCCGGCGGGTTCGTGCTCGCCTTCCTCGCCGCGTTCGAGCGGGGCGAGCGGGTGGCGGTGACCGAGCCGGGCTACCCGTGCTACCGCAACACGCTGCTGGCCTTCGAGCGCCTTCCGGTCGGTGTGCCGGTGGGGGCCGACACCCGCTTCCAGCCGACCCCGGCGCTGCTCGACGCTGCCGCCGCCCACCACGGTCCGCTGCGCGGCCTGGTGGTGGCCTCGCCGTCGAACCCCACCGGTTCGGCGCTGCGGCCCGGGGAGCTGGCCGAGCTGGCCGCCTGGTGCCGCGAGCGCTCGGTGCGGCTGGTGAGCGACGAGATCTACCACGGCATCTCCTACGGCGAGCCGCCGCCCACCGCGCTGTCGGTCGACGGGGACGCCATCGTGCTCAACAGCTTCTCGAAGTACTTCTCGATGACCGGCTGGCGCCTGGGGTGGATGGTGCTGCCGCCCGCGCTGGTGGGCCCGGTGGACCGGTTGGCGGCCAACCTGTTCATCTGCCCGGCCGTGCTGTCCCAACATGCCGCGCTGGCCGCGCTCGAGGCCGGCGAGGAGCTCGACGGGCACGTGGCTCGCCACGGCCGCAACCGCCGGATCGTGCTCGACGGGCTCGCCGCCGCCGGTCTGGTCGACGTCGCCCCGGCCGACGGCGCCTTCTACGCCTACGCCGACGTGTCGCACCTGACCGACGACAGCGCCGCTGCCGCCGGTGGCTGGAGGAGCTGGGGTGGCGGCCACGCCGGGCATCGACTTCGACCCGGTGCGGGGCCACCGTTTCGTCCGGTTCTGCTACGCCGGGGACACCGACGATCTCCGCGAGGCCATGGCGCTGCTGCAGCGGTGGGTGGCCGACCACCCCAGCCGTCCCGCCGCCTCCTGAGCCCCGGCCGGGTGGGTCAGCGGCCGTCGATGGACAGGTGCCACGGCTCGCCGCCCCCGCCCCAGCGGAAGGCGGGACCCAGCCGCTGGCGGTCGCCGAGGTTGTAGAGCCCGTAGCGGTGGGCGTTGGCCGACAGCCACGAGGTGACCGTGGGCGTGGCGTAGCCCTCGAGGTCGCCCACGTCGATGGCGATGCCGAGCTGGTGCCGGGAGTGCCCCGGCCGGGCCACCTGGTTGCCGCCCACGAACGGCCAGCGCCCGGAGCGCCATTCGTAGACGCAGCCCCGGTTGCCGGCGAAACCGAACTGCGCGCAGATCCGCCGCCGGATGGACTCCTGCTCGGCGTAGCCGCGGTAGCTCGAGCTGATGCAGATGCCCAGGTTGATGGCGGCGGCGTCGCTGAGCATGGCCTGCACCCGGTCGGCGACGGCGGTGTGGACGGGCCACTCGGCCCCGCAGGCGTCGTGCACCATCGTCAGCGGCGGGTCCACCCGGCGGCCGCCGGTGATGCCGAGCATGCGGATGATCAGACCACCGGGGGCGAACGGGTTGGGTTCGCGGTAGATCGCCTCGCGGCGGTACCCGGCCAGCCACAGCCCGTCGGTGGGCCCGCCGGGCGGGAGCGTGCCGTCGACCGGCAGCACGAACAGCTCCTCGGGGCCGTCGCCGTCGAGGTCGGCGGCCACCACGTTCCACGAGCCATCGGCCAGAGCGGCGAACGTACTTCCCGGTATGCCGGGTGGGCCCGGTGATCCCCAGGGCTCCCACAACCAGCCGCTGCTGTCGTTGTTCCAGCCGCCCACCTCGCCGGCGGGGCCGCCCAGCTCCACCAGGTCGCTGCGGCGGTCGCCGTTGACGTCGGCCACCACCGCCGCCGCCACCACCGCCGGTGGCACCCTCGGCGCTGAACTGGCGGCTCTCGTGGCCGTCGAGCTGCACGTTGCCGTTGTCGCCACCCACCAGCAGATCGAGCGCGCCGTCCCCGTCCCACTGGCCCGGGTGCAGCACCATACCGGTGCCGATGTTGAACGGCGCCGCGAGATGGTGGGGCCGCCCCACCACATGGCCCTGTCGCCACCGGCGGGGTCGTAGCCACGCACGTCGCCCACTTCGTCGCCGTCGAAGTCCCCGACGTAGGGCTGGAGTTGGCCCAGCGCGGCGAAGGACTCGCGGCGGAACCCGCCACCGGCCCGGGCGCGGTCGAGGGCGTCGAGGCCGGCCGGCCCGTGCCACAGCACGTCGTCGCGCCCGTCGCCGTCGATGTCCACGACATACCCGCGGGTACCCGGCGGGGGAGGGGCCACCGTCTCGGTGCGCCAGGTGCGGCCACCGCTGTTGCGCCGCCACAGCGCGGCGTCGCCCGCCGGGGTGCCGCGGTGCCACCACAAGAGCTCGTCGGTGCCGTCCCCATCGACGTCGAGGGCGGCCACCGCGTCGGCCCCGTCGCTGTCGACCGTCACCGTGTCGGTGCGCCCGTCGACCCGCCCGAAGTGCATCGAGGCGGCGGCGCCGCCGGCTCCGGCCACGACCACGTCGTCGCTTCCGTCGCCGTCGAGGTCGCCCACCGTGACCCACGGTGCGCCGGGCCCGGGGTGGGCGCGGGTCCGAGCTGTGCTCCCACCGGCTGCACACCGATCGGTATGGACGAAGAGGGCCGAGGCCGCCATGGCGACCCCGGCCCTTCGAAGTGCTGACACCGTCAGAGTTTGCCGTCTCCAGCGGCCACGTTGACCGCGGACACCACCGCCCGCAACGAAGCCGTCACAATCGACGGGTTGACGCCGCAGCCCCAGGAGCGCTCCCCGTCGATGCCGGTCTCGAGCTCGATGTAGCAGGCGGCCGACGAGTCCGACGACGCCTCGATGGCGTGCTCGTGGTAGGCGGTGAGCTTCACATCCATGCCCAGATCGCCGCGCAGCGCGGACACGAAGGCATCGATCGGGCCGTTGCCGATGCCGGAGATCTCCCGCTCCACACCGTGGTGGCGGACCTTGGCGGTCAGCTCCGTCTTCTCCGAGGAGGCGGTGTCGGTGCTGTAGCGGTGCGACAGCAGATCCAGCGGCGTGGTGGGCGAGAGGTAACGGGCCTCGAACGCCCGGTAGATCTCGAACGAGGTGATCTCCTCGGAGGTCTCGTCGGTGATGCCCTGGATGACGTTGGTGAACTCCACCTGCATGTTGCGGGGCAGGTCCAGGTGGTACTCCTGGTCCATGATGTAGCTCACGCCACCCTTGCCGGACTGCGAGTTGACCCGGATGACGGCCTCGTAGGAACGGCCCACGTGCTTGGGATCGATCGGCAGGTAGGGCACCTCCCACAGGTCGGTGTCCTCGGGCAGGGCGGTCATGCCCTTCTTGATGGCGTCCTGGTGGCTGCCGGAGAAGGCGGTGTACACCAGCTCACCGGCGTAGGGGTGCCGCGGGTGCACCGGCAGCTGGTTGCAGTACTCCACCAGCTTCTTCTTCTCGTCGATGTCGGTGAAGTCCAGCTTGGGGTCAACGCCCTGGCTGAAGAGGTTCAACGCCAGCGTGACGATGTCCACGTTGCCGGTGCGCTCGCCGTTGCCGAACAGGGTGCCCTCGACCCGGTCGGCGCCGGCCAGCTGGCCGAGCTCGGCGGCGGCCACCGCGCAGCCGCGGTCGTTGTGGGGGTGCAGCGACAAGATGATGGCGTCACGGTTCTTGATGTGCTGGCCGAACCACTCGATCTGATCGGCGTAGATGTTCGGCGTGGAGTGCTCCACCGTGGCCGGCAGGTTGAGGATCAACGGGTGGTCGGGGGTGGGCTCGTACACGTCCATGACGGCCTCGCAGATCTCCACCGCGAAGTCGAGCTCGGTGCCGGTGAAGGATTCCGGCGAGTACTCGTAGATGATCTTGGTGTCCGGCAGCATCGCCGCGTACTTGCGGCACAGCTCGGCGCCGCGCACGGCGATGTCGATGATGCCGGGCTGATCGAGGCGGAACACCACCCGCCGCTGCAGCTCGGACGTGGAGTTGTACAGGTGCACGATCGCCTGCGGGGCGCCCTCGATGGCCTCGTAGGTGCGCTCGATCAGCTCGGGCCGGGCCTGGGTGAGCACCTGGATGGTGACGTCATCGGGGATCAGGTGCTCGTCGATCAGGGCCCGCAGGAAGTCGAAGTCGGTCTGGCTGGCGGAGGGGAAGCCGACCTCGATCTCCTTGAAACCGACCTGTACCAGCAGGTCGTAGAGCTTCCGCTTGCGTTCGACGTTCATCGGGTTGATGAGCGCCTGGTTCCCGTCCCGCAGGTCGACCGAGCACCAGGTCGGTGCCTTGGTGATGATGTTCGACGGCCACTGCCGGTTCGGGAGGTCCACCCGCGGGTACGGCCGGTAGAGGTCGAACGGCATCTTCGTCGGCTGGACCTGGGTGGGGGGCATCGCTGGGCTCCTTCGTGGGTTGCGGTTCGACGTGGGTGCGTGGGTGGCTGTCCGGGCCGAAACCAAATCGACCTCCCGGCCGCATGGCACAGGAGGTCGAGGCGAGCGCCCGTATGGGTGGCGCTCGCCTACTCGAGAAGAAGTCCCCACAGGGTGGTTCGCACGCACATACGCTTCCTAGGATGGCATGCGCCCCCGATGAGGTCAAGAACCCATTGCCCGGGCCGGCGCCAGGGCCGGGGCCGGATGGCCGGCCGGCCGACAAGGCGGCCTGGCGGGCGTGGGCACGGCGACGGCGGCGCCTGGCCGATCCCGCCGTGCTGGCCCGCCGCAGCGCTGCGCTGCGCGCCGTGCTGGCCCGCTACCTCGACGGGCGGCCTCCCACCACCGTGCTGCTCTACCGCTCCATGGGAGCCGAGCTCTCGCTGGACGAGCTGGCGGAGACGGCGGGCCGCCACCGGTGGGCCACCACCCGCACGCCCACGCGGGGTCCGCTCAGCGTGCACCCCTGGTCCTCGCCCACCGAGCTCCACCGCTTCGGGTTCCACCAGCCGGTGGCCGACGCGCCGCTCGTGCCGTGGGCGGACATCGGCGTCGTGCTGGTGCCCGGCCTGGTGTTCGATCGGGCCGGCGCGCATCGGCTACGGCAAGGGCTACTACGACCGCCTGCTCGCCACCGCTCTGCACGCGGTGCGCATCGGGGTGGCCGAGCCCGAGGTGATCGTCGAGCGGCTGCCGTCGGCCCCACACGACATCCCCATGCACCTGCTGGCCACCCCGGAGGGGCTCGAACCCGTCATCCGACCCCGGGTGTGAACGATTTCACGAGCGTTCACCCTCGCAGGTGGCCGACAGATCGTTATCTTGTCCAACTCGTGTCCCTCGACTGAGGGCGCTCAGATCGACTCGTCGAGGTCCCGCCATGCGTTCCACGTCTTCTGCGGCGCGCCGCCGCCGCCTGCAGCTGCTCGCCGTGCACCCGCACACCCCGGTCGCCACCCGTCGCCGCATCGAGTCGGCCCTCGACCGCACCCTCGCACCACCGAGACCACCGGCTGAGCGGTCCTCCCTCGGCCGGTCGGAACACCCTCCTCCGGCCGGCCGAACGAGAGCGGCGGACGTCGCGGCCCTTTCCCTCCTGGGCCACGACGTCCGCCGCTGCGCCACCGCCGGGCACCACAGGGCGCCCGGCGGTGTCAACGGTCTACTTGCAGAGGCTGACCGACTGGTCCCAGGCGCAGTTCTGGGACTTGCCGTCGAGGTCGATCAGGTTGCCCTCGTCCTTCCACACCTGGGCGGCGGCGTCGAAGCGGGCGAACACGCCGCCCTCGATCATGAACGAGTCCTTGTTGCCGTCCATGTGCAGGCGCAGGCCCCACAGGTGGGTGGGCGGGGTCATGTCGAGGGACCGGTGGGCGACGATGAGGTTGGCCCGGGTGAGCCCACCGTCGAGCTCCTGCGCGATCAGCAGGCTCTGCACGAACGGGAAGGCGTAGCCGAAGCCGTTGCCCAGCGAGCTGGAGGACTGCGGGTCGATGCCCTTCTTCACCAGCAGGTCCTTGGCGAAGTCCATCCAGGGGTCACCCACGAGGTTCGGGTCCTTGATGTCCTTGATGCCCGGGTTGAAGATCCACCACCCGTCCGAGGCCATGCCGTCGCCGCCGACCCTGTCCTTGGACACGAAGCTCGTCCCGGCGCAGGTGAGCGGCTGGAACAGGTACTCCACGTTCTCCTTCATGCCGTTCTGGGCGGCCTCGGTCACCGCCTGCGTGCACGGCGTGCCGGCCACCATGGCGATGAAGAAGTCCGGCTCCTTCGACGCCAGCGTGGTCATCGGGTCGGTGATGGTGGGCGCCTGGGGCTCGATGGTCTCGGTGATGTACTCCACCTTGTCGCGCAGCACGTCGGACTGGGCGAGGTAGGCCTAGAACCCGGCGTCGTAGACCTTGCCGAAGTCGTTGTTCATCACCAACGACGCGACCTTGATCTTGTCGGGGTAGTCGCCGGCGCGCTGCTCGATGAACGTGCCCCACAGCTGGGTCTCGGTGGTGTAGGACGGCACCGGCGCACCACTGGTCCACGGGTGGTTCACCGGATCGCCCCAGGCCGGGTGGCCGGTCATGGCGATCAGGTTGGGGACGCAGCGCTCGTTGAGCTTGTCGTAGGTCTTCATGGTCGGACCGGTGCCGAGCGTCCAGATGGCGAAGGACTTCTCGGCGTCGAGCAGCTCGTCGACGATGGGGATCGTCCGGGCGGGGTCGTAGCCGTCGTCTTTGACCACGTAGTTCATCTTGCGGGTCTTGCCCTCGGACTCGACGAACATGCCCTCGTCGCCGTAGTAGCCCACCAGCGCGTCGATGGCCTTGGCGTAGTTGCCGTAGTCGGCCAGCGTGCCGGACTGGGCGATCGACTGGCCCACCTTGAACTCGGTGTCGGTGATGCCCTCGGTGTTGGACCAGCCGGCGGCGCACTGGGTGAGATCGATGGTGAAGCCCTCGGGGCCGGTGATCGTCTTGCCGTCGGCCTGCAGGCCCCAGCCGTTCTCCTTGATGCGGGCCACGATGGCGGCGCGCTCCTCCGCCCACAGCGCCTCCCACTCCTCCATCGAGGTGGGCTCCGCCTTGGCCGGACCGGCTGCCGTGGTGTCGGTCGTGCCCGAGGACGTGTCGGTCAGCTGGTTCTGCAGGGCGCTGTTGATGGACGCGTCGATGGTGTCCTCGGTGGCGGTGTCGCCGCCGGCGTCGCCACCGCCGTCGTCGCCCCCGCACGCAGTGGCGAGCAGGCCGAGGCCGACGAACGCGGCCACATACGGGCGTAGGCCCGGTCGTTGCATGGATCTCCCCCTGGTTCGGTGCGGCCGGTCTCCCGCTCCCGAAGCAGCTCGGGCGCTGGCCTCTTCGTGCCCGTTCGGGCACGGCGCCAACTTCTAGCAGAGGACGTTGTGTATGTCACAGCATGTTGTGGAAGTAACGATCAGTGACAGCACCGGGCGACCGAGCGGGGGCGGCCCGGCGCGGGGGAGCGGGCGGGAGGTCCCCGGACGCGACCGTGCCCCGGTCGAGGGGACCGGGGCACGGCACTCGACGCCGAGGCGTCAGGGGGGACTCGTCACTTGCAGGCGCTGACCGACTGGTCCCAGGCGCAGTTGGAGGACTTGCCGTTGAGGTCGTAGAGCTGACCCTCCGGCACCCACTGCTGCTTGGCCGAGTCGAACTTGGCGAAGTTGCCGCCCTCGTTGAGGAAGGCGTCCTTGTTGCCGTTCATGAACGTGCGGATGCCCCAGTCGTGGGTGGGCGGGGTCATGTCGAGGGACCGGTGGGCCACGATGACGTTGGCCCGGGTCAGGCCGCCGTCGAGCTCCTGGGCGATCAGCAGCGTCTGGACGAACGGCCAGGCGTAGCTGAAGCCACCGCTGAGCGAGCTCGAGGAGTCGGGGTCGAGGCCGTCCTTGGTCACCAGGTCACGGATGAACGAGATCCACACGTCCTCCCGCAGCGACTCGTCCTTGATGTCCTTGATGCCGGGGTTGAAGATCCACCAGCCGTCCGACGCCATGCCGTCGCCGCCGACCTTCTCCTTGGACACGAAGCTCACGCCGGTGCAGGTGAGCGGCTGGAAGAGGTACTCGACGCTCTCCTTCATGCCGTTCTGGGCCGCCTCGGTCACCGCCTGGGTGCAGCTGGTGCCGGCGGTCATGGCGATGAAGAAGTTGGGGTTCTTCGACGCCAGCGTGGTCATCGGGTCGGTGATGGTGGGCGCGGCGGGCTCGATCGTCTCGGTGACGAACTCCACCTTGTCCTTGAGCACGGCGGACTGGGCGATGAAGTCACGGAAGCCGGCGTCGTAGACCTTGCCGAAGTCGTTGTTCATGACCAGGGCGGCGACCACGATCTTGTCGGGGAACTCGTCCACCCGTTCCTCGATGAAGTTGCCCCACAGCTGGGTCTCGGTGGTGTAGGAGGGCACCGGTGCGCCCGACGTCCACGGGTGGTTGACCGGATCGCCGAAGGCCGGGTGGCCGGTCATCGACAAGATGTTGGGCACACAGCGCTCGTTGATCTTGCCGTAGACCTTCATGGTTGCCGGCGTGCCGAGCGTCCAGATGGCGAAGACCTTCTCGGAGTCGAGCAGCTCGTCCACGTTGGGGATGGCCCGGGCCGGGTCGTAGCCGTCGTCCTTCTGCAGGTAGACCGGCTTGCGGGTCTTGCCCTCGGAGTCCTTGAAGGCACCCTGGTCGCCGTAGTAGCCCACCAGCGCGTCGATGGCCTTGGCGTAGTTGCCGTAGTCGGCCAGCGTGCCGGACTGGGCGATCGACTGGCCGATCTTGAACTCGGTGTCGGTGATGCCCTCGGTGTTGGACCAGCCGGCGGCGCACGCGGCGAGGTCGATGGTGAAGCCCTCGGGGCCGGTTATCGTCTTGCCGTCGGCCTGCAGGCCCCAGCCGTTCTCCTTGATGCGCTCCACGACGGCGGCGCGCTCGGAGGCCCACAGCTCCTCCCACTCCTCCATGGAGGCGGGCTCGGTGATCTCCGGTCCGGCCTCGGTGGTGGCGGTGCCCTCGGCGGTGGTGGCCGTCTCCTCCAGCGCGTTGCGGATCGACTGGTCGATCGTGTTGGCCGTCTCGGCGTTGTCGCCGGCGCCGCCACCTCCATCGTCGCCACCGCATGCGGCGGCGAGCAGACCGAGGCCGGCGAGCGCGGCCACGTACGGGCGCAAGCCCCGTCGTTGCATGGTTCCCCCTTCGTCGGGACCACGGGCGGCAGTCTCACGGTTCCCCGTTTCCCGCTCGTGGTGCGTCCGTTCGAGGCGCGAGGATTTCCAGCAGATCAAGTGGCGGATGTCACATCATCCGCCGTCTGTACGGGATCGGTACATCGGGACCACCGGTGCCGGTCCCGGACGCGACCGTGCCCCGGGTCGAGGCGGACCCGGGGCACGGAGCGGGGACGACGCCCGAGGCGTCGGGGGAGAGGGCTACTTGCAGGCGCTGACCGACTGGTCCCAGGCGCAGTTCGAGGACTTGCCGTTGAGGTCGATCAGGTCGCTGGCCTGGACCCAGGTCTGCTTGGCCGCGTCGAACTGGGCGAAGTTGCCGCCTTCGATGATGAAGGCGTCCTTGTTGCCGTTGAGCGACGAGCGCAGTCCCCACAGGTGGGTGGGCGGGGTCATGTCGATGGACCGGTGGGCCACGATCAGGTTGGCCCGGGTCAGACCGCCGTCGAGCTCCTGGGCGATCAGCACCGACTGCACGAACGGCCAGGCGTAGGAGAAGCCGGCGCCGAGCGAGCTCGAGGAGTCGGGGTCGAGGCCGTCCTTGGTCACCAGGTCACGGATGAACGAGATCCACACGTCCTCCCGCAGCGACTCGTCCTTGATGTCCTTGATGCCGGGGTTGAAGATCCACCAGCCGTCCGACGCCATGCCGTCGCCGCCGACCTTCTCCTTGGACACGAAGCTCACGCCGGTGCAGGTGAGCGGCTGGAAGAGGTACTCGACGCTCTCCTTCATGCCGTTCTGGGCCGCCTCGGTCACCGCCTGGGTGCAGCTGGTGCCGGCGGTCATGGCGATGAAGAAGTTGGGGTTCTTCGACGCCAGCGTGGTCATCGGGTCGGTGATGGTGGGCGCGGCGGGCTCGATCGTCTCGGTGACGAACTCCACCTTGTCCTTGAGCACGGCGGACTGGGCGATGAAGTCACGGAAGCCGGCGTCGTAGACCTTGCCGAAGTCGTTGTTCATGACCAGGGCGGCGACCACGATCTTGTCGGGGAACTCGTCCACCCGTTCCTCGATGAAGTTGCCCCCACAGCTGGGTCTCGGTGGTGTAGGAGGGCACCGGTGCGCCCGACGTCCACGGGTGGTTGACCGGATCGCCGAAGGCCGGGTGGCCGGTCATCGACAAGATGTTGGGCACACAGCGCTCGTTGATCTTGCCGTAGACCTTCATGGTTGCCGGCGTGCCGAGCGTCCAGATGGCGAACGCCTTCTCGGAGTCGAGCAGCTCGTCCACGTTGGGGATGGCCCGGGCCGGGTCGTAGCCGTCGTCTTTCTGGATGTAGACGGGCTTGCGGGTCTTGCCCTTGGAGTCGGTGAAGGCGCCCTGGGCGTCGTAGTAGCGCAGCAGCGCGCCGATCGACTTGCCGTAGTTGCCGTAGTCGGCCAGCGTGCCCGACAGCGCCAGGGACTGGCCGATCTTGAACTCGGTGTCGGTCAGGCCCTCGGTGTTGGACCAGCCGGCGGCGCACTGGGTGAGGTCGATGGTGAAGCCCTCCGGGCCGGTGATCGTGTTGCCGTCGGCCGACAGGCCCCAGCCGTTCTCCTTGATGCGCTCCACGATGGTGGCGCGCTCGGAGGCCCACAGCTCCTCCCACTCCTCCATGGAGGTCGGTTCCTCCACCGCGGTGGCGGTGGTGGCGGTGGCGCCCTCGGCGGTGGTGGTGCTCTGCAGCGCCTGGTTGATGCTCTGGTCGATGGTGTTGGCGGTCTCGGCGCCGCCGCCCCCGCCGCCGTCGTCCCCACCGCAGGCCGCGGCCACCAGGCTCAGGCCCGCGGCGAGCGCCACCGCGACGCGTCGAGATCGTCCTTGCATTTGTTCCCCCTGTAACTGACGTGGTGTCAGGCGTCACGTGCTGTGACTCGTGGCACATGATGGCACAGGACGCGTGCCGTCGGGCATCAGGGGTCGATCGTTTGGCCTCGGTGCGCACCACCAGGGCTGCCATCGCCGCACCGGGGCAACTCCGGTGTGGCGTCAGAGCCGTTCGATGGCGTCGAGGACCAGCACGGCGCGGCCCTCCTCGCGCGAGGCGTCCCAGTCCACGTGGGCCCGGAGCCGCCATTCGCCGTACTCGTCGGGATCGACGAGCTGCTGGGTGACCGCGCCGGTGTCGACATCGAACTGGAACCACCGCTTCTGGCGGGCCACCGGGTCGGTGCGCAGCTCGTCGAACTCGTCGAAGAACGGGGCGACCGCCTCCAGCGCGCCGGCCGGGAGCCGGCCGGCGTCGCCGCGGGCCAGGGCCTGCACCCAGGCGAAGGCGGCGTTGCGCACCAGCACGGCGAACGCCCGGCGGTTGGCGGTCACGTCGTACTCGCCGGTCTCCCGCTCGGTCTCCGCAGCCAGCTCCTCGGGCGACAGGTCGGGGTCGCGCAGGCGCTCCCACTCATCGAGCAACGACGAGTCGACCCCGCGCACGGTCTCGCCCAGCCAGTCGATCAGCTCGTCGAGCTCGTCGTCGACGTGCCAGTCCGGCACGTTCTGCACCAGGGTCTTGTACACGTCGGACAGGTAACGCAGCAGCACGCCCTCGGATCGCTTCAACCCGTAGAAGCCGACGTACTCCCGGAACGTCATCGACTCCTCGAACAGCTCGCGCGCCACCGACTTGGGGCGCACGTTCTCGTCGCCCACCCACGGGTGACGGGCCCGGAAGCGGTTGAAGGCGGCGTAGAGCGGCTCGCGCAGCGGCTTGGGCCACTCGAGGTCGGCCAGGATGCGCATCCGCTCCTCGTACTCGACCCCGTTCGCCTTGAGCCGCTGCAACGTCTCCTGCTTGAGGTGGTCGAGCTGGCGTTGCAGCACCACCGTGGGGTTCTCCAGCACCGACTCCACCACCGACAGCACGTCGAGCGGGTACGTGTCGGCGTCGTGGTCGAGCAGCTGGAGCATCTCCAACACGAACGGTGACAGGGGTTGGTTGAGGCGGAACTCGTCCTGCAGCTCGAGGTTGACCCGGATCGTGCGGCCGTACTCATCGGGATGGTCGAGCCGTTCGAGCACGCCGGCGGCCAGCAGCGAGCGGTAGATGGCGATGGCCCGGCGGATGTGGCGGCGCTGCGCCTTGCGGGGCTCGTCGTTGTGCAGCAGCAGGTCCTTGACCGCGGCGCAGCCGTCACCCGGCCGGTCGAGCAGCTCCAGCAGCATGGCGTGGGTGACCGTGAAGCTCGACTGCAGGGCCTCGGGCCGGCCCTCGACGAGCCGGGTCATCGTGTCGCGGTTCCAGGCGGCGTAGCCGAACTCCGGTGGCTTCTTCTTGACCAGCTTCTTGCGCTTGGTGGGGTCCTGCTGGGCCTTGGCCTCGAGTCGGAGGTTCTCCACCACGTGCTCGGGGGCCTGCACCCACACCGAGCCGGCCACGTCGAAACCCTGGCGCCCGGCCCGGCCGGCGATCTGCTGGAAGTCCCACACCGACAGCACGCGCACCTTCTCGCCGTCGTATTTGCACAGCTGGGTGAACAGCACCGTACGGATCGGTACGTTGATGCCGACGCCCAGGGTGTCGGTGCCGCAGATCACCTTCAACAGGCCCTGTTGGGCGAGCTTCTCCACCAGCAGGCGGTACTTGGGCAGCATGCCGGCGTGGTGCACGCCGATGCCGTGGTGCACGAAGCGGCGCAGGTCGTTGCCGAAGGGGGAGTCGAAGCGGAAGCGCCCGATGGCCGCTTTGACCGCCACCTTCTCGTCCTTGGTGAGCACATCGACCGACATCAGGTTCTGCGCCGCCTCGGTGGCGGCGGCCTGGGTGAAGTGGACCAGGTAGGCGGGCGTCTTGCCGGCGGCGATGAGCTCGGCGATCGACACGTGCAGCGGCGTCTCGCGGTACTCGAAGTCGAGCGGCACGGGCCGGGGCGCATCGCCGATCAGCACGGTGCGGCGGCCGGTGCGTTCGCTGAGGCTGCGCTGCAGCGGGCGGGTGTCGCCGAGGGTGGCCGACATGAGCAGGAAGCGGCTGCGGTGCAGTTCGAGCAACGGCACCTGCCACGCCCAGCCGCGGCTGCGGTCGCCGTAGTAGTGGAACTCGTCCATCACCACGTCGTGGGCGGGGGCGTCGGCCCCGTGGCGCAGCGCCAGGTTGGCCAGGATCTCCGCCGTGCAGCAGATCACCGGCGCGTCGGGGTTGATCGACGCATCGCCGGTGATCATGCCCACGTTGTCCGAGCCGAGGTCGCGGCACAGGGCGAAGAACTTCTCCGAGACCAGCGCCTTGATCGGCGCGCTGTACCAGCTGCGCTGCCCCCGGCCGAGGGCCATGAAGTGCGACGCCAACGCCACCATCGACTTCCCCGAGCCGGTGGGGGTGGCCAGGATCACGTTGTGCCCGGCGAACAGCTCGAGGATGGCCTCCTCCTGGTGCGGGTAGAGCGAGATGCACCGGGCCCGGCAGAACCCCAGGAAGGCGTCGAGCAGGTTGTCGGCGTCGGGCACCTCGGGCAGGAAGGCGGTGAGCTCCCCGACCGCGGTGTCAGCCACCGGCCGGGCCGGGGCCGGGGGGCGGGCCCTCGTCGGGCCGCTGCTCGCGCAGGAACTGCTCGAACTGGGCGGCGAGATCCTCGCCGGAGGGCAGGTCCTGGACGAGGCGCCGGTCGTTCTGCTCCTCCAGGCGGCGGACGTAGGCGCCCACCTCGTCGTCGGCGCTGACGGCGGCGTCGACCTGGCGCTCCCACGCCTCCGCCACCCGCACCAGCCCGCTGTGGGCGGTGGGCACGCCGGTCACGTGCTCGAGGTGTTGCAGCAACGCCAGCGTGGCCTTCGGGTTGGGGAGGAGGCCACGTAGTGGGGACCGACGCCCGCAAGGAGATCACCGGGATGTGCTCGCGATCGAGGCGGTCGTGCAGCACCCCGATCAGACCGGTGGGGCCCTGGTAGCTGGGCCGGTCGAGGCCCAGCGTGGAGGCCAGCGGCGGTGGTGGAGCTGCCCTTGACCAGCGGCGGGCGGGAGTGGGGCACCGCATCGGCGGTGGCGCCCAGGGTGATCACCAGCTCGGCGGCGGTGGTGCGGATCACCTCGATCAGGTCCTGGCCGAAGTTCTGCCAGCGCAGGTGCGGCTCGATGCCGGCCAGCAGCACCAGGTCGTGGCCGTGCTCGGGCAGGCGCGCCACCGCGCAGTCGTTGGCGGGCCACTCGATGATGCGCTCGCCGTCCACCAGCTTCACCTCGGGCCGGCGGGCGGTGAAATCGAAGTACGGCTCGGGGTCGATGCCGGCCACGTCGTCGGCGTCGTAGTGGTTGGCCAGCCAGCGGACCGCGCCGGTGGCCGCCTCGGCCACGTCGAACCAACCCTCGAAGGCGAGGATGAGGATCGGGCGCGACAGCGCGGAGAAGTCACGCCACACCACCGTCATCGTTGCCCCTTTCGACGCGCCGCCAGCGCCTGGTCGTTCCTTCCCGGCGGCACCGCGCAGCCTACCGGGCACCGCCGCGCCGGGCGGGCTGCGGGCCCGGCCGGCGCGGTGGGCGCTTGCAGCCCGCCGCAGAACCGGGCCCGAACCCGAGCTGGCCGAGGCCTGGCCCCGCTCCTGCGGGGCACGCTCGCGCGGCCGGCCGGCAACCCATCAGCGCCCTCCTTCGGCGGCGATTCGACCTCGATTCGACCGCACCGACCAGTGGGGTTCGGCCGACCACCAGTGGTGGCCTCAGGCTCCGGTCAGGCTGCACAGCGACGCCGATGGTGGCCGGACTTCGTGTCTCACGACCAATTCCGAATCGACATCGAATCGAGCGCGAGGGAGCCCGCCCGCACCCCCGGCATGGCGTGCACCAACCGCCAACCACCAACCGCCGCGCCGGGCGGGCGGGCGTTCAGAACAGGGCGCCGCCGCCGGGGCGGGGCATCTCCACCCAGGTCTGGCCGGGGGTCAACGGGATCTGCACGTTGTTGGCGTCGAGGTACTGGATGGGGGTCGTGGCGATCGAACGGGCCCACCGCGCCTCGATGACCTTGCCGTCGGTCAGCACCCAGGCCGTGCCCTGCCCCACGGTCTGGGCGTCGGGGCTCTGGGCGTCGGCGGGGCTGACTGCGTAGTTCGTGAACATGACGATCACGTTCTGGGGCGACACGTTGCCGGCGGTGGTGTCCTCGGTGGGCACGCCGTTGGTGTCGCGGTCCCAGCTGCTGCCGTTCCAGGTGTAGCTGACCTGCTCGAAGCCGATGTTGACCGTGACCCCGCCGACGGGACGTCCCTGCGCGGCCGGCTCGCCGGGCTGGCGGAACACGAACTGCGAGATGGGCACGCCGGCATCGGCACCGCCGGCGGCGTACAGCGCCGAGGTGGAGCTGTAGAGGTTGTAGGGCGCGAACCGGCTCTCGTCGCGCACGAACGCCCGGGGCGCGCTGGCCTCGGTGAGGCTGATCATCGGCGCCACCCGGACCGCGGCGAGCACGCCGTCGTTGCCGCCGGAGTAGGCGAACACCGGCTGGTTGTAGCCGGCCATGATCGAGATGTCCGACGTGCGGGCCGAGCGCACCGGGCCGATGCGGGCGGCGTCCTGGGACTGGAACATGGCCAGGAAGCGGGTGATGCCACCCTCGACGATGATGTCGTAGACCACGTCCGCCTTGGTCAGCCCGGTCTGGGGGCGGGCGTCGATGCTGTTGTCGATCTTCACGCCGATGGCCGGGCGGATCGGGTAGTCCCGGGCACCGGTCAGCGGGGACCGCTGGGCGAGCGCCAGGAGCGACTTGAGCTCGGCCCGGGCCCGGTCCAGCTCGGTGATGGTCTCCTCGCGCAGCGCCACCGCGGCGTCGAGCTCCGCCTGGAGGGCGACCACGTTGGCCTCGGCCTGCTGCTTCTCGGCGGCGAGGGCGACCTTCTCCGCCTCGAGCTGTTCGCGCTCGGCGTCGAGGCGGGCCAGCTCGTTGCGGGCGCCCTCCTCGGCGGCCTGGAAGAGCCGGTCGCGGCGCAACGACTCGTTGCTGAGCGTGCCGTTGCGCACGAAGTCGGTGAAGCTGCGCAGCTCCGAGGGGCCGCCGGTGTACAGCGAGAGCACCAGCTCCACCCTCGCCGCCTCGGGCAGCACGCGGGCCTCGATGTTGGTCTCGATGGCGGTGGCGTTGGCGGTGATGCGGGCGTCCACGTCGAGCACGGCCTGCTGGGCCGCTTCCAGCGCGGCCTGCTGCTGGGGGATCGCACCGTCGAGGTCGCGCAGCTGGTTCTCGAGCGCGTTGATCCGGCCCTCGAGCTCGGCCCGGGCGGCCCGATCCACGGTGGTGGTCGTCAGCGGCGTGGTGGTGGGCGGCGCGGTGCTCGGCGGTGCGGTGGGCGCGTTGGGGTCGGGCTGTTGGGCGCCGCCGGGGGCGGTGGCACCCATGAGCAGGGCGCCGGCCAGCACCACCGCCAGCCAGACGGGATGGCGGGGTCCGGTGCGGCGCCGAGCGCGGGTGCCGGCACGGCGTGGCGGGCGGTCGCCGGGGCGCGCCGGTGACCGATCAGTGCGTGCCGGGGTGGTCGGTCCTGATGCGCGCGCCGCTCGGTGCGGCACCGCTGCAGTTGGTCGCATTCGCCTCGCTCTGGCTCCGGACTGGTCCGCCGTGGTCACCAGTCTGGCCGGTGGCGATCGAACTTGGCGCGCATCCTGTCCGCTTCATGGTCACGCCTCGAATCGAGAGGCGCGCGCTCCGCCTGGATCGGGTTGCTGGGGTGGTACCTCGATCACGCTCGGTCGGGGGCGTCGCTCGAGATCGTGTCGGTCACGGGTTGTCGAGGAGGTGGATGAGGCTCGAGGTGTCCCAGCGGGCACCGCCGCGGGCGATCACGTCGCCGTAGAACTGGTCCACCAGCGCGGCGACCGGGAGCCGGGCGCCGTTGCGCCGGGCCTCCTCCAGGCAGATCCGGAGGTCCTTGCGCATCCACTCGGTGGCGAAGCCGAACTCGAACTCACCGCGCCACATCGTGCGGCCGCGGTTGTCGAGCTGCCACGACTGGGCGGCCCCCTTGCCGATCACGTCGATGACCTGGTCCACGTCGAGCCCGGCGCGTCCGGCGAAGTGCATCGCTTCCGCCAGGCCCTGGACCACGCCGGCGATGGCGAGCTGGTTCACCATCTTGGTCAGCTGGCCCGAGCCGGCCGGGCCGAGCAGCGTGCAGGCACGGGCGTAGGCGTCGATGATGGGCGCCACCGCCTCGAAGTGGGCCGGCTGCCCGCCGCACATCACGGTCAGCTGGCCGTTCTGGGCGCCGGCCTGGCCACCGGACACCGGCGCGTCGACGAAGCCGAGGCCGTGGCTGGTGCAGGCCGCGGCCAGCTCCCGGGCCAGCTCGGCCGAGGCCGTGGTGTGATCGACCAGCACGGAGCCCGGCTTCATGGCGCCGAGCACCCCTTCGGCGCCGTGCACCACGGCCCGCACGTCGTCGTCGTTGCCCACGCAGAGGAACACGGCGTCGGCGTCGACGGCGGCCAGGCGGGGGGTCGGGGCCGAACGGTGGCCGTGCTCCGCCACCCACGCCGCCGACTTGGCCCCGGTGCGGTTGTACACCGTCACCGTGTGCCCCGCACTCGCCAGATGGCCGGCCATAGGACCGCCCATCACCCCCAGACCGCAGAACGCCACCGTTGCCATGGCCGCGGACACTACCGACCGATCCTCGCCGGGCAGGTGCCCCGGGCCCGCTCCCTCGTTGCGGTGTGCGTGCCTGGCGGCGGGTGTGCCCGGGGCGGGCGGGCATCGAATCGGCGGCGAATCGCCCCGGGCCGCGGTGCCCGTAGATGCATGAAAGATCATGAGATGCCGCAAACCGGGGCGGTTTTGATCGGCGGGCGCCCCGACCGGGGGCGAGTTTGTCGACGCAACGTGGCGCCGTGAGGGCGCAGTGTCGAAGTTCTGCGGGTTGCGTGATGCAACGCCTTCCAAAACCGCCCCGGTCTCGGAAGTGGGCCCCGCAGCACGCGACGTCGACCGGTGCGCAGGCAGCTGTGCTCGGCGGTCGTGCGCACGTGCGCCCGGCGGCGAGGTGAGGGCCGTGGACGATGGGCGGGCCGTCGACGATGGAGGGCCGTGGACGATGGACGGCGCTCGACGATGGGCGGCACCCGACGTGCGGGTGTGCGGAACCGTCGCTGCGAGGAATAGCGTCGCCGACTGACGACGTACACCTCGCGGTCGCACACCGGCCGGGGCAGCGGAGCTGCGAACCCGACGGCACCGTGCGCCGCAACGGCATGGGGGCACACCATGGACCCGACCTACAGCGCCGAGGCGCAGGCCTACCGGGCGAAGATCAAGGCGTTCCTGGCGGACAACCTCCCCGCCGGCTGGAAGGGCCTCGGGGCCCTGTCGAGCGCCGAGCGCACCGCCTTCACCGAACAGTGGCGGCAGACCCTGGCCGACAACCAGCTCCTCGCCGTCGCCTGGCCCAAGGAGTACGGCGGCGCCGGCCTCAGCCAGATCGAACAGGTGATCATCAACGAGGAGTTCGCCCGAGCCGGCGTGCCCCAGGGCGTCTCCAACGATGGCTTCGGCATCGGCATGATCGGCCCCACGATCATGGTCTGGGGCTCCGAGGACCAGAAGAAGCACTACATCCCGCGCATCCTGTCCGGCGAGGACCGCTGGTGCCAGGGCTACTCCGAGCCCGACGCCGGCTCGGACCTGGCCAACCTCGGCTGCCGCGCCGTGCTCGACGGCGACGAGTGGGTGATCAACGGCCAGAAGATCTGGACCTCGAGCGGCCACACCGCCAACTGGATCTTCGTGCTGTGCCGCACCACCCCGGAGAACACCAAGCACACCGGCATCACGTTCCTGCTCTGCCCGATGGATCAGCCCGGCGTCGAGGTCCGGCCGATCGTGAACATCATCGGCGGCCACGAGTTCAACGAGGTGTTCTTCACCGACGCCCGCACGGCCAAGGCCAACGTCATCGGCGAGGTGGACAACGGCTGGGCGGTGGCCAACACGCTGCTCGGCTTCGAACGCGGCGGCCGGGCCACCTCGCTCTACATCACCTATCGGGAAGAGCTCGACCGCCTCCTGGCGGTGGCCACCGAGAAGGGTGCGCTGTCGGACGCGAAGGTGCGCCAGAAGCTGGCCTGGTGCCACACCCAGGTCGAGATCATGCGCTACATGGGCATGCGCACGCTGACCCGCACGCTCTCCGGCGACCGCCCCGGCCCCGAGTCCTCGCTCATGAAGCTGTTGTGGTCGGAGTACCACCGGGAGGTCACGCAGCTCGCCGTGGACATCTACGGCGCCGAGGCGATGGTGCTCGACGGGCGTCCGGCCGCGTCCGGCATCGCCGGCGACGCCGTCGGTTCCCCCGCTTCGTCGCGCTCGTGGGTGGAGGTGTCGATGAGGGCCCGCGCCGGCACGATCTACGCCGGCACCAGCCAGGTCCAGAAGAACATCGTCGGCGAGCGCGTCCTCGGCCTGCCCAAGGAGCCCCGCGCCGACGACGGCCCCTGGCGCAAGAGCTGACCGCGGCGACGCCCGCCTCATCGCGGTCCCGGGGCGCAGCCCCGGCGACCGGCGCCGATCGCCCACCGATCGGGTACCGGCCGGTACGGCTGCCATGGCGGCGCTGACGGCACCGTTCACCGGGCGGGCCCATTAGGGTTGCACCCGACCGAGCGAGAGGGACGGAACCATCCATGGCACTGCGCAAGATCCTCGGCATGGAGACCGAGTTCGGCATCCTGCACCGCCGGGCGGGCGAGTCCAACCCGATCGCCGCGTCGTCGGTGCTCATCAACGCCTACATCAACTCGCTCGACCGCGCCGGCACCGCCTCGCCGCTGCCGCGCGTCGGGTGGGACTTCGTCGACGAGACCCCCGCCAACGACGCCCGCGGCCTGAGCCTGCTCGCCGCCATGGCCCCCGAGGTGGAGACCCACCTCGTCAACGCCGTGCTCACCAACGGCGCCCGCTACTACGTGGACCACGCCCACCCCGAGCTGTCCACGCCGGAGTGCGCCGACCCGCTGTCGATCGTGCTCTATGACCGCGCCGCCGAGCTGATCCTGGTCGAGTCGATGCGCCAGGCCAACCTCAACCTGCCCGACGGCGAGGAGATCGTCGTCTACAAGAACAACTCCGACCGCAAGGGCAACAGCTACGGCACCCACGAGAACTACCTGATGGACCGCACCACCCCGTTCTCGCGGGTGGTCGGCCAGGTGATGCCGCACTTCATCTCTCGGCAGATCTACACCGGAGCCGGCAAGGTCGGCTCCGAGGCCATCGGCGTGTCCTCCGAGCAGGTGCCCTACCAGCTCACCCAGCGGGCGGACTTCTTCGAGGAGGAGGTGGGCCTCGAGACCACGCTCAAGCGGCCCATCGTCAACACCCGCGACGAACCGCACGCCGACGCCAAGAAGTACCGCCGGCTGCACGTGATCGTGGGCGACGCCAACCTCTCGCAGGTGGCCACCTTCCTCAAGGTCGGTGCCACCGCGCTGGTGCTGTGCATGATCGAGGACGAATACCTCAGCCGGACGTTCGTGTTGGCCAACCCGGTCCAGGCCATCCGCCAGGTCTCCTACGACCTGTCGCTGCGCCGGCCGCTCGAGCTCGACGGCGGCGGCACCGTCACCGCCCTCGAGATGCAGTGGGAGTACTACGACCGGGCCCGCAAGTACGCCGAGGACCGCGGCCTGGAGTGCATCGGTGAGGCGGCCGGCGAAGAGGTGCTGCGCCGCTGGGAGCACACGCTGAGCGCGCTCGAGTCCGACCCGATGCAGCTCGCCGACCAACTGGACTGGGTGGCGAAGTACCGCGTCATCAACGGCTACCGCGAGCGCCACGAGCTGCGCTGGAACGATGCCCGCCTCGCCGCCATGGACCTGCAGTACCACGATCTGCGCCCGAACAAGTCATTGTTCAGCCGGCTGGGGGTGGAGCGCCTGGTGGACGACGACGACGCGGTGGTGGCCATGAGCGAGCCGCCGCCCGACACGCGGGCGTTCTTCCGGGGCAAGTGCCTGCAGAAGTGGGCCGACGACATCGTGGCCGCCAACTGGGACTCGATGGTGTTCGACGTGGGCGACGACCCCCTGCGGCGGGTGCCGATGATGGAACCGACGCGTGGGACCGCGGCCCATGTGGGTAGTCTGCTGGAACAGTGCGAAACATCGGCCGAGCTGCTCCGGCGGCTCGGATCGTGACACGGTAGGGAGGATCGCCATGGCGGAACGGACCCAGAAGCAGCGGCCCGCACCGCAGCGAACCGAGGAAGCGCCCATCGAGACCCCGAGCAAGTCGGAGACGGGCGAGAAGCTCAAGGCCGAGCTCGACGACCTGCTCGACGAGATCGACGACGTGTTGGAGACCAACGCGGAGGACTTCGTCAAGAGCTACATCCAAAAGGGTGGCCAGTAGGCCACCGGCAGGGCGGCCGGTAGGCCGCCCACGCTGCGGGTCGCCGGGAGCGGGCCGCAACGTCGATGACGCGGGCTGCGCTTCGCACGCCCGCACTGCGCTGGGCGGCCGGGTGCCGCCCGGTCGCCGTTTTCCGGCCCGGCCGGAACCCGCCCCGGGGCGGCTCGGGAGAAGTCGTGGACAGCCCGGACGGAACCGGTAGCCTGCCGCCCGATGCTTCCCATGTTCAGCGCCAGTGACGACCCGGGGCCGAGCTTCGCCGCGCTCGTCGCCCGGGCGGGCCTGCAACCGCCGGTGCCGCAGGGCTCGGCGGCCCACCCCCTCGAGATCACCCACGGCACGACCGTGGTCGCCGTGCGCTACGCCGATGGCGTGGTCATGGCCGGCGATCGCCGGGCGACCTCGGGCAACCTGATCAGCCACCGTGACATGGAGAAGGTGTACCCCGCCGACCGGCACTCCGGCGTGGCCATCGCCGGTGCGGCCGGTCCGGCCATGGAGATGGTGCGCCTGTTCCAGCTGCAGTTGGAGCACTACGAGAAGGTCGAGGGCCAGGCGCTCTCGCTCGAGGGCAAGGCCAACCAGCTGTCGATGATGGTGCGGGGCCACCTGCCGATGGCCATGCAGGGCCTGGTGGTGGTGCCGCTGTTCGCCGGCTACGACCTGCGCCGCGGACAGGGGCGCCTGTTCCAGTACGACGTGACCGGCGGGCGCTACGAGGAGACGAACTACGCCGCCACCGGCTCGGGCTCGCTGTTCGCGGCCACGGTCATCAAGCTCGGCTACCGTCCTTCGCTCAGCGCGGAGGACGCCGTGGACCTGGTGCTGTCGGCGCTCTACCAGGCGGCCGACGAGGATTCCGCCACCGGCGGACCCGACCCGATCCGGGGCATCTTCCCGATCGTCGCCACCATCAGCGCGGAGGGTTCGACCGCATCGGCGACGATGCGGTGGCAGGCCGCTTCGAGGCGCTGCTGCAACGCATGTCCACCGAACGGGGCGGTTCGGCGCAACCGGCCGCCATGCGACCGCTCGCCGGTTCCGAAGGAGGTGCATCCGCATGAGCATGCCCTTCTACGTCGCCCCCGAGCAGCTGATGAAGGACAAGGCGGACTACGCGCAGGGCATCGCCGCGGGCCTCGCTCGCCGCCCTGGTCTGCGAGGAGGGCATCCTCATCTGCGCCGAGAACCCGTCGAACACGCTGCACAAGGTGGCCGAGATCTACGACCGCATCGGCTTCGCCGGTGTCGGCCGGTTCAACGAGTTCGACCAGCTGCGCATCGCCGGGGTCCGCCACGCCGACCTCAAGGGCTTCAGCTACTCCCGCGAGGACGTCGAGGCCCGCAGCCTGGCCAACGCCTACGCCCAGATGCTGGGCCAGATCTTCACCCACGAGATGAAGCCGCTCGAGGTCGAGATCCTGGTGGCCGAGGTGGGCGTCTCCCGGGCGCAGGACCAGCTCTACCACCTGCTCTACGACGGCACCGTGGTCGACGAGAAGCGCTTCGTCGCCGCTCGGCGGCGACGCCGAGACCGTGGCCGAACGGATCGACGCCGGTTGGACCGACGAGCTGACCGTCAGCCAGGCCCTGCAGCTCGCGGTCAGCGCGCTGGCCGGTCCCGAGCGCACGCTCACCGGCGACGACCTCGAGGTGGCGGTGCTCGAGCGACGGCGGCCGGCGGTGCTTCCGCCGGCTCACCGACCCCGAGGTCGACGCCATCATCGGCGGGCAGGACCCGCCGCCGCCGAGCCACCGAGGACTGACCCCGGGGCCGCGACCAGCGCCCTGTTGGGGGCTGGCGCGGGCTACCCTCCAGCTATGGAGCGCCGCATCTTCGGGGTCGAGAACGAGTACGGGTCACCTGCACCCTGCGCGGCCAGCGCCGCCTGAGCCCCGACGAGGTGGCCCGCTACCTCTTCCGCCGAGTGGTCTCGTGAGGTCGCAGCTCCAATGTGTTCCTGGCCAACGGCGCCCGCCTCTACCTCGACGTCGGCTCGCACCCCGAGTACGCCACCCCCGAGTGCGACTCGATCTACGACCTCGTCGTGCACGACAAGGCGGGGAGCGCATCCTCGAGCAGCTGCTGGCCTCGGCCGAGCAGCGCCTGCGCGAGGAGGGCATCCGCGGGGTCATCTACCTGTTCAAGAACAACACCGACTCGGCCGGCAACAGCTACGGCTGCCACGAGAACTACCTGACCTCCCGGCGCGACGACTTCAGCTACTACGCCGAGGTGCTCATCCCGTTCCTGGTGTCACGGCAGATCTACGCCGGCGCGGGCAAGGTGCTGCAGACCGCTCGCGGCGCCATCTACTGCGTGAGCCAGCGGGCCGAGCACATCTGGGAGGGCGTGTCCTCGGCCACCACCCGCAGCCGGCCCATCATCAACACCCGTGACGAGCCCCACGCCGATGCCGAGCGCTACCGCCGGCTGCACGTGATCGTGGGCGATTCCAACATGAGCGAGTACGCCACGTTCCTCAAGGTGGGCGTGGTCTCCATACTCCTGCGTATGTTGGAGGACCCGTCGGTGGTGCTGCGGGACATGACCCTGGAGAACCCGATCCGGGCCATCCGTGAGATCAGCCACGACATGACCTGCCGCCGCAAGGTGCGCCTGGCCAACGGCCGCGAGGTCTCCGCCCTCGACATCCAGTCGGAGTACCTGCAACGTGCCCTGCGGTATGCCGAGACCAAGGGCCTGTCCGAGCTCGAGCAGCGGGCGCTGGACATGTGGGAGCACTGCCTCACCGCCATCGAGTCCGACCCGCTCAAGCTCGACCGCGAGTGCGACTGGGTCATCAAGTACAAGCTGATCGAGGCGTACCGCGAGCGCAACGACCTGCAGCTGGCCCACCCCAAGATCGCCCTGATGGACCTGCAGTACCACGACGTCAACACCGATCGCGGCCTGTTCTACAAGATGCAGGACCGTGGGCTGGTGGAGCGCATCTGCAACGACGCCGACATCGAGACCGCCGTGGACCAGCCCCCGCAGACCACTCGGGCCAAGCTCCGCGGCGACTTCATCCGAAAGGCGAAAGAACGCAAGCGCGACTACACGGTGGACTGGGTGCATCTGAAACTGAACGATCAGGCGCAGCGCACCGTGCTGTGCAAGGACCCGTTCCGCTTCGAGGACGAGCGGGTGGACAAGCTCATCGCCTCCCTCTGAGGCGCATGGTCTGCGAGCACCGGCGATGAGCGCGGCCAAGGTCGAACGGCTGCTGAACCTGTCCGCGGCGTTGCTCGCCGCCGAACGCCCGCTGACCGCGGCGGAGATCCGTCAGCGTGTCCCGGGCTACCCCGAGGAGTTGGCGTCGTTCCGGCGTTCGTTCGAGCGCGACAAGGACGATCTGCGGCAGATGGGCATCCCGTTGCGCCTGGAGCAGGTGCTCCACGACGGCGCCCACACCGATGGGTATCGCATCCCGCCCGAGGAGTACGCGCTGCGCGACCCCGGTCTGGAGGCCGACGAGCTGGCGGCGCTGCACTTCGCCGTGCACGCCGTGCGCCTCGAAGGGGTGTCTTCGGCCGATGCGCTGCAAACGCTGGCCGGTGAGCGGTTCGCCGCCATGGACCAGGTGCGCTCGGCCGGGCCCACCGCCGGTGCCGGACCCGCCGAGGACGCACCGCTGGCCCGGGTGCCGGTCGATCAGCGGCTGATGGCCATCTTCGGCGCGCTGGTGGACCACCATCCGGTGGCGTTCCGCTACAACGACACCGATCGGGTGGTGGAACCGCACCGGCTCGACTACCAGCGCGGCCGTTGGTACCTCTCCGGCCACGACCGTCAGCGGGGCGAGGCCCGCTCGTTCCGGGTGGAGCGCATGGGTGGCGAGCTGTCGGTGCTGCGGGGCGAGACGTTCGTGCCGCCGGCCCAGCCCCATCCCGGCGTGGTGCTGCGCTCGTGGCAGCTCGGTACCGGCGAGCCGGTGTGGGCCGAGGTGGCGGTCGACGCCGACCAGGCGGTGTCGGCCCGCCGCCACCTGGGTGACGACGCCGTGATCGGCACCGACGGCGACGGTCGTGTCCACGTCCGGGTGCCGGTGCGCAACCTCGAGGCGTTCCGGGGGTTCGTGCTCACGTTCCTCGACCACGCCGAGGTGATCGCGCCGACCGAGGTGCGGGCCGACGTGGTGGCCTGGTTGCGGCAGCTGGCGGTGCCATGAGCAACGAGGCGATGACCGCTCGGGGGCCACGGCCCCGCCGCCGCCGCCCGCATCACCGCCAGGGACCGGGTTCGGCGGCTGCTGGCCATCGTGCCGTGGATGCGCAACAGGAGGGGCCGACCATCGCCGAGATCTGCGCCCGTTTCGGCCTGACCCGCAGCGAGCTGCTGGCCGATCTCGACGTGGTGTTCATGGTGGGCCTCTACCCGTTCACCCCCGACGAAGCACGATCGACGTGACGACCGGGTGTTCATCCGGCTGGCCGACTACTTCGCCGTCCCCTGCGCCTGACGCTGATCAGGCCCTGGCGCTGGTGGCGGCCGGGGCCAACCTCGCCCCCTGGGGCGACAGCGACCCCGACAGCCCTGGCGGGGGCTGGGCAAGGTGGCCGCGGTGCTCGGCATCGACCAGGAGTCGGCGCTCGAGGTGCGGCTGGGGGAGGCGCGGCCAGGCTTGCTGGCGCTGCTGCGCGACGCCGCCGCCGAGCACCGGCGGGTGGCGCTGCGATGCTGGCTACGGCCGGGACAGACCAGCCGCCTGGTCGACCCCCGCCAGGTGTACGCCGACGGCGGCCAGTGGTACCTCGGCGCGTACTGCCACACCGCGCAGGACGAGCGCCTGTTCCGCCTCGATCGCATCGAATGGGCCGAGCCGACCGGCGAGCGCTCGAGCCGCGGAGCGCGGCGACCCCGGCGGAGGGTGTTCCACCCCGGTGCCGACGACCCCCAGGTCGTGCTGCGGCTCGAGCCGGCGGCGGCGTGGCTGGTGGAGCACTACCCGACCGAGGCCGTCCGCCCCCTGGGCACGGGCGGCTCGAGGTCACGCTGGCGGTGGCTCGGTGGCCTGGCTCGAAGGCGGCTGCTGGTGCGCTTGGGCCCCGATGCGACCGTGGTGAGGGCCGATCCGCCGCTGGAGGCGACGTGGGCCGGCGGGCGGCGGCGAGGATCCTGGCGCGCTTACGGCGGCGCGTGATCCAGCTGTGCCTGACCGACGCCGGGCGGGGCGGTGCGACGCTCGACCCACGGCGGTGGCCGGCAGGTGACGATAGCCTCCTCACCGTGAACCCACCGCTGCCGCTCGCCGCGCCCGTCTCGACGAGGTCGCCGCCGGACGCAGCAGGGGCAACCCCGCGCCGCCGGAGACGTCGGAGTCGGCGTCATCGTCGGGGTCGCCACGTCGCCGTCGCGCCGGTGACGGAGCGAAGCGGCCCCGGTGGCAGCTGCTGCCGCCGCTCGCCCGTCCGACCGCCAGCTGCCGGCGATCGGCAGCCGCCCCGACCGATCGATGGAGGGCCGGGCACGGCTCGATCCCTCGGTGGTCCCGTCGCCGCACCCGCCACCATCGAGGAGCCGGTGGTGGGACCGCCGACCGTGCTGGCCGCCGTCGCCAGGCGGCTGACCAGGCGCCGGACCAGGACGAGGCTCCGGCCGGAGGCAGCCAGCGCGTTTCTCGACCAGCCCGACCCGACGGCCGTCGGGGCCGCCGCCCGCGCGCCGCGGTGGGGAAAGTCCCCGCCGTTGCGGCGCCGCCGGTGGCTCGACTGATGACCCGCCTCCGACAGCTGCTTGGCGCCGGCCGGCGCCGAGGCGGTAGCGACAGTCCTGGCGGCGGTGCCGGGCGCCTTGACGGTCCCCGGCGACCGGCACGCCGGCCAGGCCGAGGACGCACCGGCCCTGACCGGGACCAGGGCCACGGGCGTCGAGGCCACGGCTGCGCCGCCCGAGCCGGCTGCGCCGCCGTCGGGCACCGACGAGCCCGACGAGGAAGCCCCCGCCCGTGGACGCAGTTCACGTTGGGTGGATCGGCATCGTGGCCAGGGCCCTGCTCGTGGCGCTCGTCATCAAGCTCGTGCTGCTGCAGGCGTTCGTGATCCCGTCGCCGTCGATGGAGCCGACGCTCGACATCAGCGACCGGGTGCTCGTGCTGAAGCCCGCCTACCGCCTGCACGGCATCGACCGCGGCGACGTGATCGTGTTCGATCGGCCGGAGGAAGCTGCGGGTCAACGGCGAGACGTCCGACCTGATCAAGCGGGTGATCGGTCTGCCCGGCGAGACCGTCGGCAGTCGGCAGGCAGGTGCGCGTCAACGGCGTGCCCCTCGAGGAGCCGTGGCTGCCGGCCGGCGTGCTGACCAACGACTTCGGGCCGGTGGCCGTGCCCGAGGGCACCGTGTGGGTGATGGGCGACAACCGGGGGCCAGTCGAGCGACAGCCGCCGCTTCGGGGTGCTCGAACAGGACGACATCATCGGCGAGGCCGTCGTCCGGTGGTGGCCGCTCTCCCGCTTCGGCGGGTTGTAGGCCTGACCGGCCGGCGCACCGGCGTCGAGCGGCTCAGAGGCGGGCAGCGCGTCGGTCATGCGGTCGACGTAGTCGGAGAACACCCCGTCGATCCCGGCATCGAGCAGCTTCGTCGAGGATGCGCGGCAGCTGGGCGTCCCCACCCCAGCGCCAGGCGGTCGAACCGGTGGGTGCGCGATGACCTACGCCCGACCAGTCGGTGTGGTGCAGGTTGACCGCATCCACGCCGAGCGTGCGCTGGCGGGCCGCCCGGCGCTCCGGCCCCTCGGCGATGCGCGCTTGAGCCGGGTGGAGTCGACCTGACTTGGCCCCTGCCGACGAAACTCCCGCCACGAGGCCACCACCTCGATGTCGGGAGTGCTTGCGCTCCCAGCCGCTCCTCAGCGCCCCGCCGCCCGGGCCACCGCCACCACCTCCGCAGGGCGGCGGCATCCTTCACGTCCAGTGAGGAGGCTCGTGGTCCACGCCGACGGCCTCGTACAGGCTCGGCCAGCGTGGGGATGGCGGGCCGGGGCTGCGCGGGCTGACCGCCGAGATCGGCCGGCGCCGCGGCCGGGGCCGACCACGCCATCGTGATCGAGCACCGCCACGCCGTCGGCGGTCAGCCACACGTCGCTCTCAGACCGGTCGCACCGAGCCGCCGGGCCAGCACGAACGCCTCGATGGTGTTCTCCGGGGCGTGCGCCGCGCCCGCGGTGGAGGCAAGCCGATGGGCAGGCAGCGCAGCGAGGGCAGGCGGGGCATGGCCGTCCATCCTGCCGCTCCCGGCCGGCGGCGGTACAGCGGGCGGGACCACCGCCGCGAGACCAGCCCGTCACGCCGGCGACGGATCGGCGGGCTGAGCAGGGCGGACGCGCCGCTTCGCCGCCGAGCGATCCGCGGGCTTCTCCCCACGTCGATGAGCGCCCATTCCCATCGATGTGGCTCAAGGCCCCTGGCCCGCCCGGTCGATGAGAAAGCCACGGCGCCAAGCAGGACGCCACCAGGAGAAGTTCGGGCCGGCGGGCCGAGGAGGACGACATGGCCACCATTCGGGCCAGCTGTGCAGAGTGTGGTGACGTCGAGCTCACCACCCGCGACGTTCGCGTGCGGTCTGCACCTACGACAACCTCGGGGACGTACTCGTTCCGCTGTCCGCAGTGCCGCATGGTCGTGGTGAGCCGGCCGAGCCCCCCGCACCATCAGGCTGCTAGTCGCATCCGGGGTCGAGATGTCGACCTGGGACCTGCCGGCCGAGCTGCGCGAACCGCGGCAGGGCGCCCCCATCACCCACGACGACCTGCTGGACTTCCACCAGACGCTCTACGACGACAAGGCGTTCCTCCAGGCTCACCGGCATCCTGTCGCTCGGCGAGGAAGCAGGCAGGCACCGGCGCCAGCATCACCGGCCGTGGAGTTGGTGGCTGCTGCTTAACGATGGCGATCACCGGGCTGGCCCTGGCGCTCAGCCGGCGCCCGACCGCCCTGGCCCGACGGGCGGCGTGCTCGGCGCCGCCGGCCACAACCTACGAGCTCGAGCGACGGCGGCCCCACCCGGTTCGCCGTCGCCGTGTCCACTGCTGCAGCACCACAGCAACGAGCTGCGCAGCGCATCGACACGGGCGGCGTGCCTCCGGCAAGCCGGGCTGAGCGCATGCCCGGCTCAGCGCCCTTGCTGGCCCAGCGGCTGCGCGGCCGACCGAGTCCCGATGGTCGACCACCCTAGGCTACAGCTCCATGTTCAACGTGACCGGTGGCGAACTGGTCATCATCTTCCTGGCCGCCCTCGTGATCCTCGGTCCCGAGCGGCTGCCGGAAGGCAGCTTGGGACGGTGGGCAAGGTGATGGCGCAGCTGCGTTCCGTGTCGCAGGGTTCCAGAAGGAGCTCAAGTCGGCCATCGACGAGACCGGCGAGAGCCGTTCCGGGAGATGGTCCGACCCCGGCTGACGCCGCTCGACGGCGGCGCCCGGCCCGACCCACCGAGAAGCCCCGCTCAGCCGCCATGTTCGACGCCAACTCGCCGGCCTTGCCCGAGCCGGACCCCGACCCGGGCTGGAGCACGCCGCCGCGGCCGAACTGCCCGTCGAGCAGACGGTGGTGGCGGCACCCGCCCCGCTACCAGCGGCGGCCAGCCATCCCCCCGTTCGCCCCCGGCGTCGACCCGGCCGCGGCGCCGTCGCCCGGTGGACGGCGCCGCCGACCCGCCCGGCACCCCCGCCCCGGCCCGGGTGAGCCACAGTGAGCGTGGAGGCCCGCTCCCTGCCGGAGCAGCCACCCGAGGAACTGGCCAGCATGACGCTGATGGAGCACCTGCGGGAGCTCCGTTGCGCGGCTGATCAAATCGATGCTCGCCGTCGTGGCCGGCGGGCTGATCATGGTTCCTCTCACGTGCGGGAGTGGACACGCTTTCGCACCCTCCTCGAGCGCAGCTGCCCGGCCAACCGCCAGTGCTGGGTGATGGCCACCAGCCCCATCCAGGCGCTCTCCACCCGGCTCACCGTGTCCGGCTACGGCGGCATCGCCCTGGCCCTGCCGTTCCTGCTGTGGCAGCTGTGGCAGTTCATCACCCGGGCCTCTACAAGCGGGAGAAGCGGCTGGCGGCCCCGTTCGTCATCTCGTCGTTCTTGCTGTTCCTGCTGGGCATGTTCATCGCCTGGCTCACCCTGCCCAAGGCCATCTACTTCCTGGCCTCGCTCGGCGGCGACGTGGACCAGTTCTACGCGGTCAACGAGTACACGGCGTTCGTGGTGAAGACCGCGGTCGGCTTCGGCATCGGCTTCGAGTTCCCGGTGCTGCTGGTGTTCCTGCAGCTCATCGGGCTCATCACCTACCAGCAGCTGTTCCGCTGGCGGCGCTACGCGATCGTGGTCATCGTCGTGGGCGCGGCGGTGATCACCCCCGGCGGTGACCTGTTCAGCCTCTTCGCCCTGTCGATCCCGATGTACCTGCTCTACGAGGCGTCGATCGTGTTCGGTTGGGTGCGGAAGCGACGCCGGCGCAAGGCCAACGCCGCGGTCGGCGGCGGCTCCGACCGGCCGAGGATCGGCGAGGTGAAGGCTCCCCGCCAGTGCGCTCGACCGGTTCCAACTTGAGGCCATCCCGCGCTCGATGCGGGTGCGTCCGGTGCTGGTGGCCGCGCCGACGCTCGGGCTTAGAGACGGTGATCGCCGAGGGCGGTCGACCGGGCGCTGCTGGCCGGCGGCAGGTCTTCTACACCACCCCATCAAGGCGCTGTCGAACCAGAAGTACGGGGACCTGGCCCGCCTGCACGGCGGCGACGCCGTCAGGCTGCTCTACAGCGGCTCGTCGACAGTCAACGCCGAGGCACCGGTGGTGGTGATGACCACCGAGGTGCTGCGCAACATGATCTACGCCGGCACCTCGCTGGAGCGGCTCGCCTACGCGGTGCTCGACGAGGTCCACTACCTCCAGGACGCCTATCGGGGCCCGGTGGCGGGAGGTGATCATCTCCCCGCCACGTGAAGCTGGTCTGCCTGTCGGCCACGGTGTCCAACGCCGAGGAAACAGCCGACTGGATCAGCCTGGTGCGCGGCCCCACCGAGGTGGTGGTGGAGGCCTTGACCGATCCGCCTCGAGCACCTGTACCTCGCCGCCAGGCGCCGCTCGCCCGCAGCTGCACCTGGTGCCGGTGCTCGTCGATGGCCAGGCCAACCCCGAGGGTGCCCGGTTCGACGCCACCGTCACCCCAACGGTCCCGAGGACAGCCGGTCGCGCTTCACCACCCGCGGCGCGCCGACGTGGTCGACGAGCGCAGCCCGGCGCGACCTGCTGCCCATGCTCTACTTCGTGTTCAGCCGCAACGGCTGCCGACGAAGCCGCCACCACCTGCCTGCAAGCGGGCCTGCGGCTGACCACCACCGACGAGCGGCTGCGCATCCGGGCCATCGTCGACGAGCACGTCGACGAAGGCTCAGCCCCACCGATCCTGGCAGTGCTCGCTTCGATCAGTTCCTGGCCGCGCTGGAGGCGGGCGCTCGCGCCTCCCACCATGCCGGCATGGTGCCCATTCAAGGAGGCGGTCGAGCGCTGCTTCGTGCAGGGCCTGGTGAAGGCCGTGTTCGCCACCGAGACCTTTGGCGCTGGGCATCAACTGTGCCGGCCCGTGCGGTCAATGATCGAGAAGCTGACCAAGTTCACCGGGGAGCGCCGGTTCTGACCCCGGGAGTACACGCAGTTGACCGGAGGCCCGGGCCGGGCGTCGCGGCATCGACGAGCTCGGCCAGGCGGTGGTGCAGCCCGAAGATGCGCCGTTCGTGTCCTTCGAGGGCGTCGCCTCCTCGCCGCCAGCCAGGGCTTCTTCCTGCGCTCGGCGTTCCGGCCGACGTACAGCATGGCCGCCAACCTGGTACGCCACTTCCACCCCGAGGACGACGCCCTGCACCGGCTGCTCAACCGCAGCTTCGCCCAGTACCAGGCCGACCGCACCGTGGTCTGGCTCGAGCGCCGGCTGGCCGAACGCCGCGCCGACCTCGAACGGCTGCAGGCCGGGGCGGGAAGTGAGACCCCGACGAAGGGCTGGCCGAGTACCTCAACCTGCGCCGCGCCGCCCGGGCGGCCACCACCCCCGACGTCAGCGCCCAGCGGGCGGTGGAACAGGCGGTGACCCGGCTGGTGCCGGGCACGATCATCCAGCACGGCGGCGAGCCGGTCGTGGTGCTGTCGGTGGCGCAGCGGCGCACCGCCACCCTCGTGCGGGTCATCTCCCCACGGCGTCGGGTGCTCACCCTGCAACCGGCCGACTTCCTCGATCCGCCCACCCGGCTCGGTTCCATCGAGCTGCCCCACCCGTTCCGGCCGCACCACCACGGGTTCCAGCAGGAGGTGGTGCGCCGCTTGGGTCGGGCCCGGGTGCAGACCCGCCGCGCCGGGCGGGGCGGGCGCGCCCCCGCCGCCATCACCGGCACCGGCGGCGCCGCCGTGCAGGACCCGGGCCCCGGCGCCGCCGCCGCCCGGGCGGCGGTGGCCGCGGTCGAGGACCACCCGCTGCACGCCCACCCCGACCGCGACCAGCTGCTGCGCCTCGCCTACCGCCTGTCCCGGCTGGAGACGGAGGTGGGGGAGCTGTCGGGGCGGATCGACGGCACCGCCGACACGGTGGCCCGCCGCTTCGGCCGCCTGCTCGAGCTGCTGCGCCGCTGGGGCTACGTCGACGGCTGGGCCCTGACCGAACGGGGCCGGATCCTGTCGCGCTGCTACCACGAGTCGGACCTGCTGGTGGTGGAGGCGCTGGCCAAGGGCCTGCTCGACGGGCTCGACCCGCCGACGGTGGCCGCGCTGGTGTCGTGCTTCACCTACGAGCACCGCTCCCGCACCGTGCCGCCCGCCGCCTGGCTGCCCTCCGCCGTCGCCCGGGAGCGCCACCGCGCCATCGTGCGGCTGGCCGACCGGCTCAACGCCGAGGAGGAGCGGGCCCAGCTGGTGGCCACCCGCCCGCCCGATGCCGGGTTCGCCGCCCTGGCCCACGCCTGGGCGTCGGGGGGTGACCTCGATGCCGTGCTCGACGACGAGGAGCTCTCCGGCGGCGACTTCGTGCGCAACGTGAAGCAGTTGGTCGACCTGTTGCGCCAGCTCGGCGAGATCGCCCCGGAGCCCGCCACCGCAGCGGCGGCGCGCGCCGCGGCCGAGGCGTTGTTCCGTGGGGTGGTGTCGGCGTCGTCGGGTGTGGACGACGCCCTGTCGGCGCCGTGAGCACGCCCGCTCCCGCCACCGGCGGCGCCCGCCGGGGAGGCGTCCGGTGACCATCCGCCGCGGGCAGGACTGGGCCACCAACGGGCCGCTGGCGGCGGGGGCGGCGGTGCTGTCCACCGATGCCGAGCTGCGCCACCACGTGGAGGCCGCCCGACGCGTGGGTGCCATCCCCACCGAGGTCGGCCTGCTCGGCGGTGACCTGTGCCGCACCCTGGGCGGCCCCGGCCGGCGCGATCGCCTCGACGGGGCGGAGGCGGTGCGGGCGCCGATCGACGTGGTGCGCGCCGAGCTCGATGGCCGGCCGCACTGGTTCGTGGCCCACCTGGTGGCGCACCGCCGGTGGTGGCAGGGCGAGGGGGCGGTGGCCATGAACGCCGAGTGGCTCGGCGACTGGAAGCTCGGGCCGAAGGCCCACCCCAACGACGGGCTGGTCGACGTGACCAGCGGATCGCTGCCCTGGCGGCAGCGGCGCGAGGCCGCCCGGCGGGCGCCGACGGGCACCCACCTGCCCCATCCGCGGCTGACGGTGCGCCGGGCCCGCTCGCACACCCTCGTGTTCGCGCGCCCCACCCCGGTCTGGCTCGACGGCGAGCAGCTGGCGCCCGTGCGCCGGATCGAGCTCGTGGTGGAGCCCGACACCCTCGTCGTCGTCCTGTGACGCGACGCCGGCCCCGTACCGCACCGCATGCTGCGGGGAGGCCGGCCCGGTGGCGTGCGTTCGAGCAGGCGATACCGTCCCGTATGGCGTGGCTCGTCGCGAGGCCGGGCCGACGTTGACGGAGGGGTGGCGATGGATGTGACGGCTGGAAGCGAGCACGGCGATACCCGGCGGCCGACCACGGCGCGGGGTCGCGCCCTGGCCGCGGTCACGGGCGCGGTCCGGCCCGGCTTGGATCGACTCGTCGGTGCGCTGCCACCGGCGGTCGGCCGGCCGTTGCGGGACGCCCGGCTGCGGCTGTCGGTCCGCACCGGTCGGGGCCTGGTGGTGCCGGCCGACCGCTACGAGGCGTTCCTGGTGGAGCACCTGCCGAAGGTGAGCCGTGACGGCGGGCAGTACCTGGAGTTCGGGGTGTACCTCGGCAGCTCGATCGGGGCGGCGGTGCGGGCGTTCGATCGCGCCGGGTGCCGGGGGGCGCGCTTCGTCGGCTTCGACTCCTTCGCCGGGTTGCCGCCGGGCAGCGAGGAGGAGGGCTGGGTCAGCGGTCAGTTCGCCAGCAGCCGGGCGGTCACCGAGTGGCACCTGCGCCGCCAGGGCATCGCCGAGCGGATCGAACTGGTCGAGGGTTGGTTCGCGGACACGTGCAACGCCGACACGGTGGTGGCGCACGACCTGCGCGACGTGGTGGTGGCCATGATCGACTGCGACATCCACTCCGCCACCGTGACCGCCCTCGATTTCGTCGGGCCCCTGCTCGCCGAGCGCGCCATCGTCATCTTCGACGACTGGTTCGCCCTCAACCCCGACGGCGAGCGGTTGGAGGGCCAACGGCTGGCCTGTGAGGCCTATCGAGACCGCCACCCCGCCCGGCACTTCGCCGAGCTCGGCCGGGTCGGGTACCACGGGCTCGCCTTCCTGGTGGAGCCCGCACCGGTGGCCGAACCGCGCTGAGCCGCTCGGCGCCCCCATCCTCATCGGCCGCGGCGGCAGCCTCTAGATTGCGGGCTGTGAGCTTCTACGTGGCCGAGGAGTTCTCCGACTCGGAACGTGACATCCTCCGGCGCTACTTCACCAACCTCGACGGCCCGGTCTTCGCGCTGGTCAACCTGCCCGAGGTGGTCAAGGGGGCGCTGTTCGCCCGGTACTCCCGATCCGCCAAGAGCCTGCGCCGGTTGTTCCTCGACGAGTTCGTGGGCGAGCTCGACATCTCCGGTGACGACGGGCTCGATGCCACCGTCGGGGTGCGCCGGGCGGAGGAGCTCTACGAGCGGGTGTTCCTCGAGTACGGCGACGATTCGGTGGCGCAGCTCGGCGGCGTGCACCTCGCCTGCGAGCAGGCGTCGAACCTGCTGACGAAGCTCCTCGAGTGGGGCCGGCTCATGTCGTACCTGGAGCAGTCGACCCGCTACATCGCCTATGACGCCCGCCTCGGCGGCCGCTTCCGCTACTACCGGGACGACGCGCTGCTGCGCTCGGAGCTGGGCACCCGCTACGTGGCCGACATGGACCGCCTCTTCGAGGTGTACGCCGAGCTGCTCGGGGCCATGCAGGAGCACTTCCGCCGCCTCGTGCCCAAGGAGGCGCACGACTCCGATTTCGTCTACCGCAGCGCCATCAGGGCGAAGGCGCTCGACGCCGTGCGCGGCGTGCTGCCCGCCGGCGCGCTGTCGAACGTCGGCGTGTACGGCAGCGGGCAGGCCTACGAGGCGCTCGTGTTGCGGCTGCGGGCCAACCCGCTGCCGGAGGCGCAGGCCTACGCCGAGCTGATGATGGGCGAGCTGCGCAAGGTCATCCCCAGCTTCCTGCGGCGGCTGGACCTGCCCGACCGCGGCGGGGTGTGGGCGGACTACCTGGCCGGCACCCGCGACGACACCGAGCAGCTGGCCCAGCGCCTGTTCCCCGTCGAGGTGGACGCCGGGGCCGCCGACGGTTCGGTGGTGCGGCTGGTGGACTTCGATCCCGACGGCGAGGAGAAGGTGCTCGCCGCCATGCTCTACCCCTACGTCGACCGATCGCACGACGAGATCCGCCGCCGGGTGGCCTCGATGAGCGACGGCGAACGGGTCGAGCTGGTGCGGGCATACTGCGGAGTACGGTCGAACCGGCGTCACCGGCCCGGCCGGGCGTTGGAGGCCACCGACTACCGCTTCGACGTCCTCGCCGACTACGGGGCGTTCCGGGACCTGCAGCGGCACCGGCTGCTCACCGTGGAGTGGCAGCCGCTGACCCCGCGTCACGGGTACGTGCGGCCCGCCGCCGTGGACGAGGCCGGCCTCGGCGCCACGTTCGATGCGGCCATGGAACGCTCCGCCGATCTGCACGACACGCTCGCCGAGGACTTCCCCCGACAGGCCGGGTACGCCGTGTCGTTGGCCTACCGGTTGCGCTTCGCCATGCAGCTCAACGCCCGCTCGGCCATGCACGTGCTCGAGCTGCGCTCCGTGCCGCAGGGCCACCCCGGCTACCGGGCCGTCGCCCAGCAGATGCACCGGCTGATCGCCGAGCAGGCCGGCCACCGGGCCATCGCCGAGATGATGTCCTTCGTCGACCACAGCGACGAGGCCGAGCTCGAGCGCCTCGAGGCCGAGCGCCGGGCCGACGAGCGCCGGCGCGCCCTCACCTGAGGGTCGCCTGAGGCGCGCCGCGCCGAGCGGCGCGGCGCCGTACCCGTCGACGATCGTGGGGCGACGCCGCCTCCCCAGGCGTCGGGACGTGCACTCGGACCGCGAGCCGACCCCTGGCGGCGGACCTACTGCGTTCGGATGAACTCCCCGGGTCCAACTCAAGATGGCTGAGCAGGTTGTCGTTCCTCCGGCGTGCGCTTACCCTCCAGATGGCCGAACGGTGGAAGGCGGCGGGATCCAAGGCCTCGCCGGGCGGTGTCACTTCGATGCGACCGAACTGGGCGGAGGTCGTCTTTGCGTTCCCTGGCGACGGGTGCGGCGGTGCTCGCCGCGCTCGCTTCCTACGGCGTCGGCGTAGATGCCGGCGCCCAGAGCACGAGCGGTGCGGCGGCCGGTCAGACGGGCGGGGCGACCGGGACCGGCCTGTACACGGTGCGGCCCGGCGACACGCTCTACAGCATCGCCAACCGCTTCGGCACCACGGTGGCGGACCTGACGGCGCGCAACGCGCTGGTCAACGCCGGCCAGATCCGAGCCGGGCAGATCCTCATCGTGCCGGCGTTGCCGGACGTGACCGAGCCCCGCTTCGATCCGCAGTCCGGCGCCGTGGCGATGAACTACACGGTGGTGTCGGGCGACACGCTCAACTCGATCGCCCGGCGCTTCGGCACCTCGGCGTCGAACCTGGCGTTGGCCAACGGCATCGCCAACCCCAACGCCATCTACGTCGGCCAGATCCTCTCCATACCGCTTGGTACGCACGGGGATCGCCGGGAACGCTTCCACGCTGACCCCGGCCGACGTGAAGGACCCGTCGCTGGCCATGCCCGGGTGCGCCCCTGCCCACCACCCCGCCACCGGTGACCCAACCGCCGGCGCCGGTGCCGACGCCAGATCCCGCCAACCCGGCCACGCCGGCCACGCTGCCCCGCAGCCTGTTCGGCGTCGCCGCCACCGACCCCGCCCGCCTGGCCCTGGTGCCGGTGTTCGACCGCTGGGCGGACACCTACGGGGTGCCCCGTGACCTCATCAAGGGCCTGGCCTTCGTCGAGTCCGGTTGGCGCAAGGACGCGCTGTCGAGCTCGGGGGCGGTGGGCATCGGGCGTTTCATGCCCGACACCAGCCGGTGGATCGCCACCAACCTCATCGGGGACTCCTCGCTCGACCCCAACGACCCCGAGGACAACATCCGCATGACCGCCCGGTACCTGCAGTACCTGCGGGCCAACGCGACGTCCGAGAACGAGGCCATCGGCGCCTACTACCAAGGTCTCGGGTCGGTGCGGCGCGACGGGCTGAAGCCGGTCACGCTGACCTACATCCAGAAGGTGCAGACCGCCCGGGCCGCGTTCGGCTGAGCGGGTCCCGTCGGCTCCACCTGGCGGGTCGGACGGTGCGCCGTCGGTAGGATCGTCGGCGCGTGAGCGATCAGAACACACCCCGGAGCACCGCCGACTGGTTGGTGGAGCTGTGCATCTACGCGCCGATCGGCTTCGCCCTCGACGCCCACAAGTACGTGCCCGAGTTCGTGGACCGCGGCCGTAACCAGGTGGCGCTGGCCCGCTTCCTCGGCAAGTTCGCCCTCGACCGCGTCGAAGGCAAGCTCGGCCCGCTCGGTCCGCTGCTGCGCAGCACCCCGCCCTCGCCCAAACCGGCCGCCCCTCCGGCGAGCCCACCCCCGGCCGCGCCGGCAGCCGCCGAGACGCCGTCGGCCACCGCAACAGCCGAGCCCGCATCCGGCGCGGGGTCGGCAGTCGGCGCCGAAGCCGCCGCCGGCGCGGACCCGAAGGCGAAGCCCGCCCGACCGCCCAAGCCCGCGCCCACCGCCAAGGCCCCGCGCACCGCGAAGGCCCCGCGCACCGCCAAGGCCCCGCGCACCGCGAGGGCGGCGCCTGCGGGAACGGCCGCATCGACGGCGAAGGCGGCCGGTCGGCGTCCGAGGGCCGCCGCCGCGGCTACCGTCCCGCCGCGCACCGGTGGCCGGACCCGGCCGCGTCCGGTGGCCGCCGAGGTCGTGCCGTCGGAGTCGCAGCTGGCGATCGAGGGCTACGGCTCGCTGTCGGCCTCACAGATCGTGCCCCGGCTCGCCACCCTCGACCCCGCTGCGCTCGACGCCATCGGCCGCTTCGAGGCGGCCAACCGGGCTCGGCGCACGATCCTCAACCGGGTCGGGCAGCTGCGCGGCGAGCGCTGACATGGAGAGCGCCCGGCCCGCGGGGCCCGACGACGTGCCGGCGATCCTGGCCATGGCCGGCCTCGCCCGGGTCGAGCTGCTGGCCGAGCGCGGCGGTGAGCTGTGGGCGGTGCGCGAAGCGCCACCCGAACCACGCGACGACGAGCTGCACCGCGCCCTCGAGGACGAGGACCGCCACCTGGTGGTCGGCGAGCTCGCCGGCCATCCCGTCGGGTATGGCGTGGCCCATGTCGAGCTCCTGCGCGACGGTCGGCGTCTGGCGGTGGTCAGCGATGTGTTCGTGGAGCCGGCGTTCCGGGGCGTCGCCGTGGGCGAGGCGATCATGGACACGATGATCGACTGGGCCCGGGTCCGCTGCTGCGCCGGCATCGACAGCCTCGTGCTGCCCGGTATGCGCGAGAGCAAGAACTTCTTCGAGCGCTACGGGATGAAGGCCCGGGCGCTGCTCGTACACCGCTCGCTGGTCGACGACGCCGCGCCTGGTGTGGACCTCACCGCCGGCGAGGGGGAGGGGTGATGGCCGCCGCCCATCGACCGGAGATCGCGGTGGGCGGGGTGGTCGTCGACGACGACGCCCTGCTGCTGATCCGCCGCGCCACCGAGCCGGCCGCCGGGCGGTGGAGCTCGCCCGGCGGGCGGGTCGAGTGGGGTGAGACGATGGCGCACGCCCTCGTGCGGGAACTGCTCGAGGAGACCGGCATCGAATGTGTCGTCGGCGAGTTGATCGGTTGGGTCGAGCGGATCAGCGACGACCACCACTTCGTCATCTTCGACTTCGCCGCCACCCCGCTGTCCTTCGACGATCCGGTGGCCGGCGATGATGCGCTCGAGGTCCGATGGGTCCCCTCGACGAGGTCGACCAGCTCGACCTGGTGGCCGGCCTCGGCGAGTTCCTGGCCGAGAACGACATCATCCCGACACTTTGACACGGCCCCGGCGGCGGACCCTCGTTCGCCATGACGAGTTGACGACGATGGCGCAGCGCGGCGCGGAGCAGCTTCGTGCGCGCCGTGCGCGGTTAAGGTGACGGTTGTGGAAGGCAAGGCGGAACGCCTCACCTGTCCCTACTGCGAGAGCCTACGGGTGAGCCGGCTGACCGGCCAGCGCCCGGTTGGACTCCTGTGAGTGCGTGGAGTGCGGCGCCCGCTGGGACGAGGACCCCTTCACCGGGAAGTTCCTCGGGCGTGGTGGCCGCCAGAGCGCCATCGATCGCTCCGCCCGCAGCACCATCGCCCGCTGAGCGCCCGCGCCTGGGGCCACGACCGGACCGCTCCACTGGAGACCGTTCCGGCGACATCGTGCGCCCGGACCGCCACGGCAGCCCGAGCGCACCAGGTGTGCCGCGATCAGTTCTGGTCCGGGACGGCCTCGGCTTCGGCTTCGGCGGCGGGCGCATCCGTTGGCGCATCGGTGGCCGTCGCCTCGGCGGCTTCGGTGGCCGGCGCGTCTTCGCTCACCGGTGTGTCTGCGCTCACCGGAGCCGGTGCCTCCTCGGCGGCCGGTGCGTTGTCAGCGGCGGTTGCGTCTGCGGTGGAGGCTGCATCGTCGGTGGTCGGTGCGGCGGCTTCTGGCTGCGGGCGGGGCCGCTCTGCTCCGATGCCGGCCCGCCACCTGCACCGGGCGCCGGGCGACCGGCGCCGCCGGTGCGCCGGCCGGTCGACCGGCCGGACGGGGCGCGGGCCGCGGCCCGTCGGCGCCACCGCGGCGTCCGCCTCGATGCCGAACAGGGCGGCGATGGCCGGAAGGCGGCTGGCAGCTTTGCGCACGGCGGCGAGCAGCTCCTCGGGCTTCTCCTCGGGCACGCTCACCGGGGTGACGCTGGTGCGCACCGGCGAGAACGACAGCGCGTCGAGCACCACCGCCCAGCGGTCGGGCAGGACATCGGCGCTCAGCGCCTCGGACGTCTGCTGGGCCAGCGCCGCCGCCAGCTCGGCGGGCAGCGGGGCACCCGCCTTGGGCGGCCGGGAGCTCCGCCGCAGCGCACCGACGACGCGGCCGTCGTTGACCAGCTCCTGCAGCTCGGCCAACCACTTGCCGTGCTCCTCGTCCACGCGGCGGTTCAGCGCGTCGCGCAGCTGCCCGGCCAGCGCCCGGGCCTCGTCGTCGCGGGCGGCGCCATCAGCGGCCACCACGACCGAGCGGAGGTCGCGCAGGTCGAGTTCGTCGACGTCGGCCAGGGCGCCTTCGGCCCGGTCCCGCCACTCGGCGGCTCGCACCTGCGGCCACAGCTTCTCGGCCAGGGCGACCAGCTCGGTGGGGTCGATCTCGGGGTGACCCTCGGCCCGGGCGGTCTCGTTCTGCTTGTCGAGCGCAGCCCGCACGGCCGGCACGCCGCCGCGGATGAGCTCCTCGGCGATGGGCTTGTGCTCCTCGGGCAGCTCGGCGATCAGCGCACTGCGATGGGCCCGGCCGGCCCGCAGGCGCTTGGCCTTGGGCTTGGGCTCCACGGGCGGGCGGCGCTCGAAGCTGCGGCGGCGGTCACCGTCGGGGCGCGGTCCCCGCCGATCGCCGTCACCCCGGGGACGACCCGGGCGGTCCCCGCCGGGACGATCGCCACCGGGGCGGTCGCCGCGGTCGGGACGATCGCCCCGATCGCGCCGGCCCCGACGCTCGTCCCGGCCGCGACGCACCAAGCTGGTGGTCACGAGCGGATCCTCGTTGCGGCGGCCGCCGATGATCTCCAAGCGCTGCGGTTCGCTCCGCGCCGACTTCGGCGGGGTGATCGCAGTGACCACGATGCCATCGATGTCGATCTCGACCTCGGCCTTGAGCACCATGCCCACGGCGGCATCACCAGGGAGCAGCGACGATTCGACGCTGCCCTTGGGTTCACGGGCGCCGGCGGCTCGCCAGGTCCAGGTGCCGTCATCCCGACGGCTCGTCAACTCGACATCAATGCGGCGCGGCATGGCAGGGCAGGGTAGTACGCCGGGGCGCGCCGGCCCACCTGGGATGCCGTGCGGCGCCGGCTCAGGGCAGTTCGGTGAGGATCTCCACCCCGTTGGGGGTCACCAACAGGGTGTGCTCGAACTGGGCGGAGCGGCTGCGGTCGGCGGTCACCGCCGTCCAACCGTCGTCCCAGAACTCCTCGCGATGGTCGCCCTCGTTGATCATCGGCTCGATCGTGAAGGTCATGCCGGCCTCCATGATCGTGCGGGCCCGCGGGGTGTAGTAGTGCGGCACCTCGACGTCGGTGTGGAACTGCTCGCCGATGCCGTGGCCGACGAACGTGCGGACCACGCTGTAGCCGTGGCGGTGGGCGTGGTCCTCGATCGCCCGCCCGATGTCGGAGATGGGCCGGCCCGGGCGCACGGCGGCGATGCCGAGATCGAGGCACTCACGGGTGACCTGCACCAGCCGCCGGCCGGCCTCGTCCACCTGGCCCACCAGGAACGTGGCGTTGCAGTCGCCGTGCACCCCCTCGCGGTAGACGGTGACGTCGATGTTCACGATGTCGCCGTTGACCAGCTTGCGCGAGTCGGGGATGCCGTGGCAGATCACCTCGTTGACCGAGGTGCAGATGGACTTGGGGAACCCGCTGTAGTTGAGCGGGCTGGGTACGCGCCGGCGGCGATGATCAGGTCGTGGGCGACGATGTCGAGCTCGTCGGTGGTGACGCCGGGGGCCACCGCTGCGCCCACGTCGCGCAGCACCTCGGCCGCCAGGTGACCGCTGCGGCGCATCCGCTCGATGACATCGGGCGACTTGACCCGGGCTTCCTTGCGGCGGTTGCGCACGCCGCTCTCGGCGTATTCCGGGCGCTCGATGCCGGCCGGCACCGAGCGCATGGGCGACACCCGGCCGGGCCGCACGGTTCCCGACTGCAGTCGCGGAAGCTTGAGGGACACGGGCACACCTCTTCGGCGTTCGACGGAGGGCGCTGCCGGCCGGCTGCGCCCTGCACCAGCCTACGCACTGGAGCCGACAAGGGAGATCTGCGGCCGGCGGAGTCAGGGACGGTTCCTGGGCGGCCTGGTCCTTCAGCGATTCGCCGGTGATTCGGCGCGGCGGGGTCTCGGGCGGTGCGATTCGGCGCGGATTCGCTGTGCGGGTTCGGGGTCCCGGCGATTCGGCGCGGATTCGCTGGGCGGGGTGAAGGGGTGTGGCTCCGGGGCGTGATCGACCCCCGGGGGGGCGAAACCCGAGCTGTTGTCGGATCTTTGACGCGGCGCGGGCAAGATCTCCACGGCGCGTGTCGTACGCGACATCGGTCGTGTCAGTCCGGACCGGCGTAGAGCGGAGGCCGCGAAAAGATCCGCCAACAGCTTCGCCGGCGCCTGGCGTCGACCGGTCGTCCTGCGGCCCACCGTCCCCCGAACGCTGATCGGTGGCGGGAACGTTCCGAACGCAGGCGGGTTCGCCATACCGCTCGGTGTGGCGCGTCGCTCGGCGATGCCGCCGCAGCGGGGGAGGGTGGGGCCGGCCTCGGCCGGGGCGGGCGACGCTCGGGTCAGCCGGGGACGGCGGTGCGGGCGAAGTGGCGCAGCGCGGCCTGGGCCGGGTGGCTGGCCACGGCGTGGCGCAGCTGCGCAGCGGTGGCGTCGAGGTAGCGCCGCGTCGTCTCGAGGCTGGCGTGGCCGAGCAGCTCCTGGAGCTCCACCACGTGCACCCCGTTGTCGAGCGCCGAGGTGGCGAACGTGTGGCGCAGCGCGTGCACCAGCGCCCCCTCGGGGATGCGGGAGCGGATCCCCGCCCGGCGGTAGAGCTTGTCCACCAGGTACTCGACCTGTTGGCGGGTGAAGCGGGTCCCCGAGTCGGTGCGCACGAACAGCGGCTGGCGCAGGTCGTCGAAGCGGAGCTTGGGGAACCGCTCGCGGCGCTCGCCGAGGTAGCGCAGCAGCAGCTCCTCGAGCGTGTCCTCGATGGGCACCGTGCGCGCCTTGTTGCCCTTGCCGATGACCACCAGCCGCCGGGCACCCCGGGGACCGTCGAGCGAACCGAGGTTCAGGCCGACCGCCTCCGACAGGCGGATGCCGGTCACCAGGAACGTGGCCACCAGCGCCAGGTCGCGCGCCGGCCAGGCGTTGCGGGACGTCGGGTCGGTGGTCGCCGCCGTCTGCAGCAGCAGGGCGGCGACGTCGTCGCCCGGGATGGCCTTCGGCTTGCCCCGGTTCTGGCGCGGCGGCGTGATCGCCCCCATGGGGTTGCCGGCCACCACCTCCTCGGTCACCAGGTGGTCGAAGAAGCCGTTCCACGCGCTCCACGCCCGCCGGATGGAAGCGGCGGCGTGGTCCTCGGCCCAGGAGGCGAACGCCGCCCGCAACGCCGGCTTGTGCAGGTCCTCGAGGGTCAGCTGCTCGAGGTCGTCGCCGTAGCCCGCTGCGGTCGCGATGCGCCGCCCGATCCCCTCCAGATCACGTCGATAGGCGGCGATCGTGTGGGGCGACGGCTTGCGCACCGCCAGCTGCTGCAAGAAGCGGGACACCCACTCGGTGAACCGGTTCCCGCTGCTCGACACGGCTGAGGAGCGTACGGTCTTGCACGCGGCCGCAGGGGGATGCCGCCCGAGCAGGAGCGATGTGTCGGCGCGCCGTCCCTCTCCGCCGCTTCGGGTATCGCTCAATCGTCGCCCAACGGCTCGAGGATGGCGAGCTCCCGCCCCTCGTCGGCCACCGGCCGGCTCGAGGCGTCGTCGTCGCTGCCCGCCGGCCCCCACCAGCCGAGGCCGATGCCGGCCAGCGCACCGAGCAGCGGGGCGGCGCTGACCCAGGCCGAGCCGAGTGGCACCGCGCTGGTGAGCAGCAGCACCAAGGCAGCGGCCAGGCCGAACAGCAGGCCGCTCACCGCGCCGAAGCCCGGCCGCCCCCGTGCCGCCCAACGCTCGTCACCGGTCAACCGTCCCAGCCACGGGTCGTGCCGGCGGGGCCGCGGCACGGCCGCCCGGGCCAGCAACCAGGCGGTGGCCACCAGCAGGACGACGGCCGTGGGGCGCAGCACGGAGCCGGTCGTGCTGCCCGACACCCGCAGCTGCAGCGAGCCGGCGCAGCGCAGCCCGGGTTCGCGGTGCTCGGCGTGCACGGTCAAGGTCAGCCCGGCGGGCACCCACCGGGCGGGCAGCGCATAGGCCCGGCTGCCGGAGGTGTCGAGCCGGCCGCCGTCCTCGTCCCAGCTCGCCAGCGTCGCGTCGCCGAACGGCGGGGGCAGGTCGAGGCGCACCGAACCCTGCAGCCGCCGGCGGCCCCGATCGGCACCGTCGGAGAGGACCGCATCGAAGCGCACCGTGCCCGCCGGCGGTACGGGGTACACCCCGGCCGAGACGGCCGGGTCGATGACGGTGGCGGTGGGCAGCAGCTCGGCGCGCACCGAGCACGGACCCTCGAGCGACGGCGGCAGCGGGGCCTGTCGCGATGCCCGCCAGGCGCCGGCGCCGGCGGCCAGCGCCACCGCGCAGACCAGCACGACCACGAGGGCGGGCACGCCCCGCAACGCCTGGCGCATAGCGTGGTTCAGAGTACGGCCACGGCGCTGCGTCGCGGGTGGCGCCACCCGTCGGCCGCGCTCCTGCGCCCGCCGGCGGTAGGGTCGGCGACCGTGCAGTCCTTCGACCTGATCATCGTCGGTACCGGCTCGGGCAACTCCATCCCGCCGGCGTTCGACTCGTGGAAGATCGCGCTGGTGGAGAAGGACGTCTTCGGGGGCACCTGCCTCAACAAGGGGTGCATCCCGTCGAAGATGTTCATCTACGCCGCCGACCAGGCGGTCGCGGTCAGCGAGGCGGCCAAGCTCGGCGTGCACGCCCACGTCGACCACATCGACTGGCCGGCGATCGTCTCGCGCATCTTCGGCCGCATCGATCCGATCGCCGCCGGGGGAGAGGACTACCGGGCCAACCGCTGCCCGAACATCACGGTGTTCCGGGGCGAGGGCCGCTTCGTGGGCCACAAGGTGCTCGAGGTCAACGGCGAGCAGCTCACCGCCCCGCACATCATCCTGGCCGCCGGCGCCCGGCCCCACCTCCCCACCGAGGTCGCCGGGCTCGACCAGGTGCCGTACCACACGTCGGACACGATCATGCGGCTGGCCAAGCTGCCCGAGCGCCTGGTCATCCTCGGCGGCGGGTACATCGGCGCCGAGCTCGGCCACGTGTTCGGCAGCTTCGGCACGCAGGTCGACTTCGTGCTGCGCTCGTCGATGATGCTGCGCGAGTGCGACGACGACGTGTCGCACCGGGCCACCCACCTCTACGAGGAGCGCTTCGGCGTGCACCGCAACTGCCGCGACGTGTCGGTGTCGCGCGCCGGTGACGGGGTGGTGCTGCGCGGTGTGTCCCACGGCGAGGCGTTCGAGCTGGAGGCCGACCAGCTGCTGGTGGCCACCGGTCGCACCCCCAACGCCGACCGGCTGGCGGTGGCCGCCTCCGGCGTGGAGACCGATGCCACGGGGACGCGGGTGCTGACCGACGCCAACCTGCGCACCAACGTGGAGGGCATCTGGGCGCTGGGCGATCTCACCAACGAGCTGCAGCTGAAGCACCTGGCCAACGCCGAGGGCCGCATCGTGTTCCACAACGTCGCCCACCACGACCAGCCCGACCGGTGGCAGGCGATCGACCGCACGCTGGTGCCCTACGCCGTGTTCGGCCACCCGCAGATCGCCGGCGTCGGCCTGACCGAGCGCGCCGCCCACGCCGCCGGGCTGCCCTACCTGACCTCCACGAAGGACTACGGCGGCACGGCCTACGGCTGGGCCATGGAGGACAGCACCAGCTTCTGCAAGCTGGTGGCCCACCGCGAGACCCGCAAGCTGCTCGGTGCCCACCTGATCGGCCCGCAGGCCTCCACCCTGATCCAGCCGCTCATCCAGGGCATGCGCTTCGGCCAGACCGTCGACGAGATGGCGCGCGACGTGTGGTACATCCACCCCGCGCTGACCGAGGTCGTGGAGAACGCCCTGCTCGACCTGTGACCCGGGTCGGTCCGGTCGGTCATGGCCGCCGTGGCAGCATGCCGCCATGGCGTTCCTGCACGGCCCCACCCGACCGACCTCCACGCTGCGCTCGCTGTTGGGCCGGCCCGAACCGCTGCTGGCCGCCGGCGCCTACGACGCGCTGTCGGCCCGGCTGGTGGAGGCGGCCGGTTTCGACGCCGTGTACCTCACCGGGTTCGGGGCGTCGGCCTCGCTGCTCGGCCGGCCCGACGTCGGCCTGCTCACCGCCACCGAGATGGTCGGTCACGTGGGCCGGCTGGCCGCTGCGGTGCAGGTGCCGTTGATCGCCGATGCCGACACCGGGTACGGCAACCCGCTCAACGTCATCCGCACCATCCAGGACTACGAGCGGGCCGGGGTGGCGGCGCTGCACCTCGAGGACCAGGCCGCACCGAAGAAGTGCGGCCACATGGCGGGCAAGGTGCTGGTGCCCGCCGCCGAGCACGCGGCGCGCATCCGGGCGGCGGTGGCGGCGAGGACCGACCCCGATCTGGTGCTGATCGCCCGCACCGACGCCCGGGCCGGTGAGGGCCTCGACGCCGCCATCGACCGCTGCCGGCGCTATGCCGACGCCGGCGCCGACGTGCTGTTCCTGGAGGCGCCCCAGTCGATGCAGGAGATCGATCGCGTCGCCACCGAGCTGGCCGGTCACCCGCTGCTGTTCAACTGGGTGGAGGGCGGCCGCACGCCGCCGGTGTCGCTGGCCGAGCTGGCCGACCGCGGGTTCCGCCTCGTGATCTACCCGGTGAGCGCGCTGCTGGCCGCCACCCGGGCGGTGCGCCGCACCGTCGAGTCCATCCGGGCCACCGGCACCCCCGAGGCGGCGATGGCCGACGGCTCGCTCGACACCTTCGAGGAGTTCGTCTCGTTCATCGGGCTGCCGGAGATCTACGAGCTCGAGCAGCGCTTCCTGTCCTGAGCCCGGTCGCGGGCGGTGTGCTAGGCCAGGGGCGACGTAGCGCCCGACCGGCCCGAGGAAACGACCATGGATTTCGAGCTCTCCGACGAGCACAAGCTGTTCCGCGACACGATGCGGTCCTTCGTGGCGAAGGAGATCAAGCCGGTCGCCCGCGACTGGGAACATGCCGGCCGGTATCCCACCGAGATCGTGGAGACGATGAAGGGCCTCGGCCTGTTCGGGCTCACCATCGCCGAGGAGTACGGCGGCATGGGCGCCGACCTGGTCAGCCTGGCCATCGCCTTCGAGGAGATCTCCCGGGGGTGGATGGGCATCGCGGGCATCCTCGGCAGCCACTCGCTGGCCTGCAAGATGATCGGCAGATGGGGGACCGAGGAGCAGAAGCGCAAGTACCTGCCGGAGCTCGCCTCCGGGGTGCGGCGCACCTGCATCGCCCTGACCGAGCCCGACGCCGGCTCCGACCTGCAGTCGATCACCACCCGGGCCGAGCGCGACGGCGACGAGTACGTGCTCAACGGCACCAAGACGTGGATCACCAACGCCCGCTTCGCCAACCCGATGCCGGTGCTGTGCAAGACCGACCCGCACCTCGAGCCCCGTCACCGGGGCATGAGCGTGCTGCTGGTGGAGGCCGGCACGCCCGGCTTCACCGTGCTGCGCGACCTGGGCAAGATCGGTTACAAGGGCCCCGAGAGCTGCGAGGTCGTCTTCGAGGACTGCCGGGTGCCGGTGGCCAACCTGCTGGGCGGGGAGGAGGGCCGCGGCATGGTCCAGGTGCTCGGGGCGCTCGAGGTTGGCCGCATCAACGTGGCCGCCCGGGCGGTGGGCGTGTCCCAGGCGTCCTACGAGGCGGCGCTGGCCTACTCGCAGCAGCGCAAGGCGTTCGGTCAGCCCATCGCCGGGTTCCAGGCGGTGCAGCACAAGCTGGCCGACATGGCCACCGAGATCCAGGCCGCCCGGCTGCTCACCTGGTGGGCCGCGTGGCAGGCCGACCGCAAGGACCGGGCCGACACCGAGACCGGCATGGCCAAGCTCTTCGCCTCCGAGCTGGCGCTCAAGGCATCGCTCGACGCCATGCGCATCCACGGCGGGTACGGCTACTCCACCGAGTTCGAGGTGGAGCGCTACTACCGCGATGCGCCGCTGATGGCCATCGGCGAGGGCACCAGCGACATCCTGCGCGGGGTGATCGCCCGCTCGCTGCTGGCCGGCTTCTCCGTCGACTGATCCCCCTCGGGCGGTGAACCGCCCTGCTGCAGTGCGCCGATCGCTGCGTAGGTCCCAGTCGGTCCCAATCGGTCCCGACTGGTTCCTAGCGGCGATCGGCGTCTTCGCGCTCGCCGGGCGAACGTACGTTCGCTAGTGTTCGACCCATCGACGAGGCGAACATGTGTTCGCTCAACGGAGACGGGAGCGTGTGCCATGACCCAGTGCTCGTACGAATCCGACCACGGCATCGTCGGGGTGCTCCGCTGCGCCGCCGAGGCGGCCGATCGCCAGGACCGGTGCCTGCAGCACCGCCGGGGAAGCGGGGTCGCACCCTTCGACGGACCCGGCGGCGAACCGGAGACGTTGGTGGTGCTCGACGGTGACTGCCTGATCTGGGAGAAGCTCGCCCAGCACCATGCCGACCGGCGCGGCAAGCGGGCGGCGGAGCTGTTCGCCACCCCGGCCAGGCCGCTGGCCTGGAGCCCCAGCCTGGGGTTGTGGGTGGATCTGGTGGCCTGGATGTTCCTGCAGGACCGGGGCTACCGCGGCCGCCCGGCACCTACCAGCGCTGCCGGCGGCCCGGGTGCGTCAGCCCGGCCCACGCGGTGGAGCCACAGCGCCGCCTCGACATCCGCCGGGTCGATCTCAGCAGCCGGTTGGATCGCCGTTTCGGGATGAGCGCGGCATGAGGGCCGCTTCGCTGTCACACCCTCGGCGAGGATGGGCACCATGGGACGCTTCGAGGTGACGTTGCACGGTGGGGAAGTGGTGTCGGTGGACGAGGCGGACGCCTATCAACCGGAAGGGCCGCTCACCACGTTCTTCTGCCGGGGGTCCAGCCGGGCCACCATCGACTCGTGGTCGGTCCGGGTGGCCAGCTTCCGCACGGCGGACATCGTGGCCATCCGCCGGGCGCCCGCCGCGCTGGCGGGCGTGCCGGGGGAGCGGCCTGCGCACCTCCGGGTGCTCGCCTCATGAGCGGGCCACCCCTCGCCGGGCGTCGGGGTAGATTGCCCGCCGTTCCGGCAGCCGGGGGAGGCAGCGCATGCAGTTCGGGTTCAGTGCACCGTTCCGGGGGCCGCTGGCCGAGCCCGCCGCACTGCGGACCATCGCCGCCGCGGCGGACCGCCTCGGCTACGGCGTGCTCTCGGTGTCGGACCACCTGCTGGTACCGCGGCAGGTCAGCCCGAACTACCCCTACAGCGACAGTGGGGAGTTCGCCTGGACGGCCGACGGCAGCACCGACTGCATGGAGCAGTTCACGCTGCTGTCGTGGTTGGCGGCGATCACCGAGCGGGTGCGGCTGCTGACCTCGGTCATCGTGGTGCCGCACCGCAACCCGGTGTTCATGGCCAAATCGCTCGCCACCACCGACGTGCTGTCGGGCGGCCGGGTCGTGGTCGGCATCGGCGCCGGGTGGATGCGGGAGGAGTTCGAGGGGCTCAACCTGCCCGCCTTCGAGGACCGGGGCCGGGTGACCGACGAGTACGTGGCGGTCATGAAGCGGTTGTGGACCGAGCGCTGGGCGAGCTTCGAGGGGAGCACTTCCGCTTCGCCGACGTGGCCGCGGACCCGAAGCCGATCCAGTCACCGCACCCACCGATCTGGGTGGGCGGGGAGAGCCCGGCCGCCTTGCGCCGCACCGTGGCCCTGGGGGACGGGTGGTACCCGTTCGGGACCAACCCCAAGTACCGCATGGACTCCGTCGAGGCGTTCGCCGCCCGCCGGGACCGGCTGTTCGCGCTGGCCGAGGCGGCGGGCCGCGATCCGTCCACCATCTCGCTGGCCTACAACTGCGCCTTCCACAACGAGGTGGCCCAGACCCGGCCGGACGGCGAGCGCCTGGCGTTCACCGGGAGCGCCGAGCAGCGGGCCGAGGACGTCGCCGCGCTGGCCGCCGCCGGGGTGACCACCATGATGGTCAACGTCACCGCCAACGACCTACCCACCATGCTGGGCCGTATGGAGGCGTTCGCCACCGAGGTGATGCCGCTCGTCGGTTGAGCCGGCCGACGGCGCTGGGCCCCAGGGTGGTTGCGGACGGTTGTCGCGTTCAACGGGTGCCGTCGAGCGCGGCGGATTCGGTACGGCGTTGACGATGGGTGAACAGGGTGCCGGCGTGCACGACGCACCGTCGAGCTCGAGGTGGACCGCGACCTCCATGTCAACGTGGCCGTGGCGAGCGCACACGCCGGGAGCGCCCGTCGGCGCAGCTGACCCTCGTCGGTGGCGTAGGGATCGACGGCCGCGGCGAGCTGGTCGAGCACTCCGAGGTGCTCGGGCGCCACGCGCAGGACGTTCTCGAGGCTGGCGCTGCCCGTTTCGAGTCGGCCCAGCGTGCTCGCTGATGCCCGCACGATCGGCCACCTCGGCAGCGGTCAGGCGGCGCAACTTCCGCCAGGTGGCCAGGTCCTGGCCGATCCGCTGCATCGCCCGCGCCACCGGACGCGGTGTCGGCGTGGTGCGCTGTTCGAACATAGGCCTTCAAATTTCGCAGATTATGCAGCTTTGGCCGTCAAATTTGGAGGCTCATAGAGGACTAGCCCATTGTCGGCGTTTCCGGTCCGGCCCGGCCCGGGTCCGAACCTTGCCCGTAGCGCCTGGTTCCCGCCTGCGGGGCGGGCGCTCGGCCGGCCGGCGACCCCACTGGCGCCGTGCTTCAGCGGAGATTCGACGTCGATTCGACGGCATCAACCGACCGGGTTCGGCCGCCCACCGCTCGTGGCCTCAACCTCCGGTTGGGCTGCACAGCCACACCGATGGTGGCCAGACTTCGTGTCTCACGACCAATTCCGAATCGACATCGAATCGAGCGAAGGCGCTCACCCAAACCCCGGCATGACGCCACCAGCCAGCAGCCACCGCTCGTTGATGATCGGCGCTGGCCGGACGCTGTTGCAGGTTCGGACGTTCAGCTGAACGTTCGCGGTCGAGGCGGGGGCTTCGAGGAAGAGGCGGGGGTTTCGAGGAGACGGGCCCGGAGCCAGTCCTGGCCCTTCCTTCGAGTTGGCATAATGACGGTTATGCCTGATTTCCGGGTGGGGGCGGCCGGACCGCCGTCACCACGCAGGCCCCGGGGTCTCAGGCCTCGGCGTCGAGTCGCAACAGCGCCGCTCGACGGGCGTGGTGCTCGAGCCGGGCCCAGTCGATGACGGACTCGTCGCCGGTGACCACCACGATCTGCCGATCGCCGCTCAACGCCGCCAGATGGTCCAGCAGCAACGTGGTCAGCTCGCCCTCGGCGGCCGCCGTGGCCGGGATCGGCACGATGTGCGGACCACCGCCGGGCCGGCGCACGGGCACCAGCGCGCACACCGCGTCGATGGCCGCACCGTCGCCGCTGCCGCCGGGCACCACGCTCACCCCGGAGCTCGGTTCGGTCTCGGCGCTCACCGCGGCCAGTGCGCCCATGCGCACGAGCACACGGGCGGCCGCCTCGCTGCGGTCCCGCTGGCGCAACGCCACCTCGGGCTCGATCGGGCCGGCCAGGTCGTGCCACGCCCGGGTCGCCGCCGCCAGCTGGGCGTGAAGGTCGTCGGTGCCCGGTGCGGATGCCTTGGCCCACCGGCGCAGCAGGCGTCGCTTCGGCTGGGCCCGCAGATCGATGGTGGTCGGTCGCTCGCCATCGGGCAGCGACGCGCCGTCGGCATCGGCGCCCGCCTCGGTGCGCAGCGTCAGCACCCGGCCGGCGGCGGTCCACAGCGCCTGCTGGTCCAACCTGGACAACGCCGCCACGACGGCCCGCACGTCGCCATCGCCATCGCCATCGCCGCCGGCGTCGAGCCCGTCCCCGGCGCCGGCCAGCTCCTCGAGCAGGTCGAGCGGGCGTTCCTCGGCGCTGGCGATGTCGATGAGGCGGTGACGACCACCGATCGGGCGGAACGCCACCAGCGACGGGCCGTCGGTGAGGGTGAACTCCACGTGGGTGCCGTCGGCCCCGTGCGACAGCGCGGTCCGCAGCTTGGCGGCGATGTCGTCGACCCTGTCCTCGTCGACCACGACCACGTTCAGGCGCGGATGCAGCTCCAGTGAAGCGGCGGGCCGATCGGCCGTGGTGAAGCTGACCCGATCGATCCGCCACGCGGCCGTCGCCGTCGAGTCGGGATCGAGCGCGGTGAACTCGATGGCAACCATGACATGTCCCTTCCTCCGCCGCCCGCCGAGGATCCGCCGCCGCCCAGGGTACCGGCCGGACCACTCGATCACACCGAGGTCGGCGCAACGTGCTGCCCGGAGCGATCCCGCTGCTGACTACGGTTGGCATCACCTCCCCCGATGCGATGAACGACACGCCGCACCCCCACCGGCCCGATCCCGGCGCCGACACCGAACCGGAACCGCCCGCGCCGCGCGCGGATGCGGCGGCTCCCGAGGTGGTCGCGCTCGAGGCCCCGGCGCCCGGTGGCCGCGGTTCGAGGCCGAGCAGCGGGCACGGGGTCGGCGCACCGGCCGGGTGATCGTCGTCTCCCGCGGGTTCGACACCGTCCGGCTCGACGACGGCGCCGAGGTGCTGACCGACCGCTCCACCACCGCATTCCGCACCGCCGGGCTGGAGAGCCCGCCGGCGGTCGGCGACCGGGTGGCCATCGAGTCCGACGGGTCGGCCACGGCGATCGTCGCCGTCGCCGACCGCCATGGCGTGGTCGTGCGGCGCGACCCGGCCGAACGGGCCCTGGCCCAGGTGGTGGCGGCCAACATCGACACCGTGTTCTGCGTGTTCGGCCTCGACCGGGAGGTCCGCCCCCGCCGGGTCGAGCGCATCCTCGTGCTCGTGCACGAGGGCGGCGCCGAGCCGGTCGTCGTGCTGACCAAGGCCGATCTCGTCGACGGCGAGCAGCTGACCCGGGTGCGCGGCGAGCTGGCCCGCCTCGGCGGTGGCGTGGCCGTCCATGCGGTGTCGAGCCGCCGCGGCACCGGCCTCGACGAGCTTCGCCGCCACCTCGGCCCCGGGCGGACGGTGGCCCTGCTCGGCGAGTCGGGTGCCGGCAAGTCCTCGCTGGTCAACGCGCTGGCCGGTCCGGAGACCGCCACGGTCGGCGAGGTCCGCAGCCGCGACCGGCGAGGCCGGCACACCACCACCGCCCGCCGCCTGTTCGACGTGCCCGGCGGCGGCGCGCTCATCGACACGCCCGGCTGCGCCAGCTCGGGCTGTGGGATGCAGACGGCGGTGTGGACGAGGCGTTCGCCGACGTGGCCGCCGTGGCCGAACGGTGCCGCTTCCGGGACTGCCGCCACGGCGACGAACCCGGCTGTGCCGTCCGCGCCGCAGTGGCCGCCGGCACGCTCGACGCCGCCCGCTTGAGCGCCTACCGGGCGTTGCAGGACGAGCTCGACACCATCGCCGTGCGCAAGGAGGCCGGCCGGCGCCTGCGGGGCGAGGGCCGCCGGCCCCAGCTCCGCCGCGCCCGGCGCCGCGCCAGCGTCGACCACGACGAGGACGAGGCCGGCCCGGACGACGACGCCGACGACGCCGACGACGGGTAGCGACGGCGGCCGGACGGGCTGCGGACCCGGTCCGACCGCCCCCGCTGGACCGATCGCCCCGCCCCGGCGAACACGGTTCCCGGCGGGTGATCGGGCTCGTGACGCGTTCTCGTCATGCTGCTCAAGGAGGCGCGAGCTGATCCCGATCTCGCTTTCGTGCAGATGCGTGACTTCCTCCCAACCGGCGAGACGCTCAGCGACGAGGAACACGCCCGGCGGCACCGGGCGATCACCTTGGTGCTGTGGGCGCACGTGCCGTTCCTCGCCGCCGTGGCCATGGTCGCCCGCGTCGGCAACGTGACCCACGTGGTGCGCGACATCGGGGTGGTCATCGTGCTGGCCGTGCTGGCCCAGGTGCTCAAGGTCCGATCGCTGCAGTCCTACGCGGGCAGCCTCGGCCTGCTCGGTGCCTCGTCGGTGCTCATCCACATCACCGGCGGCTCACCCGAGGGCCACTTCCACATCCTGGTGGCGCTGGTCCTCGTGTCGATCTACGTCGACGTGCGGGCCTACGCGCTCGGCGTGGGCTACATCGTCGTGCACCACCTCGGGCTCAGCATCATCGACCCGACGGCGGTGTACAGCTACGCCGCCGGGCGGGAGCACCCGATCGCCATCACCCTGGCCCACGCGGTGTTCGTGGTGGCCGAGACCCTGGTGATCATGTTCGTCTGGCACAGCTTCGCCACCGACCGCCGCACGGTGGTCGCCGCCAACCTGCTGCAGGCCCGCCATGCCCGGGAGGAGGCCGAGCAGAGCGCAGCCCGGGCCGGCCAGCTCGAGGCGGAGACGGCGGCGCTGACCCAGCAGACCGCCCTCGCCAACGACAACATGCAGGTGACCGCAGCTGCGGTCGGCGAGCTGTCAGGCAGCATCTCCGAGATCGCCCGCATGACCGTGGAGGCATCGTCGCTGATGGAGATCGCCGCCGAGGCCGCCGGTGCCGCCACCGCCACCGTCGACCGGCTCGGCGAGACCTCGGGGCGGATCTCGCAGATGCTGTCGGTGATCACCGCCATCGCCGAGCAGACCAACCTGCTGGCCCTCAACGCCACCATCGAGGCGGCCCGCGCCGGTGAGGCCGGCCGTGGGTTCGCCGTGGTCGCCACCGAGGTGAAGGACCTGGCCAGCGAGACCACCACCGCAGCGGCCGACGTGGGCAACATGGTCACCACCATCACCGACGAGATGTCCGCCGCCATCGACGTGATCCACAACATCCGGACGCAGATCGATCAGCTCAACCACATCCAGAGCGCCATCGCCGCGGCCATCGAGGAGCAGAGCTCGGCGGCGCACAGCCATGTCGGTCAGCGTGAGCGACGCCGCCAACGCGGTGACCGACATCGCCCAGCGGGTCGGCTCGCTCGGCCACGGCTGAGGGCTGACCGCTCCCCTCCCCCGGGCTCCATACCATTAAGTATGGTGACGTGCCGGAGTCGGGTCCGTACCGATCGGTTCGTACCAACCGGTACTGAACGATCAGCCGGCCACCGACTGGCCGCCGTCCACCGGCAGCACCACGCCGGTCACGAAGCGGGCCTCGTCGGACGCCAGGTACACCGCCGCCCAGGCCACATCCCAGCCGGTGCCCATCTTGCGGCCCAACGGCACCTGCCGGTTGCGTTGGTCCACCAGGGCCTCCCGGCTGATGCCACCCCGTGCCGCCAGGCTGGCATCGATGGCCATCGGCGTCTCCATCAGCCCCGGCATGATGGCGTTGACCCGCACGCCGTAGCGGGCGTTGGCCGCCGCCAGCGACTCGGTGTAGGCGTTGACCGCCGCCTTCGAGGTCTTGTAGCCGACCAGGCCGAACGGCAGTACCGCCGCCACCGACGAGATGTTGATGATCGAGCCGCGGCCCGCCTCGCGCATCACCGGCAGGGCGTGCTTGCAGGTCAGGGCGAGCCCGAACAGGTTGACCTCGAAGATGCGCTGCAACCCGGCGGCGCTCACCTTGGTGGCGGTGGCGTCGCCGGCGCCGATGCCCACGTTGTTGTGCAGCACGTCGATGCGGCCGAAGCGCTCCACCGCCGCCGCCACCAGCGCGGCCGCCTGCTCCTCGTCGGTGATGTCGGCGGCGAAGGGGTGCGCCACCCCACCCTCGGCGGCGATGGCGGCGCAGGTGTCCGCCGCCCGCTCGAGGTGGCGGTCCACCACCAGGACCTCGGCGCCCTCCCGGGCGAAGGCGATGGCCGTGGCCCGCCCGTTGCCGATGGTCTCCCCCGGCGTCTGGCCGCCACCGACCACCACCGCTGCCTTGCCGTCGAGCCGTCCCACGGCAGCGGACTCTAACCTGGCCCGGTGATGGCCGACGCCGGGTTGTACGAGCGGCTGGGGGTCGACCCCGACGCCGACCTGGCCGCGCTGCGCGCCGCCTACCGCCGCCTCGCCCGGGAGCTGCACCCCGATCTGCACCACGGCGGGGGCATCGAGACGCAGCTGCGCATGGCGATGGTCAACGAGGCGTGGGCGGTGCTGTCCGACCCCGAACGACGAGCCGCCTACGACGCCGAACGCCGGCGGGCCGCGGCCGCGGCGACGGCCGCGGCGGCGGCCGCCGAACGGCACCGCTCCCCGCCCCGGTCATCCGGCCCCAGACCAACGGCGGTGCCCGGCTGATCGTCACCCGCAAGGACGCCTGGATCAACGGGCTGGCGGTGCGCATCCGGTTCCTGGTCGGCTACGCCGGTCGCAGCGCCGTGCAGGCCATGCTGCTCCGCCACCCCGGCACCGCCCGCCCCGACTGGGAGGCGCTGGTCCCGCTGGTGTGCGCCGAGGCCTCCCGCGACGCCGGCGAGCACATCAGGGCGGCCCGGGCGGCCGGCGCCGCACCACTCGACCTGGCCAACGCCGCCGCCCTCCTGGGCCTGCACGCCTACGGTGAGCGGCTGGTGGTCGGGCCGCTGCCGCTCTCCGCCGAGGACCGCTATCGCCACGCCGAGATGGTCGACCGGGTCTACGAGACCCTCGCCTACGAACTGCCGCGCGAGCTGGTCCACGAGCTGGGCAACGCCCCGCGCCGTGCGCCGCCTCCAGGGCCGCCGCTGAGGCGGAGCCCGGCCCACCGTCGGCGCTCATACCGATCAGTACGCACGGGGGACGGGCCACCGGCGGGCGCCGACCGGGCGGCCGGCGCCGGGTGTCCCGGTGCGGGAGACACCACCGCCGCGACCGCTCCGCTCGGCCGTCGCCACCTGACATGCTGGCGACCATGAACACCAGTGCCGAGCAGCGGGGCCCCACCGACGAGCAACTCGTCGGGATGCTGCAGACGATGATCGCCGCCCGCATCTACTCGACCCGCTGCTTCAACCTCCAGCGCCAGGGCCGGCTCGGCACCATGGCCCCCATCGACGGCAACGAGGCCACCGTGGTGGGCTGCACCTACGCCCTGGACCCCGCGCACGACTGGGTCTTCTCCCAGTACCGGGAGTTCTACGGCCTGGGCGCTACGGCGACGAGGTCATCCGCCGCCAGGTGCTCTACCTCGCCGGCCACCCCGAGGGCAGCTTCTACCCGCCGGGCGTCAACGTGTTCCCCGCCCAGATCTCCCTGGCCGCCCAGATCCCCCACGCCGTGGGCATGGCCTGGGGTCAGCTCCGCCAGGGCCTGCCGGGTTGCTCGGTGGCGTTCTTCGGCGACGGCGCCAGCTCCGAGGGCGACTTCTACGAGGCCGCCAACTTCGCCGCCGTCATCAAGGCGCCGGTCATCTTCATGCTGGTCAACAACGGGTGGGCCATCTCCACCCCCACCGCCCGCCAGACCGCCGCCGCCACCTTCGCCGACAAGGCCGCCGCCTTCGGCATGCCCGGCGTGCGGGTCGACGGGCGGGACCCCGTGGCGGTGTGGGAGGTGGTGCACGCCGCCCGGGCCCGCGCCGTGGCCGGTGACGGCCCCACCCTGGTGGAGGCGGTCACCTACCGGCTGGGCCACCACACCACCGCCGATGACCCCACCCGCTACATCCCCGCCGAGGACATGGCCGCCGCCCGGGCCAAGGACCCGGTGGTCACCTTCGCCGCCCAGCTGCGCGACGTCGGCCTGTGGGACGACGAGCGCCAAGCCGCCGCCGAGGCCACCGCCCAGGCCACCATCGACGCCGCCGTGGACGCGGCGCTGTCCACCCCGCTGGCCCCCGACGCCTTCTTCGACAACGTGTTCGCCGAGACGACGCCCCGCATGGAACGCCAGCGGGCGCTGCTGCTGGAGCTGGAAGGGAAGGGCTGGTCATGACCGTGCGCACGATGGTCGAGGCCATCAACCACACCCTCGCCCGCGAGATGGCCCGCGACGAGCGCATCATCGTGTTCGGCGAGGACGTCGGCATCAACGGCGGCGTGTTCCGGGCCACCGACGGGCTCGTCGACCGCTTCGGACCCGAACGGGTGGTCGACACCCCCCTCGCCGAGGCCCTCATCCTGGGCACCGCGGTGGGCCTGGCCGCCTCCGGCATGGTCCCCGTGCCCGAGATCCAGTTCCTCGGGTTCTCCTACCAGGCGTTCCACCAGCTCGCCGGCCAGATCGCCCGGCTGCGCTACCGCTCCAACGGCCGCTTCGACGCCCCCATCACCGTGCGGGCCCCCTTCGGCGGCGGCGTGCGCACCCCCGAGCTGCACTCCGAGGCGCTCGAGGGCCAGCTGGCCAACATCCCCGGGCTCAAGGTGGTGATGCCCGCCTCCGCCCACGACGCCGCCGGCCTGCTCACCGCCGCCATCCGCGACCCCGACCCGGTGCTGTTCCTCGAACCGCTGCGCGGCTACCGCTCGCTGCGCGACGACCTGCCCGACGACGCCGACGTCATCGAGCCGCTGGGCAAGGCCAAGCTCGTGCGGGAGGGCACCGACCTGGTCATCGTGGCCTGGTCCTACCAGGTCGAGGTGGCCCGCAAGGCCGCCGAGCAACTGGCCGAGGAGGGCGCCTCGGTGGCGGTGCTCGACCTGCGCAGCATGGTCCCGCTCGACCTCGACACCCTGGCCTCGGTGGTCAGCGGCATCGGCCGGGTGGTGGTGGCGGAGGAGGCGCCGCTCACCGCCGGCTTCGGCGGGGAGGTGGTGGCCACCATCGTCGAGGAGTGCTTCTACGACCTGGAAGCCCCCCCGGTGCGGGTGTCCGGCTACGACGTGCCCTTCCCCATGGCCCAGCTCGAGGATCGCTACGTGCCCTCGGTGGCCCGGCTGGCGGCCGGGTGCCGGCGGGCGTTGGAGGTGGCGCCGTGACGCTGCGCTTCGCCCTGCCCGACGTGGGCGAGGGCCTGCACGAGGCCGAGATCGTGCGCTGGCTGGTAGCCGTGGGCGAGACGGTGGCGCGCGACCAGCCCATCGTGGAGATCCTGACCGACAAGGCCCAGGTGGAGCTGCCCTCCCCCGCCGCCGGCACGATCGCCTCGGTCCACGCCGCCGAGGGCGACATCGTCACCGTCGGCACCGTGATCGTCGACATCGACGACGGCCGCGGCGCCGATGCACCACCGGCGTCGCCCGCCCCCGCCGTCCCGAGCGCGGCCTCCCCGGCCGCTGCGCCGAGCGAGACCACCCCGGTCGCCGCCCCGGCCGCCGCGACCGCCCCGGCCGTCGCGGCGGCACCGTCGCGCCGCCCCAAGGCCTCGCCCTCGACCCGCAAGCTGGCCGCCCGGCTGGGGGTGGACCTGCGCCGCCTGGCCGGCACCGGCCCCGGTGGCCGCATCCTGGCCGCCGACGTCGAAGCGGCCCACGCCGGTGGGCCGGCGCCGAGCGCCGCTCCCCGGCCACACCGGCGGCCCGAACGACCCCGTCCACGCCGGCGGCCGCCGCCGCCGAGCCCGGACCGCTCGGGCCCGTGCCCACCAGCCGGTCGGTCACCACGCTGGGCCAGCTGCCGGCCGGCACCCACCCGCTGCGGGGCATCCGCCGCCTGACCGCCGCCTCGATGGCGCAGAGCTGGACCACCATCCCCCACATCACCGGGATGGACGAGGTCGACGCCACCGCCCTGCTCGACGCCCGCAAGCGGCTGCAGGGCTCCCTGCGGGCCGGCGGGGCCGAGGAGGCGGCCGCCGCCCTCACCCCGCTGGTGCTGCTGGCCGCCGCCGTGGCCCGCACCCTGCGCCGCTACCCGCTGGTCAACGCCGCGGTCGACGCCGACGGCGCCTCGGTGACCGTGCACGAGCGGGTCAACCTGGGTGTGGCCGTGGCCACCCCCGACGGGCTGATCGTGCCGGTCGTGACCGACGCCGACCGCCGCGACCTCGTGTCGCTGGCGCTGGAGATGCAGCGGCTGGCCGTCGCCGCCCGCAACCGCACCGTCAGCGCGGACGAGCTGCGGGGCGGCACGTTCACCCTCACCAACTACGGGGCGCTGGGCGGGCGGTTCGCCACCCCGCTGATCCTGCCCGGCCAGGCCGGGATCATGGGCTTCGGCGCCATCAAGGAGCGACCCATCGTGGTGGACGGCGCCGTCGTCGCCCGCCGCACGTTGCCGGTGGTGTTCTCCGCCGACCACCGCATCATCGACGGTGACCTGTCGGTGGCGTTCCAGGAGGCGGTCCTCGGCTTCGTCGCCGAGCCCTTGAGCCTGCTGCTGGGAGCCTGACGTGGTCGTCGGCGAGATCCCTGAATCCACCGGCGTGCTGGTCATCGGCGCCGGACCCGGCGGCTACGCCGCCGCCCTGCGCGCCGCCCAGGCCGGCAAGGCGGTCACGCTGGTGGAGCGCGACGCGGTGGGCGGTACCTGCCTCAACGTGGGCTGCATCCCCTCCAAGGCGCTGATCGGCGCCGCCAACCTGTTCCACGACGCCGCCAACGGCGCCTCGCTCGGGGTCATCGCCTCACCCGAGCTGGACTGGGCCGGGGTGCAGGCCCACCTGCAGCGCAGCGTCGAGGCCCTCACCTCCGGGGTGCGCCAGCTGCTGAAGGCGGCCAAGGTCACCGTGGTCAGCGGCACCGCCCGGTTCATGAGCCCCACCCGGGTGGCGGTCGAGGACGACCACGGCTTGCGCCACTACGAGTTCGACGACTGCATCCTCGCCACCGGGTCGCGCCCCCTGACCCTGTCCGACCTGCCCGTCGACGGCGTGCGGGTGCTCGATTCCACCGGGGCGCTGTTCCTGGCCGAGCGGCCGGCGTCGGTGGCGGTGGTGGGCGGCGGGTACATCGGCGTCGAGCTGGGCACTGCGCTGGCCAAGCTCGGGGTGGCCGTCACCATCGTGGAGCTGGCCGAGCGGATTCTGCCCGAGCTCGACCGCGGACTGGCCCAGGTGGCGGCCAAGCGGCTGCGCGAGCTCGGCGTCACCGTGCTGGTCGGTCGGCGCGCCGCCAGGCTGGCCGACGGCGGCCTCGCCCTCGACGACGGCGCCGTGGTGGCGGCCGACAAGGTCATCGTCGCCGTCGGCCGGGTGCCCAACAGCGACACCCTCGAGCTGCACCACGCCGGCGTCACGCCGCAGGCCAACGGCCGCCTGACGGTGAAGCGGACCGTCGCATCAGCCGCCACCTGTTCGCCATCGGCGATCTGACCGACGGCCCGGCGCTCGCCCACAAGGCCACCGCCGAGGCCGAGGTGGCGGTGGCGGCGCTCTGCGGCGACCCGTCGGCCGCCTTCGACCCGACCGTGATCCCCGCCGTCGTGTTCGCCGACCCGGAGCTGGCCACGGTGGGGCTGACCACCGCCGCAGCCGAGGCCGCCGGCATCACCGCCTCGTCGTTCCGCTTCCCGATGGGCGCCAACGCCAAGGCCCGCATCGGTGACCACACCGCTGGGTATGCCGAGGTGGTGGTGGACGAGGCCGGCACCGTGATCGGCGTGCACCTGGCCGGGCCCCACGTGTCGGAGCTGGCCGGGGAGGCGGCGCTGGCCATCGAGCTGGCCGCCACCCTGGAGGACCTCACCGCGGTGATCCACCCGCACCCCACCGTGTCGGAGTCGGTGCTGGAGGCCGCCCTCGGCGCCGCCGGCCACCCGCTCCACGTCCACCGCCCGCCCCGCCGATCCGGCTGAACCGGGCCGCCGCGGTTCAGCCGGGCCGGGCCGCCGTCGATAACGCTCGGCATGGGAGCGAACAGCCGCCTGGGGTACCGGCCCGGGCTCGATGGGCTCCGCGCCATCGCCGTGCTCACCGTGGTGCTGTTCCACTACGGCGCGCCGGTGCGCGGCGGCTGGCTCGGGGTCAACCTGTTCTTCGTGATCAGCGGGTTCCTCATCACCCGCCTGTTGCTCGACGAGCACGAGCACGACGGCCGCATCGACCTGCGGGCGTTCTACCAGCGCCGCGCCGCCCGGCTGCTCCCGCTGATGTACGGCGCGGTGGCGCTGTTCCTCGCCGTCGGGTTCGTGGTGCCCGCCGCCGACCGCGGTGCGGACGTGCGCGGCGCGGTGGCCGGCCTGCTCTACGTGGCCAACCTCGATCGCTACCTCGGCTGGTCGAGCGGCGGCATGTTCGGTCACCTCTGGTCGCTCTCGCTCGAGGAGCAGTTCTACGCCTGTTCGCCCCTCGCCCTGCTCTGGCTGCTCGGCCGCGGCCATCGGGCACGGCTGGCCCGCATCGCCACCGCGGTGTCGCTGGCGGTGTTCACGCTCGTCGCCGTGCGCACGCTGGTGGCGTTCGACGTGGATGCCATCTACAACGGCATCGAGGGCCAGGGCAGCGGGTTCCTGTTCGCCGGTTGTGCCATGGGCGCGGCGACCGGCCGCCGGCTCCCGTCCGGGCCGGCGGTCGCCGGTGGCGCTGCCGTGATATCCGCCGGGTTCCTGCTGGCCGACTACACCGCGCCGGCCACGTACCTGCTGTTGCCGCTCGTGGTGGTGGCCATGGTGCCCGTCATCGACGCCGCCGCCGCCGACGGGCGCATCGCCCGGGTGCTGGGTTGCAGCGTCCTGCGCCACGTCGGCCGGCTCTCCTACGGCATCTACCTGATCCACTCCAACGTGCGCATCCTGCTGATCCGGGCCACCGGCGGTGCGGGCCCGGCCTTGAGCGTCGTTGCCTTCGTGCTGACCCTGGCGTTGGCCGAGGTCAGCTTCCGGTACCTGGAGCAGCCGCTGCGGCGCCGGCTCTCCCGAACCGACTGCGCCCGGGTGGCAGGGCCGACGTCGGCGAGTCGCAGCCGGCCATGGCCGGAGGCGGCTGACGGCGAGTACCCCCGTGCGGGCGCGGAATGGGCGGCGCCCGGAGGCGCCGCCCGTTCCCACAGAGGCCTTGCGGCAGGGCCGCTACAGGTACTGGCCGGTGGCCACCCGCTCGATGGCTCGACCGCCCTGGGGCTCGTCGGGCTGCTTGGAGCGCGACACCAGCGTGCGCACGTAGACGATGCGCTCGCCCTTCTTGCCCGAGATCTTCGCCCAATCGTCCGGGTTGGTCGTGTTGGGCAGGTCCTCGTGCTCCTTGTACTCCTGGTGGATGGCCGCGGTCAGGTCCTCGAGGGAGATCCCGCCGTTGCCGCCGCCGATGAGCCGCTTGATTGCGAGCTTCTTCGCTCGGCGCACGATGTTCTCGATCATGGCCCCCGAGGAGAAGTCCTTGAAGTACATGACCTCGCGGTCGCCGTTCTGGTAGGTCACCTCGAGGAACTGGTTCGCCTCGTCGGCCCGGTACATCTCCGCCACGGTGGCCTCGATCAGCGAGTCGAGCGCCTTGGCCACCTCACCGCCGGCGGCCTCGAGCGCCGCCGGGTCGAGCGGTAGGTCGGCGGTCAGGTAGCGGGCGAAGATCTGCTTGGCCGAGGCCTCATCGGGCCGTTCGATCTTGATCTTCACGTCGAGGCGGCCGGGGCGCAGGATGGCCGGATCGATCAGGTCCTCCCGGTTGGAGGCACCGATCACGATGACGTTCTTCAACGTCTCCACACCGTCGATCTCGGCCAGCAGCTGCGGCACGATCGTCGACTCGATGTCGGAGCTGATGCCCGAACCACGGGTGCGGAACAGCGACTCCATCTCGTCGAAGAACACGATGACCGGCCAGCCCTCCTCCGACTTCTCCCGGGCCCGCTGGAACACGAGCCGGATCTGGCGCTCCGTCTCGCCCACGTACTTGTTGAGCAGTTCGGGGCCCTTGATGTTGAGGAAGTAGCTGCGGGCCTTGGCGTCGCCGGAGACCTCGGCCACCTTCTTGGCCAGGCTGTTGGCCACGGCCTTGGCGATGAGCGTCTTGCCGCAACCCGGGGGGCCGTACAGCAGGATCCCCTTGGGGGCCGGCAGCTTGTAGTCGGCGAAGAGATCCCGGTGCACGAACGGCAGCTCCACCGCGTCGGTGATCTGCTCGATCTGGCTGTCGAGCCCGCCGACGTCCTCGTAGGAGACGTCGGGCACCTCTTCGAGCACCAGCTCCTCCACCTCGGGACGGGGCAGCTTCTCCAGCAACAGCCCGGAACGGCTGTCCATCAGCAACGTGTCACCGGCGCGCAGCTTCTCGACCTGCAACGGGGCGGCCAGCTCGGCCACCCGCTCCTCGTCGGCCCGGCCCACGATCAGGGCCCGGGTGCCGTCGGCCAGCAGCTCCTTGAGCGTGACCACCTCACCGCTGCGCTCACCCTCGCGGGCCAGCACCACGTTCAGGGACTCGTTGAGCACCACCTCGGCGCCACGCTCGAGCTCCTCGACATCGATGTCGGGGTGCACCGAGACCCGCATCTTGCGGCCACCGGAGAACACGTCGACCGTGCCGTCGCCCTCGTTGAACCCGAGGTAGGTGCCATAGGCCGACGGTGGCCGGGTGAGCTTCTCCACCTCTTCACGCAGCGCCGCGATCTGCTCGCGCGCCTCGCGCAGGGTGTAGGTCAGCTTCTCGTTCTGGGAGACCGCTTGTGCCAACTGCCCCTTGGTATCGAGCAGCCGCTCCTCCAGGGTCCGCACCCGCTTGGGGGCGTCCTGCAGCCGGCGGCGGAGGGCGACGATCTCCTCCTCCATCGCCTTCGCCTGCTCACGCAACTCGGCGATCTCCCCTTCGTAGCTGGAGAGCCGCCGTTCGTACTCGGACTTGTTGACGACCCGACCTCCTGCTCGCCCGGCGGACCGGTACGCGACCGGCGCCGGATCCCGCACCCGGAACCGGCGGCGAACCAGCCGGTTTGCACCCGGGACGGGCGTCTACTCGTACGGGCGACGATACACGCCACCTCGCCGCTGTGCGCGTGATCGATCCGGAATTCACACGGCGCAACACAGGGAAAACGGGCGCTCGCCGAGCAGGTCACCGGGCCGTCAGCGCCCCGTCGGCGCCTCCCCGGCGGGGCCGGTGCGAGACGGCAGACGGACCAGGTGGCGGCGCTCCGGGGCGCCCATGCGCACGGCGTCGGCGGTGGAGTCGTCGGGACAGGTCTGGCTGTCGCGTTCGGCCGCCACCCGCAGCCGGTAGTGGTTGATCTCGGTCTCGATCGTGTGCTCGTCCCAGCCCAGCGGGCCGGCCAGCAGGCGGGCCACCTCGTCGGCGCAGTCCACCCCGCGGTGGAACGTCTCGATCGACAACCGGGTGCGGCGGGTCAGCACGTCGTCGAGGTGCAGCGCCGCTTCGTGGGTGGCGGCGTACACCGCCTCGGCCGCCAGGTACGGGCCACCGCCTCGGAGCGGCTCGCCCAGGTCGGGCCGGTCGGCGATCAGGTCGAGCACCTCGTCGATGCCGGCGCCGTAGCGGCCGAGCAGGTGCTCGATCCGGGCGACGTGCAGCTTCGTCTCCGCTGCCAGGGCGTGACGGCGGTTCCACAACGCCTCGTAGCCGACCGCGCCGAGCAACGGCACCCGATCGGTGCACGACGGCGGCACCCGCCGGTCGAGGTTGCGGGCCGCCATGTCCACCGCGTCGCGGGCCATCACCCGGTAGGTGGTGTACTTGCCGCCGGCCACCGAGATCAGGCCGGGCACGTGCTGGGTGACGGCGTGCTCGCGCGACAGCGCCGAGTTGTCCTCCGACTCACCCTCGAGCAGGGGGCGCAGCCCGGCGTACACCCCTTCGATGTCGTCGTGGGTCAGCGGCGTGCGCAGCACCCGGTTGACCTGGTCGAGCAGGTAGTCGATGTCGGTGCGGCTGGCGGCGGGGTGGGCCAGGTCGAGGTCCCACTCGGTGTCGGTGGTGCCGATGATCCAGTGGCCGTGGTCCCCCGCCGACTCGATGGCCCGGCCGGCGGCGTCGATGCGCATCGTCGGCGAGCGCCACGGGATGACGAACAGCACGCTGGTGGCGGTGCGCAGGATGAGCCCGCTGCCGGCGTGGATGCGGTCGCGGGGCACGACGAGGTGGATCCCCTTGGAGGCCCGCACCCGCAGCTGGCCGCGCCCGGCGAGCGACTGCAGCTGGTCGGTCCAGGTGGCGGTGGCGTTGATCACCTGGGTGGCCCGCACCGTCAGCTCCCGGCCGGTGTCGGTGCAGCGGGCGGTCACGCCCACCACCCGGTCGCCCTCGCGCAGCAAGCCGGTGACCTGCAGGCTGGAGGCCACGGTGGCACCGTGCGAGGCCGCCGTGCGGGCCACCTCGACCGTGTGGCGGGCGTCGTCCACCTGGGCGTCCCAGTACTGCACGGCCCCGGTGAGCGCATCGGGCCGCAGCGCCGGCACCAGCCGCAGCGCCGCCCGCCGGCTCAGGTGGCGGTGGCCGGGCATGGGCGAGCCGCCCCGGCGGGCCAGCGCGTCGTACAGCGCCACCCCGGCCCCGACGTAGGCCCGTTCGGTGACCCGGTGGTGCAGCGGGTACAGGAAGCTGACCGGCCGGGCCAGGTGCGGGCACAGCTCCGACAGCATCAGGTTGCGTTCGGTCAGCGCCTCGGCCACCAGCCGGAAGTCGCGCTGCTCCAGGTAGCGGAGGCCGCCGTGGAACAGCTTCGAGGAGCGGCTCGACGTGCCCGAGGAGAGGTCGCGCTGCTCGAGCAGCGCCACCGACAGCCCCCGGGTGGCGGCGTCGAGGGCGCAGCCCGCCCCGGTGATGCCGCCGCCGATGACCACGATGTCGAACGTGTCGGCGGCCAGCCGGTCGAGTGCCCGCCGCCGGGCGGAGACATCGAGGCGGGCACGGTCGCGATCCATGCGGCCACGATAAGCCGACGCAGCGGTCGAAGCGGTCAGCTCAGGTCGAGGCAGCGGTCGCCGGTGGGGACGCTCGTCAGGTCGTCGCGGTCGCGGTTGTAGCGCCCGTTGAGGTCGTCGACGGTGTCGCGCACCGACCCCATGGCGATGGCCACCGCCAGCGACTCGTCATCGGGCGAGATGGCGAACGCCACCCCCACCACCTCGCCGTCCGTGCTCACCAACGGGCTGCCCGAATCGCCCTTCTGCAGGTTGGCCACGATGGGCACGATGCGACGCACCTCGGCGCCGTCGCCGTAGATGTCGGGCACGTCGGCGATCGTCTCCGCCGCCGCCCGGAACGGTCGCATGGCCACCTCGGCCTGGCCCTGGGGGTGGCCGAACACCCAGCCCTCGGTGCCGGCCGAGACGCCCCCGGCCAGCGGCAGCGGCGCCGCATCGAGCTGCTCCACCAGCAGCACCGCCAGATCGACGTCGGGGTCGAAGTGCACGACCCTGGCCGTGCTGGACCGACCGTCGGCGGCGGTGACCGTGTAGGTGGTGAAGGGGTCGTCGCTCGCCACCACGTGGGCGTTGGTCACCACGAGGTGGCGGGCGGCCACGAAGCCGGTGCCCACCTGGGAACCGCTGCACCCGTCGTGCTCGACGAGCACCACCGCCGCCCGCACGGTCTCGGCGAAGGCGGCCGGCGGCTGGCCGAGATCGGGCACCGGACCGGTGGGCAGACCGCCGTTGAGCTGGTCCTGCAGCTCCGCCCACTGGCGCGCCCCGACGATCTTGGACGCCGCCGTGATCGGGTCGGGCGGGTCAGGGGTCAGCTCGTCGATCCGCTTGGCCAGCAGCGAGCCGTCGACCAGGCGCTGCGGCCACTCGGGCACATCGGCCATCGCCGGTGCCAGCAGCCACACCGCAGCCAGGACCACCACCACACCGGAGGCGGCCCCGGCCACCCGATCGACCTGGGCGCCCTTGCCGTCCCGGGCCCGGTCGCGGAAGCGGGCGCCCACCGCCTGCCCGCCCAGCTGGCCGAAGAACGCGCCCGTCAGCAGGGTGATGGCGCTGATCAGCAGCGACCGGTTCGGATCGACCCCGCCGAAGCGCTCGGTCACGAACGGTGCCAGCCGGGCCGCGATCAGCACGCCGATCACCATGCCGCCCCAGGCGGTGGCGCGGGCCACGAAGCCCAGCCGGTAGCCGCCCAGCGCGGCCCCGACGGCAGCGAGCACGATCACCGCGTCCAGGACGTTCAAGGTGCCCATCATGGCCGACCGGCTGCCGCCGGGCGCTGCGCCGGACGGCGCGGAGGGCCACCACCGCCGCGCGATGAGCGAAATCTTGCGCTGTTCGGCGCGTATCAGACCGGCTCGTTCGCGCTCAGCGGTGTGGGTGCCCGGGGGGCGAGGGGCGCGGGGCGTTCCTCAGCCGAGGGCGCGGGCGTGGGTGAGGAAACCGGTGTGGGCCACCATCCGGTGGTCGGGGCGGACCGACTGGCCGTCGATGTGCCAGCTGCGGTTGAGCACCTCGAGGGTCTCGGCCTGGCCGAAGCCGTGCTCGAGCAGCGACTCGCGGAACTGCACCGCCTGCACGATGGTCGGGGTGTACGCCACGATGATCCCGCCGGGCCGCAGGCTGCGCACGGCGTGCGGCGTGACCTGCCACGGTTCCGGCAGGTCGAGCACGACCCGGTCGAGATCGGTCTCGTCGATGCCGGCGTAGGTGTCGCGCTCCTGCACCCGGTAGCGCTCGAGCACCTCGGGGCCGAGGAAGGCGGTCACGTTCTTGATCGCCCGGGAGGCGAAGTCGGCCCGTACCTCGTAGCCGACGATGTGGGCGCCCGCCCGCAGCATCGTCATCGACAGCGCCCCGGAACCGACCCCCGACTCGAGCACCCGGGCCCCGGGGAAGATGTCGGCCAGCAGCAGCAGCGGGCCGAGGTCCTTCGGGTAGATCACCTGCGCGCCGCGGGGCATCTTCAGCACGTACTCGGCCAGCGTGGGCCGCAGCACCAGGAACGTGCCGCTGCGGTTGGCCCGCACGCTGATGCCCTCCGGCCGGCCGATCAGCTCCTCGTGGCGGATGAAGCCGGTGTGGCTGTGGAACTCGGCGCCCGGCTGCAGGGTCACGAGGTAGCGGCGGCCCTTGCCGTCGATCAGCAGCACCGCCTCGCCCGCCCGCAGCGGCCGCTCGGTCGCCTCGCCCGGCTCCGGCTGCTCAGGTTCAGGCTGCTCGGTCGGTTCAAGCTGCCCGGTCGGATCGGGCTGCTCGTTCGGATCAGGCTGCTCGGTCGGCTCCCCCGGTTCCGACGTCTCGCGGGGATCCTGCTGGGCGGTGTCGGTCATGGTCGCTGCTCCCGTCGGCCCAGGGTCACCGGTACCGCCTCGTCGTGCTGGTGGCCGCCGGCGCGCTCGACCAGCCGGCAGAACGCGCAGATCTCGCCGGGGGTGGGCGCACCGCAGCGAACGCATCGCTGCAGCTCGTTGGCGTCGGTGCCCATGCCGCTGCGAAACAGGCCGGCGGCGCGGTCCAGGAAGCCGAAGTAGAAGTCGTGCTTGGTCCCCGGGGAGCGCTCCTCGATGGCGTTGAGCGCCTCCTTGTAGCCGAGGTGCCGGTTGCCGGCCGCCATCGGGCACTCCTCCACCTGGTAATCGATGCCGCGCACGATGCAGTACGCCGCCGTCTCCCGCTCCGACAGGCGCACCAGCGGCTTCACCTTGCGGGGGAAGCCGTTGCCGGCGGGCAGCACCGGCAGCTGGCGGGCCAGGTACTCGGTGTGCCAGTGCAGCACGTTGCCGAACAGCACCGCCGCCTCGTCGTCGAGGTTGTGTCCGGTGGCCACGACGTCGACGGCCCGCTCCACCGCCACCCGGTCGAACAGGTGGCGCTTGGACATGCCGCAGGCGGAGCACGGCACCCGCCGGGTGGCCGCCGCCGCGGTGGGAACGTCGTAGCCGAAGCGGTCGCGCAGGTCGACCTCGTGCAGCACCAGGCCCCGCTCGGTGGCGAAGGCCCGGGCGTAGGTGCCCGACACGTCGGAGTACTCGCCGATGCCGAGGCCGAGGTAGAGGCCCTCCACGTCGTAGCCGAGCCGGATCAGCAGATCCCACAGGGCGAGGGAGTCCTTGCCGCCGGACACGGCCACCAGCACCCGTTCGCCCGGGGCGATCATGTCGAAGGCCTCGATGGCCTTGGCCACCTGCCGCTCGCACTGCTCGATGAAGTGCTCGACACAGAAGTTGGCGTTGTGGCGGCGCACGTCGATCACCGCCGGCCCGCGGCACACCCGGCACTTCACCGGCTCACGCTCCCCCGGAGATGACCGGCCGCAGCTCGACCTCGTCGGCGTCGGCCAGGATGGCGTCACCCGGCACCAGCTCGCCGTTGCGCACGACGAGCACCGCCTCGCGGGCCAGCCCGAACTCGTTGAGCAGCTTCGCCACGCTGCGCGGACCGCGGACCTCCACGGTCCGGTTGGGGTTGCGCAACCGGACGATCACCGCCGGCCCCCATCGGCGCGCCGGCACGGCCGGCATCGGACGCTTTGCTCCCTCATGACATCCCAGTCTGGTGCGCGGGTGGGGTGCCGGTCAGGCGAGATCGGTCCGGGCCGCGGCCTCGAGCGCCCGCTGCACCCGCTTGGTGCGCAGGCGGCGGGGCAACGGCTTGGAGGTGGCCATGGCCAGGCGCTCGCCCCGCCCGAGCGTGGCCGCGTAGATCAGCTCGGGCTCGCGACCCGCCAGCTTGCGTGCGCGACGCCAGACCGAGCTGACCACCAGGTAGATGGCCCACCGGCGCAGGTCCCCGCGCAGCAGGCGCGACAGCAGCAGACGCCGGACCCGGGGACCCATCAGCGCGCTCCGTCGCCGGCGCCGGGCCGGGGCACGGTTGCGGTCGAGCTCCTGCTCACAGGCGGCGGATCTCGACGATCGTGGACTTCTTCTTGCCGCCTCGGCGGCCCATGAGGAAGGCGAGGATCAGCAGCACGACGACGAGCACCCCGCCGGCGACGACCACCTTGTTGCGGGCCTTCTCCGCCCCCGAGGTCAGCTCGGTCTGCACCTCACGGAACTTCGACTCGAGATCGGCGCGGGTCACGCGGCCGCTGCCGCTGGGTGAAGCGCTCACGGTTGCTCCATCACGTTCTTCTTCGTCCGCAGCACGGCGAAGGCCAACAATGCCAACACCACCACGGCGAACAGCAGCACGAACAGGTACGGCACGAACGACCAGCCGCCGTCGAACGCGCCGCCGGTCTCGGTCTGCAGCAGTCGCAGCAGGCCGACGGTGAAGAACAGCCCGCCGATGGCGAGCAGCACCGAGCCGGCGATGCCGAAGCCGAGGTAGCGACCGAGGCTGCGCAGGGGATCGACCGTCTCCTGCTTGGCGTAGTCGACCACCAGGGTCTTGAGCTCGTTGATCAGCTCGGGCGCGCTCTTGTTGCGGGTGGCCAAGCGGCATCGCCTCCTCGTCGCGGCATTGCTAGTCGGTGTTCTACCCGTCCGGCAAGGAATAGCGCGCGAACGCCCGCTGCGGACCCCCGGGACGGTGGACCACCGCAACGGCGATCGGTCGCCGACGATCGGCCGCCGACGAGGCGCTGCCCGGGTCGGATCAGCGCAGCGGATCGTCGCCGCGGTCGGATCGGAAGCTGATCAGCGCCTGGAGGTCGGCCGTGCGTTCCGCACAGAGCGCCGTCAACGCCGCGCAGCGTTGCGCGCTGCTGTCGGCGCAGCACGTTCTGACGGTCGAAGGGGCCGAGCGGCAACGACGCCGCCACCTGGAACGTGCCCAAGCCGGGATCGTCGGCGAAGTCCATGGTCGCCTCCCCCGCCGGCTCCCCGGCCTCGGCGGCGAGGGCCAGCAGGCGCCGCGTGGCGGCCAGCAGGGCGGCGTAGGACTCGCTGGTGGCGGGCTCGGCGGCCGGGTCGTCGTCCCAGTCCTCGATCTCGGCGATCGGGAAGGGGTCGTCGGGCAGCCAGCGGCGCACCCGGAAGCGGCGGGTACCCAGGGCCACCACGTACCAGCGGCCGTCGGGCAGCTCCTGGGCGCCCACCACCTGGGCGAGGGTGCCGATGTCGGTGCGCTCGTCGCCTCCGCCCACCTCGTGGCCCCGGGCGATCAGCGCCACCCCGAAGCAGCGGTCGTCGTCGAGCACCTGGCGGATCATGGCGCGATAGCGGGGCTCGAAGATCTGCAGCGGCAGCACGGCGGTGGGCAGCAGCACCGTCTGCAGCGGGAACATCGGCAGCACCCGCAGCCCCGGCGATGGGTCGGTCATGGCCACCATGGTGCCGCTACCGGCGCAGGCGTGCCCACCCCGTTGGCGTCGCCGTGGCGATCGGCCCGCCGGCGAAGCGGGCAGGATCGCTACAGGCCGGCCGGCATGAGTTGTTGCACATCGGCGCCCTGTGGATAGTCCATCAGGGTCACCATGAGCCGGTCCTCGAGCGCTTTGAAGCGTTCGGCGTCACCGCCCGGCGCGTTGATGATCACCGAGAACGAGATCGACTCGCCCTTGGCGGTGTCCACGAAACCGGCCAGCGAGCTGACCGTGTCGAGCGAACCGGTCTTGGCGAAGACCTGGCCCTGCGCCGGCGAGCCGACCAGCCGATCCTTCAGGGTGCCGGAGAGGCCGCCGACCGCCAGCTGCTGCACCAACGTCGAGTCGCGTCCGGCTGCGGCCAGCGCCCCGTTCAACGTGGTGCAGGGCACCAGGTTGCCGGCGGCGAGGCCCGAGCCGTCGACGATGACCATGCCCGGTGCGGCGAGGCCCTTCTCGGCCAGCATCGCCGTCAACGCCGCCGCACCGCCCTCGTTGGAGCCCTTGCCCGCCCGCACGACACCGAGCTCCTTGAACAGCATCTCGGCCATGGTGTTGTCGCTGTTGCGCAGCATCTGGCCGATGATGTCCTGCAGCGGCGGGGAGAACTGCTGGGCCAGGAACAGCGGGCTCTGCGGCACGCTGCCCACCTGGGCGGTGCCCTCGACCTCGATGCCGCGCTCGCGCAGCAGGTTGATGAGCAGCGTCGCCGCATCCTTGGCCGGATCGGCCGAGACGGTGCGCGGCCCCGAACCGGACCACTCCTGGCCGCTCGGCGGGAACGTGGCGTAGCCGCGGTTGACCACCAGCGCACCCACCGGGCCCACCGTCCCGTCGAACGTGTAGCGGTTGGGCCAGGCCGGGTTGAACTTCACGTTGTCGTAGCGGGTCGCATCGGCGATGACGTTGCCGCGGATGCGGGTGATGCCCGCCGTCTTCAGCTGATCGGCGATCTCTTCGAACTTCGTGTGCACCTGGGGTTGCTCCACGAAGCTGTTCACATAGTTCTGGGTGGCGAGCACCGGGTCCCCGGTGCCGATCAACCAGACGTTGCCCTGCACCACGTTGGCGATCAGCTGCGCGTCGGTGGCCACGAAGGTGCCGAAGCGGTGATCGGCCGGGAAGTGGTTGAGCAGCGCGTGGGCCAGCAGCACCTTCTGGTTCGAGGCCGGCGTCAGCAGCAGGTTCGGGTTGTGGCCGAACACCATCGTGCCCCGCGAGTTCGTCACCGACGCGCAGGTGGTGTCGGGCGGCACCCCGTTGAGGGCCTCGAGCACGGCCGGCTGGAGCTGCACCGCCTGGCTGGGCAGGGCCAGCACGTTCGGCAGGCGCCGGGCGGACAGCACCGGGGTCTGCGCGCCGACGATCTCGACCCGCTCCCGATCGGCCACCTCGCTGTTGGTCGCGCTCGACTGGCGGTAGGCGATCAGCGCCACGACGAGGCACAGCACCGGGAACCAGAACACGCGCGACCAGTACCGGGCGGCGGCGATAGCGCGATCGGCGCGCAGCCCCGAACGGCGTGGCCATGGTTCCACCTTCCTCTGCAGCACGAACGAGCCGCCGACGAACGTAGCGGCTCACCGACGCCAGGTGGTGGAGGCCGCGGCCGCCGCCGGCCGATCCGGGTTGCTCGCCCGCACCGCCGGGCGCCAGTAGCCTGCCGGCCGTGCAGATCCTCGCCGCCCTGTTCATCGACGACATGGACATGCGCCAGGTCCTGGCCCGGCCACGCGCATCGATCTGACGGGCATCCAGTTCTCCGGGCCGGCGCCGGCTCCGATGCCGTACACGTGGACGCCGCACCTGTGCGTCATCGTGCACTGCCCGCCCGACCAGAACGGGTTCTCGGCGCTGACCGTCGAGTTCGACCTCGACGGGGAGCAGGTGGCCCGCAACGTGCAGCCGCTGCAGATCGAGCCCGGCAAGTTCGGCCGCCAGCTCGTCCGCCCCGAGATCACCTTCGAGCGGCCCGGCACCGTGTACGCCCACTGCAGCATCGACGGCGGCGCACCCGTGTCGGTGCCGTTCACGATGCTGGCCCCGATCGGCGGCTGAGCGGTGCCGTTCGCGGCGTCGCTGTCGGAGCACCCCGATCCGGCGCAGGCCATCGGTGAGTGCATCGGCGACGTGCTCGATCGCCACGGCCCCCACCCCGACCTGCTGCTGCTGTTCGCCACCGCCGCCCATCGCGACGACCTCGCCGAGCTGAGCCGCGTCGCCCAGCGGTTGCTGGCCCCCGGCTGCCTGGTCGCCGCGGTGTCGAGCTCGGTCATCGGCGGCGCCCGCGAGGTGGAGGAGCAACCCGGGGTGTCGTTGTGGGCGGCCTGGGACCTGGGGCCGGTGGCCGCCGTGCACCTCGACCACGGTCCGGGCGGTGCCCTGCTGGGCACGACGGCCGGTGGCGACGGTTGGGACCGCTTCGATGCGCTGACCGCCGCCGGCGCAGCCGCACCGCGCTGGTGCTGGCGGAACCGCTGAGCTTCCCGGTGGACGAGTTCCTCGCCTGCCGAGGTCACCAGGCCCGAGCTGGTCGTCGTGGGCGGGCTGCTGGCGCCGCCGGCGCGGCCGGGTGAGCCGGTGTTCGTCGTCGACGGCGTCCGCCACGCCCGGGGCGCGGTGGCCATCGTGCTCGAGCATGCGGTGCGCACCGTCGTGTCGCAGGGGTGCCGCCCGGTGGGCGCGCCGTTCACCGTGACCAGGGCGGGAGGGCAACGTGCTGGGCGAGCTCGGCAGCCGGCCCGCCCTGGCCCGCCTGCAGGAGCTGGCCACCGAGGCGGCCCCGGGCGACCGCGAGCCGCTGGCTGCGCCGGCGTGCACCTCGGCCGGGTGATCGACGAGCACGCCATCGACTTCCGTCGCGGCGACTTCCTGGTGCGGGCCGTGCTCGGCGCCCGGGCGGAGACCGGGGCGCTGGTCGTCGGGGACCGGGTGCAGGTCGGCGACACGGTGCAGTTCCAGGTGCGCGACGCCGACAGCGCCCACGAGGACCTGGTCGAGCTGCTGGCTGGCGAACGGGCCGACGCTGCGCTGGTGTTCACCTGCAACGGGCGGGGTAGGCACCTCTTCGACACCGACGACCATGACGCCGAGCTGGTGTGCGAGCTGACCGGTGCCCGCTCGGTGGCCGGCGTGTTCTGCGCCGGCGAGGTCGGCCCGGTAGGGTCCCGGAGCTTCCTTCACGGCTTCACCGCGCCGGTGGCCCTGTTCACAGATCGGAGTGCCCCCTGATGAGCGACATCGAGCAGCGCGCCATCGCCACCGTGCGCGGCCTGGCCATGGACCTGCCGCACCAGGCGCGCTCCGGGCACCAGGGCACCGCCATGGCGTTGGCCCCGCCGCGCACGTGCTGTTCACCCGGGTGCTCCGCTACGACGCCGGTGATCCGGACTGGCCCGATCGCGACCGCCTGGTGCTCTCCTGCGGGCATGCGTCGGTGCTGCTCTACTCGTACCTCTACCTCACCGGGCACGGTCTCGAGCTCGAGGACCTGCGGGCCTTCCGCCAGTGGGGCTCGGCCACCCCCGGCCACCCCGAGGCCGGCCACACCGCCGGGGTCGAGGTCACCACCGGCCCGCTGGGCCAGGGCCTGGGCAACGCGGTGGGCATGGCCATCGCCGAGCGCTTCCTGCGGGCCCGTTTCGGGGCCGACCTGAGCGACCACCACACCTACGTCCTCGCCTCCGACGGCGATCTGATGGAGGGCATCAGCCACGAGGCCGCCTCGCTCGCCGGCCACCTCCGGCTCGGCCGCCTGATCGTGCTGTACGACGACAACCACATCACGATCGACGGCGACACCGCGCTGTCGTTCTCCGACGACACGGCCAAGCGCTTCGACGCCTACGGCTGGCACGTGCAGGACCTGGGCGAGGCCGGCGAGGACCTCGACGCCCTCGAGGCCGCGTTCGGCGCTGCCCGGGCCGACGAACGGCCGTCGATCATCATCGTGCGCACCCACATCGGCTACCCCTCCCCCAAGACCGATGACCACACCGCCCACGGCTACGCCCTCTTCGACGACGAGATCGCCGAGACCAAGCGCCGCATGGGCCTGGACCCCGACCGGACCTTCCAGGTGGACGACGACGTGCTGGCGTACTACCGCCAGCTCGGCGCCCGCGGCGCCGACGCCCGCCGCGACTGGGACCGCGCCTACAAGGCGGCGCGCTCCGCCGAGCTCGACGCCTGCCTCGCCGGTGGCGGTCTCGAGGGTTGGGCCGATGCGCTGCCCACCTGGGAGGTGGGCACCAAGCTCGCCACCCGCCAGGCGCTGGAGGCCGTGCTCGGTGCGGTCAGCGACGTGGTGCCGGGGCTGCTGGGCGGCGGCGCCGACCTCACCGGCAACACCGGCACCAAGCTGAAGGGCCAACCGCTGCAGTCCGCCGCCGAGCCCGGCGGCCGCCAGCTGGCCTTCGGGGTGCGCGAGCACGCCATGGCGGCGGCGATGGTGGGCATGGCCCGCCACGGTGGCGTGCTGCCCTTCGGTGGCACGTTCCTGGTGTTCTCCGACTACGGGCGCCCGTCGGTGCGCCTGGCGGCGATGTCCGGGGCCAAGGCCATCTTCGTGTGGAGCCACGACTCGATCGGGGTCGGTGAGGACGGGCCCACCCACCAGCCGGTGGAGCAGCTCGCCGCCCTGCGGGCGATCCCGGGGCTCACCGTGTTCCGCCCCGCCGACGCGGTGGAGACGGCCGCCTGCTTCCGCTTGGCGGTCGACGGCGAGGGGCCGTCGGCGTTCATCCTCAGCCGCCAGGCGGTGCCGGTGCTGGAGGGCACCGCCGGGGCGCCCGTCGAACGCGGCGCCTACGTGCTGGTCGACGCCGCCCACGGCGAGCCCGACATCGTGCTCATCGGCACCGGTTCCGAGGTGCAGGTCTGCGTGGCCGCGGCCAAGCTCCTGGCCGCCGACGGGATCGGCGCCCGGGTGGTGTCGATGCCGTGCTGGGAGCTGTTCGAGGACGCCGACCCCGACACGATCGAGGACGTCCTGCCCGTGGAGGTGCCCGCCATCGCGGTGGAGGCCGGGGTGACCTTCGGCTGGGAGCGCTGGGCCGACGACGTGATCGGTCTGGACCGCTTCGGTGCCTCCGGACCCGGCGACGAGGTCATGGCGAAGTTCGGGTTCACCGCCGAGCACGTGGCCGAACGGGCCCGCGAGCTGCTCGACGCCCTGCGGGACTGATCGGTCGGGCGCCGCGGCCCGCGCCGGCGGCGCTCACGCCGGGGCCAGGGCGGCCAGCAGCTCGGGCACCCGGCCCTGCGCCCGCCGGGTGGCGGCGGCGGCGCCCAGGCGCCACGTCAGCCACCCGTAGCCGGGCGCCAGCAGCGCCACCACCGCCAGCACGGCGGGGCGGTCGAGCACCACCTGGGCGAGCACGGCGGCCGCCACCACCGGCAGCGCGGCGACGCCGGCCACCACGAACAACCCGAAGGAGGCCAGGGCGGTCACGCAACCCTGGCCGGGTGCCGCCGACCACGGGTTGCCGCCGGCCACGTCGGGCACCGGCACCGGCGCCGCAACCGAGGCGAACGCCCCCACCCCGAGGATGGGACCCACCATCCCGCCGGCGATGCCGAGCGCGGCGGGCACGTACCCCCAGCCGCCGCTGCTCGCGGCGAGGCCGGAGGCGACGACCGCCACCACGGCGAGGGCGAGCACCAGGCGGGCCGCGGCCTTGCCGGCGAGGACCTGCCCGAGCGGCGCGCACAGGACGTCGGTGGCCGCCGCCCTGCCGTCGATGGCCAGCATGTTCAACGCCGACAGCCCCACGGTGCCCACCAGCGCGGCGGCCAGCAGCACCGCCGGCGGGTCGTCGAGGTGGCTGCGCTGTGGGAGCAGGTAGAGGGCGGACAGCACGAACGACGTGATCGTGTTGGTCCGCGCCACCGGGTGTCGCCACAGGTAGCGCAGCTCCCTGGCCAGCACCGCCCCACCGGCGACCGGGCCCGCAGCCGCGACCTCCGTCGGGCGGACGGCCCGGCCGGGCGGCGGTGGTGGTGAGCTGCGCACGACCAGCAGCCACCACAGACGGGCGCTGAGCGCGGCGATGGCCAGCGCCGAGCAGCAGGCCGCCGGCGGGCAGCACCCAACCCACGCCGCCACCGCCGGCGTCGCCGCCGTCGATGGCCACGGCCGCCGCCCGGCCGGCCAGGCCGAAGGGGTTCCACGCCGCCCGCTGCGCCCATCGTCCGAGCGCGTCGCTCGACACGCCCCGTACGGAGCTCGACAGCACTTGCGCCCCGAAGCCGACCGAGCCGGTGAGCAGCACCCCGAGGCTGAAGGCCAGCTCCCGGGTGCGGCGGCGCTGCAACATGGCGCCGAGCGTGGCGGTGGCCACCCGGCCGAGGAGCGCCACCTGCACCGTCTGCACGGTGACCGCCGCGCCCACCATGGCGATGCCGAGGGGTCCAACGCCGTGGGCGACGAAGCCGAGCTGCACCACCAACGTGGCCAGCGGACCGACACCGACCAGCGATGCGGCGAGCAGGCCGGCGGCGTGGGTGCGACCCCGCAACGGCAGCAGGGCGAGGCGCCCGACGTCGAGCGTGGTGTCGATCCCGCTGGCGGCGATGGGCAGCACGAGCCAGGCGGCGCTCAGCAGGGCGGCGAACAGCACGCACAGATCGGCGAACACGGCCGGTTCGGCGCGCCCGGCCGCCACCACCACGCTGGCCGCGCCGGCGCCCAGCAGGCCCAAGGCGAGCACCACCACGAGGCCGGCGACCTGCTGGCGGCCGCGGCGGAGCTGGTTGCGCAGCAGCCGCAGCTTGAGCCGGACGAACGTGGCGATCACGCCGTCGGGGGCGGTGCCGTCGGGGCCGGGCCCAGCCAGCCCAGCGTGGTGGCGTCGAGGTCCCGCATCCCCACCGCGGCCACGAACGTGTCCTCCAGGCTCCGGCCGCCGGTCACCCCGGCCAGCGGCCCGGCCGCCACCACCCGGCCCTCGTGCAGGATGGCCACCCGGTCGCAGAGGGCCTCGACGGTGGCCATGACATGGCTGGAGAACAGGATCGTGCGCCCGGCGGCCACGAAGCGCTCGAGCACCAGGCGGATGGTGCGCGCCGAGACGGGATCGACCGCCTCGAACGGTTCGTCGAGCACGAGCAGCTCGGGGTTGTGCAGCAGCGCCGCGGCCAGGCCGATCTTCTTGCGCATCCCGTGGCTGTAGTCGATGACGAGGCCATCGGCGGCGCCGAGCAGGTCGAGCGTGACGAGCAGCTCCTCGGCCCGCGACGCCACCGTCGCCCGATCGAGGCCGCGCAGTGCGCCGGTGTAGTGCAGCAGCTCGCGGCCGCGGAGCCGGTCGAGCAGCCGCCCGTCCTCGGGCAGGACCCCGATGCGTTCCTTGATCGGTGCCGGATCGGCCCATACCGGCAGGCCGAACACCCGGATGGCACCGGCGTCGGGTCGCAGCAGGCCGCACAGCATCCGCAGCGTGGTGGTCTTACCGGCGCCGTTGCGGCCGACGATGCCGTAGAAGCTGCCGGCGGGCACGTCGAGGTCGATGCCGGCGACGGCCCAGGTGCCGCCGTACCGTTTGCCCAGGCCGCGCATTGCGACGGCGGGCACCGGCCCGTCGACGGCCGGCACCGGGCCGTCGGCCGGCCCGGGCGGGGTGCCTGCCGGTTGCATGGTCGCCGAACCTACCGCCGTCGCGGGGCGCGACGGCCGCAGCTGCGGGTGCGGTGCCTGCGAACGGTGCTCGCCGGTACGGTCCGGGGCGCGGGGCAGGGGCGGCCCCGGAACTAGCGTGGGGTCGATGACGAACCGCCTGCACCGCCTGCACGACGACGCCGGGCAGAGCCCCTGGCTGGACAACCTGCAGCGGGGGTGGTTGCGCGACGGCACGCTGCAGCGCTACGTCGATCGCGGGGTGCGGGGGGTGACGTCGAACCCGTCGATCTTCGCCAAGGCGATGCAGGCGGCCATCTACGACGATCAGCTCCACGCCGTGCTCGCCGGCGGGGCGGGCGTGGAGGACGCTTACTGGGAGCTCGTGATCGATGACATCGTCGATGCGCTGGAGGTGCTCCGCCCGCTGCACGACGCATCCGGCGGCGCCGACGGGTTCGTGTCCGTCGAGGTCGATCCCCGCCTGGCGCACGACACCGACGGCACGGTGGCCGCCGCCCGGGACCTGTGGCGGCGCATCGATCGGCCCAACCTGCTGGTGAAGGTCCCGGCCACCGCGGCGGGCCTGCCCGCCATCGAACGGCTCATCGGCGAGGGCATCAGCGTGAACGTGACGCTGATCTTCTCCCAGCAGCGCTACCACGACGTGATGGAGGCCTACCTGGCCGGGCTGGAGACGGCCCGGACGGCGGGGCGGCCGCTCGGGTCCATCGCCAGCGTGGCGTCGTTCTTCGTGTCGCGGGTGGACGGCGAGGTCGACAAGCAGCTCGAGCAGCTCGGCACCGCGGAGGCGATGGCGCTGCGGGGCCGGGCGGCGGTGGCCAACGCCAAGGTCGCCTACGCCGCCTTCCGGGAGCGGTTCTCCGGCGATCGCTGGGCGGGGCTGGCGGCCGCCGGGGCCCGGGTGCAGCGCCCGCTGTGGGCGTCGACCTCCACCAAGAACCCCGACTACCCCGACACGCTCTACGTCGACACGCTGATCGGGCCGGACACGGTGAACACCATGCCCGACGCCACCCTCGAGGCCTTCGCCGACCACGGCACCATCGCCCGCACGGTCGACGCCGATTCCGATGCCGCACGCTTGGCACTGGACCAACTGGCCCGTCTCGGCATCAAAATGGACGAAGTGACCGACAAGCTGGAAACCGACGGCGTCGCCGCGTTCATCGCTTCGTTCGACGAGGTGCTGGCCACCCTGGCCGGCCGAGCCCGCTCGTCATGAGCGACGCCCCACCACGGGCCCCCGAGCTCGCGGTCGTCTCCGATGTCGCCGGCGAGTTCGCCGAGCGGGTCGTGGAGGCGTTCCACTGCCGGCCCGGGGAGCTGTTCGGTCTCGCCCTCACCGGCGGCGCGGTGGCCGCGGAGTGCTACGAGCGTCTCGCCACCCACGGTGAGACGCAGATCGATTGGTGGCAGGTGGAGCTGTTCCTGGCCGACGAGTGCCGGGTCGATCCCGACCACGTCGACAGCCACGAGCGCCTGATCCGGCTGATGTTGCTCGATCGGGTCGGTGCCGCCCACCTGGTGCACCCCCTGCGCGACGACCGGACCCTGGCCGCCGCGGCCGAGGCGTTGCAGGGCCGCAGCCTCGACGTGGTCCACCTCGACCTGGGGCCCGACGGCCGGCTCAGCTCGCTGTTCCCCGACCCGTCGGCCTCCGCGCCGCTCGGGGTGGGCGGTGCGGGCGGCCCCGGTGGTGGTGAGCCGCCCGCGGTGGTCCGCACGGCCGATCCGGCCGGGGTGGTGCCGCACGAGCGCTACAGCCTGTCGTGGCCGGTGATCGAGCGGGCGTCGTGCGTGGTGGTGACGGCGGTGGGGGCAGCGGTGGCCGATGCGTTCGCCGCGGTCCAGGCCGGGCTGGACGTGCCCGGCAACCTGCTGCGCAACGACCGCGTCGTGTGGCTCGCCGATCGGGCCGCCGCCGGCGAGCGCTGAGCCGCACCCGAGCGGACCCACCCGGGCGGCCCCCGGCGGCGTCGCCCCATGCCATACCGAATGGTACGTCCCGGTGTCGTTGCAGGCGCGCCTGCGGTCCGCGTCCCGCTCGCCCGGTCCGCGCGCGCGGCGTCGCGACCACGACGCGAGCTCGACGCGCCCGTGCCCGAACGGTCCGGGGCCCCGCCGGCGATCCGCCGGGCAAGCTGGCCCGTGAGCCTGAGCGTCGACCGGCGCGCCTGCTAGCGTGTCCGTTTCATGACAGGACTTACTGCCCTGGGGCTCGACGAACTGCTGGCTCGGGCCCGTGCGGTCCGCGATGCGCACTACGGACGGCGGGTCACGTACTCGCCCAAGGTGTTCATCCCGCTCACGTTCCTGTGCAACGACCGGTGCCACTACTGCACCTTCGCCCAGCCCCCCGCCAAGGTCGCCGCGCCCTTCCTCGAACCCGACGAGGTGCTGGCCATCGCCCGCGCCGGGGCGAAGCAGGGTTGCCACGAAGCGCTGTTCACGCTGGGCGAGCGACCGGAGGACCGCTACCCGGTGGCGGCCGAGTGGCTGGCCGAGCGGGGCTACCGGTCCACGGTCGACTACGTCCGGGCCATGGCCCAGCTCGTGCTGGACCGGGTGGGGCTGCTCCCCCACGCCAACTGCGGTGCGCTGCACGCCGACGAGCTGGCCGCGCTGCGGCCCGTCTCCCCGAGCCAGGGCATGATGCTCGAGTCGCTCAACCCGCACCTCGCCTGCCACGAGGGCTCGCCCGACAAGGTGCCGGCCCGTCGCCTGGCCACGCTGGAGGCGGCCGGCGAGCTCGCCATCCCGTTCACCACCGGCATCCTCGTCGGCATCGGGGAGTCGCTCGACGACCGGGTGGAAGCGCTCGAGGCGATCGCCGCCTCGCACCGCCGTTGGGGCCACGTGCAGGAGGTGATCGTCCAGAACTTCCTGCCCAAGGACGGCACCCGCATGCGCCTGCGCGGTGCGTGCCCGCCCGACGACTACCTCCAGGCGCTGGCCCTCGCCCGCCTGATCCTGCCGCCCGACATCTCGCTGCAGGCGCCGCCCAACCTGTCCGACGACTTCGGCGTCCTGCTCGATGCCGGCATCAACGACTGGGGCGGGGTCTCCCCCGTCACCCGGGACCACGTGAACCCCGAGCGCCCCTGGCCCGACCTCGACATCCTGCGCAAGGTCACCGAGGACCGCGACTTCGCCCTGGCCCCCCGGTTGACCGTGTACCCGCGCTACATCGCCGACCGCGACCGCTGGCTCGACCCGGCGCTGCACTTCCCGGTCATCGACCGGGCCGACGCCGAGTGGCTCGGCCGTGACGACCCCGGCGGGTTCTTCCGGCAGACGATGGACAACGCCACGTTCACCGAGGGCAGCGACGGGGCCGAGGTGGTCTTCATCGGCGACCGTTCCACCGCCTGGTACTCCGGCGCCAACGCCGAGCCGCCGCTGCTGATCCCGGCCACGCCCAACGCGGTCGGCGCTGTGCGCGAGGTGCTCGACGGGGTGCTCGCCGGCCAGGAGCTGGGCGAGGCCGAGCTGGTGACGCTGTTCTCCGCTCGCGGGCCGGAGGTGGCGGCGGTGGCCGAGGTGGCCGACGAGCTCCGCCGCCAGGCGGTGGGCGACACCGTCACCTGGGTCTCCAACCGGAACATCAACTACACCAACGTGTGCACGTTCAAGTGCCGGTTCTGCGGCTTCTCCAAGGGCCCGCTGTCGCTGAACCTGCGGGGCACGCCCTACCTGCTCACCCTCGACGACATCGCCCAGCGGGTGCGCGAGGCCTGGGAGATGGGCGCCACCGAGGTCACGCTGCAGGGCGGCATCCACCCCGATTTCGACGGGGAGTACTACCTCGACGTGTGCCGGGCGGTGAAGGACGCGGCCCCCGAGATCCACGTGCACGGCTTCACCGCGCTCGAGGTCACCGAGGGCGCCAAGCGCCTGGGCGAACCGCTCGACCGCTACCTGCGCCGGCTGATGGACGCCGGGCTCCGCTCGCTGCCCGGCACCGCCGCGGAGATCCTCGACGACGAGGTGCGCGAGGTGCTCTGCCCGGACAAGGTGAACACCGAGGAGTGGCTGGAGTGCCACCGCATCGCCCACCAGGTGGGCCTGCGATCGAACATCACCATCATGTGCGGCGCCATCGAGGAGCCGAAGCACTGGGCTCGCCACATCCTGCGGACCCGGGCCCTGCAGCGTGAGACCGGTGGCTTCACCGAGTTCATCCCGTTGCCGTTCGTGCACATGGCCGCGCCGCTCTACCTCCAGCGCAGGGCGCGGCAGGGCATGACCTTCCGTGAGGTCGTGCTCATGCCGCGGTGGGCCGCATCGCCTACCACGGGCTCATCGACAACGTGCAGGCCAGCTGGGTGAAGATCGGCGTGTCCGGGGTGAAGCAGCTGCTTCGTGCCGGCGTGAACGACCTCGGTGGCACGCTGATCGACGAGAACATCTCCGCGCTGCGGGCGCCACCCACGGTCAGCTGATGACCGAGGACGGCTTCATGGCGCTCGTCCACGGCAGCGGCCGCACCTGGCCCAGCGCACCACCCTCTACGGGCGGCGCGAAGCGGTCCACTGAACAGGCCGGTGCGGCTCCGCCGCCGGTCACGGCGCGCCGGGCCGTGCTGGCCCTAGCGTGGGTCCGTGGGAACTGACGATGCCGGGTACGGCGGCCCGGACGACGTGGCGCCGTCGAGCGTCGCCGCCGGGCCGGCCGCCCCTCCCCGCCACACCCGCCGGTGGAAGCGCCGCCGGCGTCGTCCTTCGGCGTGCCGCCAGCGCCCGGCCGCGTCGCCCCGCCGTTGGCGATGCCGGCCCTGGCCGCCCTGCTGGTGCCCTCCGTCGATCGCAGCGGACCCGGACCGGCCGTTGCGCCGGCCCGCCCGGCTGCCACCGAACCGAGGACCCCAACCCAGCCGGTACCGCCAGCCGCAGCCGAGCCGTCGCCGCCCCGCCCGTGGCCACGGAACCGGCATCGCCCGGTCCGGCGCTGCCGGCGGTGCCCACCGGCGAAGGCGGGCCCACCGCCCAGGGCCGTGCCGACGAGCACCGATCCCGCTCCGCCGGCGGTCCGTGGCCGGCGGCGAGCCCGGCCGCCGGCGCCAAGCTCCGGCTGTTGGGTATCGCCGTGGGGGTCACCGCCACGTTGGCGGTGGTGGCGGCCGCGCTGGGCTACGCGTGGCACCCGGCAGCGGGCCGAGCAGAACTACCTGGCCGCCGTCGCCTGGGAGCGTGAGGCCAAGGCGGCCCAGCGCAGCGCCGCCGAGCAGGCCGCCGAGATCGAGCGCCTGCAGAACGAGATCGGCGAGCTGCAACGGCAGATCAACGTGCTCGTGGTCGAGCGGGATGCGGCCACCACCCGGGCCGACGGGCTCCAGGCGCTGCTCGATGACGCCAACCGCCGGCTGGCGGAAGCCGAGCAGCGGCTGGCCGAACTGGCCGGCACGAGCGCCCGGGCCGGTGACCAGGCGATCCTCAGTCGGTGAGCGGGCAAGCGGCCATCGAGCAGGCCACCCCGACGGCCGGACGACGGACCGGGCGGGGCGCAGTTCGCCGGCTGGCCGCGCTCGGTGCGGTGATCGGCGCAGCGGCCGTCGTGGCGGTGGCCGCCCGGGCCAGGCTGCACGAGGCGGACGCTCACCAGCAACGGGCCACGCCGCCCGCCACCACCTGGGTGGCGCCGGTCGAAGCCGTCCCCCCGGTGGTGACCACGGCGCCGCCCATCGCGGTGGTGCTGCCCACGCTGCCGCCCGCCACCGCACCGTTCTCGTCGTACTTCGACGGCACGATGCGGGTGCGGAACATCCAGGGCGGCTCGCTCGGTGTGGGCACCGCCTTCGCCGTGGGCGACGGCACCTGGGCGCTGACCAACCGCCATGTGGTGCAGGGGCACGGAGCCTCGAGCTGGAGTCGTGGGATGGTCAGCCCATCGGCAGCGCCACCGTGGTGGCCCTCGGTCCGGCGACCACCGACCTGGCCCTGCTGAAGCTGCCCCGTGCGGTGGACGGCGCCCTGCACCTGGCCACCCAACCGACCGCGGTGGACACAGGTTGGTGGCCGGCGGCTACCCGGAAGCCCACCACTTCACCCGCAGCGTCGGGCGGCTGCTGGCGGTGACCGCCCAGGACGGCATGAACATGCTGGTCACCGACGTGCCGGCCGCACCAGGCAGCTCCGGAAGCCCGCTGCTCGACCCCAACGGAACGGTGGTGGGCGTCATCTTCGGCGGCTCCCTACAGCGGCTACACGCTGGCCGTGCCGGCCGCCGACGCAGTCGCCCTGCTGGTCGACCAACAGGTGGCGCCCTGATCGAACGGCGCGCCGCCGTGCCCCATCGGCGGTAGGGCGGGGCTGTGCGAAGGGCCCATCGCCGCCACGGGCCGCGCCCCGGCATATGGGCTCGGTGACCACCGTGCGACCGCCCGCCGCCGAACCGGACCGGTCGGTGCTGCCGCCCACCGCGCCCACCCCGCCGGTTCCGAGGAGACCTGGCCCGGCGCCGCCGCCGGGAGCCCTGATCGTGTTGCACGACGGTGGCGCCGCCGTGTTCGGGCCACCCGCCGGCGCCGGCCCTGTTGCCGTTCCGTCGGGCTCCGGGCCGGCGGGGCGGCCGGGCATGACGGCCCTGACGGCCCGCCGGCCTTGCCGCTGCGGGCGGCGGTGCTGGTGGCGGGCGGGTTCGCCGCCCAGTTGGTGGTCACCGGCACCGTGCTGCGCTCGGCGCCGTCCTCGGTGGCGGTTCCGGTGGCCTTGGTGGCGGTGGTGGCGCAGTACGCGGTGATGCTCGGGCTGTGCCTGTTCGCCCTACGGCGATGGGGCGGTGCGCCGTTGCGCCGGCAGGTCTCCCTGCGGCTCGGGCGCGAAGACCTCCGCTTGGCCGCCACCGCGTTCCTGGGTGGGCTCGGTGCCATCGCGCTGGTCTCGGCCGTGCTACGGCGGGTGGGCGTGCCGCTGGCCACCAACAACCCGCTGACCGGTGGCAACGGCGATGCGGTCACGTTGTCGCGATGGCTGGCGGTCGCGGTGCTGGGCGTGGTGATGCTCGTGGCTGCGCCGCTGTTCGGGAAGCTGCTGTTCCGCGGTGTCGTGCTGCGGGCGTTCGCCGCCCACGCCCCGATGGCGGTGGCGGTGCCCGCCCAGGGTCTGCTGTTCGCGTTGTTCCACGTGGAGCTCGGCCGGGGGTGGGGCAACATCGGGCTGGTGGCCGTCCTGGCCGTGCTCGGCACCGTGCTCGGTGCGGTGGCGGCGCGCACCGGCCGGGGCTGGGGGCGGCGGTGCTGGCCCGCGCTGCACAACGGCGTCGCCTTCTCCCTGGGCTTGGCCGTGCTGCTCGGCCGCTGATCCCCCGCTGCTCAGTCGTCGGCTGCGGGAGCGCCGCGCACCAGCGCCGCCGCCCGTTCCACCGAGCGCCGGGAGCAGGTCAGTCGCCGCTCCAGCTCCGGTTTGCGCTCGCCTTCGGCCATCGCGTCGCGCAGGGCGTCCATGGCTGCGTCGGCGAGCTCGTCGGCCAGGTGGTCGAGCCGGGCGGCGAGGTCCTCGAGATCAGCCATCGTGCACCCCGATCGCTTCGGCCAGCAGCTCGATGGGGTGGCGCACGTCGAGCCCGGCCGCCGCCAGGTGCAGCGAGCAGCCCGGGTTGGCGCTGGCCACCACCGCTGCCCCGGTGCGCTCGAGGGCGCCGAGCTTGCGCTCGCGGATGCGCTGGGACAGCTCGGGCTCCAGCACGGAGTAGGCGCCGCCGGCCCCGCAGCAGAGCCCCTCATCGTCGAGCTCCACCAGTCGGTAGTAGCGCCGCAGCACCTGGCGGACGGGCAGGTGGGCCCGCTGGACGTGCCGGAGGTGGCAGGGGTCCTGCACGGCCACCGTCCTTGCCGTAGCGGTGGCCTCTTGCGGTGTGGGGACCGGTGGGAGCAGGTCGTCGTGGGCGGCGATCCATTCGCTGATGTCGAACACGCGGGCGGCGAAGGCCCGGGCCTCGTCGGTGCCGAGCAGGTGGCCGAGGTCCTTGAGCTGGGCACCGCAGCCGGCGCTGTCCACCAGGATGGGGGCCGTGCCCGGGAACGTGGCCATGGTGGCGGTGGCCTGGGCGCGGGCGATGTCGGTCAGCCCGGCGTGGGTGGCCAGGGCGCCGCAACAACCACCGGCGCGGGCGGTGTGCGGCAGCCGCACGGCCACGTTCATGGCGCCGAGCACGGCGAGGGCGTCGTCGTGCACGTGCCGCTGCCAGGCGTCCATGACACAGCCGGTGTGCAGCCAGACCTCGGGGGCGTCGGCGGCCACCGGCCTCGGCCGCAGGGGCGTGGCGCGCACCGGCAGCCGAGCGGGCAGCCCGAGCCGGGCGGAGGGCACCAGGCGGGTGCGCTGGACCACGGCCAGCAGGCGGGAGCCGGCCACCACGGCGGCGTGGCTGCCGAGCACCCGGTAGCCGATGCGCCGGTACCACGGTTGGGTGCCGGCGTCGGTGGCCAGCCCGGCGCGGGCGGCCTCCATCAGCCGGCCGAAGGGCACCCCGGATGGGCAGGCGGTCTCGCAACCCCGGCACTGGACGCAGGTGTCCATCATGTCGATGAAGGAGCGGTCCGCCGGCTGGTCGCCGCGGTGCACCTGGCGGATGGCCTCGATGCGGCCGCGCGGGGAGTAGCGCTCCTCGCCGGTCACCCGGAACGTCGGGCAGTGCGGCAGGCACAGCCCGCAGCTGACGCACTGGGCGAGCTCGTCCTCGACGACGGGGATGCGCACCCGGGGCGCGGGGCCGTCGGCGGTGCGGCGGCCGGGGAGGTTGACGGGGATGTGGACCGGAAGGCGGTCGGTGGGCAGCTTCACGATGTGGGGGGTTGGCCGGCGGCCAACGGGTCGCGGCCGGGGTTGAGCCGGCCGGTGGGGTCGAACGAACGCCGCACCCGCCGGTTGAGCGCCACCGCATGGCGGTCGGGACCGGCCGGCCGCGGCCCCGGCCAGGTGCCGTGCACGACACCCACGCCGATCTCGGCCACGAACCCGCCGGCGGTGCGGGTGGCCTCGTCGAGGCCTCGCAGCGCACCGGGGTCCACCGAGGTGCGGCCGGTGGGCAGCGACGGGGGCCCGTCGGTGGCCCGCAGGCCGGCCCGTTCGGCGAGCGCCGCCTGGTCGGCGACGTCGTCGCGGTAGCCGTCGAGGCGCAGCCACACGGCGGTGCCGTCCCACAGCAGGGCAGTCGGACGGTAGAGGGCGTCGAAGAGGGCGAACGGATCGGTCTCGCCGTGCCACCAGCCGCTGGCCTGCGGGCGGGGGCGGGTGCGCAACAGCACGTCACCGAGCAGGCCGATGGTCCCCAGCGAGCCGACGAGCAGCCGGCACAGGTCGAAGCCGGTCACGTTCTTCACGGTCGGCCCGCCGGCGGTGACGAGCAGCCCGTCGGCGCTCACGTACCGGGCCTGGAGCAGCGTGTCACGCACCGGTCCGTGGCCGAGTCGGGTGATGCCACTGCGCCCGACGCTGAGCACACCACCGACGGTGGCCTCGGGGGCCAGGCCTTCGAGGGCCACCTGCTGCCCGCTGGGGGCGAGGGCGGCGTCGAGCTCTGCCAGGGTCGTGCCGGCGCGCACCAGCACCGTCATCTCGGCCGGCTCGAAGGCCACCACCCCGGTGGGGGCGCGGACCAGGCGCACGGCGGGGTCGTCGGGCATGGCCGGGTCGATGGCCCCGACCGCCCATTGGGTGCGGCCGCCCTCGACGGCGACGGGGCCCGCCGCGGGACCACCGATCTCCTCGGCGAACGCCAGCAGCGCGAGGTCGCGCACGACGCGCCCCGCCGGCGGGGCGGGTTGCGGGGCGCGGGTGTGCGGCGCCCCCGGGTCGGTCGCCTCGGTAGTGGTCACACCCAGACCCCGTCATCGAGCAGCTTGCGTCGGCGGGCCTCGGAGAGGTGCTGCAGGTCGCCGCAGCGCGAACCCGAGGGCAGCACCTTGGCGGGGTTGCAGCGGCCGTCGGGATCGAACGCCTCGCGCAGCCGGGCCTGGGCGTCGAGATCGACGGCGGTGAACTGCCACGACATGAACGGCTGCTTCTCCAGGCCGATGCCGTGCTCGCCGGACAGCACGCCACCGGCGTCGAGCGAGGCCCGCACGATCTCCTCGCCGGCGTCGTGGACCCGTTCGAGCACTCCGGGTTCCCGGGCGTCGAACACCAACAGCGGGTGGAGGTTGCCGTCGCCGGCGTGGAACACGTTCATCACGATGATCCCGTGGCGTTCGGCGATCTCGTAGACCTGCTGCAGCACGTCGAGCAGCTTGGTGCGCGGTACGACGGTGTCGTGCAGGTAGTAGTTGGGCTAGACCCGCGCCACCGCGCCGAACGCGCTCTTGCGGCCCTTCCACAGCAGCAGCCGCTCCTCGTCGTCGGCGGCGACGCGCACCGAGCGGGCCCGGTGGGCGCGACACACGTCGCTGACGATGGCCGTCTCGGCGGCGACGCCGCCCGGCAGCCCGTCGACCTCGACCAGCAGGATGGCGCCGGCGTCGGTGGGGTACCCGGCGCCGACGAAGGCCTCGACGGCCTGGGTGATGCGCTGGTCCATCATCTCGATGGCGGCGGGCACCACACCGGCGGCGATGATGGCCGACACCGCCGCGGCGGCGTCGGCCGGTTCGACGAAGTCGGCCAGCAGGGTGGCCACCGCCGGCGGGTTGGGGGTGAGCTTCACGGCGATGCGGGTGGCGACGCCCACGCAACCCTCGCTGCCCACGAACACACCGCGCAGGTCGTAGCCGGCCGGTTCGGGCTCGATGCCGCCGCGCACGGTGATCTCGCCGGCGCCGAGGACGACCTCGACGGCGAGCACATGGGCGCTGGTCACGCCGTAGGCCAGGCAGTGCGGACCGCCGGAGTTGTTGGCCACGTTGCCGCCGAGCGAGCAGGACTGCTGTGACGACGGGTCCGGCGCGAAGTGGTAACCGCCCGGTCGCAGGTGCTTGGACAGGTCGAGGTTGATCACGCCGGGCTGGACCCACACGAGGCGCCGGTCATGGTCGACCTCGATGTCCTGCATCTTGGTGGTGACGACGACGACGGGCGCGCCTTGGGGCACCGCTCCGCCGGCGAGGCCGGGGCCCGCCCCCCGGGGCACGACGGCGCGGCCGTGGCGCGCCGCGATGCGGACACAGGATTGGACCTCCGCCGTGGTGAGCGGGAAGCACACCACACCGGCGTCTCCCCGCATCAGTGACGCGTCGCGACCGTAGAGAACTCGTTCGAGGTGGTCGACGTGGACCCGATCCGCCGAGAGCGCAGCCTGAAGGTCGGTGACGAGCGCAGCGTCAGGATGACGGCGATCGATCGTCGTCGTCCTCGTCATCCTCGTCGTCGTCGTCGTCGTAGACGTCCTCGTAGTCGTCCTCGTCGTCTTCGGCGTGTGCGGGCGCTTCCTTCTGCAGGCTCTCCAAGAGCCTGTCGAAGTCGATGTCCGACGAACGCTTCAACGCCCGGGCCTCTTCGAAGCGGCGATGTCGACCCTCTTCCACGGGCCAGCTCCCCAAGTTGGCATGCGATCTGGCTCGGCAAGCCTAGCACGGCATTGACGGGCCACCTTCTGGTGTCGAGCGCCTGTTTGCTTGGCCTGACGTGGGAGCTCCCCACCGCCGACGTCGACGTGCGGCCCAGCCTAGAGCAGGTCAGAGGCACGAGGCCAGCACTCCGCGCCGCCGGCGCGGGCCCGGTGGAGGGACCCTGGCCGCGGCGTACTGCCGCGATGTCAGCAGATCGGCGTCACAGCGCTTGGTGCGAGCGCGCTTCGAGCACGAGCCGGCCGTGCCCGTCGAAGGCGAGGGCGGCGGCCCCCTCGAGCAGCTGACGGACCTGGCGCCCGACCAGCTCGGCCCGCCAGCCCTGCGCCAGGCGGGCGTCGGCGTCGCTGCGCAGGAAGTCCTCCAGGTCGGATCTGGTGGCCAGCAGGGTGGCGTCGAGCTCGAGGTCGCGCGCCAGCTGCGCCACCCACGCCGACAGCAGGCCGACCGCGGCCCGCAGTTCGCGGGGCACCTCGGTGCGCACGTTGGCGGGTCGCACCGGCGGCGGGGCCGAGGCGCCGGCGATCACCGCGGCCAGCAGCTCCTCGCCGACCACGCCGCGCAGGTGGCGGTCCTCCACGCCGCGCACCTTGCGCAGTTCCGACAGGGTGGCCGGCGCCCGTTGCGCGATCCCGGCGACCGCCAGGTCGGGCAGCACGTGGCGGGTGGGCTGGTCGATCTGGGCCGCCCGTCGCTCCCGCCAGGCGGCGACCGCCCGGGCGACGCCGAGGGCCTTGCCCCGCAGCTGGCGGACCTCCTTGATCCGCAGGTAGGCCAGCTCCGGGTCGCGACCGCCCCGGGCGCGGGCCACCAACAGCGCGCATTCGGCCTCGGCCCAGCCCAAGCGCCCGCGCTGCTCGAGCTCGGCGCTGAGCAGGTCGTGCAGGTGCAGCAGCTCGGCCACGTCGGAAGCGGCGTAGCGCAGCTGGTCGTCGCTGAGCGGGCGGCGCAGCCAGTCGGTCAGCCGATCGCCCTTGGGCAACGTCTTGCCCAGCCGGCGATCGTGCAGCTCCGACAGCGACGGCGAGGACATGCCCACGAACCCGGCCGCGATCTGGGTGTCGAACAGCTGCTGCGGCACCGTGCCACAGGCCAGCTCGAGCACCTCGAGGTCCTGGGTGGCGGCGTGCAGCACGGCCGTGCCGGGACCGGCGAGCACGTCGGCGAGGGGGGCGATGTCGACGGTGAGCGGATCGACGAGCACCAGACCGCCCTCCCACGCCAGCTGCACCAGGGCGAGCCGCGGGAAGTAGGTGCGCTCCCGGTGGAACTCGGTGTCGAGGGCGTAGCGGGGCTGGTCCTCAGCGCGGCGACGACCTCGGCGAAGCCGGCGACCGAGGTGACCACCTGCGGCGGTGCGCCTGCCGCTGCACCCGCTGCCGTCGCACCCGCTGCTGCCGCTCGCCCCGTCATGGCCGGCCGATCAGGCGTTCGGGCCGGTGACGGTGGGCAGCCCGGCTTCGACCCAGGCGAGCGTGCCGCCCCCCACGTTGGTGGCCCGGCCGCCCTGTTCGTTGACGAAGGCGGTGGCCCTGCCGCTACGGGCCCCGCTGCGGCAGATGAGCAGCACCGGCCGGTCGAGGGGGATCTCGGCCAGCCGGTCGGGCAGCTCGCCGAGCGGGATGAGCACCGCGCCGGCGGCGTGGCCGGCCTCGTACTCGTCGGGCTCTCTGACGTCGAACACGGGCATGCCCTCGGCTTGCAGCCGGGCGGCCTCCTGCACGTCGACCTCGGGAACAGTGACGCCGTTCACCCTGCGGATCCTAGCCCCCGCGGTCACCGGCCGGTGGTCGACGCCATCGCAGACGATCCACTTGCGCGACGGCGGTGCCGGGCCGGTCCGCCCCGCTCGGCCGGGCCGCACCGGTCAGGGCGGCGAGCGCCGATGGCGTGTCGGCGTCCTGGAGGCGCCGGGCGTCGAGCCCCGCGACGGTCACCACCCGCAGGCCGTGCAGCCCGCGCCGCACGGCGCGCTCCCCGCCGTCGAAGGCGGCCTCGATCGCCGGCAGCGCACGATCGGGCCGGTAGGCGGCGCTGAGGAACTGGGGCCGGGCGCCGAGGTCGGGGGCGGCCACGTCGGCCTCGGGATCGGCGGCGAGGGCGGCGACGATGGGTGCGATCGTCGCCGCATCGATCAACGGCAGGTCGCAGGTGAGGACCATGACCGCCTCCCCCACCCACGCTTCGGCCTCGTCCGGCGGCGGGCGCAGCGCATCGGCGAGGGCGCCGAGGGGGCCCTCACCGGGATGGCGGTCGGGGCGGACCTGCAGGCCGAGCCCGCGCAGCGCGGCGAGGTCGCCGCCGATGCAGTCGACCCTCCGGGCACCGGCGTCGAGCAGGGCGTGGGCGGCGATGGACGCCAACGCCCGCCCGCCGATCTCGAGCAGGGCCTTGTCGGTCCCCATCCGGCGGCTGGCCCCGCCGGTCAGCACCGCGCCCCGGAAGTGGATCGGTGGGCCGGCGCCCACGACCGGCCCGGCGCGCCCGGTCACGAGGGTGCGATCGCGTCATCGTGCGGGCTGCCGGTCGCGCCGATGCAGCGGGGACGGGACGCCACCGGTGCCCCGGCGGCTCGGCTCCTCTTCCCTCCGGGGAGCCGAACCGGAGGCGGCCGGGTCGCACTCGTGCGACCCGGCTCGCCGACCGTCAGCGCAGCCCGACCTCGCAAGCTCGTTCGGGTGCCTCGCAAGCTCAGTCGAGGTCCGCGGGGGGCCATGACGGGTCGCACTGTTGCAGGAACAGCCGGCAACGCTCGGCTTCGTCGGCCTCGCCGATGGCCTCGGCCTGGCGGGCGAGGCCGGCCAGGCAACGCAGGAAGCCCCGGTTGGTCGGGTTGCGCCACCGCACGTACCCGCTGCCCCGCCAGCCGGTCTGGCGCAGGGTGTCGAGCCCCCGGTGGTAGCCCACCCGGTAGGCCGCGTAGCGCTCGATGTCGTCGCGGCCGTGATCACCCAACCGGGCCCAGCCGTCGAGGAAGCGGGGCCGGGCGGCCACCACCGCGGCGATGGCGTCGCGCCGCTCGGGACCGGGCCGGGCCAGGGCGGCGTCGAGCGCGGCGCGGCTGTCGGCGTCGACCTCCGGCAGCACGGTCTCGGGTGGTCCGGCGGTGAGGTGCATCGGTGCGTCGGCCATGGTCGCCAACGATAGGGCGGGCCGGGCGCCCACCTGCCGGATCACGGCCCGGCCGGCGCCGGCGTGTCGAGCGCGGCCACGGCCACCTGGTAGCCCTGGCGGATCAGCTCGTCGGAGCGGGCGAAGTCGTCGAAGCGCAGCGACGGCCGTTGCGGCGGCGCCAGCTCGATGAGCTCCACGCCGTCGCCGATGGCGGCACGGTCCCGCTGGTAGCGGGCCCGGCGGGCGAGCCAGTACGTCCACAGGGCGACGTCGAGCGGACGGCGCGGCTCGGGCAGGCCGCCACCGCGCAGGCCCACGTGGAGCACGTAGATGCGGGTGGCGCCGAGCTGCACCGCCCGGTTGACCGGGATGTCGTTGACGATGCCGCCGTCGAGGTACCGGCGGCCGTCCCGCTCGACCGGCGGGAACACGGTGGGCAGGGCGGCGGAGGCGAGGATGGCGTCGGCCAGCGCGCCGCGGTCGAACCAGACCTCCTCGGCGCTGTCCACGTCGGTGGCGACGCACTCGAACCGCAGCGGGAGCTCGTCGAAGGTGGCCACCGTCAGGCCGAACTCGATGAGGCGGCGCAGGCCGTCGTTGGCGTGGATGGAGGCGCCGCGCCGGGCCAGCTGCACGGTGGAGGGCACCCAGCTCGACGGCATGACCTCGAACTCGGTGACCCGCGCCCACAGCTCCTCGAGCCGCCGGACCCCGGCCCGGCTGGGGTTGGAGGCGAAGCCGGCGCCGTTGATGGCACCGGCCGAGCAGCCGAGCACGACATCGGGCTGGATGCGGCGCTCGACCAGGGCGCGCAGCATGCCCACCTGCATGGCGCCGAGGTTGCCGCCGCCCGACAGCACGAACGCCACCCGCCGCTCGTCGGCCGCCGGTCCGGGGCGCCGTCGGCTGCGGGCGGGCCGGGCCACGTCAGGCCACGTTGACCACGCGCAGCACGTCGGTGGCGCGGGAGCGGGCATCCGTGCCGGCCAGCACGGCGACGATGTCGCCCGAACGGACGTGCCCCTGGGCCTTGGCCACCGCCACCGCTTCGCGCACCATCTCGTCGTTGGAGGCGAACTGGGTGAGCGGCAGCGGGATGGCCCCCCAGGACAGGGTGAGCTGGTTGATGGTGCGCTCGTCGGGGCTGAAGCCGAGGATCTTGGCGTCGGGCCGGAACCGGGCCATGGCCCGCACGGTGAAGCCGGACCGGGTGATGCACAGGATGGCGGCGCAGCCGAGGTCGCGGGCGACGCGGCCGGCGGCCATCGTCAGCGCGTCGGTCACCTGGCGGTCCAGGGCGCCGGGCTCGTACATGTGCAGCTCGACCAGCTGGCGGCTCCAGGCGCTGTAGTCGAAGTTGGCGTCGGCCCGGGCGGCGAGGCGGGCCATGGTGCGCACGACGTTGGAGGGGTCCTGGCCGATGGCGGTCTCGCCGGAGAGCATCACCGCCGAGGAGCCGTCGAACACGGCGTTGGCCACGTCGGACGCCTCGGCCCGGGTGGGCGTGGCGGCGTACACCATCGACTCGAGCATCTGCGTGGCGGTGATGGCGGGCCGACCGTGGGCGATGCACTGACGGATGATGTGCTTCTGCAGGTGGGGCAACTCCTCGATGGAGCACTCGTTGCCGAGGTCGCCGCGGGCGATCATCACCGCGCCGGCGGCGTCGATGATGCCCTCGAGGTTCTCGACGGCGGCGCGGGTCTCGATCTTGGCCACCACCAACGGCCCGCGGGGGTGGGGCTCGGTGCCGACCCGGCGCACGTCGTGGGCGGAGCGCACGAAGCTGACCGCCACCATGTCCACGCCGACCTCGACGAACGCGTCGAGGATGCGCAGGTCCTCGCGGGTGGGGGTGTTGATGCGCAGCCGGTCGGAGGGGATGTGCACGCCCGGACGGCCCGAGAGCCTCCCGCCGTGGGTGACCTCGCCGAGCAGGCTGTCGCCGTTGGTGCCGGTGATGCGGCAGTCGATGGCGCCGTCGCCGAAGCTGAGCGTGTCGCCCACCTCCACGTCGCGCAGCAGGTCGTCGTAGTTGACCTCGATGACCTCGGCCGTGGAGCGGGTGTTGCCGGGGGTGAGCCGGACGGCGTGGCCCTCTTCGAGGATGACCGGTTCGGTGCCGAACGAGCCGGCCCGCACCTTGGGACCGGGCAGGTCGACCAGGGTGCCGACCGGCCGGCCGGCCTCGGCGGACAGCTGGCGGACCCGGTGGTAGAGGGCGATGCCGTCCTCGACGCGTCCGTGGGACATGTTGATCCGCACGCAGTCCATCCCGGCGGCGATCATCGATCGCAGCATGTGCTCGTCGGAGGAGGCCGGACCGAGGGTGGCGATGATCTTGGTGCGCCGAGAGGTCGTATCCACTGGGCGTACGCTACCGGCGTCTCCCGGTGGCACCGGCGGATGCCCGGTGGCGGACGGGCGGTGGTGGGGGCGGTCCGCGAGAGGCGGTGGCGCCGGCGGCGAACGGTGCCGCGGCGCTGGCTATCCTGCCCCGCGGTGCAGCTGCTCCTGATCCGACATGCCCTTCCCCAGCGCGTCGAGCGGGAGGACGGGTCGGCCGCCGATCCGCCGCTGGCCGATCTGGGGTGGGCGCAGTCGCGGGCCATGGCCCGGTGGCTGGCCGCCGAGCGCTTCGACGCCCTCTACGTGTCGCCCCTGCAGCGCGCCCGGCAGACGGCGCATCCGCTGGCCGAGGTCACCGGGCTCGAGCCGGTCGTCGTGGACGCCGTCGCCGAGTACGACCGCCACGACTCCACGTACATCCCGATCGAAGATCTTCGCTCGGCGCGCGATGGAAAGGACGCCGAGCGGTGGAAGGCCCTGCTCGCCGATACGATCAGCGACGAACGCAAGCGCTGGCGTGACGAGATCGTCGCCGCCATCGAGGAGTTGGTGAGCCGCCACCGCGGCCACAACGTGGCCGTGGTGTGCCACGGTGGCGTGATCAACGCCTACGTGACCCACGTGCTCGGCGTCGAAAAGCCCATGGTGTACGAGCCGATGTACACCAGTGTGAACCGGATCGTGGCGGCAAGCTCGGGTGAGCGCTCCGTCCTGACCTTGAACGAGGCCCCATGGTTGCGCGACCTGCCCGCCGTCACCCCTACCCGTCGCTGATCGCCCGGGCCGCCGCCGCCTCGCTGGCGGCGGTGCTGGTGCTGTCGGCGTGCAGCGGTGACGACTCGGCCCTCGACGCCGATCCCAACGCCGACGCCAAGCCCACCGCCGAGGGCACCGCCACCACGCTGGCCGGTGCGACGGGTAGCACCGCCGTCGCCGGACCGACGTTGGGCACCGACAGCGCCGCGGGCGGGACCGACACCTCGGGGGCGAGCGCGGCGACGGTCACCGCGCCGCCGACCACCGAGTACGTCGTGCCCGACATCCCGGCGGCCTCGGTGGCGGAGATCTGCGCGGGGACGACGCAGATCGTGGAGGCCGACACCCGCATCGGCGAGCTGCTCGGTCCGGCCCTCGCCGCCGACGCCAGCGACGCGGCCGACGCCGCGCTGCTCCAGGCGCTGAACGACGCCAAACCGCTCATCGACCAGGCCCAGGCCGGCTACGACCGGCTGGCCGCGGTGCTGCCCGGCCAGCTGGCCACCGATGCCGCCGCCGTGCGCGACGCCACCCTGACGTTCTACGGGGCGGTGACCGCCACCCAGACCATGGACGGGCTGATCGCGGTGATCGGCCAGGCGCAGCAGTACTCCGATGCCGCCCGGGAGTCGGCCGCCCGCTTGGACGCCACGACCCGCAAGACCTGCAACCAGTCCCTCTACAACGCCTGAGCGCCGGCACCGGCGCAACGTGGGGTGACCTCCACCCGTCGCCGTCGATGCGGTGGGCCGCCGCCCGCCGTTTCCGTATGCTCCCCGGCGGCGGGGGCGTTCCCCGCCGACCAGAAGGAGGGGAAACCACATGCCGAAACGGCATCGTCTCGCCGCGCTCGTCGCGGCATCGTTGGCGCTGGGCTCGGTCGGTCTCACGGCTGCCGTGGCCGGCGCCGATGGTCCGGGTCACGACCAGGAACGCGACCGCGACCGCACGGAGCATGACGATCGCGGTGGGGCGCACCAGCCGCACCGGTCGGCGGACCTGAACCGCCTCGCCATCGAACAGACCAAGTTGTGGGCCACCTACGAGGCCACGCCCGAGGCGATCGCGGCGAAGCTGTCGCCGGCTTCCTGCGACGCGGCTCGAACGGTGTCGAACGTCTTCCTGTTGCCGGTGAACCGGGCGTCCGGTGATCCCACCACGGCCGCCACGGTGTGCACGGTCCGCTCGAAGCAGGCGATCCTGCTCGACCTCGGCGGCTTCGTCGACTCGGAGGACGCCGCCGGCCCTGCCGGCGGCGTCGAGCTCGATCTCGACGGCGACGGTGCGATCGACGAGGCCACGGAGGTGTTCGCGCTCACCCTCGAGAACCTGCAGCTGATCTCGCGCTACTTCCTGGACAACGGTCTCGTCCCGTTGCCCAGCGACGTCACGCTCGATGGTCGACCGGTCGAGGGGATCGAGGGGATCGTGACGGAGAACTTCCGGTTCAAGCCGGTCCCGGGCACGGACTACGCCACCGCGGCGGCCGCACTCGGCCACCCGGGCTACCTGACGATGAACTACGTCGGCTACAAGGCGCTGCTGCCGCCGCTGTCCAAGGGCCGGCACGTGCTGCAGGCCACCGTGCTGGGCAACCACACCATCACCTGGACCGTCGACGTGGTGCGCTGACCGCCGGCTGACCCTCCTCGACGGTGACCGATCACGCGCTTGACGTGGCGGAGTTCCGGCGGGTCGTCGTTACGCTTCGGGGTGCGACCGATCTTCGTCCGCACCATCGAGGAGGGTCACCATGCAGACCAGGTCCGAGTCCCGCCGCTCCCGCGGCGCCGCTGTTGCGCTCGCCGTGCTCGCCGGCGGGGCCGCCATCGCCGTGCTCGCCGGGGGCGCCGCCGTTGCGCTCGCCGTGCTCGGCGGCGACGGCGCCGAGCGTTCCCCGGCAGCGGTGGCGGCGGCACCCCCGGCCCGTCCCGCAGACACGGGCGCGGCGACGGGGGCGGTTGGAGGGGACGAGGGTTCGCGTGATGCCGTGGCCCGCTACCGCCAGGACGCCGCCTTCGAGGCGCTCGCCGTGGCCCATGCCCGCCGCTGGGCGGCGCAGGCCGACCATCCCGACGCCGTCGCTGCCGGCTTCTCCCCCGCCCGCTGCGGTGACGACCAGGCCGGGGCGCCGGTCTTCCTGCTGCCCAGCACCGTCGGCCGGCCGAGCGACGAGCCCAGCGCGGTCACCACCGACTGCACGATCGCCGCCGGTCAGCGCGTGCTCGCGGATCTCGGGGGCCTGATCGCCACCGAGGACGCCAACGGCATCGAGGGGGGCTACGACCTCGCCGACGGCACGCGGGTGCCCTTCGCTCCCGAGCACCTTCCGGCCATCTGCGCCGACGTGCTCGACCAGGGGCTGCAACCGGCGCCGCGGGCGGTGACCCTCGACGGCGAGGCCGTCGGCGGGGTGCGGGCCGTGGTCAGCGCGGTGTTCCGGGTGCCCGTCGCCGCCAGCAGCGCCATGGCCGGCGACGCCGCCGCGCTCGGCCACCCCGACCACGTGAGCGCGGCCTACTGCGGCTACAAGCTGCTGCTCGGTCCGCTGGCGCCGGGCGAGCACGCGTTGCAGGCGACGGTGATGGGCAACCGCACCGTCACCTGGCGCCTGCAGGTGCTCGACGCGCCCTGACCCCACCGGTTGACGCCGCGGCGGGCGCGGGCCCGGCGCTCAGTTCTTGGGGATCTGGGTCCAGGGCAGGTCCTTGTCGGTGCGGACGTCGCCGGGCAGACCGAGCGTGCGCTCGCCCAGGATGTTGCGCATCACCTCGGAGGTGCCGCCCTCGATCGAGTTGGCCCGGGCCCGCAGGAACTGCTTCTGGAACGTTGCGTACCCCTTGGTATGGTCGCTGCGGCGCAGCTCGTAGCTGTCGCCCAGCAGCATGCCCTCCGGGCCGAGCAGGCTCACCACGAACTCGCTGAGCTCCTTGTTCAGCTCGGCCATGGCCAGCTTGGCGATGGAGCCCTCCGGCCCCGGGTTCGACGCCTTGCGGTTGGCGGAGGCCCGGATGTTGGTCAGCCGCAGGATCTCCGCCCGGATCCAGAACCGCATCAGCTCGTCCTTGACCGCGGGATCGGTGATGCCCCGGGAGCGGAACAGCTCCACCGCCTGGCCGATCAGACCGGAGCCCCGGGGGGCGATCGAGCCGCCGATGGACACCCGCTCGTTCATCAGCGTGGTGATGGCCACCCGCCAACCGTCGCCCACGTCACCCATGCGCTCGCGGTCGGGGATGCGGGCGTCGGTGAAGTACACCTCGTTGAACTCGGCCTCACCGGTGATCTGGCGCAGCGGGCGCACCTCGACGCCGGGCTGGTGCATGTCGATCACGAAGTAGCTCATGCCCTTGTGCTTGGGTTGCTCGGGGTCGGTGCGGGCCAGGAGCATGCCCCAACGGGCCAGGTGGGCGAGGCTGGTCCACACCTTCTGCCCGTTGATGACCCACTCGTCGCCGTCGCGCACCGCCCGGGTGCCGAGGCCGGCCACGTCGGAGCCGGCGCCGGGCTCGGAGAACATCTGGCACCACAGCTCCTCGCAGGTGAAGATCGGCCGCAGGTACCGCCGCTGCTGCTCCTCGCTGCCGTGGGTGGCGATGGTGGGCGCTCCCATGCCGTAGCCCATGGGGTTGACCATCATCGGGTTGACGGCGCCGGCGGCGAAGACCCGCTCGTTGACGAGCCGCTGCAGCTTGGGCGACAGGCCGAGGCCGCCGAGACCCTCCGGGTGGTGCACCCACGCCAGGCCGAGGTCGAACTGGCGGCCGAGGAAGTCCTTGGCGGGCACCTGGCGCGGGTCGAGCTCGGCGAGCAGCTGGTCGACGAGGGCGTTGACCCGGGCCTCGTCGGTGGTGGCGGCGTCGGTGACGGTCATGGGAACCCCTGGTGCGACGGCGATCTGGGAGCCGGGCGAGCTTACCGGGGGTGCGCCGGACCCGACGAGTGCGTCAGGTCCGCCGCGCCCGCCGTCGGGTCAGTTCAGCCGGGCGCGCAGGGTGAGCGCCGCCCGGCGGGCCTCCTCGGCGGCGGCGGTGGGGAGGTCGACCGCGAGGCGTTCGAGCACCTCGGCGGCCTCGTCGAACCGCCCGGCGCCGGCCAGGCCGGCGGCGAGGTCGCGCCGTTCGGCCAGCGACTGGTCGGGCACCGCGGCGCGCAGCTCGAGCACCCACTGCAACAACCCCACGTCGTGGCGCCGGCGGGCGATGCCGGTGAGGTTGGCGAGCATGCGGGCGAGGATGGCGCGGGGCCCGACCGGGCGCAGCGCCGCCGGGTCGAGCCGCTGGCCGCCGCTGATGGCGGCGAAGCGGGCCGCGCAGCCGGCGGCGTCGAGCGAGCAGCCGGCGTTGAACGGGTCGAGGTAGCGGGGCGTGGCCTCGGTGGTGCCCACCAGGAAGTGCCCGGGCATGCCGATGCCCACCAGCTCGGTGCCGCTGCGGCGGGCGACCTCGAGGGTGACCACGCTGAGGGTGATGGGGATCCCGGTGCGCCGCTCGAGCACGGTGTCGAGGTAGGAGTTCTCCGGGTCGTAGTAGTCGGCCTCGTTGCCGCGGAAGCCGGCCTCCGCAAACAGCCGCTGCTGCAGCGCGGCCAGATCTCCGGCGGGCAACCCCCGGGCCAGCTCGTCGAGCCGGGCCAGCTCGGCGGCGGGGTCGAGGTGGGGGTGGGCGTGCGCCGCGATCAGCAGTGCCGCCTCGTCAAGCCGCAGCTCGGACTCGGGACCGGCGACGAGGTGGGCGAAGCGCTCGGTCGGGGTCATCGCCCGAGGTTAGGCCCCCACGCTGCGGTGACGGTACGTTCATCGCGTGTATCCCGGAGCGCACGCCAGCACCAGAGCAGACCACCCGGCGGTGATCATGGCCTCGACGGGCTCGGTCACCACCTACCGAGAGCTCGACGAGGCGGCGAACCGCCTGTCCCGGTTGTTCTGGGCGGCCGGGTTGCGGCCGGGTGACCATGTGGCGTTCTGCCTGGAGAACCACCCCCGCTACCTGGAGATCGCCTGGGGCGCCCACTACGCCGGCCTGGTGTACACGGCGATGAGCTCCCGGCTGACCACCGCCGAGATGGCCTACATCCTGGCCGACTGCGAGGCCAAGGCCTTCATCACCTCCCGGTACAAGGCCGACCAGGCGACGGAGCTGGCCGACCAGGTGGCGGCCATGCCGGTGCGGCTCATGCTCGACGGCACGGTCGACGGCTACGACGCCTACGAGGACGCGGTGGCCGCCCAGTCGGCCGAGCCGTTGGCGGACCGGCAGGAGGGCGCCGACATGCTCTACTCGTCGGGCACCACCGGGCGGCCGAAGGGCGTGGCCACGCCCCGCACCGGTGAACCGCTCGGCACCCCGCCGCCGCTGATCGGCGTGCTGGCCCTGCTGTTCGGTATGGACCAGGACTCGGTGTACCTCTCCCCCGCCCCGCTGTACCACGCCGCACCGCTGCGCTTCTGCATGAGCACCCACCGGCTGGGCGGCACGGTGGTGGTCATGGAGCACTTCGACGCCGAGCAGGCCCTGGCCCTCATCGAACGCCACCGGGTGACCGCCTCGCAGTGGGTGCCGACCATGTTCGTGCGCATGTTGAAGCTGCCCCGGGCGGTGCGCGACCGCTACGACGTGTCGAGCCTCAAGGCGGCGGTGCACGCCGCCGCCCCCTGCCCGGTGGACGTCAAGCGGGCGATGATCGAGTGGTGGGGCCCGGTGCTGCACGAGTACTACGCCGGCACCGAGGGCAACGGCTTCGTGTACTGCAACGCCGAGCAATGGCTGGCCCACCCCGGCACCGTCGGCCAGCCGCTGAACTGCAGGCTGCACATCGTCGGCGAGGACGGTGAGGAGCTGCCCCAGGGCGAGGAGGGCACCATCTACTTCGAAGGTGGCGCCAGCTTCGAGTACCACAACGATCCCGACAAGACGCGCGAGTCGCGCCATCCCAAGGGTTGGTCCACGTTGGGCGATGTGGGTCGCCTCGACGCCGACGGGTTCCTGTACCTGACCGACCGCAAGGCGTACATGATCATCACCGGCGGCGTGAACGTGTACCCGCAGGAAGCCGAGAACGTGCTCACGATGCACCCGAAGGTCTTCGATGTGGCCGTCATCGGCGTGCCCAACGAAGACTTCGGCGAAGAGGTCAAAGCGGTGGTGCAGCCCGTCGACTGGAGCGATGCCGGGCCCGACCTGGAGCGTGAGCTCATCGCGTTCTGCCGCCGGCAGCTGGCCGATGTGAAGTGTCCGCGGAGCGTCGATTTCGAGCAGGAGCTGCCCCGCCACCCCACCGGCAAGCTGTACAAGCGGCTGCTGCGCGACCGCTACTGGCAGGGCCGCGACTCGAAGTTGGTCTGAGCGGCGAGGCGACGCGGCGATGGGCTTCCTCGATCACGACGGTCCGGTGGTCTACGCCCACCGCGGTGGCAACGAACGCCATCCGGAGAACTCGATGGCGTCGTTCGCCGATGCGGTGGCGCAGGGCTTCACCTACCTCGAGACCGACGTGCGGCTCAGCGCCGACGGCGTGCTGGTGGCGCTGCACGACAGCCACCTGGAACGGGTGAGCGACGGCCGCGGGCGGTGGCCGAGCACACCGCCGCCGCGCTGGTGCGCATGCGGCTGCGCCACCCCGACGGTTCGCTGAGCGACGAGCGCATCCCGTTGCTGGACGACCTGGTGGCTGCGTTCCCGGCGGCGAAGTTCAACATCGACGCCAAGGAGCCGGCCACCGTCGGCCCCCTGGGCGATGCCCTCGAACGGTTGACCTGCTCGAGCGCAGCTGCGTGGGGGCGTTCTCCGATGAGCGGCTCAACGCCCTGCGGCGCCGTTTCGGTGCGGCGCTGTGCACGGCGCTGGGCCCCGGGAGGTGGCCCGGGTGCGCGCTGCCGGCTTCGGCCTGCCCGCCGGCTCGGTGGCCGGCCGGGTGGCCCAGGTGCCGGTGCACGCCGGTGCCGTGCCCTTGCCGGCGCCGCTGCCCGCTCGGTGCGCATCCCGGTGGTGGACCGCTTCTTCCTGGCGGCCTGCCGGCGCCTCGGTGTGCCGGTGCACGTGTGGACGGTCAACGACGCGGCCCAGATGGAGGCGCTGCTCGACCGGGGGGTGCACGGGTTCATGACCGATCGGCCGTCGGTGGCGGCCGACGTGCTGCGCCGCCGAGGTGCTTGGCCGCCTCGTCCGACCCCGACCTAGGCCGGGGCTGCGTCCCGCCTAGGCCGGGCCGGCTTCAGGGGGCAGCAGCACGGCGGGGTTGAGCACGCCGACCGGGTCGAGCGCGGCCTTGAGGGCGCGGAACACGGCCAGCTCGGTCTCGCTGCGGTTGAGGTGCAGCTGGGCCCGCTTGGCGGTGCCGATGCCGTGCTCGGCGGAGATGCTGCCCCCGAGCGACGCCACGTAACGCAGCACGGCGTCGTCGGCCCGCTCGTCGTCGGGCTCGATGCCGGTGATGTTCACGTGGATGTTGCCGTCGGCGGCGTGGCCGAACAGCCAGGTCTGTGCTCGGGGCGCCACCTCGGCGATGACCGCGCCGACGGTGCGGGTGAAGTGGCCGAGCTGCGAGGCGGGCAGGGTGACGTCGAGCTTGTGGGGCGCCCCGAGCGTGTTGATGGCCTCGGGGTGGCCCTCGCGCAGCCGCCACAGCGCGGCCCGAGGCCCCGGTTCGGCGGCCACCGCGGCGTCGGCCAGGCCGTGGAGACCGGCCACCGCCTCGGCGAGCTCGTCGGTGGGGTCGCGCCGCGCCGCGCACTCCACCAGCACGTAGCAGCCGTGCCGCTCGGCGAAGGGGCTGGACACGCCGAGCGCGCCGGTGACCAGCTCGAGCCCGTCGGCGAAGAACAGCTCGATGGCCTCCACGCTGCTCACGTCGCGGCGCAGGGTGGCGGCGGCGTCGAGGGCGGTGTCCACGTCGGCGAAGGCCAGCAGCGCGGCCACCTTGGCCTCGAGGTGGGCGACGAGCCGCAGGCGCAGGGCGGTGATGACGGCCAGCGTGCCCTCGCTGCCGCACAGCAGCCGGCCGAGGTCGTAGCCGGTGTTGTCCTTGAGCAGCCCGTCGAGGTGGCGCAGCACCCGCCCGTCGGCCAGGACCGCCTCGTAGCCGAGGACCTGCTCGCGCATGCCGCCGTAGCGCAGCAGGTGCAGCCCGCCGGCGTTGGTGGCGGCCATCCCGCCGATGGTGGCGCTGTCGCGGGCGCCGAGGTCAACCCCGAAGGCGAGACCGGCGGCTCGGGCGGCGGCCTGCACGGCGGCCAGGGTGGCGCCGGCGCCGACGGTGACCTGGGCGGCGGCCACGTCGACCGCGTCGATGCGGTCGAGCCGGCGCAGCGACAGCAGCAGCTCACCGCCCAGCGGCACGCCCCCGCCCACCAGGCCGGTGTTGCCGCCCTGGGCGGTGACGGCGATGCGGTGGCGTTGGCAGCAGCGCAGCACGGCGGCCACCTGGGCGGTGTCGGCCGGGCGCACGACCGCCGGCGTGGCCCCCACATACCGGCCGGTCCAATCCCGCACGTAGCCGGCGGTCAGCTCCGGGTCGGTGAGCACGTGCCCGGCGCCCACGATGGCGCGCAGCTCGTCGAGGACCGCCGCATCGATGGCCGGCGGCGCGGCGGCGCCGGCCATCAGCGACGCGGGTCGGCGTAGTTCGCCGGCCGCTTCTCGAAGTACGCGGCCACCGCCTCGCGCTGGTTGGGCGAGCCGATGAGCCGGCGGATGAGCGCTTCCTCGCCGGCGAAGCCCTCGGCCAGGGACACGAGCCCGGCCTGGTTGAGCAGGGCCTTCGCCCCCTGGATGGCGTCGGGGTTCTTGTCGGCGATGTCGCGGGCGAGGGCGAGCGCGTCGGCGCGCGGGTCCTCGCACACCTTGGTGGCCAGGCCGAGCTGCACCGCCTCGGTGCCGCTGACCATGCGCCCGGTGAACGTGAGCTCCTTGGCCACGTCGAGGCCCACCAGCCGGGGCAGGAACTGGGTGCCGGTCATGTCGGGGGCCAGGCCCCAGCGGATCTCGAGCACCGAGAACCGGGCGTCGGCGCTGCAGTAGCGCAGGTCGCCGGCCAGGGCGATCTGGCAGCCGCCGCCCAGCGCCACGCCGTGCACGGCGACGATGACCGGGGCGGGCATCTCGGCCCACACGTAGGCGGCCTGCTGGCCGATGTTGGTGATGCGCCCGCCCTTGGGCTCGGCGGCCACCTCGAACCCGTCGGAACCGGCCATGGCCTGGAAGGACGAGAAGTCGAGCCCGGCGCAGAACGCCCGCCCCTCCCCGGAGAGGACCACGGCCCGCACCGAGGGGTCGGCCTTGAGGGCCTCGCCGGTCTCCACCAGCGCCTTGAACATGGCGGGGTCGAGCGCGTTCATCTTCTCCGGCCGGTTGAGCCGCACGTCGGCCACCCCGCCGTCCACCTGCACCGTCACCCGCTCGTCCATGGCCGCTCTCCCCTGTTCGATGGTCCCGTTGGGCACGGTCCGTCGTCACCTTCTCCGGCAACGGCGCCGATGAACGGTGTTCACCACCCGGTGCCGGCTGCGGTGCGTGAGGACGGCCGACCGGTTTGCGAGCCGTCGACGCCTACACTGACCGCCGGGCTGGGTGGTTGCCGCGTTCCCCTCGGGGCACGCCGCATCGAAGACCGACGACGTTTATGGCCGACACGCTACTCACCCGCCCCACCCCCCGAACCAGGCACCGCCGGCGGCGCACCGCTGCGATGCTGGGCGCGGCGTTCGGCGTGCTGGCGGCGTTCACGCCGATGGGCCGGGCACCGAGGTGTCGGCGGCGGACACGCTGCTCGACGTCGAGGACCCGTCCTCCACCGTGCTGGCCGAGCTGAACACGGTGGCGGTCACCGGTGGCGGTGTGAGCGCGGCCGAGGCGGAGGTGCGCGGGGTGCTCGGCGCCATCGACGATGCCGTCGCCGCCCATGCCGGCGCCGTCGATCGCAGGCGGAGCTGGCGGGGCAGCTGGTGGCGCTGCAGGCGGAGACCGCCCGGCTGAACGGCCTTCGCGACGACGCCATCATCGCCCGCAACGCCGCCCGGGCGGAGGCGGAGGCGGCCCGCCTGCGGGCCGAGTCCCACCAGGCCGAGGCCGACGCCGCCCAGGCCGTGCTCGACGAGGTGGCGCTCGAGGCGTTCATGGCCGGCGGCGACGTGCAGGACGTGATCGGCTCCCCCGGCTTCACGCCCGCCGGTCGCAAGGTCCGCTACCTCACCGACGTGCTCGACGACCAGCTGGCCCGGCAGGGCGATGAGATCCGGGCCGGGCCCAGGCGCTGGCCGAGCAGGAGGCGGCCACGGTGCGCGGCGACAGGCAGGAGGCGCTGCGGCTCGACCTGGAAGCGCAGCTGCAGGCCAACGCGGCGGCGATCGCCACCAACGGCACCGATGCCGCCGGAGCCCGCCAGGCCCAGCTGGACGCGCTGGCCGAGCAGGACCGACTGGGTGGCGTGCTCGTCGAGGCGAAGGCGTCGCTGGCCGAGCGCGCCGCACCGGCACGGTGGTGGGGGCGGACTTCCGTTGGTGGTGCTCGATGCGTTCGTGCGGGCGGTGCGTTACGAGGCGTCGGCCCGGCCGGCGTGCGCGCTCGACTGGACGTTGCTGGCCGCCATCTCCCGGGTGGAGTCCGGCCACGGCACCTATGGCGGCTCGAGGGTGGACGCCCTGGGGTGGACCTCCTCGATCCTGGGCCCGCAGCTGGCGCCGGGTTCGGGGTTCGCCACCATCGAGGACACCGACGGCGGCACGCTCGACGGGGACCCGCTCTACGACCGGGCGGTGGGCCCGATGCAGTTCATCCCCTCGTCGTGGCGCATCTACGCGCTCGACGGCGACGACGACGGTTCGATCGATCCGTTGAACTACTACGACGCCGCGCTGGCCGCCGCCGAGCACCTGTGCCGCGGTGGGGCCGACACGTCGACGGCGGCCGGTCGCCGTCAGGCGGTGCTGAGCTACAACAACTCGGAGTCCTACGTGGCCACCGTGCTGTCGCTGGCCGCCCGCTACGGGGCGCTGTCGATCGCCCCCACGTAGGGGCAGTGGCGGCAGCCGCTGTCGCAGCAGCTGCCGCGGGCGGCGAGCCTGCCGCGGTGAGCACGAACAGCCCGGTGCGGGTCGAGGTAGCCGGCGTCACCGCGGCCGACGGCGGCGTCGTGGGCGGCCAGCGTGGCGCCATACCACTCGGTATCGGGCGGGAAGCGCGCCGGGTCGGGTCGCTCCAGCCAGCCGGTCCGCAACGCCGCTCCCATCGCGCGGCAACGCTAGTGGGAGCGCGACGGCGGGAACCGATCGCCGGGGCCGGTTCGTCGTAGCCGCACACACTCGATACGAGAGGGAGCGACGATGGTCACCAGGCGGACCGGTACGGGGATGGCGGCAGGGGCAGGCGGGCGACGGCGCTGGCCGCCACCGCCGCGCTGGCGGTGGGCGCCACCGCCTGCGGCGGCTTCGGCGGCGATGACGGCAGCGCCTCGTCGGAGCGGGCGGCACCGACCGAGCAGGTCGTCGAGGCCCCGTCGAGCGGCGCCGCGGTGACGGCCGGGGCATCGGGGGCGGTCGCCGGGTCGTCCGGTGCGTTCGATGCCGCCGCCGAGGCCGACGGGGCGCTCTCGGCGACGGCGACCACCGCCGTGGCCACCGGCGCAGGGCGGGACCGGGCGGCGAAGCGGTCCCGGCGCTGCAGCCGATCGACATCGGCCGGTCGATCATCTTCACCGCCACCGTGGCCGTCGAGGTCGACTCGGTGGCGACGGCCAGCGGCTCGGCCATGAACGCCATCGCCGGGGTCGGCGGCTACCTGTTCGGCCAGCAGTCCTCCAACGACCCGACCCCTTCCAGCGTGCTGACGTTCAAGGTCGACCCGTCGCGCTTCCAGGAGGCCCTGGTCGCGTTGGGGTCGCTGGGCACGATCGTCGAGCAGCAGGTGTCGAGCGACGACGTGACCGAGGCGGTGGTGGACCTGCAGAGCCGCATCGCCGCCGCCCAGACCAGCGTGGAGCGCCTGCGCGGCTTCCTGGCCGAGGCCACCGATGTCAACAGCCTGGCCGCCCTCGAGCGCGAGCTGCTGGCCCGCGAGTCCCAGCTGGAGCAGCTCAACGGCCAGCTCCGCACGGTGCAGGCGCAGGTCGATCTGGCCACCATCACGCTGACCCTCACCCAGGCGGCGCCCGACGGTCCGGCGCTGGAGGTGGTGGTCACCGCCTACCCCGGCGCCGATGACGCCGTCAGCGCCTGTCCGGGCACCGACGAGCTGGAGCTGCGGGAGGGTGAGACGGTGACGGTCTGCTACGAGGTGCGCAACACCGGTGACGGCGTGCTGCGCGACGTGCGCGTCGACGACCCGGGCATGGACCTGTCCCGCGGTGCACTGCGGGTGGTGCAGGGCGACGCCGACGCGCCCCTCGCCCCCGGCGCCGTGCTGGTGCTCGCCGGATCCACCGAGGCGGCGGTCGACGCGGTGACCGCACCCCGGGTGCGGGCGGTGGCGGTGGACGCGGCCGGTGAGCCGCGGCGGGTCGAGGTGCAGACGAGCGTGGTGCGGGCGAGCCTGCTGGTGGCGGAGGACACCAGCCGGCCCGGCTTCCTCGATGCGCTGGGCGCCGGCGGCCGTGGCCTGCTGACGGTGCTGTCGATGGCGCTGCTGGCCGTCGGCGTGGCCCTGCCCTTCGTGTGGGTGCTGCCGCTGGGCTACGGGCTGGTGCGGCTGTGGCGGCGCCGTCGGGCCCAGCGGGCCGCCGCCGTACCCGCTGGTACCGTACCCACCGGTACCGTACCTGCTGGAACCGGGTCGAGCGGTCCGGCGGCGTCGGCTGCGGTGCCCGGCCTCGGCGATCCGGTGTCGGTGGCGCGACCGCCGGCGGGGCGCCGGCGTCGGGTCCGGCCGGTGGACCCGGTCAGACCGGCTCCTGAGCGCTGCCGAGCGGGAAGTGGCAGGCCACCGCGTGCGCCCCGGCGCCCCGGTCGATCGGCGTCAGCACCGGGACCTCCTCGGCGCAGCGGGCCTCGGCCTGCGGGCAGCGGGTGCGGAACCGGCAGCCCGACGGCGGGTGCACCGCCGAGGGGAGCTCGCCGTGCAGCCGACGGGCCGGGCGTGGCGGGTGGCCGCCGCCGGCGGGGCGCGATCGGCGCGGCGTCGAGCAGCGCCCGGGTGTACGGGTGGGCGGGCCGGTCGTAGAGCGCGGTCGTCTCCCCACCTCGCACAACGTGCCGAGGTACATGACGGCCACCCGATCGCTGATGTTGCGCACCACCGACAGGTCGTGGGAGATGAACAGCATCGTCAGCCCGCGCTGCTCCTTGAGGTCCTCGAAGAGGTTGAGCAGCTGGGCCTGGACCGACACGTCGAGCGCCGACACCGGCTCGTCGCAGATGAGCAGGCGGGGATCGCCGGCCAGGGCCCGGGCGATGCCGATGCGCTGGCACTGGCCGCCGGAGAACTGGTGCGGGCGGCGGTGCCCGAGCGCGGGTCGATGCCGACGGCGGCGAGCAGCTCGCCGGCCCGCTTGCGCCGGGCGGCCACGTCGGGGCGCCCGTCGCCGGCCTCGGGCGACGGCACGGTGGGCGACGGCACCGCGGCCGACAGCGAGCGGCTCGGCCACGATGTCGCGGACCGATCGCCGCAGGTTGAGCGAGGACACCGGGTCCTGGAACACCGGCTGCATGCGGCGGCGCAGCGCCCGGAGGCGGCGACGGTCGAGGTCGGTCAGCTCCACCCCCTCGAAGCGCACGGAGCCGGCGCTGGGCGGGGGCAGCTGCAGCACGGCGCGGGCGACGCTCGACTTGCCGCAGCCCGACTCGCCCACCAGCCCGAGGGTCTCGCCGGCGTCGATGGTGAAGCTGATGCCGGACACCGCGTGGACCAGCTCACCGCGCGCCGCCGCGGGGAAGGTGACCACCAGGTCGCGCACGGCGAGCAGGGGCTCGGTCCCCGGCGCCGGGTCGTCGGTGTGGGCCATCGCCCGACGAGCGTACGGGCACCCGGCGGGCATCGGGCGGAGGCCGGTCGGTGCCCTGCTCGTCGGCTCTTGTTCACAAACGGTTGACGGTTTCGTCGCGGCCCTCTAGCGTGGTCGCCAAATGTGCCAGACGTCACATACTGGGATCGAGCGGGCGTAGGCGGCGGTCGGATGGTCGTGCGCAGCCGGAAGATCCGGAAGAGGCTGTCGCCCGAACAGCGGCGGGAGGAGATCCTCGCTGCCGCGCACCAGGTGTTCGTCACCGGTGACCCGGCCACGGTCACCTTCGAGGACATCGCCGCGCAAGCCGGGGTCTCCCGCGCCCTCGTCTACAACTACTTCGGCGACAAGGGCACGCTGCTGGCCGAGGTGTACCAGCAGGCGCTGGCCGAGCTCGACCTCGAGGTGCTGACCACCCTGCGCAGCGACCTGCCGATGGCGTCGCGGCTGCACGAACTGGTCGGCTGCTACATCGGCTTCGCCGAGCAGCACGCCGGCATCTGGCACATCCTGGCCCACGTGGCCGCCACCCAGCACCCGGCCACGCTGGCCGTGCGCCGGGCCCGCATCGATGCGTTCGCCGCCGCGGTGGACGATCAGCCGGCCACCCGCGTCGCCTTCGCCGGCCTGGTGGGCATGGTGGAGGAGGCGCTGTCGCAGTGGCTGCTGCGCCCGGAGCTGACCGGTGCGGAGCTGCGCGAGGCGCTCGGCCGCCAGGCGTGGTCGGGCCTGGCCGGCGCCCTCGACGGACGACTCGGCGAGTACGTGTCCTAGCCCCGCCGGGCCCCGCCGGCCCGCCCGGTGGCGCGGCAACGGGGCCTTCGGGCATGCGCCGCGGGTCGGCGGTTAGGGTCGCGCCCGTGACGACCCAGCTGTCCATCCCCGCCGCGCTCGAGGCGGTCGCCGCCGCCGTGCCCGACCGGGAGTGCTTCGTGTTCCGTGGCCGCCGTTGGAGCTGGCGCTCCTTCAACGAGCGGTCCCGCCGCTTCGGTCGCTACCTGGTGGACGCCGGCCTCGGCCTGCGCCGCCGCCCCGAGGACTGCGCCAACTGGGAATCGCCCCACGATCACGTGGCGCTGTACCTGCACAACGGCAACGAGTACCTCGAGGCGATGATCGGGTCCTACAAGGCCCGCTGCGCGCCGATCAACATCAACTACCGCTACGTCGCCGAGGAGCTGCGCTACGTCCTGCGCGATGCCGGCGCCGCCGTGGTGGTGGTCCACTCCACGTTCACCCCCACGCTGGCGGAGGTGCTCGACCAGCTCGATCCCCGCCCGGCGGTGGTGCAGGTGGCCGACGAGTCCGGGCTGCCGTTGCTCGACGGGGCCGTGTGGTACGAGGACGTGCTGGCCGCCAGCGATCCGGCGCTGCCCGACGAGCTGGTGGCGTCGTGGACACCGGACGACCTCTACGTGATCTACACCGGTGGCACCACCGGGATGCCCAAGGGGGTGCTGTGGCGCCAGGGCGACTTCCTCGAGGCGGCACTGGGGGTGGCCAAGCCGGTGGACGAACTGGCCGCCGCCGCGCCGCGCTCCACGCTGCGGACGCTGCCCTCGGCGCCGTTCATGCACGGCGCCGCCCACTGGAACGCGCTGTCGGCCTGGCTCGGTGGCGGCACCGTGGTGGTGCAGGACCAGCCGAGCCGGCTCGACCCGGCCGATGTGTGGGCCACCTGCGAGCGGGAGGGGGTCACCGCCCTGCAGATCGTCAGCGACGCGTTCGCCCGGCCGCTGCTGGCCGAGCTCGACGGCCACCACTACGACCTGTCGAAGCTGCGATTCCTGCTCACCGGCGGCGCGGTGCTGTCGCCCCAGAACAAGGCCGCCTTCCTGGAGCACCTCCCCGGCTTGACCGTGGTGGACGTGCTCGGTTCGTCGGAGTCGGGTCGCCAGGCGGTGCGCAACATCAAGTCCTCCGCCGGCGACGACGCGGCCACGTTCCAGGCCGGCCCGCACGCCCGCGTGCTCGACGACTTCATGGAGCGGGTGCTCGAGCCGGGTGACGAGCAGAGCGGCTGGCTCGGCCAGGCCGGCGCGGTGCCGCGCGGCTACCTCGGTGACGAGGCCAAGACCGCCCGCACGTTCCCCACGATCGACGGCGTGCGCTACGCCGTGGCCGGCGACCGGGCCCGGATGCGGGCCGATGGTTCGCTCGAGCTGTTGGGCCGGGATTCGGTGACGATCAACTCGGGCGGCGAGAAGATCTTCGCCGAGGAGGTGGAGCAGGCCATCAAGTCGCACCCCGCCGTCGACGACGTGATCGTGGTGGGCCGGCCCTCCGAGCGCTGGGGCAACGAGGTGGTGGCCGTGGTGCAGCTGCGTGACGGTGAGCGCGCCACGCCCGACGAGGCGCTGCTGGACGCAGCCTCCGCCCACATCGCCCGCTACAAGCTGCCCAAGGCGATCGTCCGGGTGGACGAGGTACAGCGCAGCCCATCGGGCAAGGCCGATTACCGCTGGGCCAAGCAGGTGGCCGCCGGTTCGGCCGCCGCCGGCTGATCAACCGGTGGCGCTCACTCCTTGAGCGCCACCGCGTTGGGGGTGACGTTCATCTTGGGCTCGTAGGCGGTCTCGGTGACCGTGCCCACCGGGTCGGTGCCCTGCTCGGCGCGCAGGGCGTTGCGGCACGCGGTGCACGGCCCGTAGAACTCCTCGGCGACGTCGCTGTCGCACCGGGGGCAGCTGAAGGTGAGCGGGCTCGACATCGGCGCTCATCGTAGGCGCCGGGTGCCGCCGACCGGGGCGATCGGGCCCCGGCTGTGGACAACCTCGCTCATCCACCGTCAATCCACCGTGAATCCACAGGGTTACGCCTCTGGTACCTCACAGGGTGGTCGTCGTACCGTCATCTGCGTCACCAACGCAACCCGGGTGCCGGAGGAGGTGCGACATGCCGAGCTACGAGGTCACCCTCAAGGACCGGACGGTCGAACGGTCCCCGACGCCGACGCCTATCAGCAGGAAGGCCAGATGACCACACGTTCTTCCGGAACGAAGAACCGAGGAACGTGGTCGATTCGTGGAAATAGCAGGATCTTTCCGTCCGCACGTCGGAGGTCTTGATGATCCGCCAACTCGCCACCGACGTGGAGAACGTCGAGCGGTTGTTCGCTTCCCGGCCGTTCTCGTCGCGACCGTCCATAACGCGACGTGCGGCGGAGGCCTAGAGCCCCGACGGCACCCGGGTTACGTATCGTCGGTGGCCAGCAGCGACGAGGCGGGCACGAAGCGCCCGGTGGCCTCGTCGTAGCAGCGCACCTCACCGGTGTCGATGGCGTAGACCCAGCCGTGCAGGCGCAGCTTGCCGCCCGCCACCCGCGAGGCGATGGCGGGATGGGTCCGCAGGTTGGTCAGCTGGGACACCACGTTCTGGCAGGTGAGCGCGTCGAGCAGCTCCGCATCGGACATGGGCCCGGGCTGGTTGTCCATCACCGTGCGCCGGGCGGCCTCGGCGTGGTCCAGCCATTCCTGCACGCTGGGCAGGCTGGCCAGCGGCGAGGGGTCGAGCAGCACCTTCATGGCGCCGCAGTCGGTGTGGCCGCAGATGATCACCTCGGGCACGCCGAGCACCGACACGGCGTACTCGACGGTGGCCGACACACCGCCGTAGGTCGAGCCGTGGGCGGGCACGATGTTGCCCACCACCTGGCAGCCGAACAGGTCGCCCGGGTCGGTCTGGGTGATCACCTCGGGCACCACCCGGGAGTCGGCGCAGGTGACGAACAGCGCCAGCGGGCGCTGGGGCGTGCCGGCGCTCGAGGACCGGGGCGGGAGGTTGGGGAACACGTCGCGCTGGAAGCGGGCGACGCCGTGCAGCAGGCGATTCATTGGTGAAGGACGATACCTGTTTTCCAGTGAGCTAGAGGTGACGGCTTGCAGGGAAACGGCCTGGCTGCGGCGCGAGCCCGGGATGCGGGGGCGTCGGGCACGGCGGAACTGGCGATGCGACCCATGGCGGCGCCGTCGCCTTCACCCGCATCATCGATGGTGAGCTGCCCGGCCAGTTCGTGTGGCGGGACGAGCGGTGCGTCGCCTTCCTGTCGATCAACCCGATCCGCCGCGGCCACACACTGGTCGTGCCCCGCGCCGAGGTCGACCACTGGCTGGACCTCGACCCGGCCACCGCCCGCCCACCTCACCGTGGCCCAGATCATCGGGGTGGCGCAGCAGCAGGCGTTCAACGCGCCGGGTCGGCCTGATCATCACCGGCTTCGAGGTTGCCCCACCACCTGCACGTGATCCCATCAGCGACATGGGCGGCTGAACTGCCAACGCCGCCGCCACCGTGGACCCGGGTGAGCTCGACGCCGCCGCCGGGGCCATCCGGGCGGCGCTGCAGCCTGCCGGCCGCGCCGTCGCCGGTTGAGCCGCGACCAACTCGCCCGGGTGGTCCGGCGCCCGCCCCGGTGGCCGTGAGCGCCGTGCTGGAGGCTGCCGGCCGCCATCGCCAGGCAGTGGCCATCGTCGCCGTGCTCGACTCGGTGCTGGCACCTTCGTGCTGCCCGGGCCAGCCTCACCCGCTCGCCCGGGCGTTGTTCCTACGCCTTGTTCGCCGTGTTCCGCCTGCTCGCCGCCCGACCCCTTCGCACCTATCACCAGCGCGACCGCCGTGATGGCGCACTCCGCGCCGGTGACCACAGATACCGATGCCCGCCCTGTGGTTGACGCTGCTGTGGTTGGCGTACACGCCGTTGATGGCCGTGTGCGAGCACGACGGCTTCGTCGCCGCACTGCGCACCTCGGGTCGAACCTGTGGACCCTCGGTTTCGAGCGACCGCCGGGCACGCTCACGGCCGTGCTCGCCTTCAGCGAGGCCGCGTGCCAGCTGTTGGTGGTCGCCCTGCTCATCGCCTACGTGCCCACGATCTACGGCACGTTCTCAACCGCGCGGGGTGATGGTCAGCCAGTTGAGCATCCGCTCCGACCCGCCTCGGCCCTGGCCATGCTGCGCCGTGCCCAGGCCGCGGGGTACCTGGGTGAGCTGGATGCCACCTACTTCGCCGAGTGGGAGCGCTGGTTCGTGGTGCTGCGGAGGAGACGCACCACGTCGCTGGCACGCCGCTCAGCTACCTCCGCTCGCCACACCCCGACCGCAGCTGGATCACGGCGGCCGGTGCCATCCTCGACACGGCGGCGATGCGCATGGCGGTGCTCGACCTCCCCTTCCGGTCCGAGGGCGGGCTCTGCATACGGTCCGGTACGTTGGCCCTGCGCAGCGTGAGCGACCTGCTGGGCGTGGCCTACCCGGCCGATCCGCAGCCCGGCAGCCCCCATCGCCGTGACCCGCAACGAATTCGACGAGGTGGTCGATGAGTTGGCACAGCTCGAGCTGCCGGTGCGGGCCGATCCGGCCTGGCGTGACTTTGCGCCGGTTGGCGAGGTAGAACTACGGCGCGACCGTCATCAGGCTCAGCGGGCGGCTCATGGCGCCCTATGCGCTCGTGGTCCTCGGATCACCGCTCCTCGCTGCTGCGAGCACCGTCACGGCGGCGTGGAGAGTGCGCCAACATCGTTGAGGTGGTCGGTACACTGCGCCCCGATGTCGTCTGCCGCCGTCGCCGCCCGGTTGCCGTCGCGCTGTCAGGCGTCGTGCTGGTGGGCCTGGCGTCGGCGTGCTCCGACGACGCAGGCTGGCGACGCGCGAAGCGCCATCGTGGCCGCCGGTGACGAATCGGTGTTCGCCGCTGTCGGTGGGTGACTGCGTGGTGCCCCCACGGTACGCTCGACACCGCCGACGTGGAGCAGTTGCGGGCGGTGCCCTGCACCGAGGAGCACACCCACGAGGGTGTACGCCACCGCCACCGTACACCGCGTCCCGGACGTGTACCCCGGCGAGGCCGAGCTGCAGGCCTTCGCCGACGGCGTACCGCTTCACCGGACAACTTCAGGGACTACGTGGGCATCGCCTACGAGAGTCGTCCGTCCGCCTTTCAGCTACCTGTTCCCGTCCTTCCCAGCTGGCGGACGGCGAGGATACCAGGTGGTCTGCTTCATCGTGTCGTCGACGAGCCGATGACCACCAGCGCCAGGGCCTGGCCCCGCTGACGTACCGCACATCCCGACCAGCCGACTAGGTACGACCGGGACCGCTGCGCCGACCAGCGGCGATCGCCCTCCCGCATCGAGAGATTAAGGTCATCCCCAAGCTGGTCGATGTGTGCCATGGGCATGCTGATCACCCACGGCGCCATGATGACCTGCACGTTCGGCAACGGCTGCCGGCAACCTACGCCGCGCTGCCGAAGAACAAGGTGCTCGGCGACAACAAACCGGCGTCGAACATCATGGACAACGTCCCGATGCTCAACATCCCGTCGTTCGGGATGTGCTCGAAGCCTGGCCAACCCCACCGTGGCCGCCGCCACCGCCGCTGCTGAGGCGCTCACCCTGATGCCGACATGCCGGGCATTGGCGCGCCGTGGGGCGCCGGGCTCCAGCAAGGTGCTCTAGCCAACATGCCGGCGGTGACCGACGCCTGCAGGTGCCTGTGCAACTGGGGCGGGACCATCCGCGTTCTCCGTCCCGGCCAGACTGAAGGTGCAGTCGGCCTACGGCCCGACCACGGCCCGGCCCAAGCGATGGCGGCGTTCGGGACCCGAGGCGGCATCCTCAGGATCAAGTAGGACGAGTCCTGCCGATGTCTCGGAAGCCAACTCACACTCACAGGGGAACTGCATCCGTGGCAGCGACCGCGACCCAGGCGTGTACGTGGAGGAGGTGCCCTCCGGGTCCGCGACCCTCTCCGCCGGCGCCACCGCCATCGCCGCGTTGGTGACTTCACCGCGTCGGCACCGACCGATTCGGAACGATCGGAGGGCGCAAGCCCCGCCCTGGTGACCAGCTGGACCCAGTACGAGCAGTTGTTCGGCGGTTTCCTGCCGGGCGCCATGCTGCCGCACAGCGTGTACAGCCGGTTCCAGCAGCGGCGGCGGCAGCTACCATCAATGCCCGCATCCGCACCCACCCCGTCGGAGGCCGCGGCCACGCTGGCCCCTGCCCGCCCCGACCGGGCGATCGGCATGCCGGTGGAGATCGCCGCCAAGGGCCGAACGCCAAGATCGTGTTTGGATCGTGCCGCGCCAGGCCGACGAGGATGCCGACGATGACACGCCGCCGTCGTTCGACCTGATCGTGGTCGAGAACGGTGCGCGTTGCCGAGGCCGAGCGCCACGAAGGGTGTCACCCTCGGTTCGGCGATCGAAACGTCGCCACCGTGGTGGGCACGCCGCAGTGGAGAAGATCACCCTGACGCAGACCGCGGAGCTCACCGGACGGCTTCGAACGCGCGGCGCTGTTCACCCTCAAGGAGGGCGCCTACCCCGCGCCATCCCGCCGACCCACCCCGTGGTGGTGCCGACCAAGGAGTTCGCCGGCTCCGAGACCGCCCGCACCGGCATCAACGGTCTGGTCATCGCCGACGACGTCACCATGGTGATGGTGCCCGACCTGATCAACGCCGCCCGCAAGGAGGACGGCTCGGTCGACCTGAACATGGAAGGCGGCGCAGACCTTCGCTGATCAACCACTGCGAGGCCCAGGCCAACCGCATCGCCATCCTCGACGCCCCTCCGGGGATGTCGGTCCAGCAGATCAAGGAGTGGCGTTCCGACGTCGCCATGTACGACTCGGCCTTCGCCGCCATGTACTACCCGTGGATCAAGGTGGAGAACCCGGCCGCCACCGGCAGCGCCGACACCGAGATCCTCATCCCGCCGAGCGGTCACATGGCCGGCATCTGGGCCCGCAACGACGACACCCGCGGCGTGTGGAAGGCCCCGGCCAACGAGATCGTGCGCGGCGCGCTCGACGTCGAGCTGCCCATCACCAAGGCCGAGCAGGGCCACCTGAACCCGATCGGCATCAACTGCATCCGCCCGTTCGGCACCCGGGGCATCCGGGTGTGGGGCGCCCGCACGCTCTCGTCGGACTCCGACTGGAAGTACGTCAACGTGCGCCGGCTGTTCAACATGGTGGAGAAGACCATCCTCGATGGTACGCAGTGGGTGGTGTTCGAGCCGAACGACCAGAAGCTCTGGGAAGGCGTGAAGCGGACCATCTCCTCGTTCCTGCGTGGCCTGTGGCGCGATGGCGCGCTGTTCGGTGCCACCCCCGATCAGGCGTTCTTCGTGAAGTGCGACGCCGAGACCAACCCGCCGGACTCCATCGACCAGGGCAAGTTGGTGGTCGAGGTCGGCATCGCCCCGGTGAAGCCCGCCGAGTTCGTCATCTTCCGCATCAGCCAGTTCAAGGACCTCAGCGGCGCCTGACGCGCCCGTCCACCACCAGTGAGACAAGGAGAAGGTAGGCGTCATGCCCTCAAGCAATGACATCCATCCCGAGTTCCAGGGGTCGATGTTCGCCCTCGAGCTCGACGGGGTCCAGGTCGGTTTCTTCACCGGCTGCTCCGGACTCGGTGCCGAAGTGGCGGTCACCGAGGTCAAGGTGGTTGACGACAAGGGTCGTCAGCGCACCAAGAAGGTGCCCGGTCACCTGAGCTTCAACGACATCGTGCTCAAGCGCGGCTACTCGGCCGACAAGGCCCTCACCGACTGGTTCCACCAGATCGTCGAGGGCAAGGTCAAAGATGCCCGTCGCAGCGGGTCGGTGGTGGTCTACGACCACGCCGGCGCCGAGGTGGATCGCTGGAACTTCGAGGCCGGGTGGCCGTCGAAGTGGTCGGCGTCGGATCTCGATGCGTCCACCGATGACGTGATGATCGAGGAGCTGACCATCGTGCACGAGTGGCTCGAGCGGAAGAGCTGAGGATGGGGCTGCGGACCGAGTACAGCTTCACCCTGCCCAAGGGCTACGTCGACCAGGCGGGCACCCTGCACCGGCAGGGCACCATGCGCCTGGCGACCGCCCGGGACGAGATCGAGCCGCTGCGGATCCCCGGTATCAGCGGCGCCGAGGATCCGTACCTCACCATCGTGGTGCTGGCCCGGGTCATCACCGAGCTCGGCATCCTGGCCGCCGACGTGTCCACGTCGGTGGTCGAGGGCCTTCTTCGCCGCCGACCTGGCGTTCCTGCAGGATGTGTACGGTATCATCAACTTCGGTGATCCGGCCGAGCTGCGGGTGCTCCAGGACGCGGTGCTGGCCGCCGAGGCGGCCGGCGACGAGCTCGACGAGCTCGACGACTTCGAGGTAGTCGAGGAGATCGACGTCGACGCCGAGGTGCTCGACGTGGTGGAGCTGGGTGAAGCGGCGCCGGTGACGGGCAACGTGTTCGCGGCGGCGACGGCGTCGCCGGTGGGCATGGCCGCCTCGTCGCCGTCCGGTCCGACCGTGGTGATGCCGTCCGGCTCCGCGGCCCCCTTCGACGACGCCGGCACCGGTCCGGTGACGGCGTCGTTGCGGCACCGGATCGAGGAGGTCCGGAGCCAGAACCGATGAGGCAATACCCGGTCGACGCGCCTGGGATGAACTGTCGTATCTGGCGTTCCATCTCCATTGGGATCTCGACACGTTGCTCGACCTCGAGCACGCCGACCGCCTGCCTCAGACGGTCGCGGCGTTGAACCGCCGCGCGTGGAAGGACTGCGGACCTTGCCTGACGAGTACAGCGTGATCGGCGCCCGCAAGGGCATCTTCATTCGAGGTCGACGGTCTCACCATCGGCGAGAGTTCCTGGAGGTCTCCGGGCTCAAAACTGGAGATCGACGTCATGACCTGGAGGAGGGCGGCGAGAACGGCTTCTGTGCATAAGCTGCCGGGCCGGATGAAGTGGTCCAACCTCACGTTCAAACGCGGTGTGACCAACGATGACACGCTGCTCAACTGATCCAGAAGTGCTCGGGCGACGGCTTCGGCGGCCAGGGGGAACAGTTGGTGCGCTCCAGCGCGGCGGTGACGTTGGTCAGCGCCGACGGTGAGCGCCTGCGGAGCCGGGGAGCCTGGACGGCGCCTTCCCGGTGCGCTGGTCGGGCCCGGACTCGCCGCCGGCGACGATGGGATCGCCACCGAGGAACTGGAGATCGCACACCATGGCTTCGTCGCCTGGGCATCGCCCTGACGCCGAGGCGGTCGGCGCTCGCCCTCGCCCGGCGGCGTTCGACGGGCCGGCGCCGGCCGCATCGGTGGAGTCGCCCGTGCGGCCACTGGTGGCGGTCAGCCCGCTGGCCCGTGGCGTGGGTTGCTCGCCGCCACCTTGGGTGGTCTGCTCCTGCATCGATCGCCGCTGGCGCTACCGCATTTGCGGCACGGCCGGGCTGTTGACGGCGCTTCCGCCGGTGGAGTACTGGCCGGGTGGCGGCCGCGCCGCCCAGGTGGCGCCCGAGCCGGTGCTGACGGGCGACCGCGACCTCGACCGTCTGCTGGCCGCCCTGGGCGGCTCGCCAAGGATGGCACCGCCGGCGACGCGCCGCTCGGTGACGGCGGCGTCGGTGGGCCGGGGTCTGCCCAGCACGTTGCACCGGCGTCGATGACCGCAGCCGGGGAGGCGACCGCCGCCGGCTCGGTGGGTCGCCGTGCGGCCCTGCTCCGCTGCGGGTGGTGCCCAACGCCGCCTACGACGGCGGTGCCAACAAGCCGGTCACGTTCACCGCTGCTCCGCCGCCGTCCGGCGGGCGCTCGGCACAGGCCTGGCCGGGCTCCCCGCTGCGGGCGGTGGCCGGGGCGACCGCAGCGACGGCGAACGCCCAGCGGCTCCTCCGGGAGGCTCGCAGCCGGAGACCTGCCCATCGGGCCGGGCGCCGGCCGGTGCGGGTCGTGGCGTGCCCCCCAGCGGCCGCAGTCCAGCGCCAGACGGATGGCCGACGCCTGCCTGCAGCCGGGCCGCCGCGAGCCGCGCGGCAGGGGTACCGCCGGTGATCCGCTTGGCCCGGCGTTGGCCGATGGCCGGTTGCCTGGCCGGGTCACCCCGCCGGCCCCCTCACGACGCCGCCGGCAGGTTCGACGGCCATACCGTCCGGCATGTCCCGCGCTCCCGGTGACGGGGTGCAGGCCGTGTCAGCGAATCGACGAATCGCCCTGACGCAACCCGGCGAAACCACCGAGCGTGAACTCTAAACGGACGTTGCGGCGGCGACGGCGGGTCGCTCGGTGAGCCCGTGGCCGGGGTCAAGAGGGCGGCTCGCTCGGCGATGACGAACCTGTCGTCGGCGGCTGCCGGGCGCATCAGCCGATGGCGGGCAGTTCGCCGCCGTGCCTGCTGCACCGCCAACCGTCGATCCGGACCGGCCCGGCCGAGCGCCAGCCACGGGGACCACGCAGACGAGCTCGGCGCCCCGCGCCCGTCGTTCGGCGTTGTCGCCGGGGCGAGCTCGACGATCGCCACCGCCGGTGGCGCCGGGCCAGCGCACTGGCCTCGGGTGGTGGCCGCCTCGCCGGGCGTCGCCCTGGCCGGGCAGTTCGAGCAACCGCTCGCCGGGTCGACCCGGGCGCGGCTGGCGGCCGGCGGCGACGGCGGCGCGGCGCAGCCGTGCCGCTGCGCCGCTGCGCCGGCAGCCCGTCGGGGGGCCGACCGGCCGGAGCCTGGTGCCGGGCTGCCGATGGCGTCGATGCGCGCTTCGCCGCGGCCCCGGCACACCTGCAGTCCGGTCGGTCCTCGCTCGACGCCATGGCGGCCTCGCACCAGGCCGTTTCCGATCGTCCGTCGCCGGCGGTGCTGCAGGCCTGCTGCCGGCTGGGCTGCTCGAGGATCAACCGGCGGCCGCGGCCTGCCCCGACGGCGACGGCTCGACCCAGCATGGATGGTCCGGCCCCGTCAGTTCGCTCGCTGACGGTCCCGGCACTGTCGCGCGGTCGGCGGCTGCGGTCGCGCCGGCCCGCTCGGTGCCGGCGGCGCTGGACGTCCCCTGACCGGCGCTTCGAGTAAAGGCCGGGGCCACCGCCCACGCCGCCGATGGCCGGGGTCGTCTGTGATGAGCCCCGTACGCCGCTCGGGCGCGCCGCCGCGCCTGCACGTGCCGTTGGGTTCTGGGGAACTGGCCTGTCGCCGCGACGACCGCTCCCTGGCGCCGCGGCCGGTGCTGGCCGGCTTGCGGCCCATACCAACCGGGATGGTACGGCGGAGCGGTCGCAAGCCCGCGGCCGCCACGCTCCCGGTCACGAGCGGGGGTCGCAGGTCGGCCTCACCGCGCCTGCCGCCCCGGTTCCGCTCCACGGCGCGGTGGCCGAGGGCTCCGACCCCACCGCTCGGCCGCTTCCGCCTCGCCACTCCCGGTTCGAACGTCGCTGCCGACGGTGCCCCATCCCGGCAAGGGTCCGCCGGCCACCCCCGTCAGCCGGCAGCCCGGTGCCCCGGCCTGGTCGATGCCGCAGGTGTCCCCGGTCGACGGGCCACGCATCCGCCGCCAGCGCCAGAACCACGAGGACGGGGACCCGGCGGCGACGGATCCGTCACCGACCGGCACCTGGCCGGCTCGCCCGGCACTGCTGCCGTACCGCGGCCTGGCCGGTGGCGACGCAGCCGGGTGCCGGTGCTCTCCCCGCTACCGGGCGCTCGCCGCGCTGCTCGAAGGCCCTCGCCCGGGCCCGCTGGCAGATCGCAGGGATGGCTCGACCGGGCAGCGCCCACCTGTCGTCCTCGGCCGGCCTCGACCGTCGGACTGGCCGGAGCTTCGCCGGTGGTCACCGGTCTGGCCGGGCTGCTCGCCCGTGTCGGTGCGGGCGGGCGTCGGCAGCGCTCCTCGCGCCGAGCTGGGGCCGAGCCCGAGCCCGGAGGCCGAGCTCAAGCTCGAGTCCGTTCTCGGTCTCCTCGCTGACGACCACGCCCCGATCTGCCCGACCGGTGCGCCCCGCACCGGAGACGAGCACGGCCGCCGTCACGACCGCTTTCCCCGGCTTCGCCGTGGAGCGCCCCGGCTTCGCTGTCCAAGGCCCAGACCGGGTCGCCACCAGTCGCCGTCACCCCGGCGGCTGCCCGTCGATCCGTGCCCGTCGATCGTCACGGGGCGCCGGCCGCAGGGCCCGCCGTGCTGGCGGTCGAAGGCGCGGTGGGCGCGCCTGGCAGCAGCCGGCGGGGTGCTGGCGCTCGCCCGATGCGGCCCGCAGCCGGTCGCATCGCCGGCCCCGCCGGGATGACTGTCCGCCGGGATGATCATGTCCGCCGGGATCGGCCCGAGCCGGCGGGAACGCCGGGAGGGTCGCAACCGGTGGAACGTCGGGACCGGCCGCCGGGACACCGTGGCGTCCCGCCGGCTTGCGCCCGACGCACACGGTCGGATCCGCACCGGTCGTTTGGCGGGGCCATCGGCCGTCACCTCGCGGCCGCTGCCGCCCTCGTCGACCGGCCCACGCCGCATCCGGGCCAACGGCCGGCAGCGCGAACCGCTCCCCGCCGACCGGTGGCACCGACCACCTGGGCGCAGCCGGCGGGCGGACCCGGCCGGTGCAACGGGCATCGGCTGTGCACCCGCACGGGCCTGCCGCGATCGTGCCCGAGTGGACGTCGGGGTCGCCGGCGAGCTCCGGCAGGATCGGTCCAAGCCGGCCCCGAGCAACCCCCACGCCGCATCGCGCCGCGGCGCTCGAACGGTTCGCCACCTCGAACGCCCAGCCTCGGGGTGACCGCTGCCGTCGGCCGGTGTGGACGGGTCCCGGAGCGCGGTAGGGTCCGACGCCGCTGTGGGCCTACCGAGCGGTACACCGGCGGGTGCCTTGCTGCGCCGCGGGACCTGGCGTATTCGGCCCGCCGGCTACGAGCCTCGGCCGGGCCCGAGCGGTGGCCGCGACTCCTCCCCGCTCACCTACGCGGTGGCAGCGCCGTCGCACCTCGGTCTGGCCTCGGTGCTGCGGGCGGTCCCACCTGGTCCGGCCGCACGCTGACGACGGCGACGCACCCCACCCCGAGCCCCACGCCGTGGCGCCGGGCGCCTGTCCGTACCGGCCGGCAGGTCGCTCACCTCCGTACCGGTCGGCAGGTCGCGCTTCCTCCGTACCGGCCGGGATGCAGCTCCACGCCGCCGCACCGGACGGCCGGTGGTCGGCGGTCGCGGTGTCGGTGGCCGCTCGACGAGCCGCTGGCCGGTGTCGCTCGCTCGTGCCTTCCGAACGCGGACGACCACCATTCGTCCGGGCGCGGAGCGCCACCCCGAGCGTCGAGCCTGCCGGGCAGCGTGCACGGCCGCGCCGCCCCGTCCCCCGGCGCACGCCTCCGCGCCGGCTTCGGCTCCGGCGATCTTCGGCTCCGGCGGCGACCGCCCCGACCGCTCCGCACGGCGGTGGCACCGGGCCGGCCACCGCGCTGGCCGCCATCGCCCGACTGACCGCCATGGCCCCCACCGACGCGGCGGCGAACGCATCCCACCCCGGGACCGGCGTGCGGCGCCGCCTTCGGGGACCGGCCACGGCCGAACGGCGGTCGCGTCGACGACGTGGCACCGTCCGCCGGGTCGGTACCGAGGGGCTGCCCGTCGGCGCTCTGCCGGGCCGGTCCGACCGGTGCGCCCGGCCGGCGCACCTGCCTCGATCGGGCTCGTCCCCGGGACGGCCCTCCGCCCAGCGCCCCGCCGACAACCTCGCTCACCGGCCGGCCGATGCCATCGTGCCGTCCGGTTCGACCAGCCGGCGCACCGCCGCCGGCACCGGCACCGCCATCGGCACCAGCACCGGCACCGCTGCCGGCACCGGCTCCTCCGTCGGCGCCGTCACACGTCCCGCGCCGGTGCCTGAGCGGGCGACGCCATCGCCCGGCTCGCCGACGGCGCAGGTGGCGGCCGCAGCGACGGTGTGGCCGAGGCCGCCCTCGACGCCGTGGCCGACGGCGACAGTGCCCAAGGGGCGCGCCTGACCACCACCGAACTGCTCAACGACGTGGACACGCTGATCGACCTGCTCGAGGAGCGCATCGTCGCCCAACTCGAGCGGCGCGGCCTGCGCTTCCGAGACCTCCTCTGACCGCCCGGAGCCCCAAGCGATGGCAACCACCACCTCCGCCCAGAAGGCCTACCTCGAGACCGAGACCGGCACGCGCCTGTCGTGCCTATTCAACCCGAGCCAGCTGCAGCTGTCGCGCAGCAACAGCCGGCGGGCCGACGTGGTGCCCGGCCGGGAGGCCCCCGAGCTGTCCTTCACCGGCGGCCAGGCGGGCACGCTGGCGCTCGACCTCACCTTCGACACCACCGCCGAGGGTGTCCCGGTCACCAACTACACCACCAAGCTGCTCGACCTCATGAAGATCGACACGTCGCTCGCCGGCTACGACGAGGCCGCCAACAACGGCCGGCCGCCGGGTGAAGTTCCATCGGGGAGACCTGCACAGCTTCAAGGCGGTCATCGCCAGCATCGACCTGACCTTCACGTACTTCGCCCGTTCCGGCATGCCGCTGCGGGCCAAGGTGGGCCTCAAGCTCACCCAGTACGAGCCGGATGCCAACTGGGGTCCGCAGAACCCGACCTCGGGCACCCCTAAACCGCAGCGCACCCACCAGGTGACCCACGGCGAGACGCTCGACCGCATCGCCGCCCGCCACTACAACGACGCCACCCAGTGGCGGCTGATCGCCACCGCCAACGGCATCACCGACCCGCTCGCCCTGGCCCCCGGCACCACGCTCGCCATCCTCTGCCGCCGGGGCCGATCCGCCTCGTCCCCCGCCCGAACCGACAGGACCACCCCACGCCCCATGGCCAGAGATCCTGACGCCCACTAACCCGACCATCACCGAACGGCGCACCGCTCGGTACGGCGCTGGCCGACAACCTGATCGACCTGCGCGTCGAGCAGCGGGTGCAGCTTCCGGCGACGTTCTCCCTGCGCTTCCGCGACCGCGACTTCTCGCTGCTCGACAGCGGGGCGGTGGCGCTCGGGGCCGTGGTCGACATCCAGCTGCCCGACGACAGCGGCGCCGACGTGTCGGTCATCAGCGGCGAGGTCACCGCCATCGGCGTGGACCCCGGCGCCGGCGAGACGCACGAGCTGGTCGTCTCCGGGCTCGACCTCGCCCACCGGCTGGCCCACAGCAAGGACCACCGCACCTACCTCAACGCCACCCCCCAGTCGATCGTCAGCGCCATCGCCGGCCGGGCGGGGCTGAGCGCGGTGGCCTCCGGCCCGAGCCATACCTACGAGTACGTCCTGCAGGTCGACAGCGACCAGCGGCTGCTCGACGACCTCGCCCGCCGGTGCGGCTGCGACTGGTGGGTGGAGGACAAGAAGCTGCACTTCGCCCCGCCGGCCTCCACGACCGCGGTGAAGCTCACCTGGGGCGACGACCTGCGGCGCTTCACGCTGCGGCTGTCGGTGGCCGACCAGGTGGGCAAGGTCACCGTGGCCGGCTGGAACCCCGACACCCAGCAGACGGTCGAGGGCCAGGACGGGGGCATCGCCGCCGATCCCGCCACCAGCGTGCTCGGCGCCACCAGCCCGGCGGCCGACGCCCTCAAGAAGGCTCGCAAGGCGCTGCCCGGGGTCAGCAGCGGTGTGCGCACCACCCATGCCGACGTACAGACCGCCGATGAGGCCACCGCGGTGGCCAAGGCCCTGGCCTCGGAGTCGGTCGCTTCCTCGGTGCAGGGCCGGGGCGAGGCGATCGGCCGGCCCGAGCTGAAGGCCGGCGGCTGGGTCGAGGTGGTCAACATGGGCGAGACCCTGTCGGGCACCTACGCGGTGACCGAGGTGACCCATGTGTGGGGCGCCAGGCTGGGGTTGGTGACCCGCTTCGGCATCGGCGGCCGCCGTCCCGACGAGCTGGTCGACCTGCTCGGTGGCGGCACCGGCGGCAGCGGCGGCACCCCCGGCCCCCTCGGCGACCGGGCCACCAGCTTCAACCACGCGGCCATCGGTGTGGTGACCAACATCGCCGACCCCGACAACACCGGCCGGGTCAAGGTCAAGCTGCCCGTGCTCGGTGCCCAGCAGGAATCGACCTGGTGCCGGGTGGCGGCCCCCGGGGCCGGCAAGCAGGCCGGCCTGGCGCTGCAACCCGACGTCGACGACGAGGTGCTCGTCGTGTTCGAGCGCGGCGACCTGCGCCGGCCCATCGTGGTGGGCGGGCTGTGGAGCAAGAAGGCCGCCCAGCCCGGTCCGGTGATCAAGGACGCCAAGCCCAACAAGGGGCTGCTGCGCTCCCGCAAGGGCCACGAGATCGAGCTGGGCGACGGCGACGGCGACCCCGACCAGCACATCCAGTTGAAGCTGGCCAACGGCACGGTGCTGCGCATCGGCCAGGACAAGGTCAGCCTCGAGGTGAAGAAGGGGCCGTTCTCGATCACCGCCGGCAACGGGTCCATCAGCATCTCCGACTCGGGCGACGTCACCATCAAGGGCGCCAACGTGTCGATCACGGCCGATCAGAAGCTCAGCCTCAACGGGCAGAGCGCAGCCGAGCTGGTCTCCTCGTCGTCGGCCAAGGTCGAGGGCGGCAGCACCACGGTCAAGGCCTCCGGCGCGCTGAGCCTCAGCGCCGGCGGCATGACCGAGGTCAAGGGCTCCATGGTGAAGCTGGGCTGAGGCGACGGGAGCGACGGGAGCACACATGCACGAACCCACCCCCACCGCGGACTTCATCGGGCAGGGCTTCGCCTTCCCGCTGCGGATCGATCACACCGGTCGCTTCGCCCTCGCCCGGGGCGGCGAGGGCATCGACGCGGCCATCCGCTCGATCATCGGCACCGCGCCGGGCGAACGCCTGATGCGGCCCGAGTTCGGCTGCCGCATCTGGGACCTGCTGTTCGAACCGATCAACGACAACACCCTCGGCCTCATGGCCCAGGCGGTGCGCGACGCCATGAGCCAATGGGAGCCCCGGGCCGAGCTCGAAGCGGTCGAGGTCACCCCCGACCCCGACCGCGACGGGACCGTACTGATCGGTATCACCTACCGGGTGCGGGCCACCAACGACCGCCGCAACCTCGTCTACCCGTTCTACGTCATCCCCCGCGAGGAGGGTCAGCTGTGAGCCTGCCGGTCCCCAACCTCGACGATCGTCGTTTCCAGGACATCGTCGACGAGGCCAAGCGACTCATCCCCCAGTTCTGCCCGGAGTGGACCAACCACAACGTGTCGGACCCGGGCGTCGCCCTCATCGAGCTGTTCGCCTGGATGACCGAGATGATGCTGTTCCGGGTCAACCAGGTGCCCGACGCGTACTACGTGCGGTTCCTCAACCTGATGGGCGTCGAACCGTTCCCGCCCGCCGCCGCGCTGGCCGAGCTCACGTTCTGGTTGTCGGGCGTGCCCAACGGGCAGGTCGTCGTACCGGCCGGTACGCAGGTCTCGACCAGCGGCGAGGAATCGGACCGGTTCGTGTTCACCACCGTGGACGACCTCGTCATCAGCCAGCCCCGCCTGGTGGCCGCCCTCAGCGCCATCGACGACAGCAGCTGGCTCGACGTCACCGAGCAGCTCGGCTACCAGCGGGCCCGGGTGGAGCTGTTCCGCTCCAGCCCCCCGCAGGCCGACGACGCGTTCCACCTCGGCTTCGCCTCGTCGCTGGCCGGCAACGTGCTGCGCCTCGACATCGAGGCCGACGCCGAGGGCATCGGCGTGGACCCCACCCGTCCGCCGCTGGCGTTCGAGGTGTGGGGCGACGAGGCGTGGATCCCGGTGCCGGTGCACAGCGACACCACCGGGGGGCTCAACCGCAGCGGCGAGATCGTGCTGCTCGTCCCGCCGGTGCACGAACCGCTGACCCTGGCCGACGTGCGGGCGTTCTGGCTGCGCATCCGGGTGGACGACGTCGCCGCCGACCAACCGACCTACCGCCGCTCCCCCCGGCTGCTGTCGCTGCGCACCGCGGCGATCGGCGGCACCACCGCGGCCGAGCACAGCGAGGCCGTCGGACGGGACCTGCTCGGCGTCAGCGACGGCCGGCCCGGCCAGGTGTTCGCCGTGCGCCACGCCCCGGTGCTGCCCCGCCGGCGCAGCGAGGTGGTGCAGGTCAGCGAACCCGACGGCACCTTCGACTGGGTCGAGGTCACCGACTTCGCCCAGTCGAGCCCCACCGACCGCCACCTGCAGTGGGACTCCGCCACCGGCGAGGTCCGCTTCGGGCCGCGCATCCGCTACCCCGACGGGTCGCACCGCCAGCACGGCGCCGTCCCCCCGGCGGGCGCCGCCGTGCACGTCAGCGGCTACCGCCACGGCGGCGGCAGCCGCGGCAACGTGGGCGCCGGCACCCTGACCGCGCTGCGCTCGGCCATCCCGTTCGTGTCGCACGTGACCAACCTGCAGCCGGCCACCGGCGGGGTCGACGCCGAATCGGTGGAGAACGCCAAGCTGCGGGGCCCGGCCACGGTGCGCACCGGCGAGCGGGCGGTCACCGCCGCCGACTTCGAGCGGCTGGCCCTGGCCGCCGATCCCTCGGTGGCCCGCACGCGGTGCCTGCCGCCGTCCCGGCCCGGTGATCCGGTGCGGCTGCTGCTCGTCCCCAAGGTCGATGCGCTGGCCAACGAGCTGCGCCTGGACGATTTCGCGCTCACCGATCGGCTGGTCGACAACGTGCGGCACCACCTCGACCAGCGCCGCGTGCTCGGCACCGCCGTCGAGCTGTCCACGCCGTACTACCAGGGCGTGTCGGTGGCGGCACTGCTGCGGGCGCTGCCCGGCCGTTCCGAGGCGGTGATCCGCCAGCGCGCCGGGGACCTGCTGTACCGGTTGATCAACCCGCTGTCGGGCGGGACCGACGGGCTCGGCTGGCCGTTCGACACCGACCTCAACGCCGCCGCCGTGTCGCAGCTGCTGGGCAGCATCGACGGGGTGGACCGGGTCGAGGAGGTGCTCTTCTTCGAGTACGACCTGCGCAACGGCGTGCGCACCGGCCGGGCGCTCGACATCGTCCGGCTCGACCCGGACTCGCTGTTCCTGTCCGCCGCCCACCGGGTGGTGGTGCGGTGACCCAGGCGCTCGACTCGCTGGTGGGCGTGGCCCGCCGACGCCGCCCACCCGACTGGCTGACCGCCCAGCTGCCCCTCGGCCTGGTCGAGGACGACCTGCTGCGCCGCTTCGTCACGCTGTTCCAGACCGTGGCCGACACGGTGCTCGAGCACGTGGACAACCTCGGGCTGCTCCTCGACCCGGCGGTGGCGCCCCCGCAGATGGTGCGCTTCCTCGGCTCATGGCTGGGTGAGGGTCGCCTCGACGACACCCTCGACGACCTGGTGACCCGACGGTGGGTCGGCGCCTCGGCCGAGCTGCTGCGCTGGCGGGGTACCGCCCGGGGGCTGACCCTGCTGCTGGAGCTCGTCACCGGCCGGCCGGTGACGGTGCGCGACGACGGCGGGGTGTACCAGGAGGGCGACGCACCGGCGCGGCAAGGGCACGTCGTGATCCACGTCCGCCAGGTCGGTCCGCTCGGGGCGGCGGACCTGATCGGCCTCGTACGGCGGGAGCTGCCGGCCGCGGTCACCTTCGAGCTGCACGTCGGCGACGAGCTGCTGTGGCCCCGCTCCGGCGGACGCACCCGCACCGGCGGCCCGACCGGCGGTCTGACGCGCACGGCGAGCGGCGCCACCGTGGACGGCGGGGAGGGCCCGGCCGGTGCCGGTGGTGGTGACGGTGGTGTGCACGATCTGATCGACCTCGATCTCGATCTTGATCGCGATCTTGACCGCGACCTCGATCGCGGCCGGCGCGATCCCGATGCCCGTGAGCTCGACGCCCGTGAGCTCGATGAACCAGACGAAGGCGACGATGGCGACCTTGACCTGCCCTGACTGCGGTGAGACCAGCGAGCGCGAGGAGGTGAGCCGGGCCGCGGACTCGTTCTGCGAGCGGTGCGACTTCCCGCTGTTCTGGGCCCCGGCGGCGGCCCCGTTGCTGGCCAACGCCGAGCGGGAGACCGACGAGGCGCTGCGGCGGCTGCCCGGGGCGGGCGGTCATCGCCAGCGGGTGAGCCGGGCGTGCCCGGCGTGCGGTGAGCCGAACCCCGGCGGCAGGACGGACTGCCTCCGCTGCGGCGCCCTGCTCGATCCGCCCCCGCCCGAGCCGGTGGAGCTGGAGCCGGCCCCCGTGGTCGTGGTGGCGCCCTGCCGCCGCCGCCGGCGCGCAACCGCTGGTTCTGGCCGGCGCTGGTGGGTGGCCTGGTGCTGGTCACCATCATCATCCTCCTGCTGCAGTTCGCCTGAGCTGCGCGTCGGCTGTGGCTGTGGCTGTGGCTGGGGCTGCGGCTGCGGCTGCGGGCCGGCCGGTCACGGGCGTCTTTCGTCTCGGGCCGGCCGTGCTCAGGCCTCTCTCGTGGCGGGGCAGGGACCACGCAGGGCGAGTCGCTGCGCCAGGCGGCGTCCTGGCGGTCGGGCGCGACGCGCCGTGGTCGCTGGTCCCCGATGCCCCGCCGGTCATGCCGGTACCGGCAACGCCGATGGCGTGCTGCTCGACAGCGTTGCGAGTTCTGGACGCGACCGGTGCATGGTGTCACGCAACCATGCTGGTCAGGATGCTGAGCCGAGCGCGAGCGTGACCAGAAGTCGCAGGTTTCGTTCCGACCGGTTCTCGGCGGCCATCGCCCGGTCCTCCGCCGGCCCCTGCCGTCTCCGTCCATCATACCGGTAGGTATGTCGCCGTCGCTCGCAGCGATTCGGCGCGGAATCGGCGCAAATGGGACCCCGCTCGCGCCGATTCGGCGGCGATTCGGCGCCGGGGTGGGGCCGCAGCGATTCGGCGGCGATTCGCTCCGAGTGGGTGGGGGCCGCGTTCCTTGGCGGAACGAGGCCCGGGGCCGGGGGTCAGGCCAGGCGGGCGTACTCGCCGATGGTGCGCCGGGCGATCACCATGCGGTGCACCTCGGTCGGCCCTTCGTAGATGCGCGACATCCGCAACCGCTGGGACAGCACGCCGAAGGGCATCTCCCTGGTCATCCCCAGCGCCCCGAACGCCTGCATCGCATGGTCGACCACCTCGGCCGCCATCTCGGTGGCGAACACCTTCAGCATCGACGCCTCGGTGCGGATGTCCTCGCCCCGGTCCGCCTTGCGGGCGGAATCCTGCACCATCAGCCGGGTCAGGTGGATCTTGGTGGCGGCATCGGCGATCCACCACTGGACCGACTGGCGGTCGGCCAGCTTCTGGCCGAACACCTCCCGCTGCTGCACGTGAGCGCACATCATGGCCAGCGCCCGCGACGCCATGCCCACCGATCTCGCCCCGATCTCCAGGCGCCGCACCGTCAGACGCTTCTGCATGGGGGCGAAGCCCTCCCCCACCTCGCCCAACCGCTGGGCATCGGGCAGGCGGAGGTCGTCGAGGCGCAGCTCGTAGGTCCGCAGCCCACCGAGCATGGGGATCTCCCGCTCGACCTCGAAGCCGGGCGTGTCGCGGTCCACCAGGAACGCGGTGATGCCGCCCCGCGCCCCGAGCGTCGGGTCGGTCACCGCCATCAGGATGGTGAAGTCCGACGACGGCACCCGCGACACCCAGATCTTGCGCCCGTTGATCACCCAGTCGTCGCCGTCGCGCACCGCCCGGGTGCGCATGGCCGCCGGGTCGCTGCCGGCGTCGGGCTCGGAGATGGCCATCGCCGACTTCGCCCGGCCCTGCGCATAGGGCTCCAGGTAACGCTCGCGCTGGGCGGGGTCGGCCACGGCCATCAGCATGTGCAGGTTCGGCGAGTCGGGCGGGAACTGGAACGGTGTGATCGTGCGGGCCACCCGCTCGTGGATGGCCAGCATCACCCGGGCCGGCAGCGCGGCGCCGCCCACCTCCTCGGGCGCGCCGAGCGCCCACAGGCCGAGCTCCCGGCACAGCTCGAGCAGCGGGCGCTCCTCCTCCTCGGTCAGCTCCAGCGGCCTGCCGGCCGCCTCGCGGGCCAACACCGCCCGCTCGAGCGGCATCAGCCGCTCGTCCACGAAGCGCTCCACCAGGTCGAGCAGCATCTGCTCCTCGTCGGAGAACGACGCGCCCCCGCTCACATCGATGGCCATGGTGCCTACCTCCCCCGCTCCGCCCGGCCCTCAGCGGCCCTTGAAGTCGGGGACGCGACGCTCGGCCATGGCCCGCACGCCCTCCCTCCAGTCCTCGGTGCGGCGCAGCCGGTCCTGCTCGGCGCGCTCGCGGCCGATGGCGGCTCGCACCGCCTCGACCAGGTCGGCCCGCATCGTGGCCCGGATCGACGCCACCGCCAGCGGTGCCGAGATGGCGATCTCGCGGGCCAGGGCGTGGGCCGCGGCGCGCAGCTCATCGGCGGGCACGACCCGGTCCACCAGACCGATGGCCAGCGCCTCGTCGGCCTTCAGCCGGCAGCCGGTGTAGAGCATCTCGAGCGCCTTCTGCTGGCCGACCACCCGGGGCAGCGTGGCGGTCAGCACGAACCCGTGGTGGAAGCCGAGCCGGGCGAAGTTGGCCGAGAAGCGGGCCTCGGGCGCCGCCACCCGGAAGTCGGCCACCAGCGACAACCCCAGGCCGGCACCGATGGCGGCACCCTGCACGGCGGCGACGATCGGCTTGGCGGTGGCGAAGAAGCGGTCGGCGTTGTCGTACACGCCGCGACGCCGCCCGGTCTCCGGATCGACGGCCGAGGTGTCGGCGCTGTCGCCGCCGCTGAAGTCCCCGCCGGCGCAGAAGTGCTTGCCGGCCGCGCACAGCACGATGGCCCGGCAGCGCTCGTCGGCGTCGAGGTCCCCCAGCGCGGCGTGCAAGCCGTCGACCACGCCGATGCTGATGTGGTTGTTCGGTGGGCGGCGCAGCTCGATGGTGGCGACGTGATCGTCGCCCAGCTCGACGGCCAGCTCCCCGTACGTGTCCGCCACGGCCATGGCGATGCCTCCCCGGTCGGTGCGGCACCCCCGGCCGCGGCGCTGCGCAACCTATCGCAGCGCGCCCCCGCCGTTCACCGGCGTCGCTCAGTTCAGCGGGGCCACCATGTTGAGCGAACGATCCGGTGCCGTGTCGCAGGGGGCGAGGGTGAACGTCACCTCGGCCACCCGTCGGTTGGCGCCGTTGCCCATCTCGGCGTGCACGACGACCGTACCGGCCCGTACGGCGGTGATGGCGTACTCCCCGGTGGCCGTCTTGGTGACGGTGGCCGCCTGTCCGCCCGCGGTCACCGTGACCGTCGGGTTGTCGCCGGGATCGAGCGCGGCGCCGTCCACCTCCACCATGACCCCGAAACCGGCCGAGGTGGTGAGCTCGAGCGTGTGGTGCTCGTCGAGGAAGTCGGCCGTGTCGGTCACGGTGAAGGTGTCGGTGGGCGAGGCGGCGCACGAGCCGAAGGCGTCGGCGTAGAGGTCGTGGTCGCCGGCCTCGAGGGCGAGGAAGGTGTACCCGCCCGAGACCGTGTTCTGGCAGGGGTCGCTGTCGAGGCAGACCGCGGTGCCGGTGATGACCGTGGTGCCGTCCTCGGCGGCCACCACCGTGCCGACCAGTTGGCCGAGCCGCACCAGCTCCAGCGAGACGTCGGTGTCGCCGCTGCCGATGGCGAAGCCGTGCGGCCCGGTGGGGTCGGAGTCGAAGAACGCGTCGAGGCCGCGCACGTCGAGGTCGTAGGTGCCCTCGGCCAGACCGGCCACGACCACCTCGTCACCCTCGACGGTGTAGGTGGTGGCCACGCCGTCGAGGTACAGCGCCGGGGCTTCGCCCTCGTCGCCGACGGTGTCGGGGTCGTCGATGGCGATCGGGTCGGCGGCGCTGTCGGTGAGCGTGAGCCGGAGCGTGCCCTCGCCGGGCACGGTCAGCTGCACGGTGTCCACCTCGCCCGGCGTCATCGTCCTGACCAGCGGCGTCGGGGCGGCGTTGGTGTTGGCCACCGCCGCCACCTCGATGGTGTAGGCCACGTCGGGCAGCAGGGTGAGCTGGGCGCCCGACGAGTACGGGCCGGCCGGGCTCTGGGGCGCGGGGTCGACGGTGAAGTGCTTGCCGGGGGCGCCGGCACCGTCGAGGGCCACGGTGAGCTTGGCCAGCTTGAGGTAGGTGGCGTCGCGGCCGGTGGCCTCGTCGCCCCAGGTGACGGTCACCGGGATCGACGGTGGGGTGATGAAGCCGGTGACCGCACTGAACGACAGCGTGTAGCTGCCGGGCTCGAGGTCGCGGAACTCGAAGCTGCCGTCGTCGCTGTCGGCGGTCGTGTTGATCGCCGCTCCGGCCGGTGCCGTGGGGGTGAGCGTGACGCCGTTCAGCGGGCGGACGAGGTTGCCGGACGGCGCCGGGTCGGCGGCGACCGTGCCGCTGATGATGGCGAAGCGGTCGAGCGCCTGGGCGCTGCTCAGCGAGCCCGTACCTGGCGGTACGGCGAGGGTCACGGTCCGGGTCCGGTGGTCGGCCCGGGTGATCTGCAGGCTGTACCCCCCGCCGGCGATGAACGGCGGCACGTTGTTGAGCGTGACCGCGCCCGTGCCGCCGGTGTCGGTGACGGTCAGCGGGGACGACAGCGGCGCCCCGCTCAACGACACGGTGGCGTTGCCCAGGGCGGCGCCGCCCGGGCTCGACGTGATCGACACCACCACCGCCCGGTTGTTGGCGGCCAGCACGGTGGAGCCGGAGTCGAGCGTGTCGCGCCCGTTCACGTGCAGCTGCGTGCGGGTGGCGTTGGCGAAGCCGCTGGCGGACACGGTCAGGGCGTAGGTGCCCTTCTCCAGATCGTTGAAGGCGAACGTGCCGCCGCCCTGGGTGTTGGCCACATCGACCACGACCTGGCTGTTGCCGTTCACCTTGCTCAGCACCACCAGGGCACCGTCGAGGGTGGCCTGGGGGCTGCCGGTCATGGTGGCCGGCGCCCACCGGACGACGCCGATCAGGGCCCCCGCGTTGCCCAGCAGCGTGATGGTGGGCAGCAGCTGCACGCCGGGGTCGAGGTCGGCGTCGAGGGCGAGCGGGTGGTGGCCGGTGGCGCTGAGGGCGAGGTGCACGCTGGTGGCGTCGAAGCCGGTGAAGGAGAACACCCCGGTCTCGGCGTTGCCGCCGAGGTTGGTGCACTCGGGGGTGTCGGGATCGACGGCGGCGGGGTCGGTGGTGCAGCGCAACTCGTGGGGTGCGCCGAAGCGGGTGCCGGTGGCCACGACGGTCAGCTCGTTGATGGGCGTGGCGTTGGCGTCGGTGTGCACCGTCGCCTGGAAGGTGGCCAGCTCGGACACGAGGGTGGTCACCACCGGGGCGGGGTCCACCCCGGCGGTGACGACGACGTCCACCGGAGCGGAGCTCTCGTAGCCGGTGGCGGACACCACCACCGTGTAGGTGCCGGCCGCCAGGTCGCCCAGCGACCACCCACCGTCGGCCAGGGTGGTGCGGACCACCGGGCTGCCGCCGCCGGGGGTGATGGTGACCTGCGCCCCCTCCAGCGCCGCCGTCTGACCGGCGCGCTCGCCGGCGACCGTACCGGAGAGCACGGACCAGCGGGTCAGCGTCACCGCGGCGGGCACGTCGACGCCGTGGGCGCTGATCGTGACCGGCACTGCCGGCGCCGGCTGGAAGCTCGGGTGCTGCACCCGCACCTGGTAGGCGCCCAGTTCCAGCAGACCGAATGTGGCGCTGTTGCCGGTCGGGGTGGCGGTGGCCAGCACCACGGTGCCGCTCTGGTCCAGCAGCTCGACGGTGGCGCCGTTGATCGCCGCGGTGGTGGTGGCGTCGGTGACCGTGACCGTGATCGACGAGCGCTTGTTGAGCGTCAGCGCGGTGGGCACGACGGTGTCCTGGGGGGTGCCGGCGGGCAGCGGCACGGTGACCTGCACCGGCGCCGAGGTGATCCACGCCGGGTTGTTGGAGGCGACCAGCGTGTACACGCCGGGGTCGAGGTTGTCGAAGCGGTAGGCGCCGGCGGCGTCGGTCTGGGTGGTGCGCTGCAGCGCCGAGGGCGGCGCGGTGAGCGTGATGGTGTGACCCTGCTTCTGGTCGGCTGGGTCGGTCGTCACCGTGCCGGTGATGGCGCCCTGGAGCGGGACCATCTCGATCGCCTGCGAGGGGGTGACCTGGCCGGGGACCACGTTGATGGCCTGGGTGCGGGTGGCCACCGAGGTGCCCTGGAACTCGTAGGTGGCGGTCTCGGCCACGTGGCCGGCCACCGACCAGGTGGCCCCTTGCACGGTGGCGTTGAGGTCGCTGCGCTGCGGGCTCTGGCTGCCGGACTGGTTCTGCACCCAGCCGGTGATGGCCTGCAGGGCCCGGACGGTGAGGCCGGTGACCGCGACGTGGTTGCCGTTGGCGTCCTCGTAGAACGCGGTGCCCGACACGGTCGACGCCGGGCTGAGGGCGAGCTCCACGTTGGCGTCGTCACCGGCCACCACCGCCACCGCCAACGACTTGGCCAGGAACGGCGAACCCGGTGCGTTGCTGCCGGCCGAGATCGTCCAGACGCCCGCCCGCAGCTGGGCGGGGGTGAACTCGAAGAACCCGTCGAGCAGGGTCGTGGTCTGCAGTGAGACCTGACCGGGTGAGGTGGCGGTGACCGTGGTGCTGCCGAGCCCGGCGAAGGAGGTGGTGGGGCTGCCCTGCGGTTGCAGGATGCGGCCGTGGATGCGGGGCTGGGAGGTGAGCTGCCCGTCGGCCCGTACCGTGGCGCCGACCACCGCGGTCACGTCGACCCGGCGTTCCTGGAAGCCGGCCTTCTCGAAGCCGACCTCGTACGCCCCGCTCGAGAGCACCGCCTGGATGTTGTAGTCGCCGGCGGGGTTGGTCACCGCCGCCGCCGTGGGGATCGGATCGCCGTCGTCGTAGACCTGCACGTTGACATCGCCCAGGGCCCGGCCCAGGTTGTCGGTCACGTGGCCCACCAGCGAACCGAGCGGCACCAGCGTCACGTCGAGGCGCTCGTCGGTGGCCGTACCCAACCGTACGGTACGTTGGACGAGCTGGTGCTGGGCGCCGGCCGGCCCCTCGAAGTCGACCTTGAACGTACCGAGCGGTAGGTCCTCGAACGCGTAGGTGCCGTTGGGGCCCACGGTGGCGGTGGGGAACGGCGCCTGCGTGCGCACGGTGACCCGCGCCCCCTCGAGCGGCTGACCGTTGGCGGCGCTGAACACGGTGCCGCTGAGCCGGGCGTTCTCGGGGATGGCGGCCTGGGCCCGCCGCTCGAGTGAGATGTCCACCCGCTGACGGTCGCCGGCGCCCACGGTGATCAGGCTGGAGGCCGTCTCGTACTCGAAGCGGCTGAAGGTCACCGTGTACGTACCGGGCGGTAGGCCGCCCAGCTCGAACAGGCCCGCCGGGGTGAGCGCGGTGGTGGACTTGTAGACGTAGGTGCCGTCGGTGACGTCGATGCCCACCCCGGCGATGCCCGGCGCCGGGTCGGGCTCGCCGGCCACCGTCACCCGCCCCCAGATGAGCCCGGTGGCCGGGATGAGGGCGAGGTCGAGCGAGTCGGTGGTGCCGGTGAGCTCCACGGTGAGGCTCTGGGAGACGAAACCGGTGCGGGCCACCGTCACCGTGTAGGTGGCGGGGATCGGCAGCTGCGGCAGCAGGAACGTGCCCGGCGATCCCTCCGTCAACGTGGTGGTCGAGCGGGTCACGGCGCCGTTGGTGGCGGTGACGGTGACGTTGCCCAGCGGGAAGCCGGCCAGGTGCACCTTGCCGGCGATCGAGCCCACGCCGGCCACCATCGTCGTGGTCAGCGCCGTCTCCGAGCCGCCGGTGGGCAGATCGACCGCCAGGGTCTCGGTGCCGAAGCCGCGGCGCTCGAAGGTCACGATGTAGCGGGCGGGCGTGCCCACCACCGGCAGATCCCAGGCACCGACGTCGCCCTCGGTCGCGGTCGTGGTGTGGTAGGTGACCACCCCGTCGGTGGCGGTGACGTCCACCCCGCCGAGCGGGCCGCCGGGGCCGGTGACGTTGCCGCCCAGCGCGCCGTCGCCCGGCGACAGCACGACATCGAGCAGCACCGGTTTGCCCGGGTCGGCGGTGGTGACCAGGAAGCTGCGCGAGGTGAAGCCGGGCGCGGCGAACAGCAGCTCGTAGACCGCGGGCACGGGCACGTCGGCGAAACCCCAGGCGCCGTCCACGTCGGTGGTGGTGGTGCGGGTCTCGCTCAACGCCGACGGCTCGGCCACCAGCGCCTCGGACCAGCGCTTGCCCACGCCGCGATCGCCGGCGCTGCGGATGACCGTCGGCTGGGCGGCCGTGAAGGTGGGACCCGCCTCCTCGACCACGTTGGCCGGCAGCAGCACCTGATCCCCCGCCGGCGCGCCTCCCGCCGGCGCGCCTCCGCGGGCGCGCCGTCCGGCGCGGCGCCACCGCCCGATCCCTCCTGGCGTTCGGTGCCGGTCCGTTTGCCGGCGGGCGCGTCGGCGGCGGTTGGATCCTCGCCGGAGAGCTGCACCGGCCGCAGCCGCACGGTGATGCCCTCGGCGCTGCGACCGGCCGCCTCCACCACGCCGCTGATCTCCACACCGGGGACGAGCTCGCCCGCCGCCTGCTCTCCGGCGGCGCCGGCCGCGCCGTCGCCACCGGCCGCGCCACCGCCGCCGCCACGTCGCCGCTGCCCGGGGTCGTCGGTGCGGGCCAGCACCTCGGCGGCCTGGGCGTCGGCCTGTTGCTGCGCGGCCTGGGAGCCGGTCAGGTCCAGCTTGCGGGTCACGGTGATGCCGCCGCTGAGCACGCCCGCCCAGAGGCCCAGCAGCACCACCAGCGCGGTGGCCTTGCGGCCGACCGCAGGGATGAGGCCGTGCTGCACGAACGTGAACATGGCGTGGGCGGCGGTGCCGTCGCCCTCGGCCTCGACCCGCACCACGATGTGCCGTTCGTCGCGGCCGCCGTGGGGCGGGCGGCGGACCACCAGCGGCAGCGTGGCCTCGCCGCCGGCGGGCACCGTCACCGAGCCGACGAGGACGGCGCGGCCCGGCTCGGCCCGTCGCCCGTCGTCGGTGGTGGCCCGCACCGCCAGGGAGCGGGGCCGGTCCGACTGGTTGACGGCGTGCACCGTGGTGCTCGCCCGGAAGCGGCCCCGGCTGTTGGCGGGCTCGGCCCACACCTGCAGGCCCTGGGGCGTGCCGGTGGTGGCATCGAGGGTCAGCAGGCGGGCGTCGCCGTCGGCGTCGGTCAGCTCGACCGCCAGGGTGCGCTGCGCGGCCCCACCGGCGGAGGCCACCACCAGATCCTGGTGGACCCGCACCTTGGACCGGGCGGGGACCTCGAACATGCGCAGACCGGTGACGTGGTCGTCGTCGACGCCGACCCAGCGGGGCCGGATCACGAGCGCGGCGTCGCCGGGGTTGTCGATGCACAGCTCGACGCGCACCTGTTCACCCGGGCGCGCCACCACGCTGGTCGGTTCCAACGTGGCGCGCCAGACACCTCCCGTCGCGACCATCACCAGCAGTGATCGACACGATGGTGCCCGGCTTCGATCCCCACGATGGGGGACGCACCCGGTGGCCGGCGTCGCGTCGCCAACGCCGCCGCGTCCGCGCCGGCGGGCTTCCCCTCAAGGGGTGAACCGTGGTTCACTGCTTGCGCCGCCGGCGGGGGAACGCCGACGGGTGATCGGGGAGATCGGGGGAACGATGGTGTACCGGCGCAGCGCTGCCGCCGAGCAGCGCCGGGACCGAATCCGTGAGGACGTGCTGCGCGCCGCCCGCACGATCGTGGCCCGGGCGGGCATCGACGGGCTGAGCATGGCGGCGGTGGCCGCCGAGGCCGGTGTGGCCGTCGGCTCGCTCTACCGGCACTTCGCCGGCCGCGGCGAGCTGATCGCCGCCGTGGTCGAGCGCACCTGCCGGCGGGAGCTCGACGTGCTGCGCGACATCGCCGCCGGCCCCGAGGCGGCGGTGCCGCGCCTGGAGACCGCGGTGGCCACGTTCACCCGCCGGGCGCTCGACTCGGGCCGGGTGGCCAGCGCGGTGATCTGCGAGCCCACCAGCAAGGAACCCGAGCTGCTCCGCCGCCGCATCCGGGCGGAGATGGCCACCATCCTGGGCGGTCTGGTCGCTGACGGCATCGTCGAGGGCGCCCTGCCCGCCCAGGACGCCATGCTGACCGGTACGGCGTTGGTCGGTGCCGTGTCGGAGGCCATCGTCGACCGGCTGGCCGCCGGCGGCGCCGCCACCACCGACGAGACGCTGCCCGCCCAGGTGGCCACCATGGCCGTGCGCCTCGCCGGGGGCCCGCGGTGACCCCCGCCGGCGATCGGGGCGACGTGGCCGTGCGCATCACGCCCACCCGCGTGCACGGCTCGCTCTACACCGACGGCGACGTGTTCGCGCTCGAGCTGCGCCGCATCTTCCACGAGGGCTGGTCCTTCGTGGGCCACCAGTCCGAGGTGCCCCGCCCCGGCGACTGGGTCACCCGGGAGATCGGGCTCGACCCGGTGCTGCTGGTGCGCGACCGCAGCGGCGAGGTGCTGGTGCTCGCCAACCGCTGCTCGCATCGCGGTGTGCAGCTGTGCAACACCGCCGCCGGGCACAGCGGCTCGTTCTCCTGCCTGTTCCACGGCTGGACCTACTCGCTGGCCGGCGAGCTCAAAGGCGTGCCCCAGCCCATCGGCCAGTGCGCCGAGAACGACGCCCTCGCCCTGGACCGGCCCGCCGCCGTCGGCAGCTACCGGGGCTTCGTGTTCGCCAACCCCTCGGGCACGGCCGGAACGCTGGCCGACCACCTCGGCGCCGGGGGGCGGGAACTGCTCGACTGGGTGGCCGACCTCTCCCCCAGCGGCGAGCTGGCGCTCAGCGCCGGCTGGCTGGGCCAGCGCTCCACGTCGAACTGGAAGATGTGGGCGGAGAGCGACAACGACGGCTACCACCTCGGCCGGCTGCACGCGTCACTGTTCCGCATCGCCCCCACCACCCAGTACCAGTCGGCCGCGCTGGCCGGTGAGCAGGTGGTGCCCTCCACCTGCCGCGATCGCGGCAACGGCCACATCGAGCTGGAGTTCTGGCGGGGCTACGACCGCGAGCTGGCCTGGCTCGGTACGACCCGCGACAAGGTGGCCGGCTACGTGGCCGCCCTGGTGGACGCCCGGGGGCCGCAACGGGCCGAGGAGCTGCTGTGGAAGGGCCCGCCCCACGCGCTGATCTTCCCCAACCTGTTCCTCGGCGAGATGAACCTGGCCCGCATCCAGCCCGTGTCGGCCGGGGAGACGGTGCACCACCACACCCCGCTGCTCCTCGACGGCGTGGACGACGGTTTCAACACCAGAGTCCTGCGCCAGTCGGAGGCGGCGATGGGCCCGGCCGGGTTCCTGTTGCCCGACGATGCCACCGCCTCTGAGCGCATGCAGGCCGCCTTCCGCGGGACCGGCGGCTGGATGGACCTCTCCCGCGGGCTGGCCCGCGAGGTCCGCGATGGCGACGACCTGGTGGGTCACGTCAGCGACGAGACCACCAACCGGGGCTTCTGGCGGCACTACCGGGCGGTGATGGAGCGGTGACGGCGCTGCTCGAGGAGGTGTCGGCGTTCCTGTTCCTCGAAGCCCGCCTGGCCGACGAATCCCGCTACGAGGAGTGGCTCGGGTTGTGGGCCGACGAGGCCCACTACTGGGTACCGGCCGGTACGGCCGGCGAGGACTACGACCGCGACCGGCGCATCTCGTTCATCAACGACAACCGCAACCGCCTCGTCACCCGCATCCGGCAGCTGCAGACCGGGGTGCGCTACGCCCAGAGCCCCCCGTCGCCGATGCGGCGCGTGCTCGGCAACATCGAGCTGCTCGACGTGACCGGGCCGGCCGGTGCCGACGCCGACGGCGTCGAGGTGGGGGCCAACTTCGTGCTCTACGAGCTGTCGGCCCAGGCGTCCAACGACCTGCGCATCTGGGCGGGGCGCAGCACGCACCGCCTGCGCCGCGGCACCGACAGGCCCGGCGGCTGGCGCATCGAGGCCAAGGTGGTCGAGCTGGTCAACGCCACCCGACCGCTACCGAACCTGGCGTTCCTGCTGTGACCAAGGCCGGTCCCATGAAGCTGAACCGGTTGGGCGACACCGGCGTGCGCCTGTCGCGCCTCGGCCTGGGCACGCTCCCCTTCGGCACCGACCTCGACGAACCGGCGGCCGCGGAGGTGCTCGACCGCTGCCTCGAGCTCGGCGTCAACCACGTCGACTGCGCCGACATCTACTCGGGTGGCCGGGCCGAGACCGTGCTCGGCTCGCTGCTGCGCACCCGCCGCGACCGGGTCGTGCTCGCCTCCAAGGTCAGCTTTCCCACCGGGCGGGGCGCCAACGAGGGCGGCTCGTCGCGCCTGCACCTGACCAGGGCGGTGGAGGCCAGCCTGCGACGGCTGCAGACCGACCGGCTCGACATCTGCTACCTCCACCGCTTCGACGGCCGGGTCTCCATCGACGAGCAGTTCCGCACGCTCGACGACCTGGTGCGGGCGGGCAAGATCGTCTACCCGGCGGTGTCCAACTTCGCCGCCTGGCAGCTCGCCACCGCGCTCGGCCGCTGCGAGCTGCGGGGCTGGGTGCGCCCGGCACTGCTGCAGCCGATGTACAACCTGTGCAAGCGGCAGGCGGAGGTGGAGCTGTTCCCCCTCGCCGCCCACGAGCAGCTCGGGGTGATCTGCTACGGCCCGCTCGCCGGCGGGGTGCTGAGCGGCAAGTACCTCGACGCCGGTGCCACCGGTCGCTTCGTCACCGACCCGATGTACCTGGCCCGCTACCGCTCGATCGACGCCCACACCGTCGCCGCCGGCCTGGCCGCACTGGCCCGGGAGGCCGGTCACCACCCCGCCACGCTGGCGGTGGCGTGGGCGGCGTCCCACCCGGCGGTGACCTCGGTGCTGGTGGGTGGGCGCAGCCTCGAACAGCTGCAGCCCAGCCTGGCCGCCGCCGATCTCGTGCTCGACGGCGACCTGCTGGCCGCCATCTCCGCCCTCACCCCGCAGCCCGCGCCGGCCAACGACCGCGACGAGGAACGCCGCGACTGAGCATTGGCCCCGGCCCCATCCGGGGCGGAGAAGCCGCCAGCAAACACGACCCTCAGGCGCCGAGCTGCAGGTCGACGCCGGTGGCCTGCTCGCCGGCGTCGAGGTCGAAGCGGACCGAGGACTCGCCCACTGCGGTGGGCGACGGGGCGGCCTCGATCACGTAGGTGTCGGGCGCCGCCAGGTCGCTGAACGTGTAGGCGCCGGTGAGGTCGACGGTGACGCGCTGCAGCGGCGTGGCCGGGAAGTCGAGCACCCGGTACAGGCGCACCTCGGCGCCGGGGGCGGGGGTGGTGGGCCCCACCGTGACCCGGCCGCTGATCGACGCCCGCTGGGCCATGGTCACGTCGATCACCCGGGTGTCGTTCGGCCCGAGCGGCGCCAGGAACGTCTGCGACGCCGAACCGGGCCGGGAGAACGTCACCGTGTAGGTCCCCGGCCGCAAGCCGTCGAACAGGTAGGCCCCCAACGGCGACGTGGCGCTGGTGGTGGTGCGGGTCTCGCTCCCGTCGGTCACCGTGACCGTCACCCCGCCGGTGGGCCCGAACGTGTCGGACACGGTGCCGCGCAGCGAGGCGGTGGCCGGCACCAGCGACGCGTCCACGCTGGCGGCGGTGGCGCCGGCCAGCAGATCGAGATCGATCGAGCGCGACTGCCCGACGAAGCCGGCCTTGGCGAAGGACACCGTGTAGGTGGACGGGGCCGGCAGCCCGTCGACCACGAACGATCCCACCGCCCCCACGCTCAACGTCGTGGTCTTCATGGTCACCTGCCCGTTGGTCACGGTCACCTCGACACCGCCGAGCGCGCCGCCGCCCGCTTGGCGGACCGTGCCGCCGATGGCGCCGGTGCCCCCGTCATGGTGACGGTCACACCGGTCAGGCGCTGGCCCTCGGACAGGCGCAACGTCAGCACCTCGGAGCGCAGCCCCTCCCGATCGATGTTGAGGGTGTAGGTGCCCGGGGTGACCAGCTCGCGCAGCACGAAGGAGCCCACCGGCTCGGTGGTCAGCGAGGTGGTGGAGAACGTGGCGCTGCCGTCGGTGGCGGTCACCGTCACGCCGCCCAGCGGACCGTTCGGGCCCACGATCGAGCCCTCGATCGAGCCGTCGCCCTTGCGCAGCATGATCTCGATGTCCTTGCGCTCCTCGGCGGCGTCGATGGTGACGGCCCGGCTCTGACGGGCGAAGCCGGCCAGCGTCACCTCGAGGCGGTACTCGGCCGGGGCGGGCACGTCCTCGAACACGAAGCTGCCGTCGGGCAGCGCCTTGGTGGCCGCCACCTCGGCGTCCTGGGAGCCGCCGATCTGCTCGGCCGGCAGCACCAGCCGCACGTCCGCACCGGTGGGATCGGGCGCCACCACCTTGCCGCCGATGATGCCGGGCTGGCCGCCGAGGCCCACGTCGAGGCCGGCCACCGTGGCGCCCAGCTCCACCTCGACCTCCTCGGCGGTGTCGAAGCCGAGCGCGTCGGGGAACCAGGTCTCCACGAAGCCGGCGGCCACGAACCGCAGCCGGTACGTACCTACCGGTATGTTGTTGAAGGCGTAGTTGCCGGCGTCGTCGGTGGCCGCGGTCGCCTTCGGCACCTGGTCGTCGTCGGCGGCGTAGAGCTCGACGGTCACGCCGGACACGCCGGTGCCGGTGCCCACCACCGTCACCCGCCCCGACAGCGCCGTGGGCGCCGCCGCCACCGCGTCGGCCTCGCCGCCGCCGTCGTCCACCGCCGCCTTCAGCAGCTCCTGGTCCACCTTGGCGGCATCGATCACGTCGTCGAACACCGAGGACAGCACCATGCCGAACACGGTGGCCGCCACCAGCAGCCCCATGAGCGCCATCAGCCCCCGAGAGAAGCGGGGGCGTTGCAGCAGCGTGCCCTGGACCTCCTGGGTGGCGCTGTTGCCGGCCACCGTCACCGCCAGCTGACGGGCCACCGGGGTGCCGAACCACGGCCGGCGACCCTTGGCCGTCACCGAGATCACCGTCTGCTGCCCCGGACCCACCAGCGCCAGCGCCGGATCGAACGAGACCGTGAGCGCGTCCTCGGCGTCGACGGCCTCGGGCCGGACCGCCACCTCGGCGTTGCCGTTGTTGGCCAGCACCAGGCCGAAGCGGGCCCGGCGGCTCACGGTGAGCACCGGCGGCTCCAGCCGGGCGTCGAGGCGCTCCACCTCGGCCACGTGCAGGCGCAGCTCGGCCAGCTCGTACTCGCCCTCGTCTCGCTCCGAGTAGACCTGCACCGAGAGGCGGTGGCTGCCGGCGGCGAAGCGCTCCGGCAGGTTGATCACCGCGGTGATCGAACCGGTGGCGCCGGGGAACAGCGACAGCGAGCCCGGATCGGTCTGCACCCACGCGGGGTCGAGGCCGAGCACCCGCACCCGGTAGGCGTCGATCACCGGCGACGTGTTGAGCACGTCGACGCGCACCGCCACCGGCTGGCCGGCACTGACCGCCTGCTCCGCCGGGTGCAGCTCGACCTGCATCGTGGATGTCGCCATCGATCAGTCGCCCCCGTTGTGGCCCGCGTCGCGCACCTCTGCCATGGGCGCGGTCAGCTCACCAGGTCCACGTCGACGGTGGCCGCCTGCCCGGCGACCACGTTGACCAGCACGGTCTGGGTGGCCCGCCCCGGCAGCTCGACGGTGACGGTGTACGCGCCGGGGGGCAGGTTGCCCACCCGGTAGGCGCCGGCCGGGCTGGAGGCGCTGGCCGTCACCCGCTTGGTGGTGCCGTCGCTGACGGTGACCGTCGCCCCGCCGACGTCGGTGCCGGAGCGGCGGACCACCCCCTCCACCGCACCGACCGAGGGGCTCATGGTCACGTCGAACGCGGTGACCACCTGGCTCGTGTCGAGCTGCAGCCGCCGGCTCTCCGAGCCGAACCCGTCGAGCGCAAACGTCACCGTGTAGGTGGCGGGGGCGCGCAGGCCGGCCAGCGAGAACGTGCCCACCGCCCCGCCGGTCAGCGTCTGGGTGGACAGCGAGAACTCGCCGCTGGTGGCGGTGACGGTCACCCCCCCCAACGGGCGTCCGCCGGCGTCGAGCACGGTGCCCGACACCGTGCCCGTCCCATCGGTGAGCGTGACGTTGACGTTGGCGCGGTTCTCCCCCGGCCCGAGGTCGAGCGCCAGCGTCTGGGTGCCGTACCCGTCCAGGCGGAACGTGACCACGTAGGTGCCCGGCGTCTCCAACCCGATCAGCTGGAACGCGCCCACCTGCCCGGCGGTGGGCGTGACGGTCTCCACCACGGTGTCGCCCCGGGTGGCGGTGACGGTCACCCCGCCCAGCGGTGCGCCGGCCGCCGAGGTGACCAGGCCGGCGAGCGTGCCCGGCGCGGCCTCGAGCGCCACCGTGTTCACCACCAGGTCCTGACCGCCGGCCAGGGACTCCTCCAGGCTGAGATCGGCGTAGCCGATGGCGGCGAACGTGAGTTGGTAGGCGGCCGGGGTCTCGAGGTCGGGGAACTCGAACACGCCGGCCGCATCGGTCTTGGTCTCGGTCAGCAGCGGTCCGAGCGTGTCACCGTCGCGCCGGCGGATGCGGACCGTCACCTCCGGCGCCTGGCCGGCCACCTGGCCCACCGCCACCACGCCCGACAGCCGCCCCGGGTCCCCGGCCAGCGTCATGGCCAGCGGACCGGCCGCCGCCTCGGCCTCGATGCGGACCTGCTCGGCGGCGGCCTGGTCGGCGGTGCCGGGGTACCACAGCGGTGAGAAGCCCGGGGCGCTGAACCGCAGCAGGTAGCGACCGGGCAGCAGGCCGGCCAGTTCGAAGGAGCCGTCGTCCTTGGTGGCCACCGACGAGGCGATCTCCGGGCCGGTGCTGAGCACCCGGTGGGCCTCGACGGTCACCCGGGCCAGGCCGGTGCCGGTGCTCTGGGTCTGCACCACGCCGGTCAGCGACCCGGCGATCAGGCTGGGATCGAGGTCGGTCTCGCCGATCAACAACGCCTTGGGGGCCTGCTTGCCGAACGCGTCGGGCTTGGTGACCTGGCCCACCCCGACCTTGAAGATGACCGCCCACCCGGCGATGATCGCCGCCAGGATGGCCAGCGTGGCCACGCCCCGGGGGATCCACGGCTTCTGCACGACGGTGGCGGCCGCCGCCAGCTCCTGGCCGGCGCCCTCGGCCTTCACGGTCACCGCGTGGCTGATGGGCGTGCCGAACAGCGGCCGCCGGCCCACCGTCTCGATGGCCACGTTGGCCCGCTCACCGGGCCCGAGGGACAGGTAGTGCGGCTCGAGCACGAACTCGAGCGCCCGGGCCGGGTCCTCCGCCGAGAGCGTCAGGTCCACCTCGGCGTTGCCGCCGTTGACGACGGTTGCCGTGAGGTGGGCGCGCCGCCCGCCGGTGACCATCATCGGGCGCAGGTGCAGCTCGGCGGTGACGGTGCCGGCCACCACCACGTCGACCAGGTGCTGTTCGACGTCGTCGGCGTTGGCCAGCGAGCGGATCTCGGCCAGCAGCCGGTAGCGGCCTGCGGGTGCGATTCGGGCACGGTGAGCAGCACCGACAGCTCGCCGGTGGCGGCCGGGAACAGCGCCAGGTGCTCCTCCGGCTTGGACAGCCAGGCCTTGTTCACCCGGGGCATGTCGAGGGCGACGCTGTCCACCACGTCACCGGTGTTGGCCACCTCGAAGCGCAGCTCCGCCGGCACGCCCGGGAACACCCGAACCTCCGGCGTCAGCACCGATGACCGTAGCCCGCCCGCCGTCGCGGTCAGGCCTGTCACGGTGCGTGCGCGGTCCGCTTCTTCGTCCATGCGCGGCACGACTCCCTGTGGCCTCCAACTCCCTCTGTGAGGCTAGCGACGCGCGGTCAGGACCATCGCGGATACGTCCGATGCAGGGTGTGAACGCCTCGCATCGAGATCTGTGCGGGTCCGGCCGCGATCCCTGTTCGCCGGTCAGGCGTCTTGCAGCTGGTAGAGGCGGCCATCCTCCGGCGGGCGCGCCTCGACCAGCGCCGGGTCCTGGGCGATGCGGCCGTCAAGCAGCACGTCGACCAGGTAGAGGTCCGGCTCGAGATGGCAGGGGTGGCGCTCCCGGGGTAGCGGGCACAACGGCATCCGGCCCGCCAGCAGGGGGGAGAAGTCGGCGGTGGCGGCCACCACGATGGGTGGCCGGCCGTCCTCGGCATCGGCGTCGACCCTTTCCAGCAGTTCGTCCACCCAGCGCTGCCGGACGTCGTCGAAGCGGTCGAGCCGGCCCCACGTCCAGGGCGCCGCGTACGGCGACGACGGCGCCTGGAGGAGGAAGAACAGCACGGCCGTGCCGGCCAACGCCGCGCTCAGCCGCGGTGGCACCGCCACCCGGTCGCTGCCGGCCCGGCCCAGGCGGCCCAACGCGAAGGTGGCCGCGGTGAAGGCGAACACCGTCGGGGCCACGGCCAGGACCCCGAGCAGGTGTTGCTGCGGCACGTCGCCGAGGAGGTAGGCGAGCAGCAGCGGGGCCACCGGCGCCAGGTGGCGCAACGAGAGCAGCGGGAGCAGGGCCACCGGCAACAGCAGCGCCGCGCAGATGCTGAGCACCCGGTGGTCGCCCAGGCGGCCCATCGTGTCGAGCGGGTGCACCAACCCGTGACCGAGCACCCCGATGGCCGAGCGCACCCCCGGCTCGAAGGACACCCCGTCGACGAAGGCGTGGTCCCCGGCCCCCAGCCAGGGCACGGTCTGCTCCCCGATGGCGCCGGCCGCACCCAACACGATGAGGCCGATGCCCGCCCGACGGCGCACCGTGACCGAGAGCAGCACACCGAAGCCGACGAGGGCCAGGGCCAGCTGGGTGCTGATGGCCAGCACGGCGATGGCGGCCACCACGAAGCGCACCACGTTGCCCGACAGCGCCCAGTACACGAGCGCGGCGAGCAGCGGCATGGCCAGCACCACCGGCTCGAAGCCGGCGCTGTTCATCAGGTGGATCGGCGGGTAGGCGGCGAAGGCGACCACCACCGCGGTGCACGCCCCCACCCGCAGGTTCGCCGCGGCGGCCCAGCCGCCACAACGGCAGGACGGTGGCCGCGATGGCGGCCGCCTGCAACGTCACCAGGCTCTGGCGCACCGGCAGGAAGCCGAGCAGCCAGCCGATGGGGTGGAACAGCAGCGACCCGTCGAGGTGCGACGGGGGTTGGGGCGAGGCGATGCCCTCGGGCAGCAGCGCCAGCCGGTGCGGAACCCGTCGTGCAGCTGGCGGACCGCCTCGGTGTAGCGGGCCAGCGATTCGCTCGGCTCCAGACCGCGCAGCCGCGCCGCGGCCAGCGCCTCGAGCCCGATGAACAGCGCGGTGGCGAAGATCCACGGCAGGCTCCGGTCGGCCGAGGCCGAGTCGAGCCGGGCGTGCCAGCGCAGCGACGTGTGATCGAGACGCCGGCGCAGCGCCGACCAGCGGGCCCGGGCGCGCTCGGTGGCCTCGCGCAGCGGGCGCGGTCCCGACCGGCCCGGGGGCCGGCCCGGCAGCCCACGCCGGGGTGGGACCCCTCCCCTGGCTTCCTCAGACAAGCCGGTCCCCGGTCCGGTCGGGATCGATGGTGTCGACGGGCTCGATGAGCTGCGGGCCCTGGTTGCCCGCCTTGTTGACCTCCGTCGACACGGGGTGGAACGCGACCAGCTCCGGTGGGGCGGGCACGAGCAGGCTGCCCAGCAGGCTCGGTGTCCTCCACGGCGGGATCCAACCACTTCGACCACCGGTCGGGGGGCAGCACGATCGGCATCCGGTCGTGCAGCTCGGCCATCTTGTCGTTGGCGGCGCCGGTGATGATCGTGCACGACAGGGTCCACGGCTGGTCCGCCGCCGGCCGCCAGCGCTCCCAGAGCCCGGCGAAGGCGTAGGGCTCGCCGTCGGGCCGGTGGATGAACCACGGCTGCTTGCGCTTGTGGCCCGGCACCTTGGTCCACTCGTAGAACCCGTCAGCCGGCACGATGCAGCGCCGCTTGGCGAACGCCTTGCGGGACGCGTTCTTCGACGCCACCGTCTCGGCGCGGGCGTTGATCATCCTGGCGCCGACGGCGAGGTCCTTGGCCCACGGCGGCACCAGGCCCCAGCGGACGTGGTCGAGGCGGCGGGCGGTGCCGTCGTCGTAGACCACGTACACCTCGCTGGTCGGGGCCACGTTGTAGTTGGCGGCCAGCTCGACGTCGGGGTGGGCTCGGCCGAGAAGTAGTCGGCCAGGACGTCAGCCTTCGAGGAGGACACGAACCGGCCGCACACGGGTGTACACCGTAGTGGGCGGTGCCCGGCGTCCGGGCGGTTCTTCAGAGCCCGAGGATGCCGTTGACCGCCACCAGCACCGCCACCACCAGGGCCGCGCGGCGCGGCCCAGGTGTGCGGCGCGGCCGCCCGGCAGCGCCCGGCCGGTGCGCCCCGGGCGGGCGGCGTCGGCGGCGTCGGCGGCGTCGAGCGGCGCGCACAGCAGGGCGGCGAGCACCCCGAGGGCGACGCCGTGATCGGCGGCCAGCGACCACACCGCCACCGCCACCTCGACCCGCAGCGGTCCCCGGGCAACCGCCGGAGCACCGCGGCGACGAGCGGGCGGGCACGGCCCTCGGTGGGATCGGGCGGCGTCGTGGGGGCGGTCGTCGGCCGGCGGGTGGCGGCGGGTGGTCAGCACGGCGAGGACCCGACCCAGCGCCACCACCCCCACCGCCACACCGGCGGCCAGGCGCACCGACGGCGCGGTGACCTGCAAGGCGGTGCGCAGCGGCGCCTCGGCCAGGGCCACCACGGTGAGCACGGCGGTCGCGGCCGCAGCGGCGAGCACCGCCGCGCCCGCTCGCCCGGCCGCCGCGCCTTGTCGGTCGGAAGCAGAGCCGGCGGGCGGGCCGGCACCGCCAGCAGCACCAGGACCAGCGACAGCCACCACGGCGGCGCCACCATCAGGATCGCTCCGCTGTGGTGGCGGCGGAAGGCGAGCAGCGCCGACAGGGCGTGCTGCTGGTCGTCCATCTGGGTGACCCCGCCGGTGACCCAGGCGCCGTCGAGCGGCGCGTCACCGCTACCGAGGTGTTGGCGGTGCACGAGCAGGCCGGCGGTGCAGGCCTGCTGGCGGCGGAGCCCGTCGCGCCAGGCGCCCGGCGGCGCGGCGTCGGCCAGGCGACCCAACCCCTCCCCCAGCGTGCCCACTGCGGCACCGGTGGCGGGCCGGGCCCGGGTCAGATCCGACCACGCCCGGCCCGGTCGACGCTGGGACTCCCAACGCACCTGGATGGCGAAGCGCCCGGCCAGCGTGCGGGCGTAGCGGTCGAGGCCCGGGTCGGCGAACGGCTGCGGCCGCTCGGCCAGGGCGTAGGCCGCCCAATGGTCAGCGATCGACGGGAACCAGGCTTCGGCGCCGTCGCGGCGCAGCGCCACGTAGCGCAGCGCCCGATCGCCGGGTTCCTCGAAGCCGGCGCCGGGGAAGGCATCGGCGAGCCGCTGCAGCGCCCACGCCGTCTGGCCGGTGGAGAACCGCGAGCGCAGCGGCAGCGGTACCCCGGTGTCGCGGTCCCAGTAGGCCGACACGGCGCCGTCGGGCTCCACCTGTGCGGCCAGGAAGCGGCCGACGGCCAGCAGGGATGCGGCGGTGCTCGCCTCGGGTGGTTCCCGCTCGAGGCGATAGGTCCACGCCGCCGCGGCCAGCGCGGCCGCGCCGGTGTCGAACCGCGACGAGCCATCGGCCACCGCCAGGCGGCCCTCCCCCGCCGCCTCGAGCCGGCGCTCGAGGTGGGCCCAGCCGGCGTCGGCCACCGGCGCGGCCTCGCCATGGCCGGCGGCGATCGCCTGCTCCAACGACAGCAGCACGCCGGCGTGGCGCACCTCGTTGTAGCCGCCGAGGTCGCGGCGGGCCTCGGCGTCGAAGCGGTACAACCAGCGACCGTCCGGCCGGCTGTTGGCCCGGAACCAGCCGAGCGCGGCGTCGATGGCGAGGTCGGTGCGAGCCTCGTCGGGCACCGGGCAGTGCTCGGGCTGCAGCACCGCCACCCGCAGCCCGGCCGCCAGCACCAGCTGACCCGCCACCAGCGCGGGCCAGCGGCGTCGCCGGACCCGCCGGGACGGGCGAGCATCGCCTCGGTTCGTGCTCGCCATACCCGCACGCTAGGGAAGCGACGACCGGTGAAAGCGAACCGATGGTCGCCGGATCGGTTGCGGGGCGCCTTCCCCGGGAGGTGGCCGGCGTGCCAACCTGCGCCATGGCCGTCCGCCGGTCACCGTGCTCGCCTTCAGCGCGATCGTGCTGCTCGCCGTGGCGTGGCCCATCACCCGTCGCCCGTCGCAGGACTCCTTCCCGCTGTCGACGTACCCGATGTTCGCCCGGGGCCGCCCGGCCGAGACCTCGCTGGCCACTGCGCTGGGCTTCGACCGCGCCGGCGGGCTGCTGCCGCTCGGCACCCGGGTGATCGGCGGGACCCACGAGCCGGTGCACGCCGCCGTCGTGGTCCAGCGGGCGATCGAGGGCGGCACCGCCGACCAGCTGTGTGCGCAGGTGCTCGCTCGAGCCGGGGACGCGTTCGAGCAGCTCGATCGCGTCGAGATCGTGACGCTGCAGGTGGCGCTGCTCGACTGGGACGGCCGGGCCGACGCCGTGCCCCGCACCGTGGAGGCGACGTGCCGGGCGCCCGCCGGGAGGGTCCGACGTGACGGTGGCGGGAACCCGTCGCACTGCGGGCCCGGCGGTGGACGGCGATGGTGCAGCGCTGGCTGGCGCCGGTGCCGGCCGCCCGCCTCGCCGTGGTGCGCTGGCTGTGCTGCGTACGCGCTCGTGTTCCTGGTGGGGCGAGCGCCGTACCTGTGGCAGGCGGCCCAACTCCCGGCCGGGCAGTGGCGTCCGTCGGCGTGCTCAGTGGTCTGGACCAGCCCCCGGCGGCAGGGTTGGTGCTCGGCGCGTGGGCGGCGGCGGTGGGGGCGGCGATCGTGGTCCTCGCCGCCCGCCTGCAACCGTGGGACCGGCCCGGGCACCGGGCCCGTGCCGCACGGGTGGCGCTGCCGGTGCTGGCCGTCGCCTTCCTGGTGGTGGAGACCTACGACTGCTCCTGGGGCCAGCTGTTCCACACCTCGCACCTGCCGGCGTTGCACCTGCTGGTGCTCGCCGGGGCCTCGCTGCTCGACGCCGGTGGGCGCGCAGCCGCCCGGGAACCGTCGACATCCGGTGCGGTATCGGGGTGGCCGCTGCGGCTCATGACGGCGGTGACGGCGCTGACCTACCTCATCGCCGGCGTGGCCAAGCTGCGCCTGGGTGGCTGGGACTGGCTCGACGGGGCGGCCTTGCAGCGGCAGGTCGCCTTCGACAACGTCCGCAAGGAACTGGTGGGCAGCCCGTCCTCGCCCCTGGCGGCCACGGTGGTGGGGTGGGGTTGGCTGTGGCCGCCGGTGGCGCTGGGCACCGTGGCGGTGGAGCTCGGTGCGCCCCTGGCCGTCCTGCGGGCCGACGTCCGCCGCGTCTGGGTCGCCGTGGCGTGGACGTTCCACCTCGGTGTGGTGGCGCTGATGGCGATCGTCTTCTTCTATCCCGTGAGCGGGGTGGCCTACGCGTCGATGCTGCCGGTCGAACGGCTGCTGTCCGGGCGCGCCGCCGTCCGGACCCACCGGCACAAGCCGGACGTCCGCCATACCAACCGGTCGGAACGTACCAGGCGGTTTGGTCGGGCGCCGGGGTGAGGGGCGGCGTGCGCGGCGGTGGAGGGCCGCCGGCGGCCCGGGTCCTTCGGCCCGGCCGTTGGTCCTGAAGCTCGAACTTGGACGCGTTCGCGCCAAAACACACAGCGTTGCCGGCCGATCACTCGGTGTACGATGAGTGGCACCGCAGTGATCCCCCCCAACCCCGCAGCGCTCCATCCTCCCCCGGTCAACGGAGCGCAGCGGGATCGCCGGCCCCCGGGTTTCGCCCGGGGGCCGGCCTGTGGGCCCTGATGTGGCAGGCGGACCCGCAGGGTGGCCGGGTCGGGCGGTTGGTCGGAGCGTCGACGGAGGCGAACGTGGTGTCCCCAGCTGACGGTCGGTCGGTGTGCTGCAGCGATGTGGCCCTGACGTTGGTTTCGCGTGCGTCCAGGCCGGGTACAGACGGCGGCATGCAGGTCGCTGCTGCAACCGGATCCACGGTGAGTCCCGAACCGGACGGCGTGATCGTGTTGGATCGGCGCCGCAGCCCTCGAACACCGGTGCACCTTCCGGTGAGCGTGTCCAAGGGGCCGGAGACGCCGTGCCCGCCGAGCGAGACCGTCGACCTGTGTCGTCACGGGATCCTCGTGCGGCTGGCGATGGCCGCGCAGCCGGTGACCACCGGTGAGCGCGTCCTGGTGTCGCTGGAGCTGCCGGACGGGTCGCTGCACCTGCTGGGTCGGACCACCCGCTGCCTGCGGGGTGTGGATGACCACTGGTACCTGGCCGTTGACTTCAACGAGGTCGAACCGCTGGATCGAACCCGGTTGGACCGACTGATCGAGTCGACAGGACCGCTGCCCGTCCCGTCCAGCGAACGCTGACGGGACGGGCGGACGGTTTCGCGGGTTACCGTGCCGGGCCGTGCTCGTCGATGTTCCTTCCGGCCTGACCCTCGCCCTCGACCGCCACGGCGATGACGGCGCGCCGGCCGTCATGTTGCTCCACGGCCTCTCCGGCGCCCGCGACGCCTGGACCAGGGTGGTCGATGCGCTCTCGCCCGGTGTCACCGGCGGGCGCTGGCAGGTGCTTGCGATCGACCTGCGGGGTCACGGTGACAGCAGCCGTGCCGGATCGGTGACGGACTATCGCGCCACCGCCTACGCCGAGGACATCGCCGGGCTGATCGAGGTGCTCGACCTCGCGCCCGCGGTCGTCGTCGGCCACTCGCTGGGCGGGTTGACGGCCGCCGCGCTGGCGTCGGCCCACCCGTCGTTGGTCCGGGGCGTGCTGCTCGAGGACCCGCCGCACTTCGAGGGCGACGCCGCCGTGCGCAACGCCAGCCCGGTGGCCGCGTTCTTCCCCAAGCTCGTTGCGGCGGTCCGCGCCCTGCAGGCGGCGTCGGCCCCGGCGGTGGACTACCTGCCGCTGGTGCGGGGCACCGTGGATCCGGCTGATGAGGAGCAGCGCTGCGGCGCCCTGCGCCGGTGGGATCCCACCACGATGGAGGCGGCCGTCGGAGGCGTGGTGTGGGAGGGCTTCGACCCGCTGGCCACCATCGCCGTGCCGATGACCATCGTGGCCGCCGATCCGGCCGCCGGGGCGGTGTTCAAACCGCACGAAGGCGAGCGGGTGCTGGGCGTCAACCCCGGCGCCCGCCTGGCCACCATCGCCGGCGCCTCGCACAACGTGCATGCTCCGGCCACGTTGGACGCCTTCCTGGCCGAGCTGTCGCGCTTCCTCGACGAGGTCCTGCCGGCGGCGTGAGCGAGCCGGGGGCTAGAGCTCGACGCCGCCGGCCTCGGGCACGGTGACCCGACGTTCCGGTGCGGCGTCGAGCACCACCTCGTCGCCGGTCTCGGCCGGGACGAGGAAGTGGCCTGAGCCGTTGGCCGTCGCCATCCCCCGGGGCGAGCGCACCATGGCCCCCGGCGCCGGCGGTTCGGTGCGACCCGCCACCACCCGGCGGGTGCCGTGGTGGTCGGCGGCGGTGGACGAGGTGGCGAGCTCCACCCCGGTGACCGGCGGCCCGACGGGGATCGACAACGTCGATTCGACCGGGACGGTGACGATGAGGTCGAGCGCGGGGTGCAGTTGGCCCTCGAGCGCAGGCCAGAGCTGCGCATGCTGTTGGTCGCGTTGGGCCACGGAGGCCAGGTTGAGGCGCGGGATCGGGCGGAGCTCGGCGATGGCGCCGACGAGGTGCTCGGGCGGGATCTCCCGGTAGCTGACCACCGTGGCCAGCATCGCGCCGAGAAGGCGGTGTTCGTCGCGGCGTTCGGCGGTCCAGGCGGTGGCGAGGTAGCGGCAGTCCACGAACATCGGTGCCATGCGTTGCACCGTCGTCCCGTTGACCTCGACCGATTCGCGCCCGGCCACCGCTCGGGTGACCGAGCGCTGGACGTCGTAGAGGAACAGGTTCACCGTCGGGCGGCTGATGGTGCCCGCCCACGTGCGATCGGGCGCGTCGAAGGCGACGTCGATGTCCCGCACGCCGAGCGGGACGCAGGCTCGCAGGAACAGTTCGAGCGACTCGTCGAGGTGGTGCAACATGGCACCGTCACGCTACCCGACGCATTTGCGAAACCGCTCTCCGTGATTCGAGGGCGGTGCGGCTCAAGGGGGTGCTGGCCGGCGTCGATAGCCAGCCATGTCTCGCGCCCGAACCCGCGCCCAGATCACCGCCCCCATCCTGCCGAAGATGGAGGTGACCGCCGTCAACGATCCCTCGGAGGTCGAGGCCGACCAGGTTGCCGACCAGGTCGTGGCCGACATCCAGTCCGGCGCCGTCGCTGCTGCGCTGTCGGCTCGCAGCACCGAGGGCGTGGCCCGGGCTGGTGCCGAGGAGGAGGAGCCGCTGCAGGGGAAGCGGATCGCTCGGAGCGGGCCCGAGGAGGAGGAGCCGCTCCAGGGGAAGCGGATCGCTCGGAGCGGGCCCGAGGAAGAGGAGCCGCTGCAGGGCAAGCGCGTCGCTCGAGCCGGCGAGGCGCCCGGTCCCGAGGGCGGTGTCGTCGACGATCGGCTCGAAGCCGAGGTCGATGCCGCTGCCGGGGGCGGGCAGCAGCTGCCCGATGGCGTCCGCCAGACGATGGAGGCCGGCTTCGGTGCCGACTTCTCGAACGTGAGCGTGCACCTCAACAGCCCGCTGGCCCCCAAGCTCGGCGCGCTCGCGTTCGCCCGTGGCACCGATGTGCACTTCGCCCCCGGTCAGTTCGATCCCTCGAGTGCGGCTGGTCAGCACTTGATCGCGCATGAGCTGACCCACGTGGTGCAGCAGGGCGGGGCGCCGGCTCGCAAGGTGGAGCGCGCCGGCCGGCGGCCTGCTGCTGCTTGATCGCCGCCATCGTCCCTCAGCCCGACTCCGCCTGATCACGCTTCCGACGAGGGGGCGCTTCAGCTGGTGAGGAGGTAGAGGCGTTGGATGAGGAGGAGCTGGGCGAGCTTGTCGCCGCGAGCGATCCGGTGGCGTGTTCCGCAGCAGGTGTTTGATGCGGGCGAGCTCGGTGGGTGGTTGCACGGGTTTGGCGAGCGGGTAGCGGGTGGCGATGTCGCTGCAGGTGCGGCAGGTGGGGACGCTGTAGGGGCCTCGGTTGAAGGATCGTTGCTGCTTCAGGTCGCGTGCGGTGGTACCGCAGAGGGTGGGGCGACGGTTGCGGCGGTCGGGCGGTCCGTCGGGCTGTAGGGCGTGGATGCGACGGCGACCGCGGCCCGGCTCGTAGCAGTGCGGGCCCGGGGAGTGATCGGGCCGGTCCGCAGCGGGTGGGAAGGCGAGCTCCGGGGTGGGCAGGCGGTGGTGCTCGGCGCCACGGCGGCGGGCTTCGTAGGCCCGCTGGCGGCACGTGCGGGTGCAGTAGTGGGGGCGTCGGCCGGTGCGATGGCGGCGGGGAAGGTGATGCCGCATCGTTCGCAGGCGTAGTGGTTGGGGGCGAGCTCCATGGCGAACACCGTACGCAGGGGGTGTGACATCGAACGGTCCGCCGGGTCGGGTGCGGTTTTGGCACCACACCCGTCTCTACCGGGGCCCGGCCGATCGGTTGTGCCGGCGCGCGTGTGGTCTTCGCCGTTCGCTCTCGCCCCGGCGCCCGTGGTCTCTTCCTCCCGGACCACGTCTTCACCGACCGTCATGTTCCTCCGGTGACGAAACCGTCGGCGGGCTCCCGCTCTGACGTTCTCCGGTGACGGAACGGGTTCGGGGCGGCCCCTCGGCTGGCTTCGGCGGCTGAACGCCGGTTCGCCCCGGGCGGCGCAGGGGCAAGCCGGATTCTGGCGTGGTCCGCCGACGACCACGAGTGACCGGTCGTCCACGTCTCATTCCGTCACCGGAGAAACTCGATGCTGCTGACGGGGCACATCTGGAGCTCCGGTCGGGCACCGGTCCAGTCCGGGCACCGGTCCAGCTCGGGCGTGGGACCTGCTCCCACCCGGGCGTGTGATCAGCGTGGACGCGCGTCGGGCTGCTGCGAATCGCAGCGGACCGGCCGAGGTGAACCGGTCGGACTCGCAGCGGAGATCATACCTCGAGGTATGTTCCGAACTCCTCGACGGTGCGCAGCCGCCCCATCTTGGCGTACTCCCGGCTCATCGCCGCCATGACGGTGTCCATGGTGATCGGTTGCCCGCTATCAGCGGCAAGGAACGCCGCGGTGAGCGCCACGTTGTGGATCGCCCCACCGGGCAACCGGAAACGGTGCGCCAGGAAGTCGACGTCGACATCGGCCAGCGGCGCGCCCGGCGGGAAGCCGCCTTGCCACAGCGCCCGACGCTCGTCCTCCTCGGGCAGCGTGAACTCCACCGCCACATCGATGCGGCGCAGGAACGCCTGGTCGATGTTGTTCATCAGGTTCGTCGTCAGGATGGCGACGCCATCGTAGGCCTCGATGCGCTGCAACAGGTACGACACCTCCAGGTTGGCGTAGCGATCGTGGGCGTCCTGCGTCTTCGACCGCTCGCCGAAGATGGCGTCGGCCTCGTCGAACAGCAGCACCACCCGGCCCGACGCCGCCGCCTGGAAGATCTGCTCGAGGTTCTTCTCGGTCTCCCCGATGTACTTGCTCACCACCGCGGCCAGGTCGATGCGGAACAGGTCGAGACCGAGCTCGTGGGCCACGATCTCCGCCGACAGCGTCTTGCCGGTACCCGAGGGCCCGTGGAACAGCGCCACCACCCCCCGGCCTTTGCGCCCGCGGTGCCCCCAGCGGTCGATGACCTGTTCCCGTCCCCGGTAGCGCAGCGCGATGTCGCCAAGCAGCGCCCGCCGTTGCGGCGGCACCACCAGGTCCTCCCACGAGCGCCTGGGCCGGATGCGCCGCGCCAGCTGATCGATCGCCCCGCTCGCCAGTCGACGCACGGCGGCGTCGATGTCGCCGCCGACCATGGCATGGGCGCGCGCCACCAGCTGCAGCTGGTCGCCGGTCAACCCATGGGCCGACGGATGCGGGTCACCGATGGCCTGCTCCCACTCGGCGGGCGTGGTCGGCGTGTCGGGTGCCACCAGCTCCCGCCACACATCCTCGGGCACCGTCTCCAACGGCAGCTCCGTGGCGGAGCTCAGCACCCAGGTCAGGTGCCCGGCCGTCTGCAACCAGCGTCGGGCCAGCCGGTCGGGCGCCTCGGAGAGCTCGAGCACCACGCCTGCGCCCCGCAGGGTGGCCTCCCGCACCATCGCCGACCAGCCCCCCTCGTCGGCAGGAGGCGGCCCCACGAGGAAGCGCAGACCGGCCGCGCTGGCCAGCGCCAGCTGCCGGCGGCGCTGACGATCGGCGCCCACCACCAGCAGGCGCCGCCCTTGCGCCACCTCGTCGGCCGGTGCCGGCAGCAGCCGCACGTCGGGATCGAGGTCCGGATCCTGCGAAGGGTCGCCGATCAGCGCCCAGCACACGCTCGGTGCGACCGAGACCGACCGAGCCGCCCACCGTCCTTGCGTCCCCACCTCCACCAGCGCAGCGGCGGTCAACCGGGACTGCGGCGACACGGCCAGCACCGGCGAACGCTTGTCGCCCTCGATGCGGGCCAGATCCCCCAGGGTCAGGCGGGTGCGCCCTGGTTCCATCTCGGCCGCGCAGAGCACCGCGAGCACCTCCGCCTCGTCGGCATCGAGCCAGGCGTTGGCGGCCACGATGGAGAACGGCACGTCCTCCTCGAGCGCGACCCGGAACTGCACCCGCCGCTCGGCCACAACGCGATCGTCGCGCCTCGGCGAGGCAGCGCAGTGCCGAGCTCGGCCCAGGCGCGATGAGCGGGCGCATGCAGCGGTGCAGCCATCCGACCAGTGAACCGCCCGGCCGGGCCGCTCGCCGCTCCCCACCTTGGTCAGCGTCGACCGCGCGCTCAACCCCCATGCGGGCGATGCCGATCCTCCTCGCATGACGAAAGCCGCGCTCGTTCCCGCCCCGCCGGCCGCCTTGCACACCGCGATCGCCGGGTCGGGGTCGGATGAGGTGGCTCGATCCGGTCGAACAACCCGCCGATGCGATCGCAGGGCCGATGGGGGTGACCACCGCCCTGGCGGCCGAAGAGAACCCGGTGCTGCGCCGGGGCGCGTACGGAACCGGCCGTCGAAGGGGCGACGCGGGTCGAGCCCAAGGTGGCAAGGCCTCCTGGATGCCGGGGCTGCGGCGCAAGGTCTCGACGCCCCTTGCCGGCGGCGGGGCCGGGGCCGTCGCCCTGGACGTCAAGGCCCTGGTGGCGCCGCTGCTCGCTGCAGGCGACACCTGGGGCATCGTCGGCGCGGTCCTCGACTACTACTTCACCAAGCGACCGTTCAACTACCTGGGGGGCGGCGGTAAGACGAAGATGTGGAAAGGCGAGGGCGATTGCGCCACGCTGTCGCTCGAGTTCGTGGCCCTGATGTCGGCGATGGGCATCGCCGCCAACCTCGGAAGCATCGGCGCGGCCCGACCGGACGCATCTACGTGCCCGCGCAGAAGGCGATCGGCAAGTCCTCGCCCGGCAACATCACCAACGGCGACGGGTGGATGTTCATGGGCCACACCTACGCGGTCGTGGAGGGCAAACCGGTCGATGTGCTCTACGGCCAGATCGGCAACGTGTCACACGTCATGCTGCGAGGATCCGGCCCATCCGGAGACCCGCCCGGTGAAGGTCTTCACCAACGGTGCGATCAGGTGGCGTCGGACCAGGCGATCCAGGGCTATCGCATCGTGGCGTGATCAACCGGTCAATGGCTCAACGGCGCCCGCGTGAGAAGGACCCGCAGCGTCAGCGGTCCTTCTCGAACAGCCTCCGGCTTCGGCCAACGCATCGATGGCGGCGTCGTCGTAGCCGAGCAGGTCGCCGAGCACGTAGCGGTTGTGCTCGCCCAGCGCGGATGTGGCCAGGTCGGGCTCGTCGCCCATGTCGGAGAACCGCACCGGGAACCCGGGGATGTCGAACGTGCCGGCGAGCGGGTCGGTCACGGTGCGGATGGTGCGGCGCTGGCGGAAGTGCTCGATCCGGCCCAGGTCCTGCGGCCGCATCACCCGACCGCACGGCACCCGCTCGGCCTCGAGCGCGGCCATCACCGCGTCGTCGTCGGGGAACGTGGCCATCCACGCCTCGATCTCAGCGGTGAGCGCGTCGGCGTTGTCGATGCGGGCCTGGGGCAGCGCGAACCGCGGGTCCTCGAACAGTTCCGGCCGGCCCATCGCCTTGAACAGCGCGGGCACCTGGCCGTGGGTGCAGAAGATGACGATGTAGCCCTCGGGGCTGCGATAGGACCCGCCGGGCTGGTTGGCGCCGTAGAACCGCCCGTTGCGCATGGGCAGCACCGGCTCGGGGTCCTCCCGGGTCATCGAGGCGGCGTGCACCGCCACCTCCTGCATGTGGTAGAGCGAGTCGACCATGCCGATGTCGATGTGGCAGCCCTCACCGGTGCGGTCGCGGCGGTACAAGGCGAACCCGATCGATCCCCAGGCGTGCACGCCCGCGCCCACGTCGGTGATGGCGGCACCGACGAACAGCGGCGGCCCGTCCGGCTCACCGGTCATGTGCTGATCCCCGAGTAGGCCTGGGCGATGAAGTCGAGCGCGGTCTTCTCCGCCATCGGACCGGTCTGCCCGAACCCGGAGATCGACGCCATGATGATCTTCGGGTTGATGGCCCGCAGGTCCTCGTAGCCGAGGCCGCGGCGGGCCACGACCCCGGCGCCGAGTTCTCACCACCACGTCGATGCTGGGGATCAGCTCCTTGATGAGGGCGATGGCCTCCGGCTTGCAGCAGATCCACGCACAGCGACCGCTTGCCCCGGTTCTGCTGCACGGTAACCGAGCGGCGGTTGCGGCGGGGTGTCGACGCCCGGGTGGGGTCGCCGTAGGGCGCCATCTCCACCTTGATCACCTCGGCGCCGAGCTCGGTCAGCAGCCGGGTGCACGCCAGGCCGGCCGGTGCTGGGTGAAGTCGAGGACGCACGCCCTCCAGGTACGGGGCACGGTCTGGTCGCTCACGACCGCCATCCTGTCAGGCGCCGGCCGGCCAGCGCCCGTCCCTGGCGCCCGACGCCGCTCCCCAGCACCCGGCGGCCGTCCCCGGCCGGCCCGGACCAGCTCCCTCCGGCACCGAGCAGTGCGGTGACGCCGGTGTGGCCGCGCCGATCGAGCCCGAAGGACAGCGCACAGGCCGCCACTGCGGGCACCGCCATGAGCAACGCCGCGGCCCGCAGGCTCACCCAGTCGGCCACCATACCGTCGAGCAGGCTGGCGATCGGTCGGGTGCCGATGAAGGCGATCGACCACAGCGCCATGACCCGGCCCCGCTCGTGGTCGGCGGTGGCCCGGGTCAGCAGCGTGCTGGTACGGGTCTGCGAGGTCAGGTAGCCGAACCCGGCGATGAAGGCGCCGACCACGGTGAGCACCACCCCGTCGGCGAACGCGAACACCACCAACCCGGTCACCAGCAGGGCCAGCAACCGGCCCACCTTGCGGTGGTGGCGGTCGCTCTCGGCGCCGGCCACGAAGGCCCCCACCACGCCACCGGCCCCGAACCCGCCGAGGATCACGCCGGCCAGCGCGTCGCCGCCGCCGAAGCGGTGGGCCAGCTCCGGGCCCAGCGTGCTGGGTGGATCGGCGCCGATGGCGCAGGCGGCGATGATGAACAGCAGGGCGGCGAGCAGCGGCCGACGCCGCACGATGCGGACACCGTCGACGAACGGGGCCACCAGCGAGGCCGGCCCGGCGCCGTGGCGGATCTGCTGCTTGGGCCGGACCCGGGTGAGGACCACCGCCAGCACGAGGTAGGACGCGGTGTTCACCCCGAACGCCCAGCTGACACCGAACTGGTCGACGAGGAGCGCACCGGCCACCGGGCCCAGCGCCCGGGCCAGGTTCACCGACACCGAGTCGAGGTTGATGGCCCGACCCAGGTTGCGTTCCGAGATGAGCAACGGCGCCAGCGCCCGGCTCACCGGGAACTGGAAGGCGCCGGTGACCCCGATCAGCCCGGCCAGGGCGATCACCACCCACGCGTTGACCAGCTCGGCCACCGTCAGCACGGTCAGCACCGCGCTGACGGTGAAGGCGGCGAGCTGGGTGAGCAGCAGCACGCGGCGCCGGTCGAAGCGGTCGGCCAGCGAGCCGGCCAGCGGGGCCAGCACCGGCACGGCCGCGTACTGGGCGAAGTTGACCACCCCGACGAGCGCAGTCGAGCCGGTCAGGTCGTAGACGAGCAGCGACTGGGCGATCGTCTGGCAGAACGTGCCGAGGTTGGAGGACAGGTTGCCGGCGAAGAACAGCCGGTAGTTCGGCTCCCGCAACGGGGCGAAGGGGCCCGGCTGGGCGGCCCGGTCGGCGTCGGCCCGGGTCCCCGTCACCGGCGTTCGGCGGTGTCGCCTGCGGGGCGGAGGCGTTTGACCACGCCGTTGAAGGCGCACAGCGGCCGCCCCTCGCAGAGGAGGCGGCCCTGCACGAACACCAGCGAGCCGGTCCGCCGCACCACCTCGGCCCGCCCGATGACGAGGTCGCCGGCACGGGCGGTGTCGACGAACTGGGCGTCGAAGCTGACCGTCACGGTGCTGTCGGCGGTGCCGTGGCGGGCGGTGGCGCCCACGGTGTAGTCGGCCAAGGCCATCTGGACGCCGCCGTGCAGGGCGCCGTGCTCGTTGCAGTGCCGGGCGCCCACCAACAGCCCGATGGCCAGCCCGTCCTTGTCGACGCGCCGCAGGAACGGGCCGACGTGCGTCTCCGCCGGGTCGAGCTCGGGGTCGGGCTCGAAGCCCTGCTGCTGGTCTGCCGGGGCGCTCATCCGGCCGCACGCTACAGGCCACGACGGGGCCCGATCGACCGGCGAGCGACGGGTCGGCTCGGGCCGGTGGGGGCGGTCACCACGTCACCCATCGGCGGGAATTCGCGTCGGTTCGCAGCCCATGGTGCCGATGACGTGGCACAAGCGCGTCAGCGCGTCTGACGCAGCAGGCGGTACGTAGGACGGAGCGGGTGGGCCAGCCCGCCCCGGGGAGGTGGAGGAGGTTGCACCGATGATCGCCGATGCCATGACCGCCGCCCGGCAGGCCGCCGCCGCCGACCGTCGCCTGTTCGTGCAGCTGCCCGCGCCCCTGGTGGCGCTGACGGCCACCAACCACGTGCTCGACGCGAACCCGGCGCTGCAGCGCTGGTTGGGCCACCGGGCCGATGCCTGGTCGGGCCGGACGCTCGCCTCGTTCGTGCACCCGGCCGACCAGCTGCGGCTCGGCCGGGCGCTGCGCGACTGGCGCGGCGGTCCGGCGGGTGGCCACCTCGGCGTCCATCGGATCCGGCAGGCCGACGGGGCGCACGTGCCGGCCACCTTCGACGTGTGCGAGCTGCCCGACCTCGTCGCCGGTCGCATCGTCCTGCTCGGCGACCGCAGCGCCCTGCAGGAGCGCGAGCGCGATCTGCGCCGGTTGCGCCGGCGGTTGGAGCAGTTCGTCCTCGACGCACCGGTCGGTATGTTCGAGGCGGCGGCCGACGGGAGCCTGTGCTTCACCAACGCCCGCTGGGAGCAGCTCCACCGGCGGGTGGCGTGGTGCAGCACTGGGCCGACACCGGCCATGCCACCGAGCAGTCCCGGCTGCGGCAGCTGCACGCCGAGATCCTCGGTCGCGGCCCCGACGAGTCGGTGGGCGTGTCGTACCGGTTGGCCGACGGCAGCTGGCTGCGGGCCCGGCTGCTGGTTGGTGCCGACGACGCTCAGCAGCGGTGCGTCCTCGGCGTGGTGGAGGACATGAGCGCCCAGCAGGCGGCCGAGCGGCAGCTGGTGGAGCAGGCGCTGCACGACCCGCTGACCGGGCTGGCCAACCGGGTCAAGCTGGCCAGCCAGCTCGACGCCGCCCTGCAGCGGCACCCCGGCCGCACGGCGGTGGCGCTGGTGGATCTCGACGGGTTCAAGGCGGTCAACGACCACCACGGTCACGCCGCCGGCGACGCGCTGCTGTTGCACGTGGCCGATCGACTGCGCGACGCCTGCCCGGGTGGGCACACGGTGGCCCGGCTCGGTGGCGACGAGTTCGCCGCCGTGCTCGTCGATGTGGACGTCGACGAGGCGGCGACGCTGGCCGCATCGCTGGCCGAGGCGGTGCGGGCCCCTTTCACCTACGGCGGTGCGGTGCTGCGGGCGGCGGCCAGCGTGGGGGTGGCCCACCAGGTGCTCGACGGCGATGAGCCGGCGGCGTTGCTCGATGCCGCCGACCGGGCGATGTACGCCAACAAGCACGGCACCGCCCGGGGGTGACCGGCGTCGCCGCCCGGGCCCAGGCGGTAACCTCCGGCCGCCACAGCCCGTCGGACGGCAGCGACCGCCCGACCCGTCGCCCCGGGGAGCGCCTCGTGAGCCTTGTCCACCCAGACCGTCTGCACGTCTTCGTCCGCCGGGTGTGCGGCGGCATGGGCAGCAGCGACCGAGAGGCCACCCTGGTGGCCGACCAGCTCGTGGGCGCCAACCTGGCCGGTCACGACTCCCACGGGGTCGGCATGATCCCGGCCTACGTGGACGGTTTCGTGCGCAAGCGGCTGCAGATCAACCAGCACGTCACGCCGGTGGTGGACAACGGTGCGCTCGCTGTGTTCGACGGCAACAGCGGGTTCGGCCAGGTCATGGGCTTCGAGGCCACCGAGGCGGCCATCGAGCGGGCCCGCACCCACGGGGTGGCCGTGGTCGGGTTGCGAAACAGCTTCCACATCGGCCGCATCGGCCATTGGGGCGAGCAGTGCGCCCGGGCCGGGCTCGCCTCGATCCACTTCGTGAACGTGGCCGGCCACACCCCGCTGGTGGCGCCCTTCGGCGGTGCCGATGCCCGCTTCGGCACCAACCCGTTCTGCGTGGCCATCCCCGGCCAGGGTGACCGGCCGGCCGCGCTGCTGGACATGGCCACCTCGAAGATCGCCATGGGCAAGGCCCGGGTGGCGCTCAACAAGGGGGTGCCGGTCCCGGCGGACACGTTGCTCGACGGCGAGGGCCGGGTGACCACCGACCCGGCCGGCATGTTCGTGCACCCCCGCCAGGGTGCGCTGATCGCCATGGGCGACCACAAGGGATCGGGCCTCGCCATCATGTGCGAGCTGCTCGGCGCGGCGCTGCTCGGCGGGCTGGTGATGGGCCCCGATTCGCTGCGCAAGAACACGATCATCAACAACATGCTGACCATCGCCGTGGACCCCGAGGCCATCACCGGGCGGGACGCGCTGGTGGGCGAGGCCACCGCCTACCTCGACTACGTGCGGGCCTCCGCGCTGCGGGAGGGCTTCGACGAGGTGCTGATGCCCGGCGAGCCGGAGCACCGCAGCCGCATCGATCGCGCCGACGGCGTCGAGGTGGACGACACCACCCTCACCGAGCTGCGCACCGCCGCCGCCTCCGCCGGGGTGCCCGAGGCGGCCGAGGAGCTGGCGTGAGCGGCCCGGGCCGAGCGCCCCACGACCGTGCCGGCCTGCGCCCATACCATACCGAATGGTGTGGTGAGCGATGAGCGCCCCGGTGTACAAGGTGGTCGCCCAGTTGCCGGCCCACGCCGCCACCGGGCCGATCGAGACCCGCTATGCGTGGGAGCTGGAGTCCCTCGCCCCCATCGGCGCCCGCATCGAGGAGGTGGCGGCGGCCACCGAGGAGGAGTTCCTGGCGGTGGCGCACGACGCCGACGCCCTGATCACCTCGTGGGGGTTCCCCATCACCGCATCGATCATCGCCGGGCTCGAGCGCTGCGTGGTGATCGGCGTGGGGTCGGTGGGCACCGACATGGTCGACGTGGAGGCCGCCACCCGGGCGGGGATCGTGGTCACCAACACGCCGGACATCTTCATCGAGGAGGTGGCCGATCACGCCATGGCGCTGTTGCTGGCGTGCGCCCGCCGCGTGGTGGAGCAGCACGAGCTGGTGGTGGGGGGCCGCTGGACGGAGGGCCGGCCCATCCTGTCCCGGCTGCCGCGGCTGTTCGGCACCACGCTGGGCCTGGTCAGCTACGGCAACGTCGCCCGGGCCACCGCCCGGCGGGCGAAGGCGTTCGGGTTCCACCTGGTGGCCTACGACCCGTTCGTGTCGGAGCTGGCCATGACCGCCGACGGCGTGGAGCCGTTGACGTCGCTGGGCGAGCTGCTCGAGCGCAGCGACTACGTGTCGATCCACGCCCCGCTCAACCCCGGGACCTACCACCTGATCGGCCCGGCCGAGCTGGCCCGCATGAAGCAGGACGCCGTGCTGGTCAACACCGGCCGGGCGGCATCGTCGACGAGGAGGCGCTGGCCGAGGCCATCCGCGCCGGCAGGCTGGCCGGTGCCGGGCTCGACGTGTTGGAGCAGGAACCGCCGCCGGCGACCCACCCGCTGTTCGGCCTGCCCAACGTGATCCTCAGCCCCCACGTGGCCTCCGCGACGTCGCGGATGCGCCCCGAGACGCGGCGCCGGGTGGGCCGCGAGGTGGCGCTGGTGCTGCAGGGCGGCTGGCCTCGCTCCACCGTGAACCCGACCGTGCTGCCCCGTACGGCGCTGACCCGCTGGCAGCCCTATCCGATGGACCGCGGTCCCAACCGTTGAGCGGGTCGGCGTGGGATCAGCGTTGCTCGACGAGGTTCGGCAGGGATTCGCTGCGAGCCGTTCGCCCCCGGAGAACGGTCCAAACTCGCGGATCTCGGCGGGGCCTTCGGGTGGCGTCATGCAACGGTGCTGGTCAAGGTCGGGGCGGGGTCGCCGGCATACCGGCAGGGTGCGCCAACATCCGCGAGTCTCGCCGCTGCGGACGGTGGGGGCCGGGCGACGGACGCGAGAAGCATCGTCGTCTGCCGCTCGTCAACTCGTTGGAGCCGCCCGGCCAGGTGCGCCGGGGCAGTCGGTCCCGGGCTCAGCTGCGCAGGTTCGGGCGGCGGCCGCCGGGGTTGTCGCGCGGCCCGTAGTACGCCACGGTGTAGCCGGGTTCACGGTCGAACGGCACCGCTGCGCACTGTGCCACGAACGCCCGCTGCAGCGCCACCAGCGCGTCCTCGGCGGCGTAGTCGAAGGGGTCCTGCAGGAGCTTGGCCAGCCGCTCGTGCTGCGCGGGCAGGTGCTCGGCCTGCCAGCGCACCGTGCGTCGGATGGCCTCCACCGGTGCCACCAGATCGCGGTAGCCCAGCTCGGTGCGCAGGCGGGTGGTGTCCACCACCCGGTTCTGGCTGCTGTGGTGGGTCAGCGTCGGCCACGCCGGCCGGGCCACCTCGTAGGGCAGGTTGACGTACTCAAAGGTATGGCCGAGCTCGTCGGCGGCGATCTGGGCCACCTGGAGCCGGCTCAGCTGCTCCTCGTCGGCCACGTTGTAGACCCGCCCGGCGGAGCGGTCCACCTGGTCGACGGCGAGCAGCACGGCGTGGGCCACGTTCTCGACGTAGGCCGAGGATTCCACGGATCGGCCGCCATCGGCCACGATCAACTGGCGCCGCCCGTCCAGCGCCCGCTTCACCACCGACCACTCGCGCGGCACCACCTGGTTGGGGCCGTAGATGTACGGGTAGCGGAAGTGGGTGGCCTGCGGGTGGCGCTCGAAGACCATCGCCTCGCTCTGCACGATCTTCGACACCTTGTCCGATCGCCCGCCCCGGCCGGCCAGCGCCTCGATCGACGTCTCGTCGTACGAACCGGCCGGCGCGAACGCCTGCTCCTCACCCGACGGAAAGCGCATACCGGTGGGTACGCGGTCCTCGTCGTTGGCGAAGCCGGGGTACACGGGCACGCCGCCGATGGAGAACAGGCGCGGTGTGCGCCCCACCAGCACGTCGACCAGCATGCGCAGCCGGCCGTACATGGCGAACACCACGTCGAAGTTCCGACCCTCGATGGCGTTGCGGAAGGACTGCTCGTCGAAGGGGTCGGCGTGCAGGTGGGGCACCACCGAGCTGGGCGGCAGCGTGTCCACCTCGTGGCGGCCGGTGTGCAGGATCGTGACCGAGTGGCCGCGCTGCACCAGTCCGTTCACCACGAACGGCCCGGTCGGCCCGGTGCCGCCGATGACCAGGATGTCCATCGCCCGCGCCGCTCCCCCGCCTCAGCGGCCCTCGAAGTGCGGCTCGCGCTTGGCCAGGAACGCCTTCACCGCTTCCTTGACGTCGTCGGTGGCCACCGCCAGCAGCTGGGCGTTGCCCTCGGCGTCGAGCGCGTCGGCCATCGAGCGCTGGAACGACTCGTTGAGCATGCGCTTGATCTGGGCCAGCGCCACCGGTGGCCCGGCGGCCAGGCGGCGGGCCCACCCCTCGACGGTGGCGTCCAGCTCGTCGTCGGGCACCACCCGGTTGACCAACCCCAGCCGGTCGGCCTCGGTGGCCGACAGCACGTCGGCGAAGAAGGCCACCTCCTTGGCCCGGTGCAGCCCGATCAGCCTGGGCAGCAGCCAGCTGCCGCCGAAGTCGAGCACCAGGCCCCGCCGGGCGAAGATCTCCGAGAACCGGGCGTTGTCGGAGGCGACCACCAGGTCGCAGCCCAACGCCAGGTTCAAGCCGGCCCCGGCGGCCACGCCGCGAACCTTGGCGATCGTGGGCCGCGGCAACCGGTGCAGCTTCAGCGGCACCTCGTTGATGCGGGCCATCACGAAGCCGGCGTGCTCCGGCCCGGAGAACGGTCCGCCACCACCCAGATCCGCCCCCGAGCAGAAGTCGCCGCCGGCGCCGGCGATCACCACCACCCGATCGGTGGGGGTGCGGGCGATCTCGTCGAGCACGGCCGACAGCTCGTCCCACAGCGCCGCGTTCATGGCGTTCTTGACCGAGGGGCGATCGAGCGTGATGGTCGCCACCCCGTCGGCGCGATCGAGTTGCAGCGTCTCCACGGCGGCGACCCTAGCCGTCGCGCCGCCGGGCGGGGTCCTGGGGCCAGTACTTGGCCAGGGCGCCGGCGTCGACGGTGACGTTCGAGCCGGTCATCAACGCCGAGGCGTCCGAGGCCAGGAACACCAACGGGGCCACGTAGTCGGCCGGGGTGGGCAGGCGCCCCATCGGTACCTGCCCGACGAAGTCCATGCCGTGGGCGGGGCCGGCCGCGGCGGCGGCATCGAAGCGCTCACGGAGGCGGGGTTCGTCGGGCTGGGTGGCGGTGGGGGTGAAGCCGTTGACCCGGATGCCGTACGGCGCCAGCTCCATGGCTGCGGAGCGAACGAAGTTGATCATGGCCGACTTGCCGCTGCAGTAGCCGATGTTGCCGGCCTGACCCTGCCAGGCGGCGGTGGACAGCACGCAGATGACCGAGCCGGCGATGTCGCGCGCCACCATCGCCCGGGCGGCGGCCTGGGTGACGAGGAAGGCGCCGCCCACGATGATGTCGAGCTGGCGGCGGAACTCGGCCACCGGCATGTCCAACACGCCCTTGGTGTTGAACTGCACCGCGTTGTTGAGCACGACGTCGATGCGGCCCCAGCGCTCGAGCACGGTGTCGATCATGGCGGCCACGGCCGCCTCGTCGGTCACGTCGCCCGGCACCGCCAGTGCCGCGCCCCCGGCCGCGGTGATGCGCGCCGCCCGCTCCTCGGCCACCGTCGGCCGCACGTCGTTGCACGCCACCTTGGCGCCGGCCGCCGCGAAACCCGACGCGGCGATGCCGCCGATGTTCGGGCTCGCCCCCGTCACCAGCGCCACCTTGCCGGCCAACACCGGCCCGCTCACTGCACGTCCCAGACGGCGAACACCTTGTTGGAGTTGAACACCTGGGTCTCCACGCACGTGGCCCACGCCGGCGGGCGCCCACCGAGCTCGCGTGCCGCGCCCACCAGGCAGAACCAGTTGAGCACCTCCTGCTGGCCGGCGCGCTCCACCGCGGCCAGCGAGGTCTGCTCCCAGGTGGCGAGATCGCCGGTGCACAGCGCTTCGTAGAGCCGGCGATCGGCCTCGGTGTCGGGGCGCAGGCGCCAGGTGTGATCGACGAGGAAGGCGTGCGACCACGACGAGGAGGCCAGCAGCGCCACCCGCCACGGGCTGCGGCGCAACGCCCGGGCCACGGCCGCGCCCACGTCCATGAACCGTCGGGGGCTGGGCGACGGCGGATCATCCACCAGCGGCGTACCGAACGGTTTCCAGGCGCCGTGGGCGGAGATCACCCGGCGGCCGTAGCAGTTGAGCGGCATGGCCACCACCGGCCAGGTGAAGCCCCGCCGGTGGTAGTCGAGGAACAGCACGGCGTTGAGGAACGCGTGGGCGAGGTCGGGGTGGTGGCGGGGCTGGTACGCGTAGGCGAGGTCGATGTCGTCCTGCAGCAGCTCGGCGGCCAGCCACCGGGCGAGCTCGGGGTGGCCCCGCACCTTGAACGCGGCGTCGGCCGGTTCGCCCCAGGCGTTGGCGCCGCGCCGGTTCGCCCACGGGTGGGCCTCGAGGTCGTCGTAGGCCAGTAGGGCGAACGGCGGGATGAGATCCTCCCGGAAGTTCTCGTACTGGTCATCGCCCCAGACGAGCACGGCGTCGGGCTGGAAGGCCTCGAGCTCGGCCCGGACCCGGTCGAAGCCGGCCACCAGGGCGGCGCGGTGCCCGGCGGCGGCGGCACGGCCCTGGTCGTCGCCCCACTCCGCCAGCTGGGCGGCGGGCCAGTTGGCCGGGTCCCTCGCCTCGGCGGGCACGGCCGGGTCGGCCAGCAGGTGGCGGTGGATCCCGGCCATGTCGTCGTCGACCCCGCACAGCGGCGGGTAGTGGGTCACGCCCAACAGCAGCAGTTCGGCCATCACCGCTCCCTTCGCAGCCGAGGGGGGCAGTCTTGCACGGCCCTGCGCCGGCCGCGCTCGGCCGGGCGCAGCCGGCACCGGGCGGTGCTTGACTGCTGCACGTGCTGATCGATCTGCATGCCCATGTCGTGCCCCGCCACTTCCCCGCCGCCGGCGACCGACCCGACGCCCACCTGTGGCCGTGCAACGAGCACCTCGACGGTGACCGGGCGCAGGTGATGATCGACGGGAGGAACTTCCGCACCATCACGTCGGCCAACTGGGACGTGGAGCGCCGGCTGCACGACATGGCCGCCCACGGGGCCGATGCCCAGATCCTCTCCCCCATGCCGGAGCTGCTGTCGTACTGGTTCGAGCCGTCGAGCGGGCGGGACCTGAACCGTTTCGTGAACGAGCAGATCGCGGCGATGTGTGAGGCGGCGCCCGGCCGGTTCTTCGGGCTGGGGGCGGTGCCGCTGCAGGACCCGACCCTGGCCGCCGCCGAACTGGCGCGGGTCAAGGCGCTGGGTCTGCGCGGGATCGAGGTGGGCAGCAACGTGAACGGCGCCTACCTCGGTGAGGACCGGTTCCGCGAGTTCTTCGCCGAGGTCGCCCGTCTGGAGCTGTGCGTGTTCGTCCACTCGCTCAAGCCGACGATGGCGGGCGTGCTGCCGGCGCCGTCGATGGTCAACCCGATCCTGTTCCCCACCGAGACCTGCCTGACGATCGCCTCGTTGATCGGTTCGGGCACGGCGGCGGCGGTGCCGGGGCTGCGCATCGCCTTCAGCCACGGCGGCGGCACGTTTCCCTTCCTGCTGCCGCGCTACGAGAACCAATGGCGCGGCACGTGGAACGAGGCGGAGCCGGCCCCCGGCACCCGGCGTGGCACCGATGCGCCGGAAGGGCCCGCCGCCCTGGCCCGCCGGTTCTTCTACGACACGCTGCTGTTCGACCGTCGTGCCATCCGGTACCTGGTGGACCTGATGGGTGCCTCGCAGGTGGTCGTGGGCACCGACTACCCGTACTTTCCCCCCGAGGTGCCCGCCGATGCCTCGCTGCGTTCGCTCGGCCTGCCGGAGACGTCGCACCGGGCCATCACCTGGGACAACGCCTTCCGCTTCCTCGGCCTGGAGCCGCCGCCCGGCTGACGGCGACGGCCGTCCTACCGCGTGGTAGGTCGTCGTTGCCCCGGGTGGTGCCCGCCCCCTCGTACCGAATCGGCTGCGAATCGGCTCGAGTCGGCCGGCACCACCTCCCCCGGCAGGCCGAAAGGGGCGGGGGTGCTGCGCTGCTGCGGCGGTGTGGCCGGCGCCAACGGTGAGAGGATGCGGGCATGGAGCTGCGCAACACCCGCTACGACATCGACGACGGCGTCGCCACCGTGTGGCTGCACCGACCCGAGCGCGCCAACGCCTGGACCGGCCATCTGCACCGCGAGTACCGCTGGATCTTCAGCCAGCTGGAGGCCGACCCCACCGTGCGGGTCGCCATCGTGACCGGCACCGGGAACCACTTCAGCGTCGGTGCCGATTCCTCGGCCCTCGACGTGGGCGTGTCGCGGGGCTACTACGACCCCGGCCTGGGCGAGGGCACCGCCAACCCCGGCTACGGCGTCCGTGCCGACTTCGACCACGATCTCGCCTGGCAGTGGGCGCTGCGCTTCCCGGTGATCGCGGCGGTCAACGGTGGCTGCGCCGGGGTGGCGCTGTCGCTCGCCTGCTTCTGCGACATGCGCTTCGCCTACGCCGGCGCCCGGCTGAGCACCGCCGCGCCGAAGCTCGGTCTGCCCGCCGAGTACGGCCTGTCGTGGGTCCTGCCCCGCATCGTCGGGGTCACCGCCGCCGCCGACCTGTTGATGAGCGGCCGCACGTTCGCCGCCGCCGACGCCCCGGCCGGGTTGTTCAACGCCACGTTCGACACCCGTGAGGCGCTGCTGGCCCACGTGCGCGACTACGCCCGCCACATCGCCACCAACACCGGCCCCTCGGCGGTGGCCCAGACCAAGCAGCAGCTCTACCGGGATCTGCTGTGCTTCGACGTGGGCGAGTCGATCGAGGACTCCAAGCGACGCATCAACGACGCCATGGCCACCGACGAGTACCGGCGAGGGCGTGGCCGCCTTCCAGGCCCGCCGCCCCGCCCAACTTCAACGCCTGACACCCGGCGCCGCCCGGGCGCGGAACGGCCCGCCCCCTGCTGAGCAGGGTGGCGGGCCGTTCTCGCATCCCCCGGATGATCAGGTGGCACGCCGTCACCGGCGCGCCCGGTGCTACGACGCGAAGTCGATGCCGGGGTAGCCGGCGTGGGCCTCCTCGGTGATCTTCTGCACGAACTTCGGTGCGCCGCCGTTGTAGACGAAGTACCGGATGGTGCCCTCTTCGTGGCCCTCCACGTTGGAGTTGTAACCGGTGAACCAGCTCTTGGCCTTGCGCATGAGCATCGACGAGTACATCTTCTTGACGTGCTCGGTCCACTTCTCCTGGGCCTCGGCAGTGGGCTCCACGCGGTGTAGCCCTGCTCCCAGATGTGCTCGAGTAGCTCGGTGATCCAGTTCACGCCGGTCTCGATGCCGCGTTGGAAGTTGGTCGACGCCGAGCCGCTCTGCGGGCCGGCCAGCATGATCATGTTCGGGAACTCGTGCACCATCAGCCCGTAGAACGTGCTGGGGCCTTCCTTCCAGCGATCGGCCAGCTTCACGCCGTTCACGCCGGTGATGTCGATGCGGTCGTAGCCGCCGGTGATGGCATCGAACCCGGTGGCGTACACGATGACGTCGAACTCGAACTCGCGATCGCTCGTCTTGATCCCGGTCTCGGTGATGCGCTCGAGCGGGGTCTCGCTGATGTCGACGAGCTCCACGTTGTCCTGGTTGTAGACCTCGAAGTAGTTGGTCTCCATCGGCACCCGCTGCACGCCGAAGCCGTGGTCGCGGGGGATCAGCTTCTCGGCCACCTTCGGGTCCTTCACCCGCTGGCGGATGCGGTCGGCGATGTACTCGGAGAACTCGGCGTTGGCCTGCTCGTCGACGAAGATCTCCACGAAGTTGCGCAGCCAGATGGCGAAGCCCGGCATGTCGTAGAGCTTGTCCCACAGCGCCACGCGCTCCTCGCGGGACACGTTGTAGAAGCCGCGGCGGTCGGGCTCGTGCTCGAAGCCGCCCGGCGTGCGGGCGCAGCGGGCGAAGATCTCGTCGTAGCGCCGCCGGATGTCGGCCATCTCCTCCTCGGAGATCTCGCTGTTGTTGAGCGCGCGCCCAGTTGGGCCGGCGCTGGAACACCGTGAGCGAGCCCACGATGGGGGCGATGGCGGCGATGCACTGGATGGCGGTGGCGCCGGTGCCGATGACCGCCACCCGCTTGCCGGTGAGGTCGACCGGCTCGTGCGGCCAGTAGAACGTGTGCCACGACGGCCCCTTGAAATCATCCATGCCGGGCAGGCGGGGCGGCGTGGGGATGGAGAGCAGGCCGATGGCGGTGATCACGAAGCGGCAGGTGACCTCGCTGTCGTCCTCCTTGATGTGCAGGTGCCACAGCCGCTGCTCCTCGTCCCAGCGCATGGCGTCCACGGTGGTGTTGAACCGCATGTGCTTGCGCAGGTCGAACTTGTCGGCCACGTAGTTGAGGTACTTCAGGTTCTCCGGCTGGCTGGAGAAGCGCTCCTTCCAGTGCCACTCGTCGAGCAACTCGCGGGAGAACGAGTAGCCGTACGTGTAGGACTCGGAGTCGAAGCGGGCGCCCGGGTAGCGGTTCCAGTACCAGGTGCCGCCGAGGTCACCGGAGTTGTCGAGCACGATGGAGGACACGCCGAGGTCGGTGAGGCGCTTGATCTGGTAGATGCCGCCGACCCTGCGCCGATGACCACCACCTCGTACTGCGGTTGGACCAGCGTGGACGCCGTCGCTCCGCTTCCATCACGGCCTGATCGGTCATGGGACCTTCCCCTGTCGGTCCGGATCTCCTCGACCCAGATTCGAACGCCTCGTAGATTCTTCCATCGTAGGCGACGGCGAGCGCAAGCGGCGCTTCGACACCCGATCGGTGCCGCCCGAGCGGCGCTCAGCAGCGCCCCGCCCACGGCCAGCAGCGCTGCGCCGAGCACGGCCAACCCCGGTTGGGCGGGGACCGGTGGCCGGCAGGGCGCTGGCCGCCGAGACGGTCACCACCCGGCGATCGTCGCTCGGATCCGGATCGGGCAGCGCCGAGCGCAGCTGCAACTCGGCGGAGAACGCGGCCCTGCCGGCCACCTCCACCACCACCGCCACGATGGTCCCCGGGGGCAGCGGTGCCTCGGCCACGCAGGTGACGCGCGTGCCGTTCGCCCCGGTGCCCACCGTGCAGCGCCCATCGACGGGGGCGAAGGTGGCCCGCCTGACCTCCACGCCGGCCGGCAGGAACACGGTGGCGGTGAAGCCGGGGCGGGCCACGGGCCGAGCGACAGCGCCGTCCAGCGCAGCGTCGTGGTGGCCGCGGCCCCCGGCGTCGCACCGGCCGGCGCCGCAGTGCCCGACAGCACCCGCAACGCAGCGCTGGGCGTGGACGCCACCAGCGGCACCGCCGGCGCGGCGAACGACACCAGCGTGCTGCCCACCACCCCGTCGCCCCCGTCGCCCGTCCCGCCGGCCGTCCCGTCGGCCGTCGGGGTGGGGCCGGCCGCCGCCCACCAGGTGAGCCGCTCGGTGGCACCGGCGGCCAGCCCGGTGTTGACCAGCACCAGCCGTGCGGCGGCCGATGCGCCCGGCTCGAGCGCTCCCCCGAGGGTGCAGGTGGCGGTGGTGCCGGTGTCGCCGGCGTTGCAGGTGGGCGCGCCGGCGGCGGGGGCGATCCTGCCCGAACCGGCCACCGCCATGAACACACCGCTCGGTACGTCGGCCGACCAGCTCGGCCGGTCGAGGGGCACCGGCCCGCGGTTGGTGAGCGTCACGTCGAGGCCGGCCAACGGCAGACCGGCCGGTAGGTCGGCCAGTGCGGTCACCACGGCGGTGGCATCGAGCCCGCCCAGGCGCAGGGTGATCGGCTCGCCGCCGAAGCGCACCGTCGTGCCCCGTCGCGCGTCGCCCGGCGCCCAATCGGTCAGCTCCATGGCGGCGGCCGCCTCCACGGTGGCGGTCGCAGACGGGTCGAGGCCGAAGTTGACCACCTCGGCGCGGACCACCGCGACACCGGTGGGGGCCAGTGTGGCCGCCGCCGGGCAGCGCGCCCGGGTGCGTGGGCCGTCGACCCGGCAGGCGGTGGCGTCGGTCGACCCGCCGGGGGCGAGGGTGACCGCGCCGAACGCCGTGCCCGCCCCGGTGGCGACGGTGACCTCGAGGGCGTCGATCGGGGCGGGTCCGTCATTGCGCACGGCCCAGTTGAGCTGCAGCGTGGCGTCGCCCACCACCGCCACATCGGGCTCGGTGACCACCAGGTGGCCGGCGGTGATCGGCACCGGGTCGTGCGGTAGCACCAGCGCGACGGTCACCTCGTCGTCAGCGGGGTCGGGATCGGTCGCCGCGCTCGACACGGTCGCGGTCAGCGTGGCCGTGCTGTCGGCCGGTAGGCCGACGTTGGCCACCTCGACCGAGGCGAGGGTCTCCCCCACCCCGTTGCCGGCGGGCACGTCGCAGGTCGCCTCGGTCCGGGTGGCGCGGTCGACGTCGCAGTGCACGGTGAGCCGCGACAGGCCGAGGTTGGGTCGCACGGTGGCGGCGAGGATGGCCACACCGGCCGGGGCGCGGAAGCGCAGCGCATAGCGCTCGATCGGGTCGCCGCCGTCGAGGCGGACCCGCGCCACGGCGCCCACCCGGAACCCGGTGGGGTCTTGCGGCGTCGGACCGAGCAGCTCGATGCCGAGATCGGTGGCCGGCGCCGGCTGTGCCGCCGCCGGGCCCGCCGGCATCAGCGCCGAGGCCGCGGCGGTGGCGATCGCCGCCACCAACATCGCCGCCGGCCGCCAGCCGGCGGTCGCAGTCAGGCTTGCAGCCCGCATGGCGCACCTCCACAGCCGCCGGGACCCGACCCAACCGTAGGGTGCCGTGGCCCTGCCCGGGCAGGGTCCTGCCGCCCGATCCGCCGGGGCGCTCGGCCCCACCCCGCCTGCCCGGAGGACCGCGGCGTGGGCGCGCCGGGCCCACCGACGTGCTAGCAACGCCCCGTGGACTTCGATCTCGACCAGGTGGACGCGTTGCTGAGCACGACCAGGGCCGTGCGGCGGCGGCTCGATCTCGACCGGCCGGTGCCCGACGACGTGCTGCTCACCTGCCTGCGCCTCGCCTCGCAGGCGCCGACCGGCTCCAACACCCAGAACTGGCGGTGGGTGGTGGTGCGCGACGCCGACAAGAAGGCGGAGCTGGCCCGCATCTACAACGAGATCGGCGCCGACTACCTGCGGGCCAAGCGCGACGCCCAGCAGCCCGGCTCCCAGAACGCCCGGGTGTTCGACTCGGTGGTGCACCTGGCCGACAACCTGCACCGCGTGCCGGTGCTGGTGATCCCGTGCATCATCGGCGTGGTCGGCCGGCAGGGCTGGAACGCCGCGGCGCTGTTCGGCTCGATCGTGCCGGCCATGTGGAGCTTCCAGCTGGCGTTGCGCAGCCGGGGCCTCGGCACCTGCTTCACCACGCTCACGCTCGACCGGGAGGACGAGGTGCGCGAGCTGCTCGGCATCCCCGAGCACGTGACCCAGGCCGGGCTGCTGCCGGTGGCCTACACCGTCGGGACGGACTTCAAGGTGGCCGCGCGCCGTCCGGTGGAGGAGATCACCTACCTCGACGGCTGGAAGCAGCCCATCGCCTGACCCCGGCGGACCGGAGCAGTGCGAGCCGAGGGCGCTCCGTGCCGGTACGGACGCCTACGCTGGCAGGGACTCCAGGGGGAACGAACATGACCACGAACGCAGACACGCTCGTCATCAAGGGCGGCACCGTCGTCGACGGCAGCGGGGAGGCACCCCGGCGCGCTGATGTCGCCATCGCCGGCGGCCGCATCACCGAGATCGGCGAGAACCTCCGGGGCGACCGCACCCTCGACGCCGACGGCTGCATCGTGGCCCCCGGCTTCATCGACATCCACACCCACTACGACGCGCAGGTGTTCTGGGACCCGGCGCTCACCCCATCGTGCTTCCACGGGGTGACCACGGTGGTGGCGGGCAACTGCGGGTTCTCCATCGCCCCGATCCGTCCGACCGACCGCGAGCTCATCGCCAACACGATGGAAAAGGTCGAGGACATGAACCCGGCCACCCTGCTCGAGGGTGTGCCGTGGGACTTCGAGACGTTCCCCGAGTACCTCGCCTCGGTGGAGCGACGAGGCACCGTGCTCAACTACGGCGCCTACATCGGCCACACCGCGCTACGGGTCTACGCCATGGGCGAGGAAGCGGTGGGCCGCCCGGCCACGCCCGCCGAGCTGGAGGCCATGTCCGCCATCATCCGCGACGCCATGGACGCCGGCGCGGTCGGGTTCGCCACCAGCTTCGCCGCCACCCACGTGGGCGCCGACGGCAGCCCCATCCCCAGCCGCTGGGCGGACCGGGCCGAGCTCGAGGTCCTGTTCAAGGCGGTGGCCGACACCGGCAAGGGCATCATCGGGGTCAACGGTGGCCAGAACCTGTCGCTCCGGGACAACTACGTGCTGCAGAAGCAGGTGGGCATCCCGTTCACCTACACCGCCGTGCTCACCGCCCCCAACGGCAGCCACCTCAAGGCCATGGAGATCAACCGGCAGGGCTGGGCCGACGGCGCCGAGGTGTGGCCGCAGGTCAGCTGCCGGCCGCTGACGTTCTCCATGACGCTGGTGGAACCGTTCACGCTCAACACCAACCCGGTGTTCGCCGAGCTGATGGCCGGCAACCTCGACGGGCGCCGGGCCGCCTACGCCAGCGACTCGTGGCGGTCCCGGGCCCGCCAGGCCTGGGACGACGACAAGCTGCGCGCCTTCCGCCCCCGCTGGTCGACCATGGAGATCATGGAGTCCGCCGCCCATCCCGAGCTGGTCGGCCGGCGGCTGTCGGCCATCGCCGAGGAGCGCGGGGTCGACGCCTTCGATGCGCTGATGGACCTCGCCGTGGCCGAGCCCGACCTGCTGCTGCGCATCAAGGTGGTCATCGCCAACGATGACGTCGACGGCGTGACCGCGCTGCTGCAGGACCCACACACCACGCTCGGCCTGTCCGACGCCGGCGCCCACGTGGGCCAGCTGTGCGATGCGCCGCTGTCCACCGACCTGCTCGGCAACTGGGTGCGCGACCGCGGCACGCTCCCCGTGGAGACGGCCATCCGCAAGCTGTCGGGCCAGCAGGCCGACCTGTTCGGCTTCGACCAGCGCGGCTACCTGCGCCCCGGCTACTGGGCCGACGTGACCGTGTTCGACCTCGACACCGTCTCGCCCGGTCCCGTGCGCCGGGTACGGGACTTCGCCGGCTCCGAGCGCCTCACCGCCGATGCGCCCACCGGGATGCGCCACATCCTGGTCAACGGCCGGGCCATCACGCGCGACGGCGAGCACCTCCACGAGGCGCTCGAGCAGCGCCCCGGCATGCTGGTGCGCCCCGGCCCCCGTCGCTGACCCCCGCCGCGATCGCGGCATCGCTGCAGCCCATCTGGCGCGTCGGCGGGTCCGACCGCCAGCATGGGCGGCCATGGCGCTGCACCTGCATCGGGCCGAGGGCGGCGGCGGGCGACGCGCCTGCTGTTCCTGGTGCACAACTACGGCGGCAGCGAGCACGCGCTGGCCACCGTCGGCACCCTGCTCGATCCAACGGGCCGCTTCGCCGTGGTGTGCCCACGGGGATCGATCGCCACCGACGACGTACCGGGAGGTGCGTCGTTCTACCGCATCGACCGGGCGTCGCACACCTATGACCTGCCGTCGTTCGCAGCCGCTCTCGATGGCCTCGACGAGTCGCTCGATCGAGCCTGCGCCGAGGGCGGCTTCGAGCGGACGGAAACCGTGATCGGCGGGTACTCACAGGGTGGTGGGCTCGCCCTCGCCCTCGCCTACCGACGCACCACCCGCCCCCGCCCGGCCGCCGTGGTGGCGTTCAGCCCCCGATCCATCCCGTCGAACGGGTCGCGTGGGACCTGCAGGCGGCCACCACGGTGGCGGCGTTCGTGACCCACGGCCACCGTGACCGCACGTTCCCGGCCGAGGCGTCAGCGGCGTTCGTGACCGCTGCGCGCCGCCGGGGCCGATGCCGAATGGCACGGCCAGGAGGCGGGCCACCAGCTCACCATCGAGGCCCTGGCCCAGGCGCGCGACTGGCTCGCCGCCCACTGACCGCCCGGATCAGAGCCGGGGTGGCAGGAAGCGCAGGGAACGCACCACGGCGTCGAAGCGCTCCACGTCCGCGGCCGCTCGCGGTCCGCGTGTCGCGGCGTGCACCACGTAGGCCGAGACCGGCGATCGTGAGATGGTGGCCTGCAGCTGATGGGTGACCGTGCCGTCGGGCGCCCGCCAGTGGTAGCGGACCACGTGCACCGGCGTGCGGCTGGACAGCGTGAAGCGGTCCTGGCCGTCGATGACGCACTCGTCGAAGGACGCGCTGAGCGTCCGGACCGCGCCGGCCGTGAACTCGGCGAACCAGGCCTGGCCGAAGCCGTCGGGCCGGGCCCTGGTGATCGACCAGGTGGGCCGGGCACCGCCGGCCTGTTCGTCGGCCGGCCCGTAGAGGCGCACGCCTTCCTCGATGAGCTCGGCGGTCCAGCCCCTCGGCGCCAGCAGGGAGAGCTCGAGCGCCTCGACGGTCAGGCTCACCGATCCCGTCGCGTCGGTCTGGTGGTCGGTGCTCATGACCGGCCTCCGTCGAGCTGGATGAACCGGGCCGAGGCGATGGCGGCGTCGAAGAGGCGGCGGTGGCGGTCGGCGGTGGCGACCGGCGCGCTGCCCCGCAACACCCAGAGGCTCGCGCCGCGCTGGGCCACGGCCTGGACGACGAGCTGCTCCCCACCGGCGGCGCGGTCAGCTGGGAGGGCCCGGCCCACGGTGATGTGCACGTCGGCGTCGTCCACCTGCTGATCGCGCTCGCTGGTGATGGTGAGCCCGGCGGCGCGGGCGAGCTCGCCGGCCAGCTGGAGGAACCCGTCGGGGCTGGCCGTCTCCCCCACCGCCATCACGGTGAAGCGGGCGTCGGCATCGAGCTCCAGGGCGCCGTCGTCGTCATCCTGCTCGTCATCGTCGTCTGGGTCGAGCCCGTACTCGGCCAACCCGGCGGCCTCGTGCCGCTGCTCCCAACCGAGGGGCAGCTCGAAGGACACCCCGGTCTCGTAGCTGAAGAGGTGGATGAGCTCGTCGCTCGCCGGCATCGCCATCACTTCGCCTTCATGATCGAGATGAACCCCTTGATCTTGCCGCCGGACACCTCGAACCCATCGACCTGACCGTCGAAGATCTCCTCGCCGGCCTCGGTGATGGCGGCGTCGAGCGCCGCCAGATCGACACCGGCGGCCGCCGCCTTGGCGTAGGTGGCGTCGATCAGCTTCTGGACCTTGTCCTGTTTGACGTGGTGCTTGCCCTGCGCTGCCTTCTTGTCGGCGTAGCCCTGGAAGCCGGCCGTGATCGCGGTCAGGTAGGGCGCCATGTCGCCGCCGCCGTCCATGCCGTCGTGGTCGGACAGCAGCGGCACCTCGTCCTCGGCGAGCTGGGCCTGCTTGTCGGTGAAGGCGTCGACCACCGCCAGTTCGATCGCCTGCGCCAGCGCCTTGAAGTCGACGGTGACCTCCAGCCCGAAACCACCGCCCAGACCGAGGGTGGCGGCCAGCTCGCCGCTGATGGTCAGCACACCGTTCTTGAACTCGAAGGTGCCTCCGGCCTTGAAGCCGACGCCGGCGCTGACCTCGATGGTGCCCTTGGCCGAGATGATGGTGGCGCCGTACAGGCTGATCGAGCCACCGGCGGACGCCGCCGCGCTGACGCCGGCGAGCGCCTCGGCGGAGGCGCCCACGGCGATCCCGTTGAGGCTGAGCTCGAACTTGGCGTCGGCGGCGGCCGAAGCCTCCGCCAGCGCCGACGCTTCGAACACCGCGGCGGCCTCCGCCGCCCCGAAGGCCAGCTCCGCGGTCGCCGATGCGTCGACCCCGGCCTTGACCCCGACGGATGCCGACGCCGACGCCACGATGCCGTCGATGCCGGCGACGACCTCGGCCGACAGCGACGCCGAGGCGCTGGCCCACGCCTGCAGCACGCCGGTGAGCTTGGCGCTCACCGGTCCGTGGTTGCCCTGGAGCACGCCGGTGAGCGTCGTGCTGGCGTCGGCCTTGACCGAGGCGCTGACACACGCCTTGATCGCTTCGACCAGCGACTTGTTCACCTGCAGCAAGGCTTGGGCGTCGGCCACCGCTTTGGCCTCCGCTTCCGCCTTGCCGGCGGCCGCCACCGCGCTGTCGCGGCCGGTCGCCTTCTCGAGGGTCGCCATGGCGGTGGCCACGGCGCTGACGGTGGCCGCGTCGGCCTTCTCGAGGGTCAGCCAGGCGGCGCTGTCGCCGATGTCCGGGACCGACCCGTCGGGTCCAGGATCACGCTGCACGGTGCCGGCCCGCAGCACCGATCCCCCTCGCTCCAGGCGGATCGGCCGAGCGGCGCCGCCGGCGGCTGGACCGCAGCCGAGGTGCGGTCGGCCGGTGGCCCGGGAGCTCGCCGCCCCTGTGCGGGCGTTGGCCGGCGCCGCCAGCAGCGCACTGAGGGCACCGGCCGGCCCGGCCCGGCCGGCACCCGGAACGGCCGGCCCGCCGGCTCGAGGCGCTCGGCGGCCGGGTCCTCGTGGTCGGCGAAGTCGGGCGTGGTGCTCGGCCGCCTACTGCGGCCGGCCGGCACCCGGTCCGGTCGCATGACTCGTTGCTGTTGCCCCACGGCTCGACCTCCACCCGGCTGCTCGGCCGCGGAGCTATCGGCAGGCGCAGCGCCGAGCTGAAGGCCGGTCCCTCCCCGGCGGAGCGGCGACCAGGCTCTCGGCGCAGCTCAGGCGCCGAAGTCTCGCTTGTAGTCCGTGTCGTCGACGAGGAGCTGGTCCTCCGGCAGGCGCTCGGCGTAGTTCAGGGCGCCGTCGATGTCGTGCTTCCAGACCTCTTCGGGCAGCTCGTAGAGCACCTCGACGCCGTAGCCGTTCGGGTCGTTGATGTACACGCTGTGGGTCATGCCGTGGTTGACCCGCAGGTTCATCTTCACGCCCTGGTCCTTGAGGAACTGCACCTGCTCGAGCCACGACTCGCGATCGGGGTAGGTGATGGCGATGTGGTTGATGGCCAGCGTGCCGCGCTCCATGCTCCACTCGGCCGGCGGCTCAGGGATCTCCGGCCGCTCCACCAGGGCCAGGTCGTGGTGGTTCACGTCGTCCACCACGCCGCTGTAGAAGCGCATGTTCATCACGTTGGGGCGCTCGGGCCTCGGCTTGAGCTGGCCGACCTGCTTGAAGCCGAGCAGGTCGCACCAGAAGTGGTGCGACTCCTCCATGTTGCGCACGTTCAACACGAGGTGGTTGACCCCTCGGGGGGTGACGGCGGTGGAGCGCTTGGGCACCTGGGTGGTCACGTTGGTCTCCTTGGTCGGCGCCGAGGGTGGGAAGACGTCACACCGGGCGCGGCATCACGATCGCACACCGCCGGGTCGGCGGGCAACGAAGTCCGGCAGGGGGAACGTGCGGCCGGACCGGCTAGCGAAGCGCCGATGGGGGGTAGGACCCAAGGGTCCCGATCGTCGAGCCCCGGGGGTGTCGCAGTGGCCTCGAACCCAGCTGCACCGCCGTGTTCCGCAGCGACGCCGTCGAGTTGCTGGCCGACGAGGACACCGCCCGGCTGCGCGACCAGACCCGCACACTGGCCGAGCTGCTCCAGCAGGAGACCCCGGGCTGGGAGCCGCCGGCCCGGACCGGTGCCGCGGTGGTGCAGACCCATTGCCACCATCACGCCGTGCTCGGCTTCGAGCCGGACCTGGCCGTACTGCGCGGTACGGGACTGGACGTGGACGTGCCCGACTCGGGCTGTTGTGGGTTGGCCGGCAACTTCGGGTTCGAACGCGGGCACTTCGACGTGTCCATGGCCTGCGCCGAACGGGTCCTCCTGCCGGCGGTGCGCCGGGCCGGACCGGAGGCCGTGGTGCTCGCCGACGGGTTCAGCTGCCGCACCCAGATTGCCGCCGGGTTGGCCGGCCGCCGGGCGCGGCACCTGGCCGAGGTGCTGGCGCCCGGCCACGACGAGAACACCGGGGAGGCGTGATGGAAGCGATCGGACGGCAACGCTGGGTCATCGCCGAAGGCTGGCTGCCGGGCTGGAGCAACGGACCCGAGCCCGAACTGGCCAGCCACGAGACGTTCTGCGTGCTCAACACGGGCGACCGCGAGGCGCGGCTGCGGGTCACCATCTTCTACACCGACCGCGAGCCGGTCGGCCCCTACCGGGTGACCGTGCCCGCCCGCCGCACCCGCCACCAGCGCTTCGACGACCTCGCCGAGCCCGAGGCCATCCCCCGTTCCACCGCCTACGCCGCCCTGATCGAGAGCGACGTCCCGGTGGTCGTGCAGCACACCCGGCTCGACAGCCGCCAGGCCGAGAACGCGCTGATGACCACGATCGCGTTCCCGGTGTGAACGCCCCCACGTCCACCGACGCGCCGGTGGTGGAACGGCTCGACGTGTCCACCTACCGGGTGCCGCTGCCCGAGGCGCACAGCGACGGCACGCTGAGCTGGGATTCGGTGACCGCCGTCGTCGTCCACGCACACGGCGGGGGTCGCTGTGGGCTGGGGCTGACCTACGGGCCCGCCGCCTGCGCCACGCTCATCGAGGAGCTGCTCGTGCCGGTCGTGGAACGGCGTCGGGTCGATGCGGTGGCCGGCAGCTGGGCGGCGATGGTGCGCGCCATCCGCAACGCCGGCCGGCCCGGGGTGAGCTCGATGGCCATCGCCGCGGTCGACATCGCCCTGTGGGACCTGTTGGCCCGCAACCTCGACGTGCCCCTCGACGCCGTGCTCGGCCGGGTGCGCGACCGCGTGGCCGTCTACGGCAGCGGCGGCTTCACCTCGCTCGACGATGCTGCGCTGGCCGAGCAGCTCGGCGGTTGGGTGCACCACGACGGCATGGCCCGGGTGAAGATGAAGATCGCCGCCGGGTGGGGCGCCGACGAACGGCGGGACCTCGAGCGGGTGGCACTGGCCCGCTCGACCATCGGCGACGCCGGCCTGTTCGTCGATGCCAACGGCGGCTACGGCACCAAGCAGGCGCTGCGGGTGGGCGGCGCCCTCGAGCAGCTGGGGGTGACGTGCGACACCTCGAGTACTTCGCCGACCACATCGTGGTGGAGCGGGCGCTGCTCGATGGGCTCGTGGCGGTGCACGACGGCGCGCTGGCGCCCGAAGAGGACCGCCCCGGTCACGGTCTGCAGCTCCGCCACGCCGAGGCCGAGCGGTATCGCATCGCCTAGATACCGCTCGGCATGGCGCGGCGGCCCGAGCGCCGGCTGGCTACGGTGACCGCCGGGAGGCGATGCCGATGCACGAGCGCTGGGCCGACGAGGTGGCGGCCGCCCTGGGGCCGGTGGTGGCGGGGCGGCATCGGGAGATCGACGCACTCGGTCGCCTGCCCGACGACGTCGTGGCCGCCATGCACACCAGCGGCCTGTTCCGCACGTGGGTGCCCGACGAGCTGGGTGGGCGGGATGCCACCATGGCCGAGGGCCTCGAGCTCATCGAGGAGCTGTCGCGCCTGGACGCCGCCCTGGGTTGGGTGACGATGATCAACATCACCACCAGCTGGATCGCCGGCTCAATCGGGCGCGACGCGGCCCGGGAGGTGTTCGGCCCCGACCGTTCGGTGGCGGCGGGCACGACCGCACCGATGGGCCGGGCGGTGGAGGTGGACGGCGGGCTCCGGCTCAGCGGTCGCTGGGCGTGGGGCAGCGGGGTGCACAACTCCTCGTGGATGGCGTGCGGCGCCCTGGTCGAACCGGCGTCGGGTGGGGACGGCCGGGCCCGGGTGGTGATGGCGGTCGTGCCCATCGGGGCCATCACCGTGCTCGACACGTGGCACACCACCGGGATGCGGGGCACGGGTAGCACCGATTACGAGTGCCACGACGTCTTCGTGCCCTGGGAACGGGTGGTGGACCCCGGCCGGCCGCTGGGCTGGAGCGAGCGGCCGCTGCACCGGATCGCGGTGTACAGCCTGCTGGCCTTGGCCGTGTCCTCGGTGGCGGTCGGGGTCGGTCGCCGGGCGCTCGAGGAGTTCCGGGCGCTGGCCGCGGGCCGAACCCTGTTGGGCACCAGCCGCCCGATCGCCACGTCGCCGGTGGCCCAGACCGCCTATGCCCGCGCCGAGGCGATGGTGCGTTCGGCGGCGGCCTTCAAGGATCGCACCGTGGCCGACGCGTGGGTGCGCGCCGAGGAGGGACGGCTCGACCGGGAGACGCGTCGCCTGCTGCGGTTGGCGGCCACCAACGCCACGTTCGCCGCCGCCGACGCCATCGACGCACTGTGGGAGGTGGCCGGCGCCGCCGTGGTCTACGACAGCGAGGTGTTCGGGCGCCTGCACCGCGACATCCACGTCATCACCCAGCACTTCCGGGTGGCGCAGCGCACGTGGGAGATGAACGGGGCCCTCGCCCTCGACCAACCGTTCGAGGGCCAGTTCTGAGCGTCCGCCCCTCCCCCGCCGCAGCGCAGCTCCCGGTGAGGTACCGGCGTCATCCGGTCCGCCGCACCCCCGGGCCCGAGCTCCGGCCGGCAGGCGCCTGGCACCACTGCGTGCGGTGCCCGGCGCTCTCGGCCGGCCGAACAGCCGAACCCACCGGCGCCCTGCTTCGGCGGCGATTCGACGTCGATTCGACAGCGTCGACCGGTTGCGTTCAGCCGCCCACCGGTCATGGCTACGACCTGCGCACAGGAGGCACAGCCACACCGTTGGTGGCCAGATTCTGTGTCTCACGACCAGTTCCGAATCGACATCGAATCGAGCGCGAAGGGGTTCGCCCGTACCGCCGGCATGGCGCCCACAACCCCCAACCCCCGACCCCGCTCAGTTCAGTTCCGTTGAGCCGGAACTGAACTGAACATGCCGCACCGGTGCCCCGGGTACAGGTGAGCGCCCGGATACCCCGGGACGCGGTTCGGGCCGGGCGCCTTCGGCGGCACCCGGCCCGTGCGCTCGGTCGGTCGACCCGCTGCCCGGTCAGCGGTCAGCCGTCAGCTGTCAGCCGTTGAGGACGACGACCGCCTTGCCCGGTGTGGTCTTCTGGCCGTCGCCGTTCTCGGTCCACACGTCGACGTCGACCAGCTTCAGGCCGCCCTCCTCGCGCTTGGCGGCGACGACACCCTTGACCTGCCACTGGGTGCCCTGCATGTCCATGCCGCGGTACTGGCAGGACACCGACTTGACCCAGCCGTCGCCACCGACCCAGTCCGACACGAGCTGGCCCAGCGACGACCACTTCATGCGGCCGTGCACGATGTTGTCGCCGATCTGCTTGGCCTGTTCGAAGCTCTGGTCCCAGTGCAGGGGGTTGAAGTCACCGGAGCCGGCGCAGTAGAGCACCAGCTGGGCCCGGTCGGGGGCCTTGGTGAGGGAGGGCAACGCATCGCCCACGTTGATGTCAGCGAACTTCGGCATGATCCTCGTCCCCTCAGTAGTAGATGGCCTGGCCGAACGTGCGCATGACCACGTCGCCGCTGCTCTGGTCGGTGAAGGTCTGCTCGGAGGTGACCACCAGCATCTTGCCGAGCCCCTTGGACTCCTTGACCTCGAGGTTGGAGACCTTGGAGGTCATGAACAGCTTGTCGCCGGCCTTGAGCTGCCGCTCGTAGACCACCTCGGTGCCGCCGTCGAGCAGGCCCTTGAGGCCGTGACGGATCGACGGGCCGGTGTTGCGCGGGCCCGAGAACGTCGGGTCGCTCTTGCCGGGCACGAACACGGGGGTGCCGAGGTAGCACGGCGGCGCCGGCAGCGTGTCGTGGCCCTCGGCCTTGGCCGCCTCGACCTCGTAGTACTTTCCGTCGGTGTAGCCGACCCCGCGGGCGAACGCCCGCACGCTGGTGGTCGTGATCTCCACCGGCCACGGCTCGCTCTCCACTCCGACCACGGCTCGCATCTCGTCCGTCAGTTCGAACTCGGCAGCCATCTCACCCCCTGGGTGCTCGTAGGTCGGGCCTTCTTAGCGCATCGGCGCGCGAGCGGGCACGTCCGGCGCCGGTCAGCCGGCCGCTCGCTTGCGGGGGTCGGGCGGGAAGGCGCGGGCGCCGACGCACGCGTCGCTCCAGCGCCGCAGGTCGGCCGCAACCCCGTCGAGGTCGTCGCCGAGTTGGCGCACCGGGGCCGCACAGAGCCGGTCGGTGCGCGCCTCGAGGTCGTCGCGGGTGGCCCGACCGGCGTCGGTGAGCTCGTTGGAGCCGTCGAGCAGCCCGGCGAGGCGCAGGCCGGTGAGGGCCTGCTCGGTGCGGGCCTCGCTCCACGCCCGGGTGCCGCTGTACGCCCCGAGCGGGTAGCCGAGCCACAGCTCGGTGAGGATGTTCATCTGCACCGCATCGAAGCCCTGCGCCAGGTACGCGATCACGTGCGCGCCGCCCCGGTGCTCGCGCAGCGCGAGCGTGGCCTGCCACAGCGCGGCGTACGGATCGTCGGGCACGTCGAGCGCCTGGACGGCCGAGAACAGTGCTCGTCCGGTGCCGTCAGCGGCGGCGACGGCGTCCTGCAGACGTGCGGCGACGCTGGCCACCGCGGCCTGCTCGCCGTCGCCGAGGACCTGGCGCAGGCTCTCGCCGGTGGCCTCCACCACCGTGGTCAGCACGGTGTCGCGGGCGCCCTCGGGTGGGCGTCGGCCCAGACCGAGGCGATCAACCCCGGCTCGAAGGAGGCGAAGCTGGCGGCGATGACCGCACCGGTGGGCTCGCCCAGCACGCAGGCGCGGCCGTAGACGTACCCGCCGAAGAAGTCCAGGCCGAAGCGGCTGAGCCGTTCGTGCACCAACCGGGACCACACGGCGTGCATGGCCAGCGGTTCGAAGGCGTCGCGCAGGCGGCGGGCGCTGCCGGCGGCGGCGACGGGGGCGGGTGTGGGCGCATCGGAGAAGTCGCCTGCGAAGTAGGCGGCGACGATCGCGTCGAAGTCCATGGCCGGTACGCACTCCCCTGTCAGCCGAGCCGGGTGGTTGAGCGCGCAAGCTAGTCGACCGGCGGGGCGGGGGGACGCGCCTGCGCCCCCGCCGTACGACACCGTACCGTACGGTACGGCGCGGGTGGCCCCGTCTGCCCCGAGCGGGCCGGGGGTAGGGTCCGGACCATGACACGGTTGACAACGCAGGACCCGCCATCGTCACCGCCGGGCACGGCGGGGGCGGGGGGCACGGCGTTGCCGCGGGTGGACGGGGGCCGGTGCACACTGCCTTCGACGACGTGATCGAGGCCATCGGCAAGGCGATCGACGGCCTGGGCGTGGCGGTCATGGTCATCGGTGTGGTGGCGACCATGGTGCTCTATGCGGTACGTCGAGCCACCCGCCCCACCGACACCGAAGGGCAATACCGGACGGCGCGCCAGCGCATCGGCCGGGCGATCCTGCTCGGGCTCGAACTGCTGGTGGCGGGCGACATCATCCGCACCGTGGCGGTGTCCCCCACGTTCGGATCGGTCGGGGTGCTCGCCGCCATCGTGGCCATCCGGACGTTCCTCAGCTTCACGCTCGAGATGGAGATCTCGGGTCGGTGGCCCTGGCAGGAGGCGCCCGAGGACGGGCCGGGCGGGGCCCGATCCCCGGCTGAGCCCCGCCCGGCGCGCATCGAGTGGCTCACTCGTAGCGGAACCCGACCTTCATGGTGACCTGGTAGTGCTGGACCGTGCCGTCGGTGGTGCCGAGGTGGCCGCGGATCTGGGTCACCTCGAACCAGTCGAGGTTCCGCAGGGTCTGCGAGGCACGCGACAACCCCGAGCGGATGGCGGCGTCGATGCCGTCGGGCGAGGTGCCCACGATCTCGGTGACCGCGTAGGTGTTGCTGGTGCTCGCCGTGTTGGTGCCGTTCGCCATGGTGTTGCTCCCATCGAAGGACGCGGCCGGGGCTCGGCCGACCGCGGCGGTCTACCCACCCGGCGCTCGAACCACTCGCCGCGGCCCGACCACCCTGGTCAGATCGGACCGTGCGGTCTATGTTCGACCGATGTCTGCCGAGCCCAGCTACCTGCCCCTGATGCGCCGCATCGCCAACGCCGAGTGCAACGCCGAGGTGTACCTGTCCGCCTGGGCGGCCGCCACGCCCCGGGCTGACGTCCACAGTGTGATCGCCACGGTGGCGCTGCGCGAGGGTGAGCACACGAAGGCCTTCCAGAAGCGGATCCGCGAGCTCGGCTTCGACGTGACCATCGAGGAAGCCCCCGAGACGGCCTCGCGCACCACCATCGCCGCGGCCGCCGACCTGACCGATCGCGAGAAGTTCGAGGAGCTCGGTCTGGGCGGGCGCCCCGATCCGGCGGTGGCGGACCGGTGGGCCGGCTACTTCGAGGACACCACCATCGACATCGTCACCGGGGAGCTGCTCGGGCGGTTCATCTCGGAGGAACGCGACAGCGTGCGGCTGCTGGCCGACTGCTACGCGGCGCTGTGCGCCGAAGACCGGCCCGCCGCCGCCCCCGCTGCCGGCGGCAGCCGCCTGGCGCGCATCGAGGCGTTGCTCGAACGGCTGGTGGAGCGCCTGGACGGCGCCGGGCCTGACGCCGCCGACCCGGTGATGACCGGGCCGGTGATGACCGAGACGGCGTTCCGGGCCGGGTTGCGGGCCGACGGTTTCGACGACGAGATCCGCATCACCACCTACGCACCCGGCACCGCCGCCGGCGAGCTGCACGCGCACGAGTTCTCGGCTCGGCTCTACGTGCTCAGCGGCGAGTTCCTGCTGCAGGACGAGCACGGCTGCCGGGCGTTGCCCGCCGGATCGTGTTGCGAGGTACCAGCCGGTACGCGCCATGCCGAGGCATCCGGCGAGGCCGGGGCCCGGGTCCTCGCCGGTCTCAAGCACCCGTGAGCGACGCTGCGGCGGCCACCACCACCGGGCCACCCGGCCCTCCCGGTGGCCCGGAACAACCGATGCGAACGTTCACCGGCAACCGGGTCGTGCGCGACACCGGGGCGGCCGTGCCCGTGTTCAACGCCCCCATCGGCTACTTCGCCCGCGGCGCGCTGGTCGGGGCGGTGTCCGCGGCCGGTGGCATGGGCCTGCTGGAGACCAGCTCCACCGGCCTGGCTGAGACCCAGGCCGAGTACGACCGGATCCGGGCGCTCACCGACGCGCCGTTCGGCGTGCAGCTCTTCCTGCGGGTGCTCGCCCAGCAGGGCCGGCTCGAGGAGGTGCTCGACTGGGCGCTCGACGGGCGCATCGGGTTCCTGGTGACGGCGGTGGGCTCGCCGGCCGACATCGTGGCCCGGGTGCACGACGCCGGCGTCAAGCTCTACCACCAGACCGGCAGCATCGCTGACGCGCGGCGCGCCGGCGACGCCGGCGTCGCCGGCCGCATCGTGGGGGGGGCCGAGGCCGGCGGGCTGCGCAGCACGCGCTCGCTGCACCTGTTCTCGTTCCTGCAGCAGGTGCGCGAGCAGGTGGAGGTGCCGGTGGTGGCCGGGGGCGGGATCGTCGACGGGCGCGGCATGGCCGGTGCGTTCGCCCTCGGCGCGGAGGGGGTGATGATGGGCACCCGCTTCATCACCGCCGCCGAGAGCCCGGTGCACGACAACGTGAAGCGGGCCATCGCCGAGGCCGAGGAGACCGTGAACCTGGAGCCGGTCAAGAAGGGCATCATGATGCGCTTCATCCGCAACGAGTTCTCCGAGGCGGTCGCCCGCGGCGAGATCGACCCGCAGGGCCAACCCTACGCCGGGCCCGTCCTGGAGCTGTTCGAGACCGGTGACCTCGGCCTGGCCATGGTCGGCGCCGGCGAGTCGGCGGCACTGGTGTCGGAGGTCCGCACGGCCCGGGAGATCATCGAGCACACGATCGCCGGCTTCTGGGCCGAGATCGAACGGCTGGCTGCGCTCGTCGCACCGGCGGCGGCCCCCGGCAGCCCGCTCGACTGACCGACGCCGGGGAATCGCCGGGCCGGTGCAGCGGGTTGCCGGGCGAGCTACCCATCGCCGAGCCATCGAGGTCACCGTTGTCCGTGCACCGCAGTCCCGCAGGTGAACCCCCCGCCCCCGGCCCCGACGCTTGACGGCGGCGGGCGCACGTGGCACGGGTGGTGCTGGCCCTCGGCGCCTGGGCCACGGTGGGCTACGGCTGGATCCGGCTGCAACGGCAGGCCGGCGGTGGTCCCGTCGCCACCATGCAGCAGGCCATCGACTGGGCGCGCAGCTCGTGGTGGGCGCTGCCCGCCTTCCTGGTGGCCGGCGTGGCCAGGCCGCTGGTGCTGTTCCCGGCCACCGTGCTCACCGTCGCCGCCGGGATGTTGTTCGGCCCGGTCGTCGGCTTCGCCGCCGCGGTGGTGGCCGGCAACGGTTCGGCGCTGCTCGCCTACGGGGTGGGTCGGCTCCTCGGTCCGTCGGGGCTGTCCGATGCGGGCCCCGCCGAGGCCGGCGCCGCGGCCGGTGGCGTCGGCGGAGCCGGTGCGCTGTCGGCGTGGACCTCGAGGCTGCGGGCCAACAGCTTCGAGGCCGTGTTGCTGATGCGGCTGCTGTTCCTTCCCTACGACGCGGTCAACTACGCCGCCGGGTTCCTGCGGGTGCGCTGGCGCCCGTTCCTGGCGGCCACCGCGCTCGGCTCACTACCGGGCACGCTCGCCTTCGTGCTGGCGGGCAGCTCGCTCGAGCGCCTCGACGGCGCCGATCTCCGCATCGATCCGGCGGCGGTGGTGGCCTCTGCCGTCGTACTCGTGGCCAGCCTCGTGCTGGCCCGGGTGCTGCGGCGCCGGACCGCGGCCGCCGCCGCCCCGGACGCGGGCTGACGGCGGCCGCCGATCACGGTTCAGCGGGTGCCGGCCAGCTCCCGGCGGCGTTCGGCGATCACGGCATCGTCGGCGTCGGCGCCGGCGTCCAGGCTGAGCATCGCATCGACCGACCAGCGCCCGGCGCCGTGGGCCATGAGGGTGATGAGGCCGGCGAGGTAGGCGAGGTCGAGCTCGGCGCCCGGCATGGGCTCGGAGGAGAAGATGCCGAGATCGGCTTTCACGTAGATGATGGCGCCCACCATGACCAGGCCGAGCACGGCGCTGGCCACCCGGGTGCCCACGCCGGCGATGATGGCGACGCCGCCCACGATCTCGAGCACCGCGGTCAACGGTGCGGCCAGGCCGGGCGCGGGCACGCCCCAGGAACGGAACATGCCCTCGACCATGGATATGCCGGCGTCGAACTTGTCGATGCCGTGGTAGAGGAACAGGCCGCCGACGATGATGCGAACGGCGAGCAGGGCGTAGGGACGGCATTGATCCACGGTTCGGCTGAGGCGGCGCATTGGGTTTCCTCCAGTGGTGAGGGGTGGGATGTCGGGGTCGGAACCCGGTAGCTCCACTGGATGCTTCCCGCCGCGATCAGCTTTCTTCGAGCTCGTGCAGCGCCTCCACCGGCAGCTGCAGCGAGACCGTCTCACCCACCGTGGACGGGCACGACGGCGCCACCCGCGCCACCACGGTGAGCTCACCCACCGCAACCGTCAGCTCGGTGGCGCTGCCGAGGTAGCGCTGGGCCTCGATGCGGCCCGGCCACACGTTGGGACCGACCGTACCGATGCGGATGTCCTCCGGCCGGATGGCCCAGCGGGCGGGGCGGGGGCCCTCGATCGGGCCGCGGGCCCGCTCGGCGCTGACCAGCAGCGGTCGGGGCCCGGCGTGCAGGCACCCGTGGCACAGCGTGCCCCGCCAGTGGTTGGCCATACCGAGCAGTTCGGCGGTGGCCACGTTGCGGGGGCGGCGGTGCAGCTGTGGCGGGGGTCCCTCGTCGACGATGCGCCCGCCGGCCAGCACCACCAGGCGGTCGCTGAGGGCCAGCGCCTCGTCGCGGTCATGGGTGACCAGCACGACCGTCATGGCCAGCTCGCGCTGCAGGCGGACCAGCAGGTCCTGCAGCTCGCGGCGGGTGGGGGCGTCGACGCTGGCGAAGGGCTCATCGGCGAGCAGCACGGCGGGATCGGTGGCCAGCGCCCGGGCCAGGGCCACGCGCTGGGCCTCGCCGCCGGAGAGCTGCCGCGGCCACCGGCCGGCGAGGTGGTCCACCCCCACCAGGCGCAGCAGCTGGTGGGCGCGATCCCGTCGCTCGGCGCGCCGCCGGCCGCGTACCCGCAGCCCGAACGCCGCGTTGTCGACCACGTCGAGGTGGTCGAACAGGTTGGGGCGTTGCAGCAGCATGGTCAGCGGCCGCTTGTGGGCCGGCACCCGGTCGAGCGGGCGGCCGTCGAGGCGAACGCTCCCGTCATCGGCGGGCACCAGGCCGGCCACGATGTGCAGCACCGTGCTCTTGCCCGCCCCCGACGATCCGAGCAGGGAGGTGAGCGAACCGCCCGGTACGGTGAAGGCGGCCCCGTCGAGCACCGCCGGCGCGCCGCGGCCGAACCGCTTGCGCAGGCCCTCGACCTCGAGCGTCATGACCGCGCCGGCTCCCGCAACCCGACGGCGGCCACCGCCAGCGCCAGCACCGAGGGCGCCGCCGCCACCAGGGCGAGCGAGCCGATCGAGGATGGGTTGCCGCCGGCCAGGGCGTTGAACAGCAGCATGGTCACGGTGACCACCCGGCCGCCGCCGGCCAGCAGCGTCAGCAGGTATTGGCTCCACGACACCAGGAACACGAGCACGGCGGCGGCGGCCACCCCACCGGCCACGGCGGGCAGGACCACCAACCGGAGCCGCTGCCACGCCGACGCGCCCAACAGGGCGGCCTGGCGTTCGCGATCGGGATCGAGTCGGGCGAACGCGGCGGTGAGCAGCGCCACCGCGTACGGCATGGTCGGCACCAGGTGGGCCACCACCACCGCGGGCAGGCCGCTGCTCAGCGGGGTGCGCAGCAGCACGGTGTTCACGCCGATGGCGAGACCGACGGCGGGCAGCAGGCTGGGCAGAAAAAGCACGGCGAAGATGAGGCCCCGCCCGGCGGCGCCGGCGGTGGCCAGCAGCCGGGCCGCCGGCCAGGCGGCCAGCAGCGCGATGGCGGTCACCGCCACGCCGACGGCGAGGCCCCGGCCCACCGCCGCCATCGTGCGGTCATCGGTCAGCACGGCCCGCAGCGGTGCGAACGTCCACGTGCGCGGCAGCAGCTGGGGGAAGAACCATCGGCGCGACAACGCCTGCACCCCCAACACGGCGAGGGGCAGCAGCCAGGCGCTGACCGCCAGCGTGCGCCCGGCCCGGCGGGCGGCGGCGCTCACGGCTCACCGGCCGGTCGGGCCAGCAGGCGGCGGGCCGGCAGCCAGGTGGCGGTGGCCACGGCCAGCACCGTCACCAGCAGGATGGTGGAGATGGCGAAGCCTTCGGCCCGACGGGCGAGCTCGGGCGAACGGAAGCGATCGAGGGCCACCACCGCCAGCGCCCGCGGGTCCTCCACCCCCAGCACCGCCGCCGGCTCGTAGGAGCCGACGGCGAAGGCGAAGGCGGCCAGCCCGGCGGGCAGCGCGGCCGGCGCCACCGCCGGTACGTACACCAGTCGGAACCGCTGCCACGCCGTCGCCCCCAGCAGCGCCGCCTGTTGGAGTCGCTCCCGGGTGCCGGCCCCGCTCAACGGCAGCACGGCGAGCACGATGAACGGCACCTCCTTGGTGACGAGGTGCACGATGATGCCCAGCCCCCAGTGGTCGTTGACCAGCGTCGGGAACTGGGCGGGCTGCTCGATCAGCCCGACCGCGGCGGCGAGGCGGGCGAGCCAGCCGGAGGCCGAGAACGTGGCCACCAGCGCAACGGCCCACACGAGGTGGGGCACGGCCAGGGTCAGCTGCAACACCCGCAGGTTCCAGCGGTCACCGTGGCTGAGGCGGTCGGCGCCGCACCAGCGGAACCCGGCGGCGAGCGCAGCGGCCACCGCGGTGGCGGTGGCCACCGCGGCCACCGTCACGGTGAACGCGAACGACGCCGCGAACCCCGGGTGGCCCACGATGGCCCGGTAGGCGTCGAGGTCCGCGCCGCCGGCCAGACCGGCCCCGATGCCGAGGCTACCGAGCACGGTGAAGACCAGCGCCGCCCCGCTGAGCAGCGCCACCGGCAACACCGCCGGCGCCAGGCGCAGGGCCCGGCCGGCCGGCGATGCCGTACTGAACGGCGACGTCGTACTGGACGGTATGTTCACAACCCCCGAGCAGCTCGCGCCGCCAGCCGGTCTCCACCAGGTCCTGGTACTCGGGGCGGTGTCACCCACCAGCGCCCGGGCCAGGTCCTCGGCGGGGGTGGCGGCGTCGCCCACCCGGGCGGCGGCGTCGCGCAGCGCGGCCCGGCCGTCGGGGTCGGTGACCTTGGAGGGATCGATGGCGAAGCCCAGGCCGAAGCCGTTCTCGGGGATGAGCTGCGCCGCCTGCAGCTCCGGTTCGAGCACGAGGTTGGCCAGCACCAGGGCCGCCGCCTTGTTGGAGGCGTTGGCGGGGATGGCGAGGTAGTTGACGTCGCCGATGGAGTTGGCGTCGAACACGAACGCCTTGGCCGTGGCCGGGACCAGGCCCTCGGTGATGAGCGAGCCCGGGCCGACGGCGGCCTGGGTGATGGTGAAGTCGACCTCGCCGTTGGCGAAGAGGCGGTGCAGCTCGTTCTCGTCGCCCGGGTAGGTCTCGCCGCTGCGCCACAGGCAGGGCGCCAGGTCCTGCAGGTAGGTCCACAGCGCCGGTGAGGCCTCGTCCCAGCGGGCCTGGTCGAAGCGCTGCCAGCCGTCGGCCCCGGCCAGCTCGTAGAGGGCGCCCTTGACGAAGCGGGTGCCCTGGAACCCACCGGGGCCGGGCGCGATGTAGGTGAACCGCCCGGGATGGGCGCAGGCCCACCTGGCCAGCTCGGCGTAGGAGCGGGGCAGCTCGTCGGGGCCCATCCGGGCGCTGTCGTACACCAGCTGGAACTGTGCCGAGGACCACGGGCTCTCCAACTCGCCCACGTCCACACCGAAGTCGCGGGCCACGGCCGGGTTGTCCCAGTCCACCAGCTCGGCGTTGGGCAGGCCCCGGGCCCAGCCGTCGTGCAGCAGCCCGGCGGAGGCGAGGGTGGAGAAGTTCTCGCCGTTGATCCAGATGACGTCGACCGAGCCCTGCTCCTCCCCGGCCGCGTCCTCCGCCAGCACCTGGTTGACCGCGTCGACGGTGTCGGCCACCGGCACCCGGTTGAGGGTGATCCCGTACCGCTCCGCCAACACCGGCCCGTAGGTCTCGTCGACGAACCGGTTGATCGACTCCGAACCACCCCACAGGTACCAGTTGACGCTGTCGCCCCGGGCATCGGCCAGCACCGCATCCCAGTCGGCCACATCGAGCGCGGCCGACGCCCCGGCCGCACCGGTCGGTGCGCCGTCGCCGGAACCGTTGTCGGATCCGTTGCCGGAGCCCGAGCACGCCGCCGCGGCCAGCGCGAGCCCGATGCCCAGGGCGAGCGGGGCCAGACGGGTCCGTCGTCTCATCGTTCCTCCATGATCAGCGGCTTCGCATCGTTGCGGGGCCGCGATGGTGCCGCGGGTGGGAGCTGCAGCGCCCGGCGGGCCCAGCGCCAGCGCTGGCCGACGCCCACCACCACCAGCGCGGCCATCACCGGGAACAGGACGACCAGGTGCTGCGGCAGGGCCAGGAACACCGTGTAGAACACGATCGTCTCGGTGCCCTCGACCAGGGCCGGCGGCATGCGGATGCTGGTGGGCTCACCGGCGGTGGCCACGCCGTCGCCCCGCTTCTCGAGCAAGGCCGACAGGTAGGCCCACGACACCGTGTTCAGGTAGAACGCCCCGAGCAGCACGGCGGTGGCCGCCCACGCCCCGGCGCCGCCCGCCGCCCACGCCAGACCGATCGGTATGGCCGCGTAGGCGATGGTGTCGGCCAGCATGTCGAGGTAGCCGCCGAGGTCGCTCGCCTCACCCCGGCGCCGGGCCACCAGCCCGTCGAGGCCGTCGATCGTGCGGCCGGCCAGCCACAGCAGGACCGATGCCCAGCGCCAGCCGGTCGCGGCGGCGCCGGCCGCGGCCAGGCCGGCCACCAGCCCGATGGCGGTGATGGCATCGGCGCGCACCGTCCCGGCCACCCGGTCCGCCACCGGGGTCAACCACCGGTCCTTGATCGGGCGCAGCGCCAGGTCAAGCATGGGTCCGCTCCCGCCGCTTGGGCAGCGGGAGCAGCACGGCCAGCGCCCGGTTCTCCTCGGCGTCGAGCACGCTGTGTTGCACGCAGGCGGGCACGATCCGCCCCGTCTCGGGATGGGACATGGCGTACACACAGGCCTCGAGCCGGTCCTGCGCCGCCGCCACCTCCGGGTCCTCGGCCCGGCGGCCCTGCTCGAGCAGCGCCCACGCCGGCGCCACCACCGACGCATCCATGAACCGGTGCATCACGAAGGTCACCGGATGCACCCCGTGGCGCAGCGCCCGCCAGCCACCGGCCCGCCCGACGAAGCGCAGGCCGTAGCGCACCGCGATCGCCGCCAACGCCGGCCGGCGGGCCAGTAGCCGCAGCAGGCGCAGCACCTTGACCGCCGTGCTGCGCTCGGCCAGGTAGTTGCCGGGCAGGGCGGCGAAGTACGCGTCGCGGGCGTGGAGATCCCGCTCGTCGCCCTCGTCGAGCAGGGGGACGTACCGCTCCCCCACGAACGCCCCCCAGGTGATCCGGTTGCAGCGCGTGTCACCGAACTGCAGCGCCTCGAACGGCAACCGCTCCCAGCCGGCCCCGGCGCTGATCTGCGCCCACACGTCGTCGTCGTCGATCGAGCGGAACCCGTCACGCCAGCGGCCCTCGTTGCCCACGTAGGCCGCCGGCTGGAACGAGAACATGCGCCAGCCCTGCCGGCGGCTACGGCGGACCACCTCGGCCACCTCGCCCAGGTTGTCGGGCGTCACCGTCATGTTGTGGGCCAGGTACGACCGCACGCCGTGCTCGCGGCGCAGCCGGGCGAACAACGTGCAGAACGCCGCCCGGTGCCCGTGCAGCTCCGCCTCGGAAGCGGGCTTGGGTGCGCCGCGCCGGCCGAACATCGTGCTGTCGATGTGGGCGGCGAAGGACAGCCGGCGGAAGCGGCGCTTCCCATCGGGCCGACGGCCAGCGCCCGTAGGTAGTCCCAGTCGAAATCGCCGTGCGTCATGCTCATCGGTATGCGCCCCTGCGACCACATGGCCGACAGGGCGGTCATGTGGTCGGGCTCGAGCAGCGACACCTCCCACCGATGAGCTGCAAACATAGGCGGCCGGGCCGCGCTGCTCCCGGAGGAACGACAGCTGCTCGTGCACTGCGGGTGACGGTGTGTGGGGCCCGTCGACCCGCACCCGGTTGGCCTCCGCCGAGTGGTGGCACGGCTTGCAGGCGAAATCGCACGCCGGGAACACGCCGTGGGGCCCTCACAGCTGGTCGAGCGCCGGCCGATCAACTGGCCCGGCGTGCAAGCCCACCTCGGGCAACTCCCGCCAGCGGCGGCGGGCGGCATCGGCCGCCGCCCTGTCGACGGGCCGGGTGCGCTGCTCCAGCACGCCCCCAACCAGCGCAGCACCCGCCGCGCCACTCGCGCCATCACCCTGATCGGACATCGGCCCCGAAACCCATAGGGAGGCCACGCTATTCCGGCGGACCTCACGCCGTCGCGCACCGTGCGATGGAGCGTACCGCCGTGGGCCGCCCCTCACCCGAACGTGTGGCAGTGCGGTGGTGGGTGTAGTGGTTACGCCAGGCCGGGGGGGTCTGGGCGGCCTCCTGCTCTTCGATTCGGGGTCGATTCGGAACTGGTCGTGAGGACACGGAGTCTGGCCACCATCCGTGTGGCTGTGCCGCTCTGACCGGAGGTCGTGGCCGCCACCGGTGGGCAGCCGTACCCAACTGGTCGACGCCGTCGAATCGACGTCGAATCGCTGCCGAAGCACGGCTCTGATGGGGTTGCCGGCCGGCTGCGACCACCGGCCTCGGGCGCCAGGGATGCCGAGCGCCTGCTGCGCTCAGCCGTCGTCGCCGAGCCGGTCGAAGGCGGCCAGCCGGCGAAGCCAGGTGCGCCTTGATCCGATCGGTCAGCAGCAGTCGTGCCGACACTTCGGGCATTCGATCAGGTGCGAGATGACCTGCATGGCGCGGCGGGTCGAGCTCGTCGTCGGCGTACGCGCCGAGCAGCCGCTGGGTACGGAGATGGTCGAAGCGCCCCGCCACCCACGCAACCCGCACGGGTGCCAGGACCATTCCCAACCGTGACGCCTCGGTGTCCCCTCGATGTCCTCGCCGTTCGCCGGAATGCGTCGAGGGCGGGTTCCGGCCCAGTGACGAAACAGCCTGCTTCAGGAGGCTTTCTTGAGCGCCACGTCGTGCCCGAGCGCCGGTGCTGCTGCGGCGCCGCCCGTTTCTCACCCGGCACGACGCCGAAGCCGAAGACCTCGTACAGGACACTCCTGCGGGCCTGGATCGAGACCTTCGACGGGCGCTATCCCTTGCTCGTGGCTGCTGACGATCATGTGGAACACCCACATCAACCGCAACCGTCGGCGCCGGCCCGAGCGTTGACCGACCCGACGACGGTGTCTACACCGTGGCCGCCGCCGTCGAGGACAGCACCGCCTTCGACCACCAGTTCGACGCCGCCGTCGAAGCCGCCCTCGACGATCTCGGGCCGCAGTTCCGGGCGGCGGTCGAGCTGGTGGACATCCGGGGACTCACCTACGCCGAGGCCGCCCAGCACCTCCAGATACCGGTCGGTACGGTGATGAGCCGCCTGCACCGGGGCCTGCCGACGCATGCGAGACCAGCTGGAACAGGCCGGCCTCGCCCCCCAGGAGCGAACGATGAAGCTGTTCCGACGTGACCGCGTGCGGGCCATGAGCTGCGTGGCCGTTTCCACGACGCCTGCAGCACTACCTCGATGGCGAGCTCGACGATGCCCGCACCGCCCGCATCGCCGCCCACCTCAAGCAGTGCCTGCGCTGCGGGCTCGAGGCCGACGCCTACGAGCACATCAAGGCCAGCCTCGCCCAGCGCGGCCCCGACAGGGCCGACGATCCCGCCCTCGAACGGCTGCGGGCCTTCGCCGACCACCCGCCGAGCGAGGCATCGCCATCATGAGCCGACCGCGACCCACGGTGCCGCCGTAGCGCACCACCGGTCAGCGATCGCCCTGATCCCGCGCGGCGTCACCTTCCCCACCGCCAGCCGGGTCTCGGCCATCGTCGGCACCCTGCCGTCGGCGGTCAACCAGGGCTCGGTGATCGTCGGCGGCCATGCCAACGCCGTCACCGTTGCGCATCCTCACTAACTACGCGGTGCCGTACACGGTGGCCAGCGTCGGCTACCTCGCCCCGTTCCGCCGGACCGACCAGACCGGAGCTGAGCGCACTGATCGTCGCCGGCGGTGGGTCAGCGGGCGGCGGTCACCGCCTCGATGAGCTCGGCCACGGTGGGTCGGGCGTCGGGTGAGGCCGGCCGGAAGGCGGCAGTCAGCCGTGCATCGCCGTCGATCACGAAGTCGCCGCCGAGCTGCCGCGTCCTGGTTCGGGCAAGCCTGCCGCCGGCCCTGGCGCAGCAGCCGTCCGTAGAGCCGCAACGTGCCCACGCCGTAGATGGCCCGCATGCTGCCCCGACCGAGCCCGAAGGCGCGGTACAGCTCGCGGTCGGGGTCGGACAGCAGCGGGAACGGCACACCGAGGTGGCGCCGCTGGGCGGCGAGACCGTCGACCGGGCGAAGGTGACCACGGCAACGGAAACATCGGGCAGTTGATCGAGGTGCTCGCCCACGGCGCGCACGTGTTCCTGGCAGGGCAGTCAATACAGGTGCCGGTGGAACACCACCAGCAATGGACGCCAAGGTCGCGCAGCCGCCAGGGCCGGCCCTCGTCGTCCGGCCGCTCGAAGTCCTCGATCGGTTCACCGATGTTCAACGATCGACCTCTCTCGTCAGGCGCGGGCGGGCCGGGCCCGCAGGCCGGCCGGCGATCCGAAGAACTGCAGGGCGGCCTGCTGATGGCGGCGGACTACGTGGGATAGGCGTGGGTGGTCTGCGCCAACCTACCGACCAGTATGTTGGTCTGCATGGCCAGGGCCGCCCGTGCACGGAGGTCCCCGCCCGTGGGGGCGACCACGGTGGCGCCCACCAGCTTGCCGCCGCCCAGGTGGCCGATGCCACGCCGCGGTGCGGCGATCAGGCGGACGAAGCCTGCCTCGGCGCCGACGGCGATGGCGCGATCCACGTGGCGCAACGGCAGGTGGGCCACCTTGGCGCCGGGGTGGCGCGGCGCGGCCTCGGCCTCGGTCAACCCGACGCGCTCCACCTCGGGGTGGTGAACGTGGCCCACGGCAACACCCGGTCATCGAAGTGGAACGCCCGCAACCGCCACCTTCCACAGGGCGTTGGCGGCCGCCACCCAACCCATGCGCCCGGCGGCGTGGGTGACAACCTGCGCCCGGCCCACCACGTCCCCGGCGGCCCAGATGCCCGGCACCGTGGTGGCCATCGTGTCCTGCACCACCACGGCGCCCCGCTCGTCGAGCTGCACACCGATCTCCAGGCCCAGACCGGCACCGAGGGGACGCGACCGAACGCGGCGAGCACCTTCTCCCGGCGATGGGCTCGCCGTGCTCGGTGTGCACCACCGCCGCGCCATCGGCGGTGGCGTCGACGCGCACCACCTTGGCCCCGGTGCGGATGACCACGCCGTCGGCGGCCAGGGCCTCGGCCACGACTGCGGACGCCTCCGGCTCCTCCCGGGGTAGCAGGATCCGCTCGACGGCCTCCACCAACGTCACCGCCACACCGAGCCGGGCGAAGGCCTGCGCCATCTCGCAGCCGATGGGGCCGCCGCCGAGCACCACCAGCGACGCCGGCGGGGCGCTCAACCCGAACAGCGTCTCGTTGGTCAGCGGGCCCAGGTCTCGCAGGCCGGGGATCGGCGGCACCATCGGCTTGGCCCCCGTCGCCACCACGAACCGCTTGGACCGCACGGTCGTGTCGTCGACATCGATCGTGCGGCGGCTGGTGAAGCGGGCGAACGCGCCGATCACCTCGATGCCCTCGGCGCGCAGGGCGGTGGCGTCCTCGGTGGCGGCGATGCGGGCGACCGCTGCGGTGCACCGAGGCGAACGTCCGTCGATGGAGGCGCTGGCAGTGGATGCCGCCAGCAGCGCCTTGGACGGCACGCAGCCGGTGAACGTGCAGCGCCGCCCGGCGGCCCGGCTCAAGACCAGCAGCACGCCGGCAGCTGCCGGCGGCCCTCCTTGGCCGCCACCAGGCCGGCCGCCCCACCGCCGACGATGACCAGATCGACGTCTCGCATCTCCACGCTCCTCCAGGTTGCGGCCTGACGGCCTGTCGGGGGGTCGGGCTCGCGGCCGAAGACGGGAACCCGCCCGACCGGCCATCGATTCCGTGCGATGCCGTGGCACCGGTCCGAGCCGCCCGATCGCGCCCGGCGGCGCCGTCCGCCGTCAGGCCGGCAGCGCGGCGCCGGCTTGCTCGCCCGTCGCATCGTCGTGCGCCCGGCGGCGGACGTGATCCCACGACCAGCGCCCCGGGCCCTGCGTGATCAGGGTGAGCAGCGCGGCGATGTAGGCCAGGTCGAGCCCGGCGCCCGGCATCGGCCCTGACGAGATGATGCCCAGATCCAGCTTCACGTGGTAGATGGCGAACAGGAGTGCGCGCCAGCGAGGCGGCGGCGCTGCGGGTGAAGCGGCCGGCGATGAGGGCCAGGCCGCCGAAGACCTCGAGCATCATCGTGAACGTGGCGGTGACGATGACGGCGGGAACGCCCCACGAGGCGAACATGGTCTCGATCGTGGACCCGCCGGTCAGGTACTTGTCGATGCCGTGGTGGACGAACAGGCCGCCGATCACCAACCGTCAGCGGGTAGGCCCACTGGCCGCGCCGTTGAGCCGTTCGGTGAGATGTCGCACGAGCGCTCCTCCATGAGAGATCGATCCAAAGACGAACGCCCTTGGGAACCCGGATGGTCACGCAGCGATTCCGGCTGGCGTTAATTCCCCCCCCCCCGAAGGGGCATCGGGCACGACGGCGGCCGGGCCGACCGGGGCCGGTTGTGCGCTGGCCGGGGGCGTCGATATGCTGCCGGACGAGCCGACCGGCGTCGCCGGCCACACCGGACCAGGGGGAACCATGCTGCCCACCGAGCCCATCGGAAGCGTGCCGCGCCCACAAGCGCTGCTCGATGCCCTTGCCGCCCACGCAGCCGGCGAGCCTGACGCCGCTGCGCTGGCCGCCGTGCAGGATGAGGCCGTGCGCGACAGCATCGCCCGCATGGAGCAGGCCGGTTCCCCGGTGGTCACCGATGGCGAGCAGACCAAGCCGAGCTTCGCCACCTATCCGCTCGCCGGGCTCACCAACCTCGCCCCCGGACGGCGTGCAGATCCCCTTCGCCGACGGTCACGTGCGCCAGCTCCCTGACTGACGAGCGGCCCGTTCCGCTACGCCGTGCACGCCGACACCTACCTGGGCCCGGCCCGCCGCCACGCCACCGTGCCGGTGAAACAAGCGGTCATCGCCGCCTCGGCGCTGAGCCTGCTCTACCCGGCCGACGGCATCGACGGCTACTCGAGCGACCAGTTCATCGACGACCTGGCGCGAGGCCGTCGCCGACCTACGGCGCAGTCTGACGCCGGCGCCCACTGCGTGCAGATCGATCACCGAAGGACGTCTGAAGGTGAAGCTCGACCGTCGCTGCAGCTGCTCGACCGGTTCGTGGCCCTCAACAACCGGGCGCTCGGCCACTTCAGCGCAGCCGATCGCGCCCGCATCGGCGTGCACACCTGTCCCGGTGGTGACCAGGACGCAACCCACAGCGCCGACGTGGACTACGCCGAGCTGCTGCCCAAGCTGTTCGACATCGACGCCGGCGCGTTCTACCTCCAGATGGCCAGCGAGACCGATCCCGACCGGGTGCTCGCCGTCGTCGGCGGGCTGCTCAGACCGCACCAGCGGGTCTTCGTCGGCGTGACCGATCCGATCGATCCCACCGTGGAGACGGTCGAGGTCGTGCGCGACTGCGCGTTGCAGGCGGCCAGGCACATCCCCGTGGGCCAGCTGGGCACCACCGACGACTGCGGTTTCGCGCCGTTCGCCGATGACGTGTCGACCAGCCGGGATATCGGCTTCGCCAAGATCGCGGCCCGCATCGCCGGGACCTGCCGCCGAGGCCGCCCTCGGCATCTGAACGCCACCGCCGCACCCGGCCGGGGTCTCGGCGCGCCAGAGTACCGTACCGGACAGTACGGTACGGTACGGTACGGGCATGGTGCAACGCGGTGGTCAGGCGCGACCGAGGGCGTCGAGGCGGACCCGATGAAGCCCCCGGCGACCGCTCGGGCGTCTGATCGTCCGGTCAGCGCTTCGTAGGGCAGCATCGCCCCGAATGGAGCATCCCACAGCTCGCTCCCACCGGGTCGGTCGCCCGTCCAGGGCCCCACGTAGAGGTAGGCTGCGCGCCAGGCCGTCGCCCGGTGAGCCGCCCACGTTGACCCGGATGGTCGGGTGGCGGCGAGATCGAGGCCAGGTCGAAGTGCCCGGCCAGGAGTTGCGCCACGCTCGCGCCCGACCGCGGTCTCGTCGCGATCACGTCGTCCAGCACCGTGGCGACGAAGTGGAACCACTCCCCCATCGCTTCCAGCGCGGCGGGTCGATGACGAGCCGGGCATCGGGTCGCCCAACGGACCGTGTCGTGGCTGGCGCTGAACGTCGCGGTCACGTCGACGCCGGCGAACGCGGCGGAGCTCCGCCAACGACGCACCATCCAGCGGGATCGCCGTGGTGCTGGCGCCATCGGCACCGGTGGTCTCTCGCAGCAGGCGGCCGGCGCTCACCCGGAGGCGGGTCGCCTCGGGGCCGAAGGACGGCGTGCCGAACCCACCGGGGGTCGCCCGGAGGCCGAAGCGGCCCGTGGCGATGTGCCGGGCGCGGGCGAGCACGTGGGTGGCGACGCGCTGCAACGCCTCCATCGTGGCTCCATGGGAATCGGGCAGCGCGCCGAGGGTGATCGACATGGTGCGATCCTTTCGTAGATGTGGCTGGGCAACCCGCTTCGTCGACGCCCTCGATCTCGACGAGCCCGGGAATCTGGCCGCCGCGGGCAGGGGTTCTGGGGGCACCCGGCCGGAACACGACCCGGGGTACCCGGCCCGCACACCGCCGATCCGGCGAGGAGAGGAGCGTCCCATGATGACCGAAGCGGGCGGTCCTGATGCCGCGGTGACCGGCTGATGCGCGACCTGCTGCTAGCTCGCACCGACGCCGGCGTGCTGGCCCAGGTGATCACCGTGGCCGCCGTCACGCTGGGTGCCACCGTGGCCCTGCGCCACCGCCGGGAGGTGCGCACGTTCGCCCCCGGCGTCGGTGTCTTCCTGCTCGCCCTCATGGCCGCCCGCGCCCTGCACTGAGCGCCACCGGGACCCACCGAACGCTGACCACGTCCACGACCCCCGAACGGAGCACCCCATGGCCGTCCTCGATGCCCCCGTCGGCTTCGCCCTCGCCGCCGGCACCGTCGCCGCCTTCAACCCCTGCGGGTTCGCCATGCTGCCCGCCTACCTCTCCTTCTTCATCAAGGGCAGCGCCACCGAAGGCGGAACGCCCCGGGCCAACCCGGTGGTCAGGGCCCTGCTGATCACCGCGGCGATGACCGCCGGCTTCGTGGCCGTCTTCGGCCTCGCCGGCCTGGCCATCGAGGGCGCGTCGCTGGCCGTGGGTGAGTGGACGCCGTGGATCACGCTGGCGATCGGCATCATCATGGTGCCCCTCGGTATCGCCATGGTCGCCGGCAAGGCCGTCAAGGTGAACCTGCCCCGCCTGCAGCGCGGCGGCAAGGACGGCTCGCTGGCCAGCATGACGCTCTTCGGCGCCTCCTATGCCACCGTGTCGCTCTCCTGCACGCTGCCGGTGTTCCTCGCCGCCGTCAGCGGCTCGTTCCGCAACGGGAACATCTTGGGTGGTATGGCCACGTACCTCGCCTACGCCGTCGGCATGGGGCTCGTCATCGGGGTGCTGACCGTGGCCCTCGCCCTCGCCCAGGACGGCGCCGTGCGCAAGCTCCGATCGGTGCTGCCCCACCTCAACCGCATCGCCGGCGGTCTGCTGGTGATCGCCGGGGCCTACGTGGCCTGGTACGGCTACTTCGAGATCCGCACGCTGCGGGGTGACCGCATCGACGGCGGCCCCGTGTCCTGGGTGACCGACTGGTCGGCCCGGCTCAGCACCCGCCTCGACACCATCGGTGCCGCCACCATCGCCGTCGCCCTGGCCGTACTGGTCGGTATCGGTCTGCTCGCCCGACGCCAGCGCAGCCGTCGAGCCGCCACCGCGCCCACCGCGCCCACGACGCCCACCACCCCGCGGCGGGGGTAGGGTCGGCAGGGTTGGCTCACAGGCCGTAGCGGTGGACGTCCTGCGGGCGCACGGTGATGCCCACCATCGAGTCGACGGCGGCGATCCAACCGTCGACGGTGGCACGGGCCGTGGCGTCGCCCAGGTCCCAGTACCGGGCCGACAGCTCCTCCAGCCAGGCCGAGTCGACGGGGTGCAGGCTCACCGGTCCGGCGATGGACAGCCAGGCCTCGGGCTCGCCGACGTTGTTGGCGGCGAGCAGGTGGGCGCGCGGCTCGGCCCGCAACCGGGCGACCTTGGGGGCGGTCGCACCCGAGAACAGTTCGACGGCACCGTCCTGCCAGGCGAACCACACCGGGACCGGGCGGCTCCAGCCTACGCCGGCCACGGTGCTGAACATGCCGAGCCGGGGGGTGGACAGGAACGCTTCCTCGCTGGCGCGCAACATGGGCCGACCCTACCGTCCGGGTTGTGCGTCCCGAGGCGGGCTGGGTGGCCGCCACCCGACGAGGTGCAACTCGAGCCGTGTTCGGCTGTCCGTGCCAGACTGCCGGCATGACCTTGGTCTTGATGCGACCCGAGGGCGACGGGTGGTGCCGCATGGTCACCTCCGACGCCCGCCCGGCCGACGTGCCCGGCAGCCCGCGCAGTCGGGCCGCATAGCGGTGGCACCGCTCGTTCCGAGAACGGCACTGACCCGAGACGAGCTCGCGGCCGAGATCGCCACCCGAACCTGGTTCCACACGTTCGATCTCGGCGATGGGCTGCGTACCCCCGGGTACGATGCCACCCTCCAGAAGCTCGACGTGATCCACCTGCCCGAGGATCTGTCCGGCAGCCGAGTGCTCGACATCGGTGCGTACGACGGCTTCTTCTCGTTCGAGTGCGAGCGGCGCGGTGCCCTCGAGGTGGTGGCGGCGGACAAGTGGAGCTGGGAGTGGCCCGGCTCCGACGGCCGCCGCAACTTCGACTGGATGCGCGAGGTGCTCGCCAGTTCCGTGACCGACCGGGTGGTCGCCGTCGAAGACCTCTCACCCGAGACGGTCGGTGAACCGTACGACCTCGTCCTGTTCCTCGGTGTGCTCTACCACGCCCCCGATCCACTGGGCTACCTCAAACGTGTCCGCTCGGTCACCAAGGGCACCGTCATCATCGAAACCCTGGTGGACCTGCTCGACGTCGATGTCCCGGCCGCCGCCTACTACCCGGGGGCCTCGTACAACGGCGATGGCAGCAACCACTTCGGTCCCAACGTGGCGGCCGTGGAAGGGCTCTTGCGCGATGCGGGCTTCGGGAACGTCCGCCGGTTCGAGCCGTGGACGGCCAGCAACACCTGGGCGCTGCACCTGAACGGCAACAAGCCCCGCTCGTTGGCGCGCCGGGTCCGCGAGCGACTCGATCGTCGGCCGCGCAGCGGGCGCATGGTGTTCCACGCCACGGTCTGAGCAGTCGAGGTCGAGTGCGGTCACTGGGCTGACGGACCGCCCTGCGACGCGGCCGCCGCCGCAAGGGCCGGCGCGAACGCAGGAGGCCGGTGCCAACGGCACCGGCCTCCTGCGCACACGAACACGCCGTGTCGGGCTGGGGAGATTTGAACTCCCGACCTCCTGACCCCCAGTCAGGCGCGCCAACCAAGCTGCGCCACAGCCCGTGGCACCCCGTTTCCGGGGCGCAGGGAGCTTAGCCGACCGCCGGCCCCGGTCGAAACGCGTTGCGGTGGGCGTGGTGCCCGGTCCTGGGACGCGCCATGCCGGCGAGGCCCGGCGCAAGCGCTCGAACGGCGAGCAGCGCGTCCTGACGCGAGCCTCGCGCGACCCTTGCATGACGCAACGGTGCAGGTCAAGAGCGGGGTCCGTTGACCCGCCCGACGCCGCTGCCGGTAACGCAGATCAGCGGGTCTGCTGCGCCGTGCGGCCCCCGCGAGCGAACGGCCGACGCCAGCTCAGCGGGTCTGCTGCGCGGCGTGGCGCCGAGCGAGCGAACGGCCGACGCCGGCGGGGCGGTCAGCGGCGGGTCGGTACCGGCGGCCCTGCCGAGGTGAACCGGGTGCCCGGCGGATCGATGGCCCACGGCGCCGGCTGCTCCCAGCCGTCCTCGAAGACGACCTCGGCCATCCGGCGCCGCCGCACCGGTCCGTGGTTGCCCACCGGGCGCCCCAACGGGATCGTGGCCACCAGCTGCCAGCGCTCGTCGTCGGGCATGCCGATGGCGGCGCGCAGCTCGGCCTGGCACGGCCCGTGCCATCCGGTGATCACCCCGCCGTAGCCGAGCGCCCGGGCGGCCAGCAACAGGTTCTGCACCGCCGGCCACACCGCCCCACCGAGCTCCAGGTTGGGTTCGCGGTGGCACCACAAGGCCGCCAGCACGATCACCGGTGCCTCGTGGAAGTGTGAGGTGAAGTGCTCCATGGTGCGGGCCATGCGCGCCTTGGGCGAGTCATCGTCGGCCCCGGTGCCGCGGTCGTACCCGTCGTTGACCCGCTTCGCCTCCCAGATGGTGCGCGCCCCCTGGCCCAGCAGGCGCCTCGCCTCCTGGGCCTTCGGGCCGTCGCGCAGCACCACGAAGCGGAAGCCCTGCCGGTTGGATCCCGACGGCGCCCGGGTGGCGGCGAAGAGGATCCTGGCCAGATCCTCCTCCGGGATCGGATCCGGCTGGTAGCGCCGGATGGCACGGGTGGTAGCGAGCCCCTCGAGAAGATCCATAGGCTCTGGCTACTTCATCGAACCCCGGGGTCCACCGACATGAAAGCCGCAGTCCTGCGCGAGGCGCCCGGCGCCCTGCAGATCGAAGACGTGAGCCATGACAAGCCGGGCCCGCGGAGGTCCTGGTGCGCACCGTGGCCGCCGGGCTGTGCCACAGCGACCTGCACTTCATGGAGGCGCTGTACCCGCACCCGCTGCCCGCCGTGCTCGGCCACGAGTCCGCCGGTGTGGTGGAGGCCGTCGGCGACCAGGTGACCTACGTGCAGCCCGGCGACCACGTGATCACCTGCCTGTCGGTCTACTGCGGGAACTGCGAGAACTGCCTGTCGGGGCACCTGGCCATCTGCGACGACAAGAACTCCACCAACCGTCCGGCGTCCGCCGCGCCCCGGCTGCACAAGGGCGACGAGCCCCTCCAGCAGTTCCTGTACATGTCCTCCTTCGCCGAGCGCATGCTCGTGCACGAGCACGGCGTGGTGAAGATCCGCAAGGACATGCCGCTCGACCGCGCCGCGCTCATCGGCTGTGGCGTCACCACCGGCATCGGGGCGGTGCTCAACACGGCCAAGGTGGAGCCCGGCGCCACGGTGGCGGTCATCGGCTGTGGCGGCATCGGCCTCAACGCCGTGCAGGGCGCCGCCCTGGCCGGCGCCTCGCGCATCATCGCCGTCGACCTCAACCCGATGAAGCTCGAGCTGGCCAAGACCTTCGGCGCCACCGACGTGGTCAACGGCAGCGACGGCGATTCGGTCAAGCAGGTACGTGAGCTGACCAAGGGCGGGGTGCACTACGCGTTCGAGGCCATCGGTCTGAAGGTGGCCGCCGAGCAGGCCTTCGGGATGCTGCGCCGCGGCGGCACCGCCTGCGTCATCGGCATGATCCCCGTCGGCCAGAAGGTCGAGGTGCCGGGCTACGAGCTGCTGTCGGAGAAGCGGTTGATGGGCTCGAACATGGGATCGAACCGCTTCCGCATCGACATGCCCCGCTACATCGACTTCTACCTCGACGGCCGCCTCAAGCTCGACGAGCTCGTCTCCGCCCGCATCAAGCTGGAGGACATCAACGAGGGCTTCGCCAACATGAAGGCCGGCTCGGTGGCCCGCAGCGTGATCGTGTTCGACCAGTGAGCCACACCACCGCACGGCGGCGGCCGGGCACGGGGCGCTGACGCCGTGCCCGTACCGTCGGCCGCGGTCGGGATGGTCACCCGACCCATCACCCACACCGTGGACAACCGCTGGCTGATGTCCTACGCCGCCGGCCTCGGCGAGAGCCATCCCCACTACCTCGACACCACCCGCACCGACGGCGTGGTGCCGCACCCCTTGTTCCCGGTGTGCGTGGAGTGGCCCACCGTGCTCGCCCTGCGGGACCTCGACATGCTGACCGGTACGGTCAGCGCCGAAGAGGCCCGCCGGGGCATCCACGCCACCCACGACCTCACCCTCGAGACGCCGATGCGCCCCGGCGACGTGGTCACCACCACCGCCACCGTCCTCGGGGTGCAGCGGCGCTCCCCCGGCGCGTACCTCACCATGGAGCTGGTCACCACCGCGGCCGACGGCACCGTGCGCAGCCGGACCCGCCAGGGCTCGCTGTACCTCGCCACCGAGGTGGACGGCCCGGACGTGCCGGCGCCCGACGAGGAGCCGCTGCCCTCGCTGGCCGATGGCGCCACGCCGCTCGCCATCGTCGAACGACCGATCAGCGCCATCGACGCCCATGTGTACACCGAGTGCGCCCGGATCTGGAACCCGATCCACACCGACCGGGCGGTGGCGTTGGCCGCCACCCTGCCCGACATCATCCTGCACGGTACGGCCACGCTGGCCCACGGTGTGAGCGCGGCGGTGGAGCACCTGGCCGGCGGGGATCCGTCACGGGTGCGGCGCATCCGGGGCCGCTTCGCCGCCATGGTGCCCATGCCCGCCACGCTCACCACCCGGGTGTTCGACAACGGCCGCTTCGACGTGCTGCTGGCCGACGGTCGGCCGGCGGTCAGCAACGGCCACGTCGCGCTGACCTGAGCGGTCCGCCGCCGTCACCCTCCCATCCGAAAGGCCCCCGAGACCCGTGTTGCACCGCTTCGACGACTTCCCCCTGCACCAGTCCGGGCGCCCGCTGCTGCACCCGGTGCACACCGGGCCCGACCTCTTCGACCGCTACTCGTTCACCGGTTACGCCGACGACGGGTCGCTCGTGTTCGGCTTCTCGCTCGGGCTGTACCCGGCGAGGGGCATCATCGACGCCGCCTTCAGTGCGCTGATCGACGGCGAGCAGGTGTCGGTGCTGGCCTCCGGCCGGGCGCCCGCCGACCGCACCCGCACCCGGATCGGCCCGTTGGAGCTGGAGGTGGTCGAGCCGATGCGGGTGCTGCGCATCGCCTGCCGGGCCGGTACGCCGCTCGACGCCGAGCTCACCTTCACCGCCCGCACCGCCGCCGTGGAGGAACCGCCGCTGCGCCAGGAGGTCGACGGCGTGACGGTGGCCGACCTCACCCGCGTCACCCAGTGGGGGGCGTGGTCGGGCACGCTGACCATCGACGGGCACCGTTTCACCATCGAGCCGGCGGTGCGCGGCAGCCGGGAGCGCTCCTGGGGTGTCCGGCCGCTCGACGGCCCGGCGGCCGGGCCCTTCGTCAGCGGAGCGTCCCGCGCACCGTCGCGCACCGCCCCGCAGCGGTTCTGGCTGGCGGCACCGCTCAACTTCGAGGACTGCGCCGTGCACCTGGCGGTGGAGGAGCTCACCGACGGCCGGCGCCGACATGCGTTCGGCGCCATCGTGCCGGCGCTCCTCGACGGGTTTGAGACGGGCGAGCCGGCCGACCCCGCCGCCGCCCGGGCCGCCGCCGAGGCGGCCGAGGACGCCCTGCTCGCTCCGCCCATCGTCATGCGGGCCGCCGAGTACGTGCTCGACTGGGAGCCGGGCACCCGCCGTTCGGCGATGGCGTCGATCATCCTCGAGCCCTACGGCAGCGCCGACACCCACATCATCCGCCTCGAGCCGCTGGCCACGTTCCACCTGGCCGGTCTGGGCTTCGGACACCCGACGTGGGGTCACGGCAGCTGGCATGGCGAGGAGGACGCCACCGTGCTGCGGTGGCGGCCCGACGAGCTCGACCCGGCGGATCCCGCCTTCCTGCACGTCCTGCAGGTGGTGGCCGCCCGCTGGGGTTCACGATCGGGCACCGGGGTGCTCGAGCAGCTCGCCATCGGCAACCACGACCCCACCGGCCTCAGCGGCCTGTTCGACCCGGCCGGTTGATCAGGCCGGTTGATCAGGCCTCGGCCTCGATGGTGGTGACCGGCAGGCCGAAGCGGCGCTCGAGGCGGCTGGGCAGATCGAGCCGCAGCCAGCGCGACACCGACGAGTGCAGCGTGGACACCACGATCTCGTCGAAGCTGCCGCGGGCCAGCACGGCGGTCACCGCCACCATCGGATCGCTGTCGCCCACCTCGCCGGTGGCCCGGGGATCCACGCGGCGCACGCTGTCGAGCTGGGCGCTCAGCCGCTCCGCGGCCTGCCGAAGGCCCTCCTCGTCGACCGCGGTCAGGGGCGGGAGATCGGTGAAGGAGTAGCCCGACACGGGGTCGACGCCGAGCGACGACAGCCGGCGGGCGGTGGCGTAGTCCTTCGACATGGCCGCGGGCACGAGCACGTGGAACTCCACCGGCCCGCTCGCCGCCCGCTCGGCGATGAGCCGCTCGAGCTGGTGCCCGCCCACCGTCTGGTTGACCACGATCAGCAGGCGGCGCACCTCTTCGGTGCGCCCGGTGGCCGAGAGGCGCCGCCGGTCGATCCGGTAGGACACCTTGAGCCGCACCCGGAAGGCGCGGATGCCGTCGGGGGTGAGGACCGTGTCGAGCTCGACGACCTGGGCGACGCGCAGGTCGTTGATGGACTTCGCCGCCTCGGCGATGGCGCCGGCGGCCGCCGCCTCCCAGGAGAGGGCGTCGGTGCCGACCAGCTGGATCACCTGGTAGACGCTCTCGGGGTCGCGCGGCACGGCGGTGCCCGCCGGGTTGGCCGGTTTCGCTGTCATCGCCTCTGCCATGTCCGTCCCTCCGGGCCGTACGTCCGGCGCCTAGCATGCCACCCATGGCCACCGGCAGCGTGTACAACGTCATCGAGCTCATCGGTTCGAGCACCGAATCCTGGGAGCAGGCCACGGCCAACGCCGTGAGCGAAGCAGCCCGCATGTACCAGGACCTGCGGGTGGCCGAGGTGGTGGAGATGGACGTGCTGATCGAGGAGGGCGCCATCCTGGCGTACCGCTCGAAGGTCCGCCTGTCCTACAAGCAGACCATCGGCGAGTAGCGCGCCCCCGCCGGGGGCGTCACCGGTGCAGCCGGGCCGCCTCCACCTGGGCGGCGACCCACGGGTAGGTCTTGGCGATCCCGTCGCGCAACGGGAAGCGGGCCGAGAAACCGAGCTTCTCGATGGCGGCGTTGGAGAAGTTCCGCGACTGCACGCCGACGGGCCCGTCGATGTGGCGGATGGTGACGGTCTTGCCGGCCACCTCGGCCACGGTGGCCACCAGCTCGTTGACCGACACGTACTCCGGGTTGCCGATGTTGGTGGGCTCGTCGCGGTCGCTGGCGGTCAGCAGGAGGATGCCGTCGACCAGGTCGTCGACGTAGGTGTACGAACGCACCGCGCTGCCGTCGCCCCACACCTCGATCTCGCCCCCGTCGGCCACCTCGGCCACCTTGCGGCAGATCGCCGCCGGCGCCTTCTCCCGGCCGCCGGTCCAGGTGCCCTCCGGCCCGTAGGTGTTCTGGAAGCGGGCGATGCGGGTGGCGATGCCGTAGCGGCGGCCGTAGGCCATCACCGCCCGCTCGGAGTAGAGCTTCTCCCAGCCGTACTCGTTGTCCGGCATGGCCGGGTAGGCGTCCTCCTCGGTGAGCTCGGGCTCGCCGATGGCCATGTCCCGGTAGATGCACACCGAGGAGCTGTAGAAGAACCGCGAGACCCCGGCCGCAGCGGCGGCGTCGATCATGTTGATGTTGATCAGCACGTTGTTGCGCATGATCTCGCACTCGGCCGAGTGGATGAACCCCATGCCGCCCATGTCGGCGGCGAGCTGGTACACCTCGTCGAAGCCGCCCTCCAGCGCACGGCCGCACTCGTCGCGGTCACGCAGGTCGGCGAGGACGAACTCGTGGGCGGCGGACGGCGCGAACTCCGGCTCCTTGATGTCCGTGGACCGCACCCAGTAGCCGTCCTGCACCAGACGGCGGGCCAGGTGGGCCCCGATGAATCCTCCGGCCCCGCACACCAACGCTCTCTTCACGACCGCGAAGTCTACGTGGGCGGTGCCGCCGGACCGCGGAGCCCGCCGGCCACGGCGGTGTTGCCGGTGGCCGGCTTGCGGATCACGAAGAAGCCGCGTTCGGGCCTGGCCAGCGCATACAGCACCCCGGCGCCCTCGAGCGCCCCGAACACCGGCATCAACGTGATCTGTGCCACGTAGTACAACGCCCGCCGCCACCGGGGCAGCGGGCGGGGGTAGTGGCGGAGGTTCAGCTGCAGCCCCACGAGGTACATCGTCTGGTACCAGGCGTAGCAGCCCGCGCCCAGCCAGGCGATGGCGGTGGGGGTGCGCAGCCCGAGCACCAGGTTGGTGCACGTGTAGATCACGCCCAAGCCCGACACCGTCCAGGTGGCCATGAACGCCATCATCACCAGCCGGGCCCACCACGGCGCCGGGGCGTACAGCGCGACCTTGGCCAGGCCCGAGTACCAGCGCCGGCGCTGGCGCACGAAGTCCTTCACGGTGGACGGCGCCTGCTCCACCACGTAGCCGTCGACCCAGCCGAAGCGATGGCCGCGCTCCAGCATCGACAGCGCCCACCAGGCGTCCTCGGTGATGGATCCCTCGGCACCGAACTCGAAGCCGACCGAGGCCTCGGCGTCGTTGCGCACGAGGATGAAGCTGCCGTGCACGCCGAACGCGGCGGTGGCCAGGCGGTACTGGAAGTAGAAGCGGGAGACGTCGTCGCCGGTGCGCAGGTTGTCGGCGAGGGTCAACAGCCAGTTCCGCTCGAGCGTGCGGTAGTAGAGGATGCAGCCCTGACCCACCCTCGGCTCGCCGTCGGCGATGCAGGCCATGATGAAGTCGCGGATGCCGCCGACCACACCCGGCGTGATGTGGCTCTCCTCGTCGAGGTGCATGATCCAGCCCGTCGGAGGCAGGCTCGAGCGCTCGAGCGCGTACTGCAGGGCCCGGGCCTTGTAGCGGGCATCGGTGAGCGTGCGGTAGTGCGGTGGCACGACGATCGGCACGACATCGGCGCCCGTTGGCAACGCGACCGGTTGGTCGGTCACCACCTCGATCACGTAGGGGAACAGCGGTCGCGCCGCCATGGCGGCGCGGTGGCGGCCACCGTCTCGGCCAGCGCATCGGCGTTCTGGCCGCGCGACACGATGCGGAACGACACCGGTTCGGCGATCACCCGGTTGCCGTGGCGGACGGTCCCACGGCGCGGCAACAACCAGCACACGACGCCCACGACCACCGTCGGCACGCTGGCGATCCAGGTGAGCGAACCCCACGCCACGATCCGTTCCAGGCCCAGGTCGGGCGTGCGGCCGTCGCGGAAGAACTGCAGCCCGGCCAGACGCACCGCAGCCACGATGACGACGAACATCGCCAGCAGGCCGATGCGGCGCGGCAGGTCGTCCCAGCGCCGGATGACCGAACCGTCGGCCCCGCGGCGGCGGTTCACCCCGCCCCACCGGATCCGACCGCGCCGCCCTCGTAGGTGGCGTCGGCCAGCTCGGCGGCGGCGTCCCAGACCAGCCGGGCGACGGTCGCCTCGTCGGGCAACCGTTCCGGTCCCGCCTCGGCGGCGCGCTCGTCGGCCTGGTGCGCGGCCGCGTTCCCGTCGGTGTCGTAGCGTCCGGACACGACGACCCGCTCGATACCGCCGGGTACCCGCTGCCGCCACGACACCACCAGCGTGCCGGCGGTGCCGTCGTGGTAGCGCAGCACCTCGGCGGGTCGCTCGGTCAACCGGTCGCTCACCTGCTCGGTGGACAGCTGCCAGCCGTGGAAGCCGTAGCACTCGGCCAGGCCGAACGTCTCGAGGCTGGACTCGTCGAGCACCGTGGTCACGTCGACGCCGACGCTGGCGGCGAGGGTGCCGGCGGCAGGGGCCTGCTCCAGCAGCACGTAGCGCTCCCAGCTCGAACCGGCACCGAAGTACTGGGCGCTCCACGGCACCGAACCGAGCGGTATGGTCTGCAGGGCGGTCAGTTCGGTCGCGGCCAGCGCCTCGCTGGCGGAGCTGTTGACGGCCCCGTTGCGACCGCCGAGGCGATCGAAGCGCTCCCCGTGCAGGGATGCCCCGGCGATGAGCAGCGCCACGCCCGACACGCAGCAGGCGTCGATGCCCCAGCGGGCCGGCGCCACCAGCGCCACCCGATCGATGGTGCGGCGGGCGACGACCGGCTTGCGGCGCAGGCCGAAGCGTCCGCTCAGCCCCAGCGCCGCCGCCACCGCCAGCGCGATGGCCACCGAACCGGCGTAGGGGTGCAGCCCGTCGAGCGCCACCGTGCTGCCCCACCAGCGTCCGGCGGCCACCACGGCGGCCAGGCGGGCGAGGTTGGCCAGCCAGGCCAGCACCGCACCGGTCGCCAGCCAGGCGAGCTTGGCCCGCAGGCCGCCGTCGAGCAGCACGGCGAGGGCGCCGCCCACCACGAGCCAGCCGATGATGCTGTTGGCGCCCGCGCACACCGAACCGATGGCCACCAGCTGGTCCCCGATGCCCACCAGGCGCACATCGGCGGCGGTGCTGGTGCCCACTCCGAGGCCGCGGGCCACCCCGGCGGTGGCGGCCGAGGTCGCTTCCACGGACACGGCCAACAGCCCGTCGAGCGCCACCTGGTAGAGGATGGGCGCAGCGGCCAGCAGCAACACCACGGCGTGCCGGGTCCAGAACGCGGCGCGGGCGCCGAAGAGGATGGTCAGGCCGCCGCCCACGAAGAACGGGAGCGAGGCCAGCAGCGCCCGCCCGGGCCCGGCGCCGAAGCCGACGTTGGCCGGTACCAGCCAGGCGACGGCGACCGCGGCCAGGAACAGCGCGGCGGCGACGATGCGTTCGGCCGACCGACGGGCCAGCCGCGCCGGACCCACCGGCGCCCGGCGCACGGCCGCGGCGCCGACGATCAGCGCGGTCAGCGGGGCGAGGCCGGCGAAGGCCAGCGGCGATGAGGTGCCCAGGCCCCGGACGGAGTCGGCCAGGGTGGGACCGTAGGCGGCGACGGTGACGGCGGCCAGCAGCAGCCCGCGGGCGATGACGGAGCGGCGATCGTCGGCGCCGACCGCGTCGGTGGTGGCGTCGTCGGGTGCGCCGCCGAGGACGACGATGCTGCCCGACGGGTGCTGGGCGGCGGTCACGGGGTGGCGGGCAGCGGCGGCCCATCGTCGGTCGTCCCGGAGCCGCCGTCGGGCCGGCGTCGCCACCACAACAGGCCGACGGCACCGGCCACCGCGGCGAGCACCACGCTGACCGCGGCCTCGGACACGACCGGCGCCGTGCTGCAGGCGCGGGAGTTGGCGCGGGCGACGGCGTCCTCGCCGTCGAGGGTCCAGCGGATGGAGGACGACGCCGGGAAGGTCACCGTGAACGTGCCGACCGACCGGCCGGCCGGGATGCGGGTGGGTTGGCCGCGGTCGGCCGGGGCGGGCGAGATGGCGTTGCGGGGCCCGACCGGTAGGTTCAGCGTGTTCCGGTTGTCGTTCCGCGTGCCGAAAACGGCGGTGTAGCTGCCGTCGCCGTTGAGCGAGACGCACTCGAGGACCGGGCGGACCTCGTCATCATCGTCGCCATCGTCGGCGGCGGCCACGCCCGTACCGAACAGCAGGGCGGCACCCACGAACGCGAGGCCGGCAACGGTGGCCGCGACGGCCGATCCGATCCTGCTCCGGCGGTGCTGCTCTGCCATGGCGCGGCCCTTCTGCTGCGTGCGACCGTCTCGCTTCCGCAGAGGGTTTCGACGCGCCACCACCCGCTCTTGAGCACCCACCCGCCACCGGCGCCGTACGGCTCAGTACGCCCTCGACCACCGGTTGCCACCCCCGGATGGGGTTGGGGCCCCATCCGGGAGCGCCGAAGGCGCCAGCAGGCACGGCCCGCATGGGGTAGGGGCCCCGTGTCGGGAGGAGGATGGGGTTGGGGCCCCATCCGGGAGCGGCGGAGCCGCCAGCAGGCACGGCCCGGCATGGGGTAGGGGCCCCGTGCTCGGGAGGAGGATGGGGTTGGGGCCCCATCCGGGGCGGCGGGCCGCCAGCGCACAGGGCACGGCCCCATCCGGGAGCGCCGAGGGCGCCAACATCACGTGTTCTGGGCCATCATGCCGCCGTCGACCGGGATGACGGCGCCGTTCAGGTACGACGCGGCCGGCAGCACCAGCGACACGGTGATCTGTGCCACCTCCTCGGGGTCGCCGTATCGGCGCTTGGGCACCCGGCGCCGGGCGAACTTGCTCTTGGCGTCGTCGGGGATCTCTGCCGTCATACCGGTGCGTATGGGGCCGGGGCAGATGCAGTTGACCGTGACGCCGGTCTCGCCGTACTCGAGGGCGAGCGAGCGGGTGAGGCCGATGACACCGGTCTTGGAGGCGGTGTACGGGCTCATGCCCTTCGTGGCCCCCAACCCCTCGGTCGAGGCGATGTTGATGATGCGGCCTCCGCCATCGGCGGCCAGTTCCGGGCGCACGAGATCGGCGTGGCAGGCCCGGATGAGCCGGGCCTGGGCGGTGAGGTTCACGTCGAAGGTGAACGCCCAGGCATCTTCCCAGCCGGATGCGGTCAGGTCCATCGGCACGCTCACGCCGGCGTTGTTGATGAGGATGTCCACCGGACCGAGATCGGCGCGCACCTTCGGCACGAGGGCCTCGATCTGGGCGGCGTCGGCCAGATCGACCACGTAGCCGGCGGCGCGGGCGCCGGCGCCGGTGATCTCGTCGGTCACCTGCTGCACGCCGGCGGGGTTGACATCGACCACAGCGACGGCAACGCCTTCGTCGGCGAGGAGGTGGGCGGTGGCGCGACCCATGCCGGATGCGGCGCCGGTGACGATGGCCGTGCGCCCCTGGAGCGAGCGCGACAACTTCGACAGTCTGGTCATGGCAGGAACCTACCGCGCCGCCCCACCGCCGGCGGGTGGCCGCTCAGGCGGTCGCTTGGAGCAGGGCGTGCTGCACGAGCTCGATCAGGGTGTCGCGCGTCGACAGGCGCTCGCGGGCATCGCAGTACGTCATCGGCACCTGGTCGGGCACGGCGAGCGCTTCGCGCACGTCCACCAGGCGGTGCCGGCGGACGCCGTCGAAGCAGTTGACCGCGACCACGAACGGGATGCCGGTCTGCTCGAAGTAGTCGACGGCCGGGAAGGAGTCGGCCAGCCGCAGCGTGTCGACCAGCACCACCGCGCCGATGGCGCCGCGGACGAGGTCGTCCCACATGAACTGGAAGCGGTCCTGGCCCGGCGTGCCGAACAGGTAGAGCACCAGGTCGGAGCCCAGCGTGATGCGGCCGAAGTCCATCGCCACGGTGGTGGCGGTCTTGGAGGTGAGGTGGCCGGTGTCGTCCACGCCCTGGGACACCGCGGTCATCGGCGCCTCCGTCGTCAACGGCAGGATCTCGGACACCGCGCCCACGAAGGTCGTCTTCCCCACCCCGAAGCCCCCGGCGATGATGATCTTGACCGGGAGGGGTACGGCTTCCTCGTCGCCCACCGTCTCAGAGAGCCTTGAGACCATTCAGCACCCTTTCCAACAACGCGATGTCCGGTCGTTCGTCCGCCAACTTCGACCGGTGCACGCTCACCAGACCTTCCGAGGCGAGGTCGCCCAGCAGCACCTGGACCACCCCGAGGTGGACACCGACGTGGGCGGAGACCTCGGCCACCGACAGCGGGCGCTCGGTCAGCTCGATGATCCGCCGGCGCTCCAGGGTCAGGCGGTGCAGCTGCGCCGCACCCTGCGCCGTCCGACGCACCAACGACTCGACCGGCAGATCGCCGCCGACGGGGCGCGATGCGACCACCGGTGATGGCGTAGGGCCGGACCCTGCCACCGAGGCCGTCGTTCCCGTCGTCGTCGTAGTCGTCGTAGCTCATGGGACGGGCGCTCCCGCTCCTAGCGCGGCATGGCCACGCGCAGTTCCTCGCGCAGCTCCGGGGTGAGGGTCGGGCCGACCCGTTCCACCAACAGCGCCATCTCGTAGCCCACCAGGCCGACATCGCAGTTGGAGGTGGCGACCACCGCGAGGCACGAGCCGTCGGAGATGCCGGTCACGAAGATGAACGCGTTCTCCATCTCGATGACGACCTCGTGGACCGCTCCCCCGCCGAAGCGGCCGGCGGCGCCGTAGGCGAGGCCGATCAGGCCCGACGCCACCGCGGCGAAGCGGTCGGCAGCGTCGCGGTCGAGGCCGCTCGACTTGGCCATGGGCAGCCCGTCGGAGGACACCACCACCGCCTCGGTGACGCCGGGGACGCGGTCCACGAAGTTGTTGACCAGCCAGTTCACGTTGTTCGCTTGTTGGCTCAGGGGCGCCATGGAAGCTCCTCGGCAGCGTGATCGTGGACGGGGGCGAGATCGGTGAGGTTCGGGTCGTCGTCGACGTCGGCCGTGCCGAGACCCGTCTGGCCCGATCCGGGTGGGGAGGTGGTGCGCCCGCGCTGCAGGCCGGACCGGTAGCGGCTGAGCATCTTGCGCACCTCCTCGGGAGAGCGCTGGCTGGCGGCCACGCGGGTGGCGGCCTGGTTCTCGCCGCGGGCCATGGCCCGCAGCTGCTGCTTGGGCGAGCGGCGCACCAGCCCGGCGGCGGTGAGGTTCTGGTCGTCGGCCGGGTCGAGGCCTCGGCCGGCGATCCCTGCGGTGGGCCGGCTCGGCGCCTCGGGAGCCTGGCGCGAGGGCAGCGGTTCACCGGCGAGCAGGCCGTTGCCCGGCCGCTCCCCTGCCGGCGCCCGGCCCGCGCCGGCCGGACCGGACAGATCCACCAGGTCCGCCTCGCCGGTGCCGTTGCGCGCCGCCGGCGGCATCGCCACCGCAGGCGTGGCCCGCGGGTCCGCCGTTTCCCGCCGGTCCAGCGTTTCCTGCCGATCCCGCGTTTCCTGCCTGTCCGGCGTTTCCTGCCTGTCCGGCATCGGCGAGGGCGGCGCCGTCGGTGCCGCGCCGGCCGCCGGTGCGAGCCCGGCGCTGCGGCGGGAGGGCAGTTGCGGCGCATCATCGAAGGCACCGTCTGCCGGCGTCTCCCGTCCACTGCGGGCCGCGGTGCGCAGCTCGGCGGCGGCTGCGGCGGCCCGGGTCATCGATTCGGCCGAGAACAGCGACCGGCTGTTCTCCGATCGGTCGCTGTCGACCGCGGCGGCGGCCGGCACGTCCGCACTTCGTGGAGCTCGCGACGGCAGCGACGGGGTCGGCTCCTCGTCGACGGCGTCCGCCTCATCGGTGGCGGCGTCCGTCGCCTCGTCGTCGACGTTGCCGGCTTCGATGACGCCGGTCGGCGCCACGGCCGTGGCCGGTTCAGCATCGGTGAACGTGACGGGTTCGTGCTCGTCGAGGACCGGCCCGGCCGCCGGGAACGACGAGGGGGGCGCGGCGGCGCGGCCAGCGCCGCGAAGGAGTCCTCGGCCTCGTTGTCGGTGACGTCGAAGGGCACCGCAGCGGGCGCCGCGAACGCCGCCGGGGCCACCGCCGGGGCCGGCGGCACCGATGGTGCCGGTGGTGCCTCGCTGTGGAGGGAGGTGGGTGCGTGCTCATCGGGCGACGGCGAGCCGAGGTCGGAGAGCGCCCGTAACCCTCCTCGACGTCGTAGTAGGTGAACGACTCCGCCTCGGCGCCGATCGGTGCGGGCTCGGCCGCCGGCGGGCAGCAGGCGGCGTGGCCGGCATGGGAGCGCTGTGCGGCGTCGGGGCGCTGCCGTTGGCGGGTGCGGACACCTCGGCCGGACCGCGGTCCGCCGCAGGGCCGGCCGCGGTGCCTCGGCCGGCCGGGCGCTGCCGTTGCCGGCGGTGAAGAGGCTGTCGGGTGCCCGGCGGGCAGCCGGGCTGTCGGTCCAGGCGTCGTCCTCGGCGTCGCCGTCGAGCACCTCGGCCCCGTTGTCGGTGAGCACGAGGTCGGGCCCGGGCAGGCCCGCCGCAGCGGCCACGCGCCGGGATCGGCCACCTCGCCCCGGCGGCTCGGCAAGCCGCTGGCGGTGGTGGCACCCGAGCGGCCCGAGCCGAGGATCGCCTCGGGCAGCAGCACGGTGGCGAGCACGCCGCCCTCGTGCGGGGACGACAGCCGCACGTCGACGCCGTGGCGCTTGGCCAGACGGCCGATCACGACGAAGCCGAGCGACCGGCTCATGTCGAGGCCCATGGCGGGCGGATCGGCCAGCAGGTCGTTGAACTCGTGGAGGTGCTCCGGCGAGATGCCGATGCCCTGGTCGGTCACCGAGACGGCGTAGCCGAGGCTGCCGGAGCGGTCGAAGTAACCGCTGATCTCCACCTGGGTGTTGGGCGGCGAGAACTGGGTGGCGTTCTCCATCAGCTCGGCCAGGAGGTGGGCCACGTCCACCGCAGCGGCGGAGTTGACGGTCACGTCCTCGAGGTCACGGACGCGGATGCGGGAGTAATCGGCCACCTCACCGACGGCCACGCGGATCACGTCGGCCAACGGCACCGGGCGACCCCGGCGGCGTACCGGGTCGGCGCCGGCGAGCACCAGCAGCGACTCGGCGTTGCGCCGCATACGGGTGGCGAGGTGGTCGAGGCGGAACAGGTTCTCCAGCTGGTCGGGGTCGCGCTCGTTGGCCTCGAGCTGGTCGATGAACTCGATCTGACGGTCGAGGAGCGCCTGGTTGCGCCGGGCGAGGTTGACGAAGATGTCGCTGATGCCCTTGCGCAGCAGCGCACTCTGCTCGTGGGCCACCTCCACCGTCACCTGCTGCACGGTGTTGAACGAGGTGGCCAGCTGGCCCAGCTCGTCCCGGGTGCCCAGCTCGATGGGCGTGTAGGAGAGGTTGACGTCGGTGGCGCCCGCCCGCAGCTGGTCCACCAGGCCCGGGAGCTGATCGGTGGCCAGGCGGTCGGCGGCCTCGGTGAGGCGGCGCAGCGGACGGGTGATCGAGCGGGCCACGAAGAACGCCACGGCCACGGCCAGCAGGATCCCGGCCACCGCGCCGGCGAGGTACAGCTGGGCCGTGCGGGTGGCGTCCGCCCGGGAGGTGGCGGCCAGGCTGCTCACGTCGGTGGTGATCCGCTCCTCGACCGAGAGCATGCCGGCCAGGCGCGACACCGACGCCTCGGTGAAGTTGAGGCTGTCGACCGTGCGGCCGGCGAGCATCTGGGTGGCGGCGTCCTCCACCGTGCGGGCGTCGGATGCGGCTTCGGCGTTGCGCAGCAGCGCCCGGTAGTCGGGGTCGGCCTCTTCGTAGAACTGGGCGAGATAGCGGGAGGTGTCGGCGTCGAGGCCGTTGATCTCCGCCGCGTAGCCCTGCTTGGCCGCCTCGTCGGTGGAGGTGTTGAGCACCGAGAGCAGCGCATCGCGCCGGGCCTTCGTCGCCTTGGCCTTGGCCAGCGTCGAGGCGTCATCGAGGTTGTTGGACAGCTCGGCCACGTCGATGTTGCCGGCCGTGGCCGCCTGCAGGCCGATGAGGCTCGTGCCGACCTGGTCGTAGCCGGTGAGGATGGCGTCCACGGTGGCGCTGCGGGACTTGATGGCGGGCCGCAGGCCCTCGAGGCCGGCCAGGCGGTCGGCCACGGTCTGGAGGTACTCGTCGAGCTCGCTCGAACGGGACAGCTGCGCCACCGCGTCGTTGAGCCAGGCCGCGGCGGCGTCGGACGCGGCCACCGCGTCGTCGAAGCGGTCCTGCACCGTCTGGTTGGGCCGGCTGAGGCTGGTGGCCGCCCACAGCTGCTCGATCTGCAGCGCGTTCTGGAGATCGTGGTTGCGAGCGGTGAGGATGGCCTCCCGCTCGGCGTTGCGCAGCTCGGCGGCGGCCTGGGCCCGATCGGCGATGCCGAGGCCGGCCAGGACGCCGAGCACCACCAGCGGCGCCAGCAGGATGGCCGCCAGCTTGGTGCCGACTCTCAAGTTGGCAAGCATCAGACGCCTCGCCTCCCGGTTGTGTGGTGCTCGTGCTCCGCGTCCGCCCAGTGCGGAACCGCTACCGGCCCCGACCGCAGGTCAGGTCCGTGTCCGTGGGGGCGGGCGGCGCGCCGCAGCGGCACGAACCCACCTGTGATGTGCTCACACGCTACGGGCGACGTCGACGGTTTGCGACCGCATCCCGCGGTTGCGCGACTGCGACCTTCCGTGCCGCCCGATCCGTTGGCGCGCGCCCTTCCCCAATGTGGGTGAAAGGTCACGAGCATGCACAGATGGCGGTACCGTTGGGCCTTGTGATCTTTCCTGGCGTGCAACCAAAACCCGCCTCTGCCGTGGTGACGCTACCGCCGTCGCAGGGCACGAACGGCGCAGGCCATGCCGACCCTGCAGCGCTCGAGGCCCGCCTCGACGAGTTCCCGCTCGATGTGTTGTTGCGACTCGTGGCCGGCAGCCGCCGCTCCGGGGTGCTGGAGATCGACGGGCCGCAGGCCGTGTTGGTGTACTTCGCCGACGGTGAGCTCTGTGGCGGCGAGTCCCTGGAGGATCCAACTCTACGGGCTGCCATCGCCGACGTCAGCCCGACGGACCGCCGCGATGCGGCCCGCACCCTGGTGGAGGACCACCTCGTCACCGCGCTCGCCGCCGCGCTGATCCCCTCCGAGGCGAACGCGCGCTTCCGGCCCGGCCCGGCCGATCCGGAGCTCAGCCGCTACCGGTTCCGCATCGACGCCATGATCGACGCCGCCCACGAGCGGGTCGAGGCATGGCGGGTGATCGCCGACGTGATCCCCAGCACCGAGACCGTGCTCACCCTCGCCGGTGACCTGCCGAACACGCTCGATCAGGTGCTGATCGAACGAGCCGACTGGCAGGTGCTCAGCGGGGTCGATGGCCGCCGCACCGTGGCTGAGCTCGTGACCCGGTCGGGGCGATCGGCCTTCGACGTCTGCTCGGCGCTGTACCGCATGATCGTGCTCGGCGTCATCGCCATGCCCTGACCGGGCCGACCACACCCGGCGGGAGCGGGCCGCTCCGGTCCCTCCGTTTGCGTTCCCCGCTGGCGTTCCCACACTGCCGTTCCCACGCCGGCGCCGCCGCGGCGGTCAGCGCAGCGCCATCGTCGTCGGTTCCACCGGCGTCGGCAGCAACGTGTCGCCCATGAGGTAGCGGTCCACCGCGGCGGCGCAGGAGCGGCCCTCGGCGATGGCCCACACGATCAGGCTCTGGCCCCGTCCCATGTCCCCGCAGCAGAACACCTGCTCATTGGCCGTGCGCCAGCCGCCGTCGCGCTCCACGTTGCCCCGCGGGTCGTAGCCCACGCCGAGGTGGTCCAACATCGCACCCCGTTCGGGGCCGGTGAAGCCCAGCGCCAACAGCACCAGGTCGGCCTCCAGCTCGAAGGCGGTGCCCGGCACCTCGGCGAAGGTGGGCCGGCCGTCCTCCATGCGCAGCTCCACCTGATGGCCGCGCAGGGCGGTGACGTGACCCTGCTCGTCGCCGACGAACTCGGTCGTGGTCACCGAGTACCAGCGCTCTCCGCCCTCCTCATGGGCCGACGCCGTGCGGAAGATGTTGGGCCAGGTGGGCCACGGGTTGCCGACGCCGTCGCGGCTTTCCGGCGGCTGCGGCATGATCTCGAAGCTGTGCACGCTGAGGGCGCCGTGCCGGTGCGCGGTGCCGAGGCAGTCGGCGCCGGTGTCGCCCCCACCGATGATCACCACCCGCTTGCCGTCGGCCCGGATCTGATCGGGCACCGCATCGCCCTCGGTGACGCGGTTGGCCTGGGGCAGGAACTCCATCGCCTGGTGGATGCCGTCGAGCTCACGACCGGGGATGGGCAGGTCCCGGGCGGCGGTGGCCCCACCGGCGAGGACCACGGCGTCGTAGCCGTCGAGCTCGGCCGGCTCGACGTTGCCGCCCACGTTTGCGTTCACCCGGAACTCGGTGCCCTCGGCCCGCATCTGATCGAGCCGGCGATCGAGGATGCGCTTCTCCATCTTGAAGTTCGGGATGCCGTAGCGCAGCAGGCCACCGATGCGATCCGCACGCTCGTAGACCACCACGTCGTGGCCGGCCCGCGTGAGCTGTTGGGCGGCGGCCAACCCGGCCGGGCCGGACCCCACCACCGCCACCCGCTTGCCGGTCCGCTGGGGCGGGACCTGCGGCGTGACCCAGCCCTCCTCGAAGGCCCGCTCGATGATGGTGACCTCGACCTGCTTGATGGTCACCGGGTCCTGGTTGATGCCGAGCACGCAGGCGGCCTCGCACGGTGCCGGGCACAGCCGCCCCGTGAACTCCGGGAAGTTGTTGGTGGCGTGCAACCGTTCGATGGCGTCACGCCAGCGATCCCGGTACACCAGATCGTTCCAGTCCGGGATGATGTTGCCCAACGGGCAACCGTTGTTGCAGAACGGGATGCCGCAGTTCATGCAGCGTGATGCCTGGCTCTGCAACTCCTCGGTGGGGAACGGCTCGTAGACCTCGTTCCAGTCGAGCAGCCGCACCGGCACCGGCCGACGGGTCGGCAGCTTACGGTCGTGGTTCAGGAATCCGCGGATGTCACCCATGTCGTCTCTCGTACTTGCTGGCGCCTTCGGCGCTCCCGGATGGGGCCCCAACCCGTGCTTGCTGGCGCCTTCGGCGCTCCCGGATGGGGCCCCAACCCCATCCTCCTCCCGAGCATGGGGCCCCTCCCCCATGCCGGGCCGTGTCGGTGGCCCCGTCGCTTCGGTTGGTTCTGTCCTGCTGGTTCGGTGCGGTGCTGGCTGGCGCCTTCAGCGTGGCGGCGACGTCAGCCGTGGGCGGCGGCCATGATGGCCTCGATCGGGTCCTCACCCTGCTCGATCGCCCGCCGCTCGGCCTCCCTGACCCGCTTGTAGTCGCTCGGCATCACCTTCACGAAGCGGTCGAGCGCGGCGTCGCCCTCGGCGAGCAGCCGACCGGCAAGGGCCGAGTCGGTCTCCTCGTGGTGGCGGCGCATCCACTCGGTGATGAGCGCCCGATCCTCGTCGGTGGGCGTCTCCAGCTCGACCATCTCAGGGTTGACCAGCGCCGGGAAGCGGCCGTCGGCGTCGTGGACGAAGGCCACGCCACCCGACATGCCGGCACCGAAGTTCCGCCCGGTGCGGCCCAACACGAAGACCAGACCGCCGGTCATGTACTCGCAGCCGTGATCGCCCACGCCCTCCACCACCGCAGTGGCACCGGAGTTGCGCACGGCGAAGCGCTCCCCGGCCACACCGGACAGGAACGCCTCGCCGCCGGTGGCGCCGTACAGGCACACGTTGCCGGCGACGATGTTGTCCTCCGCGGCGAACGGCGCGTTGCGGTGCGGCCGCACCACCACCCGGCCCCCGGAGAGCCCCTTGCCGGTGTAGTCGTTGGCATCGCCCTCGACCCGCAGGGTGATCCCGCGGGGCAGGAACGCCCCGAAGCTGTTGCCGGCCGAGCCTTCGAAGTGCACGGTGATCGTGCCGTCGGGCAGGCCGTCACCGCCGTGGCGGCGGGTCACCTCGGAGCCGAGCATCGTGCCCACCGTGCGGTTCACGTTGCGGATCGGCAGGCGGATCACGACCGGCTCCGCTCGCTCGAGTGCGGGTTGGGACAACCGGATGAGCTCGTTGTCGAGCGCCCGCTCGAGCCCATGGTCCTGCGAGGTCGAGCACAAGCGGCTCTCCCCCGGCTCCGTCTCCGGCACGAACAGGATGGGGGCGAGGTCCAGGCCCGACGCCTTCCAGTGGTCGACCGCCTCGGTGGTGTCGAGCAGGTCCGCCCGGCCCACCGCCTCCTCGATCGAGCGCAGCCCGAGCGAGGCGAGCAGCTCGCGCACCTCGGTGGCGATGTACTCGAAGAACGTCTCGACGAACTCGGGCCGACCGCTGAAGCGCTCGCGCAGCTTCGGGTTCTGGGTGGCGATGCCGACCGGGCACGTGTCGAGGTGGCAGACCCGCATCATGATGCAGCCCGACACGACCAGCGGCGCGGTGGCGAAGCCGAACTCCTCGGCACCCAGCAGCGCGCCGATCAACACGTCGCGCCCGGTCTTCATCTGCCCGTCGACCTGCACGACGATGCGGTCGCGCAGGCGGTTCAGCAGCAGCGTCTGCTGGGTCTCCGCCAGGCCCAGCTCCCACGGCGCGCCAGCGTGCTTGAGCGAGGTCAACGGGCTCGCACCGGTGCCGCCGTCGTGGCCCGAGATGAGCACCACGTCGGCGTGCGCCTTGGACACCCCCGCCGCCACGGTGCCCACGCCCACCTCGGCCACCAGCTTCACGTGCACCCGGGCCTGCGGGTTGGCGTTCTTCAGGTCGTGGATCAGCTGGGCGAGATCCTCGATGGAGTAGATGTCATGGTGCGGCGGCGGGCTGATCAGGCCGACGCCGGGGGTGGAGTGCCGGGTCTTGGCGATCCACGGGTACACCTTGTGGCCCGGCAGCTGACCGCCCTCGCCCGGCTTGGCGCCCTGCGCCATCTTGATCTGCAGGTCGTCGGCGTTGACCAGGTACTCGCTGGTCACCCCGAAGCGGCCCGAGGCCACCTGCTTGATGGCGCTGCGGCGCAGATCGCCGTTGGGGTCGGGGACGAAGCGCTCCGGGTCCTCGCCGCCCTCGCCGGTGTTCGACTTGCCGCCCAGGCGGTTCATGGCGATGGCCAGCGTCTCGTGGGCCTCCGCCGAGATCGATCCGTAGGACATCGCCCCGGTGGCGAAGCGCTTCACGATGGAGGAGATGGGCTCGACCTCGTCGATGGGGATCGGCGTGCAGTCCTCGTTGCGCAGCCGGAACAGGCCCCGCAACGTGGCCAGGCTGCGGGACTGGTCGTCGACGGCCTGGGTGTACTGCTTGAAGATCTCGTAGCGCTTGTTGCGGGTGGCGTGCTGGAGCTTGAACACCGTCTCGGGGTTGAACAGGTGGTACTCGCCCTCCCGTCGCCACTGGTACTCCCCGCCGCCGGGCAGGTCGCGGTGGGCCAGCAGCAACGGGTTGCGCGGGTAGGCCACGGCGTGACGGGCGGCGGCCTCGGCGGCCAGCTCGTCGAGGCCCACGCCACCGAGGCGCGAGGTGGTCCCGGTGAAGAACTCCTCCACCAGGTCTCGGCCCAGGCCGATCGCTTCGAACACCTGGGCGCCGGTGTAGGACGCCACGGTGGAGATGCCCATCTTGGACATGACCTTGAGCACGCCCTTGCCGCCGGCCTTGAGGAAGTTCTTCTGGGCGTGGGCGATGCGGGTGGTGAGATCGTCGTCGGCGTGGCCGTCGGGCACGATGGCGCCCTGCCGCACCTGCTCGGCCACCGTCTCGAGGGCCAGGTACGGGTTGATGGCAGCGGCGCCGTACCCGATCAGCAGGCAGAAGTGGTGCACCTCGCGGGCCTCGCCCGTCTCGATGACCAGGCCGACCCGGAACCGGTCGCGGTTGCGGATGAGGTGGTGGTGGACCGCTCCGACCGCCAGCAGCGACGGGATCGGCGCCTGGGTGCGGTTGGTGCCTCGATCGGACAGCACCAGGATCTTGGCGCCCGCCTCGATGGCGGCGTCGGCCTCGGCCCGGATGCGGTCGAGCGCGGCGCGCAGCCCGACGCCGCCGGCGTGGGGGTCGAACAGGGTGGAGATGGTGGCGCACGCCAGCTCGGGGAACTCGCCCGAGGCGTTGGCGTTGCGGATGCGCTCCAGCTCGTTGTTGGCCAGCAGCGGCGAGGGCAGCTCGAGCTGGCGCACCGACTGGGGGCCGGGGTCGAAGATGTTGTGGCAGGGCCCCAGCTCGGTGCCCAGCGCGGTGACCAGCTCCTCGCGGATGGCGTCGAGCGGGGGGTTGGTCACCTGGGCGAAGAGCTGGCTGAAGTAGTCGAACAGCAGCCGGGACCGGGCCGACAGCACCGCGATGGGCGTGTCGGTGCCCATCGAGCCCAGGCCCTCGGCCCCGGCCCGGGCCATGGGCGCCATGAGGATGGAGAGGTCCTCCAGCGTGTACCCGAAGGTCTGCTGGCGGGCGAGGAGCGTGCCCTCGTCGGAGGTGGCCGGTGCATCGATGTGCACGGCCACGTCGTCCATGGTGAGGCGACCCTGGGCCAGCCAGTCGCCGTACGGGCGGGCGGCGGCGAGCGACTCCTTGATCTCCTCGTCGGCGACGATGCGCCCCTGTGACGTGTCGACGAGGATCCTGCGGCCCGGTTCGAGGCGGCCCTTGCGCACGACCTGGGCCGGATGGACGTCGATCACGCCGGCCTCGGAGGCCATGATCACCCAGCCGCGCTCGGTCACCCAGTAGCGCGACGGGCGCAGGCCGTTGCGGTCGAGCACGGCACCGATGACCGTGCCGTCGGTGAAGCCGATCGAGGCGGGGCCGTCCCACGGCTCCATCAGCACGGCGTGGAACTTGTAGAAGGCCTTCTTGGCGTCGCTCATCGACTCGTGCCGTTCCCACGCCTCGGGGATCATCATCAGCACGGCGTGCGGCAGCGGGTAGCCGCCGAGGTGCAGCAGCTCGAGCGCCTCGTCGAAGGTGGCGGTGTCCGGCGCGCCCGGGGTGCAGATCGGGAAGATCCGGTCGATGTCGCCGGGCAGCAGCTCGGTGGCGATGAGCTCCTCGCGCGCCCGCATCCAGTTGCGGTTGCCCATCACGGTGTTGATCTCACCGTTGTGGGCGACGAAGCGGTACGGATGGGCCAGCGGCCAGGACGGGAACGTGTTGGTGGAGAAGCGTGAGTGCACCATGGCGATGGCGCTCTCCAGCCGCTCGTCGAGCAGATCGGGGTAGAACTCACCGAGCTGGGGGGTGGTGAGCATGCCCTTGTACACGAGGGTGCGGCTCGACAGCGACGGGAAGTAGATGCCCTGCTCGAGGCCGTCGGCGCCGGTGACGGCGACCTCGTGCTCGATGCGCTTGCGGGCCGGGTAGACCCGCCGATCGAGGTCGATGCCACGCAGGCCGTCGGCGGCGAGGAAGAGCTGGCGGATGACCGGCATGACGGCCAGCGCCATGGACCCGAGGCCGGACGGGTCGGTGGGCACATCACGCCAGCCGAGGATGGTGATGCCCTCGTCGGCCAGGATCTTCTCAACCGCGGCGACCGCGTCGCCGGTGCCGGCCCCGGCGGGCAGGAAGCAGAGCCCGACGGCGTAGGACCCCTCGGGCGGCAGGTCGAAGCCCGCCACCTCGCGCAGGAACCGGTCGGGCACCTGCACGAGCATCCCCGCACCGTCGCCCGTGTTCGCCTCCGCGCCCTTCGCCCCCCGGTGATCGAGGTTGCACAACGCGTCGAAGGCCGCGGCCACCAGCTCGTGGGAGCGACGACCGTGCATGTCGACGATGAAGGAGACGCCACAGGCGTCGTGTTCGAACCGGGGGTCGTAGAGACCCTGGGCAACGGGGAGATCGTGATTCGTCATGCTTGTCCGGGAGGTCGAGGGGCGAAGGGAAAAGGTTCCGATTCGCTCCGGCCCGGGACAGCACTGGCCCTGCCGCAGCCGATCGCCAGCGTAGTTGCTCGTCCCTTTGGGCATCCATTCGATTGATGAGGGCCCGACCTTAAACGGCGGGGTGTGACAGCGAAAGACCCGACCCGGTCGAGGCGGTCGGCGGGCGGGTCGCCGGGGTCCGGCCGGCCACCCGGGGTTAGCCTCGGGCCGTGACCGTTGCGCCTCCGACCGACGCCGCCCTGGCCCTCATCGAGTTCATCGACGCCTCCCCGTCGCCGTACCACGCCGCTGAGACCACGGCCGCGCTGCTCGAGGCCGCCGGGTTCCGGCGCGGCGATCCGACATCGGTGGCGGTGGCCGCCACCGGGGGCTCGGTGCGCGGCGTGTCGGTCACCGGCGGCAGCGTCGTCGCCTGGTCGGCACCGCGCCAGGTGGGACCCACCACCACGTTCCGGTTGATCGGCGCCCACACGGACTCGCCCAACCTGCGCATCAAGCCCAACCCGGACGTGCAACGCAACGGGCTGGCGCAGCTCGGCGTCGAGGTCTACGGCGGGGTGCTGCTCAACTCGTGGCTCGATCGCGACCTCGGGCTGTCGGGCCGGGTGGCCGTCCGCGGCGACGGCGCCCCGGTGCTGCACCTGTTCCGCATCGACGAGCCGTTGCTGCGCATCCCGCAGCTCGCCATCCACCTCGATCGAGAGATCAACGACAAGGGCCTGCTGCTCAACAAGCAGCAGCACCTGGCCCCGCTGTGGGCCACCGTCGGTGAGGACGGGACCGCCACCCGGTTCGCCGAGGTGGTGGGCGAGGCCGTCGGTGCCGCCGCGGCCGACGTGCTGGCCTGGGATGCGATGGTCCACCCGTTGGAGCCGAGCCGGGTGGTGGGCCTGCACCGCGAGTTCGTGTCGGCGCCGCGCATCGACAACCAGCTGTCCTGCTTCGCCGCCGCCTCCGCCCTGGCCGCCGTGGCCGGGAGCGGGGACGGTGGGGAGCGCGCGGGCGGCGACGGGCCCGACACGGTGACCGTCGTGGTGCTGTTCGACCACGAGGAGGTGGGCTCGACCTCGGATCGGGGGGCGGCCGGCGGCTACCTCTCCTCGGTGCTCGAGCGCATCTGGCTCGCCGCCGGTGGTGACCGGGCCGGCTACCTGCGGGCGCTGGCCGAGGGCTGCTGCCTGTCGGCGGACTGCGCCCACGCCACCAACCCGAACTACGCCGACCGCCACGAGCCGGAGCACCGCATCGCCCTCGGCGGCGGCCCGGTGCTCAAGGTCAACGCCAACGTGCGCCAGCGCCACCGACGCCGCCTCGGCGGCGCGGTGGGTGCAGGCCTGCGAACGGGCCGGGGTGGCCCTGCAGCGCTTCGTCAACCGCACCGATCTGGCCTGCGGGTCCACGATCGGTCCGCTGACGGCGGCCGCGCTGGCCATCCCCACCGTCGACGTGGGCGCGGCCACAGCTGGCGATGCACTCGGCCCGGGCTGTGCGCGGTCGCCGATGTGGCCGCGGCGCCGCCATGGTCGAGTTCCTCCGCTGACCCACCGCCCGCCGCCGGGCGGCTGAAATACGGGTCGGGGACGTACTGGTTGGTATGAGCTACACGATGCCGTCGAGGCGGAGCTGCTCGTAGCGGGCGGGGGCCACGCCCACCTCGGCGAGGATCTCCGCGGTGTGCGCACCGAGCGCCGGTGCCGCACGGCGGATGCTCACCGGGGTGCGGCTGAACTTCGCCGGTGGGCCGGTGAGGGGCGCCTGCACACCGTCGCTGAGCTCCACGTCGATGAGCATCTGCGCTCGCGCACCTGGGGGTGGGTGGCCAGATCGCCGTAGCGCATCACCAGGGTGCCGGCCAGCCCGTGGCACTCGAGCTTCTCCAGCAGCTCGGCGCTGGACTGGCTCGCACACCAGTCGGCGAACAGCGCATCGACCCGCTCGCGGTTGGCCACCCGCTCGGTGTTGGTGGACCAACCCGGCTCGTGCACCAGCTCGGGCGGTCCATCAGCTTCGCAGAACCGGGCCCAGTGCGACGGCAGGATGGCGCCGGTGTAGACGTATCGGCCGTCGGCGCAGCGGTAGGCGTTGCCCGGCACGCAGAACTGCAGCGCCGCACCCCAGGGCTGCACCTCGTGGCCGATGGCCCCCAGCGTCAGGTAGCCGTTCGACTGGTACAGCGCGGCGTCGAGCATGGCCACGTCCACGTGCTGGCCCTCGCCGGTGGCGTCGCGATGGCGCAGGGCGGCCAGCGCGGCGAGCGCGGCGTGGAGGCCGCCGAGATCGTCGCACAGCCACGTGGGCGTCTTCGACGGGTTGCGCCGCTCCGGGTCGCCGTTGACGTCCATGATCCCCGAGGCCGCCTGCACGATCGGGTCGTAGCCCGGTCGGTCCCGCCAGGGCCCGTACTGCCCCCAGCCGCTGATCGACACGTAGACGATGTCGGCCTTGACCGCCCGGACGTGCTCGTAGCCGACGCCCCAGCGGGCCAGCGTGCCGGGCAGGAAGTTCTCGATGACCACATCGGCGGTGGCGGCCACCTGGAGGAACAGCTCGCGGCCCTGCTCGGTGCGCAGGTCGAGGGTGAGGCAGCGCTTGTTGCGGTTGACGGTCTCGTGCATGAAGGACAGCGACGTACCGGGCAGCATCGGGGTGATGCCCCGGGACACCTCGCCCTCGGGCAGCTCCACCTTGATCACGTCGGCGCCGTAGTCGGCCAGGATGCAGCCGGCCATGGGGCCCGCCCAGGTCGTCGTGCACTCCAGCACCCGCAACCCCTCGATCGGGCCGGTGCGGTCACGGCGCGCCTCACGGAAGAACGTCGCTCGGTCCACGGATCCCCCTTGTGTCGTGGTCTCGACGGTCGAATGCCCCGTTCGCGTCCTGGTCGATCCGCGGTCCGCCTGCTCGACGGCGTGGTCTCCCGGCGTCGCGTTGCGTGTTCGTGAACCCGCTGTTGCGTGTCTGTTCATCGGGTCTGACGTCTCGTCGGCGAGGCGGCCGGCGCAGCAGAATGCCCGCATGGCCATCACCGTGGGGATCCACCATCGCACGACCTACCGGTACGACCGGCCGGTCGCGCTCTCGCCCCACATCGTCCGGTTGCGTCCGGCGCCGCACACCCGCACGCCCATCAAGGCGTACCGGCTGAAGGTCTCGCCGGCGCAGCACTTCCTGAACTGGCAGCAGGACCCCTTCGGCAACTTCCAGGCCCGGGTGGTGTTCCCCGAGCGGGCCGACCACCTCGAGATCGACGTGGAGGTGGTGGCCGAGCTGGACACCATCAACCCGTTCGACTTCTTCCTCGACGACAGCGCCGAGCTGGTGCCCTTCGCCTACGACGAGGCGGTGGCCGAGGAGCTGGCGCCGTTCCTGTCACCGCGCGAGCCGCTCGGGCCCGGGCTCGAGGCGTGGCTGGCGCAGGTGGACCGCTCCGAGCAGCGCACGGTCCCGTTCCTGATCGAGTTGGCGCAACGCCTGCAGCGCGAGATCGCCTACGAGGTCCGCTTCGAGCCGGGCGTGCAGCGCTGTGAGGAGACGCTCGAGCGGGCCGCCGGCAGCTGCCGCGATTCCGCCTGGCTGCTGGTGGAGATCCTGCGGCGGTTGGGCCTGGCCGCCCGCTTCGTGTCGGGCTACCTCGTGCAGCTGGTACCCGATCAGGAGCCGCTCGACGGGCCCGCCGGTCCCCCGGCCGATTTCACCGATCTGCACGCCTGGGCGGAGGTGTACCTGCCGGGTGCAGGGTGGTTCGGCCTCGACCCGACCTCCGGCCTGGCCGCCGCCGAGGGCCACCTGCCGCTGGCGGCCACGCCCACGCCGCAATCGGCGGCGCCGCTCACCGGGGCCACCGAGGTGGCCGAGGTCCGCTTCTCCTACGTGAACGAGGTGGTCCGCCTCGACGAACCGGCCCGGGTCACCAAGCCCTACACCGACGAGCAGTGGGCGGCGGTGGACCGGCTCGGGCGCCAGATCGACAGGGAGCTGCGCGACGGCGACGTGCGCCTGACGATGGGCGGCGAGCCGACGTTCGTGTCGATCGACGACATGGACGGCGAGGAGTGGATGGTGGCCGCCGACGGCCCGGCCAAGCGCCGGCTGGCCCAGGCGCTCACCCAGCGGCTGTGGCAGCACTTCGCGCCCGGCGGGGTGCTGCACGCCGGCCAGGGCAAGTGGTACCCCGGTGAGGTGCTGCCCCGCTGGCAGTACGCCGTGGTATGGCGGCGTGACGGTGAGCCGCTCTGGCAGGATCCCGCCCTGCTGGCCGACCCCACCGGCGACCTCGGCCATACCGCACGGGATGCCCGGTGCCTGGGCGACTCGATCACCGCGGCGCTGGGTCTGCGCCGCGAGCTGCTGATGGACGCCTACGAGGACCCCGTCTACAACGTGTGGCGGGAGGCGAGCCTGCCGGTGGACATCGATCCGCTCGCCCACCACCTCGACGACGAGGCGGTGCGCACCGGCCTGGCCCGGGTGCTCGAGGCCGGCCTCGGTGAGCCGGTGGGCTGTGTCCTGCCGCTCGACGTGGACCCGGTCAGCGGGCGTTGGCGGTCGAGCCGCTGGCCGCTGCGCCGTCCGCGCCTGTTCGCCCTGCCCGGTGACAGCCCCCTCGGTTACCGCCTGCCGCTCGACTCGCTGCCGGCCGCGCCCGAGGCGCAGGCGGAGACGATGGTGGAACCCGACCCCATCGAACCCGGTGCCGGGCGGGGCGAGCCGGCCGGCGCGGTGGAGCTGTCCGATTCGGTCATCCGCACCGCGCTGACCGTGGAGGCGCGCGGCGGCACCATCCGGGTGTTCCTGCCGCCGTTGGGCGAGCTCGACGCCGCCATGGAGCTGCTGCGGGTGCTGGAGCATTGCGCCGCCGGGTGCGGGCTGCCCCTCGTGATCGAGGGCTACCCCATCCCCCACGACCCGCGGGTGCTGCGCTTCGCCGTCACCCCCGACCCCGGCGTCATCGAGGTCAACATCCACCCCACCGAGTCCTGGCCGCAGTACGTGGAAACCACCCGCGACCTCTACGCGCTGGCGCGGGAGAGCAGGTTGGGTACCGAGAAGTTCCAGCTCGACGGGCGTCACTCCGGCACCGGCGGCGGCAACCACGTGACCATCGGCGGGCCCACGCCTGCCGACAGCCCGCTGCTGCGCCGTCCGTCGCTGCTCACCAGCCTGCTGACCTACTGGCAGCACCACCCGGCGCTGTCGTACCTGTTCTCGGGGCTGTTCGTGGGGCCGACGAGCCAGGCCCCCCGCGTCGACGAGGCCCGACACGACAACCTCCACGAGCTGTCGATCGCGCTGGCCGAGCTCGCCGCGGTGCCCGAGCCGTCGCCGTGGTTGGCCGATCGGGCGCTGCGACACCTGTTGACCGACCTGACCGGCAACACCCACCGGGCCGAGTTCTGCATCGACAAGCTCTACTCGCCCGACTCGGCCACCGGCCGTCTGGGGTTGCTGGAGCTGCGGGCGTTCGAGATGCCGCCCCACTGGGAGATGGCGGCGGTGCAGGCGTTGTTGGTGCGCGCCCTGGTCGCCCGGTTCTGGGAGCACCCTTACCGCGGCCGGCTGGTGCCGTGGGGCACCGACCTGCACGACCGGTTCCTGCTGCCCCACTACGTCGCCGGCGACATCGCCCACGTCGTGGACGATCTGCGCCGCTGGGGGTACCCCTTCGACTCGGCGTGGCTGGAGCCGTTCCTGCAGTTCCGCTTCCCGCTGCTGGGCACCGTGACGATGGGCGACGTCAGCCTGGAGCTGCGCACCGCCATCGAGCCCTGGCCGGTGCTCGGTGAGGAGGTCACCGGCAGCGGCACCGCCCGCTACGTCGACTCGTCGATGGAGCGGCTGCAGGTGATGGGCCGCGGTTTCGTGGACGGCCGCCACCTCGTGCTGTGCAACGGGCGGCCGGTGCCGCTGCGCTCCACCGGTGTGCGCGGCGAGTACGTGGCCGGCGTCCGCTACCGGGCCTGGCACCCGCCCTCGGCGCTGCACCCCACCATCGGGGTCGACGTCCCGATGCAGTTCGTGGTGGTGGACCGCTGGAGCCGCCAGCCCCTCGGTGGTTGCACCTACCACGTGGTCCACCCCGGTGGCCGTTCCTACGACGTGTTCCCGGTGAACGCGCTGGAGGCCGAGGCCCGCCGCCAGAGCCGCTTCGAGGAGCACGTGCACGTGACCCAGGCGCCGCCGTCGCCCGAGGACCACCTGGCCGGGTGGCGCCGCCGGCCGGCGTTGAGCGAGCGGGGGCGGCGCACGGTGCTGCCGGTGGACGCAGTGTCCATCCCCGGCGAGCCTGGACCTGGACATCTCCAACGACTTCCCCTACACGCTCGATCTGCGCCGACGGCGCTGAGCGGGCGGCAGCGGCCGTCCGGCGACCGGCGGGCCGCCGGGCCGGGAGCAGGTGATCGGTGAGGCCTGGTGCTGCCGCCAGGCCCCGGCGTGGGCGCCGCCCGTACCGCTCGGGATGGTACCGCGTGGTACGTACTTGTCGGTATGGTCACCGACCGCCGCGCGGCGGGATCCGACGTCAGGAGGCCGACGGGCCGCTGAGCCACCACAGGGCCCAGGTGGTCGGCCGGTTCTCGGCGTCGTACACGCCGCTGAAGAGCGGGTCGGCGGCACCGTCGCCGTCGACGTCGGCCAGCGTGATCTGGCTGACCGCACCGATGTCCACCCCGATGCCGAACGCGCCGCCGGTCCGCGTGAGCGCGAGCACGTCGGGGCCGGGCCCGCCGTCCCACCACAGCACGTCGTCGCGGCCGTCGCCGTCGAAGTCGGCCGCCACCGGGAACCAGCTGCCGTCCCCCACCTCCAGCGGCGCGCCGCGGAAGGCGCCCTCCGGCGCGCCGAACCAGTACGCGTCCACCAGGGCGCCGGGCCCGTGCCACAGCACGTCGTCCCGACCGTCGCCGTCGAAGTCGCCCACCACCGGGCGGTAGCCCGCCCCGTGGTCGAGATCCCGGCCCACGATGGCGCCGCCGGCGAGGAAGAACCACGCCGATGCGTGCCCGGTGCGGGTGTCGTAGTACAGCACGTCGGTGGTGCCGTTGCCGTCGAAGTCGCCGGGCAGCACCCGCAGGCGGGCGGTGAGGCGGTCGGGGAACGGGCGCGCCTGCAGCCCCTGCTGGTCCCCGTCGAGCAGCTGCAGCAGCAGTTCGCCGGTGGACTCCCGGTACCACAGCACATCGTCGCCGCCGTCGCCGTCGAAGTCGCCCACGGTCCAGAACGCGCTCGGATCGTGCTGCGTCCACGCCGCCGGCGCACCCCGGAACGCGCCGATCTCGGCGGTGCCGAACCAGATCTGGCCGTTGTCCACGGCGGCGCCGGTGGCGGTGGCCCACAGCACGTCGTCGCGGCCGTCGCCGTCGAAGTCCCCGATCACCGGCTCCGTACCGGCGATGGCGCGCTGCATCTCCCCGGTGCGCATGACGCGGACCGCGCTCATCGCGACCACGGTGGGCACTGCGACGCTGCCGTAGGAGAACCACAGGGCGCCGTTGCGCAGCAGAAGCAGGTCATCGGCACCGTCGCCGTTGAAGTCACCGTGCCCGTAGACGGGGGCGACGTCGGTGAACTCCGCCGTCCACACCGTGCGGCACGGCAGCGCCACGGCGGTGCAACCGGGGGCGGCGCCGGCGGTGGCGGCGAAGGCGGTGAGCAGGAGCGAGAGCGCAAGGGCCGCACTGGTCAGCCGCGCCTGCGCTGGGCGCTGAACTTCCACGCCGAAGCACGCTAGTCATGACGGTCGCCGGATGACGAAAGCATCCGCTTCAATCCCGCATCGAGGCGATCCAGCGCCAGCTTCGATCGTCTGGTCGCTGGCAGAAGCAGAACCGCACCACCGAGGTCAACGGATCCTGCTCGTAGAAGGCGCTGAGCGGCACCGTGGCCACGCCCACCTCGCGCACCAGGCGCTGGCAGAAGGCCACGTCACCGGCGGTCCAGCCCAGCGAGGCCAGGTCCACATCGATGAAGTAGGTGCCGGCGCAGTCGAGCACGTCGAAGCCGACCTCGGCGAGGCCCTTGGCCAGCTTGTCGCGCTGGCGGGCCATGAACGTGGCCAGGTCGTCGAAGTACGAGCGGTCCTTGCGCAGGCCGAACGCCACCGCCTGCTGCAGGTTCGGGGGCGTGGTGAAGGTCAGGAACTGGTGCGCCTTGGCCACCGGCTGCAGCACCGACGGTGCGGCGCTGACGTAGCCCACCTTCCAGCCGGTCAGGCTGAACGTCTTGCCCGCCGATCCCACCTTCACGCACCGCTCGCGCATGCCGGGCAACGTCATGAGGGGGATGTGCTCCCGACCGTCGTAGACGAGGTGCTCGTAGACCTCGTCGCACACCACGACCGCGTCGTGGGCGATGGCGAACGAGGCGATCAGCTCGAGCTCGTCGCGGGAGTAGACCTTGGCCGACGGGTTGAGCGGATCGTTGAGCACCACCACGCGGGTGCGCTCGGTGAAGGCGGCCTCGAGGTCCTCCCGGGTGAAGGACCAGTCCGGCAGGCGCAGCGTGACGAAGCGGGCGTTGCCGCCGCCGCGTCGCACGATCGGCACGTAGCAGTCGTAGAGCGGCTGGAACAGCACGACGTCGTCGCCCGGCTCGATCAGGCCGAGCAGGCAGGCGGCCAGCGCCTCGGTGGCGCCCGAGGTGACCATGGTCTCGGTGCGCCAGTCGAGATCCAGGCCGTAGAAGCGGGCACCGTGCTCGGCCACCGCCTGGCGCAGCTCGGGCACGCCCATCATCGAGGGGTACTGGTTCCAGCCGTGCAGCGTCTCGGAGGCGGCGCGCTCGAGCACGTCGGTCGGGTAGCCCTCGTCGGGGAACCCCTGGCCCAGGTTGACCGCCTGGTGCTCTTCGGCCAGGCGGCTCATCACCTCGAAGATCGTCGTGCCCAGGGCGGAGAACGTGGAGTTGGCCGCGGTCATGGGCGGTCACCGTACCCGGTGGTCGGCCCCGCGGCGGCGCTCCGCATCGGGTGCCCGCAAGGCCGCGAGCTGGGCCCGGTGTGGCGGGCGGAGATGGTCCGGCGGCGGTGCCCCGGTTCCGTCATCGATCGGTAACACGAAATCCCGGCGACGAGGTGAAATCGTCCCGTTGGCGGCGCATTGAACCCGTCGAAAGCTCCTCGAGCGTGCAGCGAGGTCCGGTGGGAACCCCGGCGGGAACCTGGCGGCACGGCGGATCCGGCTCCGGCGGGGCCGGAGGCGGTGGCGGGGCGTCGGATCCGGCGGGATCCGGCGCGACCACGGCGGAGGCGGAACAGGCGGAGAAGGCGGAGTCGTGGCCGGTCGGGCGGGACCGGTCACGGCGGCGGACACGGCACGTTGCGGCGGCAACGGAAGGAACGGCGGGAAGATGGCAGGATTCGGCGGACGGCGGATGTCGCTGATGGGTCGGCGTGGCGGCGCCGCCAGCAGGGGCGCTCGGTGACGGGCCGGGCGGACGAGGCCGATGGCGACACCGGGCTCGAAACGGTGTTAGGATCCCCGGCCGAGGCGACTGCCTCGACGGGACGTTCGGGACGGACGGCTGAGCGGCGGTTCAGCCCGACGGTTCCGGGCGATTGCCCGTCCGGGTTGATCCGGGCGGGACCGAGGCCCAGGTGGGCGGCAATCACCTGGGTGCATATGCAATGGCCGAAGTCGACCGGTTCGCCGGGAGGCTCCGGTGAATGGCGGATTGTCACGGCGGATGGTCGTGGGGCTGCGGAGATGCGAGTCTCCTCAGCCCCCGTGATCGCGTCCGGCCCGGCGTCGCTGCCCCCGACCAGCCTCAATCCGCTCAGCCCGGATCTACCGAGCCGGCCGTCGCACCCACCGGGCCCGGGCGCGCCTGTTGTCGGCGCGTCCGGTCCGCCGCACCCGGGCCCGAACCGCAGCCGGCTGACGGCTGGCACCCGCGCCTGCGGGGGCCGGCGATCTCAGCCGGCCGGCAACCCCACCAGCGCCGTGCTTCGGCGGCGATTCGACCTCGATTCGACGGCATCGACCGACCGGGTCCGGCCGCCCACCGCTGGTGGCCTCAGCCTCCGGTCAGGCTGCACAGCCACACGGATGGTGGCCACACTTCGTGCCTCACGACCAATGCCGAATCGACATCGAATCGAGCGCGAAGGGGCTCGGCCCATACCCCGGCATGGCGCCCACCAACCAGCAACCACCAGCCACCCACCCCCTGCACCGCTCCGTGCAGTTCAGTGCAGTTCAGTCCAGTTCAGTCCGGTCCAGTTCGGTTCAGTTCGGTTCAGTTCAGTCAGCCCAGACCTCGACGGGCGCTGCCGGCGCGGGCCGAGCGGTAGACCGCATCCACCACCGTGGCGCAGCACCACCGAGGAAGCCTGATCGGAGGCATCGCCGCCGCCCGCCACCGCCTCGACGAAGGCGGCGTCGGCGTTGCCCGGCAGCACCACGCCCTGCTTCGGCCGCCCGGCGCCGCTGCTGGATCAGCGCCGAGCACCTCGTGCAGGCTTCGCCCGCCCGGTGCTCCCAGCGCACGGCCTCCGGTGGCGTTGCCCTCGGCCTCGAAGCGCCCAGCTGCCGAACGTTTCGAAGCGGCGGTTCGACACCCGCCCGGGCACGTCGTGCCACGTGGAGCTCAACACCTGGTGCCGCCGGCGACGAAGCGGAACGACACCGACACCGTGTCCTCGATGCCGTCGTATGCAGGTTGTCCTGGTGGGCGCTGAGCGTGCGGACCGGCCCGCACAGCCACACGAGCAGGGCGAGGTCGTGGATCGAGTGCTCCAGCAGCGTGCCGGCGCCGGCCTTGGTCCGATCGGCCCGCCAGGTGGACCCGTAGTAGCCGCCGACCGGCAGCTCCTGGTCGTCCCGGAAGACCACGGTGGAGAGGCGGCCGGCGGCCGGCTCACGCAGCAGTGCCCGCAACAGGGCGAAGCCGGGCACCGAGCGCAGCACCAGGCCGACCTGGTGCACGACCCCCGCCCGCTGCACCGCGGCCGCCATGGCCCGGGCGTCGGCCAGCGTGGGGGCGAGGGGCTTCTCGCAGAACACCGCCCGACCGGCGGCCGCCGCCAGCTCCACCTGGCGCCGGTGCTCCGCCGTCCACGTGCAGACGTAGACCGCGTCGCAGTGCTCGATGACCTCCTCCTCGCTGCGGCGCACGATGGTGCCGTGGGCGTGGGCGAACTGCTCGGCGCGCTCACCGTCGGGGTCGAACACACCGGCGAGCACGGCGGCGGGGGCGCCGCCCGGTGCCGGCCCCGATCCCCCCGAGCCCAGGCACCCGGCGGCGCGCAGCGAGCCGGCGTGGTAGCGGGCGATGAGGCCGGCGCCCAGAAAGCCCAGTCGTACGGAGCCCGGTCGTACGGAGCCCGGTCGTACGGAGCCCTGTGGAACGTTCACCGGGCCAGCGTAGGACCACTCGACGGCGCGGCTGCGGAACCACCCGACCGACGAGCCATGGCGACGCCGGGACCGGCCGCCGGGCCGATAGCGTCGTCGGCGTGTCGAGTGGTCGGGTTCGGATCGTCGCCCAGCTGAGCGATCCACACATCGTCGAGGCCGGCGAGCTGTGCATCGGCGGCATCGATACCGAGGGGTACCTCCTGGCCGCGCTGGACACCCTGCATGCCCTCGATCCCCGGCCCGATCTGCTGCTGTGCACCGGCGATCTCGTCAACGACGGGCGCGTCGAGCAGTACCGGAACCTGCGGCGCCTGCTGGAAGGGGTGGCCGTGCCCGTCCGGCTGGTGGCCGGCAACCACGACGATCCCCAGCTGCTGCGCGAGGTCTTCCCCGAGCGGGTCGAGCTGGGTGCGGACGGGCCGTTGCGCTACGTGATCGACGACCTGGACCCGCTGCGCATCGTCGTGCTCGACACCCACATCGACGGCCGGCCCGACGGCCACCTCGACCCCGCACAGCTGCGCTGGCTCGACGAGCGGTTGGCCGAGGCCGCTGATCGGCCCTGCCTGGTCGCCATGCACCACCCGCCCTTCGCCACCGGCATCGGCCACATGGACGCCATGGGCCTCGACCGGACGTCGGTGGCGGGGCTCGAGGATGTGCTGCGCGCCTACGACAACGTCGAGCGGGTGCTGTGCGGGCACCTCCACCGCACGATCACCCGTCGCTTCGCCGGCACGGTGGCGATGACCGCGCCGAGCTGTGCCCACGCGGTGGCGCTCGACCTGCGCCCCGGCGTCACCCCCGGCACCTGGAACCGGGAACCATCCGGCCTGGCCCTGCACCACTGGAGTGCGGCGAGCGGCGTGGTGTCCCACGTGCGCGCCGTCGGCGAGTTCCCCACCAAGCGCTTCGGTGAGGCCTGACGGCGACGAGCCCGGTGCAACGCGACCGCTCCGGACGCGACCGGCGACCAGGAGCGCGTTAGGTTGCGGGCCGTGACCGACGTGGATGCCAGCGGCCCGGGCCCGGCGACGGGCGAGCGCACCGACCTCGCCACCCCGCCGGGCGGGGACCGCAACCTGGTGCTCGACGAGCTCGGCGAACGGCTCGAGCGGTTCCGCATCTTCCGCAAGACCGACTCGGCGGAGGCCGACAAGGTCCTCGAGGAGATCGGCGCCCACTCCCAGGTGGACCGCGACATCGTGTTGGAGCTGTCCTCCACCCGCCCGCTCGGTCATCCCGACCGCTTCGCCGAGGCCCACGCGCTGGCCATGCGCTCGCTCGAGGTGCTCGACCGCAACGGCGGGCGGACCGTCAACGTGAAGCGGCTGGGGCCGCTGGCACCGGTGGCGGCGGTGTTCGTGCAGCTCGTCGCCCGGTTCATCGTGCGCAGCTACCAGAGCAGCGTGATCGACAGCGTCCGGCTGCTCTACGCCCGCCGGGAGGCGTCGTGCCTGCCCGGCGACCCGGAACGGGTGATGCTGGCCCGGGCCCGGCTGCACGCCGAGCGGGTGGCGCAGGGCTACAAGCGCAACCCGGTGGGCCTGCCGAGCATCGCCGTGGTGGTGGGCGGTGCCGCCGTGTCGTCGCTGGGGCGTTTCGCGCTGGATGCCGTCTCCCCCACCCGCAGCTTCGCCATCACCGCCACCGTGGTGGCGTTCGTGGTGTTCGCGCTGGCCTCGTGGATCATCCTGCAGGGTGCGGCGGTGGCCCGTCGCCGCATCCGCCTCACCGTGGAACGCCCGCTGGCCGCGCTGTGGGAGACGATCGGGCGCTGCGGACGGCCGCCGCGGGACCAGGCCCGCCAGTTCGCCCTCTACGCCATCGTGCTGACCGCCGTGGGCTGGATCGTCGTGCCCATCGGGGTGGCGGCGGCCATCGCCCTGAGCTGACGACGTCCCCGTGCGCTACGACGAGGCGCTCCGCCTGCTCGGCCTGCCCCGCGACCACGACGCCGCCCGGCTGCGAGCCGCCTACCGGGACGCGGCCCGCCGCCTGCACCCCGATCGCCCCGACGCCCCGGCCGACGCCACCGAGCGCATGGCGGCCGTGAACCACGCCTACGCCATACTCATCGGTACGGAGCCGGCCGAGCCGGCCGAGCCGGGCGGACCGGGTGACGGCAGGGCGACCGCCGGGCCACCGCCGGCCGACCAGGCGGCGTGGCAGCAGTCGGGGACCGCGGCACCCGGCGGGGCCCTGCCGGTGGTGCTCTACGACGACGGCAGCCTGTTCGTGGAGGCACCGGCCGAGGAGACGTTCGACGCCCTCCTCGACGCCATGGAGCGCATCGGGGACCTGACCTACGTCGACGCCGGCGCCGGGCTGCTGCAGGTGCTGGTCCGCCACCTCGACGGGCCGTTCTGCTACCTGACCTGCAGCCTCCAGGGTCGCTCGTCGGGCACCGAGGTGTTCACCACCGTCGAGCGGCTCGATGCGGCCGATGCGCCGCATCCCGGCGACGTGGCGGCGGTGCTGCGCCAGCTCGCCGATACCCTCGGTGGGGCATGACCGGCGGACCCACGGATCAGGGCGGCGGACCGCCGCGCACCCGACGATGGCTGCTCACCGCAGCCGGCCTGGCGGCGGCCGGCGCGCTGACCGGCTGCCGCGCCGGCGCCGGCGGCGCGGCCGGCTCCCCCGGCTCGGGGGCGGCCACCACGTCCCCCGCCGTGGCCGGCGCACCCGACAGACCGACCGGTACGGTCAACGCCCCGCCGGTCGGGGTGGCCGAGCCGGCCACCCCCGCCCCCACCCCGCCGGATCCGGGCCTGGCCGGCGATCCGTTCCGGTTGGGCGTCGCCTCCGGCGATCCGGCCGCCGACGGCGTCGTGCTGTGGACCCGCTTGGCCCCCGACCCGCTGGCCGACGACGCCGGGCTCGGCCCGCTGGCCGACGCCGACGTCGAGCTGGCCTGGGACGTGGCCACCGACGACACGTTCAGCACCCTGGCCGCCTCCGGCGTCGTGCCCGCGCCCGCCGCCCACGGCCACAGCGTGCACGTCGAGGTCAGCGGCCTACAGCCCGACGCCTGGTACCGCTATCGCTTCCGGCTGGGCGCCTGGACCTCGGCGGTGGGCCGCACCCGCACGGCACCGGCGCCCGATGCCGAGCCCGCCGCGCTGGTGCTGGCCGCCTGCAGCTGCCAGCACTGGGAGCACGGCACCTACGTGGCCCACCGCCACCTCGCCGCCGAGGGGGTCGACGTGGTGCTGTGGCTGGGGGATTTCATCTACGAGGGCGGGCGCGGGTCGGCCACGGTGCGCGACCACCCCGAGGACGAGGCGGTCGACCTCGCCGGCTACCGCCGGCGCTACGCCCTCTACCGCAGCGACGCCGACCTGCAGGCCGCTCAGGCCGCAGCCCCGTGGATCGTGGTGTGGGACGACCACGAGGTGCAGAACAACTACGCCGCAGCCGTCCCCGCCGACGGGGCCGATCCCGCCGCCTTCGACGCCCGCCGCGCCCAGGCCTACCAGGCGTGGTGGGAGAACCAACCGGTACGGCTGGCCCCGCCGGTGGGCAGCGACTACCACGTGTACCGCGACCTGGCCTGGGGGCGTCTGGCCCGCTTCGTGATGCTCGACGGGCGCAGTGCTCGCAGCCCCCAGGAGTGCGAGGGCGCGGTGGGCGATGCCTGCGACGCTGGCCGAGCCGTCGCGCCACGATGCTCGGCGACGCCCAGGAGCAGTGGGTGACCGATGCCTTCGCCTGCCAAGCAGGCCGGCACCACCTGGACGGTGCTCGGCAACCAGACCGTGCTGGCCGATCTGACCGTGCCGGTGGGGCGGCGGCCGACGACGTTGTTCGACCAGTGGGACGGTTACCCGGAGGCCCGCCGCCGGCTGCTCACCGCCGCCCGCCGGGCCGGCGTGGCCAACCTGGTGGCGCTCACCGGCGATCTGCACCTGCTCGATCGCCGCCGAGCTCGAGCTGGACGGCGTCAACCACGGCAGCGAGCCTGGTGGCGAGCTCGATCTCGTCGATCTTCCCGACCGAGCTCGGATCGCTGTTCGAGCTTGGGCATGTCGCTGCTGGGCAACGTCAAGCTGACCAACACCCGCAACCGCGGCTACCTGCGCGGCGAGCTCGGCACCGACGAGGCCCGCTTCTCGTTCCGCCATGTGGCCGATCCCACCGACACCGCCTCGGGGATGACCACCACCTCCACGTGGGTGTTGCGCAACGGCATCGCCGGCCTGCAGCGCGGCTGAGCGCAGCGAAGCCGGCGGCCGAGCGAGCGCTCTGCGAGCTGGCGGCCGATGGGGTCTGGGGGCGCAGCCCCCAGCGACAAGACTGACCTCACCGTGACGTGGCGGGCGCGCGCCGGCGCGACGTAGGACGATCGTCACCTGCGGTGCCGCCGGCGGGCGGCCGAACCGACTGACACCTATGGAGCCGGTCCGCCCTGAGCCCGCCGTCGATCTCGGTGATCGTGCCGCCGTGCAGGCGATGCTCGACGCCGTGCGCGCCTTCGGTGCCTCCCCGTTGGCCGCCGGCGCCGACGGGCGTGGCGATGGCCCGCCCTCCCCCGCAGCCACACCCTCGGCGACACCGGTCGACACCGGGGCCGACACCGCGCCGCTGGAGCGTCGCGACCCGACCTCATCCGGTCCGAGCGCCGAGCGCTGGTTCGCCACCGGTGGTTCGAGCGGTCTGGGCCGGGCGGTCAAGGGCGGGCACGCGGTCATGTTCGCCGCCGTCGCGCTGGTGGTCATCGGTCAGTTCGCGGTCGACGGTCGGCCCGCCTGGCTCGGGCTGATCGCCACCATCGGCAACGCCGCCCCGGTGTTCCTGCTGGCGGCGCGGGCCCTGACCTACCGCGAGTCACGCCGTGCGTGGTGGTGCATCGTCGCCGCCCTCGGGCTGCAGCTGTGGGGTGCGCTGTTCGCGTTCGCGCTGGGCGACGTGGCCGCCGTCGGCTCCGGCGCCGGTTGGCGCGACGTGTTCGCCCTGCCCGCGCTGGTCACGCTGGGGGCCGCCGTGTTCCTGCTGACCCAGACCAGCCTCGGCCGCGTGCACCCGTCGGTCCGGCTCGACGGGCTCACGGTGGGCCTGGGCGCGGCCTGCGTGGCCACCGGCCTGTTCGGTCGGGCCCTGCTGGGCGGCACCGGCGACTGGTCCCTCACCGTCACGCTGCTCTACCCGCTCGGCGACCTGATCCTGGTGGTCATGCTGCTTGCCGGCCTGGCGCCGCGCCGCTACCGGCCCACGTGGTCGAGCGGCCTGCTGATGGCGGCGGTGGGCATCGTGGCCGTGGGCGATGTGCTGCGCGTGTACCAGGACCAGCGCGGCGGGCCCGGCGACGGTCGCCCGTGGTACGAGGTCACCAGCCTCACCGGCTACGCGGTGATGGCGCTCGCCGCCTGGGCGCCCGGACGCTACCGGCGACCGGTGCGGTCGGTGGCCATGCACGATCGCCACCTCGCCATCCCGGCGGTCAGCGCGCTGGCCGCCCTGGTGGTGTTGATCTGCGTGCCGGTGTTCGAGCTACCGCCGTTGACCACCGCGCTGGCCGGCGGCACCATCGGGCTCGCCCTCACCCGCACGCTGTGGACAGCCCGCGACCTGACCCGGCTCACCGAGCGGGCCCGCAGCGCCCACACCGACGAGCTGACCCAGCTGCCCAACCGGCGGGCGTTCTTCGACCAGCTCGACCGCCGGCTGGTGGCCCCCATGGTCCGCCACGCCGTGCTGGTGGTCGACCTCGACGGCTTCAAGGGCATCAACGACACCTATGGCCACGCCGCCGGCGACGAGCTGCTGCGCTGTGTCGCCCAACGGATGCGGGCCCGGTTGCCCGAGCAGGTCGCCTTCGCCCGCATGGGCGGCGACGAGTTCTGTGCGGTGGCGCCGGTGAACAGCCCCGAGGAGGCCATGCTCATCGGGCGCACGATCACCGCGGCGTTGACCGAGCCGTTCCGGTTGGAGGCGGCGGTGGTGAACGTGGGGGCGAGCTGCGGCGTGTCGTTGCAGCCGGAGCACGGCGCCAACCGGGTCGAGCTGCTGCACGCCGCCGACGTGGCCATGTACGACGCCAAACGCCACCGCAAGGGCGTGGTGCTGTTCCAGGCGAGCCAGGAGCCGGCGCCGTTGACCGAGGCCGATCTGGTGGACGACGTGCGCCTGGGGTTGGCCGAGGGCCGGGCCGAGGTCCACTTCAGCCGATCGCCCGCTGGGTGAGGACGGCCGGCTGTGCGGGCTGGAGGCGCTGGCCCGCTTCCGCCACCCGCAGCGGGGCCTTCCTCGCCGGCGCGTGGGCTGCCGCCGCTCGTGGAACAGGGTGGCCGAGGCCGAGTTTGTTCAGCGTGGTGTTGCAGAGCAGCGTGCAGTTCGCCTCGGCGTTGTTCCGCCAGGGCATGCCGGTGCCGGTGACCATCAACGTCGGCGCCCAGTCGCTTCGTCAACCGTCGACCATCCACGAGGTCAACGACGCCCTCGCCGCCGCCGGCCTGCCGGCGTCGATGCTGACCATCGAGACGAGCGAGGCCACGCTGGCCCTCGATCCGCTGCTGTTCGCCCACGCCCTGGCCACGTTCCGCCGCATGGGCATCAACGTGGTGATCGACCACTTCACCGGCAGCGCCGCCTGCCTCGACGCGCTCGAGGTGGGCGCGGCACTCGCGAAGGTGGGTGCCTCGCTCACCGAGTCGATCGCCCAGCACACCAACGGGTATGTGCTGCTGCACGGGTTGACCACCGTGGCCGCCCACTTCGGGCTGTGCATCGGTGTGGTCGGCGCCTGGGACGTGACCGCCCTGCGGGCGCTGGCCGAGGCCGGCATCGGCACGGCCCAGGGCTTCGCCATCGCCGAGCCGCAGCACCCGCACGAGCTGCTGCGCCGCTTCGCCGACTTCGCCGCCGAGAGCACGGAGTTGCTGGTCCGGCGCTGAGGTGGGCGGTGGGCGCCTAGAGTCCGGTCATGATCGTCATCTCCGGAACGTTCACCATGGAAGCCGCCGACCGGCATAAGTTCTCGAAGCCGCCAAGGCGGTGATGGCCGGCACCCTCCAGGAGGAGGCCGCCACGCCTACGCGCCTCCCCGTCGGTCACTGACCTGACGGTGGTGCACCTGTTCGAGAAGTGGGGAGTCGGAGGCGCACCGGGCCGTACATGAAGGCCGAGCACATCAAGACCTTCTCGGCCGGGCCTCCCTCAAGGAGGTGCGTGGATCTCCGGCCGCAACCTCACGATGTACGAGGTCGCCTCCGAGAAGCTGATGTGATCTCGATGATCGACGCCGCGCCGTACTGATCGGTACGGCACGCGGGGTCGATCGGGCCGCGGTGGCTGTCGCCGCCCCGGGATCAGCAACGCATCCCAGGCCGCAGCACCGATGCCACACCGTCCCCGAATCCGCAGGCTCAGCGAGCAGGAGCTCGACCGCTACACGCTGGTGCCCTGATGGGTGGCCCGGCGGGCGATCCTGGTGCGGGTCCCGGTGCTGCCCCCCGGTGCGGTGGGTATGACGTCGGGCGGTTGATCTTCCTGCGCCGCGACGAGCCGATGGACGGTCGGTCCACCTTGATCGCCCACGAGCCTGGTCCACGTCCGGCAGTTCACCGAGATGGGCCGGGGCCGTTCTTCCCGCGCGCTACCTGGCCGCTCACCTGTCGAACGTGGCGCGGCTGCGCAGCCACCGGCGCGCCTACCTTGGCCATCCTCAGAGCGCGAGGCCTACGCCATGGCCGCCGATTGGCACCACCGCCAAACCTGACTCCGGCGTCAACTGGGTCTAAGCTCCCGGGCCGACGTACCGAGTTGGGGGCCCTTCCATGGACTTCGAGATCCCTGCAGAGCCAGACTCATGCGCGATATCGACGCCTTCATCGATGGAAAGGAGATCGCTGCTCGGAAGAGGAGAACGACAACATCCGCTTCTTCGACCACCGGCGGGAGAACGCCCGCACCAACTGGGACGAGGGCGGGGTGCCGCGGGCCGAGTGGTACGCGCTGCTGCGCGAGATGCGCAACCGGGCCGACAAGGCGGGGTTCCTGCGCTGGGCGCTGCCCAAGGAGCTCGGTGGCTCCGACGGCTCGAACCTGGGCATGGTGGCCGTCATCCGCGAGCACCCGCTGCCAAGGGCCTGGCCGTACAACGACCTGCAGAACGAGTCCGATCGTGGGCAACTTCCCCACCGTGCTGATGGTCCACAACGTCGGCAACGAGCACCAGCGCATGTGGTGCGAGCCGATGATCACCGGCGGCGACATGCGGCTGGCCTTCGGTCTCACCGAGCCTGATCACGGTTCGGACGCCACCTGGCTGGAGACCACCGCCTACCGGGACGGCTGGTCGAGTGGGTGATCAACGGGAAGAAGTGGTTCAACACCGGCCTCGACACCGCCACCCACGACATGATCTTCGCCCGCACGTCGGGCAAGCAGGGCGAGGCCAACGGCATCACCTGCTTCGTGGTGCCCACCGACACGCCCGGCTTCAACGTCGATTTCATGTGGTGGACGTTCAACATGCCCTCCGAGCACGCCGAGGTCACCCTCGACAACGTGCGGGTGGGCGGGCCCGACTGCATCCTCGGCGGCGAGGGCAAGGGCCTGGAGATGGCCAACATGTTCGTCCACGAGAACCGCATCCGGCAGGCGGCCTCCGGGGTGGGCGCCGCCCAGTTCTGCATCAACGAGTCGGTGAAGTACGCCATGGAGCGCCACGTGTTCGGCCGCCCGCTGTGGCGCAACCAGGCCATCCAGTTCCCGCTGGCGGAGATGCAGACCCGCTGCGAGATGGTCCGCAACCTCGTCTACAAGACGGCGTGGTACCTCGATCGCAAAATCCACTACATGCAGTGCCGGACAAGGTGTCGATGGCCAACTACCAGGCCAACCGGCTGGTGTGCGAGGCGGCGGACCTGGCCATCCAGGTGCACGGCGGCATCGGCTACACCCGCCACAAGCCTCCGAGCACATCTACCGTCACCACCGTCGCTACCGCATCGAGGGGTCCGAGGAGATCCAGATCCGCCGGGTGGCCCAGCGGCCGTTCGGGGTCGGCGTCAAGCGTCCGGACGACCTCAACATCATCGGGCGGTCCGCCCTGGCGCCGTCTGACCGACGGGGTCGATCGCCTGGGCGCCCGCTCCCGCACGGCGGGGGCGGCCACGTCGCGTGGAGACGTGCGCGCTCCTCGTGTGGTTCTGGCAGACTCGCGACCTCCATGCGACGACACCCGCCGCTGGCGGGTGCCCTCATCAGCCTGGTCCTGGGTGCGGCGGCGCCCGGCCTCGGCAGCGTTGCGGAGCCGACCCTCGTCGCCGCCGGCACCGCCGAGCCCGTCCGGGTGACGGCTGGACCCACACCGGTGCCGGCCCCGGGGCCGACCGTGGCGCCGTTGCCCACCGTGGCGCCCACCACGGCACCGTCGCCCGGTGCGGTGGGGGACGGTGCCGGCGGCGGTCCCACTCGCTTCCCAGGCCGGCCTGGCCCCCGCCCCGCCCGCCCGAGCCCCTCGGCGCCGGTGAGGCCGGTGCGGGATCGACGCTGGTGCCGGGCTCCGTCAAGAGGCCGTCGGTGCCGCCCCCGAGATCCTCGCCGTCACCGGCAACGAGAGCGCGTCACCGTGCTCGGCCTGGCGCCGCGGCCATCGGCCTGGCCTGGGTGGCGTACGGCCGCAGGCCCCGGCGCGAGACGACTGACCCACCGCGCTGAACCGGCGCCGGCGGTCCAACCCTCGGCCCGGCCCGCTCGCAGCGAATCCGCTTCGAATCGCCGGGAGCTGGCCCGCTCGCAGCGAATCCGCGCCGAATCGCTGGGAGGCCCGGCCCGCTCGCAGCGAATCCGCGCCGAATCGCTGTTCGGCCCGCTCGCAGCGAACTAAGCCGCATCGCTGGGAGCCCCGTCGGAGCGGTAGCGGCGATCGGCGTCGAGCATGGGCGGCGAGCCTGCATGTGGCCGTGCCGGCGGGAACGACTTGGCGCGGGTCGGCACCGTGCGCCGCGACGGGTCGAGCCACGCCGACACGGGACCGACGCTGGACCCGATCGGTCGTATGTCGCAGCGGCGTGTCAGCCAGATTTCGCTGTCGGATCTTTTCGCGACATCCGTTCGACGTTGCCGGCCGTCGCCACATTCGACGTTGCATGGTGCACGGAACGTCGACATTCCGTCGGTGCCGCGTGAAGGATCCGACAACAGCTCCCTCCCGCCGATGCGGCTGCGTCGGGCACCGGGTCCGCCCACTCGGGCCGAATCGGCGCCGAATCGCTGCGACCCGGCCCCTCCGACTCGGGCCGAATCGGCGCCGAATCGCTGCGACCGGGGGGCTACCTACCGCACGGTATGGAAGCCGGCGGGTCCGAGGGCCGTCCCGTCCCGCGAGCAAGATGGCGGCCGCCAACACGAGGCGCCAGCCGGCCATGGCGAATCCCACCCCGCCGGCGAGCCCCCACCTCGCCACCCGCACGCCTTCCGGTGCCGTGCAGTCGAACAACACGTGGGTGGGGCGCCGGGCGGTCATCGTCGGCCTCGGCCACCTGTCGCGGGCGGTAGATGGCGGTGTGGTCGATCAGCGCCACCGGCCGCTCGTCGGCGGTGACCACCAGATCGAGATCGACGAAGCGATGGCCCTTCTTCTCGTACTCGGCCCGCACCGAGCCCCGGGTCGCCACGTGGGCCCCGTCGGTGATGAGCCCGAGGTTGCGCACCGTGGAACCGACGTGGATCCACGGCCCCAGCCGCACGCTGGTCATTAGGATCCAGTTCGCGGTGCGCAGCACCCACCCGGATGGGCACACCGCGCTGCGGTACACCGACAGGCTTGGCCGTGCCACGCCGCCAGTGGCAACGCCTGCAGGTTTGTCGAAGTGGAAGTTGGCCTCCCAGGTGCCGCAGCACGCTGCCGGCGGTCAACGCCTGCGGCGCTGCCGGCGGGCGGGCCCTGGCTCGGGCATCGGCGCGGTCGGGTGGTCCGCCAACGACGGCACGGGGTGCGGTCCGTCGAGGGCAGCCGAGCCGCTGGCCACCACCGTGCCGGCCGGGTTGCGCAACGCCAGCGTCGCCCCGTCCCAGTCGACGCTCACCAGCCTCCTCGTCATAGGTGGCGCGGCGTAAGCGGGCGCTCATCGAACCTGCTCCAACCAGTCGTTGCCCCACTCCTGCACCGGGCCCTACGACAGGTAGGCGTACACATCGACACCGGGCACCAGACCGCCGGCGAAACCTCGAACTGCTGGCGACTCCGTCGTCGTGGATCTTGTTGTCCGAGTCGATCGCCGTGTTGAACGCCACGAGCTCGATGGGCTGCCGCTCTGGGGAACCTAGCGCCCGACCGGCCATCGGTGCCGCGGCGCTTGGGGTGGCGGCCCCGACGGCCACTGTCGGCTGTCGTGACAACGACAGCGGCGACCGCTGGCGAACGCCTCGGACAACACCCGCTCAGCGCCATCAGCACATCGGTCGCTGCACCGAGTCGGCTCTGCTGTGGGCCGCTCGACCTGCACGTGTTCACCCACGTCCACGCCGGCGCCGGCGACAACGCCGCTTCGTCGAGTGCGGCATCTCGTTGCTCAACGCCGACCGCCTCGTCAGCTGCCTGCTGGCCCTCGACCTGCTGCGCTTCGACGATGCCGGGCGGCTGACCAACGCCGGACACCGACCGCTTCCTCGTCCGTGGCCAGGCTGGCTACGCGGGGCCGTGGATGCGCTTCACCTGCGGCGACGTGCCGGGGTGGATGAATCTCACCGAGTTGCTGCGCTCGCCTGAGCCCCCCAAACCGCTCGGTATACAGCGATCTCACCGGAGCAGGCCCGGAACTACCACCAGGCCACCTCGTCGATCGGGATGGGCGCCGGCCGACGTTTCTGCCGCAAGGTGGACCTCACCGGCCGCACGCACCTGCTCGATCTCGGCGGCGGCTCCGGGGCGTACTCGATCAACGCGTCAAGGCCTTCCCGGGCTGCGCGCCACCGTGTTCGACCTCCCGCCGGTCGTGGTGGTGACGGCCGAGTACCTCGACCAGCACGGTGTGAGCGACCGGGTGGGCACCGTCGGCGGGGACTTCACCAGCGACCCGTTCCCCGATTGCGACGTCATCGTCATGGCCTCGAACCTGCCGATCTACGACGAGCCGACCATCGGGGCCGTGGTGGCCAAGGCGTTCGACGCCCTCGAACCGGGCGGCGAGATGCACCTGGTGGGCGAGATGCTCGACGACGACGGCGTCGGCCCCCTCGATGCGGCCCTGTGGGGCATGCAGGAGATCCTGTACCACTCCGGCGGCAAGGCGCACCGCCGCTCCCAGGTGCGCGGCTACTTCACCGACGCCGGCTTCGTGGACGTGGCCGAGGACGAGTTCGTCCCCGGCGTGCTCGTGCGGGTCAGCGGCCGCAAGCCGGCCTGAGCGCGGCCTGCGCCACGACGGTGAGACGGTGAGCGACGCCGCCCTGGTCGTGTGCCTGGGTGACCTCGTCGAGGACGTGGTGGTGTCGCCGGCCGGTCCCCTGCGGCGCGGCACCGACACCCCGGCCGTGGTGCAGCGCCGGCGCGGGGGCAGCGCCGCCAACGTCGCCGTCAACGTGGTGGCGGCCGGTGGCCGGGCCCGCTTCGTGGGGGCCGTGGGCGACGATCCCGCCGGCCGGCAGCTGGTGGCGGCGCTGCGGGCGGAAGGGGTGGAGGTCGCCGTGCAACGGCACGGCCGCACCGGCTCGGTGGTGGTGGTGCTCGACCCCGACGGCGAGCGGAGCTTCTACACCGACCGCGGTGCCTGCCCGACGCTGGCCCGGCTGCCCGGCGGGGCGCTGCGCGGCGCCGCCGCGCTGCACGTTCCCGCCTACAGCCTCGACGGCGAGCCGCTGGCCGGGCTGACCCGTCGCACCCTCGCCCGCGCCCGCCAGCTCGGCCTGTGCCGCAGCATCGACGCATCGTCGGTGGCGGTGCTGGAACGCCTCGGCGTGGGCGCCCTCGACGAGCTCGACGCCGACGTGTTGTTCGTCAACCCCGACGAAGCGGCGTGGTTCGGGCTGCACCAGCCCCGGGCCGGGCTGGTGGTCTACAAGGGCGGCAAGGGGCCCACGGTGGTGCTCGCCGCCGACGGGACCCGCCACGAGGTCGCCGCCGAGCCACCGGACCGCCTGGCCGACACCACCGGCGCCGGCGACGCCTTCGCCGCCGGGTTCCTGGTGGCCCATCTCGCCGGTGCCTCCCCCCGGGTGGCGGTGGCCGCCGGCCGCCGGCGCGCCCGGCACTGGCTGCGCGACCTCGGCGGCGCCGCCGGCGGTCCCTAGCCTCGGCGGTGATGCTCACGATCTCCCCCGAGGTGGCCGACGCGCTGGCGTCGAGCCGGCCCGTCGTCGCCCTCGAATCGACCGTCTTCTCCACGCTCGGGCTGCCCGCCCCGGCCAACGCCGAGGCCCTCCAGCGCTGCCTGGCCGCGGTGCGGCGCAACGGCGCGGTGCCGGCGCTCACCGCGGTGCTCGACGGCCGACCCTGCGTCGGGGTTGCCGAAGGCGACCACGAGCGCATCCTCGGCGGTTCGGCCAAGGTCGCCGAGCGGGACCTCGGGGTGGCGGTCGGCCTCGGCTGGGAGGTGGGTTGCACCACCGTGTCGGCGTCGGTGGCGTTGGCGGCGGCCGCCGGTGTGGCCACCTTCGCCACGGGCGGCATCGGCGGGGTGCACCGCGGCGTGGAGCTCACCGGCGACGTGTCGGCCGACCTCGACGCGCTGGCCCGCCACCGGGTCGTCACGGTCAGCGCCGGGGCCAAGGCGTTCCTCGACCTGGCCCGCACGCTGGAGGACCTCGAGACCCGCAGCGTGCCCGTGCTGGGCTTCGCCACCGACGACTTCCCGGCGTTCTACGCCCGTTCGTCGGGCCTGCGGGTGCCGCATCGGGTCGAGGGGGCGGCTGCGGTGGCGGCGGTGGCCCGGGCCCGTTGGGCGCTCGGGGGCGGTGGCCTGCTGGTGGCCAACCCGATCCCCGTTGCCGACGAGCTGCCCGAGGAGGCCGACGCCCTCGCCGATGCGCTCGCCGCGGCCGAGGCGGCCGGGGTGCGGGGTGCGGCGGTGACCCCGTTCGTGCTCGGCCGCATCGCCGAGGCGACCGAGGGGCGTTCGGTCCCCGCCAACCTGGCGCTGGCCGAGCACAACGCCGCCGTGGCCGCCACGATCGCGGTCGAGCTGGCCCGCCTCGCCTGATCGGCTTGCCCTCACTCAGCCGATGAAGGCGCTCATCGCCGCCGACACCGCGGCGGTCACCAGCAGGGCGAGCACCAGGGGCCGGAACCGGTCCGGGGCGAGGCGCCGGCCGGCCCGCCGTCCGACCGCGGCACCGAGCAGCAACATCGGCGGGCCCAGGGCGGCGTAGGCCAGCACCGTCGTCGTGTACCGGCCCGAGGCGGCGAACAGGGCGTTGGCCACCAGCGAGCTGGCGGCGAACACCGTCGAGATGGTGCCCCGGAACGCCTCCGGCTCGAGGCCGCGCGCCTGCAACGCCAGCACCAGCGGCGGCCCGTTCGTGCTCACCGACGTGTTGAGCACCCCGCTCACGAACCCGGCGGCCAACTCGACCCGCGGTCCCGCCTCACCCAGCCGCCAGCCCCGGGCCAGCACCACCACGAAGCAAAGCACCGCAGCGGCGATGATCACCTGCAGGGTGCGCGCCGGCACCACCACCAGCACCACCAGACCGAGCGGCATGCCCGCCACCGCGCCGACCAGCAGCCACCGGGTCAGGTCCCACCGTACCGACCGGTAGGTACGGGCGAGCAGGTTGAACGAGGCCAGCGCACCTACCAGGGTGGACAGGGCCACCGCGTCCTTGGCGTCGATCACCAGCGTCAGCAGCGGCATGGACAGCAGGGCGAAGCCGAACCCGGTCACCGCCTGCACGGTCGACGCCACCAGCAACGCCGCCGCCAGCCCGACGATGACCACGGCCTGCACCGGCGAATCGTGCCAGCCCGGACACGGCCGGCACCAACCGCACCCCGGCCCGGCGGGTGAGGTCTGCGGTGGCCGGTGCCGGTCTGGAAGAATGCCCGCCGTGAGCGCCGACATGGACCCCATCTGCAACGACCTCGCCGCCGAGCACGCCGCGCTCGACGCCATCGTGGCCGACCTGACGGAACAGCAGTGGGCCACGCCCACCCCGGCGTCGGGTTGGGACGTGCGGGACACGATCGTGCACATCGTGCAGGCCGACGAAGCCGGCTACCTCGCGGTGGCCGACCCCGAGCGCTTCGAGCAGGCCAAGGGCGAGGTCATGAAGGGCGGCCTCGATGCGTTCGGCTCGGGCCGGGGCCGCAGCGGGGCCGAGACCCTGGCCTGGTGGCGCGACACCCGTCAGAAGATGCTCGACGCCTTCCGTCCGCTCGGGGCGAAGGACCGCATCCCGTGGTTCGGGCCGTCGATGAGCGCCCTGTCCTTCGCCACCGCCCGGCTGATGGAGACCTGGTCGCACGGCCAGGATGTGGCCACCGCGCTCGGCCGGCCCATCGCCCCCACCGACCGGCTGCGCCACGTGGCCCACATCGGGGTGACCACCCGGGGCTGGTCCTACGCCAACCGGGGCCGGCAGGCGCCCGACGTCCCGGTGCGGGTCGAGCTGTTGGCGCCCTCGGGCGACACCTGGCGCTGGGGCCCCGACGATGCCGTCGAGGTGGTGCGCGGCGACGCGCTCGACTTCTGCCTGGTCGTGACCCAGCGGGTGCCGGTGGGGGCCACGAAGCTGCAGACCGAGGGCGGGGCCGCCGCCGAGTGGTTGGCGTTGGCCCAGGCGTTCGCCGGTCCGCCGACCATCACCGAAGCGACCCGGGCCGGCTGAGCGACGCCCCGCCCGGGGCGCCGACCCGGGATCGTTCGGTCACGAACGACCGTCGTAGGTGTAGGACGCCCCCGGGTTCCACAACAGGAAGCCGTGGGCGCCCACCTCACCGGCGGCGCGCACCTGGGCCGCCACCTCGGCGGCGCCGTAGGTGTAGCCGTCGAGGGAGAAGTCCTGCAGCCACGGCACCAGCACCGCCGGGTGGCCGGCCATCACCTGGTTGAAGTCCTGCAACGAGCACCGGACGATGGCGTACGGATCGCCGTTGGGATCGGCCACGCCGCACTCCCCCGGCACGTAGTGCGACGGGTACACCATCGGCGCCACGTAGTCGACGACGGCGGCCATGCGGTCCACCGGCTGGCCGATGTTCTCCGGCCGGGTGGCGGCGATGCCGAACACCGAGGCGCCCTGGTACACCCCGAGCGGCCGCAGCTCGGCCCGGGCCTCCTCGAGGAACTGCACCATCACGTCGCCGGTGGTGCGCTCGGTGCCGGTCAGGCCCGGCACCACCATCTCGGAGGGATCGCCCTCGGGACGGCGGACGTAGTCCCACAGGATCTCATCGAAGCCCAACCCGGCCGCTTCCACGGCGAGATCGAGGTTGTAGCGGCGCACGGCCGGTTCGGCGTAGTTCGTGAACCCACCGTAGGCATCGAGGCGGGAGCCGTCGGGGTGCTGCAGCACCCAGGTGCGGTTGCCGCTCGCCCAGGCCCAGTCGGCGAGCACCGGGTCGCGGAAGGCGACGATGCGGCCGATGACCCGCACGCCACGTCGGTGCAGTTCCTCGATGGCGGCGCGGGGCTCGTAGTAGGCCTGCACCGCCCCGCTCTGGCGGGCCAGCGGCACCTGCGAGTCGTAGCCGATCAACCCGCTCTCGTCCTTGATGTCGAGCTGCACGGTGTTGATGACACCGCGATCGACCAGCTCCAGGAACGGCTCGCGGACCTCGGGCGAGGACCAACCGGCGGCGGTGATGTGGGCGGCCCTCGTGTCGGCCGGGTAGGCGGTGGGCACGACGACGGGCAGGCGGTGCTGGTTGCCGGCGGCATCGGTGGCGATCAGCTCGACGGTGGCAGCCGGTGGGCGTTCGAGCGTCACCTGGAACCGCCCGGCCGGAGCGTCGTCCACCCTGAACGGGGTGCCGGACGGATCGGCCAGCTCGACGGTGGCGCCGGGCTCCACCGATCCGGTGAGGACCACGGGCCGGTCGAGGGGTGCCGGGGCCACGGCCGGCTCGAGGGCCAGCGCGGGCGGTTGGTCGTCGATCACCACGGTCCAGCGCCCGACGGTGGCGCCGAAGGGGAACGTCCGATCCACCGACACCGCCAACTCGTAGGCGCCCTCGGGCAGGCCGGCGGGCAACGTCAGGTGGATCTCGTCGCCGTCGCGCTGCGCCGTGCCCACCGAGACCCCGGCCAGCTGGGCGTGTGCCGCGCCGCCGCCGTGCACGGTGAAGCGCAGCGGGTTGTCGGGCGCCACCGTGGAGCCGAACGCGAGCCGGCTGCCCTCCACGATGCGCAGCTCCACCTGCGTGGCCTGCCACAGCAGGACCAGCGCGGCGGCGGCCGCGACGAGCACCAGCAGCCGCAGCACCCGGGACACCGGCCGCCGCGACCAGGTGCGGTACCACGCCCCGGGGGTGCGACGCCGACGGCGCTCGAGCTGCAACGGGGCCCGGGTGAGATCGACGGCGAGCACCGGCCTCGACCGGCCTCGTTCGCCGCGCGTGGAGGACCGGCGTCGCCGCGCGCCAGGGATCTCCAACAGTGGTGAGGCCAACTCCGCTCCCCCGAACCGCCTGTGCGCCGGGAGTCTACCGCCGCGGACGGTGCGGAGGGCCAGCGCCGCACTCCGGCGAGGCCCTGCCCCCTCAGGTCCCGTAGGCTGAAGTCCCATGCGGGTTTGGATCGACCAGGATCTGTGCACGGGCGACGGCATCTGCACCGACCACTGCCCCGAGGTGTTCGTGATCCTGGAGGACGGCATCGCCTACGTGCGTCAGGACGGTCTCGCGCTCAACGATCCCGGCGGCTCGCAGTCCCTGGCGCAGGTCCCGGAACGCTTCGAGCAGGTGGTGGTCGAGTGCTCCGAGCAGTGTCCCGGTGAGTGCATCTTCGTCGAGGCCGATCCCGAGTTGCTCGTTGCCGTCGGCGCCGGGCCGGCGGACACCATCCGCATCATCCCCGACTGATCGCCTTCATCCCCGACTGCTCGCCTTCATCCCCGACTGCTCGCTTTCAGCGCCGGCTGCTCGGAATCAGCCCCGAGCGCTCGCCCTTCGCCGCTCGTTCGATCGGCGGTGCGGCCCTGCATCGGGCGGATGGCGCCGATCGGGCGGCCCCGCCGAGCAGACTGTCCGACGATGATCGTGGCACTCGTCCTCGTCGCCGTCGTGGTGGCCGTGGTCGCGGTGGCCGTCGTCGGGTTCAACCGCCTGCAGCGGGCCCGGCAGGCGGTGGCCGAGGCCTGGGCCCAGGTCGACACCCAGCTGCAGCGCCGCTACGACCTCGTCGGCGCCCTCAACGAGGTGGTGGCCGCCGCGGCCCGCCACGAGCGGGTGGCGCTGGTGGCGGCGGTGGAGGCCCGTGGCGTCGAGGAGCGGGACCGGGCCGAGCGGCAGGTGCAGGGTGCCGAGGCCGCGCTGTTGGCGATGGCGGAGGCCAACCCGCAGCTGCGCACCGATGAGATCTTCCGCTCCCTGCACGAGCAGCTGGTGCGCACCGAGGACGACGTGGCCGCCGCCCGGCGGTACTACAACGGACGGGTGCGGTTGCTGAACACGACCCGTGAGACCTTCCCGTGGCTGCTGCTCGCCGGTCCGCTCGGCGTGGCCCCGGCCCGGTACTTCCAGGTGGATCTGGACGAGGCGGTGGTGCCCGGTGTGCGCTGATCGCCGTCGCCGCACCGGGGAGGCCCTCGCCTCGCGGGCCGTCGCCCTGCTGGTCGGCGGCGTCGCCGTGGTGGCGATCGCCGTGCTGGCCGTGGTCGGGGGGCCACCGGCCGGTGCCCGCCAGGCGCCGGGCACCATCAGCGAGCTGCGCATGACGCTCGCCCTGGAGCCGAGCGGCGCGCTGCGGGTGCGGGAGGAGTTCCTCTACACGCTGGCGCCCGACGAGGCCCACGGGTTCCGGCGCATCGTGCCGGTCAAGGTGCCCTACGACGACGAGCACCTGCGGGTCTACGAGATCGAGGTGCTCGGGGTCAGCGCCACCGCCGACGGGGGTCGGGTCGAGTCCGGGGACCCCGACGGCGTGGACGATCTGGCCACCGCCATCACCAACGACCAGCTGGTCATCCGCATCGGTAGTGCCGAGACGTTCATCGACGGGACCTGGCGCTACACCATCGACTACGTCGTGCACGACGCGGTCGAGACCACGGAGTTGCGCGACCTCGGCACCGTGCAGGAGCTGGCCTGGAACCTGGTCGGCACCGCCTGGGAGGTCCCGATCGAGCAGGTGGAGGCGTCGCTGGTGCACCCCGGCGCGGCGTTGTCGGTGCGCTGCTTCACCGGGAGCTTCCGCTCGACGGAGCCCTGCACGGTCACCGGCACCGGCACCGATGCCGACCCGTTGCGCGTGGCCGCCTCCCAGCTGGCGCCGGGCGAGGCGCTCACCCTGTACCTCGACCTACCGGACGGTACGGTCGAGCGGGCCATCGCGGTGCTCGAGGAGCGCTGGAGCCTCGCGCGGGCGTTCCGGGCGACGCCGGCCACGCTCGCGTTGAGCGCCGTCGGCTCGCTGGCGGTGGCCGGAGGGTTGGGCTCGCTGCTCGGCCGCCAGGCGCGCGACCGCCGGCTGGCCGGGGTGGCCTACCTGCCGCCCGAGGCCGAACCCGACCGCCGCGGGCTCACCGGCTTCTTCGAGAAGCCCGATGGCCCGGTGCAGTTCCGCCCGCCCGATGCCATGACGCCGGGGCTGTGCGGCGTGCTCGTCGACGAGAAGGCCGACCCGCTCGACGTGTCCGCCACCATCGTCGACCTCGCCGTGCGCGGCCACCTGCAGATCGAGGAGCGGCCCGCCTCCGGCACGTTCCGTCGCACCAGCGACTTCTCCATCCGCTTCCTGGGCAAACAGGAGGACCTCAACGCCTACGAGCAGCTGCTGCTGGACAAGCTGCGCAGCCAGGCCGCCGGTGCGGACAGCGTGCTGCTGTCCGAGCTGCGCACGAACTTCGCCACCGAACTGGGCGCCGTCCGCCAGGCGATGTACGAGGAGACGATGCGGCGCCACTGGTTCACCAGCCGGCCCGACAAGGTGCGGGCCAAGTGGATCGCGTTGGGCGTCGTGGCCCTGCTGGTGGGCGGGGCGGCGTCGGTGGCGCTGATCGCGTTCACGAGCTTCGGTCTGGTCAGCCTGCCGCTGGTGCTGCCGGGCCTGCTGCTGCTGGCCACCGCCGGGCGCATGCCCTCGCGCACCGGTGAGGGCCGTCGCCTGCTCGAGCTCCTCGTCGGCTACGAACGGTTCCTGGAGGTGGCCGACGCCGAGGAGCTGCGCTACGCCGACCGGCAGTACGACTACGTGGCCGGTCTGCCCTACGCCATGGTGTTCGGCCTCACCCACCGCTGGGCGGCGGTGCTCGAGGTGCTGCAGGAGCAGGGCCTGCAGCTGGCGCCCACCTGGTATGTGCCCATCAACCCCGGTGGGGTGTTCCGTTACGACGACTTCGGGCGCTCGATGAGTGAGTTCAGCTCGGTGTCGGCCGCCGCCCTCAGCGCGCCGAAGCCGTCCTCCACCGGGGGCGGCTTCTCCGGTGGTGGCGGTGGGGGGTTCTCCGGTGGCGGCGGTGGTGGCGGTGGGGGTGGCGGCTGGTGAACGCCGCGCCGCCGGCCGGTGGGGGCCCGATGCCGGGCCCCCTGCCCTCCGCCGCCTGCGTCGGCGGCGGCTCGGCCCTCGGGCGCCGACGGCCGTCCGATGCGCCAGCTGGGCCCCTACCCGCTGCAGCTGCCCCGCGTCGGCGATCCCCGGCTCACCCAGTCGGCGGTGCTGCTCACCGTGCAGGTGCTGGGCCAGACGGTGCTCGGCTTCAACGTGTCGGTGCCGCAGATCGCGGTGGCCGTGCTCAGCTGCGGTTTGCTCGGCGCGCTCATCACGTTCGCCCGGCGCCGGGTCATCGCCTGGCCGGCCAGCGCCCTGCTCACCGGCAACGGGGTGGCGCTGCTGCTGCGCGATCCGGGGACCTCGGCGGCGGACACGTGGTCCACGCGGGCGCTGGGGCTGTTCGCGGCGGTGGCTGCCGGTTCGCTGCTGTCCAAGCACCTGCTGCGGGTGGCCGGCCGTCATGTCTTCAACCCCTCGAACCTGGGCCTGGTGGTGGCGCTGTTGCTCCTGGGCGTGCAGCGGGCCGACGTGCAGGTCCTCTACTGGGGACCGTGGCGGCCCGGGCTGGCCGCAGCGGTGGCGGTGATCGTGCTCGGCGCGGTGGCGGTGGGGTTGCGGGCCGGTGTGTGGGTGGTGGGTGCGGTCTACCTGGCCTCGCTGGCGGCGTGGCTGGGCCTGCTCAGCGCCTCGGGTCACTGCATCGTGGCCGACTGGTCGGCCGGGCCGTTGTGCGGCGGGGCGTTCTGGTGGCGGGTGGCGGCCTCACCGGAGACGCTGGTGTTCGCCGGGTTCATGATCACCGACCCCCGTACCGTACCGGATGGTCTGGTAGGGAGGCTGTGGTTCGCCGCCGGTGCCGGCGGGCTGGGGGCGGTGCTCGCTGCGCCCCAGCACGACGAGTTCGGGACGAAGCTGGCGTTGCTGGGCGGCCTCACCGCCGTGTCGGCGCTGAGCGGGCTGGTGCGCTGGGCCGCGCCGCGCCTCGAGGGCCGCTCGGCCCCGCCTTGGGCTCGATGGCCGGCAGGCTCGGTGGGCACCTCGGCAGCGGCGCTGGCGGTGGCCGCCATCGGTCTGTCCTTCGCCGTGCCGGCGGCGGGGGCGGGCGCACGCACCGTCGTCTTGGCCGGCGGCGGGCGGCCGCCGACCGCCACGGCGACCGCCGCCGAACTGGTGCCGTGGCCGCCCGGTCTCGACGCGCCCACCGTGTCGGTGGCGGCCGAGGTGGCCGACTGGGCCCCGTGGTTCCGGCCCCTCGACGCCGAGGCCCGGGCCCGGGCGGTGGTCGCCGAGCTGGAGGCCGACCGGCGGGCGGCCGGCCGCCCGCCGGAGGTCTACGTGGCCGTCGAGGCCCTGATGGTCCGGGTGCCGGCCACGGTGCAGGACGCGCCCGAGGTCGGCCTGGCCGTCACCCGGCTCGGGTCCGACGGCACCGCCCGTACCGAGTGGTATCGGACCGAGTCCGACGGGGCGTCGGTGCGCATCGCCGGCCCGGCCGAGCCCTGGACGGAGCCGCCGGGCTGAGCGGACGCGGCCCGCTCATGCCTGGGCCAGCAGCTCGTAGAGCCGGCGCCGGGCGTCGTTGACGATCTGGGTGGCCTGTGCCAGCAGCGCCTCGTCGCCGTTCTGACCCACCTGCCACGCCGCACCGAGCAACGTGCCGACGGCCTGCTGCAGCTCTCCGGCCGGGCCCTCGGCGCCGCCGGCGGGGCCACCCCAGGGCTCACCCGGTCGTCGACCCCGCTCGGCCCGCTCGCCGGCGGCCGCCTGACCGGCCTCGGTCAGGAGTAGACCTTCTTGCCCTCGAGCTGCTCGCTGCGCACCAGGCCCTCCTCCTCGAGGAGCTGCAGCGTGGGGTAGACGCTGCCGGGGCTCGGACGCCACCGGCCGCCGCTGCGGTCCTCCAGCCGGCTGATGAGGTCGTAGCCGTGGCCGGGTTGCTCGGCGAGGGTTTCGAGCAGCAGGCCGCGGATGTCGCCGCGGCGCATGCGTGGGCCGCGGGGTGGGCCGAAGCCCCGGAAGCCGCCGGGTCCGCCGAAGCCGCCCGGCCCGCCGAAGCCCCAGCCCGGTTGTCCGTATCGATGTGGTCCCATCAGGGATCTCGCTTTCGTTGTCGCCGTCCGGCGCACGGCGCGCCGGATCGATGGCGCCAACGTAGCAGTATCGATATATCGGTACGTATCGCGAAATGGTTACGATCGGTCGAGGGTGACGGGCTGGCCGGTGAGGGCGGCCGCCGGGGTGTGGCGCCGGGCGACCGCCCATCGCCCGAAGGCGGCGGCGGCCAGCGCCGGCCGCACCCACGGCCACGCCGGCGGGCGCCGAGCTGCTCGCTGATGGCTCCCAGGATCGGTCCGCCGATCGGCGTGCTGCCGAGGAACACCATCGACTGCAGGGCCAGCACCCGGCCCCGCATGTCGGCGCCGGCCTCGGTCTGCACCAGCGCGGTGGACGAGGTCATGAACGCGATGCTGCTGGCGCCGAGCACGGCGGCCACCGGGAACGCCACCCACAGGTTCGGCGAGACGGCCAGCACCGCCATCGACACCCCGAAGGCCAGGGCGCCCGCCACGCACATGGACAGCGTCACCCGCTTGCGGCGGGCGGTGGCCAGCGCGCCCACCAACGAACCGGCGCTCAGCACCGAGTACAGCAGCGTGAAGGTGGTCTCGCTGCCCTCGAGGCTGCGCGTGGCGAAGAGCGGCAGCACCACCTGGAAGTTGAACGCCAGGGTGCCGATGAGGGTCATCATGGCCAGCGGGATCCACAGTTCGGGCACGGACCGCACGTAGCGCAGGCCCTCCCGCACCTGGCCCTTCGAGCGCTTGGCCGGGGCCGAGGGCCGCAGCTCCGCCGTGCGCATGGCGCCGAGGGCCACCAGCACCGCCACATAGCTGGCGCCGTCGATGGCGAAGCACCAGCCGTAGCCGACGGTGCTCACCAGCAGCCCGGCCAGCGCGGGGCCGAAGATGCGGGCCGAGGTCATCATGGCGCTGTTGAGGCTGACGGCGTTGTTGACCAGGTCCTTCGGCACCATCTCCACCACGAACGAGCGGCGGGCCGGGCTGTCGAAGGCGGTGGCGAAACCGCCGGCCAACGCCACCGCGTAGAGCGCCGCCAGGGGCGGGCGGTCCATGAAGGCCAGGGCGGCGAGCACGAAGGACTGCACCATGGCCAGGCTCTGCACGGTGAGCAGCAGGCGTCGCTTGTCGGAGCGGTCGGCCACCAACCCGGCCCAGGCGCCGAACAGCAGCACCGGGAGGAACTGGCAGGCCACCAGCACCCCGACGGCCACGCCGTTGCCGGTGAGGTGCAGCACCAGCAGGGTCTGGCCGACCATCGTCAGCCAGTTGCCCACCTGCGACACGAACTGCCCGGCGAAGAACAACCGGAAGTTGGGCACGCGCAGTGACGCGAACGTGCCGGTGGTGTTGGTGGCGGGACCGGCCTGCACGGCGGCGGTCATCGCCCCGCTCCGGCACCGGCGGTGCGCTCGGCCCGGGCGCACGGCGGGCTCGCCGAGGTCAGGCGCTCGATGACGTCGACCGCGGCCTCGAGCCGGGCCAGCTCGTCGGGCTCCAGCGCGGCGAGCTGCCGGCTCAGCCACGCCTGGCGACGCTGGCGGTTGCTGGCCAGCTGCTCCCGCCCGGCATCGGTGAGCTCGACGGTGAAGGACCGGCCGTCGCCCGCCGCGGTGCGCCGCAACACCATCCCCCGGTCCTCCAGCTTGGCCACGGCCCGGCTGATGGTGGCCGCCGCCACCTGCTCGACGGCGGCGAGGTCCCCGAGCGAGAGCGGGCCCTCCCGGCCGATCGTGGCGAGGGCGGAGGTCAGGGTGGGACCGAGCCCGCTGCTGTCCTGCTGGCGCAGGAGGCGGGCGAGCCGGGTGACCGGCAGGCGCAGCCGATCGGCCACCTCGGCCGGGTCGGGTGCGGGAGACGTGTGGGCCATGGCGTCAGCGTACGCCGCGCTAGTTGCTTAGCGCATGCAACTACCTGTGGCCTTCGTCTCAGCGCCCGGGCTCCCCGGTCAGCCGGCGCCCCCGAGGATGCGGGCGCTGGCGAGGGACCACACGAACTCCTCGTAGCTGACCCCGGCCTGGTCGAGCGTGGCGTCGAGCAGGGCCCGGCCCGCCGTCATGGCGGTCGGTGGGTGATCGTGGCGGGCTTCCTCGCGCAGCAGGGCGTCGTACACGCCGGCGATCGTGCGCACGGCGTCGGGCGCGGGGCTGCGACGGTTCGAGTGGTACCCGATCAGCCGGCCGCTGTGGTCGTAGCTGGCGCCGCTACGGGCGAAGACCAGTAGTGGTCGCCCGTCGAGGCCAGGTTGAGCACGTAGGCGAAGATCTCGTCGCCGGCCTTGATCGTGTCCCACAGCAACTTGAACACGCAGCGGGGCATGGCCGGGTGGCGAACGATGTTGTGCGGGCGCCCGAGCACCTCGTGCTCCCGATAGGCGGCGACGCGCAGGAACACGTCGTTGGCGTAGGTGATCCGACCCTGCGGATCGGTCTTGGTGACGATCACCTCCTCGACCCCGAACGTCCGCTCGACGCCGGTGAGGTGGACCGAAGGCTGCTGCATGGCGACGGTTGCCTCCTTCGACTGCCGCTGAAGTGTCGGCAGGGGGGCCACCCGACTGAAGGGGCGCGCGCCATTGGCGTGCGACGGCGGCCCCGGGGGCCGCCGCCCGCTAGACCTCGCCGGCCTCGGCCAACACCTCGAGCTCGGTGGCCACCGCCTCCAGGCGATGGCGCAGCCGCAGCTGCTCGAGGCGCCCCGACGGGTGGGCCCGGTAGGCCACGCCCAGCATGGCCAGCTCGTCGGAGAGCTCGGCCAGGCGCAGCGCCGTGCGCTCCATCCTCGAGTGGACCAGTTCGGTCACCGCATCATCGAACGCCGTCACCGACGCCACCTCCAGATGACGTCGATAGCGGTGCTCCGTCGCCCGTCGTCGCACGCTCCCCCTGCCAGTCCGACCGCTCACCATGTGTGGTGCAACGGTACCGCAGCGAGGAGGTTGCAGGCGGCCGCTCGCGAGGCGGTGGGGAGGTCAGCCCTGCATGGCCGCCCACACCCGTTCCGAGGTGTAGGGCAGGTCCAGATGGACCACACCGAACGGTGCCAGCGCGTCGTGCACGGCGCTCTGCAGCGCGGGGGTGCCCACGACGGTGCCGGACTCCCCCACGCCCTTCACGCCCAGCGGGTTCAGCGGCGACGGCGTCTCCATCTCGAGGCAGTCGAAGCTGATCGTCTCGGCCGAGGAGACCACCGAGTAGTCGGCGAAGCTCGAGGTGCGGGGGATGCCGTCGGTGCCGTAGACCATCTCCTCCATCAGCGCCGCGCCCACGGCCAGCCCGAGCCCACCGTGGACCTGGCCCTCGGCCAGCAAGGGGTTGAGCAGGGTGCCGGCGTCGTCCACCGACACCAGGCTGCGGGCCCGGACCTCACCGGTCTCGGTGTCGAGCTCGACGGTGGCCACGCACGCCCCGAACGCGAACGTGCCGGCGCCGCCCTCCGGCTTGAAGCGAGACTGGGCCGCCACCTCGCCGATGTCGGACCAGCCCACCGAGCGCGCCGGGGTGCCGACCACGTGGAACGCGGCCGTGCCCGGCTCGAACACGATGTCCTCGACGTTGGCCTCGAGCAGGTCGGCGGCCTTCGAGCGGGCGAGGTCGATCACCTCGTGGGCGGCCACGTAGGCCGCCGAGCCGCCGAGCTGGGCCGAGCGCGAACCGATGGTGCCGCCGCCGAAGGTGGCCGCCGGCAGGTCGGTGTCGCTGTGCAGCACGGTGATGAGCTCCCGCGCGATGCCCAGCTCCTTGGAGACGATCTCGGCGAAGGTGGTCTGGTGGCCCTGACCGTGCGGGGAGGTGCCCACCACCACCGTGACCCGGCCGTCGTCGTGGACCGCCACCGAGGAGGTCTCGCCCTCTCCCCCGCCGGTGATCTCCACCGTGCAGCTCACCCCGATGCCGAGCTGCACCCGATCAGCGGCGGCCCGCCGGCGGGCCTGCTCCTCCCGCAGGGCGGCGTAGCCGGCGGCCTCGGCGGCGCGCCGCAGGGCTTCGCCGTAGCGGCCGCTGTCGTAGGTGGCACCCACCGACGAGGTGTAGGGGAACGCATCGTCGGCCACGACGTTGCGCAAGCGCACCTCGAGGGGGTCCATGCCGATGGCGGCGGCGAAGCGGTCGATGGCCCGTTCGATGTCGCAGGCCGCCTCCGGGCGGCCGGCGCCGCGGAAGGCGACGGTGGGCGTGGTGTTGGTGACCACCGAGGTGCCCTCGACGCGGGCCCGGGGATGTCGTACACGCCGGTGCCGCTGTTGCGCAGGTTCGACGTCACGTTGGTGCCCATGGCCGGGTAGGCACCCGAGTCCTGCAGGGCGACGGCCTCATAGGCCAGCACCTTGCCGTCGCGCGTGCCGCCGATGCGCACGCTGTGGGTGGAGGCCCGGCCGTGGCCCATGGCCACCATCGCCTCGCTGCGGGTCTCGCACCAGCGCACCGGGCGGCCGAGCCGCCGGGCGATGAAGGCGCCGACCACGTCCTCGGGGTAGCAGCCGTAGCCGCCCTTGGCGCCGAAGCCACCGCCGACGTCGGGGGCGATGGCCCGCACGGTGCCCGGCTCCAGGCCCATCGAGCACTCGATGACGTACTTGGCGCCCGCCGGCCGCTGCGAGCACACCCACACCGTGCAGCGACCATCGGGGCCCCAGACGGCCGCACCGGCCAGCGGCTCGATGGGGCTGGGGTTGAGCCGCGGTGGCGCAGCTCGAAGGAGACCACCTCGTCGCAGCCGGCGAACGGGTCGTCCTCGAACGGGGGTTCGCCCACCGGAACGACACGTTGGTGGCCGCGTCGGGGTGCAGCACCAGCTCGTCGCGGCGTGACTCGGTGAGATCGGTCAGCACCGGCAGGGGCTCGTAGTCCACCACCACGCCCTCGGCCGCATCGGCGGCGATGTAGCGATCGGTGGCCACCACCACCGCCACCGCCTCGCCCACGAAGCGGACGACGTCGCCGGCCAGCATCGGCCGCCACATGGCCTTGTTCATGATCGGCAGGCGCGGGGCAGCGGCCACAGGTCCACATCGGCCGCGGTGAACACGCCGACCACCCCGTCGGTGGCGAGCGCGCCGGCCACGTCGATGGAGCGGATGCGGGCGTGCGGCTCGGTCGAGCGGACGAACACCGCGAACAACGCCCCGTCGAGCTCGGGGACGCGCAGCCCGTCGATGAAGGTCCCCTGGCCCCGCAGCAGCGGGTCGTCCTCACGGCGCAGCACCTGCGGTCCCGTCGCGCTCATGGCGCACCATCCTCTCGAGCCGGAGTCGAAACCGCAGCAGGTTCGCAGGCGGCAAACGGCCGCGCAACAAAGGGTCCTTCGCCGTCCCGCAGCGCGAGACGCACGCCAACCAAGCAATTGCTTCGGATCGATCGCCCCCGTACGATCGCCCGACGTTGACGTTTCCAGGGAGGAAGCACGTGGGGGCACGGACCGGCGCCGAGTACTTGAAGGGGCTCCAGGAGAGCACCCGGGAGATCTGGCTGGGAGGTGAGAGCGTCACCGACGTGGTGAACCACCCGCAGTTCCGCCAGACCGCCCAGGCCATGGCGCACTGGTACGACCTGCAGTTCGCCCACCCCGACCAGCTCCTCATCAAGGACGAGGAGACCGGCGAGCCGATCAACATCAGCCACATGATCCCCCACTCCCGCGAGGATCTGGTCAAGCGCGGCGAGGGTCTGCGGCTCATCTCCGAGCAGTCGATCGGCATCATGGGCCGCACGCCCGACTACATGAACGTCACGTTCGCCGGCTTCGCCGGCAACCCGAGCGACTGGCGCGGCCCCTCCGGCAGCAACGAGCAGGGCGCCCGGAACATGATCGAGTGGCAGAAGCGCCTGCGCCGCAACGACATCTCCACCACCCACACGATCGTGCACCCGGTGGTGGACAAGGAGAAGGACAGCGATTTCGCCAACAACCCGGTGCCGCTGCACAAGGTGGGCGAGACCAAGGACTCGATCATCGTGCGCGGCGCCCGCCTGCTGGCCACGCTGGCCCCCTTCGCCGACGAGCAGACCGTCTACCCGGGCCACCCGCTGCCCCCGGGTGCGCCGACGAGCTACGCGGTGTCCTTCACGGTGCGCATGGACGCCCCCGGGCTCATCTTCCTGTGCCGCGACTCCGGCGCCCGGCCCGATGCCAACCCGCTCGACGCACCGTTCTCCACCCGCTTCGACGAGCAGGATGCGTACTGCATCTTCGACGACGTGGAGATCCCCAAGGAGAACGTGTGGATCGACGGCCAGGTCGAGGTCTACAACACGGTCATGATGCCGAGCTCGTGGTGGCCGAACATCATGCAGCAGACCACGATCCGGGCGCTGACCAAGCTCGAGTTCGCCTACGCGCTGGCGTCGCGGATGGCGGAGATCGTCAACGACAACCGTGAGGGCACCGTCGACAAGTTGGGCGAGATCCTCTCCTACGTCGACGCCACCCGGAACTCGCTGGACGCGGCGGTGGCCAACGCCAAGGCGTGGCCGGACGGCAACTGGTTCCCGAACCCGCGCAACCTCACCTGCATGCGCGCCCTGCTGGCCACGTGGTTGCCGCGGGTCAACGACATCCTCAAGGACATCGGCAGCCACAACCTGCTGGCCACCGCCAGCCGGGGCCAGCTCGACGACGCCCGGCTGCGCCCGCTGATCGAGGAGTTCCTGCCCGGGGCCAACGGCATCAGCGCCGAGGAGCGGTCGCTCATCTACCGCATGGCGTGGGACTTCGTCGGCTCCGCCCTCGGTGCCCGCAACGAGCTGTACGAGAAGAACTACCTCGCCTCGGTGCACACCAACCGCATGGCCGCCCACATGTTCTACTCGCACGAGCAGCGCAAGCTGGGCGATCAGCTGGTGGCCAACATGCTGGCCGACGCCAAGGCCCGCGCCGCCGCCCTGCACTGAGACCGCTGCACCCCCCGACGCGGACACCGCCGGAACCTGTCGGTTCCGGCGGTGCGTCGTTTTCCGGTGATCGTCGCGTCGCCCATACCAGTCGGTACGGTATGGCCAGGTCTCGTCCGGTGCCGCTCAGGCGGGGTAGTTCGGCTCGCCCTCCCAGATCGAGTCGCCCAGGGTGATGGCGATGTGCACGGCCGAGGTCCCCTCCCGGGCGCCGTGGCGGTGCTTGGTGCCGGGTTGCACGTGCACGATGTCGCCCGCCTCGGTCTCCAGCAGCGGGCCATCGAGCTCCTCGACCATGCCCTTGCCCTCGACGAAGTAGAGCACCTGGCTGCCCACGTGCAGGTGCCAGTGGGTACGCCCACCGTCATGGAAGTGGACCCGGTTCTGGCGCACGCCGTGCTGCTGGTCCTCGAGGATGGCCTCCATCTCCACATGGCCGTCGAAGTTGGCCGCCGGCGCCTGGCGTCGGGTGCCGCCCTTGCGTTCGATGTTGCTCATGGTCGGACGGTAGCGTCCGGAGCGGATCGCGTCGTCGGGGATGCGGCCGGCGCTCAGTGAGCGCGGCACTCGGTGGCGGCCAGCTTGGTGCGGGCCACGCGGTGCGCGTCGTCGGCGTCCAGCACGCCATACGCCGAAAGGCGCTGCAGGGCGAGCACCAGCTTCACGTCGTGGGTCTCCCCCGAATCCACCGCGGCGGCCAGCAGCTCGGCCGGTGCATCGAGGCCCGGTGTCGCCGCCGGCACCGCTTCGGGCGGGTAGGAGGCCATCACCGCCGACGCCGTGCCCAGCGCGGTGGCGTAGCTCACCCACCAGGGCCCGAGCGGTGTGGCCTCGACCGGGGCGGTGGCATCGGCGAGCGCCGCGGCCCCGTCCACGGCGGCGTGCAGCTCGCACAGGCCGTGCAGGCCGGTGACGGCGTGCACGGCGACGAAGGACGACGGGTTGCGGGCGGCGAGGGCGAGGGCGGCGGCGGCCAGGCGGTGGGCGGTCAGGGGCTGGTCGCCCCACGGCCGCAGCGCCTCGCGGTCCTCGCAGCCGGCGGCGATGTTCATCAGATCGAACACGGTGAGGCCCTCGAGCGCATCGGCGGGCGGCAGCGGCGCCGGCCGCGCGTCCCCGCGGGGGGCCGGTGCGACCGCCGTCGCACCCACCAGCACCTGCCGGCGGGTCCGCAGGTAGGCCAACCCACGGGCCACCTCCATCGGCCGCCGGCGCCACAGCCCGTAGCCCAGGCGGATCAGACCGTGGAAGGCGGCGCCGGCCAGCCCGTCGCCCAGGTTGGCCACCGAGTCGAACGCCGCCCGCCGGCGGGCCGGATCGTCGTGCAGAAGTCCCTCGGCCGCCGACCTAGAGTGTTCGACCGCCCAGCGATACAGCGGCGGGTCCACCAACCCGGCGGCATAGGCCTCGGTCAGCCGCCGGCGGACCCGTTCGGCGATGACGGCCTCGGCCGCCCCCGCCAGCTGCAGCGCCGCCACCTCGAGGGGCAGGTGGAAGGTCAGCGCCCCGGTAAGTTCCGGAGGGAGCTCTTCGATGGCCTCGAGATCGAGTGACACCAGCACGGGCTAGCACAGCCCGCCGACGCAAGGACAAGCCCGAGCCGCCATGACCGCACCGCCCGACCTGCGTCCCGACGACCCGCGCCCCGTCGCCGAGGAGCCGGAAGCAGACCTGGCCGGCTCGGCCGTGCGGCTCGCCCACTTCGCCCCGGCGGTGGCGGCGCTGTGCAGCGATCCCCCGGACCGCCTGGTGGCCCTGCTCGCCGATCCGGCCGTGCCCTTCGAACGGCGCCTGGCGGCCGGCACCCTGCTGGCGCTGGTGGGCGATCCGCGCCTCGACGCCCGGCGGCCCGACCTGGTCGACATCCCGGCCGCCCGCGTCGTCATCGGCCTCCAACCCGAGCGGGTCACCGAGGTGGCCGCGGCGTGGGCCCACGTGGGGGTGGAGCGCAGCTGGATCGCCAAGGAGGTGCCCGCCCACGAGGTCCGGGTCGAGGCGTTCCGGCTCGGTCGGTTCCCGGTGACCAACGTCGAGTACCTGCAGTACGTGCTGGCCCGCCCCGACGAGGCCGCCCGGCCGACCTCCTGGCCGCACGGCACGTTCCCCTGGGCGGCGGCCAACCACCCCGTCTACTCGCTGCCGGCCGAGGCGGCCGAGGGGTATGCGGCGTGGTTGTCGGCGGAGACGGGCCGGCGCTTCCGGCTGCCCACCGAGGCCGAGTGGGAGTACGGGGCGAGCGGTGGCGACGGCCGTGAGTTCCCGTGGGGCGATGCGTGGGAGCCCCATCGCGCCAACACGGCGGAGGCCGGTCCCCTGCAGACCACGCCGGTGGGCCTGTACCACGAAGGCCGCTCGCCGTTCGGTCTGCACGACGTGGCCGGCAACGTGGAGGAGTACGTGAGCGATCGCTACGCCGCCTACCCCGGCGGCGAGCCGGTAGACGACGACCTCACCTCGCTCTACGGGGAGACCTACCGGATCGCCCGCGGCGGCAGCTACGCCCGCCACGGTGACCTGGCCCGCTGCCGCCGGCGGCACGGCTGGTACCCCTCCGACCACTACGCCCTGGGCTTCCGACTGGCGGAGTCCATCTGAGCTGCCGCAGCCCTCGCGCCGCGGTCTACCCATCGCCACCCGGCGCAGAGTAGTTTACGCATGAACGACTTCCTTGGAAGGGAAAGGACACCATGAGCAGCGAGAGCACGACCGTCGCGGTGATCGGGGGCGGCGCCGCCGGCCTGACCGCCGCGCTCTTCCTGGCCCGTGCCGGCATCGAGGTGCACCTCTACGACCAGGATCGTTCCATCCTGAAGCGGGCCCGCCTGTGCAACCTGCCCGGCCACGACGAGCTGGAGGGTCGCGAGCTGCTGACCCAGCTGCGCAGCGCCCTCGACGCCCGTTCGGTGACCCGTCACGAGCTGAAGGTCGACGACGTGGTGGCCGGCGCCCCGCTGGTCGTGCGGGCGGCCGACGGGGACCTGCAGGCCGACTACGTGGTGCTCGCCAGCGGTCAGGGCACGCTCAGGCTGGCCTCGCTGCCGCTCGACACCACCGACGCGCGCCAGCCGTTCGTGAAGGTCAACGTGGTGACCGACAAGTGGGGTGCCACCTCGGTGCCCAACGTGTACGCCTGCGGTGTGGTGGCGGGCTGGCCGTCGCAGGCGGTGGTGTGCGCGGGGTCGGGCGCCAACGTCGCCATCGAGATCGCCTCGCGGGTGAAGGGCGAGTTCTGGGTGGACCACGACGACACCCGGCTCGGCACCGACCCCGAGTGAGCGACCGGCCCCTGCCCCGCCGCCGATGACCACGACCATGCCGGCCGCCACCGTCGTCGTCCCCTGCCGGGACGAGGCGGCCTACCTGCCGGAGCTGCTGGCCACCTTGGTGCCGCAGGTCGCCCACCAACCCGGGTGGCACCTGGTGCTGGTGGACGACGGCTCCATCGACGCCACCGGCGCCCTGCTCGACGAGGCCGCGGCCGAGCACCCCGAGGTGCTCACCGTGCGCCACGGTCGCTACGGCAGCCCCGGTGCGGCCCGCAGCGCGGCCGTGGCGCTCGCCCACGAGGCGGCGCAGCGGAGCGGGCGGCCGGCACCGCAGTGGCTGGTCACCACCGACGTCGACGTCGTGCTGCCCCACGACTGGGTCGCCGGGTGGGCGGCCACCCTGTGCGACCTCCACGGCGATGCGACGGTGGGCGCGGTCAACGGCGAGGAGCAGCAGGACCACCTGCTCGAGCCCTTCCCCAACGCACGGCGGCTCTCGGAGCGCTTCGGCACGGTCGTGGTCCGCAGCGAGGAGCTGCTCGGGCCCACCAACCTCAACGGGGTGAACCACGCGGTACGTACCGAGGCGTATGCCACCTGCGGGCCGTACCGGCAACCGTGGGGCGAGGGCCCCGACGGCCCCGTGGTGCTCGCCGGCGAGGACTGGGACCTCGGCGTGCGCCTGCGCCTGGCCGGTTACCGGATCGCCCCCACCGAGGTGACGGTCGCCGATCGCGGCCGCCGGCTGCTGGCCGACCTGGTGGCCTACCTCGGCGGCACCGCCTATGAAGGTGCCTTCGAGCGGGTCGAGCCGACCGGTCCACCGGCCGACGTCTCCCCCGCCGAGCTGGCCGAGCTGCTGCCCGGTACCGCCCGTCGGGCGCTGCTGCACTTCTACGCCAAGCCGCTGCTGGCGGTGCCCCGCCTGCTCGAAGAGCCGATCGGCCTCGACGCGGCCACGGTGACCCGCATGCGGGACTGGATGGCCCGCTGGCCGTCCCCCACGTTCGGTGAGTCGCGCAACGGGTTCCTCTACGGGCGGCTGCCCCGCTTCGTCGATGCGTTCGCCGGCGAGGTGCTCGAGCAGCTGGGGCTCGTCTTCGACGACCCGCCCACCGGCGGCTGATCCTCGGCCGGCGCGCGGCGCGGCCACTCCCCCTTCGAACGACCACCGACAGGACGGCGACCACGATGGCGCATGCCTCTCCCATCACCTGCCTCGACCACGATCCCGCCTCCGGCCGGCTGCTGACCGGCGGCTACGACGGGCTCGTCGTGTGCTGGCTCGACGGCGTCGAGCAGTGGCAGATCCCCTTCGACGATCTGGTCAACGACGTGCGCTTCTCGCCCGACGGCACCCGGGCCGCGGTGGCGGTGGCGGATCGCCACGCGTTCGTGCTCGACGTGGCCGACGGCAGCACCGTGCTCGCCCTCGGGCCCCACGGCGACGACGTCAACGTCGTGCGCTGGCTGCCCGGCGGCGACGGGCTGGTGTGCGTGATGGACCACCTCGACCCCGTGGTCCGGGTGTGGACCGGCAAGGACGGCACCTGGGAGGCGCGCGAGCTGGTGGGCCACGGCAGCGGCGTGTTCGGCGCCGCCCTGGATCCCGAGGCCCGCCGGGTGGCCACCGCCGCCGAGGACCGCACCGCCCGGGTGTGGGACCTCGAGACGCTGGCGGTGCTGCAGGTGCTGACCCACCCGGGCGACCCCGAGGCCATCGACTGGTCGCCCGACGGCTCGGTCATCGCCACCGGCTGCGACGACGGCCTGTGCCGGCTGTGGGATCCCGACCGGGGAACGGTGGTGCGCACCCTCGCCGAGGCCGGCGCCGCGGTGCGCTTCGTGCGCTTCTCCGCCGACGGCCGATCGTTGCTGGTCGGCGCCTACGACGCCACCATGCGCCGCTACGACACCAGCACCTGGCAGGTGACCGAGGCGTACACCGCACCGTTCCAGTGGGAGCGCGCTGCGGTGCAAGCGGGCGCACGGGTGGCGGTGGGCAGCTTCGGCGGCTCGCCCATCCTGCACCCCGACGGCACCGACGCGGTACCGACCTACGGCATCAACGCCCTGGCGGTGGACGGCGCCACGGTGGCGGTCGCCCGCGACGACGGCGCCGTGCTCACCGTTACCCTCGAGCGCGACGAGTTCGGTAACACCGGGCCCAGCGGGTGGGCACCGCGGGTGCTGGCCCGCCACCGATCGATCGTGAACGCGGTCGCCTTCTCCCCCGACGGCACCACCGTCGCCTCCGCCGACTACCGCGGCGCGGTGCACCTGTCCCCGCTCGATGGCCGCCCGGCGGTCACCGTCACCGTGGCCGAGGGCGGGCCGATCAACGCGGTGCAGTGGCATCCGGACGGGGCCTCGCTGTTCAGCGCCGGCTACGACGGCGTCATCCGCCACTGGGCGCCCGACGGTTCGCCGCTGGGCGCCTGGCCGGCCCACCACGGGCCGATCAAGTCGCTGGCCTTCTCGGTGCCGTGGGGTCTGGTGGTGGCCGGGTCGTCGGACGGGACGCTGTCGGCCTGGCACGACGGCGAGCTCGCCTGGCGCGCCGCCGCCGAGGACCTCGTGCTGGTGAACTCGGTGGCCGCCGATGGCGCCGGGGTGGTGGTCAGCGCCTCGCGGGATCTGCAGGTGCGGCGCTGGGATGGTGCCGGCGGTGCACTGATCGAGGCGCTGCCCCGCGTGCACGGCAAGTCGATCAAGTCGATCAGCACGAACCCGGCCGGCGATCGCCTGCTCAGCGGCTCCTACGATGGCACCGCGGTGTTGTGGCGTTACACCGATGGGGTGTGGAGCTGGAAACGGCTGCTGCACCACGGCAAGCCCGGCGTGCCGGCCACCGGGTTCGGACACGGGCCCACGGAACGGCTCGTGTTCACCGCCGGGTGGGATGGCTCGCTGGCCTGGTGGGGCATCGATGCCGCGAAAGTCGGTTCGGTGGTGCTCACCGGCGACCCGGCCACCGCCGGGACGGTCCGCCGGGGCTGAGCCCCCGACCGCCCCTGCCGCTCCCGTCGTCGTCGGCACCATCGCCCGTCGCGCTCCGCCTGCGAGCGACACGGGTTCGATAACGTTATCCTCCGAGCGTGGAGACGGTGAGGAACGCTTCGGCGACGGGTGGGGCGGCGGCCGTGGAGCGCCCTACGGGCGACCGCAGCGGCGGCCACCGGGCAGCCGGTTGCCGTCGGTGCGGGCGCTGATGAAGGAGCACCGGGTCGGGCCGGCCACGGTCGAGGCCGTGCTCGGCCGGCTGGCCCGGAGGGCATCGTCGATCCCCGCCCCGGGAGGGCACGTTCGTGGCCGCCGCCGCCGCCCCGCCCGTGGTGGGCGACCACGGCTGGCAGACGCTCGCCCTCGGCGCCCAGCTCGAGTGGGGTGCGCCGACGGCCGGGGGCATCGAGGGCGGCGATCGTTCGATGATCGACCTCGCCGCCGATCACCCCGAAGCGGCGCTGCAACCACGGCGGCTGCTGGCGCGGGCGGCGTCGCGGGCCGCCGCCGAGGACCGGGTCTGGGCACCCGTCGATCCCGCCGGCCGGGCGGAGCTGCGCGCCTGGTTCGCCGGCGACATCGGGGCCGGGCTGGGTGCGGAGGACGTGGTGATCACCGCCGGCCGCGGGGCCGCCCTGGCCTCGCTGTTCACCGCGCTGGCCGGCGACGGGGCCGATGGCGGCCCCTGCGCCGTGCTGGTGGAGTCGCCGTGCGCCCCGTTCGTGCTGGCGGTGGCCCGCATGAGCGGGCTGCGACCGGTGCCGGTCCCCACCGACCACGACGGTGTCCGGCCCGAGCACCTCGACGCCGCCTTCGCCCGCAGCGGGCGCGCCTGGCCTACCTGCAACCGCTGTTGGCCGAGCCGAGCGGTGCCACCCTGGCCGTCGGGCGTCGCGCCGCCGTGCTGGAGGTGGCGGCCCGCCACGGCGCGTTCCTGGTGGAGGACGACGCCGCCCGGTACCTGGCGGACCCGTCGGCCCCCGCACCGCTGGCCGCCACCGATCCCGACGGCCACGTGGCCCACGTGCGCTCGCTCCACCAGGCCACCGCGCCCGGCCTGGGCGTCGCCGCGGTGGCGGCCCGGGGCCCGTTGCGGCGCAGGCTGGCCGCCGTGGTCGCCACGCAGCAGCTCGGTGCGCCGCTGGCTGAGGCCGTGGCGCTGCACACGGCGGGCGCCGCCGGTTGGGCGGCACCTGCGGGCGTTGCGCCGCGAGCTTCGGCCGATCGCCAGCAGGTGCTCGACGAGGCCCTGGCCCCGTTGCCGGTCGCCGGCTCCCGCCCGGCCCATGGCGGCCTGGGCCGCTGGGTCCGGCTGCGCGACGAGCGCGACGACCTGGCGGTGGCGGCCACCCTGCGGCGTGCCGGCGTTGCCCTGCAGCCCGGACGGCCGTGCTTCGCCGGCGAGGCCGCCGGCGCCTACCTGCGGTTGTCGGTGGGTGCCGCCGGCCCGGCCGAGCTCCGCCGCGCCACCGGTCTGCTGGCCTCCGTGCTCTCGGCGTGACGTTGGCCCGCTCCACACCACCGGCCATACAGTGCGTCGCCGCGGCCCGGGCTGGTCGGGCGCGGTCGTGGAGGAGCGCACATGGATCTGGGCATCGCCGGACGTTGGGCCATCGTGTGCGCATCGACGCAGGGGCTCGGTCGGGCGTGCGCCGAGGCCCTGGCGGCGGAGGGCGTCAACATCGTGCTCAACGGGCGGACGCCGGCCCGGGTGGAGGAGGTGGCCGAGGAGTGGCCACCACCCACGGCGTCCACGTGCGCAGCGTCGCCGGCGATCTGACCACCCCGAGGGCGCGGCCGTGCTCGCCGCCCACCCGAGCCGGACATCCTCGTCACCAACAACGCCGGGCCTGCCGGGCCGGATCGGCGAGGTGACCGACGAGGACCTCGCCCACGCCCTCGAGCTGCACTACTGGTCGCCGATCAGCCTGGTCCGTGGCGTACTGGACGGTATGCAACGCCGGCGGTTCGGGCGGATCGTCAACATCACCTCGGCCATGGTGACCACGCCGAGGGCGACGATGGTGGCCTCGACCGGGGCGCGCACCGGCATGACCGCGGTCATGAAGGCCATCTCCCAGGAGTCGGTGCGGCACAACGTGACCATCAACTGCCTGCTGCCCGAGCGCATCGACACCGGCCGCCAGGAGCAGATGGCCCACATCGAGGCCGACCGTCACGGGATCAGCTACGACGAGGCCCGCCGCCGCCAGGCCGCCTCCATCGCCGCCGGCCGCCACGGCCTGCCCTCCGAGCTGGGCGCGGCCTGCGCGTTCCTCTGCAGCGTGCACGCCTCGTTCATCAGCGGCGTCAACCTCCACCTCGACGGCGGGTCCTACCCGGGGCTGGTGTGAGCCCGTCTCCCGCTGCGGCAGCACCGTGATCGACACCGAGGAGGTCCCCGTGGCCGAACCCGACCACATCGACGCCATCGTCCTGCCCTCGGGCCGCCGGCTCGAAGCCCGCGTGCACCGGCCCGCGCCGGGTTCGCCCGACCTGCGCACCGCCGTCATCCAGGTGCACGGCGGCGGCTGGCGGATCGGGTCGCCGGTCATGCTCGCCCGTCGCTCCGACGCCCTCGCCCGGCGGGGGTTCACCGCCATCGCGGTGGCCTACCGGTTGCTGGACGAGGCACCGTGGCCCGCTGCGCTGCAGGACGTGCGCTCCGCGGTGCGCTGGGTGCGGGCCAACGCCGAGCGGCTCGGGGTGGACCCCGAGCGGATCGTGCTGCAGGGCCACAGCGCCGGTGGGCACCTGGCGTTGCTGGCCGCCGGCGGGCAGGACGACACGGTGGCCGGTGACGCCTACCACCCCGAGATCGCCGCCACGGTGGCCGCCGTGGCGGCCTTCTACCCGCCCACCGATCTCCGCGGTGGCGGCGAGCGGCTGCTGGGCACCGGTCACCGCGCCGAGGAGGCCGCCGCCGCCAGCCCGATCACCCGGGTGCACGGCGGGTTCCCGCCCACGCTGCTCGTGCACGGCCTGGCCGACACCATGGTGGCCCCGGCTTCGTCGGAGGCGATGCACCGGGCGCTGCTCGACGCCGGGGCCACCAGCGAGCTGCACCTGTTCGCCGGCCAGATCCACGAGTTCGACGCGGCCGTGTCGATGTGCGAGCTCACCCAGGAGTTGGCCGCCAACTTCGTCGCCCGCCACCTCATCGACCCCGCCCGCTTCGAGGCGGAACAGGCGGCCGACAACCCGCTGTGGCCCCGGTGACCCCGATCTCGCCGTCACGCCGCGGCCCCGCGGTGGCCCCGATCACCGAGCACCGCCCATGTGTCGAAGTTCACCCCTCAACGATCGCGGCGGCCGGCCCGCTCCCCCATCCGTGCACCGTGACCGCGGATCGCGCGCAATGGGCCCGATCTCGCCGCAGGCCCGGCCGCCCTGCGTGACATCGGCACCGGACCCGCCGGTGGCGTGGGTGGTCCTGTCGGTCCTGATCCGATGAACCTCCCACCGCAGGCGGGCGGACCGCAGTACGCTGGCCAACCCGGTGCCCGGGTTCGGCGGACAGCCTTGTCCGTCGTTCGCTGCGCAGCGAGCACGCCTCACCCCGCGCTTCGGTTCGACGCGCACGAGCTGGGTTGGGGAGGCACGCCGCGAGCGCGCCCCGCGGTGCCCACGGCGGCGCCGTCGGGCGGCGGCGTGCGCAGGACCGACCGAGAGGAGAGCAACGGATGGCACGAGGACGCGAGACCTTCGAAAAGCGTCGCCTCCAGAAGGTGCGGCAGGAGCGCAAGGCGGAGAAGGCCAACCGGCGGGAGCAGCGCGCCGAGACCGCCAGCGACGCACCGGACGAGGCCGCCCTGATGGAGCGGTTCCGTCAGATCAGCGAGCAGCACTCCGCCGGGGCCCTCAGCGCCGAGGACTACGAGGCCGAGCGCCGTGAGATCTTCACCGCCCTCGGCCTGGGCGACGACTTCTGAGCCGAACGGCCTGATCGGGCGGGCGGGCCCAGCGGTCGGCTGAACGGTGGTGGCGGTCGGCCGCCGCCACCACCCCCGCCTCCGGACCACCCGCTCAGAACCAGCGGCGCTTGTCCACCACCTGGAAGAGCTCCTCGCCGGCCAGGAACCGCCGGCAGTTCTCGGCGATCACCTCGTAACGGCGCTCGTCGATGTACGGGCCGTTCATGGCCACGTGCGGCGTGAGCAGCACGTTCGGCACGTCCCACAGCGGGTGGTCGGCCGGCAGCGGCTCCTCGTCGAAGACATCCAACCCCGCGCCGGCCAGCTGGCCGGCGCGCAGCGCGTCGACCAGGTCGTGCAGGCGCACGGTCATGCCCCGCCCGATGTTGATGAACACCGCGGTGGGCTTCATGCGGGCGAAGCGGGCGGCACCCATCATCGCCTCGGTCTCCGGGGTGTGGGGCACGGTGGACACCACGAAGTCGGCGGTGGGCAGCAGGGTGTCGAGCGCCTCGGCCGGCTGCACCTCGATCCCGGGCGCCTCGGTCACCCGGGCGTCGACCGCCACCACCTCGGTGCCCCCCGGGGCGAGGTAGCGGGCCAGCGTGGTGCCCACACCGCCCGCCCCGATCAGCAGCAGACGGGCCTCGGCCAGGTGCACGGTGGGCACGATCGCCGCCCGGTAGCGGTGCTCGCGCTGCTGGGCGGCGTAGCCCGGCAGCCCGCGGGCGAAGGCGAGCACGAAGGCCATCACGTGGGTGGCGATGTGGTCGTTGTAGACGCCGCGCATGTTGGTGACCACCACCGGGTGCGCGGCCAGCGCATCGGTGAAGAAGCCCACCGGGGGCGCGGCCATCGGCGCCTGCAGCCAGCGCAGCCGCCCCGCCCGGCCCTCCCAGCCGGCGGGCAGGGTGCCGTACGCGGCGTCGGCACCGGCCAGCAGCTCGAGCGCCTCGGCGTCGTCGCCGGCGATGAGGACCTCGAGCTCGGCGAACGTGGCCCGCAACCGTTCGGCCCATGACGCCACCGCAGCGTTGACCGAGGCGGGCGCGCGACCGGGGGGCAGGAACAGCAAGGTGGTGGCCATCCACCTGTCCTAGCCGCGCCGACGGGGCCCGGGGAAGCGTTCTGCGGCGCGGGACGTCCGCCCCGCTGTGGGGGCATCTACCCGCGGCGGCGTCCTAGCGTGACAGCCGACACAGGCGGCGGGACGCCCGCCCGGACCCCAGGGAGAGCCCCTTCGTGACGATGACCGAGGAACCCAAGGCGACGCAGACCCGCCCCTACACCGGCTCCGAGTACCTCGAGAGCATCCGCGACGGCCGCACCGTCTACTTCATGGGCGAGCGGGTCAAGGACGTCACCACCCACCCGGCGTTCCGCAACAGCGCCCGATCGATCGCCCGCATGTACGACGCGCTGCACGACCCCGCCCTCAAGGACGTGCTCACCTGCGAGACCGACACCGGCAACGGGGGCTGGACCCACCGCTACTTCAAGGCCCCCACCTCCACCGAGGAGCTGGTGGCCGGGCGCGACGCCATCGCCGCGTGGCAGCGGGTGGTCTACGGCTGGATGGGCCGCTCCCCCGACTACAAGGCGGCCTTCCTGGCCACGCTGGGGGCCAACACCGAGTTCTACGACCCGTACCAGGAGAACGCCCGCCGCTGGTACCGCGAGTCACAGGAGACGGTGCAGTACTGGAACCACGCCATCGTGCACCCGCCGGTCGACCGTCACCTGCCCGCCGATGAGACGCAGGGCGTGTACATGCACGTCGAGCGGGAGACCGACAACGGCCTGATCGTGTCGGGCGCCAAGGTGGTGGCCACCGGCTCGGCGCTCACCCACAAGAACTTCATCGCCCACTTCGGCCTGCCCTTCCAGAGCCCGGAGTACGCCATCGTGTGCGCCATCGACATGGACGCGCCCGGCGTGAAGCTCATCTGCCGCAACAGCTACGAGCTGCAGGCCGCCACCACCGGTTCGCCGTTCGACTACCCGCTGTCCAGCCGGCTGGACGAGAACGACTCCATCCTCATCTTCGACCAGGTCGAGGTGCCCTACGAGAACGTGTTCCTCCACGGCGACGTGGAGAAGTGCCAGATGTTCTTCCCGGCGTCGGGCTTCATCCCCCGCTTCACGCTGCACGGCCTCACCCGCCTGTGCGTGAAGCTCGACTTCATCGCCGGCATCCTGGCCAAGGCGCTGCGGGCCACCGGCACCGCCGAGTTCCGGGGCGTGCAGGCCAACCTCGGCGAGGTGGTGGCCTGGCGCAACATGATGTGGGCCATCTCCGACGCCATGGTCAAGAGCCCCGATCCGTGGGTCGGGCCCTACGTGCAGCCCAACCTGCAGTACGGCATGGCCTACCGGGTGTTCGCGCCCACCGCCTACCCGAGGATCAAGGAGATCGTCGAGCAGGTGGTGGCCTCCGGCCTCATCTACGTGAACTCCAACGCCGCCGACTTCAAGTCCTCGGAGATCCGGCCCTACCTCGACAAGTTCGTGCGCGGCTCCAACTCGATCCCCGCCGAGCAGCGCATCAAGACCATGAAGCTGCTGTGGGATGCGGTGGGCAGCGAGTTCGGCGGCCGTCACGAGCTCTACGAGCGCAACTACGCCGGCAACCACGAGCAGATCCGCTACGAAACCCTGGCCGTGTCGGAGCTGACCGGGACCATGGCCTCGATGGAGGAGATGGTGGATCGCTGCATGTCCGAGTACGACCTCGACGGCTGGACCATCCCCAACTACGTGAACCCCGCCGACGTGTCGATGGTCGGCAAAGTCAACCTCTGAGCAAAGACGGCCAACTTCTGACCAAAGACGCTCAACCTCTGAGCATCTCTCGAGCAGGGCTCCCCGCCGCCTCCGGGCCGGTGGGGAGCCCCGCTCGCGTCCGGGCACGCACCTGCGTTGGGCCCACCGGCCCACTCAGTGCCCGGCGCGAACGCGCCGTAGCGGAGACATGGCCGATGGCGCGCCCGCTGCGAGGGAACCGCGTGCCCCACGGGGGGAACGATCGGCGGCCGCCCCGGGGCGCCGTCGGGGCCGGGCGCTGCCCGTGGCGTTGGCGGCGGCGTCGGGCGTCTACCTGCTGTGCATGGCGGTCGTGCCCGCGCCGCGGAGCAGACGATCCCGTGGCTCGACGTCTGGTTCCACAACCTGCTGCTGGTGGCGGCCGGCCTCATCGTGCTGGCCGGCGCCGGCGCCCGGGCCGACCGGCTCGGCTGGCGCTTCGCCGGCGCCGCCGTGCTGTGCAACGCCACCGCCAACTTCAGTTGGGTGCTGCTGTTCGACAGCTCGCCGCTCAGCCCCGCCGACGCGCTGTTCCTGGCGTTCTACCCGGCCATGTACGTGGCCGTGGTGCTGCTGGCCCGCAGCCGGGCGGCCACCCGCGGCGTGGGCCAGTGGCTCGACGGCGGCATCGCCGGGTTCGGGGTGGCCGCCCTGGTGGCGGCGTTCGTGTTCCCGCCGCTGCTGGAGGGCGCCAGCGGGACGGCGCTGGCGGTGGCGGTCAACCTGTCCTACCCGCTGGCCGACCTGCTCCTGATCGCCATGCTGCTCGCCGGTCTGGCCCCCGCCGGTTGGCGGCCGGACCGGCCCTGGCCCTGCTGATCGGCGGCCTGCTGGTCAACACCGTGGCCGACGCCGGCTACCTGCTCGCCTCCGCCGCCGGGACCTACACCCAGACCAGCGCCGCGAACCTGTTGTGGATCGTGGCCGTCGCCATCATCGCCACGGCACCGTGGGCATCGCCCGCCGGCGACGGTGCGGTGCCGGTGGGATCGTTCGGGGCCGCGAGATCTGACGACGTCGGTGGTCCCGACGCCGCGTCGACGCCGATGCGCACCAGCAAGCTGCTGTTGCCCGCCGGGTCGGCCACCGCCGCGCTGGCGCTGGTGCTGGTGAGCTCGGAGCACTCGGTCCAGCGGGTGGCGGTCATCCTGGCGGCGATCACCCTGGTGCTGGCCGGTGCCCGGGTGTCGATGGCCTACCGCGAGCTGCGCGATCTGGCCCACAGCCGCCGTGAGGCCCGCACCGACGAGCTCACCGGCCTGCCCAACCGCCGGGCCTTCCTCGAGCAGCTCGACGTGGAGCTGCAGGCGGTGGCCGAGGGCCGGCCGGTGTCGGTGCTGCTGATGGACCTCGACGGGTTCAAGGAGATCAACGACACGCTCGGCCACCACAGCGGTGATCAACTGCTGGTCGAGGTGGGCCGCCTGCTGCGGGCCGAGTTGCGCAGCTCCGACGTGGTGGCCCGTCTCGGTGGCGACGAGTTCGCCGTGCTGCTCGACGCCGCCGACCTCGACGGCGCGGTGGCGGTGGCCGGCGCGTTGCGCGGCGCGCTCGAGGCGCCCATCCAGCTCGGCGGTCTGGCGGTGGCGGTGCACCTGAGCATCGGCATCGCCTCGGCCCCCGACCACGGCGAGGATGCGGTCAGCCTGTTGCGCTTCGCCGACATCGCCATGTACGAGGCCAAACACGCCCGCAGCGGCGTGAAGGTGTACGACACGCTGCCCGCCGACCGCCGGCGCGACCGGCTCGAGCTGGCCCACGACATCCGGCGGGCGCTGACCGCGGGCGAGATCGTGCTGCACTACCAGCCGAAGGTGGAGGTGGCGACGGGACGGGTGTCGAGCACCGAGGCGTTGGCCCGCTGGCAGCACCCCACCCGCGGCCTGCTCTACCCCGATGCGTTCCTGCCGCTGGTGGAGCACGGGAACCTCGGCTCGCAGCTCACGCGGTGCGTGCTCGACCGGGCCATCGCCGATCTCGCCCGCTGGCAGCGCCTCGGCTTCGGCTGGACGGTGGCGGTCAACATCGCCCCGCCCGACCTGCTCGACGAATCGCTGCCCGACTACGTCGCCCACCAGCTGCGCCGACACGGCCTGCCGCCCGGTCGCCTCGTGTTGGAGATCACCGAAGGCTCGTTGGTGGCCGACCCCGAGCGGGCGGCGCGCACGGTGCGCCGCCTGCGGGAGGCGGGCACGCTGATCTCCCTCGACGACTTCGGCGTGGGCTTCTCGTCGCTGGTCCACCTGCGCACGATGGACTTCGACGAGCTCAAGTTGGACCGCACCCTGGCCATCGGCCTCGAGTACGACGCCAAGGGCCGCGCCATCGTGCGGGCCGCGGTGGGCCTGGCCGACTCGCTCGGGCTGCGGCTGGTGGTGGAGGGCGTGGAGACGGCGGCCGAGCGCGACCTGATCGCCGCCCTCGGTGCCCGCTACGTGCAGGGGTACGTGTACAGCCGCCCGCTGCCGCCGGCCCAGCTGGAGTCCTTCACCGCCGAGGCGGTGGTACCGCCCGGCCGCAGCGCCGCCCGGCCGGCGCCCGGGTCAGCCGCTGACACCCAGCCAGCGGCGGGGGTTGGTCTCCAGCACGGCGTGGCGTAGCCCGCGGCGGTCGAGCGCGGCGAGGGTCTCGTCGAGCTCGGCCAGGGCGCCCGGGTACGTGCAGTCGTAGTGCGGGTAGTCCGAGCCCCACACGACGGTGTGCCCGAGCCCCAGATCGGCGAGCTGGCCCAACGCCTCGCCCTCGCCCGCCTCCATGGTCACGAAGCACTGCTCGGACCAGATCTCGGTGGGGTCGCGCTTGAGCGCGGGCACGAGGTGGCCCATGGTGCGCTTGTGGTCGTCGAGGCGGTCCAGCCAGTACGGCAGCCACCCGAGACCCGACTCGAAGAAGCCCACCCGCAGCGCCGGGTGCTTGTCGAGCACCCCGGAGGCGAGCACCTCCATGACCGACGCCATCTGCTCGAAGGGGTGGCACACCATGTGCACGTAGAACTGGTTGCGGTAGCGGCTGCTGGCGAAGCTGGTCATGCGGGAACCGAAGCTGCCGTGGATGCCCACACAGAGGTTGGCGTACTCGGCCGCCGACCAGACGCGATCCATCTCATCGTCGTAGAGGGCGAGCCCGTTGTAGCGCTCGGGCCGGAACGTGATGCCCGACAGGCCGGCCTCGGCCACCGCCTCGATCTCGGCCACCGCGGCGTCGACCGACTGCAGCGGGCACACGGCGATGCCGTGCAGGCGCTCCCGGTCGACCGACACGAAGTCGGCCATCCAACGGTTGTAGGCCCGGGCGCTGGCGGCGGCCACGGCGGCGTCGCGCACGTCCCCGGACAGCAGCCACAGCGAGGGGAAGAACACCGCCCGGTCCAGACCCTCGGCGTCCATCACCTTCAGCCGCTCGTGCGGGTCGTAGCTGCCGGGCAGGATGTCGTCCCAGCTGGCGTTCGGGTTGCCGTAGGCTCCGGGCACGCAGGCCGGTGCGGCGTTGGTACCGGTGTCCTCGCCGCCGCAGAAGAGCGTCTCCCGCCCGTCCGGGTGCTTGCGGACCTGCACCACCAGCTCCCGGAAAGCGGGATCGGCGTACTCCGTCCACACCGACGTCGGCTCACAGATGTGGGCGTCCGCGTCCCAGACGGTCGTTGCGGCGTTGTTGGTGTCCCCCATCGGGCCCACCGTAGTTGCCCGGCGCGGCGTCGCGTCGGGCGCCCCTCAGCGCTGCAGGCCCTCGAGCATGACCTGCGCCATGTCGTCGGCGATCTTCTCGGGGTTGCCCTTGTCCACGTGGTACCACTCGACCGACCAGTTCAACGAGCCGATGATGGTCATGCGCACGATCGACAGGTCGAGCCCGTCCTTGATGCGGCCGGCGTTGCGGGCCTCCACGAGGATGTCCCGCCACAGGTTGCCGTAGGCGCGCTGCTGGTCGAGCAGCCGCTCCCGGATGTCGGGTGGCACCTGGCCGATCATCTTGATCGAGGCCGAGGTGGCGTCGGTGCAGGCCAGCACGGCCAGCAGGTGGCCGCGGATGGCGGTGCGCAGCCGGTCGATCGGATCGGCGTCGGGGCCGAGGGCGGCCAGGCGATCCCGCACCTCCCGCTCGACCCGACGGTGGCCGGTGGACATCACCTCTTCCACCAGCGCCTCCCGCGAGGCGAAGTGGTAGTAGAGGCTGCCCGCCTGCAGACCGGCCTCGGTGGCGATGTCGGTCAGCCGGGCGCCGACGAAGCCCCGGGCGCGGAACACCTTGGCGGCGGCGTCGAGGATCCGGCGTCGGGTGAGCTCGGCCTTGGTCTGACCGCGCTCGTCGTCCACCAGCACGGCATCGGTCTTGTCCACCGCGGCATCGTACAAGCTTGCGGCGTAAGCGGGGTTGATCGTACGGGTCGATCGTGGACCGTTCACCGTACCTTGCGGTATGCCCAGGCCCGATCCCCGCCATGCCGATGGGTACGTCGGCGGGGCCGCGGCTCGCTCAACTCGAGCGCACCGAACGTAGCCAACGCATCGTTAACGGAGCTACCGTCCATGCGTGGTTGCTGGCCTGCGACCTCCGCCGCGCAGCGGTCTGGCTCCCCAGTGCCAGCGTTCGGGAAGTACAACGACGTGGGGAACGCCAAGCAGTCCGACGCGCCGGGACAGCGGCTCGCTCAGCCGGGATCCACCGAGCCGGCCGTCGCACCCCGCCGGCCGTCGCGCCCTGCCGGCCCAGGACCCGTCCGCTGTCAGCGCTTCCGGTCCGCCCCACCCCCGGTCCGAACGCCTGCCCGCAGGCGCCCGGCACCCGGTGACTGCGGGGCCGGCGCGCCCAGCGACCGGTGAAGCGGGGCGGGCGGCCAAGAACCCACCAGCGCCGTGCTTCGGCGGCGATTCGACGTCGATTCGACCGCATCGACCGATCGGGTTCGGGCCGCCCACCTGTGGTGGCCTCCACCTCCGGTCAGGCCGCGCAGCCACGCCGATGGTGGCCAAACTCCGTGTCCTACGACCAATTCCGAATCGACGTCGAATCGAGCGCGAAGGAGCTCGCCCATACCCCCGGCATGACGCAACCAACCACCAACCACCGCCTGCCGACCACCGACCGCCCGCCCCTGACCGCCAGCTCATGACCTCCCACCGCCGCACCGTTCAGCTCAGCTCAGCTCAGCTCAGCGGTAGCGGGAGATGGCGGCTTCGGCAGCGGACCGGTAGCCGCCGCCGAACTTGATGGCATGCACCACGAGCGGTGCCACCTGGTGCAGTGCGATGCGCTGCGCCCAACCGTCGGCCAACGGGAACACCTCGGCGTAGGCGCTGAAGCAGGCCGGCCCGAACCCGCCGAACAACCGCATCATGGCCAGATCGAACTCGCGGTGACCGCCGTGGGCGGCCGGGTCGATCAGCCAGCTGCGGCCGGCGCGGTCCACCAGCCGGTTGCCGGCCCACAGGTCGCCGTGCAGGCGGGCGGCGGGCTCGGCCGGCCCGCCCACCTCGCCCAGACGATCGGCGAGCGCCTCCAGCTCACCGATGGCCCGCTCCGACAGCGCCCGCCCGTCGCGGGCCAGGCGGGCCAGCGGCAGCAGGCGCCGGGTGGCGTAGAACGTGGCCCAGTCCTCGCAGGGATCGTTGGGCAGGCCCCGGCTGCCGGTGGTGCGACGGTCGAGGCGGCCGAAGCACGGTGCGCCCTCGCGGTGCAGCGCGGCCAGCGCCGCCCCGAACGCGGCCTCCCGCTCGTCGTGCCCGGTGCCCTCGCCGTGCCGGCCGCCCGCGCCCTCGCCGGCGGCCTCGTCGATCCACTCGAGCACCAGGAAGTTCGGCTCGTCGGCCGTGGGGCGGCCGTCGGTGCCACCGTCGCTGACGGCGATGACCGCGGGCACGGCCAGCGCCGCGGGTTCGCGCAGCCAGCGCAGACCCGCCGCCTCGGTGGTGAAGAAGTGCGCCGGCGCCGCCGGGTGGGTCTTGGCGAACAGGAGGCCCCCGTCGTCCAGCTCGACCCGGTAGCTGCGGGCCACATCGCCGCCGTGCACCCGCTCGGCACGTCGCACGGCGCGGCCGACGGCGCCGCCCAGCGAGGCCCGGAGCGTTTCGTCCATGGCGCCTAGCATGCCGCCATGGGACCCCACGACGACACCACCGCGGCAACCGGCGACCACCCGGGCTCCCCGGGGGCTCGGCCGTCGCCGCCGTGGCGCATCGGGGTGGACGTGGGCGGCACGTTCACCGACCTGGTGCTCGCCGACGCCGCCGGTGCCACCTGGGTGGCCAAGGTGCCGTCGGTGCCGCGCGATCCGAGCGTGGGTGTGCTCGACGCGCTGGACCAGCTCGCCGGCCGGCTGGGCAGCACCGTGGGCGCGCTGCTCGAGCGGTGCTCGCTGTTCGTGCACGGCTCCACGGTGGCCACCACCACGTTGCTCGAGGGCAAGGGCGCCACCGTGGGGCTGCTGACCACCGCCGGGTTCCGCGACGCGCTCGAGATCCGTCGGGGCATGCGGGAGGACCAGTGGGACCACCGGGCGCCCTACGCGCCGGTGCTCGTCCCCCGCTACCTGCGCCTGCCCGTGCGGGGCCGCATCGACGCCGCCGGGGTGGAGACCGAACCGCTCGCCACGGGCGAGGTGGCCGCTGCGCTGGAGACGTTCCGGTCGGAAGGCGTGCAGTCCATCGCTGTGGCGCTGTTCAACAGCTTCGTCGACGACGGCCACGAGCAGGCGGTGCGGGCCGAGCTGGAACGCCTCGGGGCCGGTCCGTGGGTGACCACCTCAGCGGCGGTGGCGCCGATCATGGGCGAGTACGAGCGCACGTCCACCGCAGTGGTCAACGCCGCGCTGGCGCCACGCATCGTCGACTACCTGCGGGCGCTCGACGAGCAGCTCCGGGCCCGGGGGCTCAGCCGGGCGGTGCTGCTGGTGCAGTCCAACGGCGGCGTGGCGTCGGTGCCGCAGCTGGCGCCGCGCCCGGTCAACCTGCTGCTGTCGGGCCCGGCCGCCGGGGTGGGGGCGCTCAACCTGTACCGCTCGTGGGCGGGCACCGACGACGTGATCTCCATGGAGATCGGGGGCACGTCGTGCGACGTGCTGCTCATGGCCGACGGGCAGGTCGACACCAAGGACGAGCTGTTCATCGGCGGCTACCACGTGGCCACCCCGTCGATCGACATCCACACCATCGGCGCCGGCGGCGGCACGATCGCCCGGGTGGACGACGCCGGGCTGCTGGTGGTGGGGCCCGATGGCGCCGGTGCCGACCCCGGACCGGCCTGCTACGGGCGTGGCGGCACCGACCCCACGGTGACCGACGCCCAGCTGGTGCTGGGCCGGCTGCGCCCCGGGCCCTACGCCGACGGCGTGCTCACCCTCGATGCCGAGGCGGCGCGCGCCGCCATCGCCGAGCGGGTGGCCGGACCGCTCGGCATCGACGTGGAGACCGCCGCCGCCGGCATCGTGGCCCTCGTCGAGCAGCACCTGCTGCACGCCGTCGAGTACCTGTCGATCGAGCGGGGCCACTCCCCCCGCCGGTTCACGCTGGTGGCCGCCGGTGGCGCCGGCCCGATGCACGGGGCCGCCGTCGGGCGGGCGCTGGGCTGCCGGCGGGTGTACGTGCCCCGCCAGGCCGGGGCGTTCTGTGCGCTCGGCATGCTGCACGCCGACATCCGCCAGGACTTCCAGCGGTTCCTGCTGGCCGAGGTGGCCACCGTCGACGCGGCGCGGGTGCTCGACGCGTTCGCCGAGCTCGAGGCGCAGGCCCTCGACGCGCTGCAGCGCGAAGGGGTCGAGCCCGAGCGCTGCGAGCTGACCCGATCGATCGACCTGCGCTACGCCGGGCAGCTGTGGTCGATCCGGGTGACGGTGGGAACCGGCGGGTTCGACGCCGATGCGGTGCGGGCCGCGTTCGAGTCGGAGTACGTGCGCCTGTACGGTCACCTGCAGCCCAACGGCACGCTGTTGATGAGCTCGGTGCGCGTCACCGGCCGGGCCTCGACCGGCCCGCTGGCACCGGTCGCGCCCCCCGGCGGCGACGGCGCCCCCCTGCCGGTGGAGACGCGCAAGGTGTTCCACGGCAGCTCCGGCTGGCTGGATACCGCGGTGTATGCCGGCCGGGACCTCTCCCCCGGCGCTCGGGTGGCGGGGCCGGCGATCGTGGAGGAGGCCACCACCACGGTGGTGTTGGGGCCGGTCGACGAGCTGGCGGTCGACCGGGGCGGGAACTTCGTGCTCGAGCTGCTCGAGCTGCTCGAGCCGGACGAGGCGGGCACCGTGGCTGAGGTACCGGACGGTATGGCGGGCGGCGGGCGGGACCCGATCACGCTGGCCCTGCTGCAGCACCGCATGGACCAGATCTCCCGCCACATGGGCTGGGTGATGACCCGCACGGCCTCGAGCCCGATCTTCTCCCAATCCCACGACTTCAGCTGCTTCGTGGCCGCACCCGACGGCACGCTGGTGGCCAACGCCGACGGCATCCCGATCCACACCGGTGGGGGCGGCTTCGCGGTGCGGGCCATCCTGCGGGACTTCGGCGGTCGCATCGAGCCCGGCGACGTGTTCCTGCTGTCGGACCCCTACGAGGCGGGCGGCAACCACCTGCCCGACTGGGTGATCGGCCGCCCGGTGTTCACGCCCGACGCCGGCGGCACGCCCACCCTGGCGGGTTTCTGCTGCAACCGGGCCCACCAGTCCGACATCGGTGGCGGGTTGGCCGGCACCTACAACCCCGAGGCGACCGAGATCTGGCACGAGGGCATCCGCCTGCCGGTGTTGAAGCTGGTCGAAGGGGGCCGCGTGCGCGACGACCTGTGGAAGCTGCTGCTGCTCAACAGCCGCACCGCCGACCTGCTCGACGGCGACCTGCGGGCCATGCTCGGTTCGGTGGCCATCGGGGCCGAGCGCATCGAGGCGCTGGTGGCCGAGCTCGGCCTCGCCTCCTACCTCGATCACCTGCAGGGCATCTGCGACCACGCCGATCGGCGTTTCCGCGGGGCGATCGCGGCCCTGCCCGACGGCCGCTACGAGGCGGTCGAACGCAGTGACAACGACTGCTTCGGGCCCGCCGACGTGCACGTGGACGTGGCCGTCACGGTGGCGGGCGACGAGCTGTGCGTCGACTTCACCGGCAGTTGCGAGCAGATCCGGGGCTTCAAGAACTCCTCGCTGGCCAACACCTACTCGGCGGTCTACATGGCGCTGTCGAGCTTCTTCGACCCCGACCTGCCCCGCAACGAAGGGACGTACCGAGCGGTACGGATCGTGGCGCCCGAGGGCACGGTGGTCAATGCCCGCCCGCCGGCCCCGATGACGATGAACACCGTGTTCGTCGCCTGGGAGATCGTGCACGCGGTGTGGAAGGCGCTGGCCCAGGCCGATCCGGCGCGGGCGTGCGCCGGTTGGTCGAAGACCATGCACGGCCACGTGGCCGGTTGGCGGCCCGACGGTCGGGCTGGGTCATGTACCACTGGCACGCCATGGGGTCGGGCGGGGCGACCTCCCGGGGCGACGGGTTCCCGCAGATCGGCCACCTCATCTCGCTCGGCGGGCTGGACCTGCCGAACCTCGAGTTCCACGAGCAGCTGTTCCCGGTGACCTACCGGCGCTGGGAGCTGCGCTGCGACGCGGCCGGTGCCGGCGAGCACCGCGGCGGCACCGGCGTGCACTACGAGGCCGACGTGAACGCACCGGCCAGCTGGTCCTTCCGGGCCGAGGGCATGGACACGCCCACCGGGTTCGGCGTGCTCGGCGGGCTCGACGGCGCCGCCGGCCAGGAGTGGATCGTGCCGCTCGACGAGGCCCTCGACGGCCCGACGTTCGTGCCGCCCAAGTACGGGGTGCGGCGCTTCTCCGGCCCGGGGCGCATGGTGGCGGCGACGCCCGGCGGTGGTGGCTGGGGTGACCCCCGCCGCCGCGAGCCGGCCCGGGTGCTGCGCGACGTGCGCGACGGCGTGGTCAGCGTGGATGCCGCCCGGTCGCTCTACGCGGTGGTCATTGGCGCCGACGGACGATCGGTGGACGAGCGGGCCACCGCCGCCCTACGGAACGGCTGACCGCCCGCCGCGTCGACGCCCGCCGAGGATGTGTGGTGTATCCGACGGTAAGGCCCTACCGGCGGATAGAGTGGACGCCGCTGGAGGTCCAATGGCTCGTCGCGTCCATGCCCACACCCCGGCCACGATGCAGTTGGTGGCCGCGCTCGGTCTCGAGATCGCCCGGGGTCGTCGCGCCCGGCGGCTGACCGCGGCCGAGTTGGCCGAGCGGGCGGGCATCTCCCGTTCGACGCTGCACGCGGTGGAGCACGGCTCGCCCACCGTCGCCATCGGCGTCGTGTTCGAGGTGGCCGGACTGGTGGGCATCGACCTGTTCGGCGCCGGCCCGGCGGGCGCGGCGAGCCTGCTCGAGGCCGGCCGCACCCGCCTGGCGCTGCTACCCGTCCGGGTGCGCACCGCCGACGTCCACACCGACCCGGCCGGGGACGACTTCTGATGGGCGCCACCCCGCAGCAGGCCTACGTGTGGGTCTGGCTGCCGGGTGCGGTGGACCCGGTGGTGGCCGGCCGCCTACGGGCCGACGGCGAGGTGCTCACGTTCACCTACGGCCGCAGCTACCTCGAGCGGCCCGATGCCGTGCCGCTGTACCTGCCGGAGCTGCCGTTGCGGCGCGGGACGATCGCGCCACGGCCCCCGCTGGCGGTGGCCGGCTGCCTGCGCGACGCCGCGCCCGACGCCTGGGGCCAACGGGTGATCCTGGCCCGCCACGTCGGCCGCCTCGGTCCCGGCCACGACACCGCCTCGCTCGGTCTGCTCAGCTACCTGCTCGAGTCGGGCTCGGACCGCATCGGGGCGCTCGACTTCCAGACCGACGCCTCCCGCTACGTCCCGCGCCTGCAGCGCGCCGAACTGGAGGAGCTGTTCACCGCCGCCGCCCGGCTCGATGCCGGCGAGGCGCTGCCGACCGAACTCGCCCAGGCGCTGTTGCACGGCACGTCCATCGGTGGCGCCCGCCCCAAGGCCCTGCTCCACGACACCGGTTCGGGCGCGCTGCTCATCGCCAAGTTCTCCACCGCCTCGGACCCCTACCCGGTGGTCAAGGCCGAGGCGGTGGCGATGGACCTCGCCCGGCGGGTGGGCCTCGACGTGGCCGCCACCAGCCTGACCCGCTGCCTGGGCCGCCATGTGCTGCTGGTCGAGCGCTTCGACCGCCGCCGGGAGCCGCACGGCGTGACCCGCCGGATGCTGGTCTCGGCGCTCACGCTGTTCGGCCTCGACGAGCTGGCCGCGCGCTGGGCCACCTACGGCGAGCTGGCCGATCTCATCCGGGCCCGCTTCACCGCCCCCGACGCCACGCTGCGCGAGCTGTTCGGCCGGATCGTGTTCAACGTGTGCATCAGCAACACCGACGACCACGCCCGCAACCACGCCGCCTTCTTCGATCCCCGGCCCGGCGGTGTGGACCTCACCCTCACCCCGGCCTACGACCTGTGCCCCCAGCCGCGCTCCGGGCACACCGCCAACCAGGCGATGGCCATCGATCGCGGCGGCCGGCGGGCGAGCCGGCTGCGGCTGTGCCGGGAGTCGGCCGCGCTCTACCACCTCACCGACGCCGAGGCGGCCGACATCATCGAGCACCAGCTGACCGTCATCGGCGAGCAGTGGCCCGACGCCGCCGAGCGAGCCGAGCTGACGGCGGTGGAACGGGCGGCCCTGTGGGGCCGCCAGATCCTCAACCCCGCCATCCACTTCGACGACTGAGTTTGCCGGCGGTGTTTGCTGGCGG